>NZ_PDIZ01000001.1:0-1215289 GCF_002563635.1 Bacillus sp. es.036
CTGACGACGTTTATCGCTATGCTTCTTTCTGTTAACACTTTCTTAAAAGGAAAGAATGAAGTAACGATCTTTCATAAGACGCTAGCCTTTTCGGTCATTATCAAAGCACTTGCTATTACGGTTATCTCGACAGGGGTTGTTCTAGTAGGGGTTTTCATTCTTGAACTTACGCAAGACTCCCCTTTTCTAGCGAATTTGTTTGAAGTTGTATCGGCGTTTGGTACCGTAGGACTATCAATGGGGATAACGGGTAATCTAGATGGCATTGGGAAGCTCACGATTATTGTGATCATGATGGTAGGGAAACTAGGACCCCTCACACTAGCCTTTATCTTTGCTTCTAAGAAAACACCAAAAATCAGATATCCTGAAGAAAGAAGTACTGACAGGTTAAAATGGTTTCTGATTAACTTTTTTATGAATGGGCATCAGATGGTAAAGATAATAGAGATAGCAAAAAGACCGGTTACGTAAATAGGTAAACCGGTCTTTTAAAAAGATAGGAAAATAATTCTCGAAAACTATTGACGACATTATATCACCATGGTAAGATGGTTCTTGTCACTTCGAAACATTAGCAACAACTTACATACGAAAATGTTTTTAAAAAAGACATTGACTAAATGAGAGATTGCTGGTAAGATAGAAGTTGTCACTCGGGAGAAACGAACCGAGATTAATAGAATTAAATCGATCTTTGAAAACTGAACGAAACGCCATGTAAGTAGTTGTTTCTACGGAAACAAAAATTGTTTTAAAAGCTAGATTAAGCTTTCTATCGGAGAGTTTGATCCTGGCTCAGGACGAACGCTGGCGGCGTGCCTAATACATGCAAGTCGAGCGAAGAGATGGGAGCTTGCTCCCTGATCTTAGCGGCGGACGGGTGAGTAACACGTGGGCAACCTGCCCTGCAGACTGGGATAACTCCGGGAAACCGGAGCTAATACCGGGTAATACATCGCACCGCATGGTGCAATGTTGAAAGTTGGCTTTCTGAGCTAACACTGCAGGATGGGCCGCGGCGCATTAGCTAGTTGGTAAGGTAATGGCTTACCAAGGCGACGATGCGTAGCCGACCTGAGAGGGTGATCGGCCACACTGGGACTGAGACACGGCCCAGACTCCTACGGGAGGCAGCAGTAGGGAATCTTCCGCAATGGACGAAAGTCTGACGGAGCAACGCCGCGTGAGTGACGAAGGCCTTCGGGTCGTAAAGCTCTGTTGTTAGGGAAGAACAAGTACCGTTCGAATAGGGCGGTACCTTGACGGTACCTAACCAGAAAGCCACGGCTAACTACGTGCCAGCAGCCGCGGTAATACGTAGGTGGCAAGCGTTGTCCGGAATTATTGGGCGTAAAGCGCGCGCAGGCGGTCTTTTAAGTCTGATGTGAAAGCCCACGGCTCAACCGTGGAGGGTCATTGGAAACTGGAGGACTTGAGTGCAGAAGAGGAGAGTGGAATTCCACGTGTAGCGGTGAAATGCGTAGATATGTGGAGGAACACCAGTGGCGAAGGCGGCTCTCTGGTCTGTAACTGACGCTGAGGCGCGAAAGCGTGGGGAGCAAACAGGATTAGATACCCTGGTAGTCCACGCCGTAAACGATGAGTGCTAGGTGTTGGGGGTTCCACCCTCAGTGCTGAAGTTAACACATTAAGCACTCCGCCTGGGGAGTACGACCGCAAGGTTGAAACTCAAAGGAATTGACGGGGGCCCGCACAAGCAGTGGAGCATGTGTTTAATTCGAAGCAACGCGAAGAACCTTACCAGGTCTTGACATCCTCTGAAAATCCTGGAGACAGGACGTTCCCCTTCGGGGGACAGAGTGACAGGTGGTGCATGGTTGTCGTCAGCTCGTGTCGTGAGATGTTGGGTTAAGTCCCGCAACGAGCGCAACCCTTGATCTTAGTTGCCAGCATTTAGTTGGCACTCTAAGGTGACTGCCGGTGACAAACCGGAGGAAGGTGGGGATGACGTCAAATCATCATGCCCTTATGACCTGGGCTACACACGTGCTACAATGGACGGTACAAAGGGCAGCAACACCGCGAGGTGAAGCAAATCCCATAAAGCCGTTCTCAGTTCGGATTGCAGGCTGCAACTCGCCTGCATGAAGCCGGAATTGCTAGTAATCGCGGATCAGCATGCCGCGGTGAATACGTTCCCGGGCCTTGTACACACCGCCCGTCACACCACGAGAGTTTGTAACACCCGAAGTCGGTGGGTAACCTTTATGGAGCCAGCCGCCGAAGGTGGGACAAATGATTGGGGTGAAGTCGTAACAAGGTAGCCGTATCGGAAGGTGCGGCTGGATCACCTCCTTTCTATGGAGAATTACGAAGGTAACTTACGTTACCAACCTTACATGAGCGTTTCGTTTAGTTTTGAAAGAATGATTACTTCTTTCAAAACGTGGCTTATATGATGAAACAGATGTGCACCTGCGTCTTCGAGTAACGCTAACGATGTTGGCTTCCTCGGTGCAAGGCAGCATAGAAGTGGATTCAAGTAGTAGCCTTGTTCCTTGAAAACTAGATAGCATAAACAACGACATCCAATAATTATTTTTATGCAAGAACTTAGTAATAACTGATGCGTTATGGCAGCAATGCCTAACAAATCGAAGGTTAAGCTACTAAGGGCGCACGGTGGATGCCTTGGCACTAGAAGCCTAAGAAGGACGGGACGAACACCGATATGCTTCGGGGAGCTGTAAGTACGCTTTGATCCGGAGATTTCCGAATGGGGGAACCCACCATCTTTAATAGGATGGTATCCATTTCTGAATACATAGGGAATGGAAGGCAGACCCGGGGAACTGAAACATCTCATTACCCGGAGGAAGAGAAAGCAAATGCGATTTCCTGAGTAGCGGCGAGCGAAACGGAATCAGCCCAAACCAGAGGGCTTGCCCTCTGGGGTTGTAGGACGTCTCTTTGGAGTTACAAAGGCACGGATAGACGAAGCGACCTGGAAAGGTCCATCAGAGAAGGTAACAATCCTGTAGTCAAAATCCGCTGCCCTCCGAGACGGATCCTGAGTACGGCGGGACACGTGAAACCCCGTCGGAATCTGGGAGGACCATCTCCAAGGCTAAATACTCTCTAGTGACCGATAGTGAACCAGTACCGTGAGGGAAAGGTGAAAAGCACCCCGGAAGGGGAGTGAAAGAGAACCTGAAACCGTGTGCCTACAACTAGTTGGAGCCCGTTAATGGGTGACAGCGTGCCTTTTGTAGAATGAACCGGCGAGTTACGATCCCGTGCAAGGTTAAGCTGATAAGGCGGAGCCGCAGCGAAAGCGAGTCTGAATAGGGCGAAATAGTACGTGGTCGTAGACCCGAAACCAGGTGATCTACCCATGTCCAGGGTGAAGTTCAGGTAACACTGAATGGAGGCCCGAACCCACGCATGTTGAAAAATGCGGGGATGAGGTGTGGGTAGCGGTGAAATGCCAATCGAACCTGGAGATAGCTGGTTCTCTCCGAAATAGCTTTAGGGCTAGCCTCGCGGCAAGAATCTTGGAGGTAGAGCACTGATTGGACTAGGGGTCCTTACCGGATTACCGAATCCAGTCAAACTCCGAATGCCAACGATTTATCCGCGGGAGTCAGACTGCGAGTGATAAGATCCGTAGTCGAGAGGGAAACAGCCCAGACCACCAGCTAAGGTCCCAAAGTATACGTTAAGTGGAAAAGGATGTGGCGTTGCTTAGACAACCAGGATGTTGGCTTAGAAGCAGCCATCATTTAAAGAGTGCGTAATAGCTCACTGGTCGAGTGACGCTGCGCCGAAAATGTACCGGGGCTAAACGTATCACCGAAGCTGTGGATTGTCTTACGACAATGGTAGGAGAGCGTTCTAAGGGCTGTGAAGTCAGACCGAAAGGACTGGTGGAGCGCTTAGAAGTGAGAATGCCGGTATGAGTAGCGAAAGACAAGTGAGAATCTTGTCCGTCGAAAGCCCAAGGTTTCCTGAGGAAGGCTCGTCCGCTCAGGGTTAGTCGGGACCTAAGCCGAGGCCGAAAGGCGTAGGCGATGGATAACAGGTTGATATTCCTGTACCACCTCCTTTCCGTTTGAACGACGGGGGGACGCAGAAAGATAGGGAGAGCGCGCCGCTGGAAATGCGCGTCCAAGCGATTAGGCTGGTGAATAGGTAAATCCGTTCACCGTGAAGGCTGAGTCGTGATGGCGAGGGAAATTTAGTACCGAAGTCCTTGATTCTACGCTGCCAAGAAAAGCCTCTAGTGAGGAAAGAGGTGCCCGTACCGCAAACCGACACAGGTAGGCGAGGAGAGAATCCTAAGACGATCGGGAGAACTCTCGTTAAGGAACTCGGCAAAATGACCCCGTAACTTCGGGAGAAGGGGTGCTTCCTCGGGTTAATAGCCCAGGGGAGCCGCAGTGAAAAGATCCAAGCGACTGTTTAGCAAAAACACAGGTCTCTGCAAAGCCGTAAGGCGAAGTATAGGGGCTGACACCTGCCCGGTGCTGGAAGGTTAAGAGGAGGGGTTATCCCTTACGGGAGAAGCTCTGAATCGAAGCCCCAGTAAACGGCGGCCGTAACTATAACGGTCCTAAGGTAGCGAAATTCCTTGTCGGGTAAGTTCCGACCCGCACGAAAGGTGCAACGACTTGGATACTGTCTCAACGAGAGACCCGGTGAAATTATAGTACCTGTGAAGATGCAGGTTACCCGCGACAGGACGGAAAGACCCCATGGAGCTTTACTGTAGCCTGATATTGGATTTTGGTACAGCTTGTACAGGATAGGTAGGAGCCATAGAAGTCGGACCGCCAGGTTCGATGGAGGCGTCGGTGGGATACTACCCTGGCTGTACTGACATTCTAACCCAGCACCGTGATCCGGTGCGGAGACAGTGTCAGGTGGGCAGTTTGACTGGGGCGGTCGCCTCCTAAAGTGTAACGGAGGCGCCCAAAGGTTCCCTCAGAATGGTTGGAAATCATTCGCAGAGTGTAAAGGCACAAGGGAGCTTGACTGCGAGACCTACAAGTCGAGCAGGGACGAAAGTCGGGCTTAGTGATCCGGTGGTTCCGCATGGAAGGGCCATCGCTCAACGGATAAAAGCTACCCTGGGGATAACAGGCTTATCTCCCCCAAGAGTCCACATCGACGGGGAGGTTTGGCACCTCGATGTCGGCTCATCGCATCCTGGGGCTGAAGTAGGTCCCAAGGGTTGGGCTGTTCGCCCATTAAAGCGGTACGCGAGCTGGGTTCAGAACGTCGTGAGACAGTTCGGTCCCTATCCGTCGCGGGCGCAGGAAATTTGAGAGGAGCTGTCCTTAGTACGAGAGGACCGGGATGGACACACCGCTGGTGTACCAGTTGTTCCGCCAGGAGCATAGCTGGGTAGCTACGTGTGGAAGGGATAAGTGCTGAAAGCATCTAAGCATGAAGCCCCCCTCGAGATGAGATTTCCCACAGCATTAAGCTGGTAAGATCCCTTAGAGATGATGAGGTAGATAGGTTCGGGGTGGAAGCGTGGCAACACGTGGAGCTGACGAATACTAATCGATCGAGGGCTTAACCTAAAACGAAAGTGATGTGAGCTTGTCTCACTAAACTTGATATTATTGGAATACGTTGTGCGTGCTATCTAGTTTTCAGGGAATACCCTGTAAAGTCTAGTGACGATGGCGAAGAGGTCACACCCGTTCCCATGCCGAACACGGAAGTTAAGCTCTTCAGCGCCGATGGTAGTTGGGGGATCTCCCCCTGCAAGAGTAGGACGTCGCTGGGCAAAGAAGAAAGGCGAGAGACCAAATGGTTTCTCGCTTTTTTTTGTATGGTTTTTAGATGAGTTTTCACTAGCTCCAAGCCCTCATTCATGACGTTCGCGGAATTAATCTCAAATTCGCGGAAATATCATATAAAATCGCGGAATAAATTCAACTATCGCCGAATTATCTGGAATATCGCGGGATTATTAACTACTTTCCACTTATTGCCCTCATATATCATGCTCAAAGAATTAACCTTAAACCTAATCATTCTTCTAACACATTAAAACTATCAACAACTCTTCACTCGACTTAAAATAAGAGAAGAGGTGAAGGAATATGAGTAAAACCGTTATTGTCTGGTTTCGTCGGGATTTTCGTTTAAACGATCATACTGCTCTTGAAAAGGCAATTTCCTATTGCGAAGAAAACGATGCAAAATGGATGGGGATTTTTCAATTAGATCCACATTTCACGGAAAACATTGATCTTCATCATGATTATTTTTTTCAAACGGTAGCACAGTTTCAAAATAGGTGCCAAAAGGAAAATATCCCTTTCAAAATTGTTTATGGTCATCCGATTGATGTATTTGAAAAAGTAACAGACACCTTAGATGTGAAAGCCGTCTTCTTTAATGAAGACAAAGCAGGTTACGGTGCGCGTCGTGATGAAGAAGTTTGTGATTGGTTAAAGGAAAAAGAGATCGAATTTCATTTTTATCATGATTATTATTTACACGACACACCAGATGTAAGGAAACAAGATACTACGATGTACAAAGTCTTTACACCGTACTATAAGCAGTGGCGCACATTGAAGAAACCACAAGTGCTCCAGATTGATTTAAAGAAAGTTAAGAATTATGCTCTCGAGATCAGTAATTCTCTTAATTCTGATAAAGAATTTAACAACATATTAGAACAGTGTGAGCGTGAATGGAAAGCGATTGGAGAAAAGAGTGCCCATCAGCGTGCAAGGCGTTTTGTGAAAGAAAGATTAAAGGATTATGATCATCATCGTGATATTCCTTCACTCGTTGGGACAAGCAAATTATCTCCATACTTAAAAACGGGCACACTTTCTGTTCGAACACTTTTTCATATGGTAGCAGAAAATGATAATAAAGGGGCAGAAACGTTTATCCAGGAACTTGCCTGGCGGGATTTTTATGGAATGGTTCATGAGGAATTTCCTGAATTTCGAGAGCGTGAGTTTCAATCAAAATACCAAGGGATTCCATGGAATGACGATAATGATAAATTAAACAATTGGAAAAAGGGAGAAACTGGTTTTCCAATTGTTGATGCTGGGATGAGACAATTAAATCAAGAGGGATGGATGCATAATCGACTCAGAATGATCACTGCCTCCTTTCTTACTAAAGACTACCTTATTGATTGGAGAAGTGGTGAACGTTATTTCGAAGAAAAGCTGATTGATTATGATGAGTCTTCTAACACTGGAGGCTGGCAGTGGGCTTCTTCCACTGGTACAGATGCCGTTCCTTATTTTCGGATTTTTAACCCTACCACGCAAGCAGAGCGTTTTGATCCGGATGGGACTTACATTCGAAAGTACGTTCCAGAATTAAAGAACGTCCCGAGAAAATATATCCATCAACCATCGAAAATGAGCGATCAAGAGCAAAAGGAAAGTAGTTGTGTCATTGGACAAGATTATCCTCACCCAACCGTCGATCATAAAGAACAGCGTCAAAAGGTACTTAGTGTTTATAAAGAAAGAACATGATGAGATCAGGTGCTTCTTAGCATCTGATCTTTTTTTGTGGGATAAGGGGATGAGAACTGTGCATCCTAAGTGGAAGAGACTGTAACGTACGGAGATGATTACTTTTGAAATGGTTTAAGAGAGGTGCATCTGAAAAACCGAGTACATTAGAAGAAATGGTAAAGGATCTGAAGCAATCAATCGATTTTGTTGCTTATGAGAACAAAGAAAGTGATCAGCCTTATCGTTTAATCTACTTTGCCTCTCTTATTGATCCTGAACAGTTACATCGGGATATTTTACCTGTAATAAAGGAGTGCGAATCGAAATCGCTTGAAGGTCTAAAAGGCATTCTTCCAATTGAGAATATTGAAATCTCATCAAAACTGTCACTCATCCAAGAACGTTTATTGGAAGGGCATGTCGCTGTTCAGCTTTCAAGGGGGCAAAAAGTACTGCTCGTTAACATTAGTCTACGTAAATCAAGGGATCTCTCTGCTCCAGAAATTGAATTTAGCGTAATGGGACCGAAAGAAGGTTTAGTTGAGGATCTTCATACAAATATGAATTTACTTAGGCGCAGAATTCCCCATCCTAGGTTAAGGATGAAGGAAATTACAGTAGGAACGGTCAGTAAAACAAAGGTTGTAGTCGCTTTTATAGAAGGTGTTGCAAGTGAGCAAAATATCAACACAGTTATGCAGCGTCTGGAAGATCTTGATTTTGATATTATTTCTGATTCTTCTTTTATTGGTCAGATGTTAGAAGATAACTCGTTCTCAGTTTTTCCACAAATGATTGATACTGAAAGAACCGATCGGATTACGGGGCATATGAATTTTGGTGCTTTTGCAATCTTAACAGAAGGGTCTTCTAATGCTTTAATTGGTCCGATAAACTTTGGCCAATTGTTAGTTTCGTTTGAAGATTATTATCTAGGTTGGAATATTGCTTCTTTTTTCCGTATTGTTCGAATGATTGCGATCTTGGCATCTATTATTGCAACCCCATTGTACGTTGCCGTATTAACGTATCATTATGAATTATTTCCATCTAAGCTATTAGCAACGTTAATTTCTTCAAGAAGTGACATTCCTTTTTCACCAGTTATTGAAGTGTTTTTTCTTGAAGTCACGATTGATTTATTACGGGAAGCTGGAGCAAGAATGCCGACAAAAGTTGGTCAAACACTTGGTATCGTTGGTGGTATTGTCATCGGAACGGCTGCAGTAGAAGCTTCCCTTACAAGTAATATCCTTCTAATATTAGTTGCGTTGTCAGCGCTAGCATCCTTTACAACGCCTGTTTACCGCATGACAAATACCATTCGGTTTTTGCGCTATCCTTTGATTGTGTTCGCTCAATTTCTAGGTTTGATCGGTGTCGCGCTATTTGGCTTATTTATTTTGACACATATGATTCGCTTAACGTCATTTGGAAATCCGTATCTGGCGCCATTATATCCGCCAAGAATAAAAGATTGGTCTGACTCTTTCTTCCGTTTGCCTTATGTGATGCAAAAAAACAGGTTTCAATTTTTTCGAGGAAACCAATCAACACGCTTTAAGGATAAGAAAAAAAAGTCAAAGCATTCGTTGGACTTTGATGAGCAGTAGAGGGTGAGTTGTATGGAGCAGAATCGCAAAGATCTTCTAATTTCACCATTCCTAATCATGTTTATTATTCATAGTAATCAAGTGGGAGTCGGGATATTAGGATTTCCGAGGTATATTGCGGCTTATACAGGGCATGATGCCTGGATTGTCGTGGTTATAACGGGGGTCATTTTTCATGTTTTTATATGGATGATGTACCGTGTTCTTAGTGATGGCTCGTTCGATATTATCGACCTTCATAATAAATGGTTTGGGAAATGGATTGGCTCCGTATTTAACATTGCTCTCATGATGTACTTACTATTAGGTACGATTGTCATACTACGCACGTTTATAGAAGTGATTCAGGCTTGGATGTTTCCTGAGTTAGCGACATGGATCCCAGTGGCGATGTATCTTTTGTTAACGTATTACGTCCTAGCAGGAGGGTTTCGTACTGTCGCAGGTATTTGTTTTTTTGGTGTGATTATTCCGATTTGGTTAGTATTTACGGTAACTGCTCCTATCAAATTTTCTACCTTTAGTAATTTACTGCCAATCATGGATCATTCCTTAAAGGAGTTTGCTCTTGGAACAAGGCAAATGACGCTCAGTTATGTAGGGGTTGATATTTTATTACTGGCCTACCCCTTTTTGAAAAATCCGAAAAGCTCGCGTATATGGGCACATATGGGCGTACTACTAACAACCTTGGTTTATACGATGGTGATGATCGTTTCATTAGCATTTTATAGCGAGGGGCAACTTCAACAGTCCATTTGGTCAACGTTAATCGCCTGGAAAGTAGTGGAGCTTCCTTTTGTGGAGCGATTTGAGTATATCGGTATTACTTTCTGGTGTTTTGTTGTTTTTCCAAACATTTGTCTTACCATGTGGGGAGCCAGTCGTGTTGGTAAAAAAGTGCTTCATATAAAGCAGAAGTACTTTATTTTTATTCTTATCACATTTGTATTTATCGCATGTGTAATGGTTGTCAATCGCGATCAAGTTGACTATCTAAATACGCTAACCTCTATAATAGGGACTTATGTGTACTACTTTTATATCCCATTTATTTTCCTATACAGTACGATTTGGAGAAGGGTGACAAGGCGAATATGAAATATGTGTGTAGCTTACTCCTATTTTGTTTTCTACTTACGGGGTGTGTGGCGGAAGAAATTATTGATGAAGTTCCCATTCTGTTTATTGTAGGATATGACCAGGGAGAAGATGGAAAGATAAAAGGAACGATCTCCCTACAAACATTTGATCCCAATCAAGAGGTAGAAACGAGAGCTTTTGAAGCGGAAGCTTATACGAGTAAAGGGCTTAGGAATCAATTAAGCGGACTTCCTAAGCCAATTTCGATTGGAAAAATGGCTGTTTTGCTATTTAGTGAAGATATGGCGGAAGAAGGAATTATTGATATTCTAGATAGTTTCTTGAGAGACCCTGCAGCAGGCCGATTGATTTATGTTGGGGTTGTAGAGGGAAGTGCAAGTGAATTAATTAAAAATGAATTTCAATATTTGCAAGGAATCGGTCCATTTTTACAGAATCTTATTAAGCAATCAGTTGAGTATGGGAATATGCCACAAAATAATATTCATTTATTCGATTACAAATATTATGGTGATGGAATGGATCCGGTTACTCCTATTCTGAGGATGGAAGAAACTGAGGTTAAAATTAAAGGTCTTGCTTTGTTTGATGATGATAAAATGGTAGGTAAGCTTAACCTAGATGAAATGTTTATATTTGCTTTGATTAATAAAAGTTTCAGCGCAGGGTTATATGAATTAGAGCTTCCTGATGGCGAGTACGCAAACTTACAAAAAATAAAATCAAAGGTAAAATATAAAGTAGAAAACGGGAATACAGATCCTTCACTAAACATATCAGTTAAGTTAAATGGCAATATAGTAGAATATACCGGTGAAAAGTTAACAAAGCAAAAGAAGACAGAAATCGCACAAACATTCGAAAAGAAAGTAGAAGCGCAGGGACTTGACATGATAGCTCAATTTCAAAAGTTAGGAATTGATCCTTTCTCCATAGGTGACCATGCCCGAAGTCAAACAAGAAACTTTGATTTTAAAAAATGGGATGAACGTTATCCGAATCTTCCTGTTACGATTGATGTAAAAGTGAACATTGGAGAATCAGGTATCATTGACTAAGGAAGGGTGTGGAAGGCCCATGAGCAATTACACCAATTCGAGTGATAGCAAAAACCGTTTTAAAAATCGATTCGATTTTTAAAACGGTTTTTTTCATGGACCTTTACTTAGATAATAAGGTAGAGGAGTGGGCGAATATGATTCTTCTAGATGGCAATCGTTTATCACTTGCGCAATTAAGAGAACTTTTATATAACGGTGAACGAGCTGATTGTTCATATAAAAGCTTACAGAGGGTAGATGAGAGTAGAGAAGCAGTGGAAACAATAGTGGCGAACGGCAAAACGGTGTATGGTATTACGACTGGATTTGGTAAGTTAAGCGATGTTCATATCCCTTCTTCAGATGTTGATCAGCTACAGTTAAATCTTATTTATTCGCATGCGTGCGGAGTAGGAGACCCGTTTCCACCGATTGTCTCAAAAGCGATGCTATTGCTTCGTGCAAATGCTTTGCTAAAAGGCTTTTCAGGTATTAGACGTGAAGTCATTGAACGCCTGATTTTGTACGCGAATGAGGATATTCTTCCCGTCGTACCTCAACAGGGTTCCCTTGGGGCTAGTGGTGATCTTGCTCCGTTAGCTCATCTCGCCTTGCCGTTACTAGGAGAAGGAGAAGTGGTTTACCGGGGAAAACGCGAAAAAGCAAACGTTCCGTTAAAGGTGAAAGGAATTCAACCAATACAGTTAACAGCAAAAGAAGGTCTTGCCTTAATTAATGGTACTCAAGCGATGACGGCTATGGGAGCTGTTACTTATCTAGAAGCCGAGAAACTTGCCTATGAAGCCGATGGTATTTCAGCGCTAACATTAGAAGGATTACGAGCGATTACAGATGCTTTTGATGAAAGAATCCACTTGGCAAGAGGATATCCTGAGCAAATGGATGTAGCAAGAAGGTTAAGAAAACTTTTAAAAGGCAGTCGACTAACGACTAAACAGGGTGAAGTTAGGGTGCAAGACGCTTACTCTATTCGCTGTATCCCTCAAGTTCACGGTGCGTCCTGGCAGGCGCTGGGTTATGTGAAAGAAAAGCTCGAAATCGAGATGAATGCGGCAACAGATAACCCACTTATTTTTGATGGAGGGGCGAAAGTTCTATCTGGTGGGAATTTTCATGGTCAGCCAATCGCACTGGCGATGGACTTTCTTTCCATTGCCATGGCTGAGTTTGGTAGTATCTCAGAACGACGCATTGAGCGGCTTGTTAATCCGCAATTAAATGATTTACCTGCATTTCTAAGCCCAGAGCCGGGGCTCCAATCAGGTGCTATGATCATGCAATATGCGGCTGCTTCCCTTGTCTCCGAGAATAAAACGTTAGCACATCCTGCTTCAGTTGATTCGATCCCCTCTTCAGCTAATCAAGAGGATCATGTTAGTATGGGAACGATTGGAGCTCGTCATGCGTCGCAAATTACGACAAACGTTAGAAGGATTCTCGCCATTGAAGCCATTTGTGCCATGCAGGGGATTGCATACCGAGGTGAAGACCAACTCTCTCCTGAAACGAAACGAATTTACCAGGCGGGTAGACAGATTGTTAAAATAATTGATTGTGATCGTATTTTTTCATATGATATTGAGCGTTTCACAGAGTGGTTGAAAAACGAGAATGAGATTACGAATATTGTGCTAGGATTAAAGTAGATTTGAGTGAAATGAAATAAAGCAATAAGAATGATATAGTAGATGAAATAGATACAATCAGGGGGCCTTTCCATGAATGAAAAAGAAATCGAAATTCTTGAGATTTTAGAAGAAAATGCGCGTATTCCAATGGATGTGCTAGCCGATATGGTTGAAATGTCGGTTGAAGAAGTAGAGAAAACAATCAAGAGACTTGAAGAGCAAAACATTATTTTGAATTATTCGTCTGTCATCAACTGGGATAAGACATCTGGAGTAGATGGAGTTGCAGCCATGATTGATGTGAAAGTAACACCAAAACGAGACGTTGGCTTTGATGAAATCGCTGAACGAATTTATCGTTTTCCAGAAGTGAAAGCTGTTTACCTGATGTCAGGTGCGTTCGATTTATCTGTACAGATCGAAGGTAAAACAATGAAAGAAGTGGCCTTTTTTGTCTCAAATAAGCTATCGACGCTCGATTCAGTTCTTTCGACAACAACGCATTTTCTGCTAAAGAAATATAAACATGACGGTGTCATCTTTGAACCCGAAAAGAAAGATAAGCGGATTGTGGTGTCGCCATGAAGCATGTTCAACAGCACTATGTGTCTAAAACCGCTTCACAATTAAAACCATCAGGCATTCGAAAGTTCTTTGACCTTGCCTCACAAATGGATAACGTTATTTCACTTGGTGTTGGTGAGCCTGATTTTGTGACACCGTGGAATGTATGTGAAGCTGGCTACGCTTCACTTGAAAGCGGTTATACGGCTTATACGGCAAATGCAGGGTTACTTGAGTTAAGAGAAGAAATTTCTTCGTATCTGTCAGAGCAATTTTCACTCAATTATTCAGCTGAATCTCAAATCATTTTAACGGTAGGAGCAAGTCAGGCGATTGATTTGGCTTTTCGAGCGGTGATAGATCCAGGCGACGAAGTTATCATTGTCGAACCTGGTTTTGTCGCCTATGCTCCAGCCGTCACGCTCGCAGGGGGTACGCCTGTTTCCTTAGAGACAAAGGCAGAAGATGAGTTTAAAATCACTCGTGAATCGCTTGAAAAAGTGATAACGAAGCGGACAAAAGCCATTCTTCTTTGTTTTCCGAGCAATCCAACAGGTGCAACGATGTCTGAAGCAGAACTTAAGAGTGTAACGGATGTAATTGAAGAACATGATCTTCTCGTATTATCGGATGAGATTTATGCGGAATTAACATACGATGAAACGCACTACAGCATTGCACGTGTCAATGGAATGAGAGAGCGTACGATTCTAATTTCTGGTTTCTCAAAAGCATTTGCGATGACTGGGTGGAGACTAGGTTATGTGACCGGTCCTGAAGAGATCATTTCGGCCATGTTGAAGATTCATCAATACACGATGATGTGTGCGCCCACAATTGCACAGCATGGGGCACTTGAAGCGTTGAAAAGTGGGAGAGAAGATCTCGAGCGAATGAAGAAGAGCTACCGTCAGCGAAGGAATTTCCTCGTGAAATCATTTAATAATATCGGTCTTTCTTGTCACATGCCAGGTGGTGCATTCTATGCGTTCCCATCCATACAGGCAACTGGAATGACGTCTGATGAATTCGCTGAAAAGCTATTAGAAGAAGAGCGGGTTGCCGTTGTTCCAGGGCACGTCTTTGGTGCCGGTGGCGAAGGGTATGTTCGCTGTTCATACGCAACATCCATTGATTCCTTGCAAGAAGCGGTTAAGCGAATTGAACGTTTCGTGAAACGTCGTCAACAAGCATAATGGAGAACGCCGTCCATCACTTTGGACGGCGTTATGTATTAATAGGACGTTGGATCATCTTTACTCATTGTGATACCAGAAGATGATTGTTTTGCCACCAGCTGACGCAGCAATTCATTTTGCTCCTGATCTGATGCGTTCTTTCGCTTCATAAAGCTCATGGTCTTAAAAATAAAGACAATCGTTAAAACAATGATAAATAAAAGAATGGCGACATAAAGAAAACCAAAAAGACCAAAAAGCACACCAAAACCTTCCATTCCACTTTCAGACATACTCTCTCACCTCCATTTTATTTGTATATTTTACCACTTCCTCAACCAAATGAAACCTCATCAAAAGGGGAGGCATACCAATCGCCTTTTCTTAACAGACGTGGTGTGATATTATTATCTAGTTGGAGAGTTCGTAATTCCCTCCTCTCGTAAAACAAAACTAGGGACCGTGAAAATGATAGCCCAGATCTCTGAATGGAGTTGGGGTTTTTCATGCGTCTCCCTTACTGAATAATGAAGGGGGCTTTTTTATGTCTTTTATGATTCCAAAGAAGGTTGAAGTACTTGGAGAAGATATTCAGAAAAGCGAATTAAAATATCATCATAAACGGGTAGCCGTTACGAAGGAATTTACATTTGATGCCGCTCATCACCTGCATTGCTATGATGGCAAGTGCAAAAGCATGCATGGGCATACGTATAAATTAGTGATCACGATCAGTGGATATGTTAATGACATTGGTATATCAGTTGATTTTGGTGAGATTAAAACATTATTTAAAGAAGTGATTGATTCGAAGTTAGATCACCGTTATTTGAATGACGTCCTTCCAAACATGAACACAACAGCTGAAAATATGATTGTCTGGATGTGGGAACAGTTGGATCAGGCCCTTACAGAACGCAAGATGAAAGATCTTGGTCAGCGCATCGAGGAACTGGTTCTTTACGAGACACCAACAAGCTACGCAACGCTGAAGCGGGAATGGATGGAAGAAAATGAGTAAATGGGATCTACCAGAACAATCCGAATATATGCAGTGGGAATTACCGATGGTTGAGGTGTTTGAGACAGTAGAAGGAGAGGGAACGCGAGCGGGTTTTCCAACCGTTTTTGTACGCGTCTTTCACTGTAACTTACGCTGTAGCTGGTGTGATACGCCGTATAGCTATGCTCCGGATAAAGCAGAATACACAGGATCTATTGCCTCGATTATTGATCAAATTAAGCAATATAAGAGCCGTCATATTTGTTTTACAGGTGGAGAACCACTGATCCATCGTGAAAAATCAATGGCGCTCCTTCAAGCGATGGTGGATCTACCGCATATTGAAGACATTCACATTGAAACGAACGGAGCGATTGATCTCACTCCGTATGAAGCCGTTAGAAGAGACGATAAAGTATGGCAAGAAAAAGTTCGATTTGTGATGGACTATAAGCTTCCTGATTCTGGTGAGCAGCATCGTATGCTTCATGAGAACTTTACACTGCTTGATACGCAGGATGAAATCAAATTTGTGATTGGGTCTGATGAAGATTTCACTGTCGCTAGTGAGGTTGTTGCAGAAAATCATCAAAAAGGCCAGATCCTTTATAGCCCAGTGTGGGAAACGATGCCGCCACATAAGCTCGTTGATAAAATTCTAGAAGCCGGATTGAGTCAAGTGAAGCTAAGTATGCAGCTTCATAAGATTATTTGGGATCCGAACCGAAGAGGTGTGTAACATGAGTAAAAAAGCAGTGATCGTTTTAAGCGGTGGCTTAGATAGCACGACATGTATGGGAATGGCGAAGGAAAAAGGGTATGAGCTTTACCCGATTACGTTTCACTATGGTCAAAAGCATAACCGCGAAGTCGAGCAGGCCAAAAAAGTAGCGGACTATTACAATGCACCTGATCACCGCATTGTGAACATTAGCTTTCTCAATCAAATCGGGGGCAGTGCTCTTACAGATGACTCAATAGATGTACCGACAGATATGGATGAAGATGAGATCCCCGTAACTTACGTACCCGCACGTAATATGATCTTTCTTTCCCTTGCATCTGCTTACGCAGAAGTAATTGGTGCAGAAGCGATCTATATCGGCGTATCGGCCGTTGACTACAGTGGTTATCCCGATTGTCGACCTGAGTTCATAGATAGCATGAATGAAACCGTTAATTTAGCTACAAAAGCAGGCGCAACAGGTAGTGAGATGAAGATTGAGACACCTCTAATTAACTTGACGAAAGCTGATACGGTTAGCGAAGGGCTAAGGTTGAATGTCCCTTATGAACTAACAACATCATGCTACAATGGTGAAGAAGAAGCGTGCGGCGAGTGTGATAGCTGCCGTTTACGTTTGAAAGGTTTTGAAGAAGCTGGAGCGGTTGATCCGATTCCATATAAAGCTTAATTCATAGTAGAAAAGCTGCCTGCCGGGTGATCCCGACAGGCAGCTTTTTGGGGTTTGGCTAATATACACATAATTTAGCCAATAAGCTTCTTTTCGGAGGCTTGGTTCGACAAATAGCGCGAGTGACAGGCACCACTACTCCGGCATATTCCCGCTATAAACAGAGGATGGTCGAATAATTCGGTTATTTTCATTTTGCTCATAGACGTGAGCGATCCAACCAGCAGTTCTTGCTGCTGTAAATGTCGGCGTAAATAGTTCTGTAGGAAGTTCAATGGCTCTTAAGATCGCTGCGGCATAGTATTCAACATTCGCATAAAGTTTTCGATCAGGTTTGTACTCATGTAAAAGGCGTACAGCAGTTTCTTCTACTTCGTGTGCTAATTGAAACTCTTCATCATCATAAAAGTCTGATGTGATTTCGCTTAAAGCGGTAGCACGGGGGTCTCGGGTTTTATAGACGCGATGTCCAAAGCCCATAAGCTTCTCACGATTTTCAAGCTTATGCCGTAATACTTTCTCAACGTCTCCATCTCGCTTTATTTCGTCTAACAAATCTATTACACCAGTTGGAGCGCCACCGTGAAGTGGCCCTTTCATAGCACCAATCGCTCCTGTAATAGCCGATGCCAGGTCACTTTCAGTTGAAGCAATCACGCGTGCTGTAAATGTAGACGCATTTAGACCATGCTCCATTGTTAAAATAAAATACGCTGTTAATGCTTTCACATGATTGTCCTGAGGTTGTTTACCAGTGAGCATGTATAAATAATTCCCTACATGCGAGAGTGATAAGTCTGGTTCGATGATCGGTAATCCTTTTTGGGTTCGATAGCGATAAGCAATGATTGTCGGAACAATACTCAGAAGTTGAATGCCTTGTTCCTGGGTAGCTGGAAACTGAAATGATTGATTTCCTAAGGAAGATAGAACAGTTCGCACAACGCTCATCATTTCCATAGTTTCTGGCAAGCGGTTGATAATTTCTTTATGACTCGTCGATAAAACTCTTGCTTCACCAAGTGATGAAGTAAAAGCATTTAGTTGCTTAGCATCAGGAAACACGCCATTCCATAGAAAATAGGCGGCCTCTTCAAATGACTTTTCTTTTGCGATGCGTTTGGCCCATTCTCCTCGATAGACGAGCCATCCATTCTCTCCATCCACAAGGCTGATTTTGGAATCAGCTGCAACGACTCCTTCTAAACCTGCATGAATCATATGCTCAACTCCATTCTGTTCGTCTTGTTTTTAGTCTATCGTTTCGTTATGATTATGACTAATAAATTATTAACTTATAATTAATAGCGATTCGTAATCAATAGGAGTGCAATAAGATGAACATCAATTGGCTTAAAACGTTTGTTGCGGCAGCAAGTTATGAAAATTTTAGAGAGACCGCTGAGAAACTATATCTTGCGCAACCAACTGTAACGGTTCATATTCAACAGCTCGAGAAACAGATTGGTAGTAAGTTGTTTATGAAAAGTGGACGTCGGGTTGTTCTTTCTGAAGCAGGAAGGCAGTTTTTACCTCATGCAAAGGAAATGATGGAGCAATATGAGCAAAGCTTACGTCATATGAATGGCTGGCGACAGGGGTACCATCACAAATTAACGCTCGCTGTATCTCCATTGATTGCAGCAACCGTTCTTCCAAGTGTGCTACAGCAATTTATGAAAGCTTATCCATCGATAGAAGTTGTTGTAAAAGTGAGTGAGTCGAATGAGATTGGAGGGATGGTGGCTAGAAATGTTGCAGATTTCGGGTTATCTCGTATGCAATCGGTAGAGACCCATCTAAAGTGCGAGCAAATTGGAGCTGATCCGATTGTGCTTGTCGTTCCACATGATGGTGGTGATGCTGAAACTAGTCTACCGCTTTCACTAAATGATTTTTGTACACAGTTAACGCTATTAACGCACAATCATCCGGATTATTGGGATGATTTATTACTTGAGTTAAGGTCGAAGTATGAGGGCATAAGGACGATGGTTGTCTCACAAGTTCATATTACAAAAAGGTTTATTGAAGAAGGATTGGGGTATTCTTTTCTACCACGTTCCTCTGTTCAGCGAGAGCTATTTGAAGGAAGGATGCTACAAGTAGAGACGACTGAAATCAGACTCCCTGAGGTTCATACGTATCTGGTATATCATCATCTATCGAACGAAGCTTTAAAATTTAAGGAATTCATCGAACGAAATCTCCAATAAAAAACCCAATCAGCGTCCTGATCGGGTTTACCACTTATTTTCCGAGTGTGAAATAAGTGGTGTGGGATAGGTGCGTGAGTGTAGATCCTACAGGCTAGCTTACACGCTTTTCTAGTATGTGTTAAATAAAAGAGAGTATGCATAATTAATAAGAAGTAAGCCCCCATATTTTCCAGTCTTTGTCTACTTTTGTAGCAAAAAGATGCATTCGTACAGGAAGTTGTGCAGAGTTTTTGGTGACAAGGACGTCGATTATATACGTGTGATCTGCCACTTTTTTCTTACAAGTTTTTAATGCTGGTTTGTAATAGTGAGACGTTTTCTTTAAAGGAGAAATGCTTACAATCTGCCACGTTTTCGTGTCCTGCTTTGTAGCCATAAGTCCTGATAGGAGTGTGTTCGCTTTAGAAGGAAGTCCTTGCTTGGAATTTACCTCACTTAAATTGGGGGTTGGACACTTTCCTTGAAGAAGCTGTACTGGACTAGCTGCGTTTGCAGTCATTGGTAAGAGAAAGAAAATAACAAGTGTTGCGCTAATGTATCGTTTCAAGATGCATTCCACCTTTCTCTGCTTACAGTGTCCAGAATGAATAAATGTATGCACTTTAATCGAATGTATGTTCGGTTTGTGCTATACTTAATGTGAAGGGAGGGAGCAGAATTGAAACCTTCAATTGAAACGAAAACAGCTCGATCGATCTTAACCAAAGGTACTGGGTTTCTTCATGGGTATAGTCATACACTTAATCCTTACGCTGGATGTGCGTTTGGGTGTTCGTATTGCTACGTTAGAAGAATGCCGATATCCCTTTTTAGAGAAGAAGATTGGGGAGCCTGGGTAGATATAAAAGAAAATGCAACTGATCTTGTGAAGAAAGAAATTCCGAAAGCACGTAAAAAGGGTCGGGTATCGATATTTATGTCTTCTTCCACAGACCCGTATCAACCAGTGGAACATAAAACGTACTTAACGAGAGGGTTGTTAGAGGCGATGATTGAAGAAAGTCCTGACTTTTTGTTTCTTCAAACCCGGTCTCCACTCGTTACAAGAGATATCGACCTTCTAAAGCAATTTAAAAATAAAATTCTTGTCAGTATGACAGTAGAAACAGATCTTGAGTCAGTTCGCAAAATCTTTGCTCCGTCAGCACCACCGATTCATGCAAGGTTAAAAGCGATTCAACAGTTACGGTCTGAAGGCATACCAGTGCAAGCTGCTGTCGCACCACTATTACCATGCTCAGAGCAATTTCCACTTAAGTTAGCTGAAGTAACGGATCGCCTTACACTAGATGACTTTTTTATGGGAGATGGAAGTGGGGGCAAACGAACGGAGCAGCTTGGGATTCGAAAATTATTTGAGGAAAATGGTTTGCTTGATTGGTATGATCAGCAGGCATATTTGAAAATAAAACGTCGACTGCAAGAGGTTTTCGCTGAAAATGCGATTTATATTTCTCAAGAAGGTTTTTATCCCCCAAAAGGAAGTGATTGTTAAATCGCTTTGAACATAAATTAACACAAAAAGGTTAGAAGTGATTCTTCTAACCTTTTGTGTGGTGACGCTATTTTAATCTTTATTTTAATTTCTGAGCATTTCCATTTAGAATTTTTAACTGGTCATTTTCATAACCGACTTGATAAGTAACATTATAGAGTGAGGTCGTCGTTTTTTTATCCTCAGTTCGTTCATTTGCTTTAATTGTTGCCGTTACTTTTACTTGATCATTGGTTTGATTTAAACTACCGGTCATATTCGAAACTTCAACATTGTGAGTATGGATGTAACCCCTCCGAAAATCTTCATAAACCATCTCGCTTTGCCAGCGGCTTCCAAGCAGTGAGTAGGCTGTTACATAGTCTTGAGTGGAAAGACTTTCATAAAAGTAACCAATGAGGTAAGTAGCATTATTTTTAAAATCTTCTCCCGTTAGTCCTTGAGGTGTAGCTACTTCTTCTTTACTTTCATCATCGACTGTTAGTTTAATCGGTTCATCAGACCAGCCTTTGATTTGGTCGATGACGTTTGGAAGCGGAATGCTAAAACCAATGGCGCCTGAATCTGTACCTGCAGAATTGATCGCAATGGCTTCACCTGTAGTAGCATCGATAAGAGGGCCACCACTGTTTCCTTTTGTAATGGGGGCGGATATTTGGTAAATATGTTCATAGCGATAAGGCTCTAAAATAAACTCTCGATCTAAACCGCTAACAATCCCGGTTGTTACAGTGTTTTGTAGCCCAAGAGGACTTCCAAGAGCGATGATGTTATCGCCAACTTCTGCCATGCGCTCCTCAGCAACTGAAAGCGGGGAATTCTCTTTTAGCCCAGGTACGCGTATGACTGCTACATCAGTTGTATCTCCCATACCAATAATTTGGGCCTCGAATTGTTTAGCGTCGGACGTTTTAACTGTAATCTTTTGTGCTCCTTCAACTACATGAGCATTCGTAATGACGTCACCTTTCGAATTGTAGAGGAAGCCAGAGCCTGAAGATGACCCGTCTTTTAAATTCACCTCAATTTGGACGACGCTTTTTTGTGTTTCATGAATCACAGATTTTAAATTTGGTTCTTCTGCTGTCTTTTCTGATGTATCTGTTTTCTTACCGAGAGAAGAAGTTGCTTTAACGGCCGTACTAGAGTAGGAATCGTGTAAAAAATAAAAACCTATGCCTCCGATAACTAGAATGAAGAGAGAACTAGTCAGGGATAATAGTAAAGCTAATTTCTTAGACATCCGTTGTTACATACTCCTTTCAGTTAATCCAAATACCATGTAAAGTGATCAATTTGTACGGTGAACTCATCAAGATTCTCCACCTCATCACCAACATCATAGATCATAAAATCAAATTTTCCTGTATCGTCAGGATAAAGTTTGTCGGGATTAATATACACTTCACCTTGATCAAATTCGTTTCCATCTCCGTCGATTACCTTAAAGGAGGCTCCAATCGAGTTTACTGGAACGGTAGCTTTGCTTGTCACTTGACCAGTTACTTTTAATTCGTCGTAATCGGTTATTTCCGTTTTTAAATCGGTTAGTTCGATTGCACTTGTTCGGTTCATTTCTTCTTCTTTTGCAGCGACCACCATCGCATGTTCAATGCGCTTCTGTTGTTCTTCTTCAAAAGAATTTCGTCTTTTTTCAATGACGGTCTTCAGATTTGATAATTTTTCATGGTCTTTATTGATCTGTAAACCTTCGTCAACGGCGTTGAGTGCTTCTGTAAAGTGATTTTCTTCTAAAAATTGATTCGCTTCATTAATTGTGAAGTCTATTAGCTGACTGCGAATTTGACTAGCAATTTCCTGTGCCTCATCAACCTGTAACGTTTCTGCTCTCGTCAAAACTGGTTTCAATTCATCAATCGATTTTTTTCCTTTCATATCATACTTTAACTCAGCAACCATGACAGTTGTTCGAGAGGAGGCGATCTCACTTTGTAAATGCGAGGCAACCTCTCCTTTATAAGTAGCTGTTAAATCCTCAGCTTGTCGAATCAGTTCGAGTGCTTCTGCATGATGGTCCTGCTGTCTTTCTTTTTCCGCCTGATTAAGCGTATCTTTGACGGTAATTGCAGTGACAACTATATTTCTATTCACTTCCGCTGCAGGGAAATGACTTCTGTTTTTTTTCGCTTCTATAAATTGTTCTTGAGCTGCTTCAAAATCGCCTTTCTTCGCCAACTCTTCTCCTTTTTCAAATGAGCGAATCGCTGATTTCGTTACCGATTCTTCATAAAAATAATAGCCTGAAAGGGAGATAGCGAGGATAAGGAATATCATTAATGGTAACCAATGCCACATAATGGAAAGGCTTCGGTTGGAGTTTTTCTGCGGAATCAATTCTTTTCCGCAGGAGAAGCAAAATTGTTCATTTTGGCCTCTCTTTTTTCCACAATGTGGACAATACATTCTTATTCCACCTGCTTTCAATCTCAATCACTAGTTATATTTTGACACATTTTATTGAAGAGGGAAATATCTTTCAAAGGGTTGTTGGTGAAATGAAATATAAAGCAATTTTCACGCAAATTCTGATCTTAATCCTTTAACAAAGCACTTTGTTTCGCCAATTAATACTTAAGACATGATTTTATCGATCGTGAATAAAAATGAGTGAATAGTCGCGGGTCTAAGATCCTGATATCTTTTGAAAGTAGTCGTTTCATACGTTCGTCCCGTGTTTTAGGGTCCTGTTCACACCATATATCCTTTGATAAGATGATCTCAAGACCCCCTTTCAAATATTCCGTTACCAGGAAGACCGGCATTTGCCGGTCCTTTTTTTTTGGTGGTTCCCGAAACAAACAAGCGCAGGGTCTTATGTAGGTAAGAGAAACAACTTTTATTTAAGGAAAGTTATTCTTTTTTGAAACCTCATTCCATGCAGTATCGTCTAATAGTTGAAAACCCTTATTCCCTTAGATGTAGCTACCGAGATCTCATTCTGGTAGCTGCTTTTTTTTAGGTTTATTGCAAAAATGAGAAGGAATTGGTATAATAACTAACGAACGGTAGGTAGCGTCCTACTTTTTAATTTTTCTTGTAAACTAACGATCGGTAGGTAATGTGAAATGAAAAAAGATTCAACTCAAGATCGCATTAAAGAGGTTGCACTCATTTTATTTGCTCGTAATGGGTTTGAAGGAACTTCCCTATCAGAAATCGCTTCAGGTGTGGGAATAAAGAAGCCTTCTCTTTATGCACATTATAAGAGTAAGGAAGATCTCTTTTTAGCTGTCATCCATAAAGTATCCGTTGATTACAATGCGTTTTTTATAAAGACTGCAGAAGAATTAAGCGATCAGATCCCAGAAGATCAGCTTTATTATCTGCTTCACAAAAACACAAGTTATTTAAGAAATGATGAGTTGGGTCTGATCTTTAAACGAATGATGCTGTTTCCACCAGAATCGCTAAGATCAGACATATACGCTATGTTTGAAAAAACAGAAGATGTGATGAGACAGGTGATTCAATCAATCCTTGTACAGATGGTCGACGAAGAGGAGTGGGAACAGGTTTTTGATGCTTATTTATGTCTACTTGATGGGGTGTTTGAACAGGTTTTCTATTATTCAGCTGAAGAGCATAAAAAACGTCTGGAAAATTCGTGGTCGGCTTTTATTAAAGGTGTTTATAGTAGGGAGGAGAAGTAGCATGGCATGGATTTATCTTGTAATAGGTGGTCTGATGGAAGTTTTATGGGCAATTGGTTTAAAATATTCCGATGGATTTACGAATCCAATGATTAGTTTGTTAACGATTGTAGGAATTGTAACGAGTTTTTACTTTTTTGCGAGAGCGTTAAAGTATTTACCTGTGGGTACGGCCTATGCCATTTTTACTGGACTTGGAGCCGCAGGAACAGCGGTCATTGGCATGATGTTTTTAAATGAATCAATTAGTTTAATGAAAATCTTTTTTATCATATTGCTCATTTCTTCCATTATTGGCTTAAAGCTAAATGCGAAGGAAGCATAGGAGGAGTTTACAATGGCATGGATTGCATTATTAATCGCTGGGCTTGGTGAAGTTGGCGGTGTGATTAGTTTAAAGTTGTCTGAAGGGTTTACTAAATTAAAACCGTCTATTTTTACGATCTTATTCGGATCGATGAGCTTTTTTATGTTGTCCTTATCTTTAAAGGCATTGCCAGTAGGTACGGCTTATGCCATTTGGACGGGAATCGGTTCAGCGGGAAGTGTTTTAATTGGGATGTACTGGTTTAAGGAACCAAGGAACCGGATGCAATTAGTGTTAATATCCTGTGTCGTCATATCAGTTGTAGGGCTTCGCGTAGCAGAGGGTTGATTTTGTCAGATCATTCAGATAGAATAGAGTTATTAATTAGAGGAGGTGAGGAAGAGATGTCTAACGCTTTTGTTCGTACGGAATTTATGGAATATGTATCGATTTGCCGTGCGATTTTTCATGAAGTTGCTATTGAAGGGACAAGTGTGTCCAAATTCAGCAACTTCATAAGAAAAAAAGCGTAAGGCTCTCTTACCCTGCTTCAGGCGGAATGGATAAATTAACAGATAAGGGAGCGGCAATTTGCCGTTCTCTTTTTTCTTTAAGTACAAGGCTTCATATTGGCTTAAAGATAATAAATTCCAGATTAAACCACAGGTAAGGTGCAACCTTATTTGTGGTTTTTTTGTTTGTAGAAAGGATGATAAACATGATATGTACTGCGCAAGGAATTAGTAAAATGCTTGGTGGAAATTGCTTATTTGAGGATCTTTCATTTGAAGTGATGGAGAATGACAGAGTTGGAATCGTAGGTAGGAACGGAAGTGGAAAAACGACTCTTTTAAAACTTATAGCGGGAATTGAATCAATCGATCATGGGGTGATTCATTATAAGAAGGGAACAAAAGTTGGTTATTTAGCGCAAATTGCGAGTGATTCTGAATTAACAGTTAAGGAAGTTCTTAGAAAAGCTTTCACTAACCTTATTACAATGCAAGAGCGAATGAGCGAACTCGAATCGGAAATGGGGAGAGGGGATGAGAATGATCGCACGTTAAAGGAATATGGACAACTGCTTGAGGTTTTTACAAGAAAAGGGGGATATGAAATTGATTCGTCTATACATTATGTCGCAAATGGACTTGGGATCAAGGGCCTTCTTTCTACATCTTTTGATCGACTGAGCGGTGGGGAGAAGACGAAAGTAAGTCTTGGTATGTTACTGCTTCAAGAACCTGAATTATTGTTATTAGATGAGCCAACCAATCATTTGGACGTGGAAGCAGTGGAATGGCTGGAGACGTTTATGCAGCAATATAAGGGTACGATTGTCATTGTTTCGCATGATCGCTATTTTCTTGATGAAGTTGTAACGAAAATAATGGACCTGGAAGATGGTGAATTACATGTTTATCAGGGGAACTACAGTGGTTTTGTAGAAAAGAAAGAAAAATTGTTGCTAGCTGAATTTGCTGCTTATCAAGAGCAACAAAAGAAAATGAAGAAAATGAGAGAAGCCATTAAACGATTAAAAGAATGGGCAAATCAAGCGAATCCACCGAATGCCGCGCTTCACAAACGGGCGAGGAATATGGAAAGAGCGCTTGAACGCATAGATAAAATCAAGCGCCCTCTTCTAGAACGAAGAAAAATGGGATTGGAATTCGATTTAAATGAGAGAAGCGGAAAAGATGTCGTTCGTTTTGAAGATGTTTCAATTGGTTATCAAGGACGATCATTAGTAAAGAGTAGTAACTTGCACATTCGTTACGGGGAACGTGTGGCGATAGTAGGGAAAAATGGAAGTGGGAAAACAACGCTTTTGAAAGCGCTACTTGGCTCAATTCCGCCTCAGTATGGAAAGGTTAGCATAAGTGGAAGCGTAAAAGTCGGTTATCTGTCTCAACATGTTCTGAAAGAAAGTGGAGAGAAGAGAGTTATTGATGTGTATCGGGATACTGCAAAGGTTTCTGAATCAGATGCAAGGCATGAGTTAGCCAGCTTTCTCTTCTATGGTTACAGCGTTTTTTCGAAAGTATCATCATTAAGCGGTGGGGAGAAAATGCGACTGCGATTGGCCCAGTTAATGAGTCAGAAACTGAACTTATTAGTACTTGATGAGCCAACAAATCATCTCGATATTGACTCGAGAGAAATAGTAGAAGATGCACTCGACAAATTTACAGGAACCATTATTTGTGTCTCTCATGATCGCTATTTTTTAAATAAATGTTTTCCGGTAACGTACTGGATAGAAAATAATCATCTCCACCACTATATTTATCCTTACAGTGATGCGAAACAGAAGCACCTTCAAACCTTGGAGCAGGGAAAAGAATCTACGGTTAAAAAGAAGAAGACTAAAACGGATCCGGTGGAAGCGGAGGTAGTACTTGATGCAGAAGCAGAAGTCGAAAAACTCGAGGCACGTCTCTTTGAAATTGATCAGCAAATGAGCGTGACGAATTGCAGAAGAGAATATCAGGATTTATCTGTGGAGAAAGAAAAGCTAAGTTTAAAACGAGAACAATTATATGAAATGTTAATGGGGGAAGAGAGATGACAGAGAAAAAAGCGATTCATACGGTTTGTATGCCACACACAGTCAGTAGTCTTGTCGTGGACTTTCGGGAGTTAGGGATAAAGGAAGGGATGACTTTAATTGTGCATGCCTCACTTAGTTCACTTGGATGGGTGTGCGGAGGAGCAGAAGCCGTTATTCAAGCGCTTATGGAAGCGGTTGGAGAAGAGGGGACGCTTGTCATGCCTGCTCAATCGGCCGGTAATTCGGATCCGGCAGAATGGATGGCACCCCCCGTTCCCGAGTCATGGTGGCCAGTTATTCGTGAGAATATGCCGGCCTTCTCACGCGAAACAACAGCAACAAGAGGTATGGGGGCAATTGCTGAGCTTTTCAGACGATTTCCAGGGGTCGTAAGAAGTAATCATCCAATGTACTCTTTTACAGCTTGGGGGAAGAATAGAGAGTACGTGACGGAGCATCAACCGCTACAAGCAGGATTTGGAGAAACATCTCCGCTAGCTAAAATTTACGAGCTAGATGGAAAAATTCTTTTCATAGGTGTTGGTCATGAAAGCAATACCTCTCTTCATTTATCTGAGCATGCGAAAACAGATCAAGTATATGTTACAAAATCAGCTGCGCTGTTGGAGAATAGTGAGAGAGTTTGGAAAACCTACAACGAAATCGACTACGATTCAGAGTGTTTTGAAAAGGTTGGATATGAATTTGAGAGAATTGAAAACTATCAAACAATGAAAATCGGTGGTGCTCTCTGCAAATTATTTGATCAGAGGAAGGTGGTCGACTTTGGACGGAAATGGTATGCAGAACGTTGTTAATAGCCGTTTTAATATGATAACTGTTTAGCCAAAGGATTTTTCTTTATTCGTACAATTGTCTCATTAGGTAAATAGTACTTTAGGAGCTAAAATGATACAGGAGCTTTAACCGATTTAACGAAAAGAACTTCTTTCGAGAGGTTCTTTTTTATTATCAGGCAATTATGCAGGAAAATACGCCCTCTTACAAGAAGATATGATTGAAACATTTTTCTCCCTCCAAAGACCTATTTATTTTACTATCATTTTTAGAAGGAGTAGCTATGACTTATAACAAAGAGAATATTACCTATAAAAGTTCGAGCCCTCCTACTGACAATGTATTACAAGAAGAGAGGGGTAAGGTAACGAATTTAGTGAAGTATTATGAAGACTCTACAACAGCTCTTGTCGTTCAAAAAAATGAGAAATGGCTTTATTTAAACGCTGCAGCTGTTCATCTTCTTGGCTATAACGATTTTAGTGAATTAGAAGGAAAGTCGATTTGGGAGACGATTCATGCATCAGAGAGACAAACTGTTTTAAAGCGAATAGAGGCTTCGATCAACGGAGTGAATCCTGGCGCTTTCGTTCAACGGTGGCTAAGGAAAGATGGATTCACCGTTTCTGTAGAGGTTTTGGCGATTCCAGTGGAGAATTTTCTTGGTCAAACGTCAGCGATTATAAAAGAGGTTGATCATGAGACCAAAAAAATACAAGAAATGTACGCAAACTATGAGCTCATTACTGAGAACATGAATGAGATTATTAGTTTACTTGATGCTAACGGAAGACTACTTTATGTCTCCCCTTCCTATCGAGATTATGCTCGAGCAAACATAGACGAGGAAATTGGGCGCAGTTCGATTCGATATATTCATAAGGAAGACAGGGAGCATGTGAGAACAGAGTTTTATAAGCTGGTTAAATTCCGCAAGCCTTTAATGATTAAGTATCGTATGCAGCGAAAAGATGGGGTTTTTCGTTATTTTGAATCCCAGGGGACGTGCATCTTAAATGAAGAAGAATGTTCTTATGTTGTCGTTTCAAGAGATGTGACCGAAAAACACGAGGCTGAGATGAAACTGCAATTAAATGAGAAAAAGCATCGCATGATCCTTGAACACAGCAATGACTTAATTTGTATGATGAATCATGAAGGGATTACTGTCTACGCCTCACCTTCCTATAAGGAAGTATTAGGTTATGAGCAAAGCGAAGTCATCGGAAAGGATATCCTAACTTTTATCCATCCTGAAGATTATGAGAAATGTCAGAAAGCCATTCAAACCTTAACGGAAACGAAACAATCAATTACAACCGTTTATCGAAAACGGCATGCTTCTGGGCATAGCGTTATTCTCGAAGCGAAAGGGATGGCTGTTAGCGAGGGGGATGAGCAAGTAAATCATTTTGTATTTATAGCTAGAGATATCACTGAAAAAATGCAGCTAGAGCAATATCGTGAAAATATTGAAAAGTTAGCAATCATTGGTGACGTGGCGGCTGGTTTTGCACATGAAATACGAAATCCGCTTACGTCAATCAAGGGCTTCTTAAAGCTTTTAGCGAAGAATGAAGCAGAACATGATAGGATGTATCATCAAATTATTGAAAGAGAGCTTGCCAAAATAGAAGAGGTGATAAATGGCTTTATTTCCCTTGCAAAACCGGAGGCGGGTGAAGTTGCTGAGGTAAGCTTATTAAAACTAATCAAAAATGCAATTAACGTATTAACACCGCAGGCTGCTTCTAAAAACATTAGAATTAATATTAGCAGTCAGTTAAAAACAATCGTCATTTGTTGTCAAAAAAATCAGATGAAGCAGGTGTTTATTAATATTCTAAAAAATGCAGTTGAAGCGATTGAGGAAAATGGCAAAATCGATGTCATTCTTGAAGAAAATCAAAACAACGTTTCCATTGAGATCCATGACAATGGCGTTGGAATTGAAGAAGAAAGGCTTGAGCGAATCGGTGTGCCGTTTTATACAAATAAAGAAAAAGGCATAGGGCTTGGTATGACTGTTAGTAATAAAATCATTACCGAGCATAAAGGTAGTCTTCGAGTTGAGAGTGAACCTGGAGAAGGGACGCGGGTTTATATTCAGCTTCCAAGGAATGGGGGTTGAACTCTTCTTCAAAATTGGTTCTACTATCCAATCCATTAGTTAGACAGAATTTTAATACTATGAGGGATTATTTGGTATCAAAAAAAGGGGCAGATGGCCCCTTTTTTAATATTAATAAACTTTTACAGTTTGTTCATTCGAATAGATGCGATTTCGTCCACTTCGTTTGGCTTGATAAAGGGCTTCATCGGCTTCTCGATAAAGTTGGGAGGGGGATGGAACCGTTTCTGGAAAGGTACTAGCCCCGATTGAAGCAGTGATATGAATGCTTATATCCTTAGTAATCATAAACGAATTTTCCTCGATTATCGCTCGGACACGTTCTCCAATCTCTAATGCCTCTCTATTGAAACAATCACCTAGTAAAATGGTGAATTCTTCTCCACCATTTCGAGATACAACATCGTTTAATCTAGCAGCACTTCTTAGCGTCTTACCAAACTGTTTTAATACGATATCTCCAGCTGCGTGGCCATATGTATCATTCACTTTTTTAAAATGATCGATATCAATGACTAGAAGTGACAATGGCTTGTTATCGTCCGTAGCTGCTTCTTGTATCGCGCGATTTAACGCTTCATCAAAGCTTCTAACGTTATTTAATCGCATATATTTCAGTATAGAACCCTTCCATTTTGAAGAATGAATAAGAGTGAAAGAACATGTTGATATGATATGGTTAGGTAAAGTAAAGAAAGGATGATCGAAATGCCGTGGATTAAACCTGCCAAACAATCAGATATAAAGGAGCTTGACATCTACAAAGATCTGGAACACCCCGTTCCTGTATTTAATCGACTGATTGCGAAAAGCCCTGATATTTTTTCAACGTTTATGCCTTTAGCAGCAGCGGTTAAAGCTGGAGTTTTAAATGAATTTGAAACAGAAGCAGTTGTGGTTTTTGTTTCTCAATTAAATGGGTGTGAATTTTGTTATACCGGGCATGGAAACTTGTTAAAAGAAATTAGTGGAGATGAGTCTATTCTTGAGGAGCTTAATAACTATAAAAGCTCCAATGCCTTTGAGAGTCATTTGAAAAGTATTCTGAACTATGCAGAGAAAATTGTTACGAATCCAAAGAGCCTTGAGAAAGCGGATCTAGAGAAACTAAAAGAACATGGCTATAGTGAAAAAGAAATCGTTGAGATTAATCAATTGATTGCATATACATCGTATACAAATCAAACGTCGATTGGTCTCGGGTTATAAATGATAGTTCACTGACGGATAACACCAGGTGTGATTTTAAAAGGCTCTTTTCGTAGATATTGTTGCTTTTAGATAAGTAGTTAATTTCCGCTCCTACCCGCTTTCCGCGGGGCGGGCGGTGAGCCTCCTTCCGCTACAATTAGCGAAGTGTGGTTTTTTATTCAATAATTGATTCAAAAGCAACACTCTATTAGAAAAGAGCTTTTAAAAAAAACGAAAAAGGACCTTCCAAAATAATTGGAGGGTCCTTTTTAAATTTTTACTTCGTTTTATAGTAATCTAATACACCTTGATAAATGCCTTCAGCAAGCTCTTCTCTATACTCTTGTGTAAGAAGAAGCTTGTATTCTTCATTATTCGTTAAGAAACCAACTTCGACAAGAACACTTGCCATCTTCGATTCTCGAATAACTGAGAAGCTCTGGTTCTTTACTCCACGGTTATTTGCTTCTGTTACTTCAATTAATCGTTTTTGAATACTTTCTGCAAGAGCTTTACTTTCCGCTGAGCTATATTTATCGTACCAATACGTTTCAATTCCATGAGCTGCTTCACTCGCTGCATTTGTATGCACGCTAATAAACGCATCGGCATTTAAGTTATTGGCGATAGTTGAACGCTCTCTTAGCTCTAAGAACGTATCATCTCTTCTCGTCATGACAACGTTCGCTCCAGCTGACTTAAGTTTTTTCTCGAGATAAAGCGAAACATCAAGGTTGATGTCTTTTTCCAATAGGTTGCCATTGCTTGCACCAGGATCATGATCTCCATGACCAGCATCGACAACAATGGTTAAGTTGTTTAATGAGTCACTACTTTGAAGGAGTAGGTAACCACTGTGAATGTAAGCTACTTGACCTTGGTATTTTATTTTTGCCCAATCTCCTGCATAACCGTAAATTGCGACTTCAGCATTACGAGGCAACGCGCCTATTTTTGTACCACTCATTTCAGGACTTGTACGCACATTTAGGCTCGAAGCTGTTACAATACCTGTTTCTAAAACAACTTCTTCTACTTGTTCTTTCATTTTGTACGAATTGACAATACTAGAAGAAAGAGCACCTTCACCACCTAATACCATTAATGAAGACGCATGTTGATGAAGATATGTTTGAACATCTGAAATAGGTTTCACATCATGTGCTAAAACAACAGGTGCATCTAATTTTTTCGCTAATGAGGCTGCTGCTACAGCATCAGGGTAATCTTCCTGATCGGCTAGTACGGAAGTTCCTCTTGCTAGAATGTAAGATGAGCTAGAGGCGAAGAACGCTTCATTAACTGCGATGTTTGTTTGAAAGCGATCTTTTCCTGAAAGACGGACAACTTTCTTGCCTAGTTGCTCTAATTGACTACGTACATCTTCAGAGACTACAGAAGACCCACCAATTAAATAGACTGTTTTTATGCTTGAAGGAAGCTTAGGTGCCTTTGAAACAGTCGATAAATAAATAGGATAATGTTTAATAGCTGCTACGCTTGATGCTGAAAGAGAGTCAGCTACTTGCATGCCATTAACGATAATAGCTGTCGAAGTTTGATCAAGCCCAGCAGCTTGATTGATTGCGTTGGCCGTTTCAAAACGATCTGACCCTTTCAATCGCGACACGGTGTATTTTTGTTTTAATTGATTCTCAACATCTTGACTGATTGCTCCCGTACCACCTAGAATATAAATTTTTCTGGCTCCAAGTCGTTCAAGCTCATTTGCAACGTTAGAATCAAGTTTTGTTGATCCAGTTAATAGGATAGGAGCTTGTTTAACACCGGCTAAACCAGAACTTGCTAGTGCATCGAAAGGCATATCAGCACGAGTTAGGATAACGGCTTTTTCAGTCGTTGTTAGCTTTCCTGGTGAAACTTTCTTAGAAATTTCAATAGCTGTTTCAATTCGATTTGCTCCACTAATACGTTCAACATCATTACTAGCTGATGTTTTTTCTGGAAAACTTATTCCTGTAAAAAGTAAAATAACGGCCATAATCAACGTAAAAAGCTTTTTCCGCACGATGTGTATTCCCCCATATTTTGTTTGTCTGTTTTTCTTATGTACTTAGTGGCCTCCCTTCAACAGCCTCCCTTCAAAATTAGTATCAAATGGAAAGTATTTCTTAACTATTTTTAATATCGGCCTCGAATACGAGAGATTATAGGGTCCTTTTGTACTAAAAACAGATAAAAATCGACGGGATTTGATAAAAATTCTCTTACAAATTCGAATTGTTGGAATTTAACAGCATCCCTATAAATATTGACATTATTTTGAGTTTTCTTTAAACTAATGACAACGAAAGACGAAGGGAATGGTTAAGGAGCGATGGAAAACTAATCTTATTTTTTCAGATCAACTTTCAATAAATGAAATTGAGATTCTGGAGAATAGGATTAGTCTGTCTTTTTAACCTTCCATGCTTGCTGAAATGTGCTTCTTTAAGATGCGTTCTTTTAGCGTGCGTAGGTATATGGATTGACAGACCTCTCCAGAAAATGGGGAGGTTTTTTACTCCCCAAAAAAATGAAATGGAGAATGGGGAGATTCGATGAACGTTATGTCGATCAAAGGATTGAAGAAAACTTTTAATGAAAATCGGCTATTTCAGCATGTAAATATCGATATCCATCAAGGCGAGCGGATTGGTATTGTTGGGCCTAACGGTGCTGGCAAAACAACTCTGGCAAGGATGATCGTAAAAGAGATTGATCCAGATGAAGGGACAATTTCATGTAAAGGAAAAATTGGTTACTTAAAGCAATCGATTGATCAGGAGGGGATGATTGAGAACCATAGAGTGGATGGGGATTCTTTCGATTTCAAAAGAGAAAAGGAATTAGGGATTCGTTCACTTAATGTAGAGGCGGAAAATTTAAGCGGTGGCGAAAAGTTAAAACTTGCGCTCACAAAAGTTTGGTCTACGAATCCGGATTTATTGATTCTCGATGAACCGACAAATCATTTAGATGAAAAAGGTGTTAATTGGTTGATTCGAGAGCTTCATTCTTTTCAAGGAGCGGTTCTTGTTATTTCTCACGATCGTTATTTTCTCGACCAAACCATTAATCGAATCCTTGAAGTTGAAGCGGGTAAGATAAATGAATATCAAGGAAACTATTCCGCGTATCGAATTGAAAAGCAAAATAGATATGAAGAACAGCTTCATCACTATTCCGTACAACAAAAAGAAGTAAAGCGAATAGAAGAGCAGCTCGCTGGATTAACGAACTGGTCAGACAAAGCACATCGGGGATCAACCAAACAAGATGGGTATAAGGAATATTACCGGATGAAGGCGAAGAAAATGGATCGCCAGGTAAAGTCAAAGCAAAAACGACTTGAGAAGGAGCTACAGAAAAATAAATTAGAACAACCTGATCAGGAGAAAGCGATTCGATTTCAATTTCAGGAAAACAATTCCCGTGGGAAACGATTGTTAGAAGCGATGAATGCGGGCAAATGCTATGAGGAACGATGGTTATTTCGAAGAAGTTCTTTCTATATGAAGTATGGGGAACGAATTGGGATTGTTGGGGAAAATGGATGTGGGAAAACAACATTGCTACGTACGTTGCTTGGATTGGAACACCCGAGCGAAGGAGAAGTGTGGAAAAGTCCATCACTTAAGATTGGCTATCTTTCGCAAGATGTCCATGATCTTCCGGAAGACAAGACTCCTCTTGACGTTTTAAATGTAGTAACCAAGGAAGAAATCTTTCAGACAAAATCGATTTTGGCTTCGATGGGAATGGAAAGAGTGAACGCCACAATTAACCAACTTAGTCTTGGAGAACGGACAAAACTTAAGCTAACGCGTATGCTGATGAACAAATATGATCTATTAATCCTTGATGAGCCGACAAATCATTTGGATTTGCCTTCACGAGAACAGTTGGAGTCTACCCTTCAATCCTTTACAGGCAGTTTACTTATTGTGTCACATGATGTGTATTTTTTGGAAAAGATGTGTGATCGGTTGTTCGTGTTTGAAGATCAAAGAGTGAAAAGGGTTGAAATGAACTTATCTGACTTTCGGAGTCGAACGAAAGAAAAAAGCTCTTTTGTTTCTTCAAAAAAAGATGAAGAACAAAAGATGCTTTTAGATAACGAAATTTCTGCGCTAATAAGTGAGATTAGTTTACTACTTCCTGGTGATGAGAAATTAGCTGAGCTCGATAGTAGACTTAAGATGTTAGTTGAGAAAAAGAGATTACTTTAGACGTCTTCTACTGCAAAGAAGCGTTCAACTGAATACAAATCTGCTTTTGGATGATTACGAAGTAAGACATAGCCTTCACGCTGTGCTTCTTCAAAATTATCGTACTCATCTTCTGAATGAAAGATTGCTCTCCGTCTTTCGTTATAGAGGGTAATGGAGTAGTATTCTTTAATTTCCATTTATCTCTCTCCTTTTTCCTTTGTTTCTACTAGTTCTATGCAAATCTCTTATTGTTTATACTAGACTTATAGAAAAAATGCGTTTTATTCTCTTTGGTTATACTAAGGAGAGATAGGAGCTGATGACAATTCAAATTGGCACACTAAGTGAAATCATGCGTCACCCTGTGAAATCAATGACAGGTGAAGCCGTTACAGAGACCATGGTCATGAACTACGGACTTTATGGTGATCGAAGTCATGTCATTTTAGATGAGAAGCAATCGTTTTTAACAATTACACAGTTTCCATCACTAGTGCGCTATCAAGCATCGTTCAGTGCACATGAATCACTAGACGGTTATCCTGAACCTGTTATTGTGACACCAGAGGGTGAAACATTTAAATGGTCGGACTCAACCTGGCTAACAGAACTAGAAGCAAAAACGTCGAAACAGCTAACAAAAAAGGTTTACCATCCTAAACACGTTCCGATCGGACCGATTGAGGAAGAACATCTACTGATTCTAACTGACGCTTCTCTTCAGGCATTAGAGGAGTCATGGGGAAAACAAACGGATCAACGGCGATTTCGACCAAACTTGAAACTTAACTTATTTGAGAAAACGCCATTTGTCGAACAAGCGTGGGAAGGGAAATATTTGAGAATTGGGGAAGAGGTACTCATTCAATTCGTAAAGCCCTGTGAACGGTGTATGATTATCACAGTTGACCCTAAAACAGGAGAAAAACAGCCTGAATTATTGAAGAAAATTGCGCAAGAACACGAGAATTTTTTTGGAATGTATGCTCGAGTCATTCAAGCTGGAAATATTAGCACGAATGACAAATTGTTGCTCCTAGATAAAACAGAAAAGAGATAAGGAAAATATTCCCGAAAACAGTTTTTGGTTTTTACGTTAGAGATAATGCTGAGCAGGGTACAATCAAGGATGGAGCCCCGTCTTTGGATGGGATGCTTCGATTTCCACACAGGAGGGGTCCCATCCACGGGGTGGGGTCCCATTTTTTGTGTTTTGATTTTATACTTATCAAAAAGCGGTCGTCCTTTGTGAATGATCTAGAGGCATGGGCTGTCTGAAAATTCTGTGGTAAACTATGGAATGGTACATAATGCATCTTAAGGGGGAAGCTGATGAGTACGTTTTACGTTGAAAAGTATGATTTCACAAATCCATCTAAACTTGACGAGGAGTTTAAATCTCTTCTCGATCAGCCACTTCATTCTGCTGATGAATTAGAAAAATGGGTCTTGCGTTTATCTGAATTAATGGATGGCATAGCAGAAGGGCTTGCTGGGCATTATATTGATTTCCAGTGCCATAGTAACAGTGAAGAAGCAAAAAAAGCGATTGAGCACGATCAAGAATACATTGAACCGATGGTAAAGCGATATGAAGGTGAATTTGATAAGAAGTTTCAGAGCTCGCCCCACAGACTGGAGCTAAACCAGAACTATTACAAGCAATTTCTGCTTCGAAAAGAAAATGCGATGGCGCTTTTCAATGAAGAAAATATTGATTTAGAAGTTGAAGAAGATCGAATCGTCAATCGTTATTTTGAACATACAGGTTCTCTTTCGTTTAACTGGAACGGTGAAGAGAAAACGCTGAGCGAAATGTTTCTTATGATGCAAGACGCAGATCGCTCCATTCGAAAAAGCGCAATGGAAGAAATCTTTCAAACGTTATTAACGAAAAAGGAAGATTTACAAGGAATTATGGATGAGCTAATTCAGCTTCGCCAGAAAAAAGCAGAAAATGTAAATCTCGATAATTACCGAGATTATATGTTTAAGAAATACGAGCGTTTTGATTATACACCAGAAGATTGTAAGGCTCTTGCAGAAGCTGTACGAAAGCATGTTGTGCCTTTAAAGGAAAAGTTGCAGAAAAAGCACCAGCAAGAGCTTAGTATTGAGACATATAAACCGTGGGATACGAGAGCTGTTCCAAAAGATAAGCTGCCGCTTCGTCCTTTTAATAAAATCGACGAGCTCATTAAAGGAACATCTACTATTTTTGATCAGCTATCTCCACGCTTCTCTTATCTTTTAAACGAGATGAATGAGAAGGGAGCTCTTGATCTTGAAAGCCGTAAAGGAAAGGCTCAAGGCGGTTTTTGTGAGTATTTACCAGTGTCGGAGCTTTCGTTTATTTTTATGAACAGTACAAAATCACAGGATGACTTCATAACGCTTCTTCATGAGATGGGTCACTGCATTCATAATGATTTTAAACGAAATCAAATGCTATCCGCTTATCAAGATACGCCGATGGAGTCTGCAGAACTTGCAAGTATGACGATGGAACTTCTTACAATGGACTATTGGAATCTTATGTATACGGATGAAAAAGAACTGCTTCGAGCTAAAAAAGACCAGCTGGAAGGCTTGATTCTCTTTCTACCAAATGGAATCGTGGTGGATCAGTTCCAACATTGGATGTATGAGAATCCGAATCATACGAGCAAAGAACGAAGTGAAAAATACATGGAGCTCTCACGCACGTATGATTCTTCCTATGTCGATTGGACAGGGCAAGAAGAATGGATTCAAAATAATTGGCAGTTAATCCTTCATATCTTTGAAGTGCCTTTCTATTATATTGAATATGTGATCGCACAACTTGGCGCCATTCAAATGTATCGTCAGTATCGTGAAAATCCTGAGCAGACACTTGAGAATTATAACCGTGCCCTATCACTTGGAAGCTCTGTTTCATTAACTGAAGTATATGCAGCAGCTGGCATCCACTTTGACTTCTCTGAAACAATGATCAAAGGGTTAATGGACTTTATTTCGATTGAGCTCGATTCATTAACTGAATAAAACAGGAAAGCCTCTCTCTTAAATTAATAGGAGAGAGGCTTTTTGATAGTTATACTAGGTTGAAATGACGCTTTCTAACTAATTGTCATTAATTGTCCATACCTTACAGCTAGGGCACTGAATAATTTCAAATCGATCTTTTTTAAGTTCATCCATCCACTCTTCCCATGAGTCATGCTCTGGTGAAATTTCTAGCGTTTTAACGGTCTGCAACTCATCTCCATCGCTATTTGTACAGGTACATTCTACAATTGCGAGGTTTGAATCTTGATAGTCATGTTCTTTTGTATTTTCAACGGACCAGTTAATTAATCTCTGGTCGGTTGGCTGGCGTTCTTTATAATGGGTACGGGTTAACATTAAATCACTCCTCCTTGTGTAAGGTCAGGTTCTTTACCTCATTAGCGAAATAGCCTATGATGGAAGTAACATTTTTCACTATTCTGCATGTTCGAAATTGACATGGAGCATCCTTTTCCTAGTCCGTTAAAATTGATATCCACTTAAGGAGGGATACACTTGTCAGAAAAAGAGCTTTACAATGCAGTTGTTCTCTTAGAGAATCTGTATTTTAGTAACACTTTTCAAAAGGTACTTGAGCAACACAACATTGTTCAAGAAGATCGTACTAGACTGACAGATTATACGTACAAGAGCACGTTTCGAAAAGATGAATTGACCCTTACAGCTTACTATTTTGCTAATCATGAAGTCATGTTTGTTCAGGCAAGTGAACTCTATTCCTTATTTGTTATTGCAGTGGATTCTGTGATTGAAGGCATCACTGGAATGGAGATTTATTTGGAAGAATTCAACCAAGACAGCAGTCTCCTCCGAATGGAAAACCGGATCGTAAATGAAAAAGGAAAATGTGAAACGTTCCCCTATATGCAACTCTATGGACAGGAACTGTGGCATTCTCCCGCGTTTTTGTTAGCGAATCGAGAAGGATTGCTTCAGCTTCGCGAAGCGATTGATGTCGCTCTGCAAAACGGTGAGTATCGACACGTGACAAGTTCTTCAGAAGGTGATGGATATGATCTCTTGATTAAAAGAATCGAAGAAGATGTCGAATGGTCTCGTGTGGAAACACCATATACGGGTCTTTCTAATAAAGAAGAAGGCACGATAAAACCTTCCGATCTATTTAGTCAGTATCGAACCATTCTTGAAGAAGAATAATTGTTTCTAACGCAGAGCATTCTTGCCCCGGGTGCTGCTGCGCTTTTTTGTTCAGTTCATTTTGCGCTCTTCCTCCTTTACTAACTACACATACTCAATCCTTCTCTTAATGATGTTACCCGCTTTTGCAAAAAAAATTCCTCAAAGGATCATAGGCTCGTATAAGAGAATGGTATATACTGTCATCATAGAACAAACTTAACCTTCATGGAGGGGGATAAAATGACAACAATCAATGCAACATTACTATCCATGGTTATTTTGCATAATGAAGAAACGGACGAGGTTCTTTTGTTAGATCGTCCTCCTGAAGCTGGGTTTCCAGGTTATATTGGACCTGGTGGTAAAATCGAGCTTACAGAAAGTTTTACTGAAGGCGCTGTGAGAGAGCTTTATGAAGAAACAGGTTTCATTGTTCATCCAAACGATCTTATTTTTAAAGGGATTGATGAATTTATCATTCCAGAAGAGAACTACCGCTATATTGTTTTCAATTATGTCGCCCATTCGTTCTCTGGCGCTCCTCATGAAAGTCCTCCTGAAGGGAAATTGCACTGGGTAAAGAAAAGCGCTGCTACCGAACTTCCAATGCAAAATTGGTTTCAGGAAAGATTTCCGAAGTTCTTTGAAGAGGGGACTTTTGAAGTTTCGATAGAATATGAGAAACATAGCGTAATACCAGTAAAGCTAACGAGAAGAACGCTTGGATAAGGAGGAGCACAATTGATTCAAAGAAATGATAAAGCACGAGAGTTCATTCAAAATAAAGTGATTGAATATAACGGAGAAAGGCTTTCTGAAAGTGTGAAATCTCCTCTTGAAAAAGTAGCCTATATAATAGAAGAGTGTGAAGTAATTGGCGGAATCTCTGGTACACTGTTCTGGCAACACCTTCATATCGACTTCTTATGGGTGGAAGAAAAAATGAGAGGATTTGGCCACGGTAGGAAACTACTTCAACAAATTGAGAGCCTAGCAGAAGAAAAGGGCTGCAGACTGATTTTACTTGATTCTTTTAGTTTTCAGGCACCAGGTTTTTATTTAAAAGCAGGATACGAAATTTGCGGGAAAGTTGAAAATCACCCTGAAGGACATACCCAGTACTTTTTACAAAAAAGACTTCGTTGAGTACAGACGAATTAAGAAGTGAACGCTTAGCGGTGCCTTTTCAAAAGGAGAAGGCAGCAATAGCTTACGAGAAAGAATCCTGCACCAATGCTGACAGGAAGCGTATAGGTTCTTGCAACTGAATGGATATGTATCCAATTTTCACCGAGTTGCAAGCCCATATAGATAAAAAGAACGGACCAGGGAATCATGGCTAAAATCGTATAAACCGAGAATCGCAGTAGTGACATTTTGGCAATACCTGCAGGAATCGAGATCGCATGGCGAACCACGGGAATAAATCGGGCTGCAAAAATGACGCCGACGCCATTCCGTTCAAACCAGGTTTCAGCGAGCGTAAGGTGTTTTTGAGAAATAAATAGAAACTTACCGTAGCGCTCTAAGAATGACCTCCCACCATAGCGCCCGATCCAGTACAAAAATAGTTGTGCGATTGTACCACCAATCGTTCCTGCTATAACGGCACCGATGAAGTGAATGGTTCCTTCAGAAACCATGTACCCACCATACGCAAGCACAAGCTCACTCGGAATAATTTCGATCATAAGTGCTAGCGCTATTCCAAGATAACCAAGCTGGAGTAGCCAGTCTAAACATTGATAAATAAACGCTGCCATAGCCAAAAACTCCTTTCACGGACAAACTGTTCACCTTAAGCTTATTTTTTATTATGAGAAGTTAGACCTGAAAACCAGTTACCGTCGTATAATAAAGGTTGGTTCCGAATAAATATAGAACCCGGAATGTAAGCACTCCGGGTAAAGTTCGTTCTTATGAAAGAATGACAATCGATTAGAGAGGTGAAAGGTAAGGATGTTAACATCCATGAAGAAATTTCTAGCGACATTAGATCAGCCAATGCAAGCGAAAACGGGGAAAGAAAAAGCTTTAACCGTCCTTTCCATTATTGGATTTATCTTATTATTATATCTTGTAGCTTTCTCTCCGTTTATGTTCAGACTATTCATCACATGTCTTAGCGTTGGCGTATCGTTATATGTGATTAAAAAAATTCATGATTTTGATCGAGTCCTAAAAGGTGAAAAAGCAGAACAGCCTGCTCCTTCATCTAACGAGGCTAATCAGCTTTCGTTTTCCCTTGAACAGCCAGAGGTGGAGGCAGAATCCATCGAGGAAGCAGAAAAGGAACGTGAGCTTGAACAGATCAATAGTGATAAAACGATGCTTTTTGAAGAACTTTTGTCAAAAGCAGACCTCGATGAGATCGAGAAAGAATCGTACCGAAATCGCATGCAGCAAAAGGAATCAGAAAGTAACCGCATTGTACAAGAGGTTTTGCTTTTCAAAGATAAAATCCAAAAAGCTGTTATTGATAAAAAGGGGCTTTTCATTAAAGAGACGCCTGATATGAAAATGGTCGCTGAATTAATCGGTGTGGATTCAGTGGAATCAAGTACTTTAGTTGAATTAAATGAAGAGCTTCGTCTCATTTATAATGAGATTCCAGAAGCGAAGCGAACCATTCTAATCGAATATGAAATGGTTAACGAGGACTTCGAGTTAACGAGATTAGGGTATAAAGAGCTTATGAAAGAAGTAAGAAAGCTGGAAAAGAAAACAAGGCAAGTTGTTGAGCAATAAACAAAAACGTGTATGAGTGCTCATACACGTTTTTCTTATGATAAGCTTTAGAAGATGAATGGATTTTACAAGAAATGAGGAAATGCATATGTACATTAGACAAATAAGTCCTGATGATGCGGCAGCGTTTGTAGAGCTGTTGCGAGAAGTTGAACAGGATGCGTCGTTTATGCTTTTTGAAAGTGGCGAAAGAAAGACGACGGTCGAGGAACAGCGAGAGCGCATTGAAAGAATGGAGCGAGACCGTCATTCGAGAATTTTGGTAGCGGAACGTTCTGGTGAATTAATTGGTTACTTAATTGCGATTGGTGGACAGGCGAAGCGAAACAATCATTCAGTTTACCTCGTAATTGGAATCCGAAAAGAGGATCAGGGGCAGGGCGTTGGTTCCGCTTTATTTACTGAGCTAGAAAAATGGGCCAATGATCATCGCATTCATCGTCTCGAGCTCAATGTGGTGACGCGAAATGAAGCCGGCTTAGCTCTTTATCGAAAAGCTGGATTTGAAGTAGAGGGATTGAAGCGTCATTCATTGGTCATTGATGATGAGTTTGTTGATGAATATTATATGTCAAAGCTATTAGCTCATAATTAAATCGTTCTTCATCCATACTACAAATGGAAGGAGGCGATGATATGTTTGATCATACAAAGCATATTCCGCTTGAAGGTGTTCCGGGGGAATTTACGACGAGCGATGAATCTCAAGAAAATGAAGAAGTGGCTGAGATGAGTTTTCCCTTTGATTACAGTTTGATGATTCCGCTCGATCATACGATAAGAAAAGACTAAAAAAAGCGCATGTGCGCTTTTTTTGTTGATTAAAAATGTTCAGCAGCATGTTTTGCTTCATCCATTGCTTTTTGCTTAATTTCTTCCGCTTTCTCAGGCATTTGCGCCATACCTTCTGCAATCACGGATTCAACAGACGGAATGCCAAGGAATCCAAGGACGGCATGTAAATACCGATCTCCAAATTCCATCTCTTTTGCTGGACCTTCTGAATAAATGCCGCCACGAGCCTGAATGTGCAGGGCTTTCTTGTCCGTTAATAAGCCGACTGGGCCTTCATCCGTATACTTGAATGTCTTTCCAGCAATGGCTACGGTATCAATATAGGCTTTTAATTTAGGCGGAAAGCTAAAATTCCAGAATGGTGTCACAAAGACATATTTATCTGCTGCGATAAATTGATCCGTAAGGTCGTTAATTTTACTCACTTTTAACTGCTCGTCGCCCGATAGGTGATCGAAACCATTTCCTTTCTGGAGCTTCCCCCAACCGTTAAATACGTCCGTATCAATGTAAGGGAGATCAATGTTATAGAGATCTAGCTTGAGAACCTCATCATTCGGATGTTTTTCCTGGTAGGCTTCAAGGAATACTTCCCCTATACTTAAACTGAAGGATTCTTTTACTGGTTTGGGGTTTACGGTAATATAGAGTACTTTGGCCACAGCGCTCATCTCCTTTGTTTTCGCCACTTAGTATGGCTTTCGAAGGAAAAAATATACAAGACGAAGAATGTCATTAAATTTGGAGGTGGAATGATGGTAAACCGGTGCGCATGGGTTAGTGAAGAAGAGATTTACAAAGCGTATCATGATCAGGAATGGGGTGTGCCTGTTCGTGATGATCAGAAACTGTTTGAAATGTTAATTCTTGAAGGTGCGCAGGCAGGATTAAGTTGGATTACGATTTTGAAAAGAAGAGAGAATTATCGCGAAGCATTTGATCATTTTAATGTTCAAAAAGTAGCGGCTTATGGTGAGGATAAAATCCAAGAACTGCTCATGAATGAAGGGATCATACGTAACAAACTGAAAGTGCGTGGAACGGTAAAGAATGCGAAAGCGTTTCTCAGAATACAAGAGGAGTTTGGTAGCTTTTCAACGTACATATGGGCGTTTACAGAAAACACTCCAATCCTTAATCAGTGGAAAAGCATCGAAGAGGTACCTGCAGAAACCGAACTTAGTAAGAAAATCAGTAAAGACTTAAAAAAACGTGGTTTTACGTTTGTAGGTCCCGTTATTCTGTATAGTTTCATGCAAGCGGTTGGGATGGTGAATGATCATACGATAGACTGCTTCAGGCATCCCACGAGGCAAAAGGCTGAACACGTTGTTGATTAAAAAAGTGGTCTGTCATGTGAAGGAAGAGATGAGAGAAACGTTTTCGTCTGGACAAGCCGGCATGGATTGTGTGATTATAAAGGATTTGTAGCTCAAATGGACGATGACGACTGATAATCTGGAGGAGGGCTCTTAGAATGAAACAAAAGTGGTTATTCGTAGGAGATAGCATCACAGATTCAGGTAGAAACCAGGACTCAGAAGGAATTGGTAATGGGTATGTGAGAATGATTCGAGATGGGATGATAAAAAAATACGATGTTGAAATTATAAATAAAGGGGTGAGCGGTGATCGCATTACAGATCTTGAAGAAAGATGGAATCAAGATGTTCTCGAGCTTCAACCTGACGTTGTGTCGATTTCAATTGGCATCAATGATGTATGGAGACAGCTTGATCACCCTGAAATGGATCAGGTGACGCCAGAAGATTTTAAAAAAATTTATGATGAGTTAGTAGAGAAAGTTAACTCATTAGGAGCAAAATGTATTTTTATGGAGCCAACAATTATAGAAGAAAGAATTGATTCGATCGGCAATCAGAAGCTTTTCCCATATGTAAAGATTGTTCGTCAGTTAGCTGAAAAATACGATGCGCTATTGGTGCCAACTCATACTGCTTTTTTAGAAGAACTCCAAAAAGGGAAGAAGACATTAACGACAGATGGCGTGCATATGACTGAGGCGGGCAATCAGCTAATGGCGAAAACCTGGCTAGATACGTGTGTAGATAGGTTGCTTTAACAGCTAACAATTAGAATTTCAGGAATTTTAAAAGGCTCTGTTCAAAATGAACAGAGCCTTTTTGAGAAAACATCGTAAAGTTAATCAAAAACAGGACCGAGCGCTGGATCGTTATGTAACGAAAAAAGCATTTCGATTTGTGATTCTGTGATTCTCCCTGTTGATAAAGGAGGAAGTTCATTTTGAGCAAAAAAGCCGCAGTCACTAGTTTCAATGCTTTCAGCTGCGTTTCCACCGATTAGCTCACATTCAATCATCACCTTATATATATGGTAAGGCGATGGCGGGTGGGGATGTTTTTGGTGATCCAGCATAGCAAGAAGCCGTCTAGCTTTTACTACATAGCCTGACTCTTCCTGAACTTCTTTCACCGCTACTTCTCCTGGTGTGAATCCGACGTCACCCCATCCGCCGGGAAGAGACCACTTGCCATCTGCTTTTTCCTTTACAAACAGCAGTTTTCTTTCATGAAAAACGACGGCTCTCACGTCTACTTTAGGCGTCTGATAGCCCGTTTCATTTGCGAAGAGTTGCTGAATGGTTTTCATATCGTAGTCGGTATAAGTTTCCATCATTTCAGTACTAAGCTGTCGAAGTTCAATATAGCGTTCGTAATCATAGTTATCCTGTGTATAGGTTAATCCTGCTTGAGCAATCGATTGAATTTGTTTTGCCCACGTAAGCCATTTTTCCTCCATCTGCCATGCATCCTTTCAAAAAACGTAGCCTCTTTTCATTCTATCAAATAGAATAACCTTGCTGTTAGCAAGGTTATTCAAAACGAGGCTCTGAATAACGACCAAACCAGTCATAGCGATTTTTTGAAAACCAAATATAGAGTGGTGAACCTAGCTTATCAACGAAAGGCAAGTATAGAAATAGTGAGAGTGGCACGGTTACAGGAAGGGCCATTAACAATCGTCTCACAGTATAAAAGCCAGCGTGAAGGTTGCCGGAAGTTGTGAGCATATGAATTTCATCATACATGCGTTTGTGACGAAACTGCATATACGGATAGTCTTCAGGATGTTTTTCAATTTCCTGAACCGGTATCCATTCAATTTTGTTAAACCAGTCAAGTTTGCGAAGTGATTTCTTTACATAAAAACAAAATGGGCATTCAGCATCATAAAATACAAGATGTTTCATCTCGATAGCCTCCAATATTAATTTCATTCTTTATACCCTTTCACTTATTCGCATTGTTTTAAACAGAATGACAATAGTTGACAGAAAATTGTAATATTATTATAGTCTAATTAGATTAAAAAGAAAACGCTTACGGGAGTGGTGATTGGTGAAAAGACTTGAAGGTAGAGTGGCTTACATAACTGGTGGAAGTAGGGGGATTGGGGCAAGTATTGCAGAAACATTTGCAAGTGAAGGGGCAAAGGTTTACCTTGCCGATGTAAATGAAGAAGCGCTGTCCATAACGGGTAAGGATTTAGAAGAGAAAGGTTATTCAGTCATGACAGGCACTGTGGACGTTACGGAGCGGGACCAGGTAGAATCCAGCATGAAAGAAGCGGCTGAAGCTTATGGCTCAATTGATATTCTTATAAATAACGCTGGAGTTATTCGCGATAATTTATTATTTAAAATGACCGATGAAGACTGGATGACGGTCATGCAGGTGCACCTTACTGGAAGCTTCTATGCATCCAGGGCTGCCCAAAAATATATGGTCGATCAAGGATATGGGCGGATTATTAGTCTTTCCTCAACGTCGGCGCTCGGAAATCGTGGTCAAACAAATTATGCAGCCGCTAAGGCAGGTATTCAGGGGTTAACTAAAACGCTATCAATCGAGCTCGGTAAATATGGCATTACGGCTAATGCAATTGCACCAGGGTTTATTGAAAGTGATATGACAAAAGCAACGGCCGAGCGTCTCGGGGTTGAGTTTGACCAGTTTATTGAATACAACAAAAAGCAGATTCCGGTAGCTAGAACGGGAAGGCCTGAAGATATTGCGAATGCTGCCCTCTTTTTTGCAGATGAAAACTCGTCCTTTGTTAGTGGACAGGTTCTTTACGTAGCGGGTGGACCAAGAACATAAACTAGTCTATCGCTTTATTTTTCCTGCTGACGTTTCACCAATTCTATAGAGGGGTACTTTCCCATTATGGATAAGGAAACGAAGGAGGAGTCATGATGTTTGATAAAAATGCTGGTGAGATACTATTAAATACACTTTCTGAATGGGGAGTAGACCATGTGTATGGTTTGCCGGGAGATTCAATTAACCATTTTGTAGAGAATTTACGAAATGCTCAAGATCGTATGAAGTTCATTCAGGTGCGTCACGAAGAGGTAGGTGCACTTGCAGCAGCGTCGTATGCGAAAATAACCGGTAAAATTGGTGTCTGTCTTTCCATTGCAGGACCTGGAGCTGTTCATTTGATGAATGGTCTTTATGATGCAAAAGCTGACGGTGCTCCTGTGCTTGTGATTGCTGGACAGGTTGCAAGCGATCAGCTTGGAATGGATCAATTCCAGGAAATTAACCTTGAACGCATGTTTGATGATGTATCGGTGTTTAATAGACGGGTAGAAACAGCAGCATCACTACCTGACCTTACGCATCAAGCGATACGAACAGCAGTTGAGAAAAAAGGTGTCGCCATTCTTACAATCCCAGATGATCTTGCTGCAGAAAAGGTGAAACAAAAAGTAGAGAATACGTCTCTCATTCGTTCAAAAGCTGTCGTTCATCCTCATGACTCCAATTTAAATGAAGCTGTTGCTCTTTTAAATGAAGCAAAAAGACCGGTCATTTTAGCAGGGAAAGGTTCGAAGCATGCAAGAGAAGAACTGCTAGGTTTTGCCGAAAAAGAAGGGGCTCCTGTTATTTTAAGTTTGCCTGGTAAAGGTGCTATTCCTGATGTTCATCCTTATAACCTGGGGCAACTTGGCCAGATCGGTACGAAGCCTGCATATGAAGCGATGGAGGAAACCGATTTACTTATTATGGTTGGTACATCATTCCCTTACCGTGATTATCTACCAGATAAAGCGAAAGCCATTCAAATTGACATTGAACCAACTCAAATTGGGAAACGCTACCCTGTTACAGTCGGGTTAATTGGTGATGCGAAATGGACGTTATCCTATTTAACACAGCATACAAACTACCAGGAAGACCGTGATTTTATTGAGAAGTGCCAGGATAATATGAAAAATTGGTGGTCTCACCTTGAAAAGATTGAAGGCGAACAGTCTACACCGATTAAGCCACAACAAGTAATGCCTCAATTACAAAAAGTATTGGATGATGATGCGGTGCTTTCAGTAGATGTTGGGAACGTGACGGTTTGGGCATCAAGACATCTGCGTGTTACGAACCAGAAATTCATTATTTCCTCATGGATGGCAACGATGGGGTGCGGACTTCCAGGAGCAATTGCTGGTAAACTAGCTCACCCAGATCGTCAGGCCGTTGCGATTTGTGGAGATGGCGGATTTACGATGGTGATGCAAGATTTCTTAACCGCTGTAAAATACAAATTACCGATGATTGTCGTTGTTTTAAACAATGAGCGTCTAGGTATGATTAAATATGAGCAGCAGGAAATTGGTAATATCGATTATGAGACTGAATTAAAAGACTTTAACTTTGCCGCATTTGCCGAAACGGCTGGTGGTGAAGGGTATCGCGTTGAGAAGTATGAAGAATTATTACCTGCCTTTGAACGAGCTGCAAAATCGACAAAACCAGTTATTGTGGACGTGGTGATTGAAGAGCAGCCGCCACTTCCTGGTAAAATTACTTATGAACAAGCAGCAAGTTATTCAAAATACATGTTGAAAAAAGCATTCGAAGAACAGGAAATTGATATGCCGCCGTTGAAAAAGGCATTAAAGCGAATTTTTTAATAGAAAATACTAGAAAGCCCGCTGATTGGCGGGCTTTTTGTTATAGATAAAAGGAGTGAGAAAGATGTATCTCGTCTTTTGCTATGGAACCTTACGATCTGGCGAAAGCAATCATGCGGTTATAAAAGGGGCGACTTTAATAGAAAGTTTCAGTTGGACAAATGGACAACTGTATGACACAAGGGATGGTTATCCTGCTTTGATAAAGAACGAGGACGCTAACGTATATGGAGAAGTCTATGAAGTGGATGATCAGTTACTAGAGAAAATCAATCTACTTCAAGGTTATCAGGAAGGGCGAGATCACAATTTGTATGAGCAGGTGATGCAGATGATTGAAAGTGATCGCGGAAGTTATGAGGCGATTACGTATATCATGAGGAAGCCTGAGAAGCGATTTATAGAAATTCCAGGTGGGGACTGGGCAACGTATCGCAATAGTAAAAAGTGACGGATCGAAACCTAAAAAGCACACCTCCAAAACTGGAGTGTATGCTTTTGAAAGAGTTAATCGATCAATATCCTATATTCTTCAGGAATGTGAAGCGTTGTTTCATAATAAAACTGATCAGAATAACGGTCTGAAATGGGTTTTTCGATCATTTTGTAGGTAAGATAGGCCTTTTGAATTGGTTCTTTAACAATCGTTGATTCGACGATTGTTTGTTGTTTTTCACCTGCATCTGAAATTGTGTCTAGCTTTATCCAGATGGGATGTTGATCATCGCTTACATAGTGAGATTCAATGCCTTCTTTTTCCTCAGGTGCTTGCAACAGCTGCGAAAAGTCTTCTACCTTTTCGTTATGCTCATCTAGGGAATTAAGATAAGGAGAAAGCGTGTTTTCTTTCCAATGAGTTTCATCCACCGAAAAATTATAGCTGTTGATGGTGAAAGATAAGTAGCCTATGATGATCAAAATAAGGGCAAGTGAGGCTCCTTGATAGATAACATTTAAACGCGATAGTGATTTTCGATTTTGTATAAGATGAACCATGAATATTAATCCAACAATGATCCACAATACATCAGATATGATTGTGAGTGGTGCATCTGATAGTTTTTCGACTTCGTTGTATTTTTCAATGACTTTGTTGATCGTAGGCATGTTCCTTTTCCTCCAGAATATAGAATAGCTAATCGATGGGAGCACAGTGTCGCTGGAATGACGACTTGCTCATTGTAACAGTAATTTGGCGGTTTCATCCATATAAAATGGAAAATATCGTATAGTAGGAGGAGGCTTTGTGGTTTGCCAGTTCGTCGCAAGTGAATAGGTGAAGATACAAAAAAGAGCGCTAAACACATGGAGACGTTTAGCGCTCTTTTTAATGACTTCATTAATGAGATGTTTGCAGTTCTCTCTTTTTAAGCTTTTTTGCCTCATGATTGTTACGTAGAAACATATAAAATGAGGCTGAGAAAATAATGATATAGCCAATAATACTCCATGCATCGGGAATTTGTCCGAATAGGATGATGCTGATTAAAGCAGAGTAAACGACTGTCGAGTAGAAGAAAATCGAAATCTCGCGAGCTGGCGCAAACTTATAGGCAACGGTAAGGCCAAATTGGCCAAGCGTAGCGAACACGCCTGCTAGTAAAAGATAGATCAGCTGCTTCGTTTCCATTGGTTCATAGAACATAATCACGAAGGGTAACAAAACAACGGTTGAGAAGAATGAGAAATAGAAAACTACCGTATAGAATTTTTCGCGCTGTCCAAGCACCCTTAGAACTGTATAGGCGCCTGCAGCGAAAATAGCAGAAAGTAGTCCAGAAATATACGGGATCGTTTCCACCGAGAATTGCGGCTTGATAATTAATAGCGTACCGATGAAAGCAATGATGATGGCAACGATCTGAAAACGTCTTGCTTTTTCTTTTAAGAAAAGAGCAGAGAAGATAATTAATAAGAAAGGACTTAGCTTATTGAGCATGTCGGCATCAGATAGAACGAGATTATCGATCGCGTAAAAATAGAAGATGATTCCTAGCGTTCCAAGAGCGGAGCGAAGTAAAAGGAACTTCTGATTTTCTTTTTTACCGAATAGCCTTTCTTTGTAGTACATCACAAAACCAAATGAAATGACGGCAGAGACACCATTTCGAAACATCGTTTTTTGAATCGTTGGTACGTCACCTGAAAGCTTTACAAAAGCAGCCATCATAGCAAAACCAAAAGATGATATTAGTAATAGGATAATTCCTTTATTTCGATCACTCATCTAATTCCTCCAGTGTGTGTAAATCACTTCTATCACTTTACTGCAAACCAATCGTCTATTTCAACTGCCAGGCTTTAATTAGGAAATGTCACAAAATTGATTCATCCTTTTCGCAAGGAGATGTGGCATAGTAAATGATAGCGAACATTTTTACGAAACAGAAAAACGTTCGGTTAACAAAAGGCGAGATATGGGTAAAGTAGGTACTAGACAGATAGCAAAAGGAGAAACGTGAACATGTTTGTGTGGCGAAATATTTATCGAGGTTTATTAATGGGTGTTAGTGACCTGATCCCTGGTGTTAGTGGTGGAACGATCGCGATGGTGCTTGGCATTTATCGTAGATTAATTAGTGGGATCAATGGGTTAATGAGTAAGAATTGGAAAAAAGAACTTGGCTTTTTTATTCCCCTTTTACTTGGAGTAGGACTTGCGTTACTGCTCGTAAGCCAGCTTATGGAAAAGCTTCTTGAACATTATCCTCAGCCAACGTTCTTTTTCTTTATTGGTCTAATCATAGGGGTAGTGCCTTTTCTATTAAGAAAAGTGGATTACAAGAAAAATTTTGAGCCTTTCCATTATGGTTTGTTAATTGTGGCGGCAATTCTAATTGCTTCCACGCTGTTTCTAAAAGGCGATGGATCAGGAGAGATAATGAAATCATTAGACATGGCCGATTATATCATTCTGTTTTTCTCAGGATGGTTAGCTAGTACAGCAATGATTCTCCCTGGAGTAAGCGGCTCTTTTGTTCTTTTATTATTAGGATCGTATCAAACCGTTATAAACGGTCTTTCTACGTTCAATATTCCTCTTCTGTTAACAGTAGGCGCTGGAATCATTATTGGATTAAGCTTAACGGGGAAGGTAATTGCTCATTTACTCTCCAAATATACCGTCTCTACTTATGCGGTTATGATTGGATTAGTCATCGGATCCGTTGTCGTCTTATACCCAGGGTTTCAGTCTGATGTAGGACTTGCCATTGCAAGTATAGCAACGTTACTCCTTGGATTAGGGGCAGCTATTGCTCTTGGGAAAATTGAGCATAAAGAAGCATAGTAAAAACCGCAGGAGTTTCCTGCGGTTTTTTTGTGAATCTCATTGCTTCTCCTGCTTTGGCTTCGTACGCGGAAACACGAGATGTTTCATCATAAAGAAGCTTGAAGCAGAAGAGAGCAGCATAGCGAGTCCCTTTGAAATGTTGCGTTCAATGTAGCGAGGAAGTGAAATCCATTCAAAAATGAGAAGCGCCCCATAAAAGACGAGGTTACTAATCCCAAGAGCAATCACAGCCTGGGCGAGAAACAGAAGCACTTGTTTTCGATCATGAATTGCTTTGGAGGGAAACGTCAGCTTCGCATTCCAAAAATAGCTGTTGATGATCGCAAGCACATATGAAATTGTGTTATACATAATAAGTTGGATTCGATCATCTGTAGGAAAGAACAGCATGAGCAGGTTTAAAGCCCCAATGTCAACAAGTGCATTCATTACACCAATTGCACTAAAGCTCATTACCTGTTTTGAACCCCTTCCAATTCGCCACTGCTTCATAGACTCAACCTTCTATCATTTCTATTGGATCGCTTGTTGCTGCTTTTCTTGTTTCTGTTCAATAGCAGACTCATAGAAATCAAGTAGCTGCTGGGCAGGCCCGCGCCATCCATAATCTCTAGAATGCTCGTACGCTTCTTTCGACATTTTTTTTAGTAGTCCTGACTCTTGAAGGCGATTAATGACTTCAGTCAGATTACCGTTAGTACCTGAACGGTAGAGAAGACCAGTTGAACCATCTTCAACTTGTTCGTTCGTTGGACCTGATTCTGCGGCTATGACGGGAAGACCGCTTGCCATCGCTTCAAGAATAACGAGGCCTAATGTTTCCGTTGTTGAAGGAAACATAAAGGCGTCTGCAGAAGCATAGGCCCTGGCAAGCTCTTCTCCGTGTAGAAAACCAGTGAAGGTCACGTTCTTTAGATGAGCAAAATTCTTTTCAAGTTCACTGCGATAAGGACCATCCCCAACAATCGCAAGATGAGCATCTGGCTTTTGCTCAAGCATCGGTACAAGTGAATCGATTTCTTTTTCGAACGCTAATCTTCCGACAAAAAGAAGAAGGGTTTTATCTGGATGATCATTCGATAAGCGGCGTCGCATGTCGCTGTCACGCAGTTCAGGATTGAATCGCTCGGTATCTACGCCACGCTTCCATAAATGCATATTATAGAAATTTTGATCATTTAACTCTTCTAAGATGGCTTGTGATGTACAAAGGTTAATATCCGCTTTATTGTGCATTCTTCTGAAGTGCCACCAGAGGAGAGGTTCCGACCATGACATATTGTAGTAATCGGCGTATTTTGGCACGTGAGTATGGTAAGAGGCGATAAGGGGGACGCCAAGTTTCTTACCATACTTAATACCTGAATATCCCATAAAAGCAGGGTTAACGACGTGAACGAGATCAGGGTCAAACTCTTCTAGATAAGTTTTAATCGTACGAGTCGGCATGCCAAATTTCCGATGTTTATAGAGAAAGAATGTACGAGGCTGAACTCCATCAAAGCGAATATTCCGATAGCTACGCACTCCTAAATCTGGCGCGATGACCTGGATTTCGTGTCCTTGATCAATTAAATAATCGATCGATGCACGAAGTCTCGTCACGACACCATCTGTTGAAGGTAGGAATGTCTCGGTTACGATGGATATTTTCATAAGAACACCTCAATTAGTAATTTGCATCCCCTTACTTCCACGTAATATTCGGAAGAACGTTTTCTTTCAGGACGCGATCTTTGTATTTAAGTGCTGTATCAAGTGTTCTCGAAATGTGTTCATCTGTTAGAAGAGATGGCTCAAGCCCAAGATCAATTAAGCTCGTGTTCACTGCATGATAGTAGTGCTCTTCTTTCTCCACGCGAGGATTTTCAAGGTGATCAATGCTCACTTTAAGCCCTTTTGCTTCCGCAACACGCTGAACTTTCTCTGCAAGCTCGAGAACAGAAAATTCTTCTGTAAACTGATTGAAAACGCGGAACTCCCCTTTGTCAGCTGGATTTTCTGCTGCGATTTCAACACAGCGGATCGTATCTTTAATGTTTAAGAACGCACGTGTTTGCTTACCGGATCCATACACGGTTAAGTTATGACCAATCGCAGCCTGGATAATGAAGCGATTGAGTGCTGTACCAAATACACCGTCATAATCAAGGCGGTTGATTAGACCTTCATCATACTCATCTTCGTCCGTATGAAGTCCATAAACAATTCCTTGATTTAAGTCTGTAGCGCGAATGCCCCAAATTTTGCAGGCAAACTGAATGTTATGGCTATCATGAACTTTTGATAAATGGTAGAACGATCCCGGCTGTTTCGGGAATGGAAGGACATCTTCTCGTCCTTTATGTTCGATTTTTATGTATCCTTCTTCAATATCTATGTTAGGCTGGCCGTATTCACCCATTGTGCCCAATTTAATCAGGTGACAATCAGGTGTTACTTCTTTAATCGCATAGAGAACGTTTAAGTTACCAACAACGTTGTTGGTTTGTGTAAACACGGCATGTTCACGATCAATCATCGAATAGGGAGCTGAGCGTTGTTCAGCAAAATGGACAAAAGCTTCTGGCTGCACTTGTTTGAAGATCTCTTTTAAGAAATCATAGTGCATCAGATCACAATCATATACGGAGATATGCTTGCCTGTTTTTTCTTCCCATCGTTTCACACGCTCTTCTAGTGGTAAGATTGGTGTAAGTGAATTAGAACGTAGTTCGTCATCCCACTTTCGTCGAACCATGTTATCAACGATTGTTACATCATGGCCCTGTTTTGATAAGTAAAGTGCGGTTGGCCAACCACAGAAACCATCTCCGCCTGCTACAATAATTCTCATAGATTCTACCTCCATCACAATGGTCGATTTAGTTGTGAAATCCTTGCTTTATCAAGTATTTACGATAGCATTCATCAAGATTGCATTCAACTTAGGACATTCTAATTTACGAAAACTTTAAATGAATCTGTGAACGTACACCTCTTTCATTCCCTAAACAAAGTGCGGGTACACCTTTAAGTTTGCCTGAAACGCTTTATAAAAACAATTAATTAATTTAGAAAATTAAAAAGAATAAAATTGGAATATGTTAGAATAAAAAAAGAAATGTATCAATGGCGTATTAATCTCATCATAATCCCCATACAAATTGTGCTAGTACATACTGATTCCGGCTTGCTTTATTTTGTGAATAACTTGGAGAAATGGAGTGATTGTTCCAATGTAAACTGACTACCCTTACTTTGTGAAAGAACAAAACTAAAAAGGGGTAGTTATGATGAGATTTCGTTCATTTCGTTTTCTATGGGTTGGGCAGGCGTTTGCCAACATGGGGGACGTTCTCTATATTGTGGCGCTTATTGCTGTTCTTTACCAGGCAACGGGTTCTGCACTTTATCTTTCGCTGTTACCGTTCACAATTACAATTGCTCGTTTTGTGAGCGGAATGTGTGCACCGCTCGTATTAAACCGTGTGTCGTTAAAAGGATTGCTCGTCGGTTCACAATGTTTAAAGACGGTGCTGCTAGGATGGCTTGGTCTGTATTTATGGAGTTTCACTCCTTCCGTGCTGTTCATACTAATGATTGCTTTTCTAATTGCATTTTTGGATGGATGGGCGGCACCTGCTCGGAATGCCATGATTCCTCAACTCGTTTCGGAAAATGAACTTGCGAAAGCGAATAGTTTTGTAGCGGTTGTTGATCAATCGATTCAATTTGGAGGTTGGGCGATTGGCGGTATAATGGTTGCGGCTACGTCTGGCTTTATTGTGATTTGGATTACTTTTTTGATGTATGTCATTTCTACGCTCATGATGGGGTTCATCGTCGTAAAAGGTTATCAAGATCGGCAAACGAAAATTCAAATGATGAGCGGTTGGAAAATCATTTGGAAACATCCAGTTCTACGTGTTGTTCATATTATGATCGTTATTGAAGCTATTGCAAATGTCGTCTGGATTGCTGCGATTCTTTATATCTTTGTGGAAGAAGTGCTGATGAAATCAGAAGCATGGTGGGGATATTTAAATGCAAGCTTTTTCATCGGTTTAATTGCTGGTGGTATGGCAGTATCGAGATATACGCGTTGGTTTGAACGGTATATGAAGGAAACGCTACTCATGACGTGCTTTTCTATTAGTATTCTCACGTTTATCTTTGGCATAACAAGTGTCCCTGTTGTAGCTTTTCTGTTAACTGTACTTTCTGGAGTAGTTGAACAAATCAAATCCATAGCGATGGTGACAATGATTCAAAAAAAATGTCCGAATGATTCTCTTCCTGAGGTATTTAGTGCACAGAGTGCTCTAATCTCGATCACGTTTGGTCTTGGATCTTTGCTTTATGGGTTTCTTGCTGAGCTTGTTAATGTGTCATTTGTTTTTGGTTTGTCAGGAGTCTTATTGTTAGGATCAGCGCTTTATTTACGAAAGAACATTCACGTCTTTAATGAATAGTAAGAAACAGCCCTCATGCTAGCCTAGCAAGGGGGCTGTTTCTCGTGTTTATCGATTTTGATCTTTATTTCCTGTTACATCGATAGCGGGCGTATTGTTGCCGAGATAGCTAGTAGGATGAGTTGGTTCCTCGCCATAGAAATCTTCATTGATTTTTTCGTCAACATTTACAGGGGCTTTCCCTTTGTAAAAGGAATCGTTGATCTTTTTGTTGGCGCGCACGGCTTCGCTCGGATCTTGTTTCATTTTCCACCTCCTTATTTCGTCTGGACCTATTTAGCATGTGTAGTTTAGTGGGAGATCATGTTTTGTAAAGTTCACTTTACGTAAAGTGTGCTTTACGTTAAAATAATGGTGAAGAAGTTAGGAGGCCTTTTAATTGAAAAATGTGCTCCGTGAAAAAAGAAGAGAAAAAGGCTATTCACAAGATCGTCTGGCAGAAATACTGGGCGTATCAAGACAAACGATTATTTCAATAGAAAAAGGAAAATACAATCCTTCTTTACCGCTAGCACTTGAAATGGCGAAATTGTTTGGAACGATTGTGGAGGAGATTTTTTATTTAGATTCAGAGGGGGAGTAGGTGTGGCAATCAATAAAGCGTATCTTGTTTTTGGCGTCTTTTTTGCTTTAAATGCTTTATTACTACTGAGCGTTGGGATTGGTACAGGTAATGAACCGATTCCTGCCAGTTATATGCTGATATCAATGTCCATCATGGGTTTTTGCTTAAGTTACCTTCAGCCGCAATTTAAGGCGAAAGATGAGCGAAGTCGCATGATTCGAGAGAAAGGGATGTTTTATTCCTATTTTGCTGTGCTTGGGTATATCATGGTGTTTCTTTCTCTTCTTCAATTCAACATTGTGGATATCAGTGCAGTAACGGTGCTGAATGTGTTAGCTGCCATGCTGATTAGTACCGTTTTTGTTTCAATGGTGATCGTCGCTAAGCAGCATTAAATGCCATCACGATGATTAGAACGGATGAGAATCGGGAAACCCTTTTTATGAGATCATCAAAAAGGAGTTGGATTGACATGAGTAAATCATTACAAGCCTATTTTACAACAGAGAACGATGCAGAAAGTGCAAAAGCTGATTTGCAGACTTATTCGGTAAGTCAATTGTCAGTTGAACATATTCCAGAAGATAAAAAGCTTAACATTGATGCACCTATTCCAGGACAGGGAACAGCTACACCGGCTGGAGCGAACAACGATTTGTTCTTCTCAAACGAAACGCCTACAGGTAAACAAGAAGAAAATGCAGACCCTTCTGGGAAGGCAGATCGAGAGTTTCGCTATTTGTTAGCATTTGAAACAGATGAATCAGATGATACAGATTTACGTGAAGTGGTTTCAAAACATAATGGTGCTATGGAGAAATAAGGATAAGAGCTGCGCGAATGTGCGCAGCTTTTTCTTTTGAGTGGCGGTAGGGGGTCAGGTACGTACCTGACCCCCGCTTCACTACCGCGCTACTTCACAGCAGTATGAAAACAATCGTTGGTGGGCAGGCTTGAGATTGAAGTAGAAGAAGAGAAAGACAGAACGCACGATGTCCGCTATACTAGTGAAGGAAGCGCATCGGAAGTGGCAATCTACATAAAGATTTGGTTCAATGAGTATGACACAAAACGTTGCGAATTTAAGATCAGATTCCTTTGATTCAGGGGAGAAAAAAAGGTATACTGATATCTAGATGATAATGATTACAAAAAGATAGTGTGTTTAATTAATAACTGGACGAGAGGGGAACACATTCATGGCTAAAAAAACAATGGGATTACTCGTAATGGCGTATGGAACACCGTATAAAGAAGAGGATATTGAACGGTATTACACACATATACGACGTGGTCGTAAGCCGTCTGATGAACAATTAAAAGACCTCCAAGATCGTTACAAAGCCATTGGTGGCATTTCGCCACTTGCGAAAATAACAGAAGACCAGGCGAAAGGGCTAGAAGCTCATCTTAATAAGGTTCAAGATGAAATTGAATTTAAGCTATATATCGGATTAAAGCATATTGAACCTTTTGTTGAAGATGCTGTTCAAGAGATGCACAATGATGGAATTGAAGAAGCGGTTAGCATCGTCCTCGCTCCTCATTTCTCAACATTTAGCATCAAATCATACAATGGACGAGCTAAACAAGAAGCGGAGAAAATCGGAGGGCCGGTTATTCATTCGGTAGAAAGCTGGTATGATGAGCCAAAGTTTATCTCCTATTGGGCAAAAAGAATAAAAGCTATCTTTGACGACATGTCTGACCAAGAGCGTGAAAAAGCAGTACTAATTGTTTCTGCCCATAGCTTACCTGAGAAAATCATCGCAAATGGAGACCCTTACCCTGATCAATTGAAAGAAACAGCCGACCTCATCGTTGAAGAGTCTGGCGTGAAAAACGTGGCAATCGGTTGGCAAAGTGAAGGAAACACACCTGATCCATGGATCGGTCCTGACGTACAGGATTTAACGAGAGATCTTCACGAAAAGCAAGGTTTTACTTCGTTCGTTTATGCACCAGTCGGTTTTGTCGCTGATCATCTAGAAGTATTGTTCGATAATGACTACGAATGTAAAGTTGTGACCGATGAAATTGGCGCAAACTACTATCGACCTGAAATGCCGAACGCACAGGATGAATTTATTGAGATTCTTTCAACAGTCGTTTTGAAAGAACTGAATCATAAGTAAAAGGAGAAAGGCTGTCATGCACGGCGGCTTTCTTTTTAGGAAAGTAGTCTATTACTCGAATAGATGAATTGACAACCAAAGTAAAAGAAGATAAAGTAATGAGAAATTGATGTATCGGAATAATCAAAAGCTGTGAAGAGGAAGCAGTAGCGCGTTATGATCAGTAGTGACAGAGAACCAGTGGGTGGTGTGAACTGGTACAGCATAGCCGTGAATTACCCCTCAGAGCTTTCTTGACGAACGGAGTGATCTTACTAGTCAGGAACGGAAGAACCGTTATCCAAATCGAGCCGGAAGAATTTATTTCTTCAATCAGGGTGGTATCGCGTGTTAAGCCACGTCCCTATTTATTATAGGGGCGTGGCTTTTAATATTATAAAAATTATTTTTTAGGAGGTCGACAGGAATGAACAGCATCATGGATCACTTATCAGCAGAACAAAGAAAGGAAATGGAAAGGCAATATGCGGTCTATACCCATGGAACGAGTCAAGTCATTCCTGGAGAGGAGCTTAAGGAGAAAATCGCTACTTCACTTCTAAAAAATAAGCCGCTTAAAGTTAAATTGGGTCTTGATCCTTCAGCGCCCGATGTTCATATTGGACACACCGTTGTGTTAAATAAATTAAGACAGTTTCAAGAAAATGGTCACATTATCCAACTGATTATTGGAGATTTCACCGGAAAAATTGGTGACCCGACAGGAAAGTCTACGGCAAGAGTGCAGCTTACTGACGAAGAAGTGGAACGAAATGCAAAGACTTACCTTGAGCAGTTTGGAAAAGTTTTGGATCAAAGCAAGGTAGAGCTTCACTATAATTCAAAGTGGCTTTCTGAATTAAAATTTGAAGATGTAATTGAACTCGCCGGAAAAATTACAGTTGCTCGTCTACTTGAACGTGACGACTTTGAAAATCGAATGAAGGCGAATAAACCTGTTTCTCTTCATGAATTCTTTTACCCACTCATGCAAGGCTATGACTCTGTTCATTTAGAAAGTGATATCGAACTCGGTGGAAACGATCAATATTTCAACGTTCTCATGGGGCGTCACCTACAGGAGCAGTTTGGGAAAGAGAAGCAAGTTGTGTTAATGATGCCGCTGCTTGAAGGGTTAGATGGAATTGAGAAAATGTCTAAATCAAAAGGGAACTACATCGGCATTACAGAGAAGCCATCCGAAATGTATGGCAAAGCGATGTCCATTCCGGATGAGCTAGTTATAAAGTATACGGAACTCATTACGGACTTATCTCTTGATGAAAAGCTAGCGGTTCGACAGCAAATTGAACAAGATCACATTCACCCTAGAACGGCGAAAATGAATCTCGCCAAAACCATAGTACGCATGTTTCATGGAGAAACAGCTTCTCAAGATGCGGAAGCGCAATTTCAACAAGTATTTCAACAAAAACAGCTGCCAACCGATATTGAGGAAGTCCTATGGGAAGGTGAGCGCTCGATCTCAGTGCCGAATCTAGTTGTTTCGCTCGACATGCTACCCTCAACGAGTGAAGCGAGACGAATGGTGAAAAATGGTGGCATTAAATTGAATGAGACCAAAGTCACAAATGTTAACGAGGACGTGACACTTGAGGATGGACTCGTGGTTCAAGTAGGAAAACGAAAATTTAAGAAGATCAAATTAAACTAATAAAAGGCTCTCCCTTCGAAGTTAAAGGGAGAGCCTTATCGTTATTCTGTGATTGTCAAGTTTTCTTCTGTATGTTCATGAAGTCCTTCGTCATTCTCTACATGAATGGTAACCGTGTAATTACCAGCTTCTTTAAAAGAAGTTGTGGCTTCGTATTCGCTATCTTTCATTTCTTCTGCGTCAACCCACTTAGCTTTTTCTTCATCCACTTTCGAAATTTCATAACGAACGTCAGCACCTGTTAAAGGGGCATCGTCTTTTTGCAGGTGTGCCATTAGGGAGACCTCTTTATTTGCTTTCATTTCTTCTGGCTTCATCATATGAATGGATACAGCGCTTTCATGTTCGTGCGCGTGTTCGTGACTTGCAGAGTCAGCTTCTTCTTCAGAACCGACAATGATTTCATTTTTCGGCATCGTATGTAGATCGCGAGCTGTCACATGAGATTGAACAAAATGTTTTCCAGCCTTATCGAGTTGCTTTTCAGCCGAATACACGCCATCGCCATCATGAGAAGCTTCGATCATTTCGCTCTCTTCTTTGGATCCTTCTTTCCATACTTCAAATATCACTTCATCTGCATCGTCTACCTTTTCTTCTCCTTGCGTAACCGTGGCAGAGAATGTAACCTTTTCTCCTTTTTCTACTTTTTCAGGAGTATCAAGTGCAACATCAAGCGTTTCCACCTGCGTTTCTTCTGCTGTCGAATTGTTTTCAGTTTCATTCGCATTATCCTGTCCGCATGCCGCTAAAATAATCGCCACACTAAGAATAGAAACCAACGATCCTAATTTTTTCATTTCATTCTTCCTTTCATTATCCACTAAACGATTTTCTAAGTTTACAGTATGACCAAAAATCGAATCTTGTAAACTCGATCAACACTTTAATAGTAAGAAAGTTAGGCGGTGATCTCAAGTGGATATTAGATAGACATGTGACTAGCTCATGACAAAATGGTTTAACTCCTAGCTTGTCATAGGGAATTAAGCAAGGGATGAGAAAAAAGGTTAACCCCTAACAAGAAGAAAACGGTTCGCTTGGAGAGGGAGCGTTTTCTTTAAATCATAGGTGTGCCGGTTTGAAAATGAATCATCATCCATTTCTCAATATCCTGAAATCCTATCCGTTTATAAATCTTACCTGCGTCAGGATTATCATAGAAAAGACAAAGCACTTTCCCTTCGTGTAGAACCTCGAAACATAACTTACTCGTACATGTTGTAGCATAACCGTTCCGTTTATAGTCTGGTAAAGTGCACACGCCCACAACCATGGCGGATTGAGAGTTTTCTGCTGCTGTAGAGGCGGCTGATACAGGCTGGCCGTCCCTTTCAATATAGTAGGTTCTCGATAAGCCTTTCTCTTGATTACGTTGTTTTTCCTCTACGGTTTCGGTGGCATCAAACTCATCAATCTTATTATGTAGGGAATGAATTTTATTTAGATCATTTAAATCTGCTTTTTTCACTTCTTCTATGTTCTTTAGGGAAAGCTGCTCCACGCTTTCACACTTTGCATAGAACAGTTCCCGACTTGAATGAGGGGAGTGTGAGATGTGTGGCTGAATGTGATTGGTTACTCGCTTTAGACCTGACATCATCAAGAAGGATGTATCATTTGAAATCACCTGTGCAAAACCTTCCGCATCAAATTCGGCAGGAGCAAAGGGGATATAGTTTCTTTCATATTTTAATAGAACAGCTCGTAATGTTCCGTCCTCAGAGAAATCTCCCCACAGCTTTTGGAATGGTTGATCATATCCGTAGGCTTCAATGTCTCCTAGTATAAACAAATTTTCAGCTGCATGCGGCGTTAGTAAGGAAAGGCATTGGTGATGGTCTTTTTCTGTTAATCGTCTAATCAATTGGTTTATTCCCTCCTTTTGGATACTAACTTTCAATTTTACATAAGGAATTCAAAAAGTAAATAGATTCGGAAAATTTATCCTAATTTTACAATTTGTAAATAAGCCATTAATAGTTCAACTCTACTATAAGAGTGGGGGCCACTATGAATGAATTAGGGGGATGAAATGAAAAGGAATAAAGGTTTTAAATTAGTCAGTGTAGGAATGATTGGATGCATGTTACTTTCGATGATGTTTTCAACGATCATTGAAACCGCAGCACAAGCAGAGGAAGGTGGGTTCTATCCGCTTCTTATTACAGAAATATCACCGAATATTAAAGGGGCGGAAGATTATGAGTATGTGGAGCTTTACAATAATACCAATCAGCCACTTTATTTAAACGATTACGAATTCCTTTATCGCTATACAGATGGAAGCGATCAAGACAAAAAACTGACTGTCGAACCAGCCGTCATCGCTCCAAGCGAAACAAAGGTGTTATGGTATAACAAAAGCGGCAAAACGATTGTTGATTTTGAAAATCACTATGGAGTGAGCGACCTTCAAGATCATGTGATTAGTCTTGGTGGAGAAGAATTTAGTGGTTTTTCAAACGGAGGTAATCGAGGGGTTGTTCTCTTAGATGGAAAGGGGAATGAAATGCTTCATGCCAGTTATACTGGTGATCAGGCAGCTGAGGATTTGAGCGTCCATTATCAATATCCTACTGGTGATAAAGAGATGGTCGTTTATCAAGCAAAACAAGCGCCAACACCAGGAAGTGTTGAGGAGTCCCAGGTTCCACTTAGTCCTCAACCATTATCGAATGTTGCTATTACTCATGATGCACTGACAACGCAAAGTGCAAATGAAGATATGACGATTACTGCTGGAATAACAGCGGAAACCGAATTGCAACAAGTTTCGATTGTTTATCAGGCATCTCAATTAGAAGTACCTGTTGAACTTCAAATGAAGAAAGTAGAAGATCCTTCAGAACCTTATGGAGGAGTCTACGAAGGCATCATCTCCAAAGAGAATTTTGCTTTTTCAAAGGAAATGACTTACTACATAAAGGTTGAAACAGCTCGATATACAAAGAACCATCCTATTCATTCCGGTGAGCCGTTTACAATAAAAATAGAAGAAGCCTTAAAAAATGAGCCGCCGGTAATCACTCATGAAGTTCCTCAACCAACTGGAAATCAAGATGTGACAATTTCCGCGGAAATAAAAGACGATACTGGGGTGCAATCTGCCGTATTATTCTATCGTCAGGATGAAGAGATGGAACCAGTCTCCATTCCTATGGAGATTGAAGAGGGAGATGTGTATACAGCCGTTATTCCATCTAAAAAGCTTTGGTCTAATAAAATTGTCTATACGATTGAAGCGAATGATGGCAAGCACTCAGTGACTTCTGAAGAGTATCAAATTAACGTTGATCGTCCGGAAATTGATTCAGGGAAATTGCCAGAGTTACTCGTTACAGAAGTTGTTCCTGATTCAACGAATGTTAACGGAGCGGATGGGTATGAATTTATCGAGGTTTACAATACGACAGATCAAGCAATTAACTTCAAGGATTATAAAATCCAGTATCGGTACCCGATGGATGGCCCGGAAGCAGATTTGATTTGGTCACCTCAAAAAGAAGATGTCACCATTCCTTCAGGTCAATCAATGGTTTTTTGGATTATCAATTCAGCAAATCAAAACGAAACGGTTGCTGATTTTAACAAGAATTACGGATCAGCGCTAGTTGAAAATGAATCCATTGTAAAAGTAGAATCGAATGGGATGTCGAATAGCAGTTCCCGAGGAATCCTTGTTGCAACGAATACGGGGAAAGAGATTTCGATTGGTAATTATAACGATCAGGTCGGCATTGATGATACCGCTGCAAATAAAGGGATTCTTTATACGTATCCAACAGATGGTACACAAATATTAAGGAAAATCAGCAGTGCTACTGAGCCAGCTTCTCCAGGTAATGTGTTACCAGGTCAGGTACCCGCTGATTTAATCAAGGTAGAAGAAGATAGCGAACCCCCTTCTATTGAAGCGCTACATGATTTTGAGAAAATGAAGCAAACAGAAAATATCGAACTAATCTTTGATGCCGAGGATAATCATCTTGTGAAGACAGTAGCACTTTTCTATAAGCATGAGAGTGAAGAGAACTTCCGCAAAGTGTATTTAAAAGAAGACTTTGACGATACATTCTATCATCGTAAAAGATGGCGATATTCTCTCTGGAAAGGAAATCATAAAAGGTGCGGCAGATGGAGCAACACCAGATGATCTCCTTCTAAAAATCGATGGGGAAGAGCCAACAAACACGTTTAAAGCATTACACCATTTATTCACCCGATTTAATTGGTAGAAATGGAATTGAGTATTATACGGAAGTATCTGATGGAACGAACCGTATCAAAAGTGAGGTAAAAAAGATTGAGATTGAACAGCCAGTGAAGGAGGCCGTTCGATTAAATGCTATTTCAAGCTGACTGGATTGGATCGGAACCGATAGCGTCATGTAGCGATTGATTGTATCATCAAAAATAAGAAGCGCTTCTTCTCCCATCGTCACGCCATTTTTGAAAAAGAGATTTGTTTTCTTCACATGAACCAAAATACGATTAGCATTCGTTCTGGAACGAAAGTATCACCATTTGACGACAATTCAGAAGAAAACCGTGATGATTTCTATGTCAAGAATATTCGACTTGTCATGAGTGATGGCACAATGATTCAAGACGAAGCTTATATGAATCCAGAACAGGAACTTACAATTGGAGACGGGGGAGGAGCTGCTCCAGTTATCGATTTTAACTTTACTCTTTCAGAAGACCTCTTTTCTTCTCTTGCTTACCAGTGGGATACAAGAAAGACAAGGGACGGTTTGCATACCATTCAGGTTCGCGATCCTAAGAAAGGGAGCATGGAAAAAACAGTTCTTGTTGATAATACAGCTCCAACGATCCTCCCAACGATAGAAACAAAAGAATATAAAGGGAAGTTTACGATTGATGCACAGCTTGTTGATAAAACATCAGGGATGGAAGAGCTAACCGCAACGCTTGATGGAGAAACAATCGAATTGCCTTATGAGACATCTTCTGTTGAACTAGAGGCTGGTGAGCACGTTGCGGTATTTACAGGATATGATGTAGCTGGAAACAAAGCAGAAGAAAAGGTTCCATTTACAGTAGTAGAAGAACAGCCTGAAAAACCTGAAGTCATTTCACCAGAGAATGGAGAAGGAAATGTAACAGGAAACCCAAAGCTAAAAGTACTTGTGGAAGATCCAACAAATGATAAGTTAGACGTTGATTTTTATAAAGGCTATCAATATTCCGCTGGAGATAAAAATATTAGCGTCCATGCGAACACAGTAGATACAGAACCGCCTGGCGTTTTTGAACCAGAAGGGGAGAAAGCATTCACTGAAAAAGAGATTCAGCTAATTTCAGAAGTAGATCAACAATATATGACCACTGATTCAACAACTCAATTCCCATATCACCGTTTTGATATTGAGGTAGAAGAGGCGGTTCAGGATGGTGATCGAATTGCTCTTAATTGGAAAGGAAAATCATTAGAAGGAAGAAAAGTATCGATGTATGCCTGGAACCATAATCAGGAAAACTGGTATCCGATTGTGCAGCAGATCGCACCAGAAGGAGATTTCACTCTTGAAGGATCTGTCACGGCCAAAGATTATGTGAAAGACCAAAAAGTGACGGTTCTTGTTCAAGACGAAATTCCAGAAAATCGTAATCAATATGATTATACGTTTGTATGGATGAGCGATACGCAATATTATTCTGAGAGCTATCCGTATATTTATCAAAAGCAAACTGAGTGGATTAAAGATCAGCAAGAAGAAATGAAAATTAAATACGTGTTCCATACCGGAGATTTAGTGGATGAAGCGGATAAAGTCTACCAGTGGAACAATGCAGATGCAAGTATGAAAGTGCTTGATGATGCCGGCATTCGTTACGGTGTTCTAGCAGGTAACCATGATGTTGATAATAAAACCGGTGACTATACAGCCTTTTCGAAGTATTTTGGAGAGTCGCGCTTTAACGGTCGAGATTATTATGGTGAGTCTTATCAAGATAACAGGGGACACTATGACCTTATCTCTGAGAATGGCAATGATTATCTGATGCTTTATATGGGCTGGGGAATTGAGCAAGAGGAAATCGACTGGATGAATGCTGTTTTAGCTCAGTATCCTGATCGAATGGCGATTCTATCTTTCCATGAATATTTGCTTGTTTCAGGAAATCGAAGCCCACTTGCAGACGAAATCTATGAAAAGGTTGTTGTGCCAAATAAGAATGTTGTTGCAACTTTATCAGGCCATTACCATGACAGTGAGTTATTAGTAAATGAAATTGATGACGATGGTGATGGGAGAGCAGATCGAAACGTGTATCAAATTCTTGCAGACTATCAGGGAGGACCAGAAGGCGGGCAGGGGTATTTACGTTTGTTACATGTCGATGTTGCGAATAATCGAATCTATATGAACACATATTCTCCTTACTTAGATGATTATAACTTCTATGATAATGAGCAATACCCAGGAAAAGATGAATTTACGATTGATCTTAATCTAGAGCCACAAGTGAAACGTGTAGCGACTGATTATTTTGAAGTAAATGTTTATACGGAAGAAAAAATCGGTTCAGATCGCGGTGTAAGGAGTGGAGCCATTGCTGAAGCGAAATGGAAGAAGCTTGCTAAAGGTGAAACGTATTATTGGTATGCCACCGCTTCTGATCAGTTTGGGGGGAAAACAACGTCTGACATCTGGCACTTTACAATGAAGGGGTCAAAAAATGAGAGAGTCGAAAAAGAGAAAGATAAAGAACCTACTCAAAAAGAGGATCTAAAAAAAGAGGATAAAGAAGTAAAAGAAGATAAGAAAGGTGAGAATGGGATTAAGAAAGTTCAAACGAAAGATGAACAAAAACCTAAACCGAACGATGAGCTTGTAGATGAAGAGAATTCAAGCAGTGAGCAAGTAAACGAAGAAGATCCTGAGAATAAATAATTTTGCGGAGATCGTGAGTCTGACTCACGATCTCTTTGTTTTGGAAGGAAATATACGCTCTATAACAGAAGTGAAGAGAGAGAAGTGTGAGCAAACAATGAAAGGAATTAAGAAGGATGATAAAAGGAATTCTCTTTGACCTGGATGAAACACTTTTAAATCGAAAAGAATCGGTGGAATCTTTTATACAAGATCAGTATAAGCGCTACAAACCCTATTTGGCAGGAGTAAAAGGAGAAACGTATTGCTCTCGTTTCATTGAACTTGATAACAACGGATACACGTGGAAAGATAGCGTCTATGAGAGGTTAGTAGATGAATATCAATTACCGTTATCTTCTGTAGAGCTTTTAGATGATTATCTTCTTTATTTTAAACAGCATTGTCACCCTTTTCCAGGCATGCTAGAAATGCTTGAGGCGTTGAAAAAACGGCACTACAAACTTGGCATCATTACAAATGGAAGAACGTCATTTCAACTAAGCAATATTCGTGCTCTTGGAATTGAAGTGTATTTTGATACCATTGTTATTTCAGAGAAGGAAGAAGTAAAAAAACCTGAGAAAACGATATTTCGACGAGCACTTGAACGTATCGGTTTAGAAGCTCATGAAGCAGTTTTTGTAGGAGATCATCTCATTAACGACATAAAAGGTGCGAAAGACGTAGGGATGAAAGCGATATGGAAAAAACGAGATAAGGAAATCGTAGAGACGGGGATAGACTACGTCTATTCGTTGATCGACCTATTATCCGTTGTAGAGGAATGGAATGCGAATAGAAACAAAACTAATCAACATTGAACCTAGCGAAGCCTGTCTACAAATTGATCAGTTGAGATGGTGTTTGCAAACCATTGAAGCGTATGATTATGATGTTGAATCATTTGTGAAGCCTTTAGAATCGGCGTATCCCAGGTACTATGTGCATCTTCAATTAAATGTGTAGAAAAGCCTTTAGAGTGGGCACTTCGGCATGTTGTATCGATACAAACTTCTGTTTGAAGGCCGGCGATGAGTAAGTTTTTGATCCCATTGTCATGTAGCTGTTTTTCAAGAGTTGTTTCACAAAAGGAATCGGGTGTCGTTTTCTGAATCACGAGATCGTCTTTTTCAACAGTTAGAAAAGGATGAAGCTTCCAGTTTTCGCTATGTCGCTGTAAATTTAATCCTTTGGACTCGTGTTGAATGTAGAAGATGGGCATTTGTTTCGATTTAGCAGATGCGATCAGTTTTTTAAGGTTATATAAAAGTTTTGCATCATGATAGACGGATCCTCCGCGTTGAAACATGCGATTTTGAACATCGATAATGAGAAGTGCAGTTTCTTGCAAAAATATCTCCCCCTCCAATAATAAGAACAAGTGTTCTGTTATTTATAATACACTTATCAAAAGAAAAATTCAATCTGTATTTGAAAAAAACATTCATTGGCACTATGAATGTTTAAAACAGGTAAAAAAAGGGGACATTTCAGTTGTATGCAAATTAGAAGGAGCTGATATTCAATGAGTAATGTAATGTTTACTTCACAAGCAACTGCAGAAGGCGGACGTAATGGACAAGTTAAATCTTCGGACGGTTTAATTGACTTAAATCTTGTTATGCCAACAGAGAAATCAAGCGAAACAGGCTCAAACCCTGAGCAACTGTTTGCTGCTGCTTATGCCGCTTGCTATGATGGTGCATTAAACCTTGTGGCATCGAAGAAAAAAATGGACATTGATTCAAAAATCACAGCAGACGTTAGCTTGTTGAAAGATGAAGCAGATAATGGCTTCAAAATTGGCGCAGCCCTTACTGTAGAAATTAAAGGTGTTAGCCAGGAAGACGCAGAAATGTTAGCAAAAGAAGCTCACAAAGTATGTCCTTACTCTAAGGCAACACGAGGCAATATTGACGTAGAAATTAACGCAAAAGCTGTTTAATAGCTAAAGAGGCTGGGACATAACTAGCCTGAAATATCGATAAAAAGGTTCCGTTCATCGTTTTTGATGAACGGAACCTTTTTTGTTCGGTTATTCCTAAGATTATTGGATCACTCTGCACTCATGGCGGTGTACTTTCTCAAGTTCACCGCCATGATCGCAAAGCCCATTTCATTTTTGACCTTCTCTTTGCCCCTTACGGACATCCGAGTGAAACCCAAAATAGCCTTCAGAAATCCAAAAACTGGCTCTACATCGATTTTCCGTTGACCGTAGATTTCACCTGTTTTTTCGTCCGAAAGCAGCTCTTTAACCTTATTCTTTTGTTGTTCCCACTTGGTATTGTAATAGATTCTCCGATTCGTGCCATCTTTGGTCTTTGTACATTGTTTACGTAAGGGACAACCGGTACAATCTTCGCATTCATAAACTTTAAATTCTCGTTTGAAGCCACTCCGGTCAGTGCGATGAGAGACGTAACGGAACGGCAACAGTTTCCCATTTGGGCATGTGAATAAATCTTCTTCTTCATTGTAGTCCCAGTTGGATACGCGAAACGTATCCTTCGTAAAGCTCTTCTTTTTCTCTTTGCGATAGGTATTGTACGTGATGAGAGGGATTCGCTTCCGATTCTCCAGGACATCGATGTAGTTTTCTTCGCTTCCATAACCGGCATCCGCGACGATGTAAGGTGGGAGTTTAAAGGAATCATTCTCCACACGATCTAGAAAGGGACGAAATGTGCGTGTATCCGTTGGATTCGGGAAGATATCATAAGCGAGCGTATATTGTCCCTCCGTCGCAATCTGGAGATTGTAACCGGCTTTGAGTTGCCCATTTTTCATATAGTCATCTTTCATGCGCATGAACGTGGCATCGTGATCGGTTTTGGAATAACTGTTCCGTTCTTTGAAGATAGCCATATCGTTTTCGTATTTTGTTTTGCGCAATACGAAATCCTTCATTTGTTTAAGGAACTGCTTCGATCCTTTTCGCTCTGAACGAAGCTTTTTTCGTTCGGTTACATCGGCACTGGTTTCAATCTTCTCATTGTATTCTCCGACTTTTTCTTCTAGCTTTTCTTCTATTTTAGAAAGTTCTTTAATGGAAAGTTGTTCTGGACTTTCCCGTTCGATTTCGGGGATCACTTCTTTTTCAATCAACTCATCGTACATCGCATTCGACTTTTCAATCAGACTCTCGCTGTACCTTTCAACAGCCTTTCGCCACACAAATGTAAACTTATTGGCATTCGCTTCAATCTTCGTACCATCAATAAAGATCGCTTCATCATCAATGAGGTCTTTTTGAACGAGCTGACAACGAAACTGTACGAAGCCCTGACGAAGAAGTTCTTTGACTTCTGGGTGGACACGGAACCGATTGATTGTGCGATAGCTGGGTTCATACCCTTGCGCTAACCACATCATCCGTACACTATCCTTGAGGAGACCTTCAATCTTTCTTCCTGAAAAAGCCGATTGGGTGTACGCACATAAAATAACTTTCATCATCATACGTGGGTGATAAGCAGGGCATCCCGTATCACGTAGGAACGCAGAAAAAGCTTCATCCGGAATCTGTTCGACCAACTCATGGACGGCATAGGCGATATCATTTTCTTGTAATTTCATTTCTAAATCTAGGGGCAAAATCACTTGATTCATGTTATAATCTTTAAACATAAGGGCACCTCCGATGGTTATTGTGTGGTAACTATAATTTTATCAGAGGTTGTCCTTATTTTATTGTTAAATTAAGATGAAAATATAGAAAGAGTGGCCCTGCGAACAAATTCTTTGTCCGCAGGGCCACTCTTATTTTAATTTACTGGGTTTTGTCCCAGCCTCTTTTTCATTAGGCTCTTTTCTAATAGATTGTTGCTTTTGAATCAATTATTGAATAAAAAACCACACTTCGCTAATTGTAGCGGAAGGATGCTCGACTCCTGCGGGACTAGCGGGACAGATGAGACCCCACAGGAGCGAAAGCGACGAGGAGGCTCACCGCCCGCCCCGCGGAAAGCGGGTAGGAGCGGAAATTAACCACTTATCTAAAAGCAACAATATCTAAGAAAGGAGCGGTTAAGTTATTTCTCGAATTCAATATCTTCCGGTAGCTCTGTTACATCTGCATCGTTAAAGAATGTCTTTGAGAGGTCGCGGATAGTACCGTCTTCGAGCATTTCTTCAATAACGCCATTCACCTTTGAAATGAGTTCTTCGTTTTCTTTATTCATCAATAGTCCACCTTCACTCGGCATGTACTGAATATCAGGGTGAATGGTAAGGTCAAGTTCAGGGAAGGCTGCTAGAGCCAATCGCTGTAAATAGACATCATTTAAAATAACATCCGTTCTTCCGTTATCAACGTCACGAAGGTACTGTTCATTTGTAGCGTTATCGTAGATGACTTCTTCAGCGCCTTTTTCTTTTGCAAGCTTCATAAAGTTTGTTGTCGCAGCCCCAGCTGCTTTTTTGCCTTCCAAATCGTTAATTGAGTCAATCCCAGAAAGGTCATCAGCCCGTACGATCGCTGTACCGTAAGAATGTTTGTATGGGGTAGACAGGGCGAATTTTTCTTTACGCTCTTCTGTAATGCCAATATCGTTAGCGGCCATGTCAACTTTTCCCGTTTGTACAGCCGTCAACATTCCATCAAAGCCCATTTCAACAAATTCAACTTTTAAATCCAGACGGTTAGCCATTTCTTTCACGATTTCAACGTCGAAACCGGTTAAGTCATTCGTTTCTTGCTCGTGATAAGAAGTTGGGTAAAGCGTGCCAGATGTTGCCACTTCAATTGTTCCCTTATCCTGAATTTCTCCCCATGTCGTTTGTTCCTCTTCTTTCGCATTATTGTTACCACATGCTGCTAGTACTCCAATTAAGACTAGCAATAAAAGCATTTGCTTTAATTTCATCTAGTATTTCCCCCTTTTTAGTCAGAACTTTACCATAGCAAATCTTAATACATTCTAGCAAACGATTAGACTAAATTTTGTTAAGGAGATTGGAGGTGGGTGTCTGTTTCGTACAAGTCCTGACGCAAACCAATAATGAAAAATTGACTAGATAAAAAGTGTGTAATCGACGGCCATAAGACCTAGTTTAGTTTATAAATGAGAGGGTAACTGGAGCATATCGAACCCCCTTGAGATTGCTGTGGGTTATTCAATAAAGGAAGGGGAATGAGCTTTGAAACAATCGGTTGGAAGTTGTACGCACCGATACTCGGTCGTGCAACACCAAACAAAAATGGCGATTGAACATTCCAAGCGCTTGTCTAAAAAGAAAGTAGATGTTCGGAGGATATCTCAAATGACTGGATTTTCAGAAGAACAAATTCTTGAATCGATGGAATTTGGTGATCCCGATTTTAAAGTTGAACGTCCGACGCTTCCAAAACAACATATCCATTTGGACCTATAATGTAAACGTCCAGCAAATGAGTGAGCCTGCTTAGGTGATAAAAGTAGGCTTTTTTTTGTGATGCCTGATAAAAGGGAAAAGTTGGTTAGTTTCGTAGCTAGTTGGGTACAAGATAGACATAGAAAAATGGATTAATCTTGATTGAGAGTTGATGAATGATAACTTTCAATCTGAAAGGAGAGGTGTATGAAAGAAAAGAAAAATCAAAAAGGAAATTCAGTATTTTGGATATCGGGTTTAGTCATATTCGTGCTCGTCATATGGGGAGCTCTTGTTCCTCAATCCTTCTCATCTGTCGCAAGTTCAGTCTATTCATTTACAACGAATGCATTTGGCTGGTTTTATTTATTGGCCGTTATTTTCTTTGTACTGTTTTGTTTCTATCTTGCGATTAGTAAGTATGGAAAAATTCGATTAGGTGATGATGAGGAGAAACCGGAATATCCCTTTTTTACATGGATTGGCATGTTGTTTAGTGCAGGTTTTGGAGTTGGTCTTGTCTTCTGGGGTGTCGCAGAGCCGATGACGCATTTCGCAAACCCTCCAACTGGTTTTGGGGTTGAAGGTGAGACGGAGCAAGCAGCAAAGCTGGCGATGCGGTATTCATTTTTCCATTGGGGCATACACCAGTGGTCTGTATTTACAGTTGTCGGTCTTGTGATGGCGTATTTCCAGTATCGGAAAGGTCGCAGAAGTTTGATCAGTGAAACGATTTCGAGTGGCTCGAATGCGAATAAAAAATCATCATGGAAAAAAGTGATCAATATCCTTGCTGTTATTGCAACCGTAATGGGTGTTGCCACATCGCTTGGCTTTGGCATCTTACAGATTAACGGCGGTTTAGATTATATGTATGGGCTTCCTCAAAATGCCCTGGTTCAAATCGCTATTACTGCAATTCTTTTTCTCTTATATATGGCTTCTTCGACAACGGGACTTAACAAAGGCATCAAGTATTTGAGTAATTTAAACCTGGCCCTTGCTCTTCTACTGATGCTGTTTATTCTTTTCCTTGGGCCAACGGTGTTTATTCTTGAAAGCTTTACGCTTGCACTTGGAGGATACATTCAGAAGTTTATTGAAATGAGCTTCTTTATGACGCCATATCAAGGCGGATCATGGGTGAAGGAATGGACCGTCTTCTATTGGGCGTGGGTCATTGCGTGGTCACCCTTTATTGGCGCTTTCGTTGCCCGCGTTTCAAAAGGACGAACCATTCGTGAAATGATTTTTGGCGTATTGATTGTTCCTCCATTCATTGCGATGATATGGATAGCTGTATTTGGTGGAGCTGCTTTTCATCTGGACCTGTTTCAAGGGACAGCCATTGCAGACGCTGTCAATAATGATGTAACAAGTGCTTTATTTGTGACCTTAGAGCAATTTCCACTCACTCAGGTGCTATCCATCTTGTCACTGTTTCTAATCTGTGTCTTTCTTGTTACTTCCGCTGATTCAGCTACGTTTGTTCTCGGGATGATGACCTCAGATGGTGACTTAAATCCTTCTCTTTTCTCAAAGCTTGTATGGGGCACCTTGATTGCCGCCATTACCGCGGTCTTAATTATTAGTAGCGGGCTACAGGGGCTTCAGACGGCTTCTCTTGTGGCAGCTTTACCATTTACGGTGATCTTACTCATCATGTGCGTGAACCTTTTTAAATCGCTACGGAAAGAAGTAAGAGTAGCAAATAGGAAGCGAGAGCAAACATTATTGAAAAAAGTAGCTGAAGCAACGAAAGAGAAGAAAGAACATCGACAAAAACAATCTTCTTAACAAGTTATTCAATAGAAAAGTTTTTTTCATGTATCTATCTTGTCTCTTATTCTTGTAGACTAGTAGTAAGGGTGTGCTTGAAAAATAGTGAGGTAGAGTTAATTTCACGAAGTTGTGAAAGAAAGAGGATTGAGAATGTCAGATCTATTATGGATTACGTATCTTGGAATTTTAGGAGCCCCAGCGATAGGGTTTTTATTAAAAGGGAAATATAAAACAATCGCGATGAAAGTTGATTTTATCGTCTCATGTATGACATGGACTGGTTTATTTGGATATGTAACGAGTATAAGTATTGGACCAACTCTACTATGGAAAATTGTTTTCGTCGTCGGAATCGTGTGGGATCTCCTATTTGTGATTTATATCGACAAAAGTGATGAAGCGGTTGAGGGATTGAGTGAGAAAACAGTGAAAGCTACAACAGTCGTATTCTCAATTTTGATGCTCCTACCACTATATTATGGGCTCTTTCGCTATGCTTTTTAAAGGGAATCTTAATCGTTTGTAGAAAGAAAAAAGCGCGTTCCCCCGGGGAACGCGCTTTTCGTATGCGGACTAGCCAAGTGCTACATCGAGAACCATCATGACGGAGAAACCAATCATAAGTGACATGGAAGCAATTTGAACATTCCCTTTCTCTTGAGAACCAGGAATGATTTCTTTCGCTACTACAAAAATCATCGCGCCAGCTGCAAAGCTCAGCGCATACGGTAAGAGGGGTTGAATGTAAATGACAGCAAGTGCTCCAACAACAGCTGAAATAGGCTCAACAACTCCTGATAGCTGTCCGTAGAAAAAGCTTTTCGCTTTAGACATACCGTCACCTCGAAGTGGTACAGAGACGGCGGTACCTTCAGGAATGTTTTGAATTCCAATTCCGATCGCAAGTGCAATCGCACCGGCAAGTGTTGAGCTCGAAAACTCTGCAGCTACAGCACCGAATGCGACACCAATAGCAAGACCTTCAGGAATGTTGTGCATCGTAATGGAGAAAACAAGCATTGCGGTACGGTGTTTTGCTTTTTTATCTTTAATGTCTTTAAAATACAAATCTTCATTGATGTGTGGCAAGATACGATCAACGAGAAGAAGGAAAAAACCTCCTAATAGAAAACCAACAACTGCAGGAATATACCCAGGTACTCCCTGTTGTTCAGCCATCTCTATCCCAGGGCTAAGCAGGGACCAAAAACTTGCTGCGATCATAACGCCTCCCGCAAATGCAAGCATGCCATCAAAGACTTTTTGATTAACAGTTCTTGTGAAAAATACAAATGATGCCCCAAGTGCAGTGGCGCCCCATGTAAACATCGTAAAAAGGAATGCCTGTGAGACAGGGCTTAATCCAACAATCCAATCACCCATGAGTAAACTCTCCTTCTAAGAATCTATCTATACTTTCCTATCATCATATTTTTTGCCTTTAGGAAAAATCTATACACTCAAGTCTAATCCGACTGTTGGTAACTGTCAACATACGTGAATTATAGGAAGTGTTTAATAATCAATTTAAAAAAGCCCGGCAATTGTGCCGAGCTTTGTAAAACTATTTTGTAACGGTCACCGATTGACTTAGCATAGCTAGCATGTCGTCCTTGATGTGCTTCCACATGTCATGATCCGTTGTAAATCGTTCAGTGGTTTCACTAATAAATGAGAGGAACGCCTTCTTAAAGTCTGGATCGCCCTTTGGTGGAAGTGATTGTTTTGCTCGATCCACATAGGCTTGGACTTCTGGAGCACGTGGCCCCCATTTTCCAACTTCACGGCCTTCTGAATCAATCAATACAATAATCGGAATCGATCTTGCTGTTCCATTTGTTAAATATTGATCCATCAGTTCAAGGTGATTGTCACGAATAAAGTATGCACTTTCAATTAAAGCTTCATCAGCCATGCGCATAAAAATAGGAAGGTTAACCATTGCATCACCGCACCAGTCAGCTGTTAGGACAAGAGCACGGAGCTTTTCTGATTGAAGAGAATGAAGAAATTCAAGGTCATCTTTTTCGAGAGTAACATGATTATAAATGGTTAATAAATCTTCTCGATGTTCGTCCATACTATGAATGTATTGTTGCATGGACATGCCCCTATCAAACCAATTCGTTAGATCCATTGATGGCCCTCCTTTATTCGAATTCTACCATAATTAATTATACTACGAAAAAGCCTGGAAATCCTTTTTATCATAGAATAGCCTTTTCGTATGAAAGCATATCGATAGTGACATAACCTAGGCTATGATATAATTGAGTCACATAAAGGACGTGATAAGAGTGAATTCTGTCGGAGCCATTCAAAGCACGGAGCAGATTGAGATATTAAAAAGAGCGTTATTGAACCGATCAAAACGAGACTATTTGTTGTTTATTTTCAGTATTAATACGGGCTTGCGTTTAACGCCTCTTTTGCATCTTACCCTTAATCATGTGATGAATGGATCTTTTAATGAATTCCTAGAATCATCTATTACCGAAACAACAGATATCTACCTCAATTCAGAAGTGAAACGCGCTCTTACGCTTTATGTGAATGAGCATCCTTCAAATGATAACTTTTACCTTTTTCATACGAAAAAAGATCCTACTCATCCAATTACAAGACAGCAGGTTCATCGCATCTTATCTCAAGCGGGAAAAGATGCCGGACTTGAGCATCCAATCAGCTTTCATAGTTTAAGAAAAACGTTTGGTTATCATGCGTTTCAACAGGGAGTAGCCGTGTCTCTCATTCAAAAAATTTATGGACATGCGACGAGAAGTGAAACATTAAAATATATCGGTATAAATTCTGAGCAAATTCCGAAACTGAAGATTGATGTACATTTATAGAAGGGAGGAAGATCAATGGATACGAATGCAGTAATTTTATTCAGCGCCATCTTTTTAATCGGTGGTGTCCTGATGGCCAAATTTTCTTCCCGGTTAGGTGTCCCGGCACTTGTCTTGTTTATTATCGTGGGAATGATTACAGGAAGCGATGGACTCGGATATATTTATTTTGATAATGCTTCACTTACACAGTCACTTGGTATATTAGCTCTTGTATTGATCTTGTTTGATGGTGGCTTACAAACAGAATGGCGTCGTACGAAAGCCGTTCTTCCTATTTCATTGTCTCTCGCAACAGTAGGCGTTCTTATTACTTCAGGGTTATTTGGTGTTGCTGCCAAAATGATTTTGGATGTGAATTGGAATGAAGCTCTACTCTTAGGTGCGATTGTAGGTTCAACAGATGCAGCAGCGGTCTTTGCCGTTTTGAAAGGGAAGAACATTAAGCGGAAGTTGCAATCGACCCTTGAAGCAGAGTCAGGCTCGAATGATCCAATGGCAATGTTTTTAACACTTACTTTATTACAACTTGCCATTGGCGAGACCGCCTTTGGTGCGTCCGTCATCCTGTCGTTCTTCTGGCAAATGGGCGCTGGACTATTACTAGGTGTCTTGTTTGGCTACGCGGCCTCATGGGCGATGAAGAATATCGAGTTAGGTTCAAACGGGTTATACCCTGTTTTTTCAATTGCGATTGCCTTAATTACATATAGCGCAACAGATTTAGTCAACGCAAGCGGACTGCTTGCTGTGTATGCTGCTGCCCTTGTACTTGGTAATACAAAAAGTCTTCCATATGGTCAAACGATTTTCCGCTTCCATGATGGGATCGCTTGGATGATGCAAATCTTAATGTTTATTATGCTAGGTCTCCTTGTTAATCCTTCTGAACTATTCTCAACCTGGATTGTCTTAAAAGGGCTAGCTCTCTCGTTTATCTTGATTGTGATCGCACGTCCAATTGCTGTTTTTCTCTCAAGTATCCCGTTTAAGTTCACACTTAAAGAAAAAACTTTTCTTTCTTGGGCCGGATTACGAGGAGCGGTGCCAATTGTGTTAGCGACTTTCCCGCTGTTAGAAGGACTAGAAAATAGCCAGCTTTTCTTTAACCTCATTTTCTTTATTGTCCTCACTTCTGCCCTTGTACAAGGAGCTACTATTCCTCTTATAGGGAAAAAATTAGGGCTTACTAGCCCTGAAGTTCATGTGCCTTCTCATTCATTAGAACTGGTATCATCAACAACGGTTAACGCCGAGATGATTCCTTATACCATTAGGCCATCTTCTAAATTAATTGGAAAAGAGTTATCCGATATATCATTTCCAGATAAAGTGCTCGTTAGTGCAATTATTCGCCGAGATGAATTGATCGCACCTTCTGGAGATACGAAAATAAAAGTGAACGATGTACTCTATATTCTTGTTGAAAATCAAAAGAAATCAGAGCTTGAAAAGGTACTGGGGATCCGAAAGACAATCGGTGGATAACTAAAAAATTTCGAATGAAGGGGCTCTGCACTGCAGAGCCCCTCCATTCGTTTCATTCGCATAAAGTTAGGGAAAATCCCTCCTAAATCATAAGCATCATTTATGCAACAAAACGATTATCTAACAATGAAGAAAGAAGGTCATCGATAATGCCTGAAGGTCCTGAAATTAGAAGAGCAGCAGACCAGGTTGAGAAAGCGTTACGAAAAGGAAGCGTGATGGATGTATTCTTTGCTTTTGAACATTTAAAGGGATATGAATCTCTCTTAAGCGGGGCAGAGGTAACGAGGGTAGATACGAAAGGAAAGGCGATGCTGATTCGATTTGATAATGGGTATACCATCTACTCGCATAATCAGCTCTATGGGAAATGGGTGATACGGAACGCCTACAATTATCCAAAAACAAATCGTCAGCTACGTCTAGCCCTTCATAATGAGAAGAAGTCTGCCCTTCTATATAGCGCATCTGATATTGAAGTGCTTCGCGATGAAGAAGTGCCTCTCCACCCTTTTATTGCGAAAGTGGGACCTGATTTACTGAGTGAAGAAGTAAGTGCGGAACAATTGAAGGAGCGCTTTGAATCAAAAGCTTTCCATAAGAAAAAGTGGACTTCCCTTTTGCTAGATCAGTCTTTTATTGGTGGTATTGGTAACTATTTAAGAAGTGAAATTCTCTTTCTAGCAGGTATTCATCCGGATTTACGTCCAATTGATTGCTCGGAGCAGCAGTTAACGAAAGCGGCTGAAGCCACCGTGAAACTCGTTCATCAATCCTATGAACATAACGGAATTACGAATGATCTTGAGTTAGCGATGAAGCTTAAGGAGAAAGGACAAAAACGCCCTCAATATAGACATTGGGTTTTTAACCGAGAAGGGGAGGCGTGCCGAATTGAAGGAACAGAAATTCAAAAAATGAAAGCTGGATCAAGAAGATTGTATTTTTGTCCAATGTGTCAGGCGAAGTAAGAAAAAAACTTGCAAACGCATTCAATGGTGTGGTAAGTTATATGTAACCGGTTACACAAGGACGAAGGAGTGAAGCACATGGCTACAATTCGAGATGTAGCAGAACATGCGGGAGTATCTGTTGCGACCGTTTCTCGTGTATTAAATGATAATGGTTATGTAGGTGTCGAAACGAGAAAACGTGTGATGGATGCGATCAATAGTTTGAACTACAGTCCAAATGAAGTAGCGCGCTCACTCTATAAGCGAGAATCAAGGTTAATTGGACTGCTTCTTCCTGACATTACGAACCCTTTTTTTCCACAGTTAGCTCGTGGGATTGAGGATGAAGTCAACCGAGCTGGATTCAGGTTGTTACTTGGAAACAGTGATGAAGAGGCAATGAAAGAATTAGAGTACATCCAAACCTTTTTGCAAAATCAAGTTGTTGGCATTATTTCAGCAACAAATAATACAGATAACGAGAATTATACAAATCTTGATTTGCCCGTTGTCTTTCTAGATCGTGTGTCAAAACAACATCCTTCTGTTTATGCTGATGGAATTGAAGGCGGACGACTGGCAGCGAAAGCGTTAGTTGAGAGAGGGTCAAAAAGAATTACACTGATTAAAGGACCTGGGCATGTAAAGCCAGCGATGGATCGGTTTCAAGGAGCACTCGCTGAATTAAGTGCAGCAGAAGTCGATTTTTCGGTTCTTTCAACTTCCTCTTACGCATTTGATGATGCACGAAAAAGGGCTGAAGAGCTCTTTGAAAAGCATTCTGATACGGATGGAGTGATTGCAAGTAACGATATTGTAGCAATTGCCATTTTACATGAGGCACTTCGTCTTGGCAGAAGGATTCCGGAGGACTTACAGCTGATTGGTTACGATGATATCCCGTTTAGTAGCTTGTCTTATCCTTCTTTATCAACGATCAGGCAACCTGCTTATGAAATGGGGAGGGAAGCAGCGAAATTACTCATTCGAATGATTCGAAAAGAAAAGGAAATTGATCAAACGATTCAATTGCCAGTTACGCTAATTGAACGAAATACGACAAGAAAGGTTGATCCAAATGCGTAAAGCGAAAATAGCTGTAATCGGAAGTTCCTCAATGGATCTTGTAGTAACTTCCAAGAAACGTCCAGGAGCGGGAGAAACGGTATTAGGAGAATCATTTAAAACCGTCCCTGGCGGCAAAGGGGCAAATCAAGCAGTTGCAGCGGCAAGGCTTGGTGCAGAAGTGCATATGATTGGCTGTGTCGGTGACGACCATTACGGCGAGGCGATCTTAAGAAACTTTAAAAACAATGGTGTTAAAACCGACCATGTGGAACCGGTTACAGGTGTTGAAAGCGGAACGGCTCACATCATTCTTGCAGAGGGCGATAACAGTATTGTGGTTGTTAAAGGAGCGAATGATTACATTACGCCTTCTTATATTAAAAAGAAGGCTGAGCTCATTGAAAGTTGCGATCTGGTCATGATTCAGCAAGAAATACCGGAAGAAACGGTAGCGTTTGTAGCTGAGTTATGTAAGAAAGTGGATGTGCCGTTGTTACTTAACCCAGCGCCGGCAAGACCCATCTCGCAGCAGGTGATTGATTTAGCTACGTATATGACACCTAATGAACATGAGGCAGACGTTTTATTTAGTGGGCAATCAATGAATGAGTCATTAAGAATGTATCCTGAAAAGGTATTTATTACGGAAGGCGCAGCAGGTGTACGTTATTTCAATGGGCAAGAGGAAGTGTTGATTCCCTCATTTAAAGTAGAAGCCATTGATACAACCGGCGCAGGAGATACGTTTAACGCTGCATTTGGTACAGCAATTGCGGAAGGAAAAACGCTAGCGGATAGCATAACTTTTGGTAATCGCGCTGCTTCTCTTTCTGTTACTGGTTTTGGAGCACAAGGCGGCATGCCGACACGTGAAGAAGTGGAAAGGATGCTAGCAGAATGAAAAGAAGAGGAATGTTAAATAGTCATATTTCTAAAGTTCTTGCAGATCTCGGGCACACCGATCAGATTGTTATTGCAGATGCTGGCCTCCCCGTTCCGGTTGGTGTCCCGAAAATTGATCTCGCATTACGTCCGGGGCTCCCAGCATTTCGTGATGTGGTGAGTGAACTTCTTCAAGAGATGGTTGTCGAGCGTGTGACGCTTGCATATGAAATTGAAGGTAACCAAAAGGTGCATGATTGGCTAAAGCAGGAGCTTGAAGAAACGGAACGGAATTATGTCGATCATGAAGCATTTAAAGAGCAAACGAGGCAGGCGAAAGTTGTCATCCGCACAGGTGAGACAACGCCATATGCCAATTGCATTCTTCATTCAGGAGTAATCTTTTAAACGAGGTGAACAGCATGCAAATTAGCATGAGAGACATTCATAAAGCATTTGGAGCGAACAAAGTGCTTGAAGGCGTGAACATCGACATTCATGATGCCGAAGTTCATGCCCTTATGGGAGAAAATGGAGCGGGGAAGTCAACGCTCATGAACATTCTAACTGGTCTTCATAAGAAAGATCATGGCACAATGGTGATCGATGGAAAAGAACGGGTTTTTGATAATCCGAAAGAAGCTGAAGAAAATGGTGTTGCTTTTATCCATCAAGAGCTAAACATCTGGCCAGAATTAACGGTATTGGAGAATTTGTTCATTAATAAGGAACCGGTTACATCTTTTGGTCTTATTCATTCGAAAAAAATGAAAGCGATTGCGAATGAGCAGTTTAAGAAACTAGCCATCTCCATTCCTCTTCAGCAGGAAGCAGGAAAATGTTCCGTTGGAGAGCAGCAGATGATTGAAATTGCAAAGGCATTAATGACAGATGCGAAAGTGATTATTATGGATGAGCCCACAGCAGCACTAACGGAACGTGAGATTCAAACGCTGTTCCAGGTGATTCGCTCACTAAAGAAAAGCGGCGTTTCCATTGTCTACATTTCGCATCGTATGGAAGAGATCTTCACAATCTGTGACAGCATTACCGTCATGCGAGATGGAAAAACAGTTGATACAAAGGCGATTCCAGAGACGAATTTTGATGAAGTTGTTCGAAAAATGGTTGGTCGAGAATTAACTGATCGCTTTCCTGAACGTTCTCCGAAGCCTGGTGAAACGATGTTAGAAGTCAAAGGCCTCGCTAGAAAAGGCGTGTTTGAGAATGTCAATTTTTCCGTAAGGTCCGGTGAGATCGTTGGCGTTTCGGGGTTAATGGGTGCTGGTCGAACTGAAGTCATGCGGACGATTTTTGGACTGGATGGAAAATACACTGGCGATATTTTCATTAGTGGTAAAAAAGTAGTCATTAAAAATCCTTCTCACGCTGTTCAACTAGGACTTGGTTTTATTACAGAAGATCGAAAAGAAGAGGGACTTGTGCTCGATTTCTCTCTGAAGGATAATATCGCGTTACCGAGTCTTTATAGCTTTGCTCCGAAAGGCTTAATCAATGAAAAAAGCGAGCTGGACTTTGTTGAGCTCCTCATTAAACGGCTAACGATTAAAACTGAGTCTGCTCAAACAAGTGCCAAAAACCTTTCTGGAGGTAATCAACAAAAGGTGGTTATCGCTAAATGGATTGGGATTGGACCGAAAGTATTGATTTTAGATGAACCTACACGTGGTGTTGATGTAGGAGCGAAGCGTGAGATCTATCAATTAATGAATGAGTTAACGGATCGTGGAGTTGCGATTATCATGGTTTCCTCTGAACTACCGGAAGTGCTTGGCATGAGTGATCGAATTCTTGTTTTCCGTGAGGGTCAACTGACCGGTGAGGTATCCAAGAAGGAAGCAACGCAAGAGAAAATAATGACGCTGGCAACAGGAGGTCAAGAAGATGAATAATTCAATGAAAACAAATCATGTTGGTAATGTGATGCAAAAGCTAGGACCACTATTAGGTTTACTTGTGCTTGTTGCAACCGTTTCTATCTTAAATCCAAGTTTTTTAGAACCACTTAATTTATTGAATTTACTTCGACAAGTGGCAATTAATGCGCTTATTGCTTACGGAATGACATTTGTTATTTTAACAGGCGGAATAGATTTATCGGTTGGTTCGATTTTAGCACTCTCAAGTGCACTGATGGCTGGCATGATGGTGTCAGGAATTGACCCGATTTTGGCGATACTCATAGGTTCTTTGCTAGGAGCTGCCATGGGTATGGTGAATGGACTGTTGATTACGAAAGGAAAAATGGCTCCGTTTATCGCAACGCTTGCAACGATGACTTTATTCCGAGGATTAACGCTCGTCTATACAGATGGGAATCCGATTACGGGGCTTGGCGATAGCTATGCTTTCCAGCTTTTCGGAAGAGGCTATTTCCTTGGTATCCCAGTTCCGGCGATCACGATGTTACTATCATTCGCTGTTCTCTGGGTAATTCTTCATAAAACACCGTTCGGGCGTAAAACGTATGCTATCGGTGGAAATGAGAAAGCGGCTCTTATTTCAGGTATTAAAGTGAATCGCATGAAAGTGATGATTTATTCTCTAGCTGGTCTACTTTCAGCTTTAGCAGGAGCAATTCTAACGTCAAGATTGAACTCAGCACAACCAACTGCAGGAACATCGTACGAGCTTGATGCAATCGCGGCAGTTGTGCTTGGCGGAACAAGCCTTTCCGGAGGTCGAGGTTTAATTATTGGAACATTAATCGGTGCACTGATTATTGGTACGTTAAATAACGGATTAAATTTGCTTGGTGTATCTTCTTTCTTCCAGATGGTTGTCAAAGGTGTTGTTATTATCATTGCTGTGTTGATTGATCGTAAAAAAGCAGCTTAGGAGGATTACTATGAAAAAGTTACTGCCATTCCTGCTCAGTTTGTCATTGCTTGTGCTTGGAGCATGTTCGCTTCAGCCGCCTGAATGGGCAAAGCCGAGTCAGGAGACAGATATAGAGGATATTAAAATTGGTTTATCCGTTTCAACGTTAAATAATCCCTTTTTCGTATCGATGAAAGATGGGGTAGAAGCGGAAGCGAAAGAACAAGGCATGGACATTGTTGTCGTAGATGCGCAAAATGATGCGGCAAAGCAAATTAGCGATGTTGAAGATCTGATTCAGCAGGGTGTCGATGTATTATTGATTAATCCAACCGATTCAGCAGCGATTTCAACGGCGGTCCAATCAGCGAATAGCCTGGGTATTCCAGTCGTTACGCTTGACCGCTCTGCCGAGAAAGGCGATGTAGCCACTCTTGTTTCTTCGGATAATGAAAAAGGCGGAGAGATGGCTGGCGAGTTTTTAGTTGAGCAGTTAGGAGAAGGGGCAAAAATAGCTGAGCTTGAAGGAGTACCCGGTGCATCGGCTACTCGTGAACGCGGGAAAGGGTTCCACAACATTGCAGATGAGAAGCTAGATGTTGTTGCAAAACAGACAGCTAATTTCGATCGTACAGAAGGTTTAAATACGATGGAAAACTTGCTTCAAGGTAATCCTGATATCGAAGCGGTATTTGCCCACAATGACGAGATGGCGCTTGGAGCTCTCCAGGCTATTCAAAGTTCGGGGAAAGACATTCTCGTTGTTGGATTCGATGGAAATGAAGATGCGATTAATAGTATTCAAGATGGAAAGCTATCAGCGACTGTTGCACAGCAACCTGAACAAATAGGTTCACTCGCCGTTCAGGCAGGTGTTGATGTATTAAAAGGGAACGAAGTCGATGAAACAATTCCGGTTCCATTAAAGCTAGTAACGGAAGAAACAAAGTAAGGTTAAACGCTCCCACTACTGGGAGCGTTTTGTCGTATAAAAGGAAATGAAAGAGATAAGTCGAATTTAATGGTAGTAGAAAAGAAGGAAGAAGGAGGATGTGGAGATGGAAGCCTGGATTGAAGCAATGTTCTCCGAAACGTACGTGGATGAAGCGATTGTTCGATTTGGTATTCAAGTATCGAATATAAGAAAGCTAGGCGATTTTGAAAACTATGTTTATGAAGTCAAAGAGATTGAAAGGACATGGATCCTTCGTTTTACTCATAGCTCTCACCGTACTCTTGAAGAAATAAAATCCGAACTCCTGTGGGTCAATCAATTAAGCGGTGCAGGCGTTCAAGTGGCACGCGCCTACCCTTCTATAAAGAATGAAATGGTAGAACTAATCTTAACAGAGAAGGGGACGTTTTATGCTTGTTTATTTGAAAGGGTGCCTGGAAATGCGATTAAAGTAAATGACGACTTGTTTGGACCCGCTCTATTCGAAGCATGGGGAAAAGAGATTGGGAAGATGCACCGTTTTTCGATGAAGAACAAGGTTTCATTAATACGAGCGAGATGGGATGAAGGTGACTTGCTTCAGTTCGACCGGTATCTCTCCAAACCTGAAGATGCAAGAATCATAATTGAAGGGAAAAGACTGATCGAAGAAATCCAGACGTTTCATGAAACAGGAAATACGTTTGGTCTCATTCACTCCGATGTCCATCACGGAAACTTTCATTACGATGGCAATGCAATTCATCTATTTGATTTCGACGATGCGATGTATCATTATTATGTGAGTGATCTTGCGATTCCTGTCTATTATGCGGTTTGGCAAAAATGTGGAACCTCGTCTTTTACAGAACGATCGAGCTTTGCTACAGCATTTTTACGTTCCTTTTTGAAAGGGTATCGAGAAGAAGTAAAGGTCTCTTATGAATGGCTTAAAACGCTTCCTTATTTTATTCGATTAAGAGATTTTGAACTCTATACTGTATTTCATAAAAAATACGATGTGACTAAGTTGAATGCAAAAGAGAAAGCCATGTTAGACGGCATCCGTGAACGATTGATTCACTCTGAATTAATTGCAGAGCCTGCATTAGAGGATCGAGAGAAGTGGATTGAAAGCACGTAACGATGTTTTCCAATTACTAAGAAGTGGTAATGTACTTTGTGTAGCTTTTAACAGAAAGGATGATTGAAAGTGGCAAAAGTACAAATTGGAAAATCTGGTTTACAGGCAAACCCAATCGGTTTAGGTACAAACGCCGTGGGTGGACATAATATTTATCCGAATTTAAATGAAGAAACAGGGAAAGATCTTGTAAGAGCAGCAATAGATAATGGTATTAATTTATTGGATACAGCTTATATATACGGACCTGAGCGCTCTGAAGAACTTGTTGGTGAAGTGATCAAAGAACGGGGAAGCCGAGACGATATCGTTCTGGCAACAAAAGGCGCTCATGAATTTAAAGGAGAAGAAGTTGTTTATAACAATTCACCTTCGTTCCTAAAACAATCGGTGGAGAACAGCTTAAAGCGACTTCAAACAGATTACATCGATCTATTCTATATTCATTTTCCAGATGAACATACGAACAAAGCTGAAGCAGTAGGTGCTCTTAAAGAATTGAAAGATCAAGGGAAAATTAAATCGATTGGTGTTTCTAATTTTGATTTAGAGCAGTTAAAAGAAGCAAACAAGGATGGCTATGTGGATGTGCTTCAAAGTCATTACAACTTGTTTCATCGTGATGCTGAGGAAGACCTTCTTCCTTATACTGCGGAACAGGGCATTTCCTTTATCCCATACTTCCCACTTGCTTCTGGACTTCTAGCAGGTAAATATGATGAGAACACGACGTTCGATGATATTCGCTCGAAGGATCCTCTTTTCCAGGGAGAAGCATTTAAAGCAAACCTAAAGAAAGTTGATCAGGTACGAAATATTGCGAACGCAAAAGGTGTTGAGGTTACACACCTTATCCTTGCGTGGTATTTAACGCGTGATAGCATTGATGTGCTTATCCCAGGGGCTAAGCGTCAAGAACAGGTTGTTGATAACTTGAAAACACTTGATGTGAAGTTAACAAGTGAAGAAATCCAGCGTATCGATCAGATTTTCAAGTAAGAGAAGTACAAACCAGAGGATGTTATGTCCTCTGGTTTTTTGTAGGAAATTCTATCTGTTTTGTCCAGGATTATGCGGATATGCCCATCATACATAAAAGGAGGCCTCCAACTTGAAAAAGAGCGTGCTTTTTATTCTTACACTTTCTCTTGTGCTCATTGCAATTCTTCTCATTTTCCTTTTCGAGGATGACCGTGCAGTACGGCCAGGTATGATCATGTCACTCGGTGCGCTTGCGGTCGTTTTTCAGCGCGTCGTCTTGTTACTAGTGAGACGAAAAAGGAAGAAACACAAAAGGAGGTAGTGAATGATAAAAGTAAAAGCACTTGGGCTCCTTTTTAGAGAACAAGAGATGTTAGTTGAAGCTTATTATGGAAAGCATTCAAAAGGATCTGGAAGTTATTATCGTCCACTTGGAGGGAATATAGAATTTGGAGAGCATTCTAAAGTAACAGTAGTAAGAGAATATAAAGAAGAGCTTGGAATTGAAGTGGACGTAAATCAGTACCTATGAAGCGAATGACAAAACAAGATAACTAATCATGTCACTATCATGACGATACTGTCACCTAAATGAAATATCAAATTCAATCCATATTCTTTTAATAAAGTGGAAAGACTACTATAATGAATACTGGGTAGGAAATACGATGTTCCTATCTTAGAATAAAGGGTGAACCTAATGGAACGTAAGTCAAATGAAGCTGAAATTGCGAGTTATGTCGGCAAACTGTTAAGAGATAACTTTGGGAAAGGCCCATCATCGGTTTACGTATCGATACAGGAACCGTATATGACAATATATTTTCGCGATTTTCTGGCACCGATGGAACGAGTACTAGTGGATCAGAAAGAAGATATGCGTGTTGAAGAAACGCGCGATTTGCTGATTCAAGGCTTGTTACCTGAAATTAAAGCATCCATTCGAGTGATGACTGGTATTGAAATCCAGTCATTTTATCATGATTGGTCTCTTCAAAATCGCTCAGGAGTTATTGTTGGTGTCATGAATAACATCAATGAAATGGAAGGTAAAGCACTTCCTGAATATGATAAAAAAGAACGCGTTCATGAGGAAATTATTCGAGTCAGTATGCTTGCGGAAAAAGCACCAGAGAAAGTAGACTCCTGCATGCTAAATGACCGAACGCTCGTCGTGCTTCGGGATGGTATTCTCGTTCGCATAGAGAAAGAGTTAATTCGCGATGGTTTTGAAGAACAATTAAAATTATCGAAAAGACGGCTTGAGAAAAGCTTGCTTCATGATCAACAATTTGAATCGATCCTTTCTACAAAAGTAGAAGATATTTTTGTAGACTGGGATTTTAATCTAGATAAAAGCTATATTACATTAATCCTTAAACCAAACAGATAATAGGTGGAAATAAACTGGGCGATAGAACCAGTTATAAGCCAAAAAGAACCAGACTTCTGGTTCTTTTTGGCTTTTTTATATTTTCTTATCCTTCCAATGCAGCAGAAAACACACTATGAATATAGAATCAGACAAGGAGGAAGATAATGAAATACCTAATCGATCATTCAAAACGCATTATTCATCGCACACCATTTGCTGGTGATCAATGCGAATTTCATACGACACCTATTACAAAGAGAGAGGGCACGCACGATCATCTCTATCTTCAAAAGCTGATTGATAAAGAGTTATATGAAGTGTGTTGTTATTGTAAAGGAAGTATTCAATAATCCCTCGCAAAAGAAGGAAGTCCTCACTAGCGTTGCGAATGTCTTAATGATGTTAGGCGGATAGGAGGTACGTGATGGACCGAAACAGAGCGGGCGTGATCATTATTCAAAATGATCAAATCGCTTTAATAGAGCGAAATCGAAATGATGAAACGTATTATGTTATTCCAGGTGGTGGAATGGAAGAAAGTGAAACACCCCAACAAGCTGCCAAAAGAGAAGCCCTTGAAGAACTAGGAGTAGACGTACGTGTAAAAGCGTTCTATACTTCTTTTCAATTTAATGGAGAACATTTTTACTATACAGCCGAAATCCTTAGTGGTGAATTTGGAAACGGAACCGGTAGCGAGTATCGGTATTCTTCTCATAAACGAGGCACGTATAAAGCGGTTTGGGTACCAGTTTCTGAACTAAACGGATTACGTATCTACCCTGAAGAAGTCATTTCAGTATTGGTGTCTGAGAGGAGTCTTAAACTTACTGAAGCTAATTCTAAGATAGGAAAAAGTTATCAATTAAGCTGGGTAGGGAGTATGTATCCTTATTTAGATGAACCAACCTGTACTGAAGTTGGGAACGTCTCGGTCGGTCGTTTCGGAGGGAACACTTCAGCAGGACAGAATAAGAATGAAGATGGTTGTCTCGTCTGGACTGGAGTAGATTGGGAATTTGCAGTCCTATTAGATGCACATAAATCGGCGAGTAGTGCAGCGCTTATTTTAGATGAAGTTGAGCGATATCACTCGATGCTTACGAACATTCTTATAAAAAAGACGCAAGAAGCAGTGAGTGAATTGCCGAAAGCTGTAGTTGGCCTTTTTCAAAACGCAACATTTAAACAAAAGTGCCGGGAAGTGGAAGGGGAGACGGCCTGTTTAATTGTCGTTCGAAAAAATAAGTATCTATGGTGGTTCTCCGTTGGTGATTGTTTATTGCTTTTGATTCATCCAGAGCTGGAAGCGCTTGGAGAGTCGGTGCAAAATCATCGAAGTTTCTACGAGTGGATCGGGGAAGTGAACACATTTGATACGATTGTCCCATGCTATAGCACAGGCACAAAAGAATTAAGAAAAGGTGATAACCTCATCTTCTTAACGACGGATGGATTACTTGAGTGTCCTCATACTAATTTTCATTTTCCAGATCAAATCGTGGCGCGAATGAAAGGGAAGTGTGTTAAAAAAGATGTCCAACAGTTATTGAAAGAAATAGAGGGTAAGGGTGTAAGAGATAGCACAACCATAGTTGCATGGAAGATTAACATAGTAGAAAATGGCGTAATGCCTAGTGACTTATAATGAAAGAAGACGTCGCATGTGTGCGACGTCTTCTTTTAGAATGAACTGATGATTTGAATGAGATACCCGCCGATGATGCCTATACCAACGATCATCCAGGCTGGGAACTTCCATATTGAGAGTAGAGCGAATAAAATCGCGGCAAGGGCGAAATCTTCTCCTGAATTAATTGCGCTTTTAATAACAGGGTCATAAAAGGCCGCTAATAAAATACCTACCACACTAGCGTTCACGCCAATTAAAACTTTTTGAAATGAAGCCCGCTTTCGTAATTCATTTAGAAATGGGAGGGCAGCTGTAATCAGTAGAAAGGACGGTAAGAATATCGCTATTGTGACGACGATTGCTCCCGTAATGCCTCCTAGCATCGTACCGAGATAGCTTGCGAACGTAAACAGTGGACCTGGAACTGCTTGGGCCATTCCATAACCTGCAAGGAATTGATCGCTTGAAAGAAGACCCTGGGGAACGATTTCTCGTTCAATCATCGGTAGGACGACATGTCCTCCTCCGAATACAAGCGCACCTACTCGAAAGAACGTGTCAAATAAATTGAGAAGCGCATGATCTGTTAAACGGTTAAGAATTGGTAGAACGATTAAGAGCGTACCTAACAAGGCTAGCGAGCTAATACCAACTTTTTTTGATATAGAAACGGGAAAGGGTTTTACGGTTGTTTCTGTTTTGTCGTTAAAAAAACGTAAACCTATTAGCCCAGCTCCTGCGATAACAAGAAGCTGCATCCATGCAGACGGATAGAGTAGCATGATGAGAGCTGCGGCTAAGGCGATTCCAATCCTCGTTCGATCCGGTGTTAATTTCTTACCTAATCCAATAATGGCATGAAGCACGACTGCTGCCGCAACAATTTTTAAGCTATGAATAAATGTCCCATCACCAAGCGAAAAGGTTTGATAAAGCAGGGCAAAGATGACAAGAATGATGATAGAAGGAACTGTGAAGCCAAACCATGATAGAAAGCCACCAAACATCCCACCCCGCATCATACCGATTGCTATTCCAACTTGACTGCTAGCAGGTCCCGGCAAAAATTGACATAGTGCAATGATGTCAGCATACATTTTGTCATCAAGCCACTTCCTTCGATCAACATATTCATCCTTAAAATAAGCAAGATGCGCAACAGGACCTCCAAATGAGGTTAAACCCAGTCGCGTTGATACGAGAAGAATTTCAATAAAGGTTTTGAAAGAGTGTTTACCAGGCATATTGACCCTCCATTAGTCTTTGATTTCTTTAAATAGTTCGTATGCTTTAGATTGTGCTTCTAACAATATTCGATCGCCTTTATCGGTGGTACGGTAATATTTTCGTATCTTTCCATTTACGTTGTTTTCTTCTTTCGAAAGTAAACCATCATTCTCCATATTGTGAAGGATGGGATATAAGGTACCTGAGCTCATTTCATATCCGTGTTCACGAAGTTCTTCTAGCATCCATGAGCCGTAGATCGCTTCTTCCTTAGCATGGTGAAGAATATGAATTTGAATAAAGCCTAGAAAAAGTTTCCTTAGTATTTTATTATCCAAATGCTACCACCTCTTATTATTTGATTTCGATATCGGTTTTCGATATTGCTGATAAGCAAATTTTAACGGGAAAATGATTGAGCCACAAGGGGATGGGAGCGTTTTTTACAAATCCTTAACATGGTCGAAGTTTCACCTTTCAGTGACTCAACCAACCGTTAAGTGAACAAGTTCATAAGCTTAATTTCTTTTAATAGTGCTTTAGTTATAGTAAGATATTGTCTGTTGTTTAAAACGTTTTTGAACGGTAAACCCTAAGTGGAATCAAGATTTAGGGCACAACTGCTAAGGAGAAAAGGAGGAGAATCCATGGAGGAAAAGGAAACGTATGAATTCCTAGCTGATGATCCCAATTTTAATGTTAAACCAGTCATGATCTCGCTTATCATCGGGGCTTTTTTTGCTATCTTAAATGAAACTCTATTAAATATTGCATTAACAACGTTAATGGAGAAGTTTAGCGTCACACCTGCCACTGTCCAATGGATGGCAACCGGCTTCTTGCTAGTAATGGGAATTTTAACACCGGTTTCCGCACTTCTGCTACAGTCCTATACGACGAGACAGATGTTTCTTGGCACAATGACGATTTTTACGATCGGAACCGTTATATGTGCAATCGCGCCGACTTTCGCTATCCTTTTAAGCGGTAGGCTGTTACAAGCGGTGGGTACAGGATTATTAATTCCAATCGTTTTTAACACATTTTTACTCATTTTCCCTCCAGAACGCCGGGGAAGTGTGATGGGAACGATCGGTCTCGTGATTATGTTTGCGCCGGCCATTGGTCCAACCCTTTCAGGCGTGATTGTGGACAACCTTGGTTGGAGATATTTGTTTATTACCGTTATTCCTTTCGCGCTGTTTTCGATTGGATTCGGCTACAAGTTCCTTCGTAATGTTGGTGAGGTAACGAAGCCTAAAGTTGATATTCTTTCGATACTCTTCTCCACATTAGGATTTGGAGGCGTTGTACTTGGATTTAGTTTTGCGGGTGAGGGTGAGGTTGGCTTCTTAGCCCCGCAAGTCTTTTTACCTCTTGTAATTGGGGTTGTTTCCCTGATTATCTTTGTACTTCGTCAGTTGAAATTAAAAGAGCCAATGCTTGATGTACGAGTCTTTAAATATCCGATGTTTACAGTTGCCGTCTTGCTCTTTATTATCATTATAATGGCGATGTTCTCATCTGAAATTATTTTACCGATGTACATGCAGGGTCCACTTGGATTATCGCCACAAACAGCCGGATTGATTCTACTGCCTGGTGCGCTGTTAAATGGCTTAATGTCACCAGTAATGGGGAAGTTATTCGATAAGTTTGGACCAAGGAAATTAATTATTCCTGCTGCTCTTGTATTGACCGGTGTTATGTTCGTGTTTAGTACAGTGAAGGTTGATACATCCATTGTGTTAATTGTTTCCACTTATATTTTGCTCATGCTTTCGATTTCAGCAATCATGATGCCAGCTCAAACGAATGGACTTAATGGACTTCCAAAAAATCTTTATCCACACGGTACGGCTATCATGAATACGCTACAACCTGTTTCAGGAGCAATTGGCGTCTCTGTTTTCATTAGCATTATGACAACACGTCAACAGACTTATCTCGATAATGCTGCTAACCCAGCAGACCCAACAACTATTAGTCAGTCCCTCGTGTCGGGAGTGGAACTTGTCTATCTTGTTGCATTCGGTTTTGCTGCAGCTGGCTTTCTTATTTCATTATTTATTCGTAAAGCAATGCCTGAAGATCGAGCAGGTCAAACTGAATCAAAAGCGGTTAATGACTAACGAAAAAAGCGTCTCACAGCGAGGCGCTTTTTTGTTGTCACAATTTCGTAAATGAAATCATGACTTTATGCTTTTATAAAGAAAAGCTAAATGTAATATACTTGAAACGATTGAAACAAAAGCTGGGAGTAAACCAAATATAAAGAAACAAATGGTAGTACCTTTCTAATTATTGTTATTTTTTTACCGATATTTCACTGCTCTTTAACAGAAGAGTTACGAATCAGTTGGGTACGTTACTGCTGTATTAAAAGAACGTTTTCATTGAAGGGAAATGAACTGCAAGCAATTGTAATGGAATTTGACATTAAATTTTTTAGGGAGTATTATACTCAAGTATTAGGATTTAAAAAAAATTAACATTTTTACATTTAAAATATATTCAACACATTATGTAATTCTACAAGGAGGTCTTCAACTGGCATGCGAAATAAATTAAGCAGTCAGATTAATAAGCCATGGGCGTTGTTCTTTGGTGTCATTCTATTATTCTGGTTAAAAACGTATGCTGTCTATCAAACTGAATTTGATCTTGGAATTCAAAATGGTATGCAGTCGTTTCTATTAGTCTTAAACCCGATTAGTTCTTTGTTGCTATTCTTTGGGTTTGCCCTATTCTTCAAAGGACGTAAACGAGCATGGGCGATTCTAATTATTGATTTTGTCCTATCCTTTATTCTTTATGCAAATGTCGTGTACTACCGTTTCTTTAATGACTTTATTACACTTCCAACAGTAATGCACACAAATGATGCTGGAGAGCTGAAAGACAGTGCCTTTGCATTAATGCAGTTCTCTGATGCGTTTTATTTCATTGATACGTTGCTTATTCTTGGATTAATCTTATTTAAAGTTATAAAGCCACAAGTCGCGATGAAAAAGAAGAAAATTGCACTTGTATTTGCCTCAGCAGCTGTCTTCTTTACAGTGAACCTCGGACTTGCTGAAGCTGATCGTCCAGAACTTTTAACGCGTGCTTTTGATCGCACGTACCTTGTGAAATATCTTGGTCAGTTCAACTATCAAATTTTTGACGTCGTTACAACCGTTAAGTCTAGCTCTCAAAGCGCGTTTGCAAGCAGTGATGATTTAACAGATGTTCGAAACTTTGTTGAAGCAAATCGAACAGAGCCAAATCCAGAGTACTTCGGTAAGGCTGAGGGAATGAACGTCATTTATATTTCTCTTGAATCGATGCAAAGCTTTGTAATTGGAAAAGAAATCGATGGTCAGGAAGTAACGCCGTTCTTAAACAGTCTTGTTGAAGATCAAAACACATTCTATTTCGATAATATTTTCCATCAAGTTGGACAGGGAAAAACGTCGGACGCTGAGTTTATGATGGCAAACTCTCTCTATCCACTACCAAGTGGATCAGTAGCGATGGAGAAAGCGCGGAACACGTATCAGGCGCAGCCAGCCATTTTGGAGCAAAAAGGCTACTCAACATCATCCCTACACGGTAATGGTAAAACGTTCTGGAACCGTGATGAGATGTATAAGTCATTTGGTATTCAGAAATTCTTTGATTCAAGCTATTACGATATGAACGAAGAAGATGTTCATAACTATGGTCTAAAAGATAAGCCATTCTTTGAACAATCTATGCCATATCTTGAAAGTCTCGAACAACCGTTTCACGCGAAAATGCTAACTTTATCGAACCATTTTCCGTTTACAATGGATGAAGGTGATGTCGATTTCCCAACACCTGAAACGAATGATTCAGTTGTAAATGGTTACTTCCAGACAGCGAAGTATATGGATGAATCCATTGAACAATTCTTTAACGACTTGAAAGAATCAGGACTTTATGACAACACCGTGATTGTTATGTATGGGGATCATTATGGTATTTCGAATAACCATAATAAGGCGATGTCTGAAGTGATGGGTGAGGAAGTGGGCCCATATGAAAATGCTCAGCTACAGCGTGTGCCTCTGTTCATTACTGCACCTGGTGTAGAAGGTAAGCAGGTTCATGAATATGGTGGGCATATGGACATCCGTGATACCGTTCTTCATCTACTAGGCGTTGAAACAGATGATTATATTTCGTTTGGATCTGATCTCCTTTCAGAAGATCATCGTGAAATCGTCCCATTCCGTAATGGTGATTTCGTAACGCCAGAAGTAACGTCTATTAATGAGAAGTGTTATGCGAATCCATCAGGTGAAAAAGTAGATGCTGAACAATGTGAGCAGCCAGGACAGTTTGTCGAAGAGTCACTTGAACTCTCAGATAAAGTAGTCTACGGCGATTTACTGCGCTTCTATGAGCCTGAAGGTTTCACTCCTGTTGATCGTAGTGATTACGACTATAATGTTGATCAAACAGAACCAGTACAAGAAGATCCTGCACAAGAAAAAGAACAGAAATAATGTGAAAGCATCCCGATAAACGGGGTGCTTTTTTTGTGCTCAGAAAATGTTCTCCTTCTAAAGGTGTAGAAGAAAATAAGTCATTAGCTACAGTGATTGAATGGGTAAATAGGTTATAATTTCCATAAGGGTGAAAAAGAGGGAGAGATGATCATGAAACGACCGATTTGCATCACGTGTGGCACGCAATACGTTGATATGGAGGTGAATCCTGAAACGTGTCCTATTTGTAAAGAAGAAAGACAGTATGTTAATCCAGATGGACAGGAATGGACAACGCTTATCTCCATGCAGAAACAGCAATTTCAAAATCAAATTATCGAAGAAGAAAAAGGCTTATATAGCATCACAACAGCTCCGACTTTTGCAATTGGTCAAACAGCATATCTGGTCCAGAGTACTGGATTTAATGTGCTATGGGATTGCATTTCTTATCTTGATGAAGCGACAATCCAAGCGGTTAAAGACCTAGGCGGCATTGATGCCATTGCTCTGTCACATCCACATTATTACTCATCTCAGGTAGAATGGGCAGAAGCCTTTCATGTGCCGATCTATATTCATGAAGATGATGCCAAATGGGTGATGAGAGAGAGTGAGAGGGTTGTGTTCTGGAATGGAGAGTCATTGGAACTTGCCCCTCACTTAACCATTCATCGCCTTGGCGGACACTTCCTTGGTGGTGCAGTGCTTCATCTGAAGGATGTGAGTGGAGGGAAAGGGATACTGCTAACGGGCGACATTATACAAGTTGTCGCTGATCAGGAATGGGTTAGTTTCATGTATAGCTATCCTAATTTAATACCGTTACCTGCTAGGAAGGTGAAAGAAATGGCTCATAAGGTTAAGCCACTAAAGTTTGATCGTCTTTACAACGCCTTTCATCGCATCGTTGAATCTGGCGCAGATGAGGCGGTTCAACGGTCGGCTACTCGATATCTTCAAGCTCTTGAAGGAGAGCTTTTTCATACGTAAAAGCAGAACCTCCTTAATAGAAGGAGGTTCTGCTTTTAGGAGCAAGGAAAAGGGAAAACTTTAGATAGAGCGAATATAGTTTAGAAGGGGAGTGGATGGAAAAATAAAACGGGTGTTGAATTGCTAGACAAAGGTTTGGAAATAAGGAGAAGTGGAAAAACCATTACACATAGTGAAAATAATAGGAAAATGTTAGAAAGAAAAGGTGTTTAAGTATCGATTAGGTTTTACGAAGGAGGAGTAGGGATGAAAATTTATAATTTTGATCGGTCGGCAGGAAAAGAAATTACAAAATTCGGATCGCAATTTATGATGTCTCGCATTACTCAGACGAATTCTAGCGTACATATAGGTGCCATGTATCTGGACAAAGAAGGGCTGATTGGCTTTCATCAGGCCGTGACGCCGCAATTATTATTAATCATCAGTGGTGAAGGGTTGGTAAGAGGAGAAGATAATGAGTTAATGAAGGTAAAAGAAGGGGATGCTGTCTTCTGGAATAAGGATGAATGGCATGAGACGACTACGGAAAAGGGTTTAACCGCTATTGCCATTGAAGGTGAATTTGATCCGGAGTTGTTTTTAAATGAAAAAGAGGAGGTAGAAGAGAGAGAAGAAACAGAAGCATAAGTGGAATACAGAAACAAAATGATCTGATTACGAGAAAGCAACTAGATAAAGATAAACAAAAAAAAGCTCTTCCGCCGGGGAAGAGCTTTTTTATATATGATTTATGCTTTAACTACGTTAGTAGCTTGTGGTCCGCGGTTACCTTGCTCAGTGTCAAAAGTAACTGTTTGACCTTCTTCAAGAGTTTTGAAACCTTCGCCTTGAATAGCTGAGAAATGTACGAATACGTCGTCTCCGCCTTCAACTTCGATGAAGCCAAAACCTTTTTCTGCGTTAAACCATTTTACTGTACCTTTGTTCATGTGTGTATCCTCCAAGTGCATTTTGCACAAATATTACTATTACTGCTCTACATAATCATTTGAGATGTAAGTACTTCCTAAAGTAGCCTGCTCTTTAATAATCAGTACCGAACAACAATAATTAACCTTAGTATAACACGTCTCCCAAAAAAAGCAAACCTCTTCTGGAAATTCCCCTAAATTAGTTGTAAAAAGAGTCTTTGGAATGAAGGCGTTTGGCGTCGTAATTACTGATGCATTAGGGTTTATAGCTATCTTTAGAAATATAAATAAGGCAGTGAGAAAGTTTTTAATGTAAAATGAAGTGTGTTCCTCTATGATAGGGTAGAGAATCGATTTATCAGCGGAGGTAGAAGATATGCCAATTCAGAAATCGATCATTGACCAGGAAGTTCAATTAATCGGAAAACAGCTAGAAGCAAGAAAGTTAGATATTGCAAAAAGATTACTCAAACCAGGCGCGGACAATGCAGAAGCACTGAGGTTACATACAGAGCTTGTTCAACTGTGTGCCGACACCATTTTAATTGGTATAGAAGAAACGATGCCTAACGTTACAAAGTGGGGAAGAGAGACGGGAGAGCTGGCGGTTAGTTATGGCTCAGAACTAGATGAGTCACTGAAAACCACGTCAGAATTTAGACAAGCAATATGGGATGTCATTGAATTAATAACAGTCGAAGCAAACCATACGGTTCAAAGTGTTTTTAGAGCCGGGAAATTGGTTGATCGTATGCTTGACCATGCTGTTTATGCATACAGCACAGCCTATGTCACCTCATATAAGAATAATCTCAGCCATGCACAAGAAGTATTTCTAGAGCTTTCTGTTCCCGTTGTACCAATTCTTGAGGGCGTCGCTGTTTTGCCGATTATCGGTGATGTTGACACGCATCGGGCTAGTCTTCTTATGGAAACAGCACTAAGAGAATCAACTGAAAAACACTTAACGCATTTATTTATCGATCTTTCTGGTGTCACTATTGTTGATACAATGGTTGCCAACAACATTTTTAATATTATTTATTCTCTAGAGCTGTTAGGCGTTAAGGGGATCCTGTCAGGAATTAGGCCTGAAGTGGCACAAACGATGATTCATCTCGGGATCGATTTCTCTTCCATTCAAACGCACAGTACGTTAAAACAAGCATTAGCAAGGCATATTTTATAATCTGCTTAAACATTATTAAGAGAAAGCTGTCCAAAACAGGCAGCTTTTTTTTTGGGGAGAAAAAACGAAAAAATTGGAATGTTTTTTTAAAATGAATTCCATTGACGGTGAAGACAATGACTAATAAAATGGTCTCGAAAAATCTTAGTAAGATCCTCTCTTCCACAAGCAAGAACGCTACCATCTTAAGCGAAAAGACGGTTTGTCTTCAAAGGTCTGACTGACTAGCAGATGGAATCAGGATGCTCAGGTTTTCTTTATTTTTTAGGAAGGGAGGATGACGTAATGCTTTATCGAATTACGGTTTATCTTCTTGGTATGTTTATTAACTTTTTTGGTGTCGCGCTTGTCATTCATGCGACGCTTGGAGCTGGATTTTGGACTTCTTTTTTTATTGGGCTATCAGATTTAGCAGGACTTACCGTTGGGTTTTGGTATGGCTTGTTTCAAATCCTTGTCATTTTCTTGAATGGGAGTTTAATGAAACAGAAGCCCGAATATGGAGCGGTTCTGCCGATTATTCTAGAAAGCTTTATCCTCGACTTCTGGTTAGAAATTGTGTTTTCTTCCGTCCAGCTAACAGCAGCACCACTAATGGTAAAAGTTGCGATTCTAATTGCGGGAATGGTCGCAATTGGGTTAGGCGTAGCCATCTATATATTGCCACAATTCCCGCGAGCACCATTTGATCAGCTTTTTCTTGTAATTAGTGCAAGATTCAATCTTAGTTTGCAAATGGGACAGACGATTGTTGCCATTGTCATGGCAACACTTGCTCTAATGATTGGTGGTCCAGTTGGTGTAGGAACAATTGCGCTCGTATTTTTACTTGGACCGATTATTCAATTCTGGTATGAGAGAGCGTATCCAATGTATTACATGCTGTATCCAACGCAAGCACCGCACGAGGAATATTTATAAACGTGTATGACGAGACGCTTTTGTGAAAATGCAAAAGCGTCTTTTTTGCGGAAATTGGGTTTTATAAGAAAAAGGAATTCTCTATTAATTAAGGGTGCTTAAAGTGCCGATTGTAACGTCAGCAGTTCTTGTAAAAAAATGAAGAATAAAAAAGACAGCGAACCAATTAAAGTTCGCTGTCTTCTTCCGTATTAAGCGCCAGCCCATACATCTTTCGCATATCGGCCGTCTCGCTCAAGTTCTTCTAGCCATTGAATCGCTTCTTGCTCAGTTGTTTCATACATCGATTGATAGCTTGTGATCATCGTTTGTTCAACTTCAGGAGCCATGTGGCTACCGTCGCCGCAAACGTATAAGCGTCCACCGTCTTTTAGAAGTGGGATGACATCTAAAGCATTCTCGGTTACAAGATGTTGTACATACGTTTTTTTCTGTCCAGGGCAACGAGAAAATGCCGTATGAAGGGTAACAAGTCCATCTTTTTCAGCCTGTTCAAGCTCTTCCTGATATAAATAATCATGTTCAGGATTACGGCAACCGAAGTAGAGGTGAGCTGCACCAAGCTCGTTGCCTTGCTTACTTAATTCCCGGCGGGCTTGAATGAATCCTCTAAATGGCGCAATACCTGTTCCAGGTCCAATTAGGACCATTGGTGTTTCTGGATCTTCTGGAAGCTGGAAGTTGGACTGTGGCGTATTGATAAAGCAGGCCACTTTGTCACCAAATTCACGCGTTGCCAGGTAGTTCGAAGCAACACCCTTGTATTCTCCCTTACCATTCCAAGCAGTGTCACGAACGACACTAACCGTCATGCTCGCTTCTCGTTCTTTATAAAGCGGAGAACTTGAAATCGAGTAGTAGCGAGCCTTCAATGGCGGAAGTAGTGCAATGAACCGCTCAAATGGAATCTCGCAAGCTAGATAGTGTTCAACGAGTTCTAGCATCGTAACGCGCTTCTCAAGAACTTCCTTTTTATAGGTGTCGTCTTCAAGTAATTGCTCGAGTTCAACAACATGAGGTGGGCAAACTGTATGTGAAGCTAGCGCCCGTATTTGAGAACGTGTTGCTGGTTCTTGAAGTTCTACATAAGAAGAAAGAAGCTCCTGGAGTTTCACTGGTTTGTCAGTAGGAAGGTGAGCCGCTTTACCAGAATCTCCAGTCAGTAGAACGTGATCATGCCCATTTAACGAGAAGCGTTCAAGAACACGATTGACCATTTCATCACTATTTTGTGGAAGGATGCCGACATGATCACCTTCTTGATAGGTCACACCGTCAGGTAACATCAATTCAATGTGTCGCGTGCTTCTTCCACTCTCTGTATGCTGTAATTCAACATTTCGATTAATAATCGCAGTGAACGCGTGGTGTGTTCTAGCGAGAGGCGTATCACTTACGCCACTTACGAAACTCATTGAAATGGCACTGTTTTCTGAGCTGTTTTCATTTAGTTCGATATTCATTGCTTCTGCGAGATTTGGCCATAGCGTTGCTTCCCATTTCTCATAATCGCCTTCAAAGTCATCGCTTGCATCCCCATCCCCCGTTTCAGAAATTCGCTGAGCACCTTTCTTTGATAGCTGCTCATCAATTAGGGCTGGAATCCGTTGATACGTGTTGGCCCAGTTGCGGTCACCGCAACCAAAGACGGCATAATGGACACCGTTTACTGCTCCATCTTCCATCTCATCAAGCCACTGTACAAATTCATCCGCATTGTCTGGAGGATTTCCGTTATAGGAAGCGGAAACAATCAGAACAGCTCCGTCTTGAGGAAGTTCCTTCACATAATCGTTCAGAGGAGCAACTTCAGAGCTAAAGCCCTGTTGGCGGCCAGTTTCAGCAAGGTCACGAGCAATTCCTTCAGCTGTGCCTAGATTAGATCCATATAAGACAAGAAGAGGAGTTCCGTGCGCATTTTCGACGGGTGCTGGTGCTGTTTTCTTTTCTTTTTCAACAGGTTCAGCTTGTGTAACAAAAGAAATCGATTCCTTTCTTTGCTTCACTTTCATTTTTAGACCATCGGGTTTGAGCGTTAATGTTTCTTTCACATCAAGTTGATAGTTCGAATGATCGATGAGATCAAAGTGCTGAATAACCATACCGAGAACGAGCGTGGCTTCATGTAGTGAGAATTGTTGCCCGATACATGCGCGCTGCCCATTTCCGAACGGCTTATAAGCGTGTTGGGGGATAGAAGACGGGTCTTCAAAGCGTTCAGGTACGAATTCTTCCACATTATCACCCCAAATGGATTTATCACGATGTAGTTCGGGGAGTAGGAGCGTGAACTCGTCACCTTTTTCTACATCATATTCTCCATTCAATGTTGTATCTTCCTTCGCATAGAGAGAAAAGGCAGGAGCGGTTGGCCATAAGCGAAGGGATTCATTAAGAATCATTCGAACATATTTGAGCTGCTTTACCTGCTTATAATCAGGAATAGCATCGCCAACGACACGGTCGACTTCTTCTTGAGCTTTGGCAAGCTTATCTGGATTATTCATGAGGTAGTAAAGTGTAAAGGAAAGCAGTCCACTTGTCGTTTCATGTCCAGCGATTAAGAATGTGATAATTTGGAAACGGATATTCTCATCATCAAGCGGTTCACCTGTTTCAGGGTCTTTTCCTTTCAACATATGTGCTAAAAGATCATCCTCGCCTTGATCACCATTCTTCTTACGGTCTGCGATTAAGCCATCGACTAGAGAAAACATATAGTCAATATCATCTTTAAATTGTTTTTTGGAGCGTACCATCAGTTTATCTTGAACCCCAAGACGCTGTGATTGATTCATCGCTTCATCCAAAGCACGAACCATCGCATCAACAAATTCATGGTTGGTTTCTCTGTAAAAGCTATTAAAGCGAAAGTCGAAGCCACAAAGGCCAATCGTATCAAGAGTCAACCGCGTCATATCTTCCGGAACATCAATTTCTTCATCAGGGTTAAGGCGTGCCCACTTCTGAATAAGCTGTGTAGCAAGGTCGACCATTTTATTATGATAGCCTTTCATCGCTTGTTGACTAAAACTTGGGAGGAGGATGTTATGGGCTTTTTTCCAATTCTGTTCGTTCGTTTCACTTGTGAATAAGCCATCTCCTCCAAAAGCACGAACTTTTTGAAGAACGGGTCCTACTTTTTTGTCGAAGCGTTTTTCATCTGTTATTTCCGAGACAAGGGATGCACTAGAGACAAACGTACTGGTGCGTCCAGGAAATTGAAACTGATAAATTGGGCCCAATTCTTTAGCAAGTTTCATAAACGATTGAATGGGTTTTTCTTTATCAATAAGAGGAAGGTTTCCTAAAGGTCCATATGTTTTTGGCTGTGGGAACGATTTCTTAGTAGTCAAGATGAATCACCTCATTAGTAATTTTTGGATCGGAATGAACGTTCATTCATTATCTTGTATGAAGAGACTTGCTCTTCATTGATGGGATCTAACTGAGTCCCATAAGCTTTCTTCAATATTTGACAGAAGCTCTGGATCAGGATCGAGCTCACCTGCTCTTACAAGGTTCTGAAGTTCAAGAAATGCGCCATATACAATAGCGATCAGGGCTTCAGAAGGCAGGTTTCGAATAACAGCATGTTGTTTACCAGTATCAAAGAAATTTCTTAATAAGTTCAGCAATTGATTAAAATCAGTCCGACTTTGTTGGTCCAAAAAGTGAGATGCACTATGTTTTTTAATAAAATATAGTGCATGTTCATTCTGGTTTGTAAACAAAATCATTGCCTTAAAAATATGATGAAACTGATTTCGTATAGGCTTATGAAATGGAAATTGATCCTTAATCGTATTTGTAAATGTTTCAACATAATCTTGAAAGAGAGTGTTTACAAGAACCTCTTTATTCTCGAAATAACGATAGATGGTGCCTGCTCCAACATTTGCTGAAGTGGCAATCATCGGAACCGTGGTTGCATTAAACCCTCGCTCCGCAAATAGAGCAAGAGCGCTTGTCATAATACTTTCTCGTTTCGTTTGAATTGTCACGAGCCCCTCTCTATAAAATAATACGGAATGAATATTCATTCCCCTCTCATTTTAAACCTGTTGAAAAAGCATAACAATAAAGCAGATGTCCTAAAAAGATTGAAGATCCTGTTAACTTGAGGGTCTAATCCCCTATTTTAATGTTAAAAAATGGTATAAAATAGCATACAAAAGAATAATTTCCATCTGAGAAGTGTACTCCCTTTGTTGTATCCTTATAAATCTAAAGAGGCTTCTCACTATAAGAAAGCCTCCACTGATTTTCGCTATTTTCTTAGTCGATTGGATCTTGCGCTTTTCCGTATCGAATGACATCGATAATCGCCATGCCATCACTCGGTTTACCGGCATCATTTCGATAAGGCATTAGGGAGAAGAAAATAAAATAAATCGAGAAGTAAGTAAATTGATAGAAGAAGAGATCAACTGGAAGAATGTCGGCATAAATTAATGCGTTTAGAATGAGAATAACAATAATGTTAAATAAACTACCAGCCGCATAAATGGCGACGTGAGCCCATGTTTTGTTATAGGTTAAATCTTCATATTGGCACCAACCTTCCATAAAGTATTTCTTTTTTACTTCAAGAGGACCGATATGAAAAATGGTTTTCCCAGTACCGATACAGAATTTGATTTTGCCTCCAAAAACTCTTGCTACAAGAACATGTCCAGCTTCGTGTAGGAGAGTGATAATGGGTAATATGATAAAAAAGTTCACGAAGAACATTGGGATGTCGCTTAGTGTAAACATTTAAAACCTCCAAAATGGTTATCAGTTGTTACGCCTTTAACTAAGCCGTTCCCAAAAATGTTGATTCTGTAACACGTTTTTAAAATGTTCTATTTATCAAAAAGGTTAGTAGTGAGGGGCGGATGATAATAAAAAGAACAGCTCGATTGAGCTGTTCTAGTGAAAAGAACCGTCCATCAGAAGATGTCATCTCCCTTTACAAGATGAATGGGGCTGACCTATTTAATAATCTGAAGTTCTTTCGGATATTTCGTTAAAGTTTCATACCCTGTTTTCGTAACAAGAACATCATCTTCAATTCGAACCCCGCCTACTTCAGGTACATAGATGCCTGGCTCGATGGTATATGTCATTCCTTCAACTAGAAGAGAGTCGTTGTTTTCACTCATAGATGGATATTCATGAACTTCAATTCCAATTCCATGACCGATTCGATGAGGGAACTGGTCTCCATATCCAGCGTCTGCAATGATTTGTCTGGCTGTTTTATCAAGATCCCCAAGTCTTGATCCTGGTTGAGAGATAGTGAGCGTTTCAAGCTGCGCGTTCAATACGACATCATAAATTTCTTTTTGCTTTTCGTTCACTTCTTTATAAGCAACTGTTCTGGTAATGTCTGAACAATAGCCATCTAACACCACGCCAAGATCGAATAAAACGAGGTCGCCTCTTTTAAGCTTGCGATCTCCAGGATGACCGTGTGGCTGTCCTGCTTTTTCACCGAAAAGCACCATGGTTGAAAAGGACATTTCTCGAATTCCTTTTTTCTTTAGTTCGTACTCGATCGTTGCAAGAACTTCCATTTCAGTACAACCTTCTTGGAGCGCTTTAACTCCCGTCTCAACCCCGAAGTCTGCTAGTGCTGCAGCTCTTCTTAGAATCTCTAATTCTTGCTCATCTTTGATTAAACGTAGTTCGTGAAGTTTCTCTTCAGCACTTGTAAATGAAACGGATGGATAGCGCTTCATAACTTGTTCAGCACGTCCATAAGAAAGGGTTTCTTTCTCAATTGCCACCTGATTTGCTTCAGTAACCCCACGTTTCTTCAATGCATCGTGAATGAATTCCCACGGGTCATCAGCGTCACCATGTCCGATAATCTCATGCTCCCATCCTGCATCTCTTGCTTGAGATACTTCCATACCCGGACAAACAAGAAATGGTTCTGCATCAGGGAAAATAAATAAACCTAATAGTCGTTCATGTGGTTCACATTCAAAGTTGGAAAGATAAAATACATTGGATGAAGAGTGAACAAACGCAAAGGTTTGTCCAGTATCTCCTAGCCAATTCGAAAAACTTTCTAAACGATGATTCATTTCTTCTCACAACCTGTTCTCAAAAAATTTGGATGATGACTGTCTTATTCAGACTTTGTTTTGTTTGTAGTTACTAAAGTTACGACAATTAATACGATAACCGCTACTGGAACAGCGAAAAGAACACTGTTTAGATCAAATGGTTTAGCAAGTGGGATTTCCCAAACAAGCGTTGTAACCACACCGGCGATCATAGAGGATACGCCGCCATAAAGGTTGACGCGTTTCCAGAAAAATACAGCTAATACTGCAGGAGTAATACCAGCTCCGTAAACGGTGTAAGCATACATTTGAACAGATAGTACTGTAGGGAAGAAGCTAATAATGACATAAGCAAGGACCCCGAGGATGACGATGAACCATTTGGTCATGACTAACAACTGTTTATCAGTCGCATCCTTTTTTAAATATTTTCCGTACAGATCATACGTGACGTTTGTAGCGGCAGAAAGAAGGTAAGAGTTACCTGTAGTGATAATAAATGCTGTTGCTGCCGTTAATAAAATACCGCCGACAAACGTTGGCATAACGACAGTTGTTGCCATCAGTGCCATCCCTGGATCAATATCAGGGAAGATTGATCGTGCTGCAAAAGCGATTAAACTAATTGTTGGAGAAATGAGAAGCATCGCCACAAGCCAACCAATTTGGGCTTTTTTCGATGATCGATCTCCACTTGATGAAGCCAACCGTTGATACATGTTCTGGTCAGCAAGTAATAGAAATAAAGAGGGTAATAAATAACCTAATAATTGAATGTTCGATAACTGGCCACTGAATGTTAAGTGTTCTTTTGGTACATTCGCCAGGATGCTGTCCCAACCTCCAGCAATAACAAATATGGTTGGTAACGTGATTCCTAACCCGACAACCATCAAAATGGCACTTACAGCGTCAGTAGGAGCTACTGAGCGTAATCCGCCAATTGTTGCCAGGAAGATGATAAGAGCAGCACCAATAATGGTCCCTGTTTCAACTGAAATACCTGTTGTCAGGTTCAGGATGAAGCCAAACCCTTTCATCTGATAGGAAACAATTCCTACATAGGCAAGAATAATGATAATGCCTGCCAGCGTCCTCGCGAATGAACCGTATTTTTCTTCAAGTATTGAAGATACTGTATATTTCCCAAATGCTCGGATTCTTGGAGCAATGATATAAAGAATCAAGATACCTACTATCGTTGGAATGGCCATAAGAAACGCAGGAATAATTCCATAGCTATACGCCATAGACGTTTCGCCACCTGAAATGCTTCCACTACCTGTCCATGTTGCTAGCAATGTACCAGTTAGAACAAGAGCACCAAGTCCTTTACCAGCGAGGATAAAATCCTCACTATTTGATACTTTCTTAGAGAAATAAATTCCAAGTCCCACCATGAGTATGCCATAAGCAATAACAAACCATAGAAGGTTAGGATTGTGTGTAATTTCCATTACGTAAACGTCACTTCCTTATCTTAGTTGTGTTTTTCTTAGGTGCGCACCGTGTTAATTATGCTACCACAATAAATTGAGTTAATAAAAAGCGGGAAATAGTTTTGTTGGAATACTTTAGTAACATTTTTTATCATCATCGAGATAAGTAGTTCTATTTTCATATTTTATTGGTTTTATTTTGAATTTAATAGAAAATAAAAGAAACATTATAGTTATAAAGAACTAAATTAAAAAATCTTTAAAGACAAATAAAAGCGTTATTATTTAGATTTTTTGCGCAATTTTAATAGTTTATGGTTCGCTAAACACATGATTTGGAAATAATACTAAGGAGAAATTTCTTTGAAAGAAGTCTTTTCTTACCTAAAAAGGGTAATTACTTATAGGGTATTAATTTTTTTAAAAGGGAAAATTTTGTTTTGAAGAATGATGTAATCAGGGTATAAAACATGATGGTTGCTGAAAAATGAAAAAGGGTTTATGATGGTTATAGATACCCACAGGGGTAATTTAAAAACTGTTACTAGGAGGATAATGACATGTATTTACGTACGTTTTTTGATGAAAAATTGGCACAGTATTCTTATATGATTGGCTGTCAACGAACTGGTGAAGCGCTTGTAATTGATCCAGCGCGAGACGTTACACCGTATTTAGAAACAGCGAAAAAGGAAGGCTTTCATTTAGCGGCAGCAGCAGAGACGCACATTCATGCTGACTTTGTCTCAGGCGCAAGACAACTAGCTGAAAAGCATGACGTAAAGCTGTACTTATCCGATGAGGGAGATCAAGACTGGAAATATGGTTATCTCGATGGTTTGAATGTGGAACTTGTAACTGAAGGTTCTATGATTCATGTAGGTAACGTTGAACTTCGTGTGATGCATACCCCTGGGCATACCCCGGAAAGTATTTCGTTCGTTCTTACAGATCGTGGAGGCGGCTCTGAGGTCCCAATGGGAATTTTCACTGGTGATTTTGTATTCGTAGGTGATATTGGTCGCCCGGATCTGCTTGAAAAAGCTGCTGGAGCTGTTGGCACAGCTGAAACGGGAGCAAAATCAATGTTCAAATCGCTACAAAAGTTTAAAGAGCTACCAGAATTTATAACGGTCTGGCCTGGTCACGGCGCAGGTAGCGCATGTGGAAAGTCACTTGGTGCTGTTCCTCAGTCAACAGTTGGTTATGAACTTCGCAATAACTGGGCATTGAAGGAAGAAAATGAAGAGACATTCGTCAAAGAACTATTAAATGAACAGCCTGAAGCTCCGACGTACTTTGCTGTGATGAAGAAAGTAAATAAAGAAGGCCCAAACGTCTTAACAGGTGAAGAACTTGAAAAGGTTGAAAGTGTTGATGAAGTTCGTGCGCTTGCAACGAATGGGAATACGACAATCGTGGATACGCGACCAGCACAGGATTTCGCGGATGGACATATTGATGGGGCGATTAACCTTCCATTCAATAAAGCATTTACGAACTGGTCAGGTTGGGTATTAAACTATGAGCGTGACTTGCTTCTTATCGCAGAGGATGATCAAAAAGAAGAGATCGTAAAAGCATTACACTCCATTGGCATTGATCGGATCAAAGCATACGCTGGTCCTGAGCTTCTCTCTCAATGGGATGATCTTGAAGGCTATTCCTTTGTGACAACGGAAGAATTGAAAGATGTTTATGATAAAGAAGATGTTTATGTTGTTGATATTCGAAAAGAAAACGAATGGAATGCGGGCCACATCCCTGGGGCCAATCATCACATGCTTGGATATTTAGAAGATCAAGCGAAGAATATTCCAGAAGATAAAACAGTTGTGGTGCATTGCCAATCAGGAACTCGTTCAGCAATTGGAACAAGTTTACTGCAGTCGCTTGGTTTCAAGGACATTTTGAACTATAGCGGTGGTTTTGCTGCATGGGAAAAAAACGGAGATAAAATTGAAAAATAATCTAAAAAGAGCGTAAAGCCACTGCTTTACGCTCTTTTTCTTATGCACTCATTTCAGTTTCTAACGTAGCCGGTTTAGGCTTTATTAGCATTAATCCAATCCCCCCAACACTAAGGACAGCTGCAACGAGGAACGGTGCGTGAGCTGATACTCCCTGGCCGATCAAACCAGAAAGAACTGGGGCAATTGCAGCACCGAGCCAGCGGAGGAAATTGTATCCTCCTGACGTTATGCTTCTTTCATATGGAGAAACTTCCATCACGTAGCTTGTAAAGAGGGCGTTATTGAGTCCTGAAGCAAGCCCTGAAACGATAACCACAGTAATCAGAAGTGGTGTCGTTGGAACAACAAATAGCAAGGCTAGTAAGAGAGCAAATATCAATAAGCTATAAGGAAGAATCTTCTTCGGTAGAAACTTTTTCTCAAGTTGGTGACTTAGAATGGCTGAACCGTAGGCGAGCATTAACCCCCACCCAAAGAATACAAATCCAATTTGAATCGCATTAAGTCCGATAATGAGCGGCGTATAAGCCAGCACTACGAAAAACCCGTAGTAATAGAGCATCGCTGCAAGAGCGGACGTTAGGAATGGTTTGAATGAAAAGAGCCCTTTTAACTCATTCATTCCAACAGGTTTACGTTTTTGTTTGCCATTTGGTTCAAACACAAAGAAGAGAACAAGGCAAAATGCAGCTAGAATTAGGATCGACGTTGCAAAGAAAGGGAATCTCCATGAATAACCACCAAGAACACCACCTACAAGGGGGCCGCCCGCCATTCCTAGTCCAATCGCTGCCTCATAGTAGCCAACGGCTTTTTGTGGGTCTTTAGATAAAGCGATTAATAGCGTCATGGCTGTCGCGAAGAACATAGAATTACCAAATCCCCAACCTGCTCTAAAAATCGATAGGCTTGCGATTCCATTTGATAGAGCACAGAGAAGCGCAAAAACCGTCACAATACATAAGCCAAATACCATCATGCGCTTATCGCCAAAGCGACTTGCAAAAATCCCTGCAGGAATCATCATAATGGCCATTGTTAAAATGTAAGCAGTAAACAGCATTTCTACTTGCCAGTGGTTTGCACCAATTTGTTCTGCGATCGTTGGAAGGATCGGATCGACAATCCCTATACCCATAAAAGCAAGAAAGGTTGCTGCAATTGTAATCCACCGGGCTTTTGTGAATTTCTTATCATTCATTCAATTTAACCTCCAATAAATATCGTTTGAAAAGAACAACGGTTGTTATTTATCTCACCTTAAGGGGAAATAAAACCCCCACCTAATTAACCTAGGTCAATAAGTACGTCAAGGTGGGGGCAACTTCCCCTAAATGTCAGATTGGTTCCTCTAACCATCAGAGGGGAAGAAGTAAAACCCCCTCTGATGGAAGTTTCACTTTATACAACAAGTGTCGTAAAATATTTTAACAGAGTCATGAAATTGAGCAATAATCAAGTTTTCGAAGAACGTGGTCTAAACGACAAGTTATAAAGTGTTGTTGAGAAAAAGTTTAATTTGGAGGAGATTTTTATGAGAAAAAAGGAAGACCCGCGCGTTACGCGAACTCGAAAGCTCTTGCAAGATTCGTTTATCCATCTGATGTCAGTAAAAGAATATGAGAAAATCACGATTGCCGATATTACAACAGAAGCAACGGTTAACCGCGCTACTTTTTATTTGCATTATCAGGATAAAGAAGAGTTACTACTTCAAACGGTTGATGAAATGCTTCGGCAGCTGTTTGGCGAGGCACTGACCATTCCTCCTGGTAATTTATCAATTGATGAACTTCAGCGTTATATCGCAGAACATATTTTCTCAAGTATCGCAGAATACGATAAATTCTTTCACGTAATGTTAATCAAAAAAGGAATGCCGAACTTTCTTGATCACATGCGTAGCTTCTTCTTTGATTTCTATGACAATCGAATTGCAAAGGGGAGATTCGATCCTCTCCCGTTACCAAGTGAAGTGATTGCAAGCTATATTGCATCTGCTTATACAGGCATGATTTCCTGGTGGCTTGAAAATGACATGCCTTACACACCGAAAGAGATGGCTGAGCAAATGATTCAATTAAATCAGAAAGGGCCGACTGGGATTTTGAAGATGCATGTTAAAAAACAAAAAGAACGATAGGAAGCGAGTCCAGGCTTCCTATCGCATTGTTCGTTCATATCGTTATAATAAATAGTAGAACAGGAGTAGATGATAAAGAATTCCAATGAAAAGGCAGGAACCGTAGCGTCACAATGTTATTTGACAGAAAATTCTATCCATTGTATTCTTAACGTATTAGCTCATACGTCCCTTAAGAAAGGTATCCCTTTCATAACTAGGAGAGTAGAGCGTCCACAGAATGATAACAATTACAATAACTGATAAAACTGTTGAAGCTCTTGCCAGAGTTTCGTGCGCAGTTTAAAGCCAGTATATTTTTTCCGTAAGACGGGAGAAGTGTGCTGGCTTTTTTGTTTTTCTTGTCATTCTAAAAAAATAAAAGGAGAGATGCGTGCAATGGAACTTACAAGGATGAAGCAGGACGAAAGAAGTGTGAAAAAAGGCAAAGGGTATGAGATTAAACCGAGTGCAGTTCATGAACGACTTTATGTAGTGGATCTGGAAGAAGAAGTGATCACTCGTTTTTTTGAAGACGTTCGTGAGATTAGTAGTCAGCAGTTAGCGTACATCCCTTACATGCGATTTATTCTGACAGAGAAGCTCTCACGGCTTTTAGATAAAAACTTTCAAAAAGCGGTTCGAGCAATTCTCCATGATCGACAGACGGGCGGATTTACCGTTGGGGTTAACAAGCAAACGACTGATCCAGAGGACTATGTAAAGTTTTCAACCGCATTTTCTCACCTTGTTGGCATCCCTAATTTCGATGCGATGTCCGGAAATTACTACGCTCGTTTTTCAGTAAAACATACGGATACGAGTGATTCTTACCTTCGTCAGGCGTATCGTCTTTTTACACTCCATACAGATGGAACATATGTAGATGAAGCGACGGACTGGTTGTTGATGATGAAATTTGAGGAGCAACATGCGGTTGGTGGTCGTTCACGACTTCTTCATCTTGATGATTGGGAAGAGCTTGAGCGGTTTTATCAGCACCCGATGGCATCACAGCGATTGATTTATAAGGCACCGCCAAGCAAAAATGTGGTGAAGGAAGTGTTCCGTACGACGTTCTATGAACAAAACAATGAACCTTGTATTTGTTTTATCGATCAGTTCGTTCATCCAGAAAACATTGCGCAGGCAACTTATTTACAGGAACTATCACTTTCGATGGAGAATTCTTCTGCCACAAAAGGACTTGAGCTACCAGCAGGAGAACTGATTATGTTAAATAACCGATTCTGGCTTCATGGAAGAGAAGCCTTTGAAGAAAATACTGGACTTCACAGAGAGCTTTTACGCCAGCGTGGTCGATTTGCTTGAGTTGAATTGGAGGAAACAGCATGTATGATTATCTCGTGATTGGCGGCGGAATCGTTGGTTTATCCACAGCGCTTTCGATTCGACAGCGTTACCCAAATGCAACACTTGCAATCGTTGAAAAAGAAAAGGAATGGGCTAGTCATCAAACAGGTAGGAATAGTGGTGTGATTCATTCAGGAATTTATTATAAGCCTGGTAGCTTGAAAGCGACATTAGCGAAGCGGGGCAGTGAGTCGATCGTTCGCTTTTGTCAGGAGAATAATATTGCACATGATGTGTGTGGAAAGGTTATCGTAGCTGTTGATGAAACGGAAAAAGGTCATCTAAATCACTTGTATGAACGTGGATCGGAAAACGGTCTTGACGTACAAAAGCTCACAAAGGAGGAGCTTAAAGAGGTCGAACCTCATGTAAATGGGATAGGTGGGATTCGGGTGCCGTCTACTGGCATCGTGAATTATAAGAAAGTGACTGAGAAATTAGCGGAAATTCTATCGAACCAGGAAGTTGACTTGTTTCCGGGGACCAGAGTAACAAATATCGAAGAAAGTCTTGATGAAGCGGTGGTTGATACGTCTAAAGGAACGTATAAAGCAAAGTATATAATTAATTGTGCTGGTCTTCAAAGTGACCGTATCGCGAGGCTCTCGGATATTTATACCGATTTAAAGATCGTTCCGTTTCGAGGCGAGTATTTTGAATTGAAGAAAGAGAAAAGTCATCTGGTTAAAAACTTAATTTATCCTGTACCAAATCCAGATTTTCCGTTTCTTGGTGTTCATCTCACTCGTATGATGGATGGCTCGATTCATGCTGGACCAAATGCGGTACTTAGCTTGAAGCGTGAGGGCTATCATAAGCTTTCATTTAATCCAAAAGATGCCCTCGATGTGCTGGCATTTGAGGGGTTTTGGAAAATGGCGGGAAGTAACATGAAAGAAGGGTTAAAAGAAATGGGACGGTCCTTTCACAGAAAATCATTTGTGAAAAGCCTCCAGAGACTTGTACCAGAAATTCAAGAGGACGACGTGGTTCCAACTCACTCGGGAGTAAGGGCTCAGGCTCTCCTTAAGAATGGTCAACTTGTTGATGATTTCTTTATTATTCCTGGCAAAAGATCCATTCATGTTTGCAATGCACCGTCTCCTGCTGCGACAGCATCATTAGAGATTGGGAAGATCATTGCAGGGAAAGTGCCTTCGCCTACGAGAAAGATGATTCGATTATCGTGAACGAAAAGCCATCGAGGAAACTCGGTGGTTTATTTTATGGAAGAGGGAAAAGGAGCCTACTACGAGAAGAATACTTCTAGAAGTGGAGGGGTTGGAGCATGTTAGTAACGAAACAATATTGGATTCCAGTGTTTAATGAAGAAAGAACGGTTAGAATTTATTTACCAGATACATATGAACATACGAATCAAGAATACCCAGCTCTCTATATGCACGATGGACAAAATGTGTTTGAAGATAAGGACGCAGTAGGGGGAAGGTCGTTACGTTTAAAGGACTATCTCGAGCAGAGTCATGATCAGGTTATCGTTATTGCGATTGATTCGGGAGCTAATCGGATGGAGGAATATCGCCTATGGGCACCGGGAAAAATGAGCGAAGAACTTACAGGGAAAAGTGATTCTAGGGAAGCGAAGGGTAGGGATTATCTGGATTTTATCGTGAGGGATTTAGTACCGTCAATTAATGCTACGTATCGCATACAGGTGGGATCGAATTATATGGCTGGTATTTCACTTGGCGGTTTGCTTACAGTCTATGCGCTATGTCGCTATCCAACTGTTTTTAGAAGAGGAGCTGGGATCTCTTCCGCTTTTTTTCGTAATCAGGAAAAGTTAGAGCAGTATATCTTAGAATCCGAACAAGTTGCATTTGACGGTCTTTATTTGGATTGCGGCGATAAGGAGTCGGGAGAAGAGCGAATCGATCGAGCGTTTCTGAAATCGAATGAACGGATATTTGGATTGTTAGAGGAAAGAGGAAGTAGTGTTGAATTTAAAGTGATTAAGGATGGCAAGCATCACTATGAGTCATTTTCTCGTAGAGTACATGATGTTCTGACTTTTTTGCTAGGGTGTAGAGGTTACAAGCATTAGTAACTTAAAAAGGACCCTGGATGAGGTCCTTTATTGATAGAATTTACATGAATAATAGTAATCCTGCCGATATTCCAATCGTAAGACCAATCGGGACTAATTGGATTTTCAGTAACAAACCAGATGTACTAGCATAGTGATCAAGTGGATTTTGAACGGGTTCACTCATAAAATCCGCTACTCGGTCTGATTTCTTCTTTTTGAAGGAAAGAGGGGGAACGTCAACGGTGTACTGATCAAGTTGTTCACGCAGTTCTTTCGGTAGCGAATGGTTATTGTGTGAATTCATCGTAATGTCCCTCCAATAAATCTCTTAAACGTTTAATTGCTGTCGATAATCTTGACTTAACCGTTCCAACTGGAATATCTAAAATGTTTGCAGTATCTTCTTGAGTCATGTCGTGATAATAGATTAAGAGGATAACCGCTCGCTGCTTTTCAGGTAGCTGTTTAATCGCCCACTGAATCGTCATCTTCTCCACAGAATCGTTAAAAGAAAATTCTTCTTTTTTGATCAGAAAAGGGAGCAGCGTTTGCCATTTTGCTCTTCGTTTTATTTTGTTAATCATCAGTTGATAACCGATTTTTAAAAGATACGTTTTTAGAGACGCCCGTGTAACGTCATAGCGATCCTGATACTTGTGAAATTTAACGAATGTATCCTGAACAAGATCGATACTAAACTGCTCATCACGAGTATAGCGAAATAAGAAACGGTAGAGTGAATCTTTGTGTGTAAGGTAAATGGTTTCGAACGTCATCGCCAATGATTTCTCGAAAGGAATCGATTCGCGTTCGTTAAAATTCATTTGGCCAGCGCTCTTTTATCCCTTTGTAAGTGTAAGCGAGTCGGAAAATAAACCAGAGAAATGTGAGAAGTGGAAAAACAAAGGTCTGATGCAGAAAGAACTGCACAAATGGATTTTCAATGTTTTCTCCCTTAATTAGAAAAACAAATAAACCTGTAATACATAAGAAAGAATACGCTGAGGAAGCAATCATGACATAATCCCACCGCGACCAATAAAAATAGAGATTTGTCTTCTGAAAATCAATTCTTCCATTTGTTTTGTGAACATGTTTTTGAAGCGTTGCAATTAAGACGGCAAAAATGGTTCCAAGAACTCCTGCCATCACTAACCCCATGATCCAACCGATTGCCATGTATTTCACACCTTTCATTTCTATATTTTCACATATTTATACAAATAAAAGGGAATGAAAGTTCATTAATAAATGAGTTTTTTTTTACTGGATTTTTGATTTAACTTTAAAAAAGAGGCGCGACTAGTTGTCGCACCTCTCATATATGAAGATTAATTTGAAGCCTTTTTAAGAAGCATTTGATTCTTGCATAATTTTATTAATCTCATTTTTGTATAAATCAGATCGCCCACCGAAAATGGCCTGAATGTTTTGATCGACTTTCACAACACCAGCTGCTCCAAGTTCCTTTAGGCGATTTTCGTCAATTGCTTTTACTTCCGCTACTTCTACACGAAGTCGAGTAAAGCAGGCATCAACATGCTTTAAGTTGTTTTCGCCTCCAAGTGCTTCCATGATTTCCAATGCTAGTTCTTTGTTCTTGCCTTTTCCTGGATTTTTCTTGTTGTAGTCTTTTCTGGTGAAGAGTTTGTTCTCTTGTCCACCTCGTCCAGGGGTAACTAAATCCCATTTCTTGATCGCAAAGGAAAACGTGAAATAGTAGATGAAGAAAAAGACAGCACCGAGAACAAGGTTCATCCACCAATTATTCGTTCCGGGAATAGCGTTAACAAGGACAAAATCGATTAATCCAGAACCACCAGCCCAACCAAGATGGACATCTAGCATGTACGTTACGGCGAAAGAAATTCCCGCAAGGATCGCATGCACAAAGAATAGTACAGGCGCTACAAATAGGAAGGTGAATTCGATTGGTTCAGTAATACCAGTCAGGAAAGCAGTACCTGCTGCAGCGATTAGCATCCCTTTGACAACTGGTCTGTTATTTTTATCAGCCTGACGATACATAGCAAGTGCTGCACCTACGAGACCGAACATTATCACAGGGAATTTACCTGCCATGAATCGACCAGCTGTCACATCAACGCCTTCTGCGATTTGAGCAAGAAAAATGTACTGATCACCTGATACCATGCTGCCTGCAACTTCTGTCGTTCCACCAAGTGATGTCCATAGGAATGGCGCATACCAGATATGATGAAGACCTGTAGGAATTAATACTCGTTCTAAAAATCCATATAAACCAATGTATAAGGGATTTGTTGAACCATTTGCAATCACATTTGCGACAGCATTGATGCCAGTTTGGATCGGTGGCCAGACGACCATCATAGCCATGGCTAGGAAGATCGAGGAGAAGACCATTGCAATGCCGACTGAACGATCTCCTGCAAAGAATCCAAGAACTTCAGGAGGATCGAATTCGTGAAATTTGTTATAAATAAATACTGCAAGCAACCCGACAATAATTCCTCCGAGTACACCCGTTTCAAGTGTAGGAATTCCCAGAGCCATTCCATAGGCACCATTTTCAGCAACCATTTCTGGTGTGATCCCTAAGGCAAAGGAGATGGTTTTGTTCATAATGATGTAGCCAAGTAGGGCTGCAAGTGCAGCAATACCGGAGCCACCCGTTAATCCAATTGCCACGCCAATTGCAAATATAATGGCTAGATTATTAAAAATACTAATGCCGATATCTGACATGCCTTGGCCTATAAACTGAATCGTATCATTTTGTAAGAAAGACATTGTATCTGCGAGTGGTCCAGTTAAAGCAGCTCCAAGTCCTAATAAAATACCAGCTGCTGGAAGAAGAGCAACAGGGACCATTAATGACTTTCCGAACCTTTGTAAACTACCAAAGTATTTTTTCACTGAGTAAAGCCTCCTCTGTTCATAAGCAAGCGTTTTCTTATAGTTCTGATAGAAAGACCCGGATCTTAATCCTAGGTCTTTCTGTTATTATTTTGTTTTAACGAGTTCTTTTTTACGATGAAGTTCAGGCCATAGTTCTTTGTTTGTTTCAATTAAGTCATCAAGAATTTGACGAGCCACAGGCGCATCTACAACTGTTCGATTTAATGTTAGGGCCTGAAGTGCTTTCTCATAGCTATTCTCGAAATAAGCGTCTACAACAAGTTTCTCATATGCAAGCTGTCCTTCAATCAATCCTTTGTAGAACGTTGAAATGTGACCTACCGCAAATGGCTTTGGTCCTCGATTCGTCATCATCGCTGGAACTTCGACCATAGCATCGTCAGGTAAATTAGCGATAATGCCGTTATTTTCTACCATTACGATGAAGATATCTCCATTGTTGTAGGCCATTGAAGCAGCTACTCGGATCATATATCGTCCATGGATATCAACTTCGAGTTCAACATTTTTAGTAGAGTTATCCTGAATAATCTGATCCGCTAGGGTGTGAACACGCTTCTCACGGCCATTGATTACCTGACGTGCGCGCGTGTTTGTCACATCTTCTTTCGCTACCATATCAGAAGGATAGAGGTAATATTGCAAATACGTATTTGGTAGATATTCTGGGAAATCAGTTACCATTTTTTCAACCTGTTTGAATGTTTTAATCCAAGATGGGTCGTTTGCAATTTCTGCATCTTCCGGCATGAACCCTTTGTCTGTTATGGCATTTTTAATCGTATCCGTGTGATCGTTACCTTCTTTATCATAGATCTTCGTAAACCATCCAAAGTGATTTAAACCAAAATATTCAGGGACCAGGTCAAATACTTCTTTTCCAAGAATTCCAGCGTAGCTTACCATAATGGCTGCTGGCATATCACATATGTTTAAAATCTTCTTATCATCTGGAAATTCGCGTCGAAGTGCTTCAGCAACAATAGCTGCGGGATTTGTATAATTTAATATCCATGCTTCAGGCGAATACTCACGAATATCATTAACTAACTCAATCATATCTCCAATTGAACGGAGACCATAGGCCATCCCACCTGGCCCACATGTTTCTTGTCCAACTGTGTCGTATTTAAGAGGGATTTGCTCATCCTTTTCTCTCATTTGTAAACCGCCAGTTCGAATTTGGACAAAGACAAAATCTGCATTTGTCAGCGCTGTTTTTTTATCTGTTGTGTAGGAGAAACTCTCAAGCTCAGGGTATTTTTCTCGCAAAATGATCTCAGATGCTTTAGCAACTTTTTCTTGTCTTTCAGAGTCAGTGTCATAAAAAGTAATCGTTTTCAAAGGAAACTGTTTTTTTTCTGCAATTAAACTCATAATCATTCCGATTGTATAAGTACTGCCGCCGCCTACTACTACAAGATTTTGTTTTTTCATATGATTAGCCTCCGATAGGTATTATATTTGTATTAATAATTTTATAATATGAATATAATACATATATTGAATTTGGTCAATATCATTATTGGTTTTTAGTCAGTTTTGGTTATAATATAATGAGAGATCATACTGGAGGAATTTATATGTCTACGCCACTGTACCGAAAAATTGCCGGACAACTTAAAGAAGATATTACTAATGGAACATTAAGGGTTGGAGAAGCTATTCCAACCGAAGCGCACTTGTCTAACCTTTACAAAGCTTCGCGCGTTACGATTCGTCAGGCGATCCAAACCCTTGTAGAAGAAGGGCTATTAGAGAAGGTTCAAGGCAGCGGAACTTATGTAAGCGAGAAGAAAATTGAACACAACATTTTTGAACTGCAGAGTTTTACTGAAGAAATGAAGAGACTAAATAAAACCCCGGTTAACAGAGTGATCGATTTTCAATTAACAGAGCCGTCTGATCAAATAAAACGAATGCTTCAAATTCCAGAGGGCGAAAAAGTATTCTACGTAAGAAGACAGCGTCTGGTTGATGATGTTCCTTATGTTTTAGAGGATACATATCTTCCTGTATCAATGTTTCCAAACCTCTCTTATCAAATTATGAGTGGTTCAAAGTATGACTACATTGAAAAGGAAAAGGGAATGAAAATTAAAGAAAGTTTTCAAGAAATCATTCCGATTTTACCTGACGAAGATATATCCAAATTTCTTGAGGTAGATTCAAATTTACCGATTTTAAAGGTGCAATTGTATAGTATCTTTCAGGATTCTACTGTATTCGAATATAGTGAAATTTATTTTAAGAGTGATGAGTATAAATTTACGTTACGTGCTTCGCGACCTGGGAATTAATGTGAAGGTTACTCATAAATGCGGCGGTGGTGTTAAAGCCCCTGCCGTATTTTTTTGTAATAAATCGCGTTTTACAATGAAAACATAGTTAGTTAAAGGAATGGGGAATCTAATTAAAAAACCGAGGGGAGAATGCAATTTGAAGAAGTTGGGTTTCCTATTTATTTGGACCTTTATGGTTATCAGCTTAGTTGGTTATATGGATAAGGTGTATGCTACGAATCAAATGGAAGCAAGTACGCAAATAGAACGAGATCTCAGTGAAGTTACCTATCTCAAATCAGAAACGAAGAAAGACGCTGCCCTTGAAGAAGCGTTTGCTAAAGAGTTCGGTCTTACGAAGGGGGCAGACTCCATTCGTTATTACTACAATAAAATAGACTTTAACAATGATCAGATACCTGAAACATTTGTCTATTTAGTCGGTCCAATGGTTTGTGGAACAGGAGGATGCAGTGGACTTTTGTTAGAAGAAAAGAACGGGGATTATACGGTGAAGTCTCGATTTTCTTTAGTCAGAACCCCAGTCATCATTCAAAATGAAACAACGAACGGATGGAAGAACATTGTGATGTATGTGGCGGGTGGAGGAATAGAGCCTGGCTATCACAAGCTAAAATTTGATGGAGAAAACTATCCTTCCAATCCATCTGTTCAACCGATTGTGGAAGAGGGTAAGATAAAAGGGATAGGGATCATAAACGATGAAATTGCTGAAGATACTGGCATTGTTTTTTAAAGAGAAATAGAGGACAAATGAGAGAATTTGTCCTCTACTCTTTTTTATGTGTTAAGAGGTTCAGGATGCAGCTCGTATTGCTTGTGAGCATCCTTAAGAGCAGCAGCAAGAGCATTGCCGGCTTTTCCGAGATAGCCCTCTTTTAACTGATGGAGAGGGTCTGTAATACCATCTTTTAAACTGAATCCTTTGAGTAATTGTTTAACGAACTGTTTGCTATGTTCAGTTGCGAGTGTGCAAGATGCGTCGACGATCACGCCATACTTTTTATCAACTTCAAGAGTGAGGGTTAAGGTGTCTGAAATGTTGTTAGCGGCCATGCCAGTTGGGAGTTTTGAGTGGCCGGCGACGAAAAGGGTGTTCATTAATCAAATTATCTCCTTTCATTTGGTAACGTTTTCAATAGTGTAGCATAACAAGACTTGTTAGAGAGTGGTAGAATAGTAGAAAATGTCATTTAGAATGGAGTGGATATGAATGGATCTCAATCTAAAAGGAAAATCAGTCGTCGTAACAGCTGCAAGCAAAGGACTTGGAAGAGCTTCGGCCCTTGCATTTGCGAAAGAAGGTGCGCATGTTATTTTATCAAGTAGAAGTGATGATGAACTAAAAAAAGCATGCGAAGAAATCATCGAAGAGACAGGGAATGAGCACGTTACTTGGATCGTTTGCGATATGACAAAAGCGGATGATATTAATCGATTGATGAAGTTTGCTGCAGAAACGAATGGTACAGTCGAAGTGTTAATTAATAATGCGGGCGGTCCTCCAGCTGGGGGATTTGAGGATTTTAGTGATGATGATTGGCAAAATGCGTTTGAACTGAATCTATTAAGTTTTGTTCGAACGTCAAGAGCAGCTATTCCATATATGAAAGAAAATAGATGGGGAAGGATCTTGAACATTGCTTCATCCTCCATTAAACAGTCACTAGATAACTTGATCCTCTCGAACACATTTCGAGCAGGAATTGTGGGATTAGCTAAAAGTCTTTCCCAGGAGTACGCAGAGCATAATATTCTCGTCAATACCGTAGGCCCAGGACGTATTGCTACGGATCGTGTGGAGCAACTTGATCAAATCAAGGCAGATCAGTTAGGCATCAATGCTGCTGAATTAAAGAGTCAGGCGGAGCAATCCATTCCAATGAAAAGATACGGGGAACCTGATGAATTTGCAAAGGCGATCGTATTCCTAGGCTCAGGAGCAAATACGTATATGACCGGGCAATCACTCGTTGTTGATGGTGGACTTGTAAAGGCACTATAAAGTGGAGAGGAACGCAGCTGATTGCGTTCTTTTTCTTTGTGAATCTCCCCCTAATCATTTTTCTTTTAGGAAGAAACCGATATAATAGAAGAAGATGAAAAATGACTAAATCTGGTATTGCTAAACCCTTTGGTTTCAAAGCAATTGTCGGTACAGGGAGGGTGATTGGATGGTAGATGCGAAAGAACGGATTCTAGAAGCGACGGATATTCATAAAGCAACTGAGATGATCAGCATTGCGACGAATAAGCCGGTAATTATCGAAAATAAAAATTTCGAATTGATTTCATACAGCACGGCGTCAGAGAGCTTTGATCAAACGCAGCAAAAAACCATTTTATATAAAAAATGTCCCGTTTTTATTATTGATCGTTTAAAAAAAGAAGGGATCGTGCAACAGCTTGAGAGCAATGAAGCTCCCATTCGCATTGCCCCTATTGAAGAAATCGGTTTTTATCAGCGTGTTGTGGTGAAAGCCATCTATGAAGGGCGGACAATGGGGTATCTCTGGGTACAAGAAACAAATAGTCCGCTTACGGAAGAAGAGGTTGATTTTCTTACTGAAATCACCCCTCACGTTGGCAAGCTTATTCATGATTCGTATCAAAAAGGGAAAGAGCATGAGGGGAAGCAGGAGAAATTGCTTTGGAACGTGCTTCTTCATGAATATGAAAGTGAAAATCAAATGAGGCGTAAAGCCCAGGTGGCAAGCTTGCCATTGCCTGAGCGCTTTTCTGTACTTGTTATGTCCATTGCAGAGCCATCTCAAGAATCGCTTTTGAATGAAGTGCTCGAGCTTCTATCTCGGTTTAAGCGTCATAAAATTCAGGTGCTGAAAACCGAGCTTCAAGTGGTTGCTGTCATTTCTGGTGATAAAAGTATGAAGGGATCTGCCATTGAGCATACCCGCGAGCTTGTAGAGTACGTGAAAAGTGCGTTAACGCACGAAGAGTTTTATTCTTTCTTGATTGGAATTGGAAAAGAATACGTGGAACTCATTGATATGAGGAAAAGTTTTCTAGAAGCACTGGAAGTCATTGAGACAGCTGACTTTATTGGTCCAAGGCCAGATGTGATGCCGCGAGAGTTCTCGAAGCTTGGCGTATACCGGTATCTTGCCGCTCTTTATGAGAAAAACAATACGGAGCATTACTTTAATCAAAATTTACTTAACTTGATGGAAAAAGACTCGGTTAGCCATTCTAGTTTGTTGAAGACGCTAGAGGTGTATTTATCGAACAATGGTAAGGGTAAAAGCACCGCCGCTGAACTGTTTATTCATCCCAATACGCTGAATTATCGCATGAAACAGATACAGGATTTAACCGACATTGATTTTGATGATTTTAATATGAAAAGTCATATTTATATTGAGTTGTTGTTGTTAAACAACATACCGTCTTACTATAACCGGTACCTTTCGGCTGTAGAGGAGCAGAAAAGTACGACGAAATAGCCGTTTTGAGTGGGTATCTGGCAAGTTTATGGCACAAATTGAGAAGCTGCACAAGGTGCAGCTTCTTTTTCGTAGTTAAAAAGGAGAGAAGTGTGCGTAGTAGCTGGTGTGAGTGTGGGAGGGAGTGGTAAGAGAGTAGGAGGAGAGTGGTTTATTGGCCAAAACTTAGATTTATTGGCCAAAATCAGAATATATTGGCCAAAGTGGAAAATCAGTGACGGCCGTCTCCGCTTTTCCAAGATCCAGCTGCAGTGGGCAGACACTTGGTCACTTCACCATTTCATCCGAACACAAAAAGCGTGTTCAAATGAAATGGCTCCAGTGCCTGTCGTGTCTAAACGGCCACTTCCGCTTCTCCTGAGATCCAGCTACGACTCGCAGAAACTGCGATATTTCACTCTTTCACCAGAACACAAAGGGCGTGTTCCAGTTCAAGAGTTCCAATATCTCCGTTACTAAACGCTCGTCTCCGCTTTTCCCTGATCCAGCTGCAGTGGGCAAACACTTGGTCACTTCACCATTTCATCCGAACACAAAAAGCGTGTTCAAATGAAATGGCTCCAGTGCCTGTCGTGTCTAAACGCCCACTTCCGCTTTTCCCAGATCCAGCTGCGACTCGCAGAAACTCCGATATTTCACTCTTTCACCAGAACACAAAAAGCGTGTTCTAGTTCAAGAGTTCCAATATCTCCGTTTCTAAACGCTCGTCTCCGCTTTTCCCTGATCCAGCTGCAGTGGGCAAACACTTGGTCACTTCACCATTTCATCCGAACACAAAAAGCGTGTTCAAATGAAATGGCTCCAGTGCCTGTCGTGTCTAAACGCCCACTTCCGCTTTTCCCAGATCCAGCTGCGACTCGCAGAAACTCCGATATTTCACTCTTTCACCAGAACACAAAAAGCGTGTTCTAGTTCAAGAGTTCCAATATCTCCGTTTCTAAACGCTCGTCTCCGCTTTTCCTATTGTGTTTAAACCACAAAATCTCTGCTAAACTATTGTGCTTTGACCACGTTGCCAGATGGCCCTTAAAATCGATATAATTTTCACAAGAAAACAAAAACTTTCTTTGGAGTATTACACAAGCTTGATGAATGATTGGAGATATAGGGTGAAAAGGAGCGTGGTAGAGTTGGAAGCCATCAACAAGAGTTTTTTCCTTTTTCTCGCTAGTAGGCCCTCGCTTGATCGGCTCGCGAAACGATGGGGTAGTAAGTTTGGGGCAGACAAGATAGTAGGGGGTGAGACCTTTGAGCATGCGGTGCCTCTTATTCAGAACTTGAATAGTCAGGGGCTTCGGGTCACGGTGGATCATCTTGGGGAATTTGTTTCTTCTGAAACAGAAGCGAAGGAGCGGACCCAGGAGTGCATCGATACAATCCGCATGATTAGTGCTCATCAACTAAATTCTCAGATGTCTTTGAAAGTCACTTCACTTGGTCTTGATATTAGCCATGATCTCGTCTGGCGTAACATGATTGAGATAATGGAAGAAGCGGTGAAACATGATGTGTTCGTTACGATCGATATGGAAGATTCCACACGAACAGAGGCAACGCTTCAGCTTTACAAAGATCTGAAGAGAAAGTACGAAAATATTGGAACGGTTGTTCAGTCTTATTTATACCGATCCGACCAAGATTTAGATGATTTAAATGAAGTTAACCCTAATTTACGTCTTGTGAAAGGGGCGTATAAGGAAGCCGCGAAGGTTGCTTTTCCAGCGAAATCAGATGTCGATCATAATTTGAAGCAGCTGATTAAGAAGCATTTATTGAATGGGAATTTTACAGCCATTGCTAGTCACGATGATGCCATCATTAACTTTACGAAAGAATTCGTGAAAGAGCATGATATTCCGAAAGACCAATTTGAGTTTCAAATGCTGTACGGCATGCGAAGCCAGAGTCAGCTCGATCTTCTAGCTGAAGGTTATACGGTTAGAGTATACCTACCTTATGGGAACGATTGGTATGGGTATTTTATGCGGCGGTTGGCGGAACGACCTGCGAACATCGCCTTTGCTTTTAATGGAATCTTTAAAAAATAAACTTCTTATATTTGAAAGGGGAATTTACTCATGGTAGTACCATACAAACACGAACCGTTTACTGATTTCACTGTTAAGGAAAATAAGAAGGCTTTCGAAGAAGCACTGAAACTAGTAAAAGAAGAGCTCGGAAAAGATCACGATCTTCTCATCAATGGTGAACGTGTCAGCACGGAAGATAAAATTGTTTCCATTAACCCTGCGAACAAAGAGCAAATCGTTGGCCGCGTATCGAAGGCAACGAAAGAGCATGCGGAACGCGCGATTCAGTCTGCAGATGAAGCGTTTGAAGGATGGAGAAAATGGTCGGCTCGCTCTCGTGCTGAACTTCTGTTCCGCGCAGCTTCGATTGTTCGTCGCCGTAAGCATGAATTCTCTGCTTATCTTGTCTACGAAGCAGGTAAGCCATGGAAAGAAGCGGATGCAGATACAGCTGAAGCGATCGACTTCATGGAATACTATGCGCGTCAAATGATTGAGCTAGGTGAAGGCAAAGCGATTGAAAGCCGCCCTGGTGAACAAAACCGTTACGTTTATACGCCAAGTGGTGTTGCACTCGTTATTCCACCATGGAACTTTGCATTTGCGATTATGGCAGGTACGACGGTAGCTCCTCTTGTAACAGGAAACACAGTTCTTCTTAAGCCAGCAAGTGCAACTCCGGTTGTTGCAGCAAAGTTTGTTGAAGTGCTTGAAGAAGCTGGTCTTCCTAAAGGTGTCTTGAACTTTGTGCCAGGTAGCGGAGCTGAAGTAGGGGACTATCTAGTTGATCACCCGAAAACATCGATCATCACATTCACAGGTTCACGTGAAGTCGGTACACGTATTTATGAGAGAGCTGCGAAAGTACAGCCAGGTCAACAACACCTGAAGCGAGTGATCGTTGAAATGGGTGGTAAAGATACGATCGTTGTGGATAAAGATTCAGATCTAGAACTTGCTGCTCAGGCAATCGTTGTCTCAGCATTCGGCTTCTCAGGTCAGAAATGTTCTGCAGGCTCTCGTGCGGTCATTTTGAAAGAGGTATATGATCAGGTTCGTGATCGCGTTGTTGAACTAACAAATGAGCTTACACTAGGTGAAACGACAGGTCCAGATGTGTACATGGGACCAGTTATTGATCAAGCATCATTTGATAAAATCATGAGCTATATTGAAATTGGGAAAGAAGAAGGCCGCCTAGTTGCTGGTGGAGAAGGCGATGATTCGAAAGGGTTCTTCATCAAGCCAACTGTATTTGCAGACCTTGCTCCTAAATCACGCATGCAGCAGGAAGAAATTTTCGGACCGGTTGTTTGCTTAACGAAAGCAGATAACTTCGATGAAGCGATTGAAATTGCGAATAATACAGAGTACGGCTTAACTGGTGCTGTGATCACGAATAATCGTGCACACATTGAGCAAGCGAAAATGGACTTCCATGTAGGTAACCTATACTTCAACCGTAACTGTACGGGCGCAATTGTTGGGTACCACCCATTTGGAGGATTCAAAATGTCTGGTACAGATTCAAAAGCAGGTGGACCAGATTACCTTGGACTTCACATGCAGGCAAAAACAGTTTCTGAAATGTTTTAATCGGATAGGCTAAAAAGGCTGTCACCTTAAGTGGGTGACAGCCTTTGTTTTGTTCTAAAGTAGAAGGGAAAGTGATGAGAAAGGAAGTGGTTTTATATGGGAATTTGGGCGGCTGTTGTGATCATGATTGGGACTATTTTGGTTCGCGTGATTGGTTTCTTTTATCCATCTTTCCTTGAGATAAAAGGAAAACCGTTAACGGAAGGGCAAAAGTATGTTATCGACGCATTAGCGATTGGAATTTTGCTCGTTACGTTTATCATTGTATGGACGTTGTAAGAGGTAGGAAGAGAGACTTAGCTCTCTTCCTTGTGAAGTGGGAGAAAGAGGTTGGCCATTGTACCGGCACCTTTATCAGAATCAATGACGATTTTTCCGTGATGAGCTTTCATAATATCAAAGCAAATCGAAAGTCCAATTCCAAGCCCACTGCTTTTCGTACTAAAAAAGGGCGTTCCGAGCTGTTTCACCTCTTTTTCACTCATCCCCTTGCCATTATCCTTAACTGCAATGATGGCGTGTTGATCTTTTTTAGACAAAGAAACCGAAATTTCTCCACCCTGAGGCATTGCTTCAATAGCGTTTTTGATGAAATTAATAAGCACTTGTTTAATTTGAGAAGCATCCATCCAGACGGTTATTTGTTCCTCTTCGGCATGAAAGTTAATCTCAACATTATGTAGGTGAGCATTGCTTTTCATTAATTCAACCGTTTCACATATGAGAGGATATAATTGGCTGGATTTTCGTTCACTAATTGTTTGTTTTCCCATCATAACGAATTGGTTGACGAGGTTTTTCATTCGTTCAAGCTCAGTTCTAATAATATCGATATAATGGGTTTGTTTTTTATCCACATCCAATAGCTGTGTAAAGCCGATGATGGATGTGAGAGGATTGCGGATTTCATGTGCTAATCCAGCCCCTAATTTCCCGATAGCAGAAAGTTTCTCAGATTGAATGACCTGTTCTTGTAGTTGATAATAAGAGGTCATATCGCGGAACTGAGCAAAAGCACCGCTTAGCCGCTGATTGTGATCATATAGAGGTAAAATATCAAGTAAACACTTGCGTTCATCAAGCCTTGAGAAGGTGATTTCGATATCCTCGATTCCTTTTTCTTTCGTAAGCACATGATCGAAAAATGGTTTAAGAGCAGAAACCTCTGAAATATGAGACCCGATCATGTTTCGCTTATTCATGCCTGTTAGTTGAGCGGCGCTTTGATTAAATTCTCTTATATGACCAGTCTGATCTGAAATAACAATGCCAATTGGCGTGGTGCTCATCAGCATTTGATTGTAGAGATGAAGCTGTTCGTTTTGTTCATGAACCCGAATTTCGCGTTCAATGGTGTCGATTGAAGATGAAAGCAAGCCAAGGTGTAACGGTGAGGCGTGCTCTTTTGGTGTCATAATTGAAATGGTGCCGATCACTTCACCGTTACGATAACGATACGGTGCCGAGTAGCACGCCACCTCGCTAAAACAATAATGGTAATGATCCTCTCCAATTAAATGAAAGGGCCTGTTGTGTTCTAGTGCAAGGGTAATAGCATTCGTACCTGCCGTTTCTTCATCGAATTTAACACCGTTTTGAATGCCGAGTGACGTTGTCATTTGTTTAAGATGCTCGTCTCCATAGGAATCTAATACATACCCCTGGTCATCGGTTGTTACGATAACAGTAGGGATATCGGTTAGAAAGCTTAAAAGCTTTGTCATGAATGTTTGAATAATGGAAAGCGCACGTTCGTAATGGTGCATGCGCTGATTTAACTCTTCTTCCGTTAATAAAACGTGAAGAACAGGAACTGAGTTTGGATCCATATGGTAAACATGCTCGCAGGTGGTTTTTGAGTTTTTGATGTACGTTTCACGTTGCGTCATGGGGCATCCTCTTTTCCTGGTAATAATGATATTAGCTTTATATAAAAAGTATTGAAAGTGTGTTTTTTTATAGATTATCATACTTTTGTATGGGTTGGTTCGTTTTTACCATAAATAAGGATGAATGAAAATCAGGTGAAGGGTGATGGCTCCTTAAAAAAGGATGACAAGATAAGCCAAACATTTACGAAGGAGGAGATAGTGGGTGAGGACAATTCTCTTATTTACTTTAGCAGGTCTTGCTGAAATTGGAGGAGGCTATCTAATATGGCTTTGGCTTCGAGAAGGATATTCAAGCTTACTAGGTTTAGCAGGAGGGCTTGCATTGGTTCTATATGGTGTCATTGCCACCTGGCAAGTTTATCCTGATTTCGGAAGGGTGTATGCGGCATATGGAGGGGCGTTTGTCGTGATGTCCGTTCTTTGGGGATGGGGAATTGATAAAAAGGTTCCTGATCTTTATGACATACTTGGAGGTGCGATTTGCCTTATAGGGGTAGCTGTTATGCTCCTCCCCCGTCACTAGAGGTTATAAATGAGAAAAGGAATTTCATCACATGAAGAAGAATGAAAGAAAGGGGGATGAAAGGAGAGTAAAGATCGATGAAAACCAATGAGCACAATCGCATTGTATGGGATAAAAAAGTGGCCGATGGCGTTTCATATACAAAGCCTGTCACAAGTAAAATGATTGAAGAAAGTAAGAAAGGAAATTGGCACATCACCGTAACGACGGAAAAGCCTGTCCCACGTGAGTGGTTTCCCACTACGCTAAAAGGGGTTAAGATTCTTTGTCTCGCTTCTGGCGGTGGGCAGCAGGGACCGATTCTTGCCGCTGCAGGAGCTGAAGTAACCGTTGTTGATCTTTCTGAGAAACAATTGGAGCAGGATCGTTTTGTTGCTGAAAGGGATCATTTGCAGCTTTCGATCGAAAAAGGAGATATGACGGACTTATCATTTATTCCTAATAACACCTTTGATATGATTGTTCATCCAGTTTCGAATGTATTTGTGGAACATATTTGGCCCGTTTGGAAAGAGGCAGCTAGAGTACTAAAAGACGGCGGCACGCTTATTTCAGGATTTACAAATCCTTTGCTTTACCTTTTCGATGATGAGCAGGAAGAGAAAGGGATTCTTGACGTAAAAAACAGCATTCCGTATTCCCCGCTCGATCAATTAAGTGAAGACGAGCTTCAACTATACAAGGAAAGCAATCAAGCACTTGAATTCGGCCATACGCTAGAAAATCAAATTCAGGGACAGATTGATGCCGGATTTCTGATCGCTGGTTTCTATGAGGATGATTTTGGGGGAAGGCGCCTAATCGATCGCTATACTCAAACGTTTATTGCAACAAAGGCGATAAAAACAAAATAAAGTTGCGAGTCAGATACAATGGACAAGGGGTGATTTAAAATGGAATACGGTGGATCATCGGTGTACGATCATAATGATTTCTATGAGCAATATATGGCCAGGCGCCATCGAGAAGAAAGCCCAAATAAGGTGATCGAATATCCTGCGCTAATGTCTTTACTCGGAGATGTTACCGATCAGACAATTCTTGATCTCGGTTGTGGAGACGCCTCGCTTGGAGAATCATTACTAAGCAAGCAGTGTGAAGAATATGTCGGTGTGGATGGCTCTCAGAACATGGTGAAGCAAGCGGAATTAAAGCTACAAGGGACGAAAGGAAGCGTCGTGCACACATCCTTAGAAACCTATTCTTATCCAGCAGGTGCTTTTGATCGGGTTGTTTCCCAATTAGTCCTACATTACATAGAAGATCTAGAATTGATTGTTAAGAACGTATATGAGACGTTAAAACCTGGAGGGAAGTTCGTTTTCAGCGTTCTTCATCCGGTTATGACGGCTTCTTTCAAAAGCATGACGGGAAAACGAACGGATTGGATTGTTGATGATTATTTTGACACAGGGAAGAGAATTGAACCATGGATTGGGGAACAAGTGGTGAAATACCATCGGACGATTGAAGACTATTTTCTTATCCTTCAGGGCGCTGGATTTACGATACAGGGCTTAAAAGAAGGAACGCCAGAACGAGAGCATTTTCAAAATGAAGAAGAGTTTAAAAGAAGACAGCGTATTCCGTTATTTTTAATCATTTCCTGCATAAAATAACAATTGACAGCGATGAAGAATTGAATTATGATCATCTCAACTAATTAAATAACGCAACTCCTAAAGGGGAGTAGCTTTTACAGCAAAGTCGTCATTCCAGAGCTTGTTAGCTCTCGGCTTTGTTGGCAACATTCGTGTTGTTAGCAAGACCTTTACTTTTACGGTAAAGGTCTTTAATTGTTTCAATAGACCTTTTTGCCAAGCGGCAGAGGTCTTTTTTTATGCAAGATCATTTATTTGAAAAATAAGGGGGATTCAGTAATGGATGTGTCAATGTTGTTGGAATACGGATGGGTTTTGTTACTTCTCATTGCACTTGAAGGGTTGCTTGCGGCAGATAATGCTCTCGTATTGGCGATTATGGTAAAACATTTACCAGAAGAAGAGCGTAAGAAAGCATTGTTTTACGGGCTAGCTGGTGCCTTTGTTTTTCGCTTTGCCTCCCTATTTGCGATTTCTTTTCTCGTTGGTGTATGGCAGGTGCAAGCGATCGGTGCGCTTTACCTTTTATTCATTGCCATCAATCATATCGTTCGAAAGCAGCTGATGAAGAAGGGGAAAAGTGATGTTGAGAAAAAATCCAAAAAGCAGTCAGGGTTTTGGGGAACAGTCATTAAAGTGGAATTAGCAGATATTGCTTTTGCGGTCGATTCTATATTAGCTGCCGTTGCTTTAGCCGTTACGCTTCCCAACACACCTCTTCCACAAATCGGTGGACTAGACGGTGGGAAATTTCTTGTTATCTTTGCAGGTGGGCTAATCGGATTAATTGTGATGCGATTCGCGGCCAATTATTTTGTGAAACTTTTAAAAGCAAAGCCAGGGTTGGAGATTGCTGCTTTCATGATTGTTGGTTGGGTAGGTGTGAAATTGTCTGTTTACACTCTTTCTCACCCAGAATTAAGCATTCTACCTGAATCATTTGCGAAATCACCCGAATGGAAAGTAACGTTCTATGCGGTATTGCTACTCATTGCAATCGGAGGTTGGTTTTTATCTAGTTCGAAAAAATCAGAAGTGTCAAAAGGAGAAACAATGTGATTTACGAGCGCTTTCTCCCAAATCAAGCAGAGAACCTGGTAAATTAGATAAGTAGAAAATGGTAACGATTCAGATGAGGAGGAAGCAAATGATTAGAGTGGACGTGGTGTATACGCTTCTTTATAACGAAAGGGACGATCAAGTGTTAATGGTTCAAAATAAGAAGCATGACAATTGGTCACTCCCTGGTGGAGCTGTCGAAGAAGGAGAGACGCTCGTGCAGGCGGCTAGTCGTGAAATGAGAGAAGAAACGGGATTAACGGTGGAAGTGGGAGGCGTGTTGAGTGTAAATGAAGCATTTATAGGAAATCATCACGCTCACTTCTTTACCTTTCAAGGCAAAATCACGAACGGCACGATCGTCATTCAAGACACAGAAACGATTGCGGATGCAAAGTGGATGAATCGAACTGAAGCGGATGAGTGGATGCCTTATTATCAAGGGGGGGTTCAGACGTTACTTAAAGCGTCTGTACCATACGTCTTTCAAGGTTAAATGGAACAGCGGTAAGGGCAAAACCCTTACCGCTGTTTTTATATAAAAGTTTAAAAACGGAAGGAGATGCTTTCTTCTTTTCCTTCATTTAATGACTTCACGATAATCTTGTTATTCGTTACTTCTTCGTTTCCAATAAGAATGACTTTTTCGATTCCTCTTTTACTCGCTCGTTCAAGAGATTTCCCAATTCTCTTTTCACTCATATCAACTTCAATTCGATAACCTAATTTCCGATAAGTGGAGGCAACCATTAGGGCTTCACGATTGGCATCGATCGGTATGATCATATAATCGGGTTGTGAATCTCTAACGAGTGATGATTCCTTTCCTTTTAATGCTGTGAAAATCACATCAAGACCGAATGAAATGCCAACGGTTGAAAAGGAGTCTTCACTGCCTAGTAAACCAGCAATAGCGCTGTCATAGCGACCGCCACTGCCTATGCTGGATGAGATGGACTGATCACTGAGGAAAATCTCATAAATGGTTCCGGTATAAATATCAAGACCTCTTGCAAGAAATGGGTTAAAGGAGCAATTCTTTAGAACGTTAAGTCCATCCAAATAGGAAGTTAGTTCAGAAAGCTCATTTACTCCTTTTTGCACATTCTCATTCTCGGAGGCAAATTGTTGGAAATAAGTGAGGTCTTGACCGCTCCAGTCTTGCGCGTAGCGCTCAACGTTCCGAATGGCGTCTGCAGAGATGTCTTTTTGTTGAAGTTCTTTTTTAACACCTTCTATTCCAATTTTCTCGAGTTTATCCATTGTCAGGATAACATCGTTTAATCGCGAGGAAGGGATCGATAGGGTCTGTAGCATGCCGGCAAGAAGCTTGCGATTGTTATATTGAATCGTTACGTTAAGTTCAAGTTGATTGAAAATATCAAGTGCCATTTCCATTAATTCAGCTTCTGCCATTTGGGAACTTACGCCGGTGATATCGACATCACATTGAGTAAATTCGCGGAATCGTCCCGGTTTCACAGGTCCATCTCGAAAAACTTTTCCAATTTCATATCGCTTGAATGGCATACGTAAACCTGGATTCATTGCCACTACTTTTGCAAATGGAATGGTAAGGTCGTAACGAAGGGCAAGCTCTCTTTTCCCACGATCGCTAAGTGTGTACATTTCTTCTAGGATTTCATCGCCGCCGGCGTATTTGGAAGCCATTAGTTTTTGTTCATTTAGAATAGGTGTTTCTAGCGGAAGACAGTTATATTGGATAAATGTATCTTCTAGGGTTCGCCTCACTTTTCTACGTATTTGCTCATCCTCCGGTAAATAATCCATTGTTCCTTTTACATTTTGATTTTTTAGCTTTTTCAAAACGCTCATCCCTTCGTTTTTTGAATACAAAAAAACCGCATGAATGGGAGAAGATTTCTTCTCAATTCATGCGGTTACGAGTAATAGCCTTCCTATACGCGATTTTTTATCAATCGGATAGCAAGGCTAACTGTGATGATGAAGTTGTACGATGAATAACTGTTTCATATCGCTCACCTCTTATTGTCAAATATAGTAGCATACGAAAATTATTAAGGCAATCTTTCTTTTCTTCTGAATATTTGATAGGATAATATTTCCTTTAGAAAGGTGGGGGAAAATGCAAAACCTTACAAAAGAAAAAATCATCACAATGATCCCTGGGTTAACTGCAGCGACACTGATTCCAATAACAAAAGGGTATTCGTTTGATTTAAAATACATCACACAATGGAATGGAAAACGAGTATTGCTTCGAATTTATGAGCTGGCTTTAAGTGAGCGCGTACAAGAAAAAGTAGCAAAGATGCGTGCGTTCAGGGAGCGTGGTGTTCGATGTCAGGAAGTGTATGCCTTTGGTGTGATACCGGAAGAAAATTTCTGTTACACGATTTTTTCTTTTCTTGAAGGAGAAGATGGCGAGGTGGCGTTACCTAGCTTAACGGAGGCTGAACAATACAGAGCAGGGTATGAAGCGGGAGTAGATCTTTTGAAAATGCACGAATTGCCCATCGTTTCCTCTAAATCCGAGCATATAGCTTTTTTGAAAACGAAGTTTGAGAAGGCGGTAGAGCGGTATTTGAAGCTCGAAACACGTATTCCACATGATCAAGAGATAATTGATTATGTAAGAAGAAACTTGTCACTTATTGGAGAGAGTAAGCTTGTATTTGCGCATCATGATTATCATGCAGGAAACCTGATTATTCAGCATGGAAAGTATGCTGGTGTGATTGATTTTAACCGATGTGGTGTAAACACAGCTTATTCTGAGTTTGATAAGCTTGAATTGTTTTCGAGTCGCTTGAGCATTCCTTTTTCAAAAGGGATGATTCAAGGATACTTTTCTGATGAAGTTCCTGATCTTTTCTGGAAAATTCGTTCCGTACATATGGCCCAGCTTCTGATCTATCATATGAATTGGGCAACGGATTTCTTTCCGCAAGATCTTTCACTTGCCGAAGAAGCAATAGAATATGTTTTAGAGACGTATAATGGTTTTCATCGAATGGTTCCAAAATGGTATGAAGAAAGCCAGGCATAGGCCTGGCTTATCACATCGCTTCTTTTATCCCCTTTTTAACGAGCCACCAATTTGCTGGATAGCTTGTTGCAAATCCAAGAATCATCGCAATTTGCATCATAAACCAGTATACGGCTGAGTTAGGTTTTGGAGGTTCGGCAAAGAGGACGAAGTGTACGATGGCCATCCAGCCAAACATTCCAACTTCAAAAGCAATTAAGGAAAGCGTGTCTGCTTTGGTGGCTTCTTTAATCGCACTCCACGCGCCATCTTCTTTGTTCATTGGATAAATCGCATAAAATTGAAACAGGATACCGAATCCATATGCCAGTATAAATTCAACGAGATAGTGAGTGTAAAGAATAGAGCCCAGGAGAGCAAATCCAGTTAAGGCAACGATCGGAACGCCGACGGCATCTCCTAATGTGCAACCTGCTGAGCAATGACTCGTAGACATAAAAACTTTTGCAGGTTCACCTCGATGATCGTCATAATCCAGATTTTTTGCTTTCAAGCGTCCCCATTTAAAATATGACCAGATGGCAAATGGACCAAGAAACCACCCGTTAATTGGCCAAACAACGTTCATAATTCGCATCATTTGTGGGTGACGGATAATATCAACAAGAATCACGAGCGATGAGAGTAATCCAATGGAAAGAGCAAGAATTGAAATAAGCTGAAGTGTATTCAAATCAATCATCCCCTTGGAGTATTAAGTCTATATACAAACTTTACCCACTAGGGGTATTTACAAAACAGGGGTTATCCTAATGAATAAAAAAACCGCTCTCGAGACAGTGAGAGCGGTTTTTGAGAGCGAATTATTCGCTAACTTTCGCAACAATCTTACCAGTTACATGACGCTTCGATAACTCAACTAAAGCTTGTGGCACCTCTTCAAGAGATATGGTTTTTGAAATCATCGGATCAAGATGGCCACCTAGAAGAAGTTGAATCATTTCATCCCCCATCATAGCAAGATCAGCTTGTTCTGCTAAGTTAGAGGATTGATACACGCCTCCAAGAGCGATCTGATGGAAAGAGAGGGGTCGAGCGAAAGAGACACCCTGTTGAAAATCTGGGGCACCGGCAATATAGGCAATTTGCCCGTTAAATGTTAAGGTTTCAAGTGATTTTGTCGCATTATCTCCGCTTACAGCATCAAGAACAGCGTGAACGCCAATACCGTTTGTTAGTTCGAGCGTACGTTCCACGAAGTCTTCTTCTTTGTAGTCAATTGCATAGTCAGCACCAAGTTTTTTTACAAAATCGTGATTATGACTTGACGCTGTTGTAATGACGGTTAATCCCATATACTTCGCCATCTGAATCGCAAAGCCACCTACACCACCAGCACCAGCATGAATCAGAATCGTTTGCCCCCGATGAATATGTAGCTTACGGAAAAGGGCCTGGTAAGCAGTGTATCCTGCTGTTGGGAGTGCTGCAGCATCAACGAAAGAAATCGCTTCAGGAAGCTTAGCAATCGTGTGAGCTTGTGCAATCGCATATTCGGCAAATGTTCCCTTTTTCATGAGGTCGCCATGGTACACAACACGATCACCTGGCTTCCAATCCGTTACTTCTTCGCCTACTTCCTCGATCACACCAGCGCCGTCAAGGCCAAGGATATGAGGGTATTCCCAGTTAGGATTTCCGTTAGTAGCGGTCTTATAATCAACGGGGTTTAATCCCGCAGCATGAATGTTAACAAGAACTTCACCTTTTTTGGGTGATGGGGCTTCCATTTCTTGCACTTTCATGGAATCCCATTGATTTTTATCTTTAAGTAAAAGAGCTTTCATCTTAATTCCTCCTCTAGTATGAATATGGATATGATTCACCTGAATTCGTTTTTGTAAACCTAAGCGTTTTGCCATTATAAAACAGATGATTTTTTTTGATAAGTAGGCACTTTTTAGTAACTATGTGAAACAAAACAGCTTGCACAATCGTAGAAAGAGTAGAGAGTTCAATAAGGAGTGAGTAGATGACACTGATCGGATGGGTATTTTGGGGAACAATTGCAGCGTTTCTAGTGGTTGGCTTTCTCTTCCAAAAAGTTTTTGGAACAAAAGCACCGAATCGAACGAATCACGAACTAGCACAAGAAGAAGTGAAAAGCCATACAAGTCAATACGTTCATAATGATTTAAACTAAAGGGTGAATGTTCATGCGAGAATGGATTGGAGCAGCGGCAGTTTGTACAAATGATCAGGGGGATTTGCTGATGATTCAAAATGAGAAGGAGAAATGGGCCGTTCCTTCTGGAGAAGTAGGAAAAGATGAAACCCCTGAGATGTGTTGCATTCGTGAAGTGAAAGAAGAAACAGGCTATGATGTTGCGATTGAAAAGCCACTATTTGTGAAAGATCAGGATGTGAATGGCGTTCATGTCACGACTTATTATTATGAAGTAAATGTGGTTGGAGGCATGATTTCTCTTCCGAAATCTGAACAAGACGTAACTGAAATTGAGTGGAAAACAGTGGAAGAAATGGAAGCGTTAGCTCATGCTTATCCTGAAGACGCTTCTTATTTAACGAATTTCTTATATGAAAAGACTCCTTAACATGGTTTAAGGAGTTTTTTATGTTTCAACCTCATTTTATAAAAGGATGTGAACGATTTGAAGTGGATGATTCCTTTAGTGACCTTCTTTTTAGTGATTGATCTTATAACAAAACGTTGGATTGACTCTGTCCTAACTATCAATGAACGGATTGAAGTGATTGATGGTATTTTAGGGTTCCAGCTTTACTATAACGCTGGTGCCACGATGGGGTTATTAGAAGGATACACGGGCTTACTCCTCTTTCTACAAACAGGGATCATTCTTCTGTTGATTTACGGTTACATACGTGCAACGCCAAAACGTTTTGCCATGCAAATAGCTTTTAGCTTTTTGATTAGTGGTGGGATTGGAAATTTGGTTGATCGTATTCAATATGGTCATGTCATTGATTTTCTTTCCGTGAAGTGGAGTTCAGGTATTTTTAATGTAGCTGATATGTTTATTCGATATGGGTTTATTTTAATCGTTATTCTTTACTTTATGAAGAAATTTAAGATCCAGGGGTTGGATGAAGATCCAAATCAAGAGCCACAAAAAAGCGAGAGAGGGTAATCCTCTCTCGCTTTCATTTATTGCGCTTCTTGAAGAATTTGTTCAAGTTGAAATGCGCGAACTTTCCTCGGTAGGAAGCTTCTTATTTCATCTTCATGGAAACCAACCTGAAGACGTTTCGTATCAAGTAAGATCGGTCGCTTCAAAATGCCAGGGTTTTCTTTAATTAAGCTATAAAGTTCCTGAAGCGTCAGTTCATCGAGCTCTTTATCAAGTGATTCAAACGCTTTTGAGCGCTTTGAGATGATTTCTTCTGTTCCTTTTTCAGTCATACGTATAATCGCTTTAATTTCATCCTCAGAGAGTGGCTTTGCAAACATGTTCCGCTGTTCATAAGGAAGATTGTGCTCTTCAAGCCATGCTTTCGCCTTTCTGCAAGATGTACAGCTTGGTGACGTATAAAGTGTAATCATGTGTTTGACCTCCAAACGGATTTTACATGGTTCATCTCCATGTTAAGTATACTAAAAAAGTGGTTCGCTGACTGTAAGTTATGTTACACATTTTTGACGATTATCTATGTTTGGTTTCATTTCCTAATAATAAAATAGCGAAGTTGATGTAGGAGTAAATGTTGTTTCATTATAGCCAGGTTTTACTAGGGTATACCCACTAACAAGAGCAGGCAAACTACATATGAAGTAGAGATCTTAATGGAGGATGCTCATGGACAATAAAAAGAAGTGGGATTTGATTTCTCTTGCTTCAATTCCACTTGTGATGACGCTGGGGAATTCAATGCTTATACCCGTTCTACCTCTTATTGAAAAAAAGCTAGGCATCACATCCTTTGAAGTATCGATGATCATCACGGTCTACTCAATTGCAGCTATCTTATTAATTCCGATTGCCGGGTATTTATCTGATCGATATGGAAGAAAAAAAGTGATTATCCCTAGTTTATTTATTGCAGGAGCTGGGGGACTGGTGACGGGTTGGGCATCATGGTCTCTAGAAGATCCGTATAGCATGATTCTCATTGGAAGAGTTCTTCAAGGGATTGGGTCTTCAGGAGCAGCCCCAGTTGTCCTTCCGCTTGTAGGAGATTTATTCAAAAGTGATAAAGATGTAAGTGCAGGACTTGGTTTGATTGAAACTTCGAATACAATCGGTAAAGTACTTAGTCCTATACTTGGAGCGCTTCTTGCTTCTTTTCTATGGTACTTACCATTCTTAGCCATTCCGGTTTTCTCACTTATTTCAATATTGCTTGTTATTTTCCTTGTGGAGTCACCAGAGAAAAATGAGAAGCCGCAAACATTTTCATGTTTTTTGTCGTGTTTAAAGAACATTTTTCATAACGATGGAAAATGGCTGACAGCGATATTTGCGATCGGTGGCGTAATCATGTTTGTTCTATTTGGAATTTTATTCTACCTCGCCGGATTTTTGGAAAAGGAGTTTCAAATTGTAGGTGTCAAGAAAGGAGCAATCATTGCCATTCCGCTAGTGGCCCTATCTTTGACTTCTTATATCGCTGGAAAACGAATTGGTGAGAACAAAACGACGATGAAATGGTGTATCTTTGCAGGTCTTTCCTTGCTCGCTGCTGCTACAATAGGTGTATCTTTTACGGAAAGACTGTGGTTCATGTTACTAATATTGTTTGTAGCTGGGATCGGGATAGGGATGTCGCTTCCATGCCTTGATGCGCTTATAACAGAAGGCGTGAAAAAAGAAGAGCGTGGCACGATTACATCGCTTTACAGTTCAACGCGTTTCCTTGGGGTAGCGGCAGGACCACCGATCTATGCCATTCTTATGAAGCAATCGCATGAAATCGTCTTTTATACCTCTGCAGCTGTAGCTGTAGCGGCCATTCTACTTTGTTTTGTTTCGATAAAGCCTGAAGCGGATGTTTAGAGTGCCGAAATAACGGGTAACTATATAATCCCCCACTAAATCCTAAAAAGGGAATCGAAACAAGAGTACAAAGAGAGGGATGAAAGAATGTCATTAGAATTAACTTTACAATTTTTAATGTTAAGCATAGGGTTCATTGCAGTAGCAGCGCTATTTCTAAATGTCGATAAGAAACGAACTCAGAAACGTTTGGAAGTCGAGCTAGCTGAATATGAACAACAGCATGAACAAAATAACCAGAAGCATAAATAAGATGGAGACTCTGAAATGGGTTTTCATCTTTTTTTGTGCTTTCAAATGCGATAATAAATTCAAGCAGAAAAGTTTGATATTTGAGTAGGGTGGAATGTAAAGGTTAGCTAACCAATTCCGCATCGGAACAACTTAATGATAAAGGAGAGTATTCGCTATGAACGATACAGACCATTACTTTGCTAAAAATTACGATGAGTCAAGAGTAACATTCCGCAGTCTTCTCGATAAAATTCAAAAGAAGTGGCCGGATGCAACCTTAACAACAAAAGCGATTGGAAAAGAAGAAAATAACACAATTGATATGATTTATTCAGAAGCGCTAACTTCAAATGATCAGGTGCTTTTTTTTACAACTGGTGAACACGGAATTGAAGGCTATGCAGGTGCAGCCGTTATTCAACTATTCGTGGAAAATTATCTTGACCAAATTGATGCATCCAAAACAGGTATTTGCTTGATTCATGCCATTAACCCGTGGGGAATGCGCCACTTTCGCCGTGTAACCGAAAACAACGTTGACCTTAACCGAAATTATTTCTATGATGAAAATTCCATTCGCAGAGACGTGAATAAAAATTATGCAAAAGAAAGTGACTTATTTTTACCGGATGGAAAAATCACTGATTTAAAAGAAGAAAGGCATAAGTTGTATGCCCAGTTAATGAAAGGTCTAGCAAAAGAAGGATACGCCGGACTGAAAAAGGCAAAGGGAATGGGGCAATTTGAATTTGATCGAGGGGTCTACTATGGCGGTTCTACAGCTGAAGAGTCAGCTGTCTTCTTAAAAAGTATTCAAGAAAAGTTGCTAGGCACTTACCCGAGCGTGATTCATATGGATTGGCATACGGCACTAGGGCCAACGAATGAAATTACGATGGTTATCTCTGAGAATGACGGCAGAAGCATAGATGAACTGAAAGAAGCTTATCAACTTAAAAATGTTGAAACCTATACCCCTGAGAAAGTAAAAGGTGACTCAACAAACCATTTCTATAAGCTCAAAAAAGAAGCGTATCCGGAAACATACCTTCTTTCCGCTCTCTTTGAGTTTGGAACGTTTGGAACGGACAAGCAGGCGGAACTTCGTGAATTTATGACGATTATTTTAGAAAATCACTTGTATCATGAAGGTGCAGAGTCTGTCGATGACATCCAGTGGATTCTTGGAGAGTTTGAAGCGATGTTTTATCCAAATGACGAAGAGTGGAAGAAATCAGTTCTAAATGAAGCGCGTAAAGGTATGGAAGGTGTATTAAAGAAAGAAGGTATCTTAAAATAAATGAAGGAGGTAGCAGATGATCCGCTACCTCCTTTTGCATGTTTATCCAATTGAACTTCGAACTTCATTTACTTGCCCATCAATTGTAAGTGCCTTGTCTTCTCGATCCTCAATCTTAATATTCGTGATTACGCGATCTGACCCTTTCCGAAGCGCACTCGTATGAATGTCTCTCGCCAATTCAAAAAGTTCATCTACGTTTCCTTCAAAAACGGTTGAAGTGGGTCCAATATGGTAAGTGAAGCCTTCTTTTTCAGCGATTTGAATGGCTTCTGTTACAAAATGACTCATACTCGTCTGACTTGTTCCTACAGGTGTTACGCTGATTTCTAAAAGTGCCATATACACTCGCCTCCAGTTTATTCATGATAGTAGACTATTGACTGATCTGGCATTTTTTAAACATTTATTGTTTAAGATCACGTCGAAAGTGCTAAATTCCTTATTTTACAAAAAAATTGAAACGTCATAGGTTTCTTCTTCGTATTAAGAATATAAGCTACAGGAGGGATGCTATATGTGGAACTTTTTTCTTATGATCGCTGTTATTGTTGCTTCTTTAACTGGATTCAATTGGCTGATGGGGTATCGGAAAAACCATCTCCAAATCGATTTGGACGATCGCTATATGGATTACAATGAATACGTGAGAGCCTTAAAAAGTGAACTGAGATCTCAAGGGAAAGACGTGGCCTATTTAGGTGACCGAACGTTTAAAATTGATGGGAAACCGTATATGTTTATTGAACGGAACGTAACAATGGGTGGGGTGCCACTACAGAGAGCAATCTTCAAACCGATAAAATCCTAGCAAGCAAAAAAATTGCTTTGATAAGTTCTTGCCACTATGCTTATCCTATTCGTAAACGAGCATTGGAGGTAAGAAACAGATGGAGCAAATTGCAGTTACCGCTATTTTAAAGCCAAAAGAAGGACAAGAAGAAGCCGTTTTACACGTTCTTCAGGAAGTGTTAGTAGGCTCACGAAATGAAGAAGGAAACATTCAGTATGACGTGCATCAATCAATAGAAGATTCAACGTTCGTGATTTATGAAGTGTGGAAAGATCAACAAGCCATTGAGACGCATATTAAATCGGCTCATTATGAAAAGTATCGGCAGGATATTGGTTCTTTGCTTGAGAGTAGAGAAGTATATAAAATGAAAAAGCTCGACTAACTTCAATATTGTCTCTTTTCATTTCCGCGGAAATAACTGTGAAATCGTGGATAACTTTCGATTTTCGCGGAAAAAATATCGAGATTCGCGGAATAATCTTGATTATCGCGGAATGAACGACTTATTTCATACAAAAAAGCACGCTGGATGGTGATCCAGCGTGCTTTTCTTCTAAATTAGCGTCCTTCTTTCGCAAAACGAGCAATACGTTCTTCGATTTCATCGCGTACGCGCTGAAAGAAGGCCCATTTTTCTTCTTCTGTTCCTTCTGCTTTCGCAGGATCATCAAATCCCCAGTGATCACGTTTAACATGAGGAGGAGTCATCGGACATTTGTCGTTTGCATCACCGCAAAGTGTGACAACGAAATCAGCATTGTTTAACAATTCCATATCAATTTTATCTGATGTTTGCGTTGTGATATCAATTCCTGATTCGTTCATCGCCTTCACAGCATTAGGATTAAGGCCATGTGCTTCAATACCTGCGGAATAAACATCGTACGTGTCACCGAGGTGTTTTTTGCCAAACCCTTCCGCCATTTGGCTTCGGCATGAATTACCTGTACATAAGAAATAGATTGATTTTTTAGTAGACATAGTGAGCTCCTTTTGAATCGGAATTTAAAGTATAAGTAGCCAGAAATAGAGGCCAAGTAACGTAATAAGTAACGTTGGTACAGTTAAGATAACGCCAATTTTAAAGTAGTAACCCCACGATATTTTGACACCTTTTTGCGAAAGGACATGAAGCCATAATAACGTTGCCAGCGATCCAATTGGAGTGATTTTTGGACCTAAGTCAGAGCCGATAATATTGGCATAAATGAGCGCTTCCCGAAGCGTACCTGATGTGGTAGTCGCTTCAATAGCAAGAGCGTCAATCATAACCGTTGGCATATTGTTCATGATCGATGACAAAATCGCTGCGATAAAGCCCATTGAAAGGGTACCAACAAGTAATCCCTGGTCAGCAGCAGCTTGAATCACGTTTGCGAGAATATCAGTTAGTCCTTGATTACGGAGACCATAAACAACCACGTACATGCCGATTGAGAAGAAAACAATCGCCCATGGCGCCCCTTTAATGACCTTCTTTGTTTCTACAGCTTTGCTACGTCTTGCCATTAAAAGAAAGAAGATCGCAACGATTCCGGCTATGATTGAAACTGGAACACCGATAAACTCACTTGCGAAGTAGCCGATCAGAAGTACAGCTAGAACGATCCAAGAAAGTTTAAACATGTGAATGTCCTTAATGGCCTGCTTCGGAATGCGAAGCTCATTGACGTCATAGTTCTCTGGAATATCTTTACGGAAGAAGAGATAGAGCACTAGTATGCTTGCACCAAGTGAGAAGAAGTTCGGCACGATCATTCGCGAAGCATACTCAACGAATCCGATGTTAAAGAAATCAGCCGAGACGATATTAACCAGGTTACTAACAACAAGTGGTAGTGACGTAGTATCAGCGATAAAACCACTTGCCATAATAAACGGAAAAATCATTTTTTCTTTAAAATTTAAATTTCGCACCATTGCGAGAACGATTGGTGTCAAAATAAGTGCGGCTCCGTCGTTGGCGAATAATGCTGCGACAATTGCTCCAAGCAATGAGACGTAGATAAACATCCGAAGCCCATTTCCTTTTGCAGCTTTCGCCATGTGAAGAGCAGCCCATTCAAAGAAACCAATTTCATCAAGAATAAGAGAGATGAGGATAATCGCAATAAATGCAAATGTGGCATTCCATACAATGCCTGTTACTGTGAGAACATCTTGAAAGTCAACAACTCCCACAAGCAAAGCGAGTATAGCTCCCCCGCATGCAGACCAACCAATGCCAAGGTTTTTAGGTTGCCAAATAACAAGCACTAAAGTTAAAACAAAAATAAGTATAGCTAGCGTAACGGTCAAACAAATTCCCCCATTAATCGCAACAAATGCGCAATCCTTTTTTTTCTAGATCATTCAGTTTTTCCATTTGGTCAGGAATGATGGTTAAAATACGCTCAATCAGTAATATAGCTTCATGATCTGGATTTAACGAATAGAATACCCACTGCCCTCTTTTACGCTCCTTGACTAACCCAGCGTCTCTTAGTTTCCTTAAATGCTGACTGATCGCAGGCTGGCTCATTTGAAGAACTTCTACAAACTCGCACACACAGCATTCGCCATCTTTTAATAGTCCCATAATCGTTAAACGAGTTTTATCTCCAAGCAGTTTAAGAACAGAAGCTGCGGGTTCTAGTTCGATCACTGATTTCTCCATCGCTTCACCTCCCTGAATCAGTATATAAGCATACGCTTATATATGCAAGGGGTTTTAATCAGATCAATACCACAAGGAAGAGTTTATGGTCCTTATGAGAAGAAGGAATTGAAAAGTATCGATCAAAACTAAACAAACGCCCATCCATCAGATTGGTTTTTGCATAGTATGTATTAAATCCATGATGGAAAGGAGGTCATACTCCATGGGATACGGTTACGGCAGTGGGTTTGCTCTAATTGTAGTGCTGTTTATTCTCCTTATCATCGTAGGTGCAGCTTTTGTTGGAGGAGGCTACTAATTCTCAAAACATAAGCTGTATTTGACAGAACAACTCTGTTGAAAAAGCACGGGTTGATAAATAAACGCGCAAGAAGGCTGATATCATTCGAGTCAGCCTTTTCTTGTAGGATTTTTTAGGACAGCCTCTTTTAATCGCTCACTGTTTCTAGAAATAGATTTCAAACTTAAGTTATTTCCAAGCGAGCCATAGGTTTTGCGGTTTTTTGGATCAATTAGGTTTGTGTGCCTTTGATAAACACGAGGTGTTTGCCAGAGTGCAATCAATGCTTTCGTCATTGGCATTTCATGGTAACGTTCTGGCCACATTGCTTTAATATGTTGTTTTACCTTTGGATAGTATTTAGGATTCATGCCAGGGAAAAGGTGATGTTCCGTGTGATACGAGAAATTAAAGTGCAGGATATCCACAATTTTCGGCACCGTTACTGTGAGACTGTTAGCAAGTGGATCATTGACAGGAGTCAATGGATTTAATCGATGATTGGTTGAAATGTAAGCCATCACAATAAAGTTCGCGATTAGAAGGGGGACAAGATAAGCGAATAGCCAGTTCCGAAAACCAATGACAAAGATGAGACTAAGCCAAGAGATCCATGGCAAAATCATTTGCATCCAGATATCACGTTGTTTTTTACGATTGAATTCTGTTACATAAGTAAAAAACATTTTCAAAGAATGAGCGCTAAATTGAACTGTAAGTGATGCAAAAGCAAAGAACGACCGGATAAACAGGGGAAGACCATAAATCCACTTAAACATTCTCATTTTTGATATACGCTCGAGTGTTGGCCAGGCGTCAGGATCGTTTTCTTCATGCTGTGTATGGACATGGTGATTGAGGTTGTGCCATTTTCTCCAAAGCGTTGGTCCGGTGTTTAGAGGCCAAAAAGCCATCGCTCCCAAAAGGTCTCGAAGCCACGCTTTTCGTACGACAGTTCCATGTAAAATTTCATGACCAAGAAAACCTAGGCCGGCAAAACAGGCACCAAGGATAAAAGAGAAAATCAGCAAAACGAGTGGATGAAAATCGTTCAAACCAATGAGAGAAATAACAGTAATCGTGATGATGAGATATGTAAGTCCACCGAATAATCTAGTTGGAACGGGCTTAAAGGCTTCGGGTGGAAGAAGCTTTTTAAGTTTAGCAGCATACCAGCTAAATGAATGCAGGTCGTCCATCTTAATCCTCCTAACAATTGTTGAATTGGTGATGTTGTTCTTTTGAATAAAAAACATGTGAGATAAACTAACGTTCTGATGCATGTCTTTTACATTTATTAAGCATGCCCAATTTATTTTGAAATAGCCTTTTTTCATTGATTTGTGGGATATTTCACCAGGGGATCAACCATTATGAAGGTGTAACTTTGTGATATGACTAATTTTAAAGAAGAATAGTATCGAAAAATCATACTTTTTCTCAAATTTCAATATTGTTATTATAAAAGCGTTGTGTATAATTTAAAATATTAGAATATTAAAAAAATAGTTCAGGGGGGAATTTGATGAGAATGTTCACGAAAGGGTTATTGATTACGGTATTAGCGTGCTTGTTAGCGATCATGACGGCATGTGGTCAGAATGAAAGTAGTTCGACAAGCAATTCTGAAGGGGATAGTGAGAAGAAAGAGAAGTTAATTGTTGGGACAGACGCTGCGTTTGCGCCATTCGAATACATGGATAAAGGCGAGATTGTTGGCTTTGATATGGACTTTCTTGATGCTGTGATGAAAGAAGCTGGTTATGAATGGGAACCGAAAAATATAGGTTGGGATCCACTATTTGAAGCTGTGCGCCAGGGGAAAGAAGTAGACATGGCAATCTCAGGAATCACGATTAATGAAGATCGAGAAAAAACATTTGATTTCTCGAACCCATATTTTGAATCAACGCACATGGTGATGTTCAAAGAAGGAACAGATATTCAAACGGCAAAAGATATTGAAGGCCTGACTGTAGGTGTTCAAAACGGAACAACTGGACAAGCAGCAGCAGAGAAGATTATGGGAGATAAGAGCTCTAGTATTAAAAAGTTTGAAAACAACGTTGTTGCCATTATGGCACTGAAAAACAATGATGTTGAAGCGGTAGTAACGGATAATACGGTCGTCAATGAATATGTGAAGAATAACCCGGATGATAATTTCCAAACAATCGAAGATCCGGAAAACTTTGAATCTGAATTCTATGGCTTGATGTTCCCTAAGGACAGTGAATTGAAAGCAGAATTTGATGAAGCGATTAAAAAAGTAATCGAAAGTGGAGAATACGCTAAGATTTATGAAGAGTGGTTTGGAAAAGAGCCCAATACAGATACGTTGCTTGAGCAAGCAAAATAAACGACTAAATCGACTTACTACGGCTTAAGTGATACACCGGCCGTAGTTCATTGTCGGTTAATCATCGCAGAAAATCATAAAGGAGATCGAATATGGGCGTATTTTCATTTGAAATTGTTCGTGAGTATCTTCCTTTCTTTCTGAAGGGAGCTATGGTTACGGTTGGGGCGTCTTTAGCTGGGATACTAATTGGAAGCATTTTAGGATTATTTATGGGAATTGGACGAATCTCAAAATCATGGTGGATTCGCTATCCATTTATCTGGTACATCAATGCTTTTAGAGGAACGCCGTTATTCGTTCAAATACTCCTCATTCATTTCGGCTTAATTCCGTTAATTATGGAGTCAGTTAATCCACTTGTTTCTCTTATTGTTACGTTATCCTTGAATGCCACCGCATATATTGCTGAAATATTCCGCGCAGGAATTCAATCAATCGATCGAGGGCAAATGGAAGCAGCAAGATCGCTTGGCATGACGCATGTCCAGGCGATGCGACATGTGATTCTGCCACAAGCATTTAAGAGAATGATCCCTCCACTTGGCAATGAATTCATTGTGCTATTAAAGGACTCTTCTCTTGGAGCAATCATCGCAGCACCAGAATTAATGTACTGGGGTAGAGCCGCTCAAGGACAATATTATCGCGTTTGGGAACCATACTTAACTGTAGCAATCATTTACTTAATCCTTACCCTTTCGTTGACGTATTTATTGAATTACATCGAAAGGAGATTGGATACAGCATGATTAAAGTCGAACGTCTGAAGAAATCATTTGGTGATTTAGAAGTTTTGAAAGAAATTAATGTCGAAATTAAACCACAAGAAGTTGTCGTTGTGATTGGTCCATCTGGCTCGGGCAAATCTACTTTTCTAAGATGTTTAAATCTTCTAGAATCGATCACTGGTGGCAAAGTGACGATTAAGGATCAGGATTTAACAGCGAAGGGGACAAATATCAATCAAGTGCGGACGAATGTAGGAATGGTTTTTCAACAGTTTAATTTATTTCCTCACAAAACCGTTCTTGAAAACATCATGATGTCTCCCATGAAAGTGAGAAAGTGGCAACGCAAGCAAGCTGAAGAGAAGGGACTTGCTCTTCTTCGTAAGGTAGGTCTTTATGAAAAGGCACATGTTTATCCTGACTCTTTATCTGGAGGACAAAAGCAGCGCGTTGCCATTGCGAGAGCACTGGCGATGGAGCCTGAAATTATGCTGTTTGATGAACCTACTTCTGCTTTGGATCCAGAGATGGTTGGAGAAGTGCTTGAAGTGATGAAAGATTTAGCCAAAGAGGGGATGACAATGGTCGTCGTCACCCACGAAATGGGATTCGCAAAAGAAGTAGGGGATCGCGTTTTGTTTATGGACGGGGGATACATCGTCGAGGAAAATGTACCAATTGAACTATTTGAACATCCTAAGGAAGAGAGAACAAAAGCCTTTTTGAGTAAAGTGCTTTAACTAACACAATATTTGTGAAAAAAGACTTGCTCTTTTGTTCAGTAAGATTTAAGATAAGAAAAAAATAACGTTGCGATGAGGAAGAAGAGTAATCTTCAGTGACACTTTAGAGAGCTGATGGTTGGTGGGAATCAGCGTGTGCGACAGATGAATGGGCTTCTGAGCTTCCGGAACTGAACAATTTAGTATAGGATTCGGCGGAGCGTCTTACCGATACAAGAGACACCTTATCGAAATAGGTTTCTGTAGGGATAAGTGCGTTTACGTCTGTAAACGAATAAAGGTGGCACCACGGGGTCTCTCGTCCTTTTTTTAGAGGATGAGGGGCCTTTTTGTGTTGTACTTAAATGGAGGGGATCTTATGCGGAAGACGATCGTAACAGGAATTAAACCAACAGGACGTGTGCATTTAGGCAATTATATTGGTGCCATTAAACCTGCGTTAGAGCAAGCACGAAATGAGGAGCTAGACCCAGTCTATTTTGTTGCCGATTATCATGGATTAACGAAAGTTCGAGATCAGAAACAGATGCAAGAATTATCATATGGGATTGCGGCCACATGGCTTGCACTCGGGCTCGATCCGGATAAAGTTATTTTCTATCGCCAGTCAGATGTACCAGAAATTTTTGAACTATCATGGGTTCTGGCCTGTTTTACACCTAAAGGTTTGATGAATCGGGCTCATGCGTATAAAGCCATTGTCGAAAAGAATCGTAAGGAAGATCGTGAAGAGGACGAAGGAGTAAACATGGGGCTATTCACTTACCCGATCTTAATGGCTTCAGATATATTATTGTTTCAATCCCAATACGTTCCTGTAGGCAAAGACCAAATCCAACATGTAGAGATTGCACGTGATTTGGCATCAGCTTTTAACCATCAATTTGGAGAAATATTTACAATGCCGGAGCACATCGTCGATGAAAACACATCGGTGCTCCCTGGACTGGACGGTAGAAAGATGAGTAAAAGTTATCATAATACGATACCACTGTTTGAAGAGCCGTCTAAGCTTAAGAAGTTAATTAATCGTATTACAACGGATTCAACCGGGCCAACGGATCCGAAAAATCCAAACGACTCGACTGTTTTTACACTGTATAAGGAGTTTGCAAGTGAAGAACAGACGGTTAAAATGAGAAAGAGATTTGAAGAAGGAATAGGATGGGGTGAAGCGAAAAAAGAGCTTTTTCTCGTAATGAATGATTTCCTTACCGAACCACGCGAAACGTTCCGCTATTATATGTCTCACAAGGATGAACTTGACCGCATCCTTGAAGAAGGTGCAAAGAAAGCAAGGGCAAAAGCGCAACCGTTATTACATGAAGTGAAAAGAAAGCTTGGTATTCGGGGGCACACTTAACCTCTGTTTCGTTTATGCCGATAAATAGACTGAACAGATTTTTTAAAGTCGGAGGCACAGAATCATGATTGAAATGTCAGGACAGTACAATTGGTGGATCGTTTTACTGTCTTTAATAAAAGTAAAGAAACATACGGTTAAGAGCTGGGAGCATTTTGCTGATTTAGCACTAGAGGGGAAAACATTAACAAAAGAACAGGCTTTAACGATTTTATCATCATCAGACGAGCAGTTATTACCCCTTTTACATGCGGCTTTTAGAGTACGAAAGCGCTTCAAAAGAAGCGATGCATCGTAAAGCAGGCACTTACTGTATCGTTATGAGTGGACGCGGTGCAACTAGATAACGTGATAAGTGCCGTCGAGCATATAAAGTCAGAAATGCCGCTAAAGATTTGTGCGTGTCTCGGTATTCTCTCTGAAGAACAAAAAGAGCGGTTAAAACAGGCAGGGGTCGATCGTTATAATCATAATGTTAATACAAGTATAGGGTACCATGAGAAGGTTACCTCAACACATACATATGGTCATCGTGTAAAAACGGTAGAAAATGTGAAAAGATCTGGGCTCTCACCTATGTCATACACATCCTCAACTGTTTCTCCCATGCCAATAATGCAACCCGAGCCGATCATCAGATGATAGAGGATCTTGGATTTGAAATTGAATCATAGACAAAAAGGACTGCCTTTACTTACGGGCGGTCCTTTTTAGTGCTTAATAAGCTCGTATCCAATCCAATTTAAGGCCTGTTGAAGGTTTGATTTCACTACAATTTGATCGAAATCACTCGTGGCATGAACCGCTTTAATCGCAAGTTCTGGACGAATACCGGTTACAATCATCTGAACACCGATCAACTTAAGAGATTGTCCAATCTTTAGCAAGTTTGTTGCACTTTCAGTATGAATATTGACCAGCCCTGATAAGTCGAAGATCAAGTAGTCAAGCTGATTTTTTGCACTCTCAGCAAGTGCTCTTTCCATTAATCGTTCCGTTCGTATCTCGTTCACGTCACCAATAATTGGAAGAATCGCCACTTCCTCTGAGATAGGAACAACAGGGACAGAAAGGGACTCTATTTCTGTATTCGCTCTCTCTAATTCAAGAACATTCCCTAAAAGATTGGCCATCGCTTTAAATAAATCAATATGGTCCTGGGTATAGTGAAATGGTTTTAAATCAAGTCCGCATAACGTACCGTAATTATCGCCATTTCGGTAATAAATTGGTGCTCCGATTAACGAGCCACCACCAAGGTTTTTCGTTACTTCCATATCTTTTGTTGAATCGTGAGTAGCTAAATCATCAATGATAAGGGGTTCACGACCGCCTTTCACAATGAATTGTCAGTAAGAATCTCGATATAGGGTTTCAAAACCTGATTCGAGAACCATTTCATCTCTGTTAAAAGAAGAAATAATATCGACATCCGTTTTATCATTTTTTGCTATAAAAAAAGTATTAACACCTACAAATTTACTGATAACCTCTAGTACATCTCTCGAAGCATCCTCGATCGAAGTATAGGTAGGAGTATTTGACTGAATCACTTCATTCACCTCTCTTCATAAGACCTTATAACACTTATGTCTCTATAGTATCGTATCATTGATAGGATAGATATGAAAAAATAAATCACTATTAATGGAAAACGATTCTTATTAGAAAGAATTGTGCTTGAAATAAATTTTCATTCATTTTAAATTTATAGCTTAAATGTTGATGAATAGGGTAAAAGAAGAAAAGAGAATTTAGAACTTACATAATGGTAGACGAAATTTTCGCGAAAAATGAAGAGAGATCTGAATGTTTTCAATCTGCTTCGTTCGTTATACATAGGAAGTTCATTTTTTGAGAGGTGAGTTAATGAAAAAAGCAACACTTGTTTTTTGGTATAGTCTCATTGTTTGTACGTTAGTTGTGTTATGGGGAGCGATCTGGCCAGAGCATTTACAGTCAGTAACGTCCACAGCAACAGCTTTCATATCAAGTCGATTTGGATGGTATTATCTCCTTATCATCATGGGGATTCTTGTTTTTTGTGTGTACTTGATTTTTTCCAGATTTAAAGACATTAAACTTGGCGGCAAAGATGATCAACCTGAATTCAGCTTACCTACATGGTTTGCGATGCTGTTCAGTGCAGGCATGGGAATGGGAATGGTATTCTGGACGACGGCAGAGCCAATATCCCATGCGTTTAAAAGCAGCCCCAGTGGCGAATTAGGAACGGATAAAGCGATTGTCGAATCACTTCAGTACTCCTTTTTTCACTGGGGTGTTCACGCCTGGGCTGTCTATGCCCTTGTTGCGCTTGTATTAGCTTATTTTAAATTCCATAAAGGGTATCCGGGATTAATTAGTGCTACACTAACGCCTTTGTTTGGAGAAAAACGAATGCAAGGGTCGCTCGGACACATGATCGACACGCTTGCTGTTGTTGCGACAGTTATAGGTGTTGCGGCAACGCTTGGCTTCGGATCAGCACAAATTAATCAAGGACTGAAGTTTTTATTTGATGCTCCAGCAAACTTCTCAGTTCAGCTGCTCATTCTCGTGATTTCAACCGTGTTGTTTATTGCTTCGGCATGGTCTGGGTTAAAAAGAGGAATTAAATATTTAAGTAATATTAATATGATTCTCGGCTTTGCTCTTATGATTCTTCTCCTTATTGTCGGACCAACGCTATATATTATGAATATGTTTACTGGATCTTTAGGTGGTTACATATCGAACTTTTTCGATATGAGTTTTCACATTGAACCCATCAACAACGATCAGCGCTCATGGGTTGATAGTTGGACGATTTTTTACTGGGCATGGTGGATTTCATGGTCCCCTTTCGTTGGAATCTTTATTGCGAGAATTTCAAGGGGGCGTACGATAAAAGAATTTATGCTTGGTGTATTATTTGTTCCTTCGATCGTCTGCTTCATTTTCTTTGCGGTCTTTGGAGTCTCAGCTCTCGACTTGCAACAAAGTGGAATTGCAACGATTTCCGATTATTCGATTGAGACGGCAACATTTGCTGTTTTACAAGAGTACCCTCTTGGTACATTAATGTCGTTTATTACGATTTTTGTTATCGCGATTTTCTTTATTACATCAGCAGATTCGGCAACATTTGTATTAGGAATGCTTAGTACATCAGGATCATTGAATCCTTCAGCAGTGATTAAGATTGTATGGGGCTTATCGCTTTCTGCCATGGCAGCAATCATCGTCTACTTCGGTGGAACGCAAGGCTTGCAAAATATGCTAATCCTTGCCGCTTTACCATTTTCAGTCGTTGTCCTAATGATGGGTTATTCCTTCTATCGAGCGGCGAGTAAAGAAGTATTATCGAAAAGAAAAAGAGCAAAAACACAAAAAGAAGCGGTGTAATAAGATGAAAAAGCTGTGTTCCTCTAGGGGGACGCAGCTTTTTTGCAGGAAAAAAGGAGAAGATCGGGAATTTCTTAATGAAAGGTGACTATGGAAGGAATGAGGAAGTTGAAGCAAATTATCGCGATGGGTGGCGGAGGTTTTTCAATGGAACCCGACAACCCGCTATTGGATCGCTATATCTTAAAGCAAGCTATCAGCAAGCAACCGAAAATCTGTTTTATCCCGACTGCTAGCGGTGATGCAGATGGATACATAACAAAATTCTATACCTTTTTTGAGAAGCAGATATGCGTGCCGTCTCATCTCTCCTTATTTAAACCACATGTGAAAGATATCGAAGGCTTCTTGTTAAGTCAGGATATTCTGTATGTAGGGGGAGGAAACACAAAAAATCTTCTCGTCCTCTGGAAAGAATGGGGACTTGATCAAGTAATGAGGAAAGCATGGGAGCAAGGCATTGTTTCAGCCGGAATAAGCGCAGGGGCGATCTGCTGGTTTGAAGAAGGGGTCACGGATTCATTTGGAGATGAGCTTCACGCGCTGGATTGTCTTGGCTTTCTACCAGGGAGTAGCTGTCCTCACTTTGATGGAGAAGAGAAGCGACGATCTGCCTATCATGATTTGATTGATTCAGGTCACTTGCAACCAGGAATAGCGCTCGACGATGGAGCAGCTGTTCATTATGTGGACGATTCGATGAAGGTGGTCGTAAGTTCACGAAAAGAAGCGTATGCCTATAAAGTTGAGAGACTGCAGGTGGGTGAAGAGCGGTTGAAGACAGTTTATCTCGGAAATGAAAAGGAGAATACATAAAGATGAAATTCCTTGCTACACAAAATGTTTCAGAAGTTGATCTGATGAATCAAGCTTTAGCAAATGAAGGGTTACGTCCTTTATCGGATCACGGTGAAATCCAACTCTTGGGAGAAGGTGCCTGGCACTTTGCCTTTTTTCTGGAGAAGGAACAGCTCGTTCTCCGGATTCCTAAGAAAGTGGCCTATGAGAAAGAGGTCCATTTCCAACAAAAAGAGTTAACGACAGAGTATGCTGCAACAAAAGCTTTTTATCAACATGCTAATCGAGCAAAAGAAGGCGTATGTCCTGAGTTCTTTACATTTTTCGTTCAACCAGAATTAACGTATACGTTAGAATCGTACTTGGGGAAATCTGATAAACTTAGTGATTTGACAACAAACCAATCACGTCAATATGGAAGGGAATTAGGAGACTTTTTTCTCGCTCTAGCATCGATGGAATCTCCCTATAATGGGATTGGGTACTTGAAGTGTGATCAGAATGGTAAGTTAAAAGGTGAGCTAGATATGGATCAAAAAGAGTTCGTTATGGAAGAGACGAGGGAGTATGTTGAGGAGTTAAATCTTTTGCTTGCAAGCGACTATATTTTTGATAAGCAAAGAGTTGAAGCAGTTGGAAGAGAGCTGATCTCTGCTCGTTCCTTAAGCGGTGAAAAAATAACGTTTACGAATCAAGATACATCTCCTGAAAACCTGATCTTTTCAGAAGGTGGCCTTAAGATGCTTGATCCGTATCCCCTTCTTTCTCCAGGTGTTTCGCTAGCTGCGAATCACGTTTTCAATTACCATTATCTCTTTCCTTCTCTTCATAACACGCTTAGATACCGGAAAGGGAATTATCTTCAATCTCTTCCGCAATTAAGAGCTAACGCTGAAGGGTTTAAAAAAGCCTATACTGTCCGTTCGAACCAGGATAACCTGCACATTGAAGTTTTCTTAAAGCTTGTTACGATGACTTATACTCATTATCAGTTAATAAATGAAACATCATTACGTCGTGAACAGGTGATTCGTTATGGTACGCAAGCGCAAATTGAAGAGCGATTCTTCTATTTTTTAAAACAGCTTGAGCAATTTCCTGAATGGTAGAGCAAAGAGGAAAACCTTTCTTTTTTAAACTCAAATTTAAAAACCACACCGAAGTGTAGTTTTAATTTGAGGGTATGATCTCATGTCAGTCGAATAGGTGATCTATCCTTCCAACATTCCAAGAGATTTTAAAGCGCCTTCTAAATTCTGTTTAATTGTAAGGGATTGCAAATCAATTCCCAATGAGACAACGCCGATTGCAACTTCAGAACTAACCCCAGTTACAATGATATCCACACCCATTACTTCTAGTGAATCAACGATTTTGAAGAGGTGTTGGGTCATCATTGTATCAAGTGTTGCGACACCCGATAGGTCAAGAATAAGAGAGCGAATCTTTTTTGCACTGGATTCCATTAATGTTCGTTCAAGAATAAGATTTGCGCGTTTTTCATCAATTTCTCCGATGATTGGGCAAATCGCTACACGAGAAGATAGTTTAATAATTGGTACAGATAATGCATCATCTTGATAGTATTCTGATCGAAGGCTATTTGTTTTTTGTGTTAAATAGCTTTCGGTAAAATGATGAATGAAATAATCAATCAACGGATCGACGATTTTTGTAATGGCAATGATGTCTGAAACCGTAAGCGAGAAAGTATGCTGATTCTCTTCTATATAACTAAGAAGCGATTGTTTAACGGTTGAAATGCTCATTAACACCGTATCCAAATAAGCGGGAATAGCATCCATTTCTTTAAAGCTTGAAATGTGCTCTGTTGGATAAGAAACTTCTTCAGCTTCAATCGATTCACCTAATGGTACGATGATCTGTTCGGTAAATGTGTAAGGCACAATGTCTGGAAGACCCTGTTCTTTGACGGAAATTTCGATTTGATGCCGAGCGTTTGCTGCGATTTGATCTATGTTTTGTAGGATGGATTGCCCTATAGATTGGACATTGTGTGATATGTTTTCGGACATAGAAACTCCCCTCTAACTTTGTAGTTAACTTATGATAAAATAAGGTTATTATATGCTATCTTACTACAATGAACGTTTTTGTGAAGAAGTATATTACTATATACCTGGAGGTGCAGGGGGAATTTGAACAAATCCGTGGAGGATATGAAGACGACGCTTGATGTAGTCTGTGGGAAGTGGAAAGCCGTTTTGCTGCTAGAATTAGTGGAGGAGCCTCTTCGATTTAGTGAGATAAAAAAGGCGATCCCACGCATTCCTCATCAAACGTTAATTAAACATCTCAAAGAACTGGAGCAGGATGGATTAATTAACAGAGTAGAATCGGATGATGTACCGCCAAAAGTCGAGTATTCGTTAACTTCATATGGTTATGCTCTTGAACCATTGCTTCAAGAAATGGAAAAATGGGGAAGAGTTCACCGCTCTCGTTCCGAAGAAACGATTGCAAACTAAAAGGAACGTGCAGATGCACGTTCCTTTTGTATGTTTATCTTGACTCTCTTAGAGGAATATCTGGATTTTTATCCTGGAACCATCTAAGCGCAAAGTCGTTTTGGAACAGAAGAACAGGACGCTTAAGCTGATCGTAAACAAGCATATTACGAACGCTGTCTACTTTCTCTTCTGGATTATCCGTTTCAATCCATCTTGCATGCTGATGCGGCATTGTATCAAATTGAATATCGACGTTGTATTCACCTTTCATGCGATATTCAAAAATCTCAAACTGTAGACGTCCTACTACACCAATGACGATCTCATCCCAGTGAGCGGTACGATAGACTTGGATAGCACCTTCTTCTGAAAGCTGCTGAACCCCTTTGTAGAAATGCTTCTGCTTCATCGCTTTTTGGGCACGAACCTTCGCGAAATGCTCTGGTGGGAAAGTTGGTAGGGCACCGAAGGAATAGACGTTTTTCGAACCAACAAGTGTGTCACCGATTTGATACGTTCCTGAATCATAGAGTCCAACAATATCACCAGGGTATGCTTTTTCTACATTGCCTCGAGAGGAGGCGAAGAAAAGTTGACCTTGTGATAGCTTCAAGCTTTTTGCTGTACGCTCAAGCCAAGCTTCCATTCCTTTTTCAAATGTACCTGACACGATACGTAAGAATGCCACGCGGTCACGGTGAGCCGGATTCATGTTTGCTTGAATTTTAAAGATAAACCCTGAGAACGTTTCGTCATCTGGCTTTACTTCCCCTTCAGAGCTCTCACGAGGTGCTGGAGAAGGAGCTAGATCAAGAAAGTGGTTTAAGAATGTAGGCACACCAAAGCTTGAGATCGCACTTCCGAAGAAGACAGGCGTTTGCTTACCAGATTGAAGGGCTTCTTCGCTATATGTTGCGCCAGCTTCGTCAAGTAGCATCACGTCTTCTTGTAGCTGATTCACAAGTTCTTCACCGGCTTTTTGTTTAAGGACAGGGTCATCAAGATCTGAAATTTGGATCGCCTGTTTGTTGTCGCCTTCTGTATCATAAAATTCGACTGCTTTTTGATGACGATCATAAACCCCCTGGAACGATTGACCGATACCAATTGGCCAGTTCATCGGATAGGACTCAATGCCTAGAACATCTTCAATTTCTTCAAGTAGCTCAAGCGGTTCGCGACCCTGCCGATCCATTTTATTAATGAAGGTAAAAATCGGAATGCCGTGCTCACTAACAACTTTAAAGAGCTTCTTTGTTTGTGACTCCACCCCTTTAGCAGCATCGATAATCATGACCACGCTATCAACGGCAAGGAGGGTGCGGTACGTATCTTCACTAAAATCTTCGTGTCCTGGTGTATCTAGAATGTTAATGGTATGACCTTTGTAGTTGAAGTTCATTACACTGGATGTAACGGAAATACCACGCTGTTTCTCGATTTCCATCCAGTCAGATGTGGCATACTTAGATGATTTTCGAGATTTAACGGTTCCGGTTGAGCGAATCTGTCCACCTAAAAACAACAGTTTCTCAGTTAATGTTGTTTTACCAGCATCGGGGTGAGAGATGATCGCAAAGGTTCGTCTCTTCTTTATTTCTTCTTGTAATTCTTTATGGTTACTCATTATGTCATTTAGTCCTTTCAAAATCACTTCTTATGTAATATAACATATTCTTACGGTTGTTCCTATTGCTTAAAGGGTACGAAAAGAGAGAGAAGGGATTCCGCGAACGGAGCATGAATATGTAAGAGAAAGGAGAGGGAAATAGTATGAGTGGATTTCAAGAATTTTTGGATGATTTTCTATCAAGCTGGCAGAACTCTTCATTAGATGAAATGAAGGTTAAAATAAGCGATTCGTATCAGGCGAGAGAGATCTCCAGTCAATCTGAATTATACGATTTTGGATATGATGAATCGATTGAAGGCTGGGATCAAGCGTTTACGTCCTTTCAAAAAGATGGGACGAAGTGGATTCTAAAGAAGCTGGCCGTTACCCCACTTCGAAGAAATGAAATGCTTGCGATTATCTTTGCTTCTATTGAAGTAGATGGCAAACAAAGTGAAACGGGAAATGTCTTTTTTAATACATTTCGAAAAGAAGTACAAGGAAATTGGAAGCTGGTTAGAAGTTACATTGAAGCCGGGATTCCAGGTGAACATGTAAACGCGTTTGATTTAAAAAAAGAATAGAACACGAACTTAGAACCTCTCGCTAAAATTTAGTGGGAGGTTTTTTGGTGTGCAGCTCTTGATTTGAGCCATTAGGAACTTGTAGGTGCCTATATTACAACAAAGTACGTACTTCTATTATTGTCTAGAAGATTGCATAATCAGTTGTACCGCCGAAAAGGGAGGCGCCTCCCTTTAATCTCGGCACTAAAAAATTCAAGGAGGAATTCGCTTTATGAGTTCTGAAACACATACAATGTCACATTCGAAAGAAAAATCAAGTGGTACTCTTGCTCTTTTAGCCCTCGCTATTAGTGCATTTGGAATTGGAACAACCGAGTTTGTTCCTGTTGGTCTTCTTTCTTCTATTGCAGATGACTTATCGATTTCAATTACACTGGCTGGCCTGCTGATTTCAGGCTACGCCATAGGGGTAGCCATTGGAGCTCCGGTTCTAACGGCTTTAACTGGAAAAATGAATCGAAAAACGCTCCTTATGTCCTTAATGGTCGTCTTTATCATCGGTAACCTTGTAGCGGGGATATCCACATCGTTCGGTTTATTACTCGTCGCCAGGTTTATTACCGCTTTTTCACACGGAATCTTCTTTTCAATTGGTTCAACAATTGCAGCAGACCTCGTTCCAGAAAATAAGCGCGCAAGTGCGATTGCCTTTATGTTTACAGGATTAACCGTTGCCACAGTGACGGGAGTTCCACTTGGTACGTTTATTGGACAAGCGTTTGGTTGGAGAGCAACATTTCTTGGCGTTGCCTTACTAGGTGTGATTGGGATTATCGCGAGTGCGATTCTCGTTCCAAAAGATTTGAAAGAAGCACCACCAGCGAAATTTAGTGAACAGGTGAAGATCTTAACGAACGGAAAACTACTATTAGCTTTTGCAATTACAGCACTAGGTTACGGTGGTACGTTTGTTGCCTTTACGTATTTAGCGCCGCTCCTTGAAGATGTGACAGGGTTTAGTGCGAAATTTGTTAGTGTCATTTTACTTGTGTATGGTGTGGCCGTTGCGATTGGGAATATGATTGGCGGTAAAGCGTCGAATAAAAATCCATTAAAAGCGTTATTCTGGATGTTTGTCCTGCAAGCGATCATTCTTTTCGTAATGACATTTGCACTCCCATTCAAAGTGGCGGGGATTATATCAATCTTCTTTATGGGATTGTTTGCTTTTATGAACGTTCCTGGATTGCAAGTACTTGTTGTTAACCTTGCTGAAAAGTATGTTCCTTCAGGGGTAAACGTAGCATCCGCACTTAATATCGCAGCATTTAACGTTGGGATTGCGATTGGGTCATTTGTTGGTGGGGTCATCGTTGATTCAATTGGGTTAATCCACACCCCGTGGATTGGTGGCATTATGGTTGTAGGAGCGGTCGCTCTTACAGGTTGGCTTCGTGCGAAGGAAAGAAAAGCGTAGAAAGGCTAAATGCTTTTTTTAATTAGTTAATTTTTTGTTGCGTTCCATATGAAGGAATTATGGATGATTTCGTTTCGTTAATTAATGAAAGCCGTTAGGGAATCTCCTTAACGGCTTTTGTTGTGTAACTTAAGCTGAGCTAAATACTGCTCGCCTTCCAATGTAATTTGTGTTCCTGTACGTCCACGTCCTTTTACAATATACCCCTTGTTTTCCAGATCGTTTAATCGCAGTCTGATTTGCTGAGGAGAGAGAGGGTGAGATAAAGTAGCGCTTTCTTTAGAAAGTAAATCTCGACTTGCTGTTTTGCCTTCATCATTTCGGTCTTTCATGATCTGCAAGATGACGTAATGATCCTTCGCATCGATGCTACTTACTGGAAGTGTCGCTGGCTTCTCGTTCATTGGTTCTAAGCGATGATGAGGGAGGTCATCAAGTGTAATCGTAGAGCCGCCTGAGACCACAAGCGCGTAATCAATCATGCTTTTCAGCTCGCGAATATTTCCTGGCCAATGATGAGCCATAAACGCTTCAATCACTTGTTGGTCCACTTTCATCCACGTGCCGCTTTTTGTAACAAAATAGTTTGTGAGTGATTGAATGTCGCTCAAACGTTCACGAAGTGGAGGGATCGCAAGTTGAAGGACATTTAATCGGTAAAATAAATCCGAGCGAAACGTACCTTCTGTAATTTTTTGTTCAAGTTTTTTATTTGTAGCGGCAATGACTCTTACATTAATCGGCGTAATTTTTCTACCACCAATCCTTCTAATTTCTTTTTCCTGAAGAACGCGCAGTAAGTGGGCTTGGACCGTTGGACTAATATCACCAATCTCATCGAGGAAAATCGTTCCGTTATCTGCAAGCTCAAATAGTCCTTTCTTTCCACCGCGCTGAGCTCCTGTAAATGTGCCTTCCTCATACCCAAATAATTCACTCTCTAAAAGACTTTCCGTCAAAGCGCTACAATTAATCGCGATAAACGGTCCGTTTTTTCGAAGAGAGTTACGGTGAATCGCATGCGCGAAAAGTTCTTTACCAACGCCTGTTTCTCCGTTAATCAAAACAGGGTGCTCAGCGATGGCGAGCTTTTTTGCGATACGAACGCGTTCAAGAAGGAGGGGGTGCTCACCAAGAATATCTTCGAAGTCATATTTTGCAGCGAATCCTTTCTTGTGCTGCTCTCGCTGTGCCGTTTTTTCAATTTCAAACGCCTGGTTGACGCTCTTAAAAGTAACAACTGTGGTATGTTCCTCTGGGATTGATTGACGAAAGGCGACAACATCTACCCCGTTCATTGAAACGAATTTATTTTCCTCTAATCCATTAATGATAAAATCTTGAAGATCGGTATCCACTACATATGAAAGATCACGACCAATGACAGCTTTGGCGGGCATCTGGAAGAGTGCCTCAAGTCGGTGGTTAAACAAGGTAATCTCTCTTTCTTTATTGATGGCTAGAATACCATCATCGACGGTATTAACGACATTTTGATAATGTTCTGTTGTTTGAAGCGCCTCTTTCTCAGCACCAAGAATCTTGCGGTGTAAGACGATCATACTTCGAATGTAGCGCTCGGAAACTTTGGAAGAAACGGAATCGTCCAGTTGAAAATAATCCATTACTTTAATAATCGTCGCCATATCAAAAGGTCTTACTCCGATATCAATGATTTGAGGAATATAAGATGGGCATAAGTGCGTTTCGCCAGGAGAAACGGCTACGTGAATATTGTCGTAAAACATTTGTCCTCGTTTAAATGGAAGAAACGTCACGTGGTTAATGCCAAGTTGGTAGAGTGATTCAATAACATCAACTGTGGACGGATCGTCATCATTCACCATTAAGACTCTTTCGCCATGCGGAATCGTAAGGAGACGATCGATATAGTCATGGCGAATGGTTCGTTTGCCTACAATGGATTCTTTTCCTGAGATGTTACTTATCGTAGCAGCTTCCGTTTTAGTTGCTTCGGAAGAATACAAGATAACGTGATCTTCAAGTTGATGTGGTAACGATTCGTCAATCGCAAAAGCTCTTACGACGATGTAATCGCCGGCCAACTGATGCAATTGATCATAGAGTACTTTTTTCGTTTGGGTACTTCCGGCAATTAGCGTTAAGGTAGGTCGCTCCAAGTGGTTCACATCTTTTCTATTTTTGGTTTTATTGTAACACCGATAAGAACTTAAAAGAACCAATTCCGATCTTTATTTAATGATTTTTCGGACAATTCATATCTTCATCAAGTTGGCATGAAACTTGCTTCTCTATAGAGTAGGTAATGATGATTAAATCGGAAAGAAGGGGAAGTATGGAACAAGAAAAGAGAAAAAAAGAAATGAAGATGCCTCATACGTTTGTGATTGTATTTTTTGTCGTACTTGCTGCTGCTGCTTTAACGTACTTTATTCCAAAAGGAACGTTTGAAACGGAGGATGTAACGTATGTACAGCAGGGAGAGGAGCAAACGAAAACGGTTCTTGTCCCGGACAGTTTCAAGTATGTAACGGACGATGGTGGAGATGCGGTCCGAGAAGGGGTTTCACTATTTGAGCCTTATGGTGGTGCGGGTTTTCTTAATTATGTGTTCGAAGGGCTAGTATCAGGAGATAAATGGGGATCTGCTGTAGGTGTTGTCGCTTTTATCTTAATTATTGGTGGTGCATTTGGGATCATCATGCGCACAAAGGCGATTGATCAAGGAATTCTCTCCATTATTGATAAAACAAAGGGTCGAGAAGTGCTTATTATTCCGATTATGTTCTTTTTATTTTCGCTTGGTGGGGCAGTTTTTGGTATGGGGGAAGAGGCGATTGCCTTTGCGATGATACTCATACCACTTGTCGTAGCTCTCGGGTATGACGCTATTACAGGGGTAATGATAACGTATGTTGCAACACAAATTGGATTTGCCACTTCGTGGATGAACCCGTTTAGCGTAGCGATTGCTCAGGGAGTATCCGGCATTCCAGTTTTGTCAGGGTCACCATTCCGAATGGTAATGTGGGGAGTTTTTACGATTATAGGTATTGCGTACACAATGTGGTATGCGAATGGTGTTCGTAAGGATCCAAGGAAATCGCTTAGTACAGATGCGAATCGCTACTTTAGGGAGTACAATCAGAATCAAGACCTAGCTACCAAATTTACGCTTGGCCATGGACTTGTTGTCCTCACCCTTGTAGCAGGAATTGGCTGGATTATATGGGGTGTTATTGAACATGCTTATTACATTCCGGAGATTGCAACACAGTTCTTTACAATTGGGATCATTGCTGGTGTGATTGCTGTGATCTTTAAGTTAAATGGCATGACAGTAAATGATATTGCAGAGGGCTTTACAGACGGTGCAAAAGATTTGCTTCCGGCCGCGTTAATCGTTGGGATGGCCAAAGGAATTGTGATTATTCTTGGTGGCGATGCTGCTGGTGAACCTTCTGTATTAAATACAATGTTATATAGTGCAGGAAATTTAGTTGATGATTTTCCAGCTGCGCTATCAGCGTGGTTTATGTTTGTCTTCCAGTCTGTCTTTAATTTCTTTGTCGTTTCTGGAAGTGGGCAAGCGGCCCTCACAATGCCTCTTATGGCCCCACTCTCTGATATTGCAGGGGTTACGCGTCAGGTTGCTGTTCTAGCTTTCCAGCTAGGGGACGGACTGACAAACATTATTGTTCCTACATCAGCGGCGCTAATGGGTACACTTGGTGCAGCTAGAATGGATTGGGGTACGTGGTTTAAATTTATTATTAAGTTTCAAATTGTGCTGTTTGTTCTCGCGTCTGTCTTTGTGATTACAGCTTCGCTCATGAACTTCCAGTAACAACCGTTTGGAGGAAAGACAATGTTTACAGTCATAAGAAATGCCGAGATTTATGCGCCGGATCATATAGGTAAGAAAGATATGCTAATCGCGTTTGATAAAATCGCGATGATTGAGGATCAAATTAAACTACCTGATTCGATTCCACATGAAGTAATCGATGCGATTGGGAAGATGATCTTTCCGGGATTCATTGACTCTCACGTTCACATTACAGGTGGTGGCGGTGAAGGAAGTTATCGAACAAGGACACCGGAATTAACGTTATCGAAAGCGACGAGTGCTGGGGTAACGACGATTGTTGGAGTGATTGGAACAGATGGCACAACACGTACAATGCCTGACCTCATTGCAAAAGCGCGAGGACTAGAAGAAGAAGGCATTACGTGCTATGTGCATACAGGAAGTTATCAAGTACCGGTAAAAACGTTAACTGGAAAAATTGAGGATGACATTATCCTGATTGATCGCGTGATCGGAGCGGGAGAGATTGCGATTAGTGATCATCGCTCTTCTCAGCCAACGGTAGAAGAAATGGCCAAGATCGCTTCGGCTGCAAGAATTGGTGGAATGCTTTCTGGAAAAGCGGGCATCGTCAATATTCATCTTGGGGACAGTCCGTCTAAACTATCGCTCCTTGAGCAAGTGGTGGAGACGACGGATATCCCGATTAAGACGTTTCACCCAACGCATATCAATCGGACAGAAGAACTTTTCGAAGCCGGGGTCGCCTATGCGAAAAAAGGTGGGAACATTGATTTCACGACAAGTACCATTCCTCAATTTCTTGAAGAAGGCGAAGTGAAATGCAGTACGGGGTTGAAGCGTGCTCTTGAGGCTGGTGTTCCCGTTGAGCGGATTACGTTTACATCAGACGGACAAGCAAGTTTACCTGCTTTTAATGCTTCAGGTGAGTTTGAAGGGCTACAGATCGGTTCTGTGGCTTCACTTTATAAAGAAGTGCGAGATGCTATTGTTGAAGATGGCGTACCGATTTCGGATGCGATTAAAGTGATAACGAAAAATCCGGCATCGCTATTGAAGTTAAGTCAAAAAGGTGAGATTGCGGTGGAGAAAGATGCGGACCTTGTGATCGTAGACTCGGATTTTCAGATTGATACTGTTTTTGCGAGAGGACGGAAGATGGTTGAAGCACAAGAGTGTCTTGTAAAAGGAACATTTGAATAGAATCGGAACGAAGCGATCCCCCTCATTTCTAAGTGAGGGGGATCGTTTATTCATTGATACTGACTTAAGCCTTGCTTGAATGCAGCCAGATGGTTTTTTGAAGCGTCTCCAAGCCTGACCATGACGGATTGTACATCCTGCGGCAGATCAGGCAAATTAGCTAATTTTTGGTACATGGCAATGTTATCAATTTCTCCTTGTACGCCAGCTTCGAACGCTTCTTTGAGCGTTTTTGGTGTTGTTGTATACTGACTAGCCTTATTTTCTGGAACGCTAATGTTGTACCTTGTAAATAAGGGAAGAAGTGCAGTGATGTGCCTTTGTTCTGCCACTTTTATTTGCGTAAAGGGTCTAATCTCGCCATATTCTTTAATAATGTCATCGTATCGCGCCTGAGCGAGGTATTCATCTTCCAATGCATAAGTTAATGCTTCTTCAAGCGTAATAGAAGAGTCTTGTAATGCTCCTTTTGCACCGTAGTTTTCTGGAAGTGCTTCTGCCTTGACTTCAAGAAGATTGAAGTTGAAGAAAATAAAGCTGATGATCGCAACAATCGCAACTTTTTTCACTTTACTCACCTTGCCTTTTTGTTGATTAACCTTCCTATAAAGGTGGAGTTTTATGTAATTTTTATCAGTCGAAGTCATTTTGTTTGATTTCCCTTTAAGAACAGCTTATGATCTTAACTGTAAAGTTCATAATTACAGTAGGAGGAACAGTCATGAGCAAACGTATATTAATGGTTGTTACAACCGCAGATACAATGAATGAAGGACATAAAACAGGTTTATGGTTATCGGAGTTTGGGGAAGCGTATGTCGAATTTGAAAAGCGTGGTTATCAAATCACAGTGGCAAGTCCTCTTGGCGGAAAAGCGCCTGTTGATGAACGGAGTCTTGAAGGTGGAGAAACACCTCAAAAAATTCTAGATACTGCGAAATACCTTGAAGATACAGAGAAGCTAGAAAAAATTGTTGGTGCATCTACTTTTGATGCGATCTTTATGCCTGGTGGACATGGCACAATGTTCGATCTTCCAGAAAATGATAAGCTCCAGCACTTGATTCGTGAATTTTATGAGTCCAACAAAATTGTTGCTTCTGTCTGCCATGGTCCTGCTGGGCTTGTTGGTGTTACTCTCTCTGATGGTACGCCATTAGTTTCAGGTAAAACAATGACGGCGTTCACAGACGATGAAGAAAGAGAGACAACTCTTGATCAATTCATGCCTTTCTTGCTTGAATCACGCCTTCGTTTACTAGGTGCCAATGTTGTGACGAAAGAGAACTGGGCTGAGCATATGCAGATTGATGGAAATTTAATTACTGGTCAAAATCCTCAATCTACCACAATGGTTGCAAAGGAAGTTACAAAAAAACTAAGTTAACTTATTAATGATTAGCAAGATAAGCGAAAAGGACTCCAATATGGAGTCCTTTTCGTATTTATTCTTACTCTTTCTCTTTTTTCTTTCCAAATACTTTTTTAGATGCGCCTTTCATAATATTTGAAGCCGTATCCACTGACTTTCCAACTACTTTATTCCCTGTTTTACTTACATTTTTGACAAAGTCAGTGGAAGCATCAGCGGCTTTACCAACAAGGCCACCTTCTCCGCTTACTGACTTTACAATATCGTTCGCTGTGTCAGCGGATTTATTCACAAGATCACTTGCGGCTTTAGATGTCTTCTTTACGAGGTTTTCTTCCTTCGTTGAATTTTTTTCAGACATCGCAATCCCCTCCCTAAGCGAATTTGATACATCTCTATGCTTATGAAATGGATTGTTCGAATATGTAATGGATTTTTCAGATAGGAGTTATTTAGGAGCGAAAAAAAGAAATAAACCCGCATATGCTGCGGGTTTGTGCTTTAAAATGACAGGGTTTGACCGTCGTCAGGAATGAGAACTTTATTAAGAAGATCTTTTTCTTTGATGAATTGCTTTAATTCGTCCCGTGTTAACAGACAGTGATTGAGTGACTCCATATGCACGGCAATGATCGTTGCATCTGGCGCTTCTTGATACGTTTGCACGACGTTTTCTTTTGTCATTGTAATGGGACCACCTTCAAGAAATTGGGCAGCACCAGCATTCACTACAATGATTTCTGGTTTATGTTTCTGAATCGCTTCTTGAACATCTTCGTTGAAAAGAGTATCTCCAGCAATATAAACGGTTTTTTCATTTGGATGTGAAAATGATAGTCCGGATACTTTTCCCGTCTGCTTTAAAATTTCACCTGCTCCGTGCTTCCCGTCTGTACGTGATATAGTAACATCTGCAAAAGAGGATTCTATCTCAAGGGAAACGACGTTTGGAAAACCTTCTTCTTTTATCACTTCGACATCTTCTTGGTTTTGCGCATAGATCAGGATCTCTTTTGGAAGAACCTGTTTCGCTTTCTCGTCAAAGTGGTCAGGATGCAGGTGAGTGACGATCACTGCGTCAACATCAACGATTTCATTGATTGATGTTGGTAAATCGACAGTAGGGTTTGAAAGGTGCTGGTTTGCTGTGTTTGGGAAAGGCGGCATTGCTCCTTTATCAGATAGGAATGGATCAATTAGAAATTTTTTATCAGCATAATGAAGAACGATTGTTGCGTTACGAACAAATTGAATTTTCATTGTATCTTCCTCCTTTTGATCTGGGTCTCTTATAGGATAATATAGATGTGGACAAGGAATACATAGATGAATTCAAGTCTTTAAGATAAGATACTTGAATTGTGAAAGGAGTTGATGGAATGATCGATCAAACGGACCTACGGATTATTAAAGAATTAACGAAGAACGGTCGCATCACAATGAAAGAGCTTGGTGAAAAAGTTCATTTAACGGGTCAGGCCGCTTCATCTCGAGTGTTGAGATTAGAAGAAGAAGGTATTATAGAAGGTTACTCAATTAAAGTAGATAAGTCGAAAATGGGTTACGCTGTGCACTGTTTTCTGACGATCTACACCCGAAACATTCCTCACACCACATATCTTTCTTATATCAAGACAAAAGAAGAATATGTTCTCAAAAACTATAAAATCAGTGGTGATGGATGTTATTTGCTAGAATGTCGTTTTCCTTCCAATAAAGAACTTGATGAATTTCTTGTTCAATTAAATGAGCACGTGAATTATAAACTGTCGATTGTGATTAACGAAGCAGCCGCTAGTCTTGATAATCTCCAAATTAAATGGAAACATTAAAAAAAGGTTTGTTTACTTCTTTCCAGGGTAGTAAGAAGAAGTATTTAAAACTTTGAGGAACGGTGGCTACTATGGGGTTCATTTACTATATAAAGAAATATTTAAAAATGTCGAGGCGACAGCGGAAAAGCGAATTGAACTCAACCATTTGGTTTATGCCGTTTTGGTATATTGTTGGAGCGATCGCTCTTTCTGCTTTTACCTATTATCTCGATTATGTGGTGGATGTTAGCTTATATTTACCGATCGGGATCGGTTTCAGTGGACAGACACTGCAGGTGCTTCTAAGTGCACTCGTTGGAGGGGTGCTAACGTTAAGTGCCTTTACACTTAACTCTTTGCTCGTCGCACTCACGACGTTTAGCGGTCAGTTCTCTTCCAAAATGCTAGTAAACTTCGTCAGTGACCGGGCAACCCAACACGTACTTGGTATCTTTAATGGAAGTTTTATTTATGTACTCTTAAACTTTTTATATGTGACACATGGGGAAGAGGAATACGTTGTTGCGACACCGGTATTATCCATTCTGACAGCTATTACAGCTGCGGTAACCTTTATTTATTTTATCAACCATACAGCAACCTGGATGCAAGTTCATAACATCAGTTTTAATATGAATGTTAAGTCGAAATCCGTGCAGGCTTCCCTAGAAAAAGAATTAAACTCTTACCATCTTGAGAAGGAAGTGGAAAGTGAATCTCTTCCTCTTGAGTCTGATGGAAAGGTAATGAAAACAAGTCAATCTGGTTATTTTCAAGTCGCTGACTTTGCGAAACTTATTAAACAAGCGAATAAAGACAACTGCCTTTTAAGGTTTGATGTTAGAATTGGCGAATTTGTAGTAGAAGGAACGCCGCTACTTACTTATTGGGAATATGGACAAAGCATAAATCCTGAACGCTACGTTAAGTCTATTGAGATCGGAGTAAAACGTACAGAAATTCAAGATTTGGAGTATGGATTAATGAAGCTTGCCGAAGTAGCGATCAAGGCTTTAGGCCATAATGACCCGCTTACGGTTACGAATACAATTCATCAAATTGCTGATTTGTTGAAAAGCATTGGACAGTCTACGAACTTTTCTCCCTATCTTTTCGATCAGGAAGAGGAGCTTCGCGTTATCTTAAATCAAAAGAATTTTCCTTATTACCTTCATAAGGGATTCGCATCTATTCGTGAGTATGCAAATCAAAATTCTACAGTGATGACGGAGCTTTTAACGATGATCTCCCTTCTAAGTAAAACGTTGGATAAGGATGTACACGAAGATCTATGGGAATTTGCCCGCCAGACGATTTTAGGATTTGATAACTATAGTCTGTATGAAAATGATTGTTTGTATATTTTAGAGCAACTGTCCGATCTTGCTAAAAACACAGGCAATCAGGAGGATTATCTTTTCTTGCTTGAATATATGCTCCAGAGAGTTAGTTCAAAGAGTGCCTCTAAGGTGCTGAATAATCCTAATAAGGAATAACCATAGGCTATTTTAGCAATATGGCGGTAACATACATGATGAGCATTTTCCTATAAGGAATTTGCTCATTTTTTAGGTTGTTTTTGGGTCGGTTAAACAACCAGATAAACGTGACCAAAAGAAACTGGCCTTTACATTACGGTGTTCCTCAGTTGGAATGAAACTTGCATAATAGTTTGATAACAATGAAAAAGGGAGTGTGGAAGTTGGGAAAATGGAAGCATGTTATCGCTGTTACAGCAATGCTCGCAGTTTGTATGGTGTTAGTCATCCTAGGGAAGCAGTTGGAAACGAATGCCACTGGCGCAAATGAAACAAAAGGATCACTGGTAATAGTAGGAGGGGCTTTAAGCCCGGATAATGAAGAAGTATATGACTCGTTTCTTTCATTAGGGATGGATTATCGAAACAAGACAAAGGATAAATTGAAAATTGGCATTATGCCAACTGCCAGTGCAACGCCAATAGAAAGTGCATCTTCTTACAAAGCAGACTTCGTACGCTATGGTGTTAGTGAGGAGAATATTGATATTCTACCTATTGCTGTAAGTGATGATCCGTCTACAGAAGAAGATGAATCGAAGTGGAATGATGGTGCATACAATGAAGATCTTGCTGACAAAGTGAAGAAGTATGATGCAATTTGGTTTGTAGGGGGGAATCAGTTAGATTATACGAAGACTCTTATAAATGATGGGGAGGACACTCCTGTCTTAGCTTCAATCAGAGAGACCTATCAAGATGGTGCCGTTTTAGGTGGTTCTAGTGCTGGGGCAGCGATTATGAGTGATCCGATGATTGGCGCAGGGACAAGCTCTGGTGCGCTAAATGAAGGGGTCACCTATGAAGATAACTATGGTGATGCTGATGACAATCGCGTTTTCCTTACACAAGGGCTTGGTTTCTTTGAGGGGGGTACGGTTGATCAGCACTTTGTGAAGCGTGGCCGCTTTGGGCGACTAATCGTTGGGGCATGGGATGCTGGTAACGAAATGGGCTACGGTATTGACGAAAACAGTGCAATGATTGTTCATAATGACGATCAATCAATTGAAGTTGTTGGAGAAAGTGGGCTTGTCGTCGTTGATCTTTCTAATGCTAAGAAAACAACAGATTTTCCGACGGCGATGAAAGATGTGAACATTAGCTACATTGAAAAAGGAGATCGGTATTTCTGGGAATCAAAAACGTATGAGATCAACGAGGACAAACCGCTTATCGAACTACCTTATTATCCGGAAAGCGCTACGAATACAGGGATTTTTGGTGAAGATGCACTAAAACAAGTTCTTACGTATGATCTCGTTGATAGTGACTCCAATGAAGCGATCGGCCTCGCTTATGAACTGACTGGCGACAAGAGAGGAGAAGGGTTTAAGCTTGTCTTCTCAGAAACGAGACAAACGAAAGGGTACTGGGGGAAAATCAACGGCGAAGAATCTTATGCGGCGATTAACGTTTCCCTTGATGTAACACCAATGAAAGTGAAGTTAAAAATCGATAAAGTAAATGAAAAGAAAATGGAAAAATTTTAGAAGTTCGTTTATGAAAAGAAGGATGTGCCAACGCACATCCTTCTTTAGTATTCTACTCGTTCGCCATGTTTTTGCCAGTTTTGAAAAGGCTCGTTCTTTTCTTTCATCTCAATATGATGGAACGGGATGGTTCTATGTTCAGGTTTTTTCTCGATTTCATCATAGATGACAGCATCATCAAATCCGGCATCGGCAGCTTCGTGTCTTGAAGCTGCGAAGTAAACGCGATCAGGCCGTGACCAGTAAATGGCGCCAAGGCACATTGGACATGGTTCACAGCTTGCGTAAATGACACAGCCGTCAAGCTGATGCGTCCCGAGTTTTTGGCAGGCGTTTCGAATAGCGACAACTTCTGCATGAGCAGTTGGATCGTGGTCGCTTGTCACTTGATTGAACCCTTCCCCAATCACAACGCCATCTTTTACAACGATAGCCCCAAATGGACCACCACGATAATCTGTAACACTTTTTGATGCTAACTGAATGGCATGTGTGAGCCAATCTTTCTCTGTCATTTCACCACACTCCTATCTAATAGGTATTAGACATATCTATCATCATTCCCTTTCAGCTTAGAAAATTTCAGGGAAAGAGCCGAAAAATAATAAATCGGTAGTCTCGTTTATAAGTAGTGATATGCTAAAATCAGTTTTAGGCTATCGCTGTCTGTGATAGACCTTCATTCAACAGGAGGTTTATATGATTTCCTTTCTTCTGACGTTAAAGAGAATGCTATCCGCATTATGGTGGGCTATTAAAGATAAAGAATTTCAGGTGCTATTCTTTTTAACAACGATCACCCTCGTCTCAGGAACGATTTTCTATCACACGGTAGAGAGTTGGTCTGTGTTAGATTCGCTGTATTTTAGTGTTGTTACTCTAACGACCGTAGGCTTTGGTGATTTTAGTCCACAAACCGATTTTGGTAAGATTTTTACTATCTTATATTTGTTTACTGGAATTGGCCTTATTTTAGGATTCATTAATAAGCTTGCTTTACATATGGGAAGAAGTAAATCAAGAAAACAAGATGAACGTGAAAGGAAGGGCTTAAACAAAAGGTAATCTCTTCCGAAGTTCTCTTTCTTGCGTTATAACGAATAGAGGCTTATAATACAAAACGTAATTATTACGATTTATGAAAAGTGATTGATCATTATAAGTTGTGGATAACTGCTTAGTGCTCAAATCGCAACGATTATAATAGAGAAAGGAATGCATTTATTTGGCTAAGAAGTCGAAAGTAGTAAAAGAACAAAAGCGTCAGGAGCTCGTCTTGAAATATGCTGAGCTTCGTCAGGAGTTGAAAGCGAAAGGTGATTATGAAGCTATGCGTAAATTGCCACGTGATTCTTCACCAACTCGGTTAAATAATCGCTGTGAAGTGACTGGTCGTCCGAAGGGGTACTTACGAAAATTTAAAATGTCTAGGATTGCGTTTCGTGAATATGCTCATAAGGGGCAGATCCCTGGAGTGAAGAAGTCAAGCTGGTAAAAGGGTAGGGGAAGATGAATGGAGTGCAATGAATATTTATTGAAGATGCTCGTTCGTGATATCGTGGCAAAACTCCCGGAGAAGGAGAAAGCCCTCTATCAGTTCATTGATGAATTAGAAGTAAGGTTGATTGAAGCGGCTGCAACACCCGATCAATACCTGAACCTTCTAAAAAAATATTCTCCTTATCATGAAGCAGCGAATCAATTTGACATCTCTCCATATAAGGCGAGAACAATGATGCATCGAATTGAATGGAAAATTGCCGCGAAATTGGAAGAGAAACTTCAGCATATCAAGTGGTTGGAGCACCCTTCTCACGGAAAAAGAGTGAAAAAAGGATATCTAGTGTTTAAATGAAAAGAGCTGCGAATCATTGATGTATTCGCAGCTCTTTTTAAGTTCACAATCACGCTGTTTTTTCATCAATACCCTTATAACACAGTGAACGGATCAAAAAACGAAGAGGAAGTATAACGTTCTACTGTACAGTTCACGCATTTTAACTTAAAATGATGGTGAGGTGATCAATCTTGGGGTGTTGTTAAAAATAGGGGAGTTAGCTGAATTGTGCCATGTTTCGAAACGGACAGTTGACTATTATACCAAAATGGGATTATTGCAGTGTGAGCGCTCGGAAACGAATTATCGCTTCTATGGGGCAGATGCGATTGATGATATTAAATTCATTGAACAATGCAAAGAAATGCAAATGACGTTAAATCAAATCCAACAACGTCTAACGGTAAAAAAGTCTAGTCAAGTTGATACAGAAATGATTCATAGTCAGGTGAAACAAGTAATTGATAAAATGGAATATTTAGGGGCAGAATTAAAGGACATTTACGAAAATGTTGAGAAATTAGATGAAGAAGCTCAAACGAAGATTAAGAAAAATCTTTCGCCTCAAACTGTCGCACTTATTCAATCGTTACTTCTTTACTCAACTTGACCGGGTGAAAAGTAGAAATGCAATTTTAAAAAAGTTAGGATAAACAACAACTCAGGAGAGTGAAATTTTTTGAATGATATACCACTGGATTCGATTCTTTTATTAGGTTCCTTATTACTGTTATCTGCTTTTTTCTCATCAGCTGAAACAGCCTATTCGAGTGTTAACAAGATTAGGTTAAGAAATTTCGCAGATGAAGGAAGGCGTGGAAGTAAAAGAGCTTTAGCCATTGCTGAGAACTTTGATAAAGCCTTATCAACGATTCTTATCGGAAACAATATAGTCAATATTGCTGCTGCTAGTATTTCAGCTGCTGTAGCAACTGAAATATTTGGCGGGAATGCTGGCCTCGTGATTAGTACGGTGTTCATGACTATTTTAGTCTTGATCTTTGGTGAAATACTTCCTAAATCGTTAGCAAAGGAACACGCAGAATCTTATTCATTAATGATCGCAACGGTGTTATATGTTCTCATTAAGCTGCTTGCACCTCTCAATTTCTTTTTTGTTAAATTGAAAGTGTGGGTATCAAGTCTTTTTGCGAAAAACAGCACAATGCCATCTGTTACAGAAGAAGAGTTAAAAGTAATGTTAGACATTAGTGAAGAAGAAGGGGTCATCGATAAAGAGGAAAGAGACCTCATTCATCGATCGATGGATTTTGATGATACGCTTGCAGGTGAGGTTTTAACACCGCGAATTGACATTGTGGCCATTGATATTGATCAATCCGTAGAAGAAATGAAAGAAATCTTCTTTGAAGAGAGGTTTTCAAGAATACCTGTCTATCAAGATAGTATTGATAATATTATTGGGATTTTAACGGAGAAAGAATTTTTTACTCACTTGATTAAGTATCAAACTGTTGATATTAAAGAATTAATTCGAGAGCCTCTGTTTGTGGTAGAATCAATGAAGATTTCCACTCTGTTACCAAAATTGCAAAAGGAAAAGGTACACATGGCCATTGTGCTAGATGAATTTGGTGGTACGTCAGGAATCGTTACATTAGAAGACGTACTAGAAGAGATTGTGGGAGAAATCTGGGATGAGCAAGATGAGAAATTCAGTACGATGCAGCGAATCTCTGATAGCAACTATCGTTTTGATGCTCAATTTCAGCTAGATGATTTCTTCGATTTAATGGAGGCGGCTACACCTGAAAGTTCTTATCACACGATAGGTGGATGGGTCATTGAGAATCTCGGAACAGTTCCTAGTAACGGGGATTCCTTCTATTATGAAAATCTTAAAATTATCGTCGAACAAGTTGAAGAGCGTCGCGTAAGAAAAATACTGGTAGAAGTGCTTCCAAAAGATCAAACATACGAAGATATGATGGTAAGAGTTTAGATTCTTATTCATCTCACATAAAAAACAACAAGAGCAGCTGATCCAAATGGCTGCTTCTTTTAATGGGGTAAGGTATGAATAACTGGAGAAGGCGATTGAAACACCTTTATCGTTTTTTTATCGATCGACCCTACAAGCCGCAGTTTCTTATTGCTAATCAATATGACGTGAAGCGTGTTATTGGGATGGGAAGTTACGGAATAACTTATCTCTGTAAAAATAAAAAAACGAGAGAGCGATGTGTCGTAAAGCAAATACGTCCAAGTAAACTGAAAAACAGTGACACTTCTTTCTATCAAATGGAGGCAGAGATACTGGCTTCTTTAGACCATATTAGTATTCCTAAGCTTCATGATGCTTTTCATTTTAACAGGAATCAATTTTTAGTAATGGACTACATTGAGGGTGTGAATCTAGAAGACGTCCTGTTTGATCAGTACAATCAATTCAATGAACTGGAATCTCTGGAGTTTCTTAAAGGTTTGATTGAGAGTGTCGTTTATCTACATACGCACGGAATAACTCATGGTGATCTACGAATACCGAATGTGATGGTGAAAAACGCTCAGATTTATGTTATTGATTTTGGATTAGCAGTCTCATTGAAAGATAAGTCAGATCAGGAGGCGCTTGAGCTCATTCAAAAGGATTTATACGATCTAGGTGATTTTCTACTCTTCTTGCTTTACTCTTCTTACGATCCCATCAGTAGAAAAGACCGTCCATGGACAGAAGAACTAACCATTCATCCCGCTACGGAACATTTCATAAAGCGACTGCTACAGATTGAGACTAGATTTGAAAGTATCGATCAGGTTCGCGATCACCTTCATAAAACAATAAGTATCATTCCTAATAATAAAACCAGCACCTGATCAATTAACCAGGTGCTGGTTTTATTATTAGCTACTACTACTTGAGCCTTTACGCTTATAACGATGACTGCCGCCATAAGGCGAATGTTTCCGCCCGCTTGAGCTGCTTCTATGATAATGTTTTCTTTTGTGGCTACTCCCACTCGACTTCTTGATTTGTTTTTCGACTCGTTTTAATATTTTTTTAAACATGATCCTTGGTCTCCTTTCAGTTTCAAATCGTGTTCGCATACAGAAAAGAAAGATAGACTAGATTCTTTATAGCTTATCATAGAGTTACTAAAATCCATACAACGAATATGGGCGTTTATCCTAACGGTGAAATAATTTCATCAAATTTTCATATAACCTACTTATACTAAATTCTTAGATACAGTTAAATGGAGGAACGACGGATGGTGAATGCAAGCAAATTAATATCAATTGGCATCTTTAGTTTAAGTCTAATGATCGGACTTGGAACCTTCTATGTGATAAGTGATCTATCGAAGCAAAAGAGAAGAGAACATATCGAAGAAATCGTGTCACAACTGATTAATTTTATTCTCTACATTTGGATGGGGAAAATTATTTTGAATTTTTCTCTGTTTATTAAAGATCCACTGGCAATATTAGCTTACCCGAGTAATTCACATGCTTTTTATTTTGCGATTCTACTTAGTACACTTGTCAATCTCTTGAAATCCAAGTACCCGTCTAAAAACAAGCCCCACTTTATAGAATCTCTTGTATTTGTTTTATTAGTAATGACATTTGCATATGAATTTATCCAAATGTTTTGGAATAGTAATGCCTATACTTATGAAACCTTAATTGTTGTTGGTTTTCTCCTCGTCTTATTCATTAGCTTGCGGGAAAAAATAGCATCCTCTACGCTACTCATCGTGACGATAACGGCGTGGTCAGGAGGAATGGTGTTACTAGATTTCATTCAACCAATAGTAACTTTGTTTGGTTATATAATCACTCCATGGTTTGTTGGATTATATTACTTAATTAGTATGTTCATCATCATAAATAAGAGAAGGAGGGAAAGACGTGGTAGGAATTGAAGCAGATACAGCTCTACTTGTAGGTCTGTTCCTCGCAATGGGAGCAGGAGCTTTATCTTTTTTATCTCCCTGTGTATTACCAATTTTTCCAGCCTACCTGTCGTACATAACTGGAATAAGTGTGAATGAGTTGCAAGGAAATAAGAATTCGAAGATTCGTAGTCAATTAATGAGCCATTCGTTATTTTTCTTATTAGGGGTATCACTTGTCTTTATTAGTTTAGGTGCTAGTGCATCATTATTAGGTCAATGGGTTCAAAACTTATTACTAGGTGACTCTGGTTTATTAATTCAGCGTTTTGCGGGAATTTTTATTATCCTCATGGGATTTTTTGTTGCAGGATGGATAACGATTCCAGCTTTAATGAAAGAAAGACGTATTCGCTACTCTAAAAAACCGGTTGGATACCTGGGCACTTTTTTTGTAGGGCTTGGTTTTGCTGCTGGTTGGACTCCTTGTATCGGCCCTATTTTTGGATCAATTCTATTATTGGCAGCAAGTAATCCAGGGCATGGCATCGTTTATACGGTGATGTATGTAATTGGATTTTCTCTACCTTTTATTGTTTTAACATTCTTTCTCGGTTCTACCAGATGGATCGTTCGACATAGTGAGGTCATTATGAAGTTCGGTGCTGTGATCATGATTCTTATGGGAATGGTATTATTTTTTGGGCTATTGCCGCGAATAACCGGCTTTCTGCTTGATTTAGTACAAAATACATGGTTATCAGAATTAGGATAAAGGGGGATGAGGAATGAGAAGAACACTTCTTATTATCGTTGTTATAGGTATGGTTGGTTGGGCGGTATATGATTCTACTAGCTCTACTGATGACGCTGAAGGAGAAAATAGCAGTAGTGATCAGGTAGCCGACTCTCAATTTTCAACTCAAGCGGTTGAAGGTGATGATTTAGTAGAATCAAATGATGTTGGGATAAATAAAGGGCAGATTGCTCCTAACTTCAAACTGCAAACGTTAAATGGAGAAGCGGTGCAATTATCTGATTATAGAGGGAAGCGAGTAATCGTGAACTTCTGGGCTACCTGGTGTCCTCCTTGTAGAGCAGAAATTCCTGATTTTCAAAAACTGTACGAGAAAAAAGATGTCGAGATCTTAGCCGTAAACCTCACAGAAACAGAAGAGAGCACTGAAGGAGTGGAAGAATTTGTAAAAGAATTCGAAATGACCTTTCCAGTTGTGATGGATGTGAATTCTGATGTTTCTAATACGTATCAAGTGAGTGCATATCCAACTTCATATATGATCGATTCAAATGGTCGAATCCAATTCGTTGCAATGGGTGCATTAAATTATGACCTCATGATACAGGAATATGAAAAGATGAAATAGTCTTTCATATAGTACAATAGCCAAGAGGTGAGTTTGGTGAAACAGACAATTTTAGTCGTAGAAGATGATCAAATGATTCGAAACCTTATCGCGATCTATCTGAAAAATGCTGGCTATGAGGTAGTAGAAGCTGCAAACGGTGAATTAGCGAAAAATGTTTTCTTAGAACACCACCCGTGTCTAGTCGTTCTTGATTTAATGTTACCCCTTTTACCTGGTGAGGAATTTTGCAAGTGGGTACGGGAGCAAGAACGGAATGAGGTTTCGATTATTATGCTATCAGCCAAAGCGCGAACAGAGGATAAAATCAAGGGATTAAAAATAGGAGCAGATGATTATTTGACGAAGCCGTTCGATCCAGAAGAACTTCTTGCTCACGTTGAGGCCGTTTTGCGACGTACGGGACAGTTTTGTCAAAAAGTCACTTACAAAGGGTTATGTATCAAACCTCGAAACGGTGAGGTATTTCTTTACGATAAACAGATAAACTTAACAAAACACGAATTCAATCTACTCTATCATTTTATGGAAAACCCAAATGTTGTTAGATCAAGAGAAGATTTGATTTTACAATTATACCCCTATGTCGATAAAACGGTTATGGATCGGACGATTGATGCCCATATTAAGAAACTACGAGCGAAAATTGAGGTTAATCCTGGTATTCCTGAACGTATTCAAACAGTTCGAGGAATGGGGTATAAATTTGTTGTGGAATAATAAACGAGCAAAGACCTTCCTTCCAAATAAACTTTTATTACGTCTGACATTTGTTAATGTCATTGTCGTTGGTATATTTATCGCATTAAGCAGTTGGGCGATCTATCATACTGCCTGTTCTTTGGCTAATGGATTGGGATCGTGGAATGACCAGAAACAACAACTATTTAACTCCATTCTTTTTCAATATTTATGGATATTTAGTATAGCTGCCATTTTAATTGGAAGTTTAATACATTATCGCTTGGTAAAGGAAATCATACGACCGTTAAAAGAGCTAATTGAATCAACGAAAAGAATGAAAGCAGGTCATTATCCCAACCCCATTATTGTGAATACGAGAGATGAAGTTGGAGAATTAATTGGTCATTTTAATGATCTGGTGAAACAATTAAAAGAGATGCAACAACATAGAAAAGAGCTGGTTTTGGATTTTTCACATGAATTTCGTACCCCATTAGCTAATTTGAACGGTTATTTGGGCGCTTTGAAAAATGGTGTGATTGAAGGAGATCAACAAATATACCATTCTCTTCAGAAGGAATCGGAACGACTTATTCACATGGTGGAACAGCTTGAACAAGTGAAGGAATGGGATTATCTATCTAAACAGACGTATACCGAGAAAGAACCAATCGATATGCAATTTCTAATACATCAATCGGTTGCAATGTTTCGTTGGTCATTAGAAAATGCAGGAATTAACGTGGAGGTACAGACTGAATCTGGTGCAGTGAATGTTTCTACTGAGGGGATTTCGCAGGTGATCAGTAATTTAATTGATAATGCAATTAGATACTATCAAGGAACAGGACCAATAATGATAAAAGGAGAATTAGTAGAAAGTCACTATAGGCTATCGATCTCCGGTCCTGGACAAGCAATTCCTATTCAAGAAAAAGATAGAATTTTTGAAAGGTTCTATCGTGCAAATTCTTCACGCGAAAGAGATAATACAGGCGGAACAGGACTTGGACTTGCGATATCCAAAGAAATTATTGTACACCATCAAGGGCAGATTGGATTAAAGTCAGAGGGAGAGACTCACACCTTTTGGATTACACTACCGCTTATCTAGTTGGTCAATTTAAAAGACGGAGATCCTGATGACCTTGGCGAAAATTAACTAAGTTAAGAATGAACATAAGCGGCATCTCAACTCCTGCGTAAGGGAGGAAGGTGCCGCTTATTTTAAAATCATTATAGTAATACTAGTGTATTTAAACGTGGCATGAACATAAGTTTGACGATAGCGTATGAAAAGCCACTATGAAAGTGACTTGAAATAAGTACAAACGGTTTCGATGCCTTTTGTGAAATTATCAATATGAAAATGTTCATTAGGCGCATGTAAATTTTCTGATGGGAGTCCGAAGCCCATGAGCACAACAGGCGCTTCAAGAACACGAGCAAATACTTCAACGATTGGAATCGATCCACCCTCTTTAGGAAAGAGAGCACGCACGCCATATACCTTTTCATAAGCATCAGCCGCTTTTTGAATCATCGGATCGTTTGAATCAAGCGAGACGGGACGGGCCTGAATAAATTGATTTATGGTTATGGTTGTACCGACTGGTTGATGATCAAGAAGGTGTTTTTCGATACGTTCATAAATTTGTTGTGGATCTTGATCTCCGACGAGACGACAGCTAATTTTACCTGTGGCTTCTGAGGGGACGATTGTCTTAATGCCGTCACCCTGGTATCCTCCTGAAATCCCGTTCAATTCAAGCGTTGGACGAATACCCGTCTGTTCCTTGAAAGTGAATCCTTTTTCTCCAAATAAAGAAGTTAATCCGAGCTCTTGCTTCATTCCTTCATCATCGGACGGAATCTGAGCGATTTCTTCTTTCAATTCCTCTGTAAGTTCTGGCACACCTTCGTAAAATCCATCCACGGTAATGGCGCCATCTTCGCTGTGAAGACTATCGAGTAGACGAACAAGGGAATGAACTGCGTTTGGAACCCCACCGCCGTACACGCCAGAATGGAGATCCGTATTCGCTGTTTTCACCTTCACCTCCATCGCAAGGGCCCCACGTAAAGATGTACAAATCGCAGGTAAGCCTTCTTTAATAAAGGAAGTATCTGAAATCACAACAGCGTCAGCAGAAAGTTTCTCAGTATTTTTTTCAATAAAAGGTCCAAGGTGTGGGCTGGCAATTTCTTCTTCCCCTTCAATACAGAACTTCACATTAACGGGGAGCTTGCCACCTTCTTGCATCAAGAGTTCCATCGCCTTGATATGAATAAACAGCTGACCTTTATCATCTGTTGCACCGCGCGCATAGATTTTGTTGTCGCGGATAATAGGTTCAAATGGTGGCGTTTCCCAGAGGTCGAGTGGATCAGCGGGCTGCACATCATAATGGCCATAGATCAGAATCGTTGGTTTACCTTCTGCATGAAGCCAATCAGCGTAGACGATCGGATGACCGTCTGTTTCGATAACTTCAATGTTTTCCATGCCGGTCTTTTCCAAAGAGTTGGCTACCCATTTAGCTCCTTTTTGAACATCTGATTTATGGGCAGGTACGGCTGAAATGCTTTGGATTTTCAGAAATTCCTCTAGTTCTTTCAGGTAAGAATCTTTATGTAATTCGATGGTATTTTTCATAAGTATAACCTCCTTAGTTAGGTTGTCTTTATTATAATCCAGAGACGAAGATTTGCACATGAAACGCGCGATTTATATTGGGAAATTAAGGCGATTTAATATCAGGACATTAACTTTTATATTAAAATTATGACATTGCAGTTAAGTGGTTGTCATATAAGGTGGGTCTAAATGCCTCTGTGTGGAATCGATTCCTGATTCTAAAGAACTATTTATTTTTGCGATGAAAGCCTTTTCGATAACCAGTTGATAACCGCTTTCTTGATTGACAGAATAAGGTTTTCCTATCTAAAGACCTGCAAGATTTCTGCTTTTTCGGGCGTGTTGACGGGTTCACATATTTTCCATACAGTTATGGCGAATGAAACATTTTACTAAATTTTGAGGAGTGTGGCAGATGGGGAACGTGAAAAAGTCTTCTGTTTTTAAGGGGATTGCACTATCGACAATTATGCTTGTAAGTGGATTTGCAGGCATGCCGTTATCTACGAATGCGGCTGAGGAAGCTGAGACAGCAGTTTGGTCTCGTCAAGATGCACAGGGTTATGATTTATCGAAAGACAACACTGCACCTAACATCGACAACGTGGATGAAGTGGCTCCAGATTATTGGGTTTGGGACACATGGCCACTACGTAATCGTGATGGATCGATTGCACAGATAAATGGTTACCAGGTTGTCTTTGCTCTTACAGCTTCTAAAGAATATACATGGAGCGGTCGTCACGACGAAGCTCAAATTCGCTACTTCTACTCGAAGAACGGAAAAGATTGGAAAATGGGCGGACTTGCATATGAATCAGAAGATGCACTAGGCGCTCGCCAATGGGCAGGATCAGCAATGATGGATGACGATGATAAGGTTCACCTTTTCTATACAGCAACTGGACGTAAAGGTGAAGAACAAACAACATTTGAACAACGTCTTGCGAAAACAACGTTTGATATTGAAGCAGATAAGAAATCTAAATCTGTTGAGCTAAGCAACTTTGGTGAGCATGAAATCCTTGCTGAAGCTGACGGTGAGTACTATGAAACGCAAGAACAAAAAACAGGAAATATTATTTATTCATTCCGTGACCCATGGTTCTTCCAGGATCCTAAAACAGGAAAAGAATACTTAATCTTTGAAGGAAATACAGCAGGAGACGATAAGTCACTAGACCCAGAAAACATTGGTGATGCTGATTTCCGTGAAACTCACAATGTACCAGCTGGCGCTGAAGATTACAATGGTAACGTTGGAATTGCTGAAGCACAGAATGAAGATCTAACAGACTTTGAATTGCTTCCACCACTACTTGAAGCAAATGGTGTCAACCAGCAGCTTGAGCGTCCACACATCCTTGTTAAAGGTGGAGAGTACTACCTCTTTACAATCACACATAAATTTACGTTCGCTCCTGGATTAACGGGCCCTGATGGTCTTTATGGCTTTACGAATGATTCTCTTCGCGGTGATTACGAGCCACTTAACGGCAATGGTCTTGTTGTAGCAACCCCTGAAGATGATCCATTTATGACATACTCTCACGCAGTTATGCCGAATGGTACAGTGATCAGCTTTGTGAACGAGTATCGTGATGAGAACGGTGAGCTTCAGTTTGGCGGTACGTTTGCTCCGACGCTTAAACTTTCGATTCATGGTGATGAAACAAAAGTAACTGGCGCACTTAAGCCAGGCCAAATCATGCCTTCACACTAAAACTGGGAAACCAGACTAAAGGAGACTTACCCACATGAATAAGTTTTCAAAAACAGTAGCGACTTCCGTTCTCGGATTCGCTACCCTGTTTTCAAGTTTTGCCCCTGCAACAAGCTTTGCAGCAGAGAGTGAAACATCGAACTGGACAAGAGAAGATGCATCTAAAATTGTTCAAAACAAAGATAATACGGCTCCAGAAATTAACACAAAAGACCTTGAACAAATTGCGCCAGAGTACCATATCTGGGATACGTGGCCACTACGTAACAAAGATGGTTCGATCGCAACATTAAACGGTTATAAAGTGATTTTCTCGCTAACAGCTCCAAGTGATGTATTACCTGGTAAGCGTCATGATATCGCTGAAATTCGCTACTTCGTTTCAAAGAACGGGAAAGATTGGAAGCTTGGCGGTACCGTTTTTAATGAAGAGCAGGCACTAGGTTCCCGTCAATGGGCAGGTTCAGCTATGATTGAAGATGGCGAGATTAATTTCTTCTATACGGCAACAGGTCGCAAAGGCGAAGAACAGCTAACTTATGAGCAGCGTCTCGTAAAGGCTTCTGCTGATGTGGATGCTTCAAATAAGGGAATCGAATTCAATAACTGGTCTGATCATGAAGTGATTCTTGAGCCAGATGGCGAATACTACCAGACAATGGAACAAAGTAAGCAGGGAGACATTGCTTATGCATTCCGTGATCCGTGGTTCTTTGAAGATCCTAAAACAGGCGAAGATTACATCTTGTTTGAAGGGAACTCTGGCGGTACACCTGCCGAACGCTCTGTTGAACAGGAGCACATCGGTTCTGAAGACTTCGCTACAGTAGACGAAGTACCTGAAGAATCAAAACTCTTTAACGGTAATATCGGAATCGCAAAAGCTGAAAACGATGATTACACAGAGTTTGACATCATGCCTCCACTGATGGAAGCGAACAGCCTCAATCAGGAGCTTGAACGTCCGCATATCGTAACAAAGGGAAATAAATATTATCTTTTTACTGATACGCACAAAAACAAGTTTGCTCCAGGAATAACTGGTCCAGATGGTCTTTATGGCTTTGTATCGGATTCTCTAACATCAGACTATGAGCCTCTTAACGGAAGTGGTCTTGTTGTTGCAAATCCAGAGAATGAGCCTTATCAAACCTATTCATGGATGGTTATGCCGAATGGTACAGTGATTAGCTTTGCTAACTTCTATGACCTAAACGGTTTAACAATCAATGAACTTGGCGCGCAGTCAGAGCAATATCAATTTGATCACTTTGGCGGCACATTAGCTCCATCTCTTAAACTTTCGATTCACAATGATGAAACGAAGATTACAAAAGAAATGGATGCTGGCGTATTTAAATAAGAGTGATGGTAACTGTCGAGGATAAGCTTCGACAGTTACTTTTCTATTTAGAGGCATTATTCGTTTGACAGACAGGAGAGCTGGATACTATGAGAAAATGGTTGCTAGCTGTAGGCGTTTTTGTCGTGATTGGCATTCTTATCTTTGCGAGCTTTAATGGCAAAAATGAATCGCCACAACAAGAAGAGAAAGAGCCTGAGATACCAAAAGAATACAATCAGTCGCTACGTCCCCAGTTTCACTATACGCCAGAACAAAATTGGATGAACGATCCAAACGGGATGGTGTATGTTGAAGGGAAATACCATTTGTTTTACCAGCATAATCCTACAGGAAATGAATTCGGAAACATGGGTTGGGGTTATGCGGTCAGTGAAGATCTTTATCACTGGGAAGAAAAACCGATGGCGCTAGAAGCGGATGATCAGGGGATGATTTTCTCTGGTGGCGCGATTTATGACAAAACCAATACGAGCGGCCTTTTTGCAGAAGGAAAAGCGGGTCTTGTGGCTTTTTATACAATAGCGGGCGAAGAACAAACGCAGGGTCTCGCTTATAGTGAAGATGGTGTAGAAACGTGGAAGAAATACCGGGGGAACCCGATCCTTCCGAACCCTGGGATAAAAGATTTTCGAGATCCTAAAGTGGTCTGGCACGAGGAGTCTGAAAAGTGGATCATGCTTCTTGCAGCAGGAAATAAAGTCATTTTCTATGGCTCAGATAATTTGATCGACTGGGAGAAATTAAGTGAATTCGGCGTTGATCAGGGCGCACAAGGTGGCGTTTGGGAGACGCCAGAACTTTTCCAATTACCGGTTGATGGCGAGTCTTCTAATGAGAAATGGGTATTGCAGGTGGATATGAATCCAGGAAGTATTGCTGGCGGATCGGGTGGACAATATTTTATCGGTGATTTCGATGGAAAGACGTTCACGAGAGAAGGGGCAAAAGACGACATTAACTGGGTTGATTATGGAACCGATTTTTATGCGGCACAAGCTTTCAGCAACCATGAGGGCAATCCCATATGGTTTGCCTGGATGAGTAACTGGATGTATGCGTCTGATTTACCGACTGATCCATGGAAAGGTGCCATGTCTTTACCACGTGAGGTTTCTTTGAAAGAAGTGAACGGAGAAACGCGTCTTATCCAAGAGCCGGCGGGTGAGGTTGAGTCGAATCGTTCTAAGAAGTTAGTGGATTTATCCGATAAAGAAGTGGAAGGTCGAATGCCGCTTGATGATTTTAAGGCAGATACGTATGAAGTCGTTGCCGAATTCGATTTAGATACGTCAGGTGAATTCGGCTTCCGCGTTCGAAAGGGAGACGAAGAGGAAACGATTGTAGGATATGATTCAAAAAATAATCTTGCATTTGTTGATCGACAGAATAGTGGCGATACAAGTTTTCATGAACAGTTTCCTGGTGTGTACAGGGCACCGTTAGAACCAACGGAAGATGGAAAAGTAAAGCTTCACCTGTTTGTCGATCGCTCTTCTGTTGAGCTGTTTGCGAATGATGGAAAACGTGTCATGACAAATCGAATTTTCCCATCAGAGGATAGTGATGGTTTTGAAATCTATGCAATGAATGGAAAGGTGACGCTTGAATCTCTAGAAGTGTATGAGCTTGAATCATCTTGGAAGACGAGTGAAAAAGAGTAAGAATTTATATTGAGAGCGGTCATCTGCAATAAAGATGACCGCTCTTTCTTATACGTGATCTTTTGTTGAGAGTAAGAACGCGTTATTTCCGCGAATTTCGGAATATATCCGCGATATTTATTTTTATTCCGCGAAAACCATGATAATTCCGCGATATTCTCAATAATTCCGCGAAATGCTCGATAATCGAAAATAAATAGGTCCTTAGAAGTGGTTTCCTTTTCCTGGATTGGGGAACAAATAGCTATCTTGTAAATAATGGGGGATGTATGGAAATGGAAACATCATTTTCAAATTCAGAACAGCAAAAGTTTGTCAGGACTCTTCAGTCATTCAAGGAAAATCGCCAGAATCCAGTTGTGTTAGAAGAATTGTTATCAGACGCTGCCGTTCTCATTGACCAGAATAAGCTCGAATCCCTTTATCAACTTGCTGGTGACTATGATAAGGCGGGCATTTTTGAAGGTGGACCATGGGAAGAACCTCGTAAATTACAACCGCCTCTTGTAGGTGGATCATTTAAAATAGACGGAAACTATTCGATCTTTGAAGTACTAAGTGAGCTTCGTATGCTTGCAATTGCGAAAGAGGACTATACACATCCAGATGTTTCACGCGAGCAAGCCCGCACTTTTCTAAACAAAGTGATGGCGCTGAATCTCCAAATGATTTTTCCAGCTGAGACGGAGGAAGCAAGAATTAATCAAGGGCAAGAACAAAAGAGAGGCATCCTCCTCTTTCAATTTTTAGCTGAAAAAATGTCGCTCGGATCGCTATCAGCTACGTTTGTTGATGAAATCGACCGATTGACTGCTCAGCGCCCGATTATGGTGAAACGAATTAAAGAGATGATCGGCTATGCTGAAAATCTCTTATCTTCGGAGGACTTAAGCGTAGAAGGACGTGAAAGCATTCAGCGCTACCTTGATAGCGTGCACGCACCAACAGAACTGAGCAAGAAATACCCTAACTTTGCTGACTACCAAAATCAATTCAATGCGTTATCTGAGATGGAAAAAGAATTAGAAGCGGAGCGATTTGCAGAAGTGATGCGTGATACTGGCCTCGTCTCACCGGTTCATGCCAAACTTGCACGTACTCTTGCAGAAGAGGACGCGTCTCATTTACTCGTCTTAACACTTGGGTTGACTGAAAAAGGGGAAGCGAACTTAAATGAGCATTTTTCCTTAGTGAAAGAGTTGGCTTCATTAGCGATTTATCCTGTCACTGCTCAGTCGCTTTACGGACTTGCGCGCATGCTTGAGCGCGGCGTATTATCCTCTCCGCCTGTTATTCCAGGACTGGAGCGTATAGTTGAAATTGAGATGCTCCCTGAAGTCGAAAAGGATTTACTCGCATCACGTGATAATCCAGAGGACATCACACCGGTAGGTATTCTATTATCAGGACTTCTAAGCGTATTGGGACAACCGCTTGGTATTGGACAGGGAATGAACCCAACCTGTCAATCAGCCCGAGGCATCAGCCTCTGGTCACAGCACGATCCAGGATTTTTGCTAGAGCTTGTAGCAAGAGCGTGTCGAGATGGGGAAATTGATATCTCGTTTGAAGGTGCTGAAATTAATTCGTCGCTTATCGCGGGAGGCCTTGCCCCGGATCTTCATAAAGAGCTTGATGCTGTTTCACTTTTTCTCGTTCCGCATCTTGATCGCGTTTACGATGAAATGATGAAGCGAAGCGCTCTACGTGGTGAAGATGGTCATAAATTTGTGAATCCGGAATTTTATGGTCAGTGGATTTCTAAGGAGTTTTCATCCGTTATTAATCCGGTAACCGGAGCCGTAACAAACTATGAACAGTTTGCACGACTCTTTTATGCAACGCATCATCCGGATTACAATGAAGGTCATCAGCTGATTTACCCAAATCCGGTCGGGATCTTCGTCACTACAGCGAACGCCGATTTACTCGGTCTTCATGCGATTAGCATCCAGCGAATTGATGCTGATCCATCTGGAGAAACGAGAGTCTACTTTTATAATCCGAATAATGATAGCGGACAGGATTGGGGCCAGGGCATTAAGTCAACGGTCCGAAATCATGGGGAAGAGGAAGGAGAAGCCTCTCTTCCATTTGATCAGTTTTTATCCCGTGTGTATGCCTATCATTATAATCCGAATGAAATGGGAGCCGTCGAAACGGTTCCACAGGAGATCATTGATCGGGTAACGACGCTCGCAAAAGAAAGCTGGGGACAAAAATACCAGTGGACCGATTTAGCTAATCCGTTTTTAATTTAAAAAGGCATGGGTTCCCTTCTTATACTATAGAAGGTGGACCCTTTTCTTATTAAGGGTTAAAGTAGAGAGAATAGAAGATTCACTAATCAGGAGGTACAGTTTATGGAAGCAAAACTAGTCATTGATGCACGCGCAATACTCGGGGAGGGACCCTGCTGGGATGATCAGAGTCAGCTTCTTTATTGGGTTGATATTGAAGGAAAGAAGGTTCATGCCTACAACCCGATGACGGCAGGTAATATCGAGATGAAGCAGGAGCAAATGGTTGGAACGATTGCACCACGTGAATCAGGTGGTCTTGTGATGGCGATGGCTGGGGGATTTTACGCTATGAATCTTTCAACTGAGAACGTAGAGGCGATTACCGATCCAGAGAGTCATTTGCCTGATAATCGCTTTAATGATGGAAAATGCGATCCTGCTGGGCGATTCTGGGCAGGAACGATGCATATGGAAGGGTTAAAAGGGGAAGGCGCGCTCTATTGTCTTGAAGAAAACCTTGAAGTGACAAAAAAAATCGATCATGTGAGTACGTCCAATGGACTCGCCTGGTCACCTGATACGCGCTATTTGTATTTTATTGATACGCCGACGAAAAAAGTCGTTCGCTATGACTACGATCTTTCCACAGGCGATATCCGAAATCCTGTTGAAGTGATTACGATTCCTGATGGCGAGGGTATGCCAGATGGTATGACGAGTGATGAAGAAGGAAATCTATGGATCGCTCACTGGGGAGGTTCTAAGGTAACAAGATGGAACCCAGATACTGGAGAAAGACTGCTAGAAGTTAGCGTACCAGCGTTGAATGTGACGTCATGCGTCTTTGGCGGAAAAGAGCGAAATGAGCTCTATATCACCACAGCGCGAACAAATACGAGCGAAGATGAACTGAAGCAGTTTCCGTATGCCGGCGGAGTGTTTCGTGTGAAAACAAATGTAAAAGGAAGTCGCACTTACGCATTCAAAGGATAACCTGTTTCCCTTTCTTCCTGTCTTAAAGTCTTTTATAATAAGAGGAAAATAATAGAAAAAGAGGGGCAGAGTGTGAAACTAAAATCATTTATCTCAATGGGGCTATTTTTACTGTTTTTAGCGGGCTGTTCGGATCAACCATCAGCGGTTGATGCGTTCGATACATACGTAAAGGACTGGAACAAGCAGGAGTTTAGTAGCATGTACGATCAATTATCTCCAGCAACACAAAAATCGATTTCGCAAGACGAATTCGTCGAGCGGTATCAGTCTATTTATGATGATGTAGAAGTTGAAGATTTGAAAGTAAGCTTTGAAAAACCTGAAGAAGAGGCTCAACCAAATGAGGAAGGAGAAGTGACCTTCCCTTTTTCAGTGTCGATGCAAACACTAGCTGGTGAAGTTTCATTTGATCATGAAGCAACGCTTGTCCTAACTGAAGGAGAAGATACAGACTCTTACGGCGTAAACTGGGATCCTTCGTTTATTTTTAAGGAATTAGAAAAAGGCGATGAGGTTGCGATTCGTTCTTCTGTTCCGGTTCGCGGTGAAATCACCGATCGGAACGGTGAAGCGTTAGCCGTTAATGGTACGGTTAAGCAAATTGGAGTGGTGCCGCAAGCCATTGAATCTGATCAAGAAAAGATTGTGGCTGAGCTTAGTGACGCTTTGAAGATGAGCGTAGAAGATATTGAGAATGAGCTTAATCAGGGCTGGGTGCAGTCTGATCCAACGCAGTTCGTTCCGCTAAAAAGCGTGATGGAAACAGAAGAAGAGCTTATTGCTGACGCTAGGGAAATTACAGGTGTGCAGATTAATGATACGACTGAAAGGATTTATCCTTTTGGTGAGAGTGCTGCTCATTTAACGGGGTATATTCGACAAATGCAGAAAGAAGATCTCGAGAAGTATGCAGGACAGGGCTATTCCAGCTATGAGAGCATTGGAAAAGCTGGCCTTGAGCAAGTGTATGAAGATGAGCTTCATGGTGTAACAGGCTGGTCCATTGAAGTGAAGGGAGCAGATCCTAAGAAAGTGATCGCTAGTAAGGAAAAGGTTGATGGTGAGAACATCCAGGTTACGATCGATGGCTCAATTCAACAGGAATTATTTGAGCAGCTTGGAAAAGATCCAGGTACAGCGGTGGCGCTCCATCCAACAACGGGTGAGACGCTTGCGTTAACAAGTTCACCTTCCTATAATCCAAATGATTTTACACTTGGATTTGACGAAGGCGAGTATGCGAAGTTAGCTGATAATAAGGACCTCCCATTTTCAGCTAAGTTTAATAAAACGTATTCACCAGGCTCAACGATTAAGCCGCTTACTGCTTCGATCGCACTTCGAGATGGTGATTTAGATCCGAAAGCCGTTGAGAAAATTGATGGTTTGAAGTGGCAGCCAGACTCAAGCTGGGGCGGATATAAAGTGACGCGCGTGAAGCCGGCAGATCCGGAAGTCACACTTGAAGAAGCGCTTATGCATTCGGATAATATTTATTTTGCACGAAAAGCGCTGGATCTTGGCGCTGAAAAGTTCCAAAAAGGTTTGGAATCATTCCAAATTGGTCAGGAAGTCGAGTTCCCTTTTCCAACCGAAAACTCGTCAATCTCTAACGGAGGTCTTGGTGAAAATGACATTCTTTTAGCAGACTCTGCCTATGGACAGGGAGAGCTACAGATTTCTCCCTATCAGCTCGCTATGACGTACACGACGTTTGCTAACGATGGCGTGATGCTGAAGCCAACGCTTCGAGTGAGCGAAGAGTCCGCTGAAGCGTTTGAAGTCATCTCATCTGAAATTGCCTCAATTGTGAGCGATGATCTTGGGAAGGTAGTTTCAGATCCTGAGGGTACCGCTTATGATCCAGTAGTAAAAGGTATTTCGCTCGCTGGTAAGACAGGAACGGCCGAGTTAAAGGCGGCGGGTGAAGAAGAAGGCCCTGAAAATGGACTTTTTGTTGCGTATAACACGGATGAGAAGGACTTGTTAATCGCGATGATGGTTGAAGGCGCCTCAAGTCACGATATTACAGGAAAAGTGAAAGACGTTTTCGTGGAAATGCAGTGATTTCTTTGGTTGCTGTGGTGTCGGGAGGACGGCTGTTCGACGTTTATTGCCCAAATTTCGGATATATTGGCCAAACTGCGTTTTTATTGTCCAAACTGCGTTTTTATTGTCCAAAATTCAATTATATTGTCCAAAACCAGATTTTATTGGCGAAACACACAAAAGCCCTCGATTCTATGCTAGGATCGAGGGCTTTTTCTGGGAAAGTAAGGAACTAAAGAGGGATTTTCGACTCTCCTATGGAAAGTAGTAAGAATAAGCTACATTTGATCAAAAGGAGGAAGTCGAACGATGCCACATCATGATCTTTGTATGATTGATCGTAAGAAAGGCTTTACGCCTGAGATTGGTAGGTTAGTGTCGATGATGGATTATGCCAGACACACAACAGAAGAGGCAATCAGAGGCTTAGCGGTTGATCAACTCGATTTTCACATGGATGACAAGAGTAATTCCATTGGGATGCTCCTTCATCATATGTCTTCAATCGAAAGAGCATTTCAAATCATGACGTTTCAAGAGCGGGAATTAAATGATGCGGAATGGGAGGAACTTGAAACAGGCATTGAGCTTGGAGAAAAAGCGAGAACCGTGATTCAGGGGCGCGACCTTGATTATTATTGGAGTGAGCTTAGTCTTGTTCGTGCTAAAACGCTTGCTGATTTAAGAGAAAAAGACGACACCTGGCTAGAAAAAGTAACGCCTTTTGGCTGGGATGAAAAGGCGAATCATTATTTCAAATGGTTCCATGTTATGGAGGATGAAATTAGCCATCGTGGCCAAATCCTCATGATAAAAAGAAGACTAACGACTTAGAGGAAAAACAAGGTACATAACGGAAAACGGATGACAAGACGAGACAAAGTCTTAAGGTGAAAAAAGAGGAGAATAGGAACATGTTTACATATCAACTTAACGAGGATCTTTATTTACGTATGTATACAATTAACGATGCAGAAGCGCTTTATCACTTGATTGATGAATCAAGAGATCACTTAAAAAAGTGGCTTGCATGGGTCGATTACAATACGGATGTTGAGGCTTCCCGGGACTTTATCCAAAGTACGTTAAATGGTGTTAGTGAAACAGGAGGGTATCCGAAAACGCTCGGCATCTTTTATAAAGGTGAGCTTGCAGGAACGGTGGGTTTTAATGAAGTGAATCAAAACCATCAATACGCTACGATTGGCTACTGGCTTAGTGAGAAATTTCAGCGGAAGGGGATTGTGACTGAGGCGTGCCGGGGAATGATTCATTTAGGATTTAAGGAAATGGGATTAAATCGAATTGAGATCCGTGCGGCGTCTGCCAATAAGAAAAGCCGTGCCATTCCTGAACGACTTGGGTTTACGAAAGAAGGTGTGCTTAGACAGGTGGAAATTGTAAACGGAGAATTCTATGATCACGTTGTCTATAGTATGCTGGCGAGTGAGTGGTTGGAAAAGGGTAGATAGTTGCACAAAAAAACATCTCCGGCACTATCCTCTGGAGATGTTATGGTAGCTCAACCATATGAACAAGTCGTTCTAATTCTTCCATTGTGCATTCATAAAGTTGTTTGTCTTTTAATTTATATACACCGCGGTCTAATAAACGTTGAATGAATGATTGTTTTTGTTGGGGATCATGTTGTTTCATTAGGTGTGACACGTTTCATTCCTCCTGTTAAGTATATCCAGGTAATATGTTCCACTATAGTGTGATGTTTAAACCTCGATTTGCACATTGTTATAAAGGGATAAAGCGCTTTCGTGACGAATAACAAAATTCATTAGGAGGGATTTAAATGGAAAAACACGCTGTTCAGCAAGGCGCAGAGCCTTTTTACTTTGAAGGAAATCAAACAGGCGTTTTGGTTCTTCATGGTTTTACAGGCTCAACGCAAAGCATGCGTTATCTAGGAGAGCAACTGGCTTCGGAAGGTTACACGGTATGTGGCCCAAGATTAAAAGGGCACGGGACACATTATGAGGATATGGAACAGAGTACATATGAAGAGTGGATCGAGTCCGTTGAAGAGGGCTACCAATGGTTGAATGAACGGTGTGATACGCTTTTCATCACTGGGTTATCAATGGGCGGTACGCTAACGCTTTATTTAGCTAGCAAACACCCAGAAGTAAAAGGGATTATGCCGATTAACTCAGCAATTGACTTGCCTGATCTAGAACAAATGAGAGGAAAAACAGAGCCGCGCTTCCTTGGTGCCATTGGATCAGATATTAAAGCGGTAGGCGTCGACGAACTTGCTTATGAGAAAACGCCGACAAAGTCCATTCAAGAGATTTTGAAGCTAGTAGAGATAACAAGAAAGGATCTTTCAAACATTAAGATGCCAGCGTTAATCTTTAAATCAATCGAGGATCATGTTGTACCGCCAGAAAATTCGACTACTATTTATGAAGAAATTGCTTCAACGAATAAAGAAGTGATTGAGTTGAATGATAGCTACCACGTGGCTACACTCGATCATGATAAAGAATTCATTGTAGAAAAATGTAAGGCATTTATAAAAGGACTCGTGTAAGTTAAGGAGGTTTTGACATGGAAGTAAGACAGTTAACAGCAAATGATGCAGAAGCTTATTGGGAGCTTCGGTTAGAAGCATTAAAGAAAAATCCTGAAGCGTTCGCGTCAAGTTACGAAGAGGCGATCCTAAAGGATGACCCGATTAAAAGCACAGCGAGAAACATGGAATCAGGCGCTACTTTTGGCGCTTTTGATAAAGAGACGTTAGTTGGTGTGATTACGTTTGTCAGAGGGTCTGGGATTAAGGTTCGGCACAAAGCGGATTTATTTGCTGTCTACGTTACACCGGAATATCGTGGCAAAGGGGCAGGCAGAGCGCTTTTATCTCGCGTCATTGATTATGCAAAGAACCAGGATGCGCTGCTTAAATTAAGTGTATCTGTCGTATCAACGAATGAACGAGCAAAGCATCTGTACAAGAGCTTCGGTTTTAAAACCGTTTATATTGAAGAGAAGGCTCTCTATGTGCAGGGTCGGTTTCTAAACGAAGAGCATATGGTTCAATATTTCTAATCATAAGCAGACGTCTACGAGGCGTCTGCTTTTTGATTGATCAATCCAGAAGCTAACGTGTTGAGAAAGTATCGTTATACAGGGCAACGCTGTAAGGAAAAAGCTCTGCTGTCATAATCCCTTCTCGTACGGCAGGATCACTGTTCATTAGTGCTTCTGCCTCATCTTCTGAAGGGACTTGAATGACAACAATTCCGAATGAAGAAGGGTCATTGTTTAGGGTTCGTCCTGCCATAATGAGCGTATCATTTTTCAACAGATGTTGAAGGGCGTGAAAATGCTCTGAGACGATGTTGTTTTCTTTGTCGGTCCAGTTGCTTTCTTCAAGTAGTTCAGGAATTAACGTAAGCTTGTATAGAAATTGCTTCATAAAAAAAACCTCCATTTGTTCGTTGTACTTTACTTCTCTCCTGATTAAACGAAATCCTTTTTAGATGTGGGAGAGGTGAGAAGGTTGTGTCGGCGGTATAACTGAACGATTGGCTGGACCAAATCAACTAAAGGAGAAAGTCGCTACTCGATAAGGGGAGCGGCTTTATTATGTTATGGTTAAGAAAGTGACCGTCGAGCCCATTCTGGTTCATATTCATGATTTTGTATATAATGAAACCTGATACGAGAAATGATTTCGTGATTTACAGGAAAATGGGAGGGGAAGCGGAGTGGATGAACTACTATATTTAAGCGTTTTCCTCATTTATACCATTGCCATTCTTATTCTAGGAAAGCATGGGTTTGATAAAACGGACGAATTGAAGGGATATTTTCTAGCAGGAAGAAATCTTCCCTTATTTCCAAGCGTGGCTTCCTTCTGTGCAACATGGTTTAGTGCAGCCTCTTTACTTGGATTGCCGGGATTGATTTATGAAGGTGGGGTTTCGGTCATTTGGACGACTGCCGTTGCCTGGTTACTTGGACTTGTCGGGTTGTTTTTTCTCGCTTCTAAACTTTATACATATAACGTGGTTACCGTTCCGGAATTTTTTCTCGTGCGCTATGATTCAAAGCTTCTTCAAATTTGGGTCGGCATCATTCTGAGCGTGAGCTACCTTCTCTATGTTGTGATTCAAATTCGAGGATTCGGGATTGTGGTTAGCCAGATGCTTGAAATTCCTTATACGGTTAGTGTGTTTTTAATTTATCTTTTCGTTCTCTATACGACGTTTGGCGGTCTTCACTCTGTGGCACGAACCGATATTTTTCACTTTTGCTTAATTCTCTTTGGAACCATTCTAGGTGCCGTTTTTATTGTTGGAGAAATTGGCGGGCTTGGAGAAATCACGAGTGGTCTTTCAGCTTTAGACCAAAATGGATCCACCTCTTATTTGGCGCTTTTTCCTGAAGGCGGCTTATCTTTTTGGGCGTTGTTAAGTGCATTCTTTTCGCTTGGACTTGGCGTTGCGGCGAACCCTCAATATGCGGTTCGTATTCTTTCCGCGCGCTCGAAACAGGTGGCGCTAAAAATGGTTGGCACCAGTACTGTTTTTCTTGTCCTTATCTATTTTTCTATTTTTGTGATTGGAATTGGGTCACGTGTGCTTGATCCTAGCGTTCCATTCAGGAGTACGGATGAAATCTATCCGTTCATTATTGCTTACCTACTCGAAACACCGTTAAAAGGCGTACTGTTAATTAGCGTTGTCGCAGCTGCCATTTCAACAGCAAATTCACAGCTGTTGATCATGGCGACGAGCTTTGTCTATGATATCACGCTCCCTATACGGAAAAAGAATACCGTTGATCTCAAAGTGATTTCCTGGACGCGATGGATGATTTTTATCTTTGCGACCTTTTCTCTTATGATTGCCTTTACACCACCGCAGGGGATTGTCCAATTCAGTGGTCACATATGGGGAATTATTGCGGTATCCTTGTTCTTTCCGCTATATGGAGGTCTTTATACGAACGTCGATCATCGTCAGGCACTTCTCTCGACATTTGGCGGATTGATCACGTATGTACTGGCTTTCCTCCTTATTCCAAATGCGCTACAGCCAGTGTTTCATCCCGTTCTCCCTTCGCTTGTGGTAGCAGGCATTCTTTTCTTTCTAAAAGGAAGGGGGCGATCATATGCGTCACTCCATTGAACGAAAGATTTTAGTGCCCTTCTTAATTATTGTACTCGTGCCGATTTTCATTATAGGTGCCGTCTCTATGTGGTCAAGTTATCAATCAGAAAAGCAGTTAAAGCAGGCGACGGCTCAAGAACACTTAACGAGTCTTGGTCGGTATGCGGAGAAACTTGATGATCGTGTGAAAAGCGGGAGTATGGACGAAGAAGAAGCTAAATCACTCATTAAAATCATGATCAATGAAACGAAGAGTTTGTACGTGGAAGAAGCCGATGGCACCCTTTCATCTGAAGGAGAAGTTGTTCAAGCAAGTGAACTTGATTGGTATAATGGCGAAGTGAAAACGAGCTTTTCCACCGAAAGTACGGTGCTTACAGAACAAATTGAGCAGTGGAATTGGACGCTTTACCAGCCGATGTCTTTTTCCTTTTATTCAGGTTCACTTCCTAATATTCAGAAATACACCCTTCTCATCAGTATTTTTACTGGTGTGATTGCGGTTCAATTTACGATTATTCTTTCTTATCATCTGTCAAAACCGATTAAGAATTTAGCGGCTTTTTGTAAGCAAATTGCGTTAGGAGAGAGAACGAAGCACATCGAGATGAATGATAATCGGAAAGATGAAATAGGCGTACTTTCCTCATCATTGAAAGAAATGGTGGAAACGCTTGATGAGCGTAATGTGCAAATTGATAAAATCAAAAAGCTGAATGAGACGATACTAAATAGCGTTCACGTTGGCATGGTGCTTGTGATTGAAGGAGCCAATTCCGTTTATAATGAAGCAGCACAGACAATGATGAAAGAAGATCCGCTATTAAAAGAACGGCTTGGCAAGTTAACGATTCATGAAACGAAAAGAAGAAGCGAGGAAATTTGGGATCATAAACGGAAGGAAGAGAAAGTGTTCTATGCCGTAAGTTACAAAGTATTGGGGACGTCAGAAAAGCAACGTTCCATTATTACCTTTGAAGATATTACGCATCGACGAAAATTAGAGCAGCGCGTGGAAAGAATGTCCCGTCTTGCCTCATTAGGTGAAATGGCTTCAGGTATTGCCCATGAGATTCGAAACCCACTTGCAGGCATTAAAACAACGACGGAATTATTAACACGCAGGCTTGAGCTAACAAAGGATCAGCTTACATTAACGGAAAATATGCTGCTGGACATTGATCGTGTGAATAAGATCATCACCAATATTCTACAGTTTTCAAGGCCAATGGAAACAAATCCTTCTGTGTTGAAAGTAGATGAAACACTCCATTCTCTCGTGTTACTCATGAAAACGATCGCGAATGAAAAAAATGTGGTCCTTCATCATTTCGAAAACGATACAGAGGTTTTCGTGGATCGTGATCATCTTCGGCAGATTCTGTTAAATCTTATCCTAAATGGGATGAACGCGATGCCAGAGGGCGGAGAACTGATTCTTTCAAGTTATCAAAGGGATTGTGACGTAACGATTATGATAGCAGATACGGGTGTTGGAATGGAGGATACTGTGATGGAAAAGATTTTTGATCCATTTTATACAACTCGTGCAGAAGGAACGGGGCTTGGTTTGTCAATTGTTCATCAGTTAGTCGTTCAAAACAATGGAGAAATTGATGTAAAGAGTATACGTGGAAAAGGGACGGAGTTTTCGATCACATTTGCAACAGGAAGGGAGGAGAAATAAGTGGCTGTAAAAGTAGGCATTATTGACGATGAAACAACGCTTCGGCTCACGCTACAAATGTTTTTAGAAGATGAAGGGTACGACGTAAGAGCGGCAGCAACGCTTGAAGAAGGATGGCACATGCTTGATGAATTTAGTCCGCACGTACTTTTATTAGATATTCGCTTACCTGATGGAAACGGGCTCGACTCGCTCCATGAATTTAAAGAACGCTACCCTGAAATGGCCGTGATGATGTTAACGGCGTATGGTGATGCAAAAACAGCCGTTCGCTCGATTAAAGAAGGCGCTTTTGATTATTTAACGAAGCCCTTTGAGTTAGAGGAGCTAAAGATCATCCTTCAAAAATGGATCAAACAGCACCATCTCGAGAAGGAAGTCGAACGCTATCGAGAGGAAGAGCGACGGACGAAACTTGTTCAAATGATCGGTGAAAGTAAGCAAATGCACGAGTTAAAAGATAAAATTTCCTTAATCTCTGAAAGTAATGATACGACGGTTTTAGTTCGAGGCGAGACAGGTACGGGGAAAGAGCTTGTTGCAAGAAGCATTCATCAGCAAAGTAAGCGTCATGAAGGGCCGTTTGTTGCCGTGAATTGTGCCAGCATTCCAGCGGACTTAATTGAAATTGAGCTTTTCGGTCGAGAAAAAAATAGCGTGACAGAACAAGTGAATCCGAAAGTTGGCTTAATGGAGTGGGCCGATGGAGGGACATTGTTTCTTGATGAAATTGGAGATCTTTCACTGGATATTCAAGTGAAGCTTCTTCGTTTTCTTGAAGATAAGAAAATTAAGCGCCTTGGAAGTGTTCACGATATTGAGGTTGATGTACGCGTCATTGCCGCCACCAATCGATCGCTCGAAGAAATGATTCAAGAGAAGACGTTTCGATCCGATCTCTACTATCGCTTGAATGTCGTTCCAGTAAAGTTAACGCCTTTGCGTGAGCGAGGCGATGACATTGTGATGCTAACAGAACATTTTCTCCATGAGTTCTGTCAGCAAATGAGAAAGGAAAAACCAGCATTACGAGCTGATGCGAAAAAGCGTTTAGTGAGCTACGATTGGCCCGGAAATGTCAGGGAACTGAAAAATACAATTGAACGAATCGCGATTCTTCACCAGGAAAAAGAGTTAGCAGCTTATCACTTTGATTTTCTAAATCCGGTTGAAGGATACGTAGAGGGTTCTAAATCAGTTGACGACGTCGTCTTCGATGATCGCTTTTCATTAGAAGACCATATTGAAGCGATTGAAAAGAAATACATCGAGAAAGCCATTCAAGATGCGAGGTGGAATATCACGCAGGCTAGTAAGTTATTAGGGATGAGCCGCTACGCCCTTCAACGTAGAATTGATAAATATGAGATTACATGAGCGAAATCGCCCGAAATGGGCGGTTTTTTTGTGCGGAATCTTATAAAATTATCTGAAAATTACGTGATATCGTAGAGGTAAGAGAAAAAACGCATCGATTCAAGCAAAGAATGAATCATATAGAAAAAGGGGGAATTTGATGGGTATTGAAAAGCAAAAGCCAACAGAGTTAGAGGGCGGTCCAACGAAAAGCAAATGGGGCGTTATCCTCGGTGCCGCCTTCTTAATGGGCTCATCTGCAATCGGACCAGGCTTTTTAACACAAACGGCTGTCTTTACTGAGCAGCTACTCGCAAGCTTTGGATTTGTTATTTTAATGTCAATTATTTTAGATATCGGGGTTCAAGCGAACATCTGGCGGATTATTGCTGTTTCTAAGAAAAAGGGACAAGACATCGCGAACATGGTTGTTCCTGGACTCGGTTATTTTCTCGCGTTCGCAGTAGCACTTGGCGGACTGGCTTTTAATATCGGTAACGTCGGTGGGGCAGGACTTGGGATGAACGTTCTCTTCGGCATTGATCCACGGATTGGCGCAGCGATTACCGGAGTCATTACAATCGGGATTTTCCTTTCAAAAGAAGCAGGAGTAGCGATGGATAAAATCGCACGCATCCTCGGTGGAATTATGATTTTACTAACATTGTACGTTGCTTTTCAAAGTAATCCGCCAGTCGGAGATGCGATTGTTCATACATTTGCACCAGATAAAATCGATGTTTTTGCGATTATTACACTCGTAGGTGGAACAGTAGGAGGCTATATCACGTTTGCTGGTGGACACCGTTTACTTGATGCAGGTATTTCAGGGAAAGAGAATTTACATCAGGTAACGAAAAGCTCGGTTTCAGGCATTCTAATTGCGTCGATTATGCGCGTCTTTTTATTCCTAGCGGTGTTAGGTGTTGTGGCCACAGGGTTTAAACTAGACCCAGCAAACCCACCAGCATCTGTTTTCCAACAAGCAGCTGGAGCAGTCGGATATAAAATGTTTGGTGTTGTTCTTTGGGCAGCAGGAATTACGTCAGTCGTTGGTGCGGCGTATACATCCGTTTCGTTCCTTAGAACGTTATCCAAAAAAGTGGATCGTCATCACTCAGGTGTAACGATTGGGTTTATCGCCGTATCAACCATCATTTTCGCGTTTATCGGTAAACCGGTTCTGTTACTGATCCTTGCCGGAGCTTTTAATGGATTGATTTTGCCCGTTGCTCTTGGAACGCTTCTTGTAGCGGCGTATAAGAAATCCATTGTCGGAGACTACAAACATCCGCTATGGCTCACGATCTTTGGCGGTTTTGTCTTCCTTATTACCGCTTACTTAGCGATCGTGACGCTAATTGATAAAGTACCACAGCTTTTTTCTTAATGATTAGGAGGAACATGTGTGAAACTTGATTATTATCCTCTTGGGGATACAGGCATTCAGCTTGTATTTGGTACCGAGATTTCAGAAGAAACGAATCAAAGAATTAGAATGTTTGCTAATGAGTTAGCGCAACATCCGATTGACGGAGTTGTGGAATGGGTACCAGCGTATACAACGCTAACGATCTATTATTTGCCGAATAAAATTTCTTATCATACGTTGAAAGAAAAGCTAGAAGAGATGAAAGAACAACAACATGGAAGAGAAGCAGATGCTGCTTCTCTTGTTTATATCATCCCAACTTATTATGGCGGCTCAGATTTAGCGTATGTAGCGGAACATAATGGATTGAGTGAAGAAGAAGTGATCTCGATTCACGCCAATAAAGATTATCTCATTTATATGATGGGATTTGTTCCCGGCTTTCCTTATCTAGGGGGAATGCCGGAAGAAATTGCAACGCCGAGACGTGAAAATCCGCGTGCTGAAATTGAACCAGGATCCGTTGGGATTGCTGGAGCACAAACAGGGATCTACCCACTTGAATCGCCTGGAGGCTGGCAACTTATTGGGCAAACTCCTGTTAAACTATATGACCCAACAGGAGAGAGACCGATTTTACTCGAGTCAGGTCATTATTTGCGGTTTGTTCCGATTAGTAAAGAAGAGTTTTTAAACATAAAAGAAGCGATTAAACGTGGAGAATATGAAGTCGAAACCGAAGAAAAGAAGGTGAGCGTACATGAAGTCGGTTGATTTAAATAGCGATTTGGGAGAAAGCTTTGGAGCTTACATGATTGGAAACGATGAGAATGTACTCGAATTTATTTCATCAGCAAACATTGCCTGCGGATATCATGCAGGCGACCACAATGTCATGATGAAGACAGTGGGACTAGCGAAAGAGCTTGGCGTTAGCATTGGTGCACATCCGGGATTTCCTGACCTTGGAGGATTCGGCAGGCGTGAGATGAAACTGTCACCTGAAGAGGTGTTCAACCTCGTTGCTTATCAGATTGGGGCCATTCAGGGTGTTGCGAATGTTCACCAAACAAAAGTCCACCATGTGAAACCGCACGGAGCGCTTTATAATCTAGCAGCGAAAGATCCAGCCATTGCAAAAGCGATTGCAAACGCTGTCTATGCAGTGAACACTGAGCTGATCTTGTATGGTTTAGCAGGGAGTGAACTGATTAAGGCAGGACGAGAGCGAGGACTAACGGTTGCGCAGGAAGTTTTTGCAGATCGTACGTATCAGCCTGACGGTACCCTCACACCAAGGTCTGAACCGAACGCCATGATCCACAATGCCGATCAAGCGGTTGAGCGTGTCATTCGCATGATCAATGAGCAGCAGGTGAAAGCCGTAAATGGAGAAGACATTGCCATTCAAGCCGATACGATTTGTGTGCATGGCGATGAGCCTGAAGCCCTGAAGTTTGTACAACAGTTAAGAGAGCGCCTTATGGATGAAGGCATTCATATTCAGCGGGTTGGAGTGAATGCCCATGTCTAGACCAATTTTTAAAGTTAGAAAATCCGGCTTACTTTCAACAATTCAGGATAGTGGAAGGAAAGGCTACCAACAATACGGAATTGTTGTATCCGGTGCAATGGATCCTTTTTCAATGAACGTTGCGAATTTCCTTGTAGGAAACAAAGGCGATGAAGCTGTTCTTGAAATCACGGTTATGGGGCCAGCTTTCGATGTGCTTGATGATGCAGTGATTGCTATTTGCGGCGGCGATCTTTCACCGAAAGTGAACGGAGAAAAAGCACCAATGTGGAAAAGTTTTACTGTGAAAGAAGGCGATCGGCTGGAGTTTGGTCAGCCTCTCTCTGGTGCTCGTTCATATATTAGTGTCGCAGGTGGTTATGATGTACCGCTTGTGATGGGAAGTAAGTCGACCTATTTGAAAGCTGGAATTGGTGGCGTCGAAGGACGAGCACTTGTAAAAGGAGATGTCCTTCAAACTTCTGGAAAGGTAAAAGGAATCAGCGGACGTGCTCTTCATCCGGATGAAGTTCCTTCTTATAAAAAAGAATTAACCGTCCGTGTTGTACTTGGACCGCACCAGTCTGCATTTACGGAGGAGGGGGTTCAAACATTCCTTTCAACACCATATGAGGTAACGCCTCAGTCCGATCGAATGGGCTTTCGTTTAAAAGGGGAAAAGGTGGAGCACGCAACGTCTGCTGATATCATTTCGGAAGCGATTCCGCTTGGCGGGATTCAGGTTCCGGCAAACGGTGATCCAATTATTCTGATGTCAGATCGGCAAACGACCGGTGGCTATACGAGAATTGCCACGGTCATCTCAAGTGATATTCCGTATTTAGCGCAAGCGATGCCAGGTTGTACAATCCATTTTCGTGAAGTGACCGTTGAGGAAGCTCAGGAAGTATTTGAAACGAATGATCGTTTTCTTCGAACGTTAGAAAAAGTATCTGTGAGATAAAGGGAGGACACAGCATGTTAAGTTCAAAAGAAATCATTGAGATTATTAAATATGTCGATGGGTCAACAGTTGATGAAGTGCATTACGAGCATGATAGCTTTGTCGTTAAGGTGAAAAATCAGAATCCGGAGAGTGAGAAAAGGGAACCACAGGAAGCCCAGGTTCCAATCGCTGTTGCAGAGCGAGGACAGGAGGATCTAACTCCTGAGGTGGAGGCGCCGCAGGAGACACCTGAAGCACACACGGTGAAAGCCCCTATGGTTGGCATGTTCTATTCATCCCCTTCTCCGGATGATCCAGCTTTTATTCAAGTAGGAGATGCGGTGAAGGAAGAAACCGTCGTTTGTTGTCTGGAAGCGATGAAAATGTTTAACGATGTGCAGGCAGATGTGAACGGTGAAATCACTGAAATTTTAGTAGAAAACGGAGATCTTGTTGAATTTGGCCAACCGCTCTTTATTGTCAAACCAGCTTAGGAGGGAATCACATGGGAATCAAAAAAGTACTGATTGCAAATCGCGGTGAAATTGCTGTGCGAATTATTCGTGCCTGTCATGAGCTAGATTTAACTGCCGTCGCCGTCTATTCTGAAGCAGATCGTGATGCCTTGCATGTGCAATTAGCAGATGAACGTTATTGTATCGGTCCTACATCCTCTAGCGATAGCTACTTAAACGTAGGAAATATCATGACAATTGCTACGAATAGTGGCGTTGATGCCATTCACCCAGGCTATGGCTTTCTTGCTGAAAATGCGGACTTTGCTGAGATGTGTGAGGATTGTAACATTGCTTTTATCGGTCCAAGCAAAGAATCGATTCGTCAAATGGGGATCAAGGATGTCGCAAGAAAGACGATGCAAGATGCGAACGTCCCGGTTGTTCCAGGTTCAAAAGGCATTATTCAAAGCAAAGAAGAAGCGCTTGAACTAGCTAATGACATGGGGTTCCCGATCATCATTAAAGCAACAGCAGGCGGTGGCGGTAAGGGGATTCGCGTTGTAAGAGAAGAAGAAGAACTAATTAAAGCGATTAACATGACCCAGCAGGAAGCAGAAAAGGCATTCGGCAATCCTGGTGTTTATATGGAAAAGTTTATCGAAGACTTTCGTCATATTGAAATTCAAGTGCTTGCGGATCTTTATGGCAACGTGATTCACCTCGGGGAGCGCGACTGCTCGATTCAAAGACGGATGCAAAAGCTTGTCGAGGAAACGCCATCTCCTGCCCTAACAAAATCGATTCGATCGGAAATGGGAGAAGCCGCTGTTCGAGCAGCGAAAGCCGTTAATTATGGCGGCGCTGGAACAGTCGAATTTATCTATGACCAGGATGGAAACTATTATTTTATGGAAATGAATACGCGCATTCAGGTCGAACATCCTGTCACGGAAATGGTCACGGGTGTTGATTTAATTAAAGAACAGATTAAAATCGCTGACGGCGAACGACTATCCCTTACGCAAGAGGAAGTGGAGATGAGCGGATGGTCGATCGAGTGTCGCATTAACGCAGAAGATCCGGATAACGGCTTTATGCCTTCTCCAGGAAAAGTCGAAACGTATCTCCCGCCAGGTGGCTTTGGCGTTCGAGTGGATTCGGCCGTTTATCCAGGATACGTAATCCCGCCATTCTATGATTCGATGGTAGCGAAGCTGATTACATACGGCGCAACTCGGACAGAAGCGATGCAGCGCATGAAGCGTGCGCTAAGTGAATTCAAGATCGAAGGCGTAAAAACAACGATTCCGTTCCATCAGAGATTATTCAACCATGAGAAGTTTGTAGAAGGCGATTTTAATACAAAGTTTCTTGAAATCTATGAACTTAAGGAGATGGTCTAATGGAAACGCCTCATACACAGCGACTAAAGTATCGCGACAATCTTGAAAGTGGCACAACATCAGGCGTATGTGATGGCTACTTGCAGGCGAATATGATTACACTACCTTCAAAGTACGCTTTCGAGTTTCTCTTGTTTTGTCAGCGCAATCCGAAGCCCTGTCCGATTGTGGATGTTCTTGAAGCGGGTCAGGTCACACCTCGCATTGCGGATGCAGACATTCGAACGGATCTTCCGAAATATCGCATTTATAAAAATGGGGAATTGGAGCAGGAGCCGCTTGATCTTAAGGACGTTTGGCAAGATGACTATGTCACGTTCCTATTAGGATGCAGCTTTACATTTGAGAAAGCGCTTGTGGAACGCGGCATCAGTCTACTTCACCAGGAAATGGATCTTGTAGTGCCAATGTATCAAACAAACATCCCTTGCGAAGAAGCGGGGCAGTTTAACGGGAATATGGTCGTTAGCATGAGAGCGATTCGAAAAGAAGAACTTGATGAAACCATTGCGATTACATCAAAGTTCCCTCATGCGCACGGTGCACCTATCCACGTTGGTCATCCTTCTGAGATTGGAATTAAAAACATTGAAAAACCGGATTACGGAGAATTCCCTCCTTTTGATGAAGAAGAACGAATCCCCGTGTTCTGGGCGTGCGGAGTCACACCTCAGTATGTTGGCTTGAACGTAAAACCAGAGATCATGATCACGCATGCGCCGGGGCATATGTTGATTACAGATCAAAAAGAATAGCCCGTGAAAGCCGTTTAGTCGAGATTTGCTTCTGACTAAACGGCTTTTTTGTACAGAATAAATACTTAGAGACGTATGATAAAATGAAGGGATAATCGCGTTGATTTAAGTAGGAGGAAAGTAGACCATGACAATCGTTAGCTTCTTACTTATAGCTTGGATTTTAAGCTGGTTTAAATTTGAACAGCTATTTATTCAAGCTTTTCAAGAGCTTTTCAACAAATCGATAACCAAAGCAAGCTATTATTTTATCTTTTTTTGTATCGGCGCCCTGGGAGACATCGTGCTTCTATTGAATGGAACGTTTTATGATAAGTTGTAATTGTTAAAAGGCTGAAGGTGTATCTTTAGCCTTTTTTTTGCGTTAATCAATAGTCATTTTTAAAAACAGATGACAAAGCTGCCTGGAAGTGAAAAAATGGAAATAGATGATGAGCATTATTGAAAGAGGGGCGCTCTAAAAAATGAAAAAAGCAAATCGACTGTCATTACTTTTATTTAGCTTGATGCTATTGAGTTTAGTTGTAATGGCCTACTCTGTGTATTGGAATGATTCCTATCCATATGGCACAGAAGTAATTATTGGGTGTTTAGCTTACTTTTTCCTGTCCATTCTGTACTTCCTTGTTATGGCGGTATGGAATACGACAAAGCTAAACAAGTACGAAAGGAAGGAGAGAGTCGGTACATTTATCAAATGGTTTGCCGGGCTAAGCGGTATTCACGTGCTCGTCTCATTACTCACTTCCTCCAGTATTAACGGGTATCAATTGTTTACTTCCTTTGGGCTAGCAGCGGGTATTGCATTTAGCGATATGATGTTTCAAAAGAAGAGGTCTTACAAAACCACATTGTGAAGGGAGATGAGTAAATGAATGTAACTCTTCGACTGATTAAAGAAGAGGATCTTCCACATATTCAACATTACTTATCCATAGAAGGTGTTTCGAGAATGACAAATGTACCAGAACCTTACCCAACAAATGGAGCAAGAGAATGGTATGAGATGGTTTCGGAAGAACATCAGGCAGAAAATCACTACCCCTTCGCAATCATAGCTGATGGTGAATTTGCAGGAAGCATTTCCGTTAGACGTGAACAAGGTGATATCGGCGCAATCGATTATTGGGTGGCTCCTCCCTTTTGGAAGAAGGGAGTTGGAACACAAGCTGCTGAACAAGCCGTAGACTTTGGTAGAAATGAGTTAGGATTTAAAAGCTTTGAAACGTGCTGTCTTATTGAAAATAGAGGATCTGTCCGTCTTCTCGAGAAGATTGGTTTTCAGAGAGGGAAAGAATTTCTGATTGGAAGTGGAGAAAAGCATGGAGGGAAAATGGCTAGGGTGTATTATTTGAAATGAGGGGTTAGTAGTGTTCCGTAATCCGGGCAGGATTGTTGAAGACTCAGTTTCGAGATAATAATGTCATTTCTATCTTTTTGACTGAATATTGAGTAATTATGTTACTATTGGTAATATGTTCAAATTGGAGGAGGTTTTTAAATTGTTATCTAAAAAACAGGCATTAGCAGGAATACAACAACATCTCATTGTTGATGAAATAATTGAAGATAGTATTATGACTCATTACAAAGCTGAAAGTGGATTTTCTGGACTAGCTGGTAATGCTTCTACTTCAGGAGTACCGGTTAAAGGCGTACTGGCATCTACTAATCTACGAATTTTATTCTATGGAGAATTGGCTCAAGAATTACCTGTTTTTCGAGAAGTGTATTATAAAGATGTTACTGATATAAAGGAAAAGAAAGAACCGTTCGCTTTATTCAAATCTATTCCTGTTTATATTATTTCACACAAAGACAGAGATACATTTACCTCAAGAGGTTATCCTGATGAGTTAACAAAACTCCAAGCCTTTTTTAAAAAGGTTCAAGATAATCATTTGAAGCAAGAAGAAAATATTTAATATCCATAATGAGATATTACATAATCTCGGAGCTTATCTTTAATAAGATAGGCTCCTTTTAGTGCGAAAGAAAAGATTGAGCCGTTAGCAAAAATTTGGAATATTTGGTATTGAAGATATGGGGGATTTACAGTTTAATGGAATAATGCAAGAAGGTATATCAATTCATCCGTTTTGTAATCAAATATTGGAGATGTGGAAAGATATCAATATAACAGAGGTGACTTACTTGCTAAAAGAAGAATTAAAGAAGCGTGCAAAATCTCTGGTTCAAATTCCTAGCCATTTTCAGCCTCTCATAGAGGAGTATGTTGAGGGAGAGAATGGAGAAGAGAAAGCGATGTTTTTATGGGCAAATGAAGGCCAAGATGAGGGTATTACGTTAAATCTGGATTCCTCTGGAAATTTGACAAGGCTATCAATTGAGATGAATGATATATATTCAAATGTAGTCCCTCTAAATAAAGAGCAAAAAAGAGAATATGCAGAACAATTTTTACTTAGCCATTATCCTGCAGCATTAAAAGATTTAACCTATTATAATTCAAAAGAACTTACTGGTGCAGACCGTTTTTACTATGCACAACTCGTAATGAACTTACCGTTAGAACATGCAGGTTGTTATATTGATGTAGACTCTGGAGGAGGTATTGTTACTTTTACATATGAAGGTGTGAAAACGGCTCCTGAAATTCCCGAAATGTTGATTTCAAAAGAGAAATTGGTTAAGCACGTACAAAACAGTCTTGATTTTCAACTGACAATTGTAAATTTGTATATGGATATTCATAATGTAGCAGAAGATGGACTTTGCCTTGTGTATGAATCTGAGCAATATTTTATGAAATATAAAGCGGATGTTTTGAAACCAACGTTAACGATTGTACATGACGAAGACGTGCCGCAAACTTATGTCTCGCCTCCTCCTCATTCGAATACAACAGTACATAAAGATTTATCTATTGAAGATATCATTGGTATTACCGAGAAGATGGAAGTCATTCGAGAAGTAGATATGGGAGAAGAAACAGGTATAGTTTGGCGTGATCGTAATTGGGGGGAGAAGGAAAAAGATTTGTCTATAAATGGCTTTTTCACAACACAGTCAGGAGATACAGTTAAAGCCTTCATTTCAAAGAAAACTGGTAAAGTCCGAAGCTTTATGTGGTTTAATGAACGAAGTGGTCTTCTACGTCTTAGTCGTGAGGAATGTTATCAAAAAGCCATTGCTTTTTTACAAATGATCGCTCCAGATTATTATCAGTACCTGCAACTAATCGTTCAACAAAATGAGGAAGATGAGGACGATTCTTCAACGAAAGAATCATTTACCTTCCATATGTATAATAGTCATGGTATACCAATTCAACTAGAATTAGTTGTGGTTGCTGTTAATCGTCAAACAGGACAGGTTGATCATTATAGCGGACCGAGTTTTGATCTAGAACAATTGAACCGAGTTCCTGTTGAACCGGTGATATCTAAAAAAGAAGCAAGTGAAATCTTTATCAATAATTTGGATTTTGAATTAGTTTGGAATAAAGATTATGCTAGTGAAACAGAATCCTATATCCTTGTTTATCAAGCATGTGATCGGCATTCTAGGAGGCCAATTCGGTACATCGATGCCAAAACTGGCGCAGTTATTACCAATAAAGATAATTAACCTATTTTGATGTTGAAATAAAATGATTTTTTATATTTATTTCACAATCTCAGAGCGATGGTTTAAATAAAAAATAAACCTTCCTTAGAAGTTGGATCAGGACTAAAAACCTCTGATTTGGATATTTTTCCGTGTAAGGGCGGGGTACATATATTTGGTGTAGAGAAAGGGTTTCGTATAGAAACCATTCTCAAAAAAGCAGGCATTCTGAACGAGTGCCTGCTTTTTTATTGACTATAACGTTACTTATTTGTACAATGTGTTACATAGTTGTAACGTCGAGGGGTGAAGAAATGAACAAAACACAAACCAACATCGTGAACGTCGCAATTGATGTTCTTTCAAAAGACGAAAGCGCATCGATGGAGACAATCGCGGAACAGGCGAGCGTAAGTCGAATGACGATTCACCGTTATTTCAAGAACCGCGAGCGATTGTTTTCTTCCATACATGAGGTGCTGATTGAAAGGACGTTAGTTATTTTCAATGAATCGATAGACAGATTTGAGGATCCGCTGGAGCAGATGGAATCGATTATTAAGACGAATGCGGGAAAACAAGGATTTCATCTTTTATTCCGTGAGCATGGGCATCATGAAGAGCATGATCCGGAAACGTGCAAGTTTTCAAAGGTCAACCAAGGGCTGTATGAATTGATCGGTCGTATGAGGGAAGCAGGGCATATTGATTCTTCTATGCCAGATGCGTGGGTGTTCCATATGTATGACGGGGTGCTGTTGACGGCTTGGGAGACGTTGCACAACGGGACGGTGGCTCCTAGAGAGATCCCGGAGCTTGCATGGAGAACATTTAAGAAGGGATTGTTGTCATGAGTTTTGACGAGGAATATCAACAGAACAAAACGCGTTGGACCAGACCAGATGAGCGGGTTGTTGAATGGCTGGAGGCTGTTCCGGCAGGGCGTGCGCTTGATCTCGGTGCCGGGGAAGGCGGCAATAGTTTTTGGTTGGCGCAGCAGGGATGGAACGTGACGAGTGTCGATTTTGCTCCGGCGGCTGTTCAGTTCATCGAGGAACATTCTCGGGAAAAGGGATATTTGATCGAAGCGGAAATAGCCGATGCACTCAAATACACGGGCGAAGGAAAGTTTGATTTGGTTCTTCTCTCGTTTGTCCATTTTTCGAAAGAGGAACGGGAGATGCTTTTCTCAAGATTAGAAAAGCAGCTTGCGGAAGGCGGTCTGCTCGTGTATCTTGGGTTGGTCAAAAATGAGGACGAGCTTCCACCAGGAGGGCTCTTGGAGGAATTTCCATCATCTGAGAAAGTGGCGGATGAAATGAAGACTCCTCCTTCTCTCGTCGTCCTAAATCTAGGAGACCAGGTGAGAGAACTGCCAATAGGGGTTGCGGAAGGTACGTATGAAGCGAAAACAGCAAGTGTGAAAGCTAGAAAGGGGAGAGGATAAGTTGGAACAATATGAAGTGATTGTAATAGGGGGAGGGGCTGCTGGCTTAAGTTCAGCGCTTGTGTTTGGACGATCAAAGCGGAAGGTGCTTGTACTGGATGCCAACGCTGCTCGGAACCGTGTGACGCATGCATCGCACGGATATTTGACACGAGACGGTGTGAAGCCTGAATCGTTCAAGTCGATCGGTTTGAGTGAAATCAAGGCTTATCCGACGGTAAGCTATGTTGAAACGAAGGTTACGGCACTTGAAAAGGAAGAGGGCGTTTTTACCGTTCAGACAGATAACGGGGAAAGCTATGTAAGCCGGCGGGTCGTTGTGGCAGCGGGGATGAGAGAGGACCTGCCTGCGATCATAGGACTACAGGACGTTTACGGCTCCACAGTTTTTCCATGTCCGTATTGTGACGGCTGGGAGCGGAAAGATGAGCCATTGGCGATTTTCGGAAACGAACCTTGGCTTATTCATTACGTAAAATTGATTTATAACTGGAGTCAGGATCTAATCGTTTTTACAAACGGTGCAACAGCGCTTTCGGAAGAAGACCGGAAAGATTTACGAGGGCATGGTGTGGAGCTTGTGGAAGAGGCGATTGAAGAACTTATTTCAACCGAGGGTCAGCTCCAGCAGGTCGTGATGGTGTCAGGGGAGGCGTACCATCGATCTGGCGGATTTATCATGGATACGGGTGAATCCCAGGCGTTTTCTCTCGACCATTTTGGCGTCGACTATACAGACATGGGGGGAGTCGAAACTGAAGAAGGAGCGAAAACTGCTGTGAAGGGATTATATGTTATCGGAGACACGAAGAATGTGTTCTCTGGATTGCTGAAGGCAGCGAGTGAAGGGTATGAAGTCGCTGCTGAAATCAATCATGAAATGGCGATGGAAGATTGGGAACGCGGTGGAGTATCATGACGAAACCAGTCTACGATACGCATTATCAAGAACAGCATTATTTCGGAAATCCCTACCCTGGACTCGTGGAATTCTTTGAGGCGTATGAACCGAAAGGGCATGTACTAGATCTAGGATGCGGACAAGGCAGAGATTCATTAAGCTTAGGAAGGTTAAGGTACACAGTGACAGGCGTCGATATCTCCACTGTCGGGCTCGATCAAATGAATCAAGTCGCCTGTGACGAGCAGTTGAACGTGACCGGGAAAGTAGGAGATGTTTACACGTACCCAGTAGGTGCGGAGCACGATATTGTCCTGTTGGATTCGATGCTGCATTTTAATAAAAGGGATGTCGAGAGCGAAACGAAACTGGTCCAGCGTATTGCTGCTGAGCTGAAAAAAGGTGGGGTGTTGGCCATTTTTATGATGCAAGGGCAAAAGAGGGAGACATACTTGAAGCGTGTGATGGATGAGACGGAAAACGAGTGGGAAGTACTTGCTGACCGCTATACTGACTACCCGGAATTCAATGCGCACTATCATATGTATATCGTGAAAAAAGGCAGTTGAGTGTACGGTAACAAGTCAGTTAAGGCGAGAACAACTAAGTGATCTAGCATTCCTGAATTCCGTATTTCAGAATATAGATAGGCAACAAGTTCAATATTCTGTAGCGATAAGGCGAGTGGGTATTAATCTGGAAACTAAATGGATATTAGATTGGGATTTGTAGATCATTATATGAATTGGGAGCAAGGTTCTACAAGAGCTAATGATCAATGTGAAAGGTGTGGAGAAGTTAAAAGAGTTATGAGGGGAAAGTAGAAAAAATATTTATCTCTAAGCAAGTCTTCCACAATCTCGGAGCTCATCTTTAATAAGATAGGCTCTTTTAATTATGAAGTTGAGATTGAGTTCTGTGTACAGATTTGAAATAATTGGTATTAAGTGATGCTTTTTTGTGGGGATTGTTCTATGTTTATAGTAAACGTAGAAGTTCACATAGAGCGAACGGTGAATGGCTTTTAAACTTGAGAAGTAAAAATAAAGAATACGCTGGGGTCGTCAGGGAAAAAGGCTTAGTTTTATAAATCCGCATTTATTTATCAAAGGGCCCCTAACTAATGTAGATAATCCTATTGTATAGAAAGATATCGGAAAGGAACACCAAAAATCGGAAATACATAATAAAAAGTAAATCTCATATAGAGGTGGAATTACATGCCGAAAATTGACAATATGTTAGCAATTCTATGGATGCTTCGTTCAGGTGTAAAAATGACCGCAAAACAAATTTCAGAAAAGTTAGAGATGAATATTAGGACTGTGTATCGTTATATTGATACAATTTCAACTAGTGGTGTACCAATCATTTCAGAACCTGGACATAACGGTGGATATTCTTTATTGAACAATTTTATTGAGGCTCCTCTTTTTTTTGATTTTGAGGAGCAAACGTCACTATATCACGCTGCTGTTTTTGCAGAAGAAGCCGGATATTATGGAGGGGAAGCATTAAATAGGGCTATTTCAAAACTAAGTAACTACTCAAGCCAAGAGCAGGAAACAAAGATAAACCAACATTTAACTAGTCTAGAAGTAATAAGTCGATTAGGTTCACTCTCTGTGGAACCTCTTTTGAAAGAGTTGGAGCAGGCCGTAGCTGAAGGGTACTCAGTAAAAATTCTTTACCATAAAAGTAGCGAAAAGCAATCAAATGATAGATTGGTCGATCCGTACAGAATTATCTATTGGAATAATAAGTGGTATGTGATTGGATTTTGTCATCTTAGGAATGATATCCGTAGTTTTCGAGTCGATCGTATGGAAAGTCTAAGGCTCACCGAAAATAAGTTTAACCGACCAGAAAATTTTTCAGCACGTAACTTTTTTATGAAAAATCTTCTTCCAACTATAGAAGATAAGGAAGGGATTATTTCATTGGTTATTCAAGGGGATAAAAGTGTATTGGCAGATATTTGCCAACATTGGTTTTTAGGACATTATTTACAAGAACGGACTTCAAATCAAGCCGTTTTTCTTCTTGAAAAAGATGTGATTCATACATATGTACCTTATTTACTTTTACCGTACAATCAAGCTATTAAAGTGATTGAACCAATCAGTCTAAAGAAACGACTTGTTGATGTGCTGTCGGAATTAATAGAATTTCATCAAGTAAAATAACTTCCCTGACGTTAACTGTCAGGGAAGTTTTATTATACTGGCTATATCAAATGTGATGGGAGTGTTTTTGGGTGCAAACAAAAAAAGTTTTTCTATATGTTTTTAATACAATGTCGGACTGGGAATATGGATATTTAATTGCTGAACTAAACTCAGGAAGATATTTCAAAAAAGGTATAGCACCTTTAAAAGTCATTACAGTAGGAGCTAGTAAAGAAATGATTACTACTATGGGAGGACTGAGCATAAAGCCAGATATTTCCCTTAATGAGTGTACGCTTGAGAGTAATGATCTTTTAATTTTACCAGGAGGGACTAATTGGAAAGAAGAAATTCATCAACCTATCTTGGAAAGAGTTGGCCAAGCTTTAAAGCTTGGCACTGTTGTAGCTGCAATTTGTGGTGCAACTGAGGGCCTTGCGAATATGGGATGCTTAGATAGTAGAAAGCATACAAGTAATAACTTAGACTATATTAAAATGGTATGTCCTAACTATAAAGGAGAAAAGTTTTATGAGTTGGGATCTGCCGTATCTGATGCGAATTTAGTTACTGCAACAGGGATAGCTCCTCTGGAATTTGCGATGGAAGTGCTGAAAAAAATAGATGTATTTACACCAGATGGATTACAATCATGGTATAACCTAAATAAAACTCATAAACCTGAATACTTCTTCCAGTTAATGAATTCAATAAATAGCTGAGCTAAAAAGTCAGTTTTATATTAGTTCAAATAAAATAACAAATTAACTGAAAAGCTCACTATCTCTATTTTGTTTTGCAGAGAAATTGTGCTTTTTAATTCGTGAAAAAGTCTATTTTTAAATATCAAATAGACATCGTTATGTGAGGGGGGCTTATTTGAAGAATACAATTTCTATTCTCTGTTTACTGTTGCTGTTATTAGTAGGGTGTAATCAGAATAATATTCAACGTAATAAAGACTTGGAAAATTCTATTCATACGATTGTGGCAGATAAAAACCAGAGTGAGATAAGGGTTAAGTCGCTTACCAATTTCGAATGGGAAGAAGCGTTTCTTTTCACGCCGTACAGTACACAAGGCAGTATAGAAAAACAATTAGGTTTTAATTTCAAAGATCCGAGCAATCTCGAAATGAGAGACGATATTTATCTTATGGTTTTTGTGAACGGTGGTAAAGTAATTCAATATGTTGAGTTAGATCGTCACACGTCTGACTTTTCAATTGGAGACAAGGATCATCTTACTCCCAAAAAAGACGTGATTAGTATTGAAAGGAATAAATAGCAGCTTTTTCTTTAGTGAAGAAAATAGTAATTTAGAAAAGGTTATTTAATAATCTTGGAGTCGTTTGTTTAATGAAATGTAAGCGCTCCATGTCGTTTAAGGGCAAGTTGGTAAAAAAGGGAATTTACATAGTAATAACGAATTGTTGATGAATAGAGTATGAAGGATAGTGATGAAAATGAAATTGAGACCTTGTAGAGACATTCAATAGTGACAAATTTTATTTATAGGATGATAAGTTGATGATTGGAATAAGTATAGCAACGAAGTGGGAATATGAAGCGGCATTGGAATATTTTGGCGTAAAAGATAATGAACGTTTCGGTTATTCTTATGGCGAGTATTTCATAAGAACAATTAACGATACCGACCTTGTTTTTTATATTACTGGTGTAAGAAAAGTAAATGGTGTTGGTGGTAATCAGTATATGATTTCTAAATATAATTTGACTAAAGTAATCGTTGCTGGAACATGTGCAGGAATAGATGACAGGTTCAGTAATTTGGATATTTTTGTACCCAATGAAGCCGTTCAATATGATTGCACAGTAAAAGAAGTCGAGCCTCTGATTAAACAATCCTTCATAGTTAATATGGATCTATTAAAATATGGCGATGATTTCTATACCGGAACGATTGGCACCGCTGATAAAGCAGTCGTTATGTGGAAGGACTATTTAGAACTGAAAGCAAACGAAATCACAATAGCCGATACAGAAGCGGGTGCAATTGCTTATATCTGTCAGAAGAATGATGTTGAATGTATTATTATTAAAGGAATATCTGATTTTCCAACAGATGAAAGAAACTCTGATAAATTCGGCTCAAACATTGAACAAATGAATGTTTATTTAGAAAACACTCCCAAAGTAATGTACAAAATATTTGGCGAATATTTAAAACGATTTATATAAATCGATTTAAAAGAAGACTATATGAGATATCTGAAGTTCGATGTCCTAACTTTAGAGGGGATGAGGTGGCTAAGGACGCAATCATGAATAGATCAATGTAAGTTAACTCGGAATGAGTAATAAATCGCTTTTTACTATTTAATTATTTTAGAAGATAAAACATAAGTATTGGGGCTAAAATCATGAGGGGATTGGGAACGCTCTACTTTTTCTGTGGAAAAATGGGTGCAGGAAAATCAACTAAATCAAAACAATTCGCAATCGATCATCACGCGGTACTTTTGTCTGAAGATGAATGGCTTTCCTCTCTTTATCCTAATCAGATTGCCTCATTTGATGACTATTTAACATTCTCAGCGCAACTCAAGCCATTGTTGAAAAAGCATGTTCAAAACATATTAAGTGTCGGGACAGATGTAGTGATGGATTTTCCGGCGAACACTCAAAAACAGCGGAAGTGGTTTTTGGATTTGGCATCTGAGATTAATGCAAACCATCAATTAATTTATCTTAATCGATCTAACGAGCAGTGCTTACGTCAGATCGAACAAAGGCGTAAGGAACAGCCTGAAAGAGCAGCTTTTGATACGGAAGCGGTATTTCATCATGTGACGAACTTTTTTGAAGCACCAAAAGCATCCGAGGGTATTCATATTTTGGAGTTTACTGAGAAAGGTTAGCAAGGAACTTCTCGCGAAGCTTTTACAAAATAGTGAGGAAAGAGAGCTTATCTTCAATAAGATCAGTTCTCTTTTTTGAAGCAGTTTAGTACGACCTCTTCGTATAATCAGAAGCTCTAAAACTTGTACCTAAAAGAATGTCCGACCACTTACCTTCATAGACTTAGAGAAAAGAAGGGAAGTGATCTCAATATTTGGATGGAGTGCCGTTGTCGTAGCCGCCGCGTTTGTGATTCTCGTCGTTTATTTGATTTTGACGTTACGAAAAGTGATGGCAACACTGGCAGAAACAAAAGAGACGTTGTCGGGTGTCCGGAATTCGGTTAACGGCATTACAGATGAAGCAGAAGAACTGATTCATACCGCCAACCAAATTTCCGATGATGTTAAAGGAAAAATGGAAGCCGTGGATCCATTAATCGAGTCTGCTCATGATGTGGGGGATATGATACACGATGTAACGAGCAACATAAAACGTACGGCTTTGCAAAAGAGTAGTCGGAAAACCATTCGTACACAGGAAAGCAAGCCCGTGCAGGTGAAATTGAAGTAATAAGCTAAGGCAGAAGGTTTTCTTGGAAGAGCCGCACCTAGCAAGTTGATATAACTACGAAAAGAAGCCTGGATGGGCTTCTTTTTCTTGAGTTACAACTCGTATTTTGAAATAATTGGTAGTAGGGTTTTTGAGATTGTAAGGAATACATGTCGACATTTAGAGGAGGCATCCCGGTGTATGCTTCACTTTGGGTTATTATTGGTTTCTGTACAATCGGATTGATTGTCCTTATGTCTATGAAGAAAACGATGGAAAATAGGCTAGCTACTATAAAAGTAAATGGGGAAAGTAAAGAAAGTGCACGAGCAAGTCGGTCTATTATTTGGTGGGTCGTGAGTACAGTAGCATGGGGAATCCTGAGTATTAGTCTTTTTATATGGTGGTTAAATCAATACTTTGAAATGAGTGGTTAGAAGTTTAATAGCTCCTTCAATTAGAAAAGGGTGGATGTTCTTATTAAATCAATTGCAAATGCAACTATGTCAGTGATTTTTATGTCTTTAGGGTTATTGTTTGGTCTAATTTCATTTGCCTATAAAATGTTAATCATATCGGATATTCCTGTATCCTTTGCAACGACTGAAGCGCTTTTTTCACAGCTGTTGTTTTTTATTGCAACATTATTCTTCGCACTTTTTTTAGCTTCTATAAAAAAGAATAGTGTTAAAGGAATTTCAATTGGGTTTCTCATTCTGGCATTTTCATTTAATCTGCTAGTGTTTAGAACTGATTTAGCAAATGATTCTCCCGCGCTAGCACAACTGCAAATCGCGCCTGTCTTACATTTAGGCTTTTTAGTCGTGTTGAATCTTTTTTTACTTATTAAAAACTGGAACAAAAGTTACTCATTAAATTAGGAGGATTTTTCGATAGGAAGTGATCATGTGGGTATGGGCGGAATGAGTATAGCATTCATCTCACTAGTTCTAATTGTTTTAATCCTGATTGTTATCCTATTTGTCATGCGAAAAAAGGAGATAAAAGTTTTAATTGACTATTTCATGCATTGCAGGAACGAAATATCCACCTAACTCGTAAGTATTGTAAAAGGCAAGGCAATTGGGAGGCAAATAGATGAAGCAACTTTATATCAAGCAGAAGGTCTTCAGTCTTAGTGGGAAATATACAGTGAAAGATCAGCAAGAGAACGATCGCTATTATGTGGAAGGAAGCTTTATGCAAGTGCCAAAGACTTTCTCCATACTGAATACTTCAAGAGAGGAAGTAGCTCTTATTGAGAAAAAAGTCTTCACCTTGTTACCCAAATTTTTTGTGGAGGTAAATGGTCAGGAGATATTAACTATCAAAAAGGAATTTTCTTTCTTGAAAGCACGCTATACCATTGATGCGGCAGGAATTGAAGTGAATGGTAATTGGTGGGATATGGATTTCCAAGTGTTGCAGGATGGTGAAATCATAGCGGAAGTGGGCAAGGAATGGTTCACCTGGGGCGATAGTTACAAGGTACAAATCCTAGATGATGAGATGGAAACGATGATCATTGCGCTCGTTGTGGCGATTGATTGTGTGAAGGCTGACCAGGCAGCTGCTGCTTCAGCATCGATGTAGTAGGCAGAAATAGAGTGAGGAGCTTATCCGTAATAAGCTTCTCTTTATATGTCATAAGAAACGAAAAGTTAGTTTAAAATGAAGGAGGGGTTAGATGAAGAAAAAACTAAAAAAAGTGATCTTACCTGTTCTGCTATTATCTTTCGCTTTGAATGTCTTCTTCATTTCTTACTATTTTTACGAAAAGAAGAGAGAAGAAGAAAGGTTGGGCCAGGCAATAAATTACATCATGTTCAATATGAATGAATCCGTAAATCTTATAAACGATATTGATAAAAACCACCCTGAATATAAGAACCGTCTGATCTTAGCTCAGAATAAGGTTGCAGAAAATGAAGGGTTGATAAATGCACATATAAAGGAAATGCCACAAAATCTCGTTTCCTGGAATGGTGGAATAGGAGTCGGGTTGGGTAACGGAATATATGGAGTCAGTGAAAAAGGTGCAGCAGAAGCAGTAGAAGACATTTTAAATTTTAAAAAGGGATATGACAAAGAGATTCAACACGTTAATCCAGAAGACCAGCCTTATGAAGCGATACAAGTGATTGAAAATGTTCTTAGTAGCAAGAAATATATGGGGGAGCGTTTTATATATAAATAAGGGAAGTGTGTCGATATGTTGGATTTCAAAACCATCAACCTCTCGAAACATCGTGACGTAGTCATAAAATTTCGTAGAGATTCCTTTCTCGTCAGTTTTGGCGATCTTAAAGGGTTTGGAGATGAAAATGAATACGTCAAAAGACTAGAAGAAAAGATAGATGAATTCCCAAATGGTTTCGTTATGGTAGAAAAAGAAGGCGAATGTATAGGACAGCTTGAATTGTCCGTAAAAGAATATGAAGGCAGAAAAATTCGGTATGTCAACCTATATTATTTGGTTCCTGAATTTCGTGGGAATGGAATAGGCAAAGAGTTGCACCAATATGCTTCAAATTTTTTTACTGGGAACGATCTAAACGAATTTCATTTAAGAGTATCGCCTTCCAATTCAGCTGCATTAAAATTCTATCATAAACTTGGTATGGAAAAGATAGGGACAGAATTAGATGGCAAAGTCATTAGGTTGAGAGGATTTCTCTAATAGTGGCGTTCAATTAAACAATATGGTACGTCAAATATGAGATACATAGAAAAAGAGAGACTGATGTGGTCTCCCTTCACTTATTTTATTTATCCATAGCATAGGTAGCTAAAACAACAGCGATTTCATCTTCAATATCCTTGATATCATCCTCTTCAACAAATTGATTCAGCATAATCGAAAACACAAGTCCATTGCCCTGTTCCACATAGCCCGAAAGAGAAGAAACGCCAGTTAAGGAACCAGTTTTCGCGTGAACGACTTGTTCTGCAGCAGTATCTCTCATGCGATAACGAAGGGTACCGCCCTCAGATCGATCTGAATCGCCTGCTACGGGAAGTGAATGATAAAACGAATCAAACCAGCTTTTATCTTGTACGTGATACAGGTAGTCAGACAGCTGATTAGGCCTAATTAACGAAACGTGGGAAATGCCTGATCCGTCTCTTAGTCGCATCTCGTCCGTATCCAGTCCAACCTCTTCTAGAAAATCGTTCATGACTTCCAATCCTGCATCCCAGCTGCCTTCCTTTTTCTTTATTTTTCCCATTTCTTTTACTAATATTTCTGCATGGCCGTTATTACTTAGCTTCATGAAAGGAATAAGAAGTTCTGATAACGGCATTGATTTCTTTTCAATGAGAAGTGTTGCGTCATCAGGTGTTTTGTGAAGCGCCATGTCGCCTTTAAATTGAATGCCAGCTTCTTTTAGGGCTTGCTTCATTAAACTAAGCGCATATTCCGCTGGATTCCACACCGCAATCCATTCGCGCTTACGCGTTGCATCCACAGATATTTCCCCTTCGACTAAGATCGTATTTGAACCATGTTCACGTGTGATGCTTAATTCCGCATCCTCGTCTGCACTGACTGTTTTCGCATGGTTCTGTACTTCGATCACATCAGATGAAGGTGACAGACGAACATCTACTGGATCGCCAGGGTTTTTGCCAGGGTAAGCTTCTACAATGACCGTACCGGCATCGTAATCTTCATTTGGTGAAGCAGTTAGTGCTGAAACCTTGGCACCGTAGTAGTTATCTTCATCTGACCAGGAAAGATCCTGTGACAGAGCTTCATCTTCATACCAGCTGTTATCTCCAATCAAATCACCTTTAATTTTATGTACACCTTTTTCTTTTAGCGAGTTTGCGAGTTCATCGAAATCTTCTTTCAGGAGAGTAGGGTCGCCTTTTCCTTTAAGGTATAAATTCCCTTTCAAAAATTTGTTTTTCACTTCTCCATCCGTTAAAAGTTCGGTGGTAAAACGGTAATCCGGTCCAAGTGTTTCAAGGGCAGCACCAGCCGTAAATAATTTCATATTCGAGGCAGGGGTGAGGCGGGTCTCGCTGTAATTCTCATAAATCAGTTCTCCAGAGTTTGCCGATCGTACGCTTATTCCGGCAATGGCGCCATCAAGGCGTTCATCTGAGAGGATCTCATTAAGCTCGGTGGAAAGATTACTATTTGTTTTGTCGGCACTGACATCCTGGTTTGATGATAAAGGAGGAAGGATCAGAAGAATTAGCAGCAAGAGGACTAGGCCGGTTTTTAAAGTTTGTTTCAATTCATCAGCTCCTCGTTGTTTAGTATGATCCAATAGCCTATTGCCTAAAAGGTATGAAAAAAGATTATGTAAGCTCACCTCCTGAAGTAGTAACTGAATATTCATCCTAAATTAAACCTTCGTTTATCGCATTCAAATCCCCTTTGATTTCAATGTAAGTTGAAACTTTTTACATATAGGAAAAGAAGAGAAGTAGTTCATTAAGCCTATGCGAACAGAACATAAAAAAGCAGCTGCATGATCGCAGCTGCGCTTCTTAATAAACTTTATCTCCATTAAAAATCGAGTTCTTGACGACAACGTAATCGACTGTACGAATGGATTCAAGCTTGTCTCCACCAGAATAAGAGATAGCCGACTGAAGATCCTGTTCCATTTCTGTTAGGGTATCTTGAAGGTTCCCTTTATGTTCCACAAACATTTTCTTACCTTCCACATTTTTCTTCTCGCCTTTTTGGAATTCAGAAGCTGATCCAAAGTATTCTTTGAATCGCTTTCCATCGCGTTCAACGGTTTCTCCGGGAGATTCTTCATGACCTGCAAAAAGGGAGCCAATCATGACCATCGAAGCTCCAAAACGTACGGATTTTGCGATATCGCCGTGCGTGCGAATGCCGCCATCAGCAATAATCGGCTTCGTTGCAGCTTTTGCACACCAGCGAAGTGCCGCTAGCTGCCAGCCACCAGTTCCAAAACCGGTTTTAATTTTTGTAATACACACTTTTCCGGGACCAATTCCAACCTTTGTTGCGTCCGCTCCAGCATGCTCGAGCTCACGGACTGCTTCCGGAGTCCCAACATTTCCTGCAATGACAAAGCTATCAGGCAGGTGGTTTTTAATGTGACCAATCATTTCGATAACCGCATTCGAATGACCGTGCGCGATATCAATCGTAATATAGTCAGGTGTAAGTCCTTGTTCTTTAAGCTGTTCGATAAACGCGTATTCCTCGTCTTTTACACCAACGCTAATCGATGTGATTAGCTCACGTGCATTCATATCTTGAATAAAAGTCATCCGCTTTTCTGGTTCAAAACGATGCATCACGTAGAAGTAGCCTTTTTCAGCTAACGTAACCGCAATCGTTTCATCAATAATTGTCTGCATGTTTGCAGGTACAACTGGTAGTTTAAATGTATGCTTGCCAAGTGTAACCGAAGTATCACACTCTGATCGACTGTTTACGACACATTTAGCGGGAATTAGTTGGATATCTTCATAATCAAATACGTTTTCCATGAGATTCACTCCTAAAAACGAATAATACGTTTTAATTTTATTTAAACGTTCGTCCATTTGATAATTTACAGCAATTTCTTATTGTTGTCAAAGACTTTTTTTATATCCATTTCTTAACTAGTATTAAAGTTGGAAGGGATTTCATACATGTTTATGGAACAGTACATTTAAGAAAATGTACTAAAGGAGATGATGTGATGAAGCAGTCCCTGCTTCGCATCGGTTCTACTTATTTACCTGTTATGGATGTTAAACGAGCGACAGAGTGGTATGTATCGAATTTAAATGCGGAGCTTAGCTATCTAGATCAGGATAAAGCGATTTTGAATATGGCGCATCAAAGTATTTTTCTAGTCAAAGCCCAAGAGAAGGAATGTGCCAATTTCTATGATCGTGAAGGAAAAGAGCACTTTTCTTTAACGTTTGAAGTGGATGGTCTTCGGGAGCTTGAAATGCTTCGAGAGGAATTTTTGTCAAAAAATATGAAGGTCGGTGAACTGGAAAACAGGGGGCATACGGGTAGAAACTTTGTCTTCTATGATCTAGATGGAAATATGTTTGATGTGTGGAGTGAAATCAGTCCGGAATTCAAAGAACGTTACCTCGTTCCAGATCCCATTAGTGAGGAGTCCACAGAATGATGGGAGAGCGAGACGTTCATATTGAAACTCTGGATGAGCTTTATCTTGTCGGTATCAGAGTTCGCTGCCCGGCAGAGGAATATCTATCAGAAATCGCCCAAGCAGCAAAGCAATTAGAGGATCGGATGGATGAGATCTCATATGTCATAAACCCTACAGAGCAAATGGGTGCCTTTGTCGTAGAAGCTTCTTCTGAAGATGAGGAAGGGTATTGGGTTTCGTACCAAGTATTAAAAGTAGAGCATGTTCCAGAGGGGATGGTTGCCATAACAATTACTTCTCAAACCTATGCGGTTATGAAGCATATGGGGTCGAACAAGGCGATTTTACATACGTATGATGAACTTCATAACTGGATTGAAAAAAGTAGTTGGACTAGGAGATTAAGTGCCTGGCATCTTGAGCGCTTTCATCATTTTAAAACGATCGAAAAGATCGATGTTGATTTATTGGACACGGTTCAGTAATTGAATATAAGGGAGATGAGTGTATGATTCGTATTGGTAGCGTATTTATTCCGGTGACAAATCTAGTAAAAGCAATTGCATGGTATGAAAAGCACCTTGGCGTTCAAAAAATTGAGGAGTGGGGAGACGGCGTTGGTAAGGGAGCTGGTTTTTACTTTCCAAACAGTCCCACCCAGCTTGGGTTAGTTCAGGTTGAATCCGCTACGTCTACAGAGTTTCAAGTAAAAGGCGAACATCGAAATAGCTATTTCAATTTCCTTGTAGAGGACATTCATGATTTTTATCGTAAGCTGAACGATGCAGGTGTAGAAACGACTGAACTTGAAGATTTCGGAGGCATGACGTGTTTTGATTTTTATGATCTTAATGGGAACCCGTTTAGTGTCGTAAATGAAGTGAAAAACTCTCCATTTCATTCAGATGAAATCAAAAAGCTTCAGGCTCAGGCTGAATTTTAGAAGAGGAACTAATACGGCGCTTTGGATGAACTTACCCGTTAAAGATGTAGAAAAAATCATTTTTTCATCACATTGGTTTGTCCGTAAAGGCCATTAGAGATGGTGTTTATTCATTTAGATGGTTAACCGGTGGAACGTCCTTTAGATCTACCGTATGCAGGTAACTCATAACGAGTTACCTTTTTGTTGTTTGAAACTTTCTAGCATAGTTTATCGTACTTATTAGTAGAGATAAAAACCAAGAAATGAGGGATAGAATGAGAAGTATACGGCTAACGTTAGCGTTGGTTCTTCTTCTAGCGGCCGGCTGTTCGAGTGGCGTAGCGAGCGATCAAACTGCCATTAAAACGATGGATGACGTTCAGTATGAATCGATACTTCCATACAGCGGAACCTACGTGGGCAACAATTCTGACGTACTCGCTCTACTCAGTCACTTGCCAGGCGGAGTAACAGTCGGGAAGGTTGATCTATCAGATGAAAAGATAAACGTTACATACGAAGTGAAAGGTGATCGTTCAGAAGAAATGTATCATGATTACTGGTTCTCTGACAACAAGAATGGCCTAAAATCAATGCATTACAACGCGATTTATTTAAGCCTTCTCGTTCCAAATGCAGAAGGATATGAGTTTCATGTGCAAGAAAAGAATAGGAGCTTTACGAGAGATGAAATCACGACGATTCTTGGAGATGAATTTCCTGATCTTCCGAATGAAGATGAACTTATGGACGATGAGACTGTTGAGGCATTTGTGACAAAACATGAGGATGAGTTAGAAATGATTGCAAACAACTTTGAGGACTATTTTAATGAAAAATAAAATGGGTTCTAGGCGTATAAAAAAGATTACTTTATTATTGCTTCTCCCACTTGGCTTCTTTTTTATGATTGAGGTGGGATCGTATTTTAATCATCAAGTTATAGAGACAGCCGTTGAAGGATGTGAAAAATTAGGAGGAGAAGTGAATTTGGAAAAAGATATCCTTGCGATAAACTGGAGCTTTTCTTGTGAAAAATAAGAGATCAAGGAGGTTTGGTTATGCCAACTTGCCAGAACTGTGGATACATCTGGCGGTGGAAGGAAGCGATGAGACTAATCTATCGTTCAAAAGCCACCTGTCCAAACTGTGAAACAAAACAATTTCTTTCTGCGAAGTCGAGAAAGCGATCAAGCTATACATCGATGCTCGTCGTAATCCCACTTGGCATCACTACGATATACAATCTATCATTATGGTTGTATTTAGGTTTTTCATTTGCCATTCTCGTCCTGATTCTTCTTCTATCTCCGTTTTACTATACGTTAAGTAATGAAGAAGAACCGCTTTGGTGAAGGAGCTACAAAAATCACATACATAAAGAGAGGTCGCCTATCAAAAGAGGATGGCGACCTTTTTTGTGGATAAATTTTAAATTCAATGTTGAAAGACGATCCTTAAAATCATCGTTCTTGTCATACACACTATTAGATTGATGGAAATAGGGTAGTTTATAAACAACAGAATCGAATATGCGGAGGGGAGGGGTTCAATTGAAAAAGATCGTGTATCGAGGCGTGATCGGCTTGCTCAATTCTAGAAGGTTAGGCTATTTCATTAATAAAATGAGCCGAACTCGATTCAGCAAGTGGCTGATTCCTATATACGTGAAGTTGTTTAACATCCAAACGAACGAGCTGGATTTAAGTCTGAAGGAGTTTACATCATTAGAAGCATTTTTTGTAAGAAAACTTAAATCTGGTTCACGTACTGTTAAAGGAAGAGGTAGCGATATTGTCAGTCCTGTTGATGCGAAGTTAGAGCAGTTTGGTGAGATCGATGACACGTTAATTAAAGTGAAAGGAATTAGGTATTCAATTGAGGACTTATTGCAGGATAAGGAAATGATTGCTCGATATCGGCATGGTGTATTCCTTGTGTTATATCTTAGTCCCAGAGATTATCATCGGATTCACGCTCCTGCTGATGCAGTTATAGGAAAACAGTATGAACTTGGTGGAAAGTCTACTCCAGTCAATAAGTTAGGTATGACTTTAGGAAAGTCGCCCCTCTCGACAAACTACCGAATTGTGTCTGAATTAAGACAAGAAGACGGGATGTTTATGGCTCTCGTAAAAGTGGGAGCAATGTGGGTAAATACGATTGAATTAACACACCCTACCTTAAACCTAGAAAAAGGAGAGGAAGTGGGCTTTTTTAGTTTTGGTTCCACCGTGGTGCTCCTGTTTGAAAAGGATAAGGTCTCTCTTTCTCCAAGTTTAGAGCGGCAAACTTCGATCAAAGCCGGTGAGCCATTGGCAAGAAAAAGGGATTCAGAAGATAAAGATTCTTCATTTGAGGAGTAGTCGTAAGAAAAAAATGAAAATATTTTCCCTACCCTTTTTTTACAAAATATAGTAAACTATAACATGGACTGTTTTAAATGAACGACTTCGATAGCGTTGGATACGATAGTTGGTCGTGATTTTGTTCGGGTGAAGGAAGACCTTTACGTTCACTCACTCCTTAATATCCACTTATAGAACGCTGTTTAAATCTACTTCTGTTTCTACTACATTCATTAAGGAAGGGAAGCGTTGAAATTGCCTATACAATGTTACACGAGATCAAATCTTCTAGCTCTCATTGATCAGAAAAAAGTAGTTTTAACATCAAAAGTGTTAGCGCATGGATTTACACATAAACAAACTGTCATGGCCAGTCAAGAGCTTGATAAGCTTCTTAATCGCTATCAATTTGGACAATATGAAGGAAGTCAATCGAGGTATCTAGCTTAATTGCTATTATTTCATTTTATTTGCAATAAGAAAGAGCCAGGAAGCAGATGATGCCTCCTGGCTCTTTGAAGTATAAACGTCTATTTTTAAGCGTGAGCTCCAAGCAATGCATCGTTTGCTGAAACGTAGTCATAGCCAAGGTCTCTTGCTACAGCTTCGTACGTGATTGCGCCGTTTGCTACGTTCAATCCTTTTTCGAGTGCCGGGTTGGTTTGGATTGCAGTCGTTACACCTTTATTGGCAATTTGAAGCGCATAAGGAATTGTTACGTTTGTAAGTGCGATTGTTGATGTTCTAGGAACAGCCCCTGGCATGTTCGCAACTGCGTAATGAACAACCCCATGCTTTTCGTATGTTGGGTTATCGTGCGTCGTGATGTGATCAACTGTTTCGATGATACCACCCTGGTCAATGGCAACATCAACAAGAACAGATCCTGGTGTCATGCTCTTCACCATTTCTTCTGTCACAAGCTTCGGTGCTTTTGCTCCTGGAATTAACACCGCGCCAACCACAAGGTCCGCTTCTTTAACAGCTTGAGCGATATTAAGTGGGTTTGACATTAGCGTGTTAATCGCATTTCCGAAAATGTCATCAAGCTGACGTAGGCGCTCAGCGCTTAAATCAAGAATTGTTACGTCTGCTCCAAGGCCCATTGCGATCTTCGCTGCGTTTGTTCCAACAACGCCACCGCCGATAATCGTTACTTTGCCGCGTTTCACTCCAGGAACGCCGCCAAGAAGAATCCCTTTTCCACCTTTAGGTTTTTCAAGGATTTGTGCGCCGATTTGTGAAGCCATACGTCCAGCTACTTCACTCATTGGTGTAAGTAGTGGAAGTGTTCCACGATCCACAACTGTTTCATAAGCGATTGCCGTTACGCCGCTATCTTTAAGCGCTTTTGTTAATTCAGGCTCTGCTGCTAAGTGAAGGTAAGTGAAAAGAATCAGTCCATCACGGAAATAAGCATATTCAGAAGAAAGTGGTTCTTTTACTTTCATCACCATTTCTTGGTTCCAAACGGATGCAACATCTGTTGCAATCGTTGCGCCTGCTTCGCGATAGTCAACATCTTCGAAACCGCTTCCAATTCCTGCTTCAGTCTCAACTGTTACGTGATGTCCAGCCTTTGTTAGTGCGATGACGCCTGCTGGTGTAATCGCTACGCGATTTTCATTATTTTTAATTTCCTTTGGAATTCCAATATACATGATTTCATCCCCTTAGACAGTATTAAATGATCAAGTACCTCCGATTATAGACGTCCTTTTTTCATTTCACATTGTGTAAATAAGAGAAAAGGTCATAGGGTGTTTGTGTAATTACACAAACACCCTATGATTTCATTTGTTCAATTTGTAAATCTAGGAAAAGCGTAACTTTTTGATTGGCATTTTTTAAGTCAAGGTTCGCCACATCAGCGATGCGTTTGAGGCGATAGTTCAAGGTATTGGTATGCACGTGAAGAGCGTGAGCGGCTGCTTTTACATTGCTATCCTGCTTTAAATAAGCATCGAGCGTTTCCAGTAGCTGCGTATGATGAATGGTATCATACTGCTTTAATTTCTCGATATAGGGGTTTTGATAATGCTGACGCTCTTGATAGAGGAGGTCAATAAATTGATAAATCCCAAGATCCTGATAGCTATAGACCCCCGTAACTTCTCCTTTAAATCGTTCTTTTATTGACAGCACATGAAGCGCTTCGCGGTAGCTGTCTTTTATCGAAAGTGGAGTTTGATAGAGGGCGCCTGCCCCGCCTTTTAATGTATCAACACCAAGGCGATTGCTAATTTTCTCAACAAAAACTTGGACAAAACTCGTGAGCTGTTCAGCTGTGTTGAATTGGTTTGAAGGACGAACGAGTAAAATGAGCTGGTTTTGATCCAACGTACTGTAGGTCAATTCGATTTGGTGTGAAGCCTGAATGTAATAGTTCATATGACGTTCAAGCGACTGCTGTATTTCTTCACTAAATTCAAAGATGACGATCGCCATCTCGCCCTTTACTTTTAGCTGATACATGGAAGCTTGCTGTTGGATGTGCTCTTCTTTTGTATAATGACCCGTTAATAATTTCCAGAAAAACTCGCGATGCCCTTCTTCTGAATGACGTTTCTTAATGTCTAATTTCAGAATTTGGTTTTTAACCACTTTCGCGGCTTTTTTTAGAAGCGCAAGCTCCTCTTGAGTCACTTCCCAATTTAATTGAGCCCAAATAAAGCCAAGCAGCTCTTCATTTTTTCGAACTGAAATCGCGACTCTTTGGCCAAGTCCTACCTCTGGAATGGCAGGGATGATCACGGGGTCATCACTTTCAAAGAGCTGTGGAATGATGCCTTTTTTCCAGAGGCTTTTGATCACCTCTTCTGGTACTTTTCGTTTCATAATGGTGGCAATACGCGCTGGGTCCACATTTTCATCATGCGAACTATACGCGAGAATGCGATGATCTGAATCTTCTATGGTAACTGGACAACCGAGGTTCTCTCGGATACAGTCAGCTAAATCTTCTAATGTACGGAATGGTCCCTGAAAAGGGTTATGACTTTCTTGATCGGTATGCATTTACAACCACTCCTTTCCTAATCTCAATACTCGTTTGGCGTTTAATTAAAAGTATACAAGAAAATCACCCCCCTTTGTGGGATTTCACAAAGAGAAGTTAAGAAATTGTTAAGATTCACAATTGAAAGAAGGCGTGGAACTTAACACAAAATGGAAAAAGTGACAGACTTAAGAACAAAAGATCATAATTAAACTATTTAAAATAAATAGTATGACATAATTGAATTAATGTGTTATTCTAATAATCGAATCTAGTAGGGAGGCGTTGGATAAATGGTGGAGCAAAGTGCGATTCGATGGTTTCATGAAATAAGAAAAGAGGATATTGCTCTTGTTGGTGGTAAGGGAGCAAATCTGGGAGAGCTTACGCAGAGTGGTGTACACGTACCACCTGGTTTTTGTGTAACGGCTGAAGCGTACGCAACGTTTATCTCGGAACGGGAACTTGATCAGTCGATTACACAAAAAATGAAAACGCTTGATTATGAAAATAACAATCAGCTTAATGAAGTGAGTGCTGAAATTAGAGAATGGATTCTGCAGACAGATATGCTTGAATCGCTTGAAGTAGAGATTCGCAATGCCTATGAAGCATTTAGTCAGGATCTTAATGTAACCGATCCATTCGTAGCCGTTCGAAGCTCGGCGACAGCTGAAGATCTTCCAGAAGCTTCTTTTGCAGGTCAGCAAGATACATATCTTGAGATTTCTGGAATCACAGAGCTTCTTTATCACATCAAGAAGTGCTGGGCATCCTTATGGACAGCACGAGCCATTTACTATCGCGAAAAACAGCAGTTCAACCATTTTGATGTCTCCCTTTGTGCGGTCGTTCAATTAATGGTGAATAGTGAAAAATCAGGTGTGATTTTTACAGCGAATCCGATTACAGGTGAACGCGAGCAGATGATGATTAACGCGAGCTGGGGTCTTGGGGAAGCGGTTGTTTCTGGGATGGTTTCACCAGATGAGTACATCGTCGATAAAAGAACGTTTAAATTAATCGAAAAGCACGTAGCCGAAAAGAAAGTGCTTGTCGTAAAGAAAGTAAATGCAATCGGAACGGATACGGTTGCGGTGAAAGAATATTTAAGTGAGGAACATGTGAACCAACAGTGCTTAACACAAGCTGAAATCGCTCAGCTTTCACGTGACGCTGTTCGAATTGAAGACCTTTATCAAACGCCTCAGGATATTGAGTGGGGCCTTGATTGCCAAACAAATGAACTTTACATTCTGCAAGCACGTCCAATAACAACACTAAAAGAGGAGGAAACAAAAGTGGTTGAAAAGGTAGAAACGCCAAAGAAGATGCTGGTTCGAGGATTAGCTGCCTCTCCTGGGTCTGCTAGCGGAAAAGTCCGTAAGATCAAAGATATTAGTGAAGTTTCCCTTGTAGAAGAAGGCGACATTCTAGTGACCATTATGACGAATCCGGATATGATTCCTGCTATGAAAAAAGCGGCAGCACTCGTTACAGATGAAGGTGGCCGTACTTGCCATGCCGCCATTGTTTCACGTGAGTTTGGCATTCCATGTATTGTTGGATCTTCGATTGCGACAGATGTGTTAATGGATGGAATGGAAGTGACGGTTGATGCGACGCGTGGAGTGGTATATGAAGGAATTCTAAAAGAAGCTGAACCAGTGAAAAAGAAAGAAGCGGCTAACGAAGCGACGAACAGCATTGAAGGATTCAATGAAGCGCTTCTTCATCAGCTGGCTCCGATCACAGGGACAAAAATTTATATGAATCTTGGAGAGCCTGAACTAATCAGTAAATACAAACATCTGCCGTTTGACGGCATTGGCTTAATGCGAACGGAATTTATTTTTTCAAATATCGGTATTCACCCGATGCATTTGCTTAAAACCGGACAGGAAGAGATGTTTATTGAAAAAATGTCGGAAGGAATCACGAAGGTGGCGCAGGATATCTATCCAAAGCCGATGGTTGTTCGTTTGAGTGACTTCCGCTCAAATGAATTTCGTGGACTCATTGGTGGAGATGAAGTAGAGCCAGTTGAAGCAAACCCTATGATCGGATGGCGCGGGGTTTCTCGCTATATTTCCCCACAGTATGAAGAAGGCTTTCGTCTAGAATGTCGAGCGATTAAAAAAGTGCGCGATGAGTACGGCTTAATTAACGTTTGGACAATGCTTCCATTCGTTCGGACAACGTGGGAAGTGGAGAAAGTGAAGAAGATTATGGCAGAAGAAGGCCTGATTCAAAATCAGGAATTCAAGATTTGGATTATGGCAGAAGTGCCGTCTGTGATTTTTGAAGCAGAGGAATTCGCGCAGCTTGTGGATGGATTCAGCATCGGAAGCAATGATTTAACACAGCTTATTTTAGGATCTGACCGTGACTCTGGCATCCTAAACAGCATGGGCTACTTTGATGAGCGTAACCCTTCTGTAAAACGTGCGATTAAACAGCTGATTCATGGAGCGCATAAGTATGGCAAAACCGTCTCGATTTGTGGACAGGGACCGTCGACTTACCCAGAATTTACAGAGTTCCTCATTAAAGAAGGAATCGATAGCGTGAGCATCAATCCAGATACGGTGGCAGCAACAAGAAGATCGGTTGCGTCTGTTGAACAGCGCATGATTTTAAATAAAGTCAGAGGGTAAGCATTTACAAGGTGTAACTGTACTGGTATTATATAACAAAATCAAGTGCGATGATGAGAAGAGTAGATCATGCGACCTTACACAGAGAGCTCCGGTAGCTGAAAAGGAGTAAAGGTCACACGATTGAACCAACCCTCTGAGCTGTACACCGGAACCGAACGTGGGGATGGTGTAACGGGAGCTCCCGTTATAGAGCTAGGGTATAAGCAGCTTCTGCCGTACCTAATAAGAGTCATGTGGTGACACATGACTGAACCGGGGTGGCACCGCGATAAGCAATCTCGCCCCCGGGACATTACGTCCTGGGGGTGAGATTTTTTTATTGGTTCAAATACTTATCGCGAACGGAGCTGACTTGTCATGAAACGTCTTAGTGCTATTCGAAAGAACGACCTGCTGTTGCTTACATCAATGGGGATTACAAATATCGGAGGATGGGTTTATCATATTGCCCTTAATCTCATCCTATTAGATCAAACGGGTTCAGCACTCGCTGTGACAGGACTGTATTTACTCAAGCCGTTCGCCACTCTGTTCACAAATCCTTGGGCGGGCAGCTTGATTGATCGCGTGAACAAACGAAGGCTAATGATTTTAGTGAATACCGCTCAGGCATTGGTGATGTTTATTCTCCCACTACTATCCAGTCTATGTATGATTTATGTCCTTGTTTTTCTGATTAACATGGGTAGCTCGATTTTTCATCCAACATCAATGACTTACATGACGAAACTTGTTCCTAAAGAAAGGCGAATCCGTTTCAATTCCCTTCGAAGCCTGGTCGATTCAGGTGCATTTGTGATCGGACCAGCGATTGCTGGTGTGTTATTTATCATCGGAACGCCAACCAATGCCATTTACCTTAATGCAGGAGCATTATTTCTTGCTGGACTGCTGTTTTTATTGCTACCTGATGTAGAAACAGGAAGTCTCATGAATCGATCAGGTACGATTTCATTTCAAATGATGAAAGAAGATTGGGGCATTGTATACACGTTTAGCCGAAGCGCCATTTTTGTTATTTTGATTTACTTTCTAGTGAGTACAGTTGGCATAATGAGCTGGGGAGTAGATTCACTTGAAGCAAGCTTCGCAACAGATGTCCTTCATCTGGCAAACACCGAATATGGATTTCTCGTAAGTATTGCTGGAATTGGAGTTCTTCTAGGAGCCATTCTCAATACCGTTATTGCAGAAAAAGGAGAACCGCTTTCGTTAATAGGAGGTGGAGCGATCGTGCTTTCCGTGGGGTATCTGATATTTGCTTTGTCGTCATCATTTCAGTTGGCTGCAATCGGCTGCTTTGTTCTTTCTTTTTCCCTCTCATTCATGAATACGGGTTTTTACACTTTTTATCAAAACAATATTCCTGTTGACGTCATGGGAAGGATTGGCAGTTTGTTCGAATGGATTGAGGCGATTTTTGTTATCGCTGTGATGGTGGGTTGCGGAATAGCGGCAGAACTCATATCGATACGATTTAGCGTGATAGTAGGCTCAAGTGTGATGCTAAGCTTTGCTTTCCTACTTCTAGGAGTAGTTATGGTCAAACGTACGAGTATGAGGTCCGAGGTAGAACACCGGTTGGCTAAATAGTAGCCATCACCCAAATGTTTTTTAATCAAAACCGCAATAAAAAAACGATCAAAAGCACAAAAGTCAAGGCAGAACCCCTGTCTTGACTTTAATGTGAATATTGTTTCTATTCTTACTGAGAAAGTTCATGGAATATCCAAAACTGTTTCTAAGTTGGCATTGAATTCACTTTAAGTGTTTTTCATAATGGAATTATGCTGTTGAGGAATGTGATGATTTGTTAATTATTCACACATTTTATCATGTGTTGTTTATCCGATTCATTCTGTTTACATGAAACGGATGAACCTTGCTGCTCACAGAAATAAACAATGGAGGATCGATCATGAAAAAAATAGTAGTATTAACGATTGCATGTCTACTCACGTTTGGGAATTTAACATACGCCCACACTGGAATAGAAAGTTCTAACCCAGAGGATGGAAGTACGATCACAGAGGAGCTAACCACAGTAACGCTCACTTTCGAAACAGAAATTGAGGAAACAAGCTCATTTGAATTACAAAATGCAAGTGGTGAAACTGTAGCTGTTGATAACATCACTGTTGAAAACAATACGATGACTGGGACGTTTGATCAGCCAATTGCAAACGGAGACTATGAAGTGCCGTGGAAAATTATTGGCATTGATGGTCATCCGATCGAAGGAACGTTTTCTTTTTCAGTAGACGCGCCTGAATCAGAAGTGGCGGAAGAAGAGTCAACTTCTGAAGAAGCGACGAACGATTCAGAAGCAGAAGATACGGAAGAACAAATGGATAAAGAAGAAGAGACAAAGGCAGATACGGCTGAAGAGGAAAGTTCTAATGGTACGGTAATTGGGATCATTATTGCTGTCCTGGTTATCGTACTCATTGGAAGTGTTATGTTGATGAGGAGGAAAAAATAATCCATGTTGATTCTAACAGTAATCAGTGAAGCGCTGCTTTATATTAGCTTTGCGCTACTGATTGCGGATTATCTTTTCACATTTATTTCAAATGATAAAAAGCCGGTTATTCATGTGCCTAAAAAAGTTCGGCTTTTGGCTGCAGGAGGGATTGCGCTATTTTCCTTCATGCCGATTTTGGATTTACTTCTTTATTTATATGAGGACTATGGAATAGGACAAGCACTGTCGTCGGTATTAGTTACATTTAAAGTAGGTCAGGCTTGGAGTTTTACGGTTGTTCTGTCTATTATTTTAAGCCTATATATTCTTTTTGTTGATGATGGACAGGAGAAGAGATATCCATTCATCGGTGTGGTTCTTCTTCTGTTTCTCATTCTAGGACTAGGATGGGCGAGCCATTCAAGCTCTCTTCATCCAGTTAAAGGATTCATCATTCACACAATACACTTTACGGCTGTCATTACCTGGGTAGGAGTACTTTTTGTCATAAGCTGGTTTTCAAAAAACGCGGCAAACTGGACGCAATTTTTGAAGTGGTTTCATCCGACCGCTATCATCTGCTTCACAGTAGTAGGGATCACAGGGTTATTGTTAATGCAGTTTGTTATTCCATTACAAGATTATCCTGATACATGGATGGTTTCTTACGGACAAAGCTTATTAATCAAACACTTGCTCATTGTTCCACTGCTTGGATATGCCTTCCTGAATGGCGTCATCATGAAGAAAAAGCTTAAAGAGAGCAATGCATTTGATCCTAGACCGTGGACAAAAGTAGAATCCGTGATGGTGTTACTGATTTTTGCCGCTACGGGAGCGATGAGTCACTCTTCACCTCCAAACAATCTGGCTTCTCTCATTAGTCTTGAAGGCGTATCTCCGCTGTTTACGGTATTCACAAACGGCTTAGTTCCACCTGGTGCCTCTGTTGAATTAGTCGTTAACGTGAATGCACTATTGCTTGGCGCTTTAGCAGTAGTGTTTATGGTGGTGATGCTTGCTGCATTTATAAAAAAGATGGCACCACTTTTTTCGTTTCTAATGAGCGTATTGTTTATCATATCAGGCTATTTAGCGTTGCTACAAAGCGTACAAATTATGTAATAATGAACCCCCCGAGAGCACTGCTCTCGGGGGGTTCGTATTCAATCTATCTATTCGCTATAATTGCTCTATTTTTTTGGATTTACTTCTTTAACTAAAAGCGGGAAAGTAGGTTGAATGAAAAAGCACGCGTTGAATCAAATAATGGTTCGACGCGTGTTAAGTAAGACGAACTATACCTTAAAATGCTTATTGTCGAGTAGAAGCACTTTTTCAGTCGTTTGGTTGGCTTGTTTTTTCGTATGCTCAACGAGATCATAAATGAGCGGACTGCATTTTTTCGCTCCTTTAATGAGTAGCGGTACGCCGAGAGCATCGATGCCAAGCCCTCGAGAGAGACCGCCTCCTATTGACATAACGAACGGTACGGTTGGTGACGTATTTGAGAGGATAACTTGATCTTCTACTTGAAAATGACCAAAAAGCATCATCGTCATATCGTATAGGGCGGGCACAATCAGTTTCGACGATTTTTTACCGATTGTGTAGACTTTATGGCCATCTGAATCCTTACCGTGAAAAATAAGCCGTCCCTCATCCTTTTTCGTTAGTTTGTTAAAAAAAGGCACGTTAAGCACCTCTTCACTCGTTAATGGAAGAGAAGAGGGCTTTAAAAGGTGTAAATGAAAAGCGGCTGCAATGGAGGTGGTGTGTGTGCCACCGTAGTCATGGTAAATGTAAATCATATGCTCATCCCTGTAATCGAATTTACTAACAAGTATGACCTGATTAGGGGGAAACAATCCTGTATACTATTTTTAAACTAACAACCGCTCAGTCAAGAGACTGAGCGGTTGTTTCAAAAAAAGTCTTTACGCATTAACTGACTTAGGTTCATTGCGATTGTTTCGAATCGGCGCTTCATTTGTTTTCTTGTATTCTTGTTCAGGTGCGTTCTTTTTTACAAAGAACGAAAGCCCAAGAGCGAAAATGGACAGAACGAGAATGACGAGGAAGGCCATATTTACGCCATGAATATCTGGTCGGGCGATAGACGGCTGTTTCTGAGCTGTTTGAGCTGTAGTCGTCATAACTGTCACAAGGATCGCTGTGCCGACTGATGCAGCGATCTGTCGCATCGTATTGTTCATGGCTGCTCCGTGCGGAATAAGGTGCTTCGGCATTTGATTCAAACCAGCCGTTGTGACCGGCATCATCACCATCGATAAACCAAACATACGAATCGCATACATCACCGTTAAGAATGTAATAGTTGTCGATGTGTCTAGAAATGAGAACCCGAGCGTTGCGCCGGTTACAATTGTTAAGCCAACAATTGCCAGGAGGCGCGCACCGATTTTATCAAAGATCCGTCCTGTAATCGGCGACATAAAGGCTGTAATAACCGCCCCTGGGAGTAGAACAAGTCCGGACTCAAATGCGGTGAAGTCTCTCATATTTTGCATATAAAGTGGGATCAGCGTTTCGGACCCGATTAATCCAAGAAACATCATCATCCCGATAATGGTCGTAATCGTGAAAGTCTTATCTTTAAACACTCGAAACTCAAGCATCGGCTGTGAAAGGCGGAGCTGTCTTAAAATGAAAACTGTTAGCGTCACGATACCAACGATAAGAACAACGATGGTTCTCATGCTGCTCCAGCCAATGTTTCCTGCACTCGTGAACGCATAAAGTAATCCTCCGAATCCGATTGATGAAAGAATAATTGAGATCGGATCAACTTTTGGAAACGTGAGCTCTGTTACATTTTTCATAACGAAATGAGCAACTGCAATAATCATAATAGCGAGTGGTAACATCGCCCAGAATAGTAGGCGCCACGAATAGCTTGCTGTAATCCAACCCGATAAGGCCGGACCAATAGCGGGTGCAAAGGAAATGACGAGTCCAATATAGCCCATGGCAGCACCGCGTTTATTCACTGGAAAAATCATAAGAAACACGGTTTGCATAAGTGGAAGCATCACGCCAGCCCCGGCGGATTGAATGACACGGCCAATTAACAATACGCCAAAGTTCGGGGCAAAACCGCCAACAACTGTTCCGACGGCAAAAATACTCATCGCGGAAATAAATAGTTGTCGCGTTGTAAATCGCTCAAGAAGAAAAGCGCTGATCGGAATCATAATTCCGTTTACAAGCATAAAGACGGTTGTCAGCCATTGTGCTGTGTTCGCTGTAATGTTCATTTCCTCCATGATCGGTGGTATCGCAGTAATCATAAGGGTCTGGTTTAAAATTGTAATAAACGCTCCAGCCAGTAGAAGGGCTGAAATTAACACTTTATTATAAGGTTTGGTGGTCACGATAGGACCTCCTCTCGTAATCTCTTATTATTTTCATTATTAGTAGTTGAGTAGTTTTGCCTCAATCAATTATCAAATTATACTCTCATCATCGCCTCGTTACAAACGTCTTGATTGTAAATTTTCATTACGGTCGAGTAGGATGATATTCCATATAATGGTATAATTGGGTGGAATGATTCTAGTTAGCTAATAAAAATTGATTTTGGCCAATATATCCCGAATTTGCCCAATAAAATCGCATTTTGGCCAATAAATCTTGAATTTAGCCAATAAACCTTCCGTGGGCACGCTCTCGCAGGCGGAATATATGCTCTGACGTGTTTTTGGAAGGTTCCTCGCTTTGGGATCTAGAAGTATATCAAAAGCGGAGTCTTCAGGGAGGCCTGGTATTTTCGGAATAGAAGCTACGTGCGATTTTTCAACAGGATTTCGAGCCAATTGAAATGAAAGAGATGAAACGAGTCGATACTGAAAGCGGCACATTTGGCGTAGATGGTCTCTTGACCGCACGATTTAGACTCCGGAGTAGGTAAGAAGGGGTGAAAAAAGAGTGAGAAAAGTGGAAGTGCAGGAATTTAAAGAGATCTGGCGTGAACTTTTTTTGTTAGAAGCGAGAAAGATCGAGCAAGTGTTTGGCGATAATATGATCGAAATTCATCATATTGGTAGCACGGCAGTTGAAGGGTTGAAAGCGAAGCCAGTGATTGATCTATTGCCTGTCGTGAACGATCTTATATTAGTCGATCAAAAAAATCCTGAGATGAAAAAGCTTGGCTACGAAGCGCTTGGTGAAAATGGATTGACTGGGCGCCGCTTCTTTCGAAAGGGTGGGGATCAGCGGTCACATCATGTTCATCTTTATGAAAAAGGAAACCCGGATATTGATCGGCATCTGGCCTTTCGGGATTATTTAATCGCGCATCCCGAAGACCGATTACGCTATGGTGAGAAAAAGGCTAAGCTAGCTGAACGTTATCCTACTGATATGGAAGCTTATATCATGGGAAAGAATTCACTTGTAAAAGAAATAGAAATGAAAGCACTCGATTGGTATGTATCAAAATAAGATAATGGATTTAACAAAAGAGAGAAAACGAGCCGTAGATTTGGCCGCGTTTCTCTCTTTTTTATTTGCATTCATTTCTGATGAAAAGACATAAATAGGTTGCACGACACAGTGATAATGATTATCATTATAAATTAGATGCGTATGGTAAGAGCGATTTAGCCAAATCTAGTAAAGGGAAGAGTGAGATGAAAAAAAGGTATATAATCAGTGTATTTATTTTATTATCATTTATATCCCTGTTTATCGGGGTGAAAAGCATGTCGCCACTCGAGGTGTTTAAGCTTACGGATGAACAGAGTCAGGTGTTTTGGATTAGCCGTGTTCCAAGACTCGTCAGTATAATTATCGCTGGGGCAAGTATGAGTATTTGTGGACTTATTATGCAGCAGCTTAGTCGAAATAAGTTTGTCTCTCCAACAACGGCAGGGACGATGGATGCTGCTAGACTTGGGATTCTCGTTTCTCTTATTTTGTTTTCCTCTGCAAGCTTAATGCAAAAAATGATGATTTCGTTTTTGTTTGCTTTAGCAGGTACGTTCCTTTTCATGAAGGTGCTCGACCGAGTGAAATATAAAGATGCTATTTTCATTCCTTTAGTTGGCTTGATGTTCGGGAATGTGATCGGATCAGTGACCACGTTTTTCGCATATAAATACGATTTAATGCAGAGTATTGGATCGTGGCTGCAGGGCGATTTTTCTGTCGTAATAAAAGGACAGTATGAACTATTATACATAAGCGTTCCAGGTCTTATCATCGCCTATATTTACGCCAATCGATTTACGATTGCTGGAATGGGAGAAGATTTCTCGGTAAACCTTGGCTTAAAGTATAAACAGATTGTTAACATCGGTCTCGTTATCGTTGCTTTGGTGACAACCATTGTCATGTTAACAGTAGGAGCCATTCCGTTTCTCGGTTTAATAATCCCTAATATCGTCTCGATCATGATGGGGGATAACCTGAAAGCTAATCTGTTTCCAACTGCCATGATGGGGGCTGTATTTGTGTTAATCTGCGATATCCTTGGACGAGTGATTATTTATCCCTATGAGATATCCATTGGTCTTATGGTCGGCGTCATTGGAAGTGTTTTATTTATTTACTTGTTGTTAAGGAGAAGAGCTTATGTCTAAACGTATGAAAAACAGTCTCCTTTTTGTGCTCAGTCTACTGCTCATTAGCGCGTTTCTATTGTTCGACTTGGGAGGAAATGTAGGCTATATTTTGCCGAGGCGTGCGATTAAAATTGTGGCTATTATTGTAACAGGAAGTGCCATTGCATTCTCTACGGTTATCTTTCAAACAATCACAAATAACCGAATTCTAACACCTAGCATTATTGGACTTGATTCTCTTTATATGCTGATCCAGACCTTCATTATTTTCTTATTTGGATCAATGAACATTCTTATCCTGAATAAGAACATCAATTTTCTTCTATCAGTAGTTTTGATGATGATGTTTGCAAGTCTATTATTTAAGCTCCTTTTTCGAAAAGAAGGACAAAATATCTACTTCCTGCTTTTAATTGGCTTAATATTCGGCACGTTGTTTGGTAGTCTCTCCTCGTTTATGGAAATGCTTATTGATCCGAATGAATTCCAGGTTGTACAGGATCGAATGTTTGCGAGCTTCAATAATGTGAACACAGATGTCCTGCTGATCTCGATTGCTGCTTTCGTCATTGTATTGATCTATGCCTGGAAATACATCAAGTATTTGGACGTGCTTTCACTAGGGCGTGATCACGCTGTGAATCTTGGCGTTGATTATGATTACATCGTGAAGCGATTGTTGATTGTCATTTCAATCCTTGTTTCGGTATCAACCGCATTAGTTGGACCCATTACATTTCTCGGATTGCTCGTAGTGAATGTGGCACATGAGTTTCTTAGAACGTATCGACATAGCTATATAATTTCAGGTTCTATCTTTCTTAGTGTCATTGCTTTAGTTGGAGGACAGCTGATCGTCGAACGCGTATTTACGTTCTCAACATCGATTAGCGTCATCATTAATTTTATTGGCGGCGTGTACTTTATTTACCTTCTACTTAAGGAGAGAAAATCATGATTGAAATTAAAAATGTCTCAAAATCATACGGTAAGAAAAAAGTCGTTCAGAACGTCTCGCTCACCGTTCAAAAAGGTACCATTACTTCTTTTATTGGTCCAAATGGTGCAGGGAAAAGTACGCTTATTTCAATGGTGAGTCGCTTGCTTTCATGCGATGAAGGAGAGATCTTCATTGATGGGAATAACGTCACAAAAACCAAAAGCAATGAGCTCGCAAAGAAAATATCCATATTAAAACAAGCCAATGAGTTAAACGTTCGGCTCAAGGTGCGGGAATTGGTTTCATTTGGCCGTTTTCCTTATTCACAGGGCCGGCTGACGAAAGAGGACTGGGCGTATGTAGATGAAGCGATTCGCTATATGGAGCTAGAAGAAATCCAAGATCAATTTATTGACCATTTAAGCGGTGGCCAGAAGCAGCGGGCTTTTATAGCGATGGTGATCGCTCAGAATACGGAATACATCATTCTTGATGAGCCGTTAAATAATCTTGATATGAAGCATTCTGTTCAAATTATGAAGGTATTAAGACGCCTGGCTGATGAATTGGGGAAAACCGTCTTAATTGTGATTCATGATATTAACTTTGCATCGGTTTATTCAGACCAAATAGTTGCGCTTAAAAATGGATCGCTAATAAGAGAAGGGCGAACCGAAGAGATGATTATGACAGAAGTTCTGCAAGAAATTTATGATATGCATATACCGATTGAGCAGTATGGTGCTCATCGAATTGGCATTTATTTCTCATAAATACAAAATAAACGTTGACAAATGATAGTGATAATCATTATCATTAAGTCAGATGATTCCGGTCATTCTTTTTTATAAGTTTGGTTGATAATCATTATCAGTGGTTAGTTCTTCAAAAAAGAATTAAGGGGAGAAAAAGAATGAGAAAGTGGATTTTAATTTTAACGCTATCAGCGTTAGCAATGATTGTAGCAGCGTGTGGTACGAATAACTCAGCAGCAACAGAAACGAATGCTGAAGCGACAGTATCTTCTGAAACAGAAGAAGTGATGGTGAAGCACGAGCTCGGAGAAACAACGGTTCAAAAAAATCCCGAGAAGGTCGTAGTCTTTGATTTTGGTACATTAGATACACTGGATAAATTAGGTGTTGAAGTTGCAGGAGTACCTCAAGCGAATATCCCGTCATACCTTTCCAAATATGAAGCAGATACATATGAGAATGCTGGCGGTTTAAAAGAGCCAGATTTTGAACAAATCGCAGAAATGAACCCGGGGTTAATTATTATTTCTGGCAGACAATCAGATGCCTATGAGGAATTAAGTAAGATTGCCCCAACGGTTTATATGGGCGTTGATACAACGGAGTATATGTCTTCGTTCAAAGAGAATGTGACGACTCTCGGTGAGCTTTTTGGTAAAGAAAAAGAAGCAGAGGAAGAGCTAGCGAAGATTGATCAAGAAATCAAAGCGGTTCAAGATCTAACTACTGAAATGGATGGTAAAGGATTAATTACACTTGTAACAGGTGGTAAGGTAAGTGCTTACGGAGCTGGCTCACGTTTCGGACTGATTCATGATGTTTTAGGAGTACCTGAATCAGACGGGAATTTAGAGGCATCCACACATGGAAAAAGTATTTCATTTGAATATATTGCAGAAAAGAATCCAGCATACCTCTTTGTAGTCGATCGTGATGCGGTTGTCGATGGAGGAGAAACTTCTGCGAAAGAAGTAATTGAAAATGAACTCGTGAAAAATACAGATGCTTATAAGAATGATAACATTGTCTATTTAGATCCGAACTACTGGTATTTATCTGGCGGGGGACTTCAATCCGTTACAGAAATGATTAGCGAAATCAAAAAAGGAATTAAATAACTTGAAAGCCCCCTTCGAATGTTCGAAAGGGGCTTTTGATTAAGGGTGATACACCTTTCCGTCTGCATCAATGTAAACCGTGTGAAGAATCGTTCGCTCTAATGACGCTCCTTTTTCGGTATCGCCATTTACATCGAGCATGATATGATAAACGCCTTCTCCTGCATTTTTAATAGGGAAGGATTTTTGAGCATTCAATTTCTCCTGTGAGACTTTCTTTTGCTTCATTTTTCCGTTTTTACTATATTGAATCACGATCGAACCTTCAATGGATTTCTGATCAATCTTTGTTTTGTCTACTTGAAGCTTCACTTCTTTCGCGTTATTCATTTCTATCTGAAGGTCCTCGTTTAGCTCACTTTCATAAGCGACCTGCATTAAATAACTTTCTTTCTTGGGCTGTTTCACCTTTAGTTTCCATGTACCTGCCGTCGGGTTGTTCACTTTCATTTGATGATGAAACGCTCCTTCAAACATGCCGTCATCTTGAGATGTGTTTGTTACCGCATACGTTTTTTGATCAGGTCCTTGAAGGGTAATTACTGAATCTTTGTTTTGACTCATCCAATCAATTGCGATGCTTTTTGTGTTTGGTTCGATCTGTACCTTTTCTACTTTTGTCCCGTTAAATTCACCACCCCTAATGAGAACACTGGCTTCCTCAGAAGCAGACGTTTCATTGATAGAAGTGAGCGGAGCAAAGGCAGGGAGTGACTGCGTTAAGTAAGGTTCAAATAAATTAAGCGTAGCGCTTCCTGTTCGAATGGAAGAGTGATCCCAATTTCCAACGCGAACCTCATTTCCATAGGGGAGTCTGGAGCTAGTAACGGTAACAGCCCCGTCGTTGGGACCATACGGCCTCAAATACAATCCACCCCAGTAGAGCGCGCCGCCAAAGCTACCCCAACTCGTTCCTCCAAATGTATAGTAAGGGGTAGCAGATATATTCGGTTTCGAATCAGTTACGGAGCGGAAATAGCTCATGTAGCCAGTCTGAAGTGAATAAGTGGCGTCATTTCGATTTCCAATGATGGCAGCTAACCACCCGGCCCAGCTGCTGTGGGCGAGATCAGCTAGCTGTGATCCTTGATGAGGCGTGGAGAGTGTGATGACTTTATCAACATACTGCTCGGCATTTGCATGAATGATGGCAGCCTGGGCATCAACACCGCCTTTACTGTGCGTCACAAGAATGACTTTCTTTCCAAAATAAGCGTTCATTTCTTTCAGTTTGCTAGCAAGCAGCTGTCCGTTATCCCACATGTTTCTTGTCGGATATAAATCAATGTAAGCCGTTTGGTAGTTCTTGCTGTATGTAAGTTCGTCCATGTCATTTTGGTCAATCCATGTCTTTGAGGAGCTGTTTAGACCATGTACAAATACGAGTGGAAGGGAGCCAGACTTAACCGACGTGGGTTCATCTCCAATGTACCATTCGCCGGGTGTTCCGGTTGCATCACCTTTCCCGATAATACCGGCTTGTGCATCCTGGGCGAAGGGGGGAGCAAGTAAGAACGTCACCACCAATAGCGACACCAACCATTTCTTCATAAAACCCTCCTATTTGAAATGAGTTTATACCTCTTCAACTATAAGAATATTCTGTCTATTAATCAAGGAACCATTTCACTAACTTTCTTAGTTGGAGAATAGGTATATAGAATGGTAACCGCTGTTCATTCGACGGGTTTCTCTGAAGTTCTTAATCATGCTTATTCTCTCTCAAAAAAGCTGTGTCAAAGGTACTATAAGCCACAAAAAAACGATCCAGACCTTTAGATGTCTGAACCGCCAATTCATTCGTTTCTACTCGTTACCTTTTTCAAGACCATTCTTCTCAATAATATCATCAGAAAGGCGAAGTTGCTCTGCTACCTTTTCGATTTGATCTTTACAGTTATCAAACGCTACTTTCTTTTCACTAGAAACGTTATAGCACGTGCCGTTTCCAGCTTCTTCTGTTAAATCAGCTTCGTAATAATAATCTTTATAGCGGAAAGACCCATCTCGAAATGCGGTTAAATTGGATTCGTCATCAAGAAGAGATCTCCCCATCATATAAGGCATATCCATATTTAATACGTCCAGGATCGTTGGAGCGATGTCAATTTGCCCACCATTTTCTTTTACAACCTGCCCACTACTGTCATTCGGTTGCTTTATAAAAAGTGGCACCTGACGATCAAGTTCAAACGCATCTACAGCACTTTCAACATTGGCTTCCTTTCTCATCTCGCTGCCTTCGTTCGTCAGGCCGCTATCATGGTCACCGTAGAAAATGATAAGGGAATCTTCCCACATTCCTTTCTGTTTCAACTCATCAATCATTAATCCGACAGCCTGATCGACATAATTAATTGTTTGATAATATCGTTTTAACATTGGGTCCTCATATCCTGATAAATCAAGTTCTCTCTCATCTTTAGGTATCTCATACGGCGTATGGCTCGTTAATGCCACCATAAACGCAAAGTAAGGTTCTTTTAACGTTTCCATATGTTCTATTGATGTAGTGAGAAAGTTTTTATCGTTCAAAGCCATGCCGATTTTTTTCTTGTTCGGATAGTCTTTGTTGCTAAAGAAGTGATTGAATCCAATGTTCTCATACACTTTATCACGGTTCCAAAATCCTTTGTCATACGCATGCATGGCCGCTGTGTCGTAGCCATTTTCTTTCAGTAACTCCGGTAATGACCCGAATTCATTTTCTGGAAAACGTGTATAAACGGAGCCGGATTTCAATGGATAGAGCGACGTATTTGTTATAAATTCAGCATCAGACGTTCTTCCTTCATGCGTTTGATGATAGAACGAAGAGAAGTATAGCGTTTCTTCTTTTAACTGATTTAAATTGGGAGTAAGCTCTTTGCCGTTGATTTTCTGTCCAATTAGTGACCCTTGGAACGATTCCAATTGAATCAAAAGGATATTTGGTTTCTTAGGAGAACCTTCTGTGTTTTCTGAAGCATTTTTCTCGAGCATTTTTTGTTGTGTCGCGGTTAAATCATCATCAGCATCAAAAACTCTGACCACACCTCGCCAAAGATCAACGCCGTGATAGCCCCAGAAGCCAAGCTGGTAATAATCACGCATATCTGAAATGGAGTGCGTCACTAGCCATTGGTCATCTTTAACAGCGCTATAGGTTAACGGTGTCGCAAACAGAACGATCCCGATAAGAAATGTAACGCCTGCCGTTATTTTCCGTTTCTTCTTTGTTACTTCATACGTCTTCTTTCTCGTGAAAAAGAGGATCAAAAGAAAAATCACCACATCAGCGAAAAGGAAAAAGTCTTGAAAACGGATGAGCGCCATAAATCCTCCGCCCACATCGCTCATCTGAAGCATCTGAGAAAGAAGAGAAACAGAGAGCATATCTTCAAAATAGCGGTAGTACCAGAGATCGGATATTAAAAGTAGACTATGTAGAAACAAAAGCGTGAGCCATATCCAGCGGCGTTTCTTCCATTGAATGAGAAGTGTCCAGCTTGATAAAAGTAACATGCCGGCAAGGTTCATAAGAAGAAACTGCAATGGAAAAGCCGTATTGGTATAGAAGCTAAATAGCACAAATTTTAGAATGGCTAAAAGTAAATAGATAGCATAACCGAAAAATATCATGGGATCCTCCTAACGTCTGTCATCATTGTCGACTAATCTTTACCCTGAAACACACAGGAAGGAACGTTAGAATGTGTTAGATTTGTATTTTTTCCAACAAGTGTAAGAAGATTACCTCTTCTTTAAAAGGTTTCATTATAATAGAAAATAACAAGACGAGGAGGGGATCATATGACACTTTCTTTACCGTTACAGGAAATCGCCTGGAAACGGGTCGTATTCTTTTTGTTCATTATCATTGTGCCGAATTATCTTGTAATGCAAACGCAAGTGGTTGGCCCTATCGATGATCGAGTGGGTATTGGAACGGCGCTTGACCTTAGCATCATTTTACCGTTGTTACTCTATTTTTTTGGGTTTCGAAAAAGAGTTTCATGGATTCTGTTGTGTGGATTGGTATTCTTTGGGGTGTTGCTTGCCAATTGGATGATCCCCTCTCATGCGGATGCACACCTTACGTATTTTAATGTCATGGTCATTGTCCTTGAAGTAGGTGTCATCGCTTTTGAGTTCGTTCTTTTTATTGCCATTCTTAAAAGGATTCCCATATTAATAAAAAACTATCAAATGGAAAAGACGATTCATCATCATTTTCTTCTAAGCTTTTCACGAGCGATCCAACAAACGTTTACCTTTCAAAACAAACGACTAAATAAATTCGGTTTTCTATTGCGATTAGTAGCGACGGATCTTGCTGCTATTTACTATTGTTTATTTAGCTGGAGAAAGAAAAGGCAAGCAAACGTTGAACATGTAAATTCATTTACGTTCCATACAGATGGAGGTTACCTTGGTGTATTTTACATGCTAGTTCATGCCATGGTCATCGAGATAATTGCCGTTCACATGATGGTTGCACAGTACAGTCATGTAGCGGCCTGGATCGTGACATTTTTTGATCTTTATGCGCTCCTATTTATCATCTCAGATTACCAGGCGATTCGATTATCTCCTGTTATCCTTAGTGAAAAAGGCATTCATTTTCAAAAGGGCATTCGGCAATATGGATTTATCGAGTGGAATGCTGTAAAAGCAATATCAGAAAACAAGAAATCTCCTGAAGAAGTGAAGCAGGATCGAGCAAGTGTTGAGTTTGCGCTTCATGGACTTGAAAGAGAGCAGGCTCCATTCGTGATTGAACTGAATCGAACGGTGGAAATGAATCAGGTTTTTGGCTTTAAAAAAAGCATTGAGCATGTGTATGTGAAAGTGGATAAGCCTTATGCGTTTCGAGATAAGGTTAATCACTATCTAGGATCGTGAAAGAAGAGAGTTAAATGAACTTGCATTGTTTACGGTAAGGAACATACTGGGAATACCCTCCAAAAAGGAGTGGTATCGATGGCTTTTAATTATGACCTCGATTTTGACAATATTAACTTTCGAGAGCAGCCTGAAAAGTACCGCGTTGGTCGCGGGGAGCAGGGTGTTCTAATGGTAGAACCTTATAAAAGTGAAATCCTCCCACACTGGCGCTTTAAAACACCTGAGATCGCAAAAGAATCGTCAGAGAAAATTTATCATATGTTTCGCGAGTATCAAGAAAACGATGATTTCGTAGGGATGGACATGGCTCGTAAATTTATTCAGATGGGTTATACAAGAGCTCGTCGATATGCGAATTATAAAGGTGGTAAGAAATACGATAGCGACGGTGATGTGAATGAGCGGGATATTGATGAAGAAAAAGCCGAATCAGCAAGGATTTTGAAGAGAAGTGGAAGATTGTTCGTACGGATCAAGCTTATTTAAAGAAGAAGAAGGAGCACCAGAAGAAATATGGGTGATTGCCGCGTTTATAACGGTTTCGCGGAATTATGTTAAATATCGCGGAAAAAACGCGGAATTAATTTGATTTTCGCGGAATTCTCGACGAATAGGAAGTTCTTTTAATTAACTCAGCTCATGGCGGCTGAGTTTTTACTATGTTTGAGCCACTTTCTTAAAGGATTTTCATTCTTATATTGTCTCAATATGGAAAATAAGGTATTGTATATGGAAATATCTGAAAAAAGGGAGGGTTCGAGCTATTAAAATGAATCGCCTACACACTACATGGTGCGTACATAGAATAGGAGAGACAGAAAATGAGATTCAGAGACTTTCACAAAAACATTAAAATACGTCTAATTGAAAACTTTATAAGTCGCTTTATCGGAAGTATGATTTTTCCGTTTATGTCAATTTACTTAGCGGTCCATTTTGGAGCCAAGGTCGCAGGGCTTCTTTTGTTAGTGAATGTGTTTATCGGGATCGGCATTAACTTTCTTGGCGGTTATTTCGCAGACCAATTTGGTCGAAAGAAAGTGATGCTGTTTGCGGAAACGCTTCGTTTTCTCGCTTTTTTAACAATGATGATCTGCAATTCACCGTGGTTTGAATCAGCAGCCATCACATTTGCGATGATGACTGTGAATAGTATTTGTTGGGGACTCGCAGGCCCAGCGAACCAGGCGATGCTGATCGATGTAAGTACCCCGCCGCAGCGGAAGCTGATGTATTCCATTTCGTATTGGGCAAATAACCTCTCCATCGCCGTAGGGGGAATACTTGGCGCTTTCCTATTTAAAGACTACTTGTTTGAACTTTTTCTATCTCTTAGTCTTGCAGCGGCAGTTACAGCATTCTTAGTTGCCTTCTTCATTGATGAAAGTCATAAACCAGTTGTGGAAGAGCTGAAACCTGCTCAACATGTCATGCAATTATTATCCACTTATAAAAGAGTGTTTCAGGATCGGTTGTTTGTGCTCTTTACGATCGCGGGCGTTCTTATTCTTTCCATGGAATTTCAGCTAACAAACTACATAGGCATTCGCCTAAGTGAGGAAATGCCAACTCAGCAATTTCTTCTTTGGGAGTTCGATGGTGTTCAAACGATGGGGTTTTTAAGAAGTGAGAACACAATTATGGTTGTTATTCTGATGCTGTTTGTTACTAGAATTCCGCATTCATTAAAAGATAAATCGGTCCTTGTTTGGAGTTGTTTCTTCTTTACAATCGGATACGGTGTTTTAGCGTATTCCAATAGCTTAAGGCTTCTTTTTCTAATGATGGCGGTACTAACAATTGGAGAAGTTTTCCGCGTCCCTGTTGAACAATCGTATATGGCAGCCATTCCACCGGACGATGCAAGGAGTTCCTACATGGCGTTTGGAGGATTAAAGTTCAACCTTTCGATGCTCGTTGCATCCGTAACGGTTTCGCTTGGTGCGGTTTTTTCTTCGATGTTGATGGCGATCGTGATTACGAGTATTGGTTTAATTGGCACGCTCATCTTTTTCATGATTTCTCCTGAATTAGATGCAAGAAAGCAGCAGGCGGAATTAAGACAAGCGGGATAAAAGTCATGTAAATTCATTTATAACAGAAAACACTGACATTCATTTCCTGGAAAATTTATAATGGAATTATTCAAACCAAAGGAGATGATGAAGCTGAAAAAAAGACCTGAAGTGGTAATCAACGTATTTGCTTCAATGGATGGAAGAATGACGACAGCGCCAGGACATAATGTGATGGAATGGACGTCATACGGTGTGGACGGTAAGGCGAATGATGAAGCTCATAAACTATACGATGAATTAAATTGTGATGCGCTCGTATCAGGAAGTGAAAGTTTAATTGTGTGGAGCTCAGATTGGGTAGAGCTTGAGAATCCAATTACGACGCCACAGAAATCGAAAGCATATATTGTTTTTGATGGGAGAGGCCGAATGGATTGGGCGCAAACCGAGGGACTAATCGTTGTCACAAGAGAGAATGTGAGTCAGGCCTATATTGAGCAGCTAGACACGAAGGGCATTACATACATTAAAGCAGGTGATGGAGAAAAAATCGATTTTGAACTTGCTCTTGAACAACTTTATGAACTAGGATTTAGGCGCCTTGCCATTAGCGGAGGCGGAACGATCAATGGCGCTTTCTTAAGAGCGGGCGTTGTGGATGAAATTAGCGTTGTACTTGCACCGTTAGCAATTGGAGGTCGAACGACGCCAACGATCTTTGACGGTGAGAATTTGGAGTCCATTCAACAAGCTGTTCCACTTCAACTGGTGGAGGTAAAGCCTATCGGAAATAAGGGAGCAGTTTGGCTTTATTATCGTGTGAAAAAGCAGGTCATGAGCTAAAAACGTACTATTTCAAGTCCTCGAAGAAAATTCGAGGATTTTTTTATTCACACCTTTAGAGAAAAATTAAATAGTGGTAACATATGTAAAAGATTCAATTGAAAAAATGTTAAGTTAGAAAGGAGGTTACCGATGCTTTCTAACTACCCTTATTTACGTATGAAAGAAGAATCCATTTTGAAAAGTCAAAGCAGAGAATACAGCCTTTATGCGGAGGAGCGTTTTATAGGTAGGATTGAAGAAATGAAAACGTCAATAGAGTTAAAGAATCAACTATTGAAATGGATTAATCTGCATGCGGTGGCGAGTAAGCATTTTTACGTGAGTGATGTTAACGGAAAAGTGGTTGCTCAACTTAAAAAAGCCAGAGGTTTCAATAAGGACGTAGAAGTATTTGAAGCTGATGGTAGATTACTTGCGATTCTAAAGCAAAAGTTAGGAATGAAAACTCAGACCATTTCGGCTCAGCTACCTGAAGGAAAGTCTTACATAAAAGCGGTTGGAGAAAATGGTTCCTTCCACTTAACCGTTAAAGATGAAGGAACGATAAAAGTAATAGCCTCCATTCAAAAAAAGTCGACTCGATCAGCAACAATAAAAGAGGCCTTGTTTTCTGGTGGGGAGTACCACATTCAACATACCAAACCCCCCAATCAAGTAGAGCAAATTATCCTGATCGGAATGGCAGTAGTATTAAATGATCAATTACATCATGCTTAAGTTCTTTGGTGAATTTAGGGTTGAATTGGAGATTTTCTCATGACCAAAACAAAATGGGTATTGGTGCTTTTAGCAGCAATGGACATGCTTCTGATTGCAAAGCGTTTAAATCCGATAAAAAAAGAGACCCTCATCCTTCGTTTATTAGAATAAGCCTCCGTATTACTTTTACTGATTTGGGCAGGAAGCTATTTACTAATGATTCTCGATAAAGCATAGAAAAAAGCCACATCCCGATTGAAATCTGGATGTGACTTTTATTTGTTATCGTCTTAATTTTTGTAGCAAATGAAGAATCTCAATATACAACCATACGAGCGTCACCATGAGTCCGAACGCACCGTACCATTCCAGGTGTTTTGGAGCGCCGCGGTTTGCACCGTTTTCGATAAAGTCGAAATCAAGCACGAGGTTGAGCGCTGCGATCGCGACAATGAACAAGCTAATGCCGATTCCAACAAGGCCGTTTGAGTGCAAGTAAGGAACGTTGGCATTTAAGAAAAGGTTGAGGCCAAGATCAATGATGTATACGACGAAAATCGCAAGCGTAGCGGAAACGATCATTAATCGGAAGTTCTTTGTTACCTTAATAATTCGAGCAGCATATAAGAAGAGCAGAACGCCCATAACGGAAAAGGTAAGAGCGGCGGCCTGAATGACGATACCAGGGTAGCGTGATTCTAAAATGGCTGATATCCCACCAATCGCAAAGCCTTCAAGCGTTGCATAGATCGGGCCAGTAATTGGGGCAGCACGATGAAAGAAGGTGGTGATGAGGGCGAAAATCAATCCGCCGATTGCGCCAATAACCATCATCGTGTACACATCTTCTCCTTGCGCATAGCGATACCATGTATAGATGGAGGAACCAAGCAGGAAGAGAAAGAGGAAGAATGTTTTCGCAACAGTTCCTCCAATCGTCATTGCTTCTCCTTGATCACGCGTTCTGTTAAATGTGTTGTTCTTTAAAACGGGGTTTCCGCTTCGCATCATATAAACTTCATCCTTTTTTAAGTAATAGGTCTATCTTAATAAGTATGTTCCCATTTTTGATTCTAACCTAACTTACGATGAAGCGTTTTGAAAAGTTTCAGGTAGTTTTTTCCTCATTAAAACATGGGGGATGCCGTCCTCCATAAAAACGTCTGAACGAGTTTCGTAGCCAAGCTTATGATAAAAACCTTCTGCTTGAACTTGACCATGCAGTTTCACGTTCGTTATGCCTTTCTTGATCGCGAGCTCTTCAAGCTTATGTACGATTAAATTGCCGATTCCGAGTTTTCGATGTGAAGCGAGAATACAAATGCGTTCAAATTTCCCTTCGCCCTCTACAATCCGCCATCTAGCTGTACCAACAGCTTTTTCTTCATCTAAAACGAGAATATGTTCTGCTGTATCGAGCGTATCAAATTCATCGTATTCTTCATCCTCAGGTGTTCCTTGTTCATCGATGAAAACGTCTTTTCGAATACGAAAAGCTTCCTCTAAAGCTTCTTCTGTTTCAATTCTGACTGCGATCATGATTCTTGTGCCTCCTTGATGGATCAGTTCTATAGATTGAGTATAATCATTCATGACGCTTTCTGTAAATGGAGGAGTATTTAATAAAACGAGATAGATGGAGGGGAGGGTCAAGGAGGAATAAAGTGGATCGTGTATAATTACAGCGAGATTCGTGCATTCCTTATATAAGGAGTGAGCGAAAATGGTTTTTAACTTTGTTGCGGCGTTTCTAATTCCGTGGATTGCTGGCATTTATCTCGTAAAAAAGGATGTTAGGCTTTTTCTTTTAATTGCCCCTTTTGCTGCGTTTGTGGCGGTTATTTTTGATGTGCTCGGTTTTCATTTTGGCTTTTGGCGAATAGATCCCGAATATGATACCGAGCCGATCGCAGCAATGCCAATGTATTTTGGCATATATCCGATTTTAGCAGGGTATTTGTTCCTAACCGTCCAACGTCTGCGCTTTCATCCATTGGTCGTTATCCTTTTCTTTTCATTGATTACAACCATCATTGAAGGTACTGGTGTTTGGATTGATCTTGTACACTACGCCAACGGTTGGACCATTTACTGGACCTTTGTTTCCTACTTAGTTGCATATGTGGTGTGTTATGGTTACTATTTATTATTAAAAAAATATGTACCTCTATAGAAAAAAGCAAAGCCCTTCTTCATTTATTGGAAGGGCTTTGCTACTTGGTAAAATGAATTAAAGCTTTACTTTAAGTTCCTGGAGTCCACGCAGTAAAAACATATTGCGCCATTTCGGATCTTCAGCCAGCTGAATGGCAGGAAAGGCTTGAAGTAACTTTTGATAAGCAATTTTCCCTTCCAATCTAGCAAGAGGAGCGCCGAGACAGAAGTGAATGCCATATCCAAACGCAATGTGTGGATTTGGTTTGCGGGTAATATCGAACTTGTTAGGGTTCTCAAATTTTTTCTCATCGCGGTTGGCAGATGAAATTGACGCGAGAACCATATCACCTTTTCTAAGCTGAACTCCTTTAAATTCAAAATCCTCTTCAGCCCAGCGAGCGGTTGAGAAATCAACGGGACTATAATAGCGAAGCGCCTCTTCAATTGCTCCCTCTATTAAAGAAAAATCATTTTGCAGTAGCTCTAGCTGATCGGGATGTTCGAAGAGCGCAAGCATGCCATTTCCAATTAAGTTCACTGTGGTTTCATGACCGGCAATAATCAATAGAAAGACCATTGAATAAAGCTCGTCTGAACTTAATTTCTCCCCATCTTCTTCGTGTTTAATGAGATTGGAAATTAAATCATCTTGTGGATCAGCTTTTCTCTTTTCAAAAAGAGAGGTGAGGTATTCGGTAAACTCCCGAACATCGTTCATAAATTCACCTTCCATGTTATCGGAAGCAGAAACGATGGAGTTTGACCACTTTCTAAATTTATCACGGTCTTCCGTTGGAACACCAAGCAATTCAGAGATAACAATAATAGGTAATGGAAACGCAAAATCGTCGATTAAATCAGCGCTGTTTTTTTGTTTCATCTCATCAATTAATTGATCAGCGATCGCTTCAATCCGAGGAGCGAGGTCCTTGATTGCTTTTGGGTTAAAACCAGGTTGTACCAGTTTACGTAAACGCGTGTGGTCGGGAGGATCGACATCGAGCATCATATGATGAAAAATCTTCGTTTCAAGCGGCTCTTCTTCGCTACGAGCACTTTTTGAAAAAAGTTTTGATTGATCTTTAATAAAGGAAGGACGTTTTAGTAATGCAAGGACATCGTCATAAGTCGTAACGAGCCAGGTGTTGTTTCCATTTGAGCTTCCAATGGATGTAATAGGCTCGTCTTTACGCAAATTTTCATAGAATTCATATGCGCCTTCTTTAAAGTTTGATTGGTAAACAGTTTCAACAGATTGCATACGATGTTCCTCCTTTAATATTCATAACCAAATGTAACTGACTGGTCAGTCAACACACTTAGTATAGAGTAAAAGGAAATGTTTCTCAACAAACAGTATGAATTGTCACACTTTTTTTGGGTTTCATAGTGATGTCGTTTTCATTTTGACAAAACGGAAACAAGTTATCGGTGTGTGTTGTTGAGGGGAGCGTTCAGTCTTACAATAATGGTAGATAATGTGAAGTATTGAACATGTGAATGGAGATGAGGGAGATGGAAGAAGAAACAATCGAGAAGATTTGTACGAGTGCCATTTCGAAGCGAGATTTGCTTAAGGCGAGTATGCCTCATTACTTGCTTCGCGCGATGTTAGCAGGAGCTTATATAGGGTTTGCCTTAGTGTTAAGCTTTACGGTTGGCCAGTTTTTCTATGAAGTTCATTCACCAGCTACCTATGTCATGACGGCACTGTTTTTTGGGATCGCTTTTATCCTCATTGTCTATGGGGGAGGGGAACTGTTTACATCGAATACAATGTATCTAACCATTAGCACTCTAAAAAAAGTAACGTCCTGGAAAGAAACGTTTCTCATTTGGATAACGTGCTATGGTGGGAATTTCCTTGGTATTCTTCTATTTACGCTATTGCTTTACTTTAGCGGTGTTTTTCAAACCATTGGAGTGGATCATTTACTAGTAACGGTGGCAGAAAAGAAAGTGACACTTCCAACTTCTTACTTGTTTTTTAGAGCTATTTTTGCCAATTGGCTCGTGTGCTTAGCGGTGTGGTTACCGCTACGTGTGAAGGGAGATACAGCCAAGATCATTATTATGATGCTTCTTGTTTTCACTTTTTTTACATCTGGGTACGAACACAGCATAGCGAATCTCGCCGTTTTTCTTATTTCATATACTTCTCCCCATTCTGAACTGATCAACGTAGCCGGATTTATGCATAACCTTGTTCCCGTTACCCTTGGTAATATCGTAGGAGGAGGATTCTTTGTAGGTGTACTGTTTTTCTTCTTGAACGAACCTATAAAAAGGAAGGAAATCCAGTCAAATCCAGTTTTAATCGCTTCCACAAAAGTTTTTAATAATAAATTGTAAAAATTCAGTTTTTCTTGTTGGAACGTGACAATAAGAGTGGTAGGTTTAAGTATAAGGGAGAGATGCTCCTCTCTACTCTCATCCAGGAGAGGAAGTGGCCGACGCTCGATGAGTCAACAGCTATTAAGCAAATACACAAAAGTCTTGTATCAGGCAATGGTAGCCATTCAATTCATTAAGCAGCATAAGGAAAAGGCATGTGACATACGACAAATTTCCATACTGACAGGCTTTTCAGAAGAAGCCATATTGGAGGCGATGGAATTTGGGGAATATGAACAGCATAATCGGCACGGAAAAGCTCTTTAACAAACGATCAGGATGAGGAAGAGAGTGAGCGTCCTCCTAATGGAAGGAATGTTTTCTGTCGAGGCGTATAAGCTAATGGAAGGGGGAGTTACTATCAGAAATTGATTGTAACTCTTTTTTTTGATGCGGAAGAGGTGAAAGAATAAATGACAACGCACATCTTTTCGACAGAACGACTCGTTTTACGAAAAATGATATCGGAAGACGTGGATTCCCTTCTTGAAATTTTCTCAGATAAAGAAGTGATGAAGTACTATCCGTCCTGTAAAAATCGAAATGATACCGTGAAGTGGATTGAGTGGACATTACATCACTACAAAATCTATGGTTTTGGAATGTGGATCGTTGAAGACAAAGAAAGTGGTCAGGTGATAGGACAGTGTGGCCTTGTTCTACAAAAATTAGTTCACGGTGTTGAAGTGGAGCTCGGTTACCTTTTTGCCAAACAACACTGGGGAAAAGGGTATGCGACGGAAGCAGCTTTCGCATGTAAGAAATATGCCTTCAATGAGTTAGGGGTTTCCAAGCTTATTTCATTAATTGATCCACAAAATAAAGCTTCGCTAAAAGTAGCGAAGCGGATCGGCATGACATATGAGTGTACGGTTATAAAGTGGAATAAAGAGCTCGATCTATATGGTTGTCAATAAAGTAGGAAATAGCATTGTTATACTTAGCCTCTCCCAGCCTGAAAAGCGGGATAAAGTTTCATTCCACCGTCGGCAAATAACGTAATGCCAGTCACATAGCTTGCTTCATCTGAGGCTAAAAAAGCAGCGATGGAAGCAATTTGAGCTGGTTCCCCAATTTCTTTCATAGGAATCATGGATAGGACGTCTTTTTTTGTCTTAGGATCTGAAAATTTTTCTTCATTAATAGGCGTATTAATGGCTCCGGGACCAATGTTATTCACACGGATGCCGTATGGCGCATATTCAAGCGCAAGCGTCTGAGTAAGCATCTTCATCCCACCTTTGCTTGAAGCGTAATGAACAAAGTGAGGCCAGGGCACAACTTCATGAACGCTAGACATGTTGATAATCGATCCTTTAATTTGATGTTTGATCATATAGTTAATCGCTTTTGTAGAGCCAAGAAACGTCCCGGAGAGATTAACCGAGATCACTTGATTCCAATCGTCTAGCGTCATTTCATGTGAAGGAATTTCCTTTTGAATGCCAGCATTGTTCATCATCACATTCAGCGTTCCATAACTCTTATGCGCAGCCGTGATTAACCTCTCAACGTCCGCTTCTTTTGAAACATCTGCTTGTACGGCTATTGCCTCTCCACCAGAGCTTTTGATTTCCTCCACAACTTTTGTAGCCTCTTCTTCTTTTGATAAATAATTTACGACGACTTTCATCCCTTCCTTACCAAAGCGAATTGCAATCGCTTTTCCAAGACCAGAAGCGGCACCGGTAACAATCGCCACTTTTCCATGTAACTCCTTATACACCAATTGTGCGAACCTCCTTATTTTTTCGTGAAGCCAAGCATGACTCCCCCAACGATAATCAGAATGGATCCGAGGATAACAAATATGAGTTGTTTTTTCGTTTTTCGTTCACCTAGTAAAAAAATTCCCCCAAGAGTCGAAATGATAATACCGGTTTGACTAAGCGAAAAGCTAGTCGCCGTCCCCACGCGAGGTATGGAGAGGAGAAGAGCAAGGTTTCCACTCGCCCACATGAGACCAGGTATCCCGTTTCGAAACGTATATTTATTAAAGGGTTTATGATGAATACTTTGCAGGAGTGCGCCAACGACCATGCCAATTGCTTGAGGGAGAATAGCGGTCCAACCGTCAATCGAAAACCACCTGATGATTACCACGTAGCCGACATATCCCGCAGTTGAGAGAAGCAAGATCGTAAAACCTTTTGCTAAATCACTTTTTCCTTCCGCTTCCCTTTCTTCAGACTTCTCATAAGAAGTAAAAATTACCCCGGCTACAATGAGAACCAGTGCACCGATTCCTATCGTTAGCTTTGTCGTAGAAGACCACTCGCCAAATGCAATAACTCCGAACAAAGAAGTACCGACAAGCTGAAGTCCAGTAGAAATGGGGAGTGTTTTTGATACGCCAAGAAAGGCGACAGCTTTGAATTGATTCATTTGCCCGACAGACCAAAATAAGCCTGATATAAAGCCAACGATTAAGGCGGCTGTTGTAAAATTGGGCGTTGTAAAAAAGTACACCACAATCGAAAAGAGAAGGGCACCAATAGTGGTACCAACAACCTGGTTGTATGGTTCGCCGCCAAGCTTTGTGCTAACAAGTAGAATACTTCCCCACATGACTGCCGGAATGAGAGCAATTAGAATTTCGACCATGTAACCACCTGCTTATTTAGAAAAGGATGGGATAGCATTCTTAACGTCTCACTTTTTTAACATTTTTATCCGTTCTTTATAGGAGTGATCGACACGATATGGAATGGCAATAAAATACATGTGGAAAATAAAGAGGACTTCAGGCATGAAAAAAAGAAATTTACTATGACTAACTTACTAATTTCAAAAGTGTGGTGATGCTTTCAATGCTACTTACAGCCAAAAATTTACTTTTAAATCTCTTACTTGTTTTCGCTCCGCTAAGTATTATTCAAATTCTATACTTATTGAAGCACACAAACTTTTTGAAAAAATCGTCCGGTTGGCTACTTACATTATTTCCTGGCGTAGCGATTATATTGTGTATGGTTTATCCCGTTGTTGTTGATGATAATTTCATCTTAGATTTTAGAAGAATTCCTTTTATTCTAGGTGCATTATACGGAGGTAAGTGGGTTGCGTTTTCGTATCTCTTTATCACACTGGCCTATCGATTTACGTTAGGAGGTACTGGGTTTTATTCGACCTTGCTCTCTTTTACTCTTCTTACAATTGTTGCTTCCATCGTTTCCTCGAAATTTCTTAAATACAGTTTGAAGAAAAAACTTCTCGTTGCAGCAAGTATCGATTTGATGGTAGGTGTATCCTCTACAATCATTTCCTTAACATTCTTTGACACGCAAATTTATACCTCTTCCTGGGTTCTTTTTAATCTGACTAGTCTTTTGGGATTGCTACTAGCCACGCTTGTCTACGAAGTTTTTCTAAATCAGTTTAAATTATTGCAGTCGGTGATGGAAGGTCAGAAGTTAGAAGTCGTCAGTCATCTAGCTGCTAGTATTTCTCACGAAGTTCGAAATCCATTAACCGTTAGTCGAGGGTTTCTTCAGTTAATTGAAAGTGACCTTAAAAGCAAACAAACGAAAGAATATATGGAACTTGCGATAAATGAACTCGATCGAGCGACTGAAATCATTAATGATTATTTAACCTTCGCAAAACCGTTTCCTGAAAATATAGAGGAAATTGATGTCGCAAGCGAAATCGCCTATAGTGTAAGTGTTATTACTCCTCTCGCGACGTTAAAAGATGTGACCATTACGACGAAAATCGATATGCCACCAACCATCATTCAATCAGAAAAGCGCAAATTTCAGCAGTGTTTGATGAACATTTTTAAAAATGCGATTGAAGCGATGCCAGACGGGGGGACACTTACCGTTACGACAAAAATAGAAAAGAAAAAGCTGGAAATTAGTATAGCGGACACGGGAATTGGTATGACGGAAGAGCAATTAAGCCGCATGGGACAGCCTTTTTTTACAACGAAAGAAAAGGGGACAGGACTTGGAATGATGGTTTCTCATAGCATTGTCCAAGCGATGAAGGGGGAAATTATTTATGTTAGTACACAAGGTGAGGGAACGACCGTACATCTTGTGTTTGAAATATAAAAAATAAGGGGAAATTGAAACTTTCTTGTAAGTGATTCGTAAACAATAGAAGAAACGATTGGAGGCTATTATCATGAAGAAATTTTATAAATCGACAACGAATAAGCAGTTATCAGGTGTTCTTGGAGGAGCAAGCGAAATCTTTAACATTGATGCAAGCATGCTAAGAATCGCTTATTTTGCTTTATCTCTCTTTACTTCAGGACTCTTTGTGCTCATCTATATTGCAGCAGCGATTATTTTGCCAACGGATAAGGAAGTACAAAATAATCAGTAAAGGCGCGTACGGAGGATAATATGAAGAAGACTGGATTTTACAATGTCGTGGCTATGGTTAGCTCCTTTTTTCTATTTTGTACAGGGCTAATCTCTTTATTTGGGTGGATGGTGTTATTCTCTACGCCAATTTCTGCAATCTTCGCAGTCACCGGTTTTTTCGGTGTTCTGACAAATAGCTGGCAGTTGAAGAAGTATATACAGAGTAGGTCGTATAACTCGTAATACACTTCATTTATTATTGGTAAGATGAAAAAGAGCGATGTACTTCGATGCATCGCTCTTTTGTTTTGAATTATCTAATAAAAATTAATTTCATATGAATGATACAATTAAAAAATTAGTAATCGTAAATTTGTGAAAGGAAGGATTTCTCATGACCAAACATAAGATCTATACAATGAGTGTCGCAAGTGTCTATCCACACTATGTTACAAAGGCGAAAAAAAAAGGACGTACGAAAACAGAAGTCAATGAAATTTTCTGTTGGTTAACAGGGTATAGCCAGAAAGAGCTAGAAACTCAGCTGGAAAACAAGACAGACTTTGAGACCTTCTTTGCGGAAGCTCCTCAACTCAATCCTTCACGAACCTTGATTAAGGGTGTCGTCTGTGGTATACGAGTGGAAGATATTGAAGAACCAACTATGCAGGAAATTCGCTATTTGGATAAGCTGATTGATGAGTTAGCAAAGGGAAAAGCGATGGAGAAGATTTTGCGGAAAGCATAAGGTCTATAAAAAAAGCGCAATTCTTTATTGAATCTGCGCTTCTTTCCTTTTTGTCTCTAACAAAGAATTCGGATAGTACACTTAACTAGGATTCACTTTTACTACGGGCTTTTCCCATAATAAAGCTCACGATTAACACTAAAATAATTGCTCCTATGATAGCGGGGATAATGTTGAATCCACCAATATCTGGTCCCCAGCTACCAAGAATAAGCGTACCTAGCCACGCACCAACAAATCCAGCAATGATATTTCCTATAATTCCACCCGGAACATCTCGACCTGTAATTGCACCAGCTAGCCAACCAATAATACCGCCAACGATTAAACTCCAAATAAACTCTATCGGAAACACCTCCTACATACAAAATCCTTCTGTATTGTTTTATCCTAAAAATGTAATTCTATCCTTAATCATAAATTCCTCATGGGGTGTCTCGATAAAGCCATAATCGAATAGGAGAACTAAAAAAACCGTATCTCATTCCCAGGGGGATAAAGACACGGCTTTTCATATACAATCACATAGGGATTAATCTCTTGTTAACGTTGCTTCCGAAGAAATAGCCTGAGCAAGGTTAGATGTAATGCGTATTTCACCAAAATCAATTCCAAGCTGAACGGCCGTTTGCGCTATTTCAGGGCGAATACCGGATAAGGTTGCCGTTACTCCAATTAATTTGAGTCCTGTGATTAACTGGAATATTTGCTGCGCGACTCTTGTGTCAACAAGGTAGACCCCCGACAAATCAATGAAAAGGTGGTCAACTCGTTTCGTTGTACAACCTTCTAGCGTATTTTCGAAAATAGCTGTTGCTCGATCTGAATCGATGTCACCAACAAGTGGAAGAAGCGCCTTTCCATCTGGAAGGTCGATTAGCGGGGAGCTAAGTTCATTAATCGTTTGCTGCTGTTCCTCAATGCGAGCATTTAAATGCTTAGATTTTTCCTCTACGACACGCGTCATCACAACATCAACCGCTTCAATGATGGCGTATTTCCAGATATCAAGACTTTTTTGTGACACGAGGTCTTCCGTTGTTTTGGAATACTCTTCGATAAAATCCATGTATTGTTCACGTACGCGCTGGAATTCTTTCATAATAAGATGAGTAGGCGTATTTAAGTGTTCAGGATCCCGTCCAATTTCCTGAACCCAATCAACAAATTCAGCAAAAAAAGCGCTTTTCTCCATTATGAATATTTTGCATAAGTGCTGATGAAACTCGAAATTTTGTGATTTTAATTCACGAATAACTTCAGGATCAGTTGAGGCATAGACGCCCGTTCCACTCTTGTCTAATGACGCATACCAATCTTCAGTTAGCTGTTCTGCTTTCGTTAATAAAAATTGATGAAGTTCTTTGTTACGTTGCATGCAAATATGCTCCTCTCGACACCTAAATTCGTTCTTATTTTAGTAGTGTGTATCATTTCATCCACTCATATATGCGTCCATGATGATGGCATCTTTTAGGTGGGAACAGTATAACAGCGACAGATAGTCACTACCTTTACATATGTTATAAAACCATTATAACAACCTTTTACAAAATCCACGAACTTAATTACGTTTTTGAAAATAACAATTGTGTAACAGGCCGAAAGTTGAGAAGTAAAAAGGGGAGAAGATCCATTTTAAAATGAAGGAAAAATGACACCAGAACTGTTCAACCATGTGTTGAGGTAACGGTAGTAAAAGGTGATTTTGATAATGTAAGGCAGAGCTTTGTTATGGCAATAGAAAGGTGTTTTTCTCTGCTAAGGATACTTGGAGAATACCAGATCGTGTGGAAAAGATGGGTAATGATTTGCTCATGATCGTTAGGATCTGTCCCGGAATTTGTGAGTAGGTGTGAAAGGTGAAGAATATACGTATCATACAATTCATTCAATGAGCTTTGATCTTTCTCGACTAGTCGTTGAATGATCTGTTTCTGAGTTTCCATGTCGGTTCTCCTTATTTTGTAAGTGGTAGTTTTTTCAATACCCCACCTTAATTATTTCAAACTAATAATTCTCGAATTAAAGATATTATCAGATGTAGAAAAATACAAAAGTAAATATCGGGGATCTATGCCATTAACATAAGCGACTGAATTTTCTTGCTTTTTGGATGGGCGTATTGGTATAGTTAAATTGGAGATGAGTGGAAAGGGGACTGTGAACATGTGTGGACAAATCCTGTAAACGTTGAACAATTGATTAGCCTATTTAAAACGATGGGATAGGTCTGTCAATGTAACGAAGACAGGAGGTTCACCACGTTCATGATTGATTAAACGAACTTGACAGCTACCTGAAGAAGGTTCTGTCATTTTTTATGATCATCTCCTTTCACGAGTGTGCGGGTGTTCCTTCATAAGGGAGGAAGAAAACATGAATCAAGAGAGACGAATTGCGATTGTCACTGGTGCAAGCCGTCCGAACGGGATAGGGGCTGCGCTTTGTCGTGAACTAGCTCAGGAAGGCTACAATCTATTTTTTACTCATTTTTCACCATATGATTATAAAACGGGGTACAACGATGCAGAAGCGAACTGGGCCGAGGTATTTGAGAACGAATTAAGGGACCATGGTGTGAGAGTGGAATCGATGGAACTGGATTTAAGCAAAAGCGATGCCCCTGCTCAACTTTTGGAACGCGTGTTAAAAATGCGAGGACAGCTTTCTATTCTAGTGAACAATGCCACCCATTGTGTCGAAATGAGTCATGAAGAATTAACCTCAGGCGTTTTGGATGAGCATTATGCGGTAAATGTGAGAGGTACGTGCATGCTGTCGGTTGCATTTGCAAAACAATTAAAAAAGGACGATCTCGGCGGACGGATTATCAATTTTGTTTCAGGGCAAGACAAAAGTCCTCAGCCTGGGAATCTTCCCTATATTACGACCAAAGGGGCGATCTCTGCTTTTACGACTTCGTTTGCAACCGAGGTCGCTTCCCAACATATTACGGTGAATGCGATTGACCCTGGTCCGACGAATTCAGGGGCAATGGATCGAGCGACGCAGGACTTCTTAAAACCTAAGTTCCCGACCGGACGAATTGGAAGGCCAGAAGATGCAGCGCGCTTAGTGAATTTCCTTACGAGTGATGCAGCGAACTGGATAACGGGGCAAATCATTCATTCAGATGGTGGCTTTCGCGATTAAGAGAAGAACTGAAAAAAAGCGTGCTGACATCGTGTCAGCACGCTTTCCTTTTTAGAATAAAACATATGAAACAACGACATAGAGCAGAGTCATGACGAGCGATGGAGCAGCATAGCGCCATGAACTACGCACAGTTGATGGTCGAAGGAGCAAGTACATAATCACGAACGTCATCAACAGTCCGAGACAAGCGATGAAGATATGAGACATATCAACCGCAGCAAGGATAGGGCCATCTCGATAAAGCAAATCTGTGAGGGCGAGAAGTTGGATGTTGAATAAGTTACTACCAAGTATCGAACCAATTGCCATATTATAGTTTGCTAGTTTAAAAGCTGCGAGCACTGTTACGAGCTCTGGTAAAGATGTCGAGGCAGCGATGAGAAAACTACCTACAAAGCTTGCATTCATACCCGTTGCTTCAGCTAAGCGATCTCCTGCAATGGAAAGAATACTACCGGATACGAAAACAATTAACGCGGCAACAATGAAACCAATTACAGCCGTGCGCAGCGAGATATCTTTCGTAGGAATGTCTTCTTGTTCACCGTCATCACCTGAGATGTACTTCATCGATAGAACATATAGGAAAACAATGACGATCATCTCAATCCCAATTCCAAAGATGGAAATGGAGCCTGGTATTAGTAACGAGACAATTAAAATGACGAGAAAAAGGAGACCGACGAGAGCAGAAGGTACGTTTGCCTTCGTGTTTACCTTCTGAAATAATCTCCGTCTTCTGTAAATCAAGTCAACAACCGCTAGAATTAACAGGTTAAAAACATTACTTCCAAGCATATTTCCAACTGCAATATCGGGGTTATCAATATAAACGGCTGTTAGACTCGTTGTTAATTCAGGTAATGACGTTGCTCCTGCAATAAGGAATGTCCCGACCACAGCCCCACTTAAAGATGACTTCTTACTAATCACATCACCGAACTGATTCAGGTAAATAGCGGCACCGACTACTACGGCTGCTGCAAGAAGAAAGATCAAAATAATCATGTGTAACTCCTCTCCGCCAGCGCATACAAAAAAACCCTGGCACAACAAAATTGTACCAAGGTCTTGCGTACTAAAATCTTAGCCCGATGAACCAGGTATAAAAATACCGTATTGATGACTCATCAGCCGTTACCGGTCGCTACTCCCCTTGTTAAGTTAACTATAGCTCGGTTTAGTTTTAAAGTCAATTAAAAGGGCATGGGCAAATGATTGTTTAATAGGAGCTGTCGCTTCCAAAAACGCAGTGAACCTGTCCCCAAAACTTTTGAAACAGGTTTGTTAAATTCATTAATAAGGATCAGAAGGATGACTTCTTTCCTCTGCATTCTGAACAGCTTCATCCATCTTTTCTTCGGTAGAAGTGCGAAGTGCTTTCAGTCCTTCTGTGACACGCATTCCATAACCCTTATCGCATTCCGTTAACATCGAAATCATACGACTCTGGATTTCCTCACGGCAGTCTCCGAGCGCAATGACGAGATTTGAGATCAAATCATCTCGCTCCCAATCCTTCATTCTTCGATACGTTTCACCCGCTTGTCCGAAATTGTTTTCTATTGAGATTTTATTTCGCTGCAGCTTTCCTTCGACGTATGGTTCATACTCTTTTCCAGGATTAACCGCTTCCTTTAGTCCTCCAATCAAGGAAGGCTCATAATTCACGTGAGGATTTTGATGCTGCGCATAATCTTGCCTGAAATCCATTTGGCCTGCACTTTCATTGGTAGCCACGTGCTTTGCCGGCTTATTAATTGGTAACTGTAAATAGTTTGAGCCGACGCGATACCTCTGTGTATCTGAATACGAATAGGTTCGGCCTTGAAGAAGCTTATCATCAGAGAAATCAAGCCCATCCACAAGGACGCCCGTACCAAACGCTGCCTGTTCCACTTCAGCGAAATAATTTTCTGGGTTTTTATTTAAAACCATTTTACCTACTTTGTGCCATGGAACGTCTTCTTTGTACCAGAGTTTTGTAGGGTCTAGTGGGTCAAAGTCTAAATCAGGATGTTCGCCATCTTCCATAATCTGAACGTAAAGCTCCCATTCAGGGAAATCTCCATTTTCAATCGCTTCGTACAGATCCTGTGTGGCATGGTTAAAGTTCGTGGATTGTATCTGATCCGCTTCTTGTTGAGTAAGATTACGAATTCCTTGTACAGGCTCCCAGTGATACTTCACTAGGACTGCTTTCCCTTCTTTGTTCACCCATTTGTAGGCGTGCACACCTGACCCCTGCATATGTCGGAAGTTTGCCGGAATACCCCATGGTGAGAAAAGAAACGTGACCATCTGCATTGATTCAGGCGTTTGACAGAGAAAATCAAACATCCGCTCCATATCTTGCCTATTTGTAACGGGATCTGGTTTAAAGGAGTGCACCATATCTGGGAACTTAAGCGGATCGCGAATAAAGAAGATTTTTAAGTTATTCCCTACTAAATCCCAGTTTCCGTCTTCTGTATAAAACTTTACCGCAAATCCTCTTGGGTCACGTAGCGTTTCAGGGGAATGAGTCCCGTGAACGACGGTAGAGAACCGGACGAATACAGGTGTTTGTTTGCCAACTTCAGTGAATACCTTCGCCCGTGTATAGTTTGAAATCGGTTCATCACCTACTTTTCCATAGGATTCAAAATAACCATGGGCACCTGCGCCGCGGGCATGCACAACTCGTTCAGGGGTACGTTCACGATCAAAATGACTGATTTTCTCTAAAAAATCATAGTTCTCAAGTGTCGTAGGACCGCGATTTCCAACCGTTCGAACATTTTGATTGTCTGTAACCGGATGACCTTGACGGTTGGTTAGTGTTTCATCCGCTTCGTGTTTTTCATTTTGTTGGTTTGGATCTTTGTTCATGGCAAATCCTCCTTCTATATATCGTTCAAATTATCCCCAAAGAAATCGTCCTTATACTGTTTATATAGTTAAATTTTGGTTATGGGTTTGCACGGAAATGAAACCCTAGCGTCTGTTTAATCGTAAAGAAAGAAAGCGGTTTACTATGAAAGGAGAAAACGAATGCTTGAGATCATCTTAACGATTGTGTTTGCGATCGTTTTTATAATTGGGATCTATGTACAGGTGACAAGAAGAAAACGAGCTGGGTTAACCGGGGTGAAATCAGCTATTGCACCCATTTGTTTTATGATTAGTGCTGCTCTTAATCCATTGGGGTATTGGTTCGGGTTCCTTGGTTTAATTAGTTTACTAGGTTCGATGCTGTTTCTATTTCTTGGCGCTTATTATGTGAAAGAGATGCAGGTGGAAGAAGTATCTAAAAAGGGGGGATGAAATGAAATTGAAATCTTTATTGGTGATCCTGTTCCTCATATGTATGACAACGGTGACCATGGCCACTATTTATTTGATTCACAATAAAACGACCGAGCTCGATATTCCGGTAATTGTCTCCATGGTAGTTGGAGGCATGTTCGTGATACTAGGAATGGTGAGAAGAAAACATAAGGAAGAAGGAAGAGGATGAAGTACATAAGAGTCATGATCTTACTGGTAGCTATTATGGCTGCAAGCAGCATCGTGTGGCTTGGGTTTACAGGCGGCCATGAAGCTTTGTTCCGTCTGTGTATTAGCATTGCCGTTTTCGCCTCGCTCTGCTTTGTTTATATTGAAGAGAAAAAGAAGAAGCAGAAGAAGATCACGCTGATGTTTATAGGACTTAGTCTTCTTTCAATTAGTGCTGGGATCATTCAACTAATGAGCTGGTAGCATCGAAAAATAACCAAAAATAGCATACCAATGATTCTCAACATACAAAAAGGACGATACCCCAAATGGTTTCGTCCTTTTTCACGTTTCGTTACTGTCCGTTTTGAAACTGTTGATCGATCTCTCGCAATTGATCATAGGATTCTTTTAAATCGTCAGGAATCAACTTCCGCCCTTGTTCCCAGGCGTTTTCTTCAATTTCTGCGAGAAGTTCCTGCTGAACCTCTTCATCTTCATACATTAAGATGCGAAGGTCGTGCCGGTGTTTCTTAAAATCTAAATAGTACCCAATTTCGTGATACAGAAGGATCAAAGCGATGTTTTCTTCCGTTTCTTTTAGTTTAAAGTTCACTTTTGCTTGATAGCCGTTCATTTGTAAGTAATTAAACTTGATCGTATTGGTCGATACGTTATAGCTCATTGGAGCGGCTAGCTCGTTGTTAAACTCATAGTTAATCGATAGCTTATGCTCTTCTAGCGTGTCTTTGATGATTTTTTCGACGTCCCATATATATAACATGTTTTTTATCACAGTCCTTTTAATGTCTTCAATCGAATCTTGCGCTGATTCTTTGGGAGATTCAACCCTTTATTTTAAAGGATTCATCTTGAAACGGCTACCATTCTGGCAAGATCGTTACGAGATTTACCCGCTAAACTTCATTTCTTTCACCTTACATACATCATTTTCACACATTTATCCCATATTTTTGTGAAATTTATTCGTTATTGTATGAATTGAGGCGTTTGAATTGTTGGAAAGGGTGAAAGTTGATGAAAAAGAATGTAACACTATCGTTATTCGTTACTTCCTTGCTGGTTCTTGGGGCATGTCAAAATTCAGCACCAGAAACCGAATCAGGTACAGCGGAAAGTGATCGTAATGAGGCAATCGTTTCTTTGGTGAAAATGAATGATTTCTACATTGGCGAAACGTTAAATGATCAGTCTCTTATCCATTCCTTTATTCCAGAAAATACGGATAAGTCACCGGTTATTATGGTGCCAGGCCTTGGATTAGCCGCTTCGATTTATGAAAGCACGCCAGATGATCGGAATGGCTGGGCCTATGATTTTGTAGCTGCAGGTTATCCAGTCTATACCGTTGATACCTCTGATCTTGCGAGTGCAGGTCTTTCCGAAAAAGAAGCTGAAGCAACATTATCAAAGTGGGATTCGGAATCGATTTGGTCTCGATGGGGATTAGGTTCTGGGCCAGGGGAGGCTTATGAGGATGGCCAATTCCCTGCTGATCAATTTGATCAATTTTATTCTTCCATTCCAATGCAAATAAAACTAGCGAGTAATGATTCTTCAAGCGAAGCTACTGGAAAAACTGGCAGTAGATCGGGAAGTGGGGATGAGGCAGGTAAGAGTAGCGGAGGAAACACTCAGGAAGTTGAAAATATGATTCAGCTTTTAGAAAAAACGGGTCCTTCGATTCTTCTTAGCTGTGCAGACAACCTCTAACATCATTGAAGATAACGGAGGCACGTCAGATGTTATTGAGTTAACTGAAGAGGGGATTACTGGAAATTCTCATCTCATGATGATGGATCAAAATAGTGATATGATTGCAGGGAAAATCACCGACTGGCTTGATTCAGCAATTCAGTAAGAAAAAAGGGACTTTCCAATTGGAAAGTCCCTAGTCTGTATTAAAGAAAGATGAAATAAAGAATAAATAAGCCACCGAGCGTATACATAATCGGGTGAACTTGCTTCCATTCTTTTTTCGCAATCATCGCAAAAGGATAAAGAATAAAGCCAAGTGCAATCCCTGTAGCCACGCTGAATGTAAGAGGCATCATAATGATTGTTACAAATGCTGGGATAACCACTTCTAATCGGCTCCAATCAATCTGCTTTACCTCAGTTGCCATAAGGGCCCCGACGATGATTAGGGCTGGAGCGGTCACTTCAGGTGTTATGACGCCAAGAATAGGCGAGAAGAACAGCGCAATGAAGAAGCAGGCTGAGATAACGACAGATGTGAACCCAGTTCGGCCACCAACGGCAACCCCGGCAGAAGACTCTACGAAAGATGCAGTTGTTGATGTACCAAAGATCGCACCGACAACTCCTGATGTTGAGTCCGCAAGTAGGGCGCGCCCTGCATTCGGGATTTGGTTGTCTTTCATAAGACCAGCTTGACTGGCAACGGCGATAAGAGCGCCTGCCGTGTCGAAGAAAGCAACGAATAAGAACGTAAAAATAACGGCTAGAATCTCAGGTGTGAAAATATCTCCTAAATGCTGAAAGACAACGCCAAATGTTGGCTCAAGGCTCGGTACCTGTCCAACCACCGAAGTAGGAACTTGCACAAGGCCGATGATCATACCAATGATCGTTGTAATCACAATTCCATAAAAGATACCACCGCGAATACCGCGAATCAGCATCATCAGCGTAATAATAAATCCGAAAGCAGCTAACGCCGTTGTAGGCGTTGTCAGCTGCCCAATTGAAATAAAGGTGGCTTCATTCCCCACAACAATTCCCGCATTTTTAAGACCAACGAAAGCAATAAAGAATCCAATCCCGGCGGCAATCGCATGCTTCAGATCTTTCGGGATAACATTAATAATTTTCTCACGGATTTTAAGTAAGCTCAAAATCATAAAGATAATACCGGCAATAAAGACGCCTGTAAGAGCTATTTCCCAATCAATTCCCATTCCAATAACAACGGAGAAGGTGAAGAAAGAGTTAAGTCCCATACTTGGAGCGATACCAACAGGGAAGTTAGCAAGAATTCCAATAAGCAATGAGCCAACGATCGCGGATAGAGCGGTGGCAGTAAAGAGCGCCCCTTTATCAATGCCGGCTTCACTTAAGATAATCGGATTAACAACTAATATATAAGCCATGGATAAAAAGGTTGTTATCCCGGCTAACGTTTCTTTTCGATAATTCGTTTCCCGTTCTGTGAACTGGAAAAAGTTTTTCATGATAGACCCTCCTGATTCAAATAAAAAAACTCTGGCCAGAAACCAGAGCATCATCACAAGGAAATATGAAAAACTTCATAGTTCCTTGTAGACAAGCCATTCTCGGTAGCTGGTAGAAACGTTCAGGCCCTATTCCTGAACTTATACAAGGTTTAGTCATATGATAAATTTATAACGAGAATCATAACAATGAAGAAAAGACGGGTCAATCGTTTTCGTTAATGTTTCAGTATTCATTGTTTTCTAATTTGCATTACAAATATAAAAATAAATAGGGAAATGTTAAAAATTATGTAATTTGTAAGAATACAAAACATTGAAGCCTATTATATGGTAATGTAAATATAAGACATATATAAAGGGAGAGCGCTATGTTGCTGCAGAATCTAGAAACCGAAATTCAGACGTTGCGAATGGTGCTTTATGATCTAGGACAAGAAGTAGATGACTACTCAAGCGGGAAAATTCTCCTTTTGAGTAAACGATTAGACGAGAAAATTATTCAGTATCAGAAGCTGAAAAAATACAAGTGCCATCATTAATAAACTTTCCAGAAAACGCGAAAAGGAGCACCCTCTACTATGAGGATGCTCCTTTTTGTTTTGTTCTATTTATTCATGTAGCGATCAACTTCCCATTGGCTTACCATAAGGGAATATTCAATCCACTCTTTTTCTTTTTCTTCGATATACACTTTAGAAGTATGGTCACCTAGAGCTTCCATAACAACTTTATCTTCACGAAGTGACTTGATCGCTTCCTTCAAGTTTGTTGGAAGTGTTGGCACATCATCTGTGTCTACTTCATAAAGGTTACGTGTTTCTGGCGCACCAGCATCAAGATCGTGACGAATCCCTTCAAGACCTGCATGAATAACAGCAGCAAGCGTTAGGTAAGGGTTAGCTGTTGGATCCGGGTTACGAATTTCAAAGCGAGTACCCATTCCACGCGTTGTTGGAACGCGAATCATACAGCTTCGGTTAGAGTGAGACCATGCCACACTGACAGGTGCTTCATAACCAGGCACAAGACGCTTATAAGAGTTTACGTTCGGGTTCGTAATGGCTGCTAGGCCATTTGCATGTGAAAGGATACCAGCCATAAACTGTTTCATTGTTTTGGAAATGCCTTCTGGATCGTTTTCATCGTAAAACGCGCTCTCGCCATCAGTGAATAGAGAAAGGTGACAGTGCATACCAGAGCCATTTTCACCAGCGATTGGCTTCGGCATAAATGTCGCATGGTAGTCGTGGCTTGTCGCAACGTCTTTTACAACGTTTTTAAACGTTTGGATGTTGTCAGCCGCTTTAATGACGCTATCGAAACGGAAGTTAATTTCATGCTGTCCTTGAGCTACTTCGTGGTGAGAAGCTTCCATTTCAAAACCGAATTTCTTAAGTGTACGAACGATATCACGACGTACTTGATCACCTTTATCTTTAGGTGAAGCATCGAAATAACCTGCGCGGTCATTCATTTTGCGAATAGGATAACCGTCTTTATCTAGCTTGAAAAGGAAGAATTCTGGTTCCGGACCAACGTTAACGGTATAGCCCATATCCTCTGCTTCCTTCATCGCTCTTTTCAAAATGAAGCGTGGGTCACCTTCGAATGGTTCACCGTCGGGAGTATGAATGTCGCAAATAAAGCGAGCGATACAATCCTGATCAACAGCGTCCGGTAGGACTTTGAATGTTTCAAGGTCAGGGAAGAGGTACATATCACTTTCCTGTATATCAGAGAAACCAGCAATGGAAGAGCTGTCAAACATTGCTTCGTTGTTCATAACACTTTCCAATTCTTCTATTGGAAGTTCAACGTTCTTTGTTTCACCAAGCATGTCCGTAAATTCAAGACGAATAAATTCGACTTTCTTTTCTTTTGCTTCCTTCATGATGTCCTGTTGAATACTATTCTTTGTTAATGTCATGGATTAAATAACCTCACCTTTAATTTTTTTGTTAGTGTTCATTTTAATGATATTTACAGATAATTGTGTTTTTATGTAAGGAATCCTAACATAAAAGTTAAACACGAATTGATGACTTGAATATGTGTGTATTAATAACCTTAGTGAGAGTGGAATAAACCACTTTTTCATATGAAACTTTTTCTAAATAGTTTTGAAAACGCTGACAAAACCGTGTTAATAGCGTTTTAAGCAATCTTAAATTCTTGATATGACATAGACAAGAAGGATGGAAGGTGCTATCATTCTAAATGATAATGAATCTCAATATCACTTAGGGGGTACATACAATGAAAGTTACAAACAAGAGGATTACTCTTATTCTGATGTTAATGCTCGTTCTTATACTTGCTGCTTGCGGAAATGAGAACGAAAAGAACGAATCAAGTGAAGGGGAAAAGAAAGAAGAGATGAAAACCTTCACATTACCGGATGGGCAGGAATTTGATATTCCTAAGAGTCCTGAGCGAATTGTAGCGACGGATTACGTTGGTTATTTTCTAGCCCTAGGAATTACACCGGTTGGGGCTCCAGATCAATTTGTTCTTGATAATCCTTATTTTACTGAAGAGCAGATTGCAGACATTGAAGATATCGGCACGCCACCTTCAGTAGAGAAAGTTACGTCATTAGATCCAGATTTAATTATCGTTACGGATCAAGAACAATATGATTTACTATCAAAAATTGCGCCAACTGTGCTTATGCCGTTTGGAACATATGATTCTCTAGATGAAGAAGTAACCGCTATGGGTGAAATTGCAGGCAAAGAGCAAGAAGCGAAAGAGTGGATCAAGCAATTTGATGAAAAAGCAGCAGCAGCACGGGAAGAATTAGACGGCGTCATTGGTGAAGATGAGACGGTCGGAATATATGAAGTGCAAACAAAGGATTTCTATGTATTTGGTGATAACTTTGGACGCGGTGGTCAGGTCATTTATGATGCACTAGAATTAAAAGCTCCTGAGAAGATTCAAAAGGACGTCATCGAAGGCGACAACTGGAAAAAGATATCACTTGAAGTATTACCCGAATACGCGGCAGATCATATGTTTTATACCGAGTATGCCACTCGGGATAATCAAGATGTGCTGAAGGAAACGAAAGAAAGTGCGCTTTGGCAGAATCTAGACGCTGTGAAGAACGGTCACCTCTATGAAATGAAATTTGAGGACATGTATTATTATGATCCAATCGCCGTTGAAGGACAGCTCGATTTGATCGTCAACACGTTAAAAGAAAATAATAAGTAAATAAGAAATCCTGGTGCCTGGCACCAGGACTTCTTTTCAATACATAAAGCAAGGAGTCATCACATGTCTAAGAAAGTTGAACCGATGGCAGATACAATAGAAAATCAGCTCGCCGTTCAATCACGACCTGTCACGGCAATGCTCATTCTTGTGGCAGGAAGTGTAGGCCTCATTCTAAGTCTTGGGCTTTCGATCGCACTAGGGGCTGCAGATATTAAATTAATGACAGTTTGGCAGGCGATGTTTCAATTTAACCCAAATTCAACCGAACATTCGATCATTCGTGAGTTTCGAATGCCTCGATCTGTTGCCGACATCTTAATTGGCGCAAGTTTCGCAGTAGCTGGAGCGATCATGCAGGGAGTGACTCGAAATCCTCTTGCAGACTCGGGGTTACTTGGTTTAAATGCTGGGGCAACCTTGATGATTGCGCTTAGTTTTGCCTTTTTCCCGGGACTTTCCTATACCAACCTGATGTTATTTTCTTTCATTGGTGCTGGGATCGGGGCTGCACTTGTATTCGGTATCGGTTCTCTCTCTCGAAATGGTCTATCACCGATTCGTTTAGTCCTAGCAGGGGCTGCGGTTAGTGCACTTTTTACTGCAGTTAGTGAAGGCGTTGCCATACATTTTCAACTTTCACAGAATCTTGCCTTTTGGTTTGCAGGAGGCACAGCTGGTTTGAAATGGCCGCAAATTCAAATTTTATTGCCGTGGATCGTGATTGCGCTTATTGTGGCACTGTTTCTTTCGAAGTCTATTTCGCTACTCAGCCTTGGGGAAGATGTAGCTGTAGGTCTTGGGCAGCGCACAAAATGGATTAAAACACTTGCTGCAGTTGTTGTACTTGTACTTGCGGGAGCTGCCGTATCAGCAGTTGGTCCAATAGGGTTTGTAGGTCTTGTAATTCCTCATATTGCGAGGTTTCTTGTTGGAGTAGATTACCGGTGGATTGTTCCATGCTCGGCGGTTCTAGGAGGACTATTTATGATTGTTGCTGACATGGGAGCAAGGCTAATTAACGCCCCATATGAAACGCCGATTGGGGCGATTTTCGCTCTTGTCGGTGTCCCTTTCTTTCTATACGTAGCAAGACGTGAAGGGAGGGAGTTGTGATGAATATTGACTCTTTATTTCATGTACAGCGGAAAAGAAACCGCAGGCGCTATGTGATCATGGCCATTTTCCTCTTTCTTATCATTGCAACCTTTTTTATTAGCTTAAATACAGGGTTAACGAAATTAAGTCCTGGCGAGGTCGTGAAAACGTTGTTTGGCAGTGGTACAGAGAAGCAGTCATTAATCTTATTTGAATTTCGCTTGCCTCGAATCGTTATTGCCATTCTTGTTGGCGCTGGGCTAGCGGTATCTGGCTGTATCCTTCAAGGGATTTCACGTAATGCTCTTGCAGATCCAGGTATACTCGGAATCAATAGTGGGGCCGCTTTAATAGTTGTTCTATTTATCTCCTTTTTCCCGAAAACGACGGATGCCCCTATTCTCCTTATGCCGTTCCTAGCGTTAATTGGCGGGTGTGTCACGGCAATCGTCATTTATGCGCTTTCGTACAGCAAAAGAGAAGGGTTAATGCTTCAGCGATTAATTTTAAATGGGATTGCGGTCGCCGCCGGGATTAGTGCTCTTATCACCATCTTAACGCTTCGCATGGATCCGTTCGACTATCAGTTTATCGCTGTCTGGCTTGCGGGGAAGATCTGGGGGACAACGTGGGTTCATGTTCTGACGTTACTGCCTTGGATCATCGTTTTATTTACGTTCATTTTCTATAAAGCAAGAACGCTAGATGGATTAAACTTTGGTGAGAAGCTTGCGACTGGAATGGGAGTGAAGGTAGAGAAAGAGCGCTTCTTGCTCCTAGGTGCATCGGTGGCACTTGCGTCTGCCTGTGTGTCAGTTAGTGGAGGAATAGGTTTCGTTGGCCTTGTTGGTCCACATCTTGCTCGACAGTTAGTCGGAAATGATCACCGATTCCTATTGCCGTTGTCAGCTCTTGCTGGTGGTCTTGTTCTTTTAGTAGCGGATACGATTGGCCGAACAATTCTAGCACCATCTGAAATTCATGCTGGTATTATGGTTGCGATTATAGGAGCTCCATACTTTTTATATTTACTTGCTAGAGCAAAAGCTTAGGAGGCGAACGATGTGAAGAATGAAATTTATGATGTGACGATCATTGGCGGAGGGCCAATTGGGTTATTTACAGCTTTTTATAGCGGTATGCGTGAGCTTAAGACGAAAGTCATTGAATACCTTCCGCAAGTTGGTGGGAAAGTGACCTACTTCTATCCTGAGAAAATTCTACGAGACATTGGAGCGATTCCAGGCGTCTCCGGAGCTGATTTGATTAAGCAGCTTGAAGAACAGGCGAGCACATTTGATCCAACAATGGTGTTTGGGGAACGAGTAGACGATCTTGAGCGAGCAGAGGACGGAACCTATATCTTAACGAGTCATAATGGAGAAAAGCATTACACGCGGACCGTTATTTTAGCGATTGGACATGGGACGCTTGGGGTGAAAAAGCTTCCAGTTGATGGTGCGGAGTATTTTGAAGGAAAGAACCTCTACTATGCCGTGGATCGTGTAGAAAGCTTCAGAGGCAAGCACGTTCTGATTTCTGGAGGAGGCGATTCGGCGATTGATTGGGCGAATCGACTTGAACCAATTGCAGATAAAGTAACGATTGTTCATCGCAGAGAGGCTTTTAGTGGTCATGAAAGTAGTATCACGGAGATGAACAACTCGGAAACGCACGTCAAATGTTCGTGTTACGTATCTGACGTGATCGGTAAGGAGCGCATTGATCAGGTTGTTCTTACTCATGTCGACACAGGTGAAAAAGAAGTAGTTGAAATCGATGCACTCCTTGTTAATCATGGATTCAATCTCGACTTAGGCGGCATCCAAAATTGGGGAATGACGATGAACGATGGAAAAGTAATTACCGATGCAAAAATGGAAACGAGTATACCTGGTATTTTCGCAGTAGGAGATATCGTCACCTATCCACATCGTTTAACGCTCATTGCTGGCGGTCTTGCGGAAGGACCAAAAGCATTGAATAGTGCGAAGGCCTATCTTGATCCTGAGGCAGAAGCGATGGCGATGTATTCGACGCACCATAAAGATTTTGTTGAAGTATAAGCGGAAGGAGTAAGAGTTGTGATTGAAACAGAAAATCTTATAATCGGTTATCAAGAAAACATCATTGTGGATCAGTTGAATCTATCCATACCTGAGGGTGAGATTACAGCTCTTGTTGGGGCGAATGGATCAGGGAAGTCGACCATTCTTAAAACACTTTCTCGATTAATGAAGCCAAAAAGTGGAACGGTTTACCTGGATGGAAGGGCGATTCATGAGCAAAAAACGCGCGACCTTTCGAAAGAATTAGCGATCCTTCCTCAAAACCCCACGGCTCCAGAAGGGCTAACGGTTTTAGAACTTGTTACATACGGTCGCTTTCCTCATCAAAAAGGCTTGAAAGCTCTCACGGTGGAAGACAAAGAGAAGATTGCCTGGGCAATCGAAATGACGGGGATTGGGGAATATGCCAACCGTCCGATTGATCAACTGTCAGGTGGACAGCGCCAGCGTGCCTGGATTGCGATGGCTCTTGCTCAGGATACGAAAATTCTTTTTCTAGATGAGCCAACAACGTTTCTCGATATGGCGCATCAGCTTGAGGTGCTGGAGCTTTTGCAAAAGTTAAATGTTCAAGAAAAGCGAACGATCGTCATGGTCGTGCATGATTTAAATCACGCCAGTCGGTACGCAGGTCATATGGTGGCGATTAAAAAAGGAAAAGTGATGAAAACAGGAACACCGATTGACGTGATGAAGTCCGATATATTAGAAGAAGTGTTTGGCGTTCGGAGTGATATTATTTATGATCCACGGTCAGGTCAGCCGCTCTGCTTACCGTATGGGCTATGTGCAAGTCTATGAAATGTCGAACTATTCTGCTCCTTATGATGGAGCAGTTTTTTTGTGAAAGGATCATCTTCTTTTCTAGCGAATACGTAGTTATCGATGATCCATAGGAGGGCATGATGATTAAAGAAATGAGATCAATAGAACAGCGGCGTGAAGCATTTCAAGTGATGCAAGAGCTACGGCAACATTTGGATGAGAAAACTTATCTTGATTTAGTAGAAGAAGCCAATCAGAAAGACATGTATCGGCTGTATGCGCTTTATGATGAAAACGAACTTGTAGCGGTTACTGGATTTAAGCCAATGATTACGCTCTATTATGGAAGGTTTGTCTGGGTTTGTGATCTCGTCACAAGCGAACAGCATCGTTCAAAAGGTTATGGAGAAAAGCTTCTTACGTTTGTTGAAAACTGGGCTCTGGAGAACGGGTATCAATCTGTGGCTCTGTCTTCCGGTGTTCAAAAGAAAGAAGCCCACCGTTTCTACAAAGAAAAGATGTCTTATGATCAGGTTAGCTTTGTATTCAAAAGGGGATTAACTCCGTAGAAGCATGATCTTAACCTATAGCTGTTGCCTGGTGCTATACTTGGTGCAAGACAAATGAAGGATGTGGCGTAAACGTGAGGAAACTAGGTCAAACAAATTATGAGATCTCTCCAATCGGACTTGGAACATGGCAGTTCAGTCAGGGGAGTGGCTTAATTGGCAGTTACTTTTCGACGATATCTGAAAAAGACATGGACGCGATTGTGAAAATGAGTCTTGATGGTGGGATTAACTGGTTTGATACAGCAGAAGCTTATGGAAAAGGAAAATCAGAAGAAGCTCTTTCTGGTGCATTGAAACGACTCGAAGTTGAAGAGAAGGATGCGCTCATTGCAACAAAGTGGTGGCCCCTTCTTCGAACAGCTGGTTCTATTTCAAGCACGATCCAAAAGCGTAAAGATGCCTTACATGGTCGTCGAATTGACCTTTATCAGGTGCACCAGCCGTTTTCTTTTTCTTCTCCAGAAAAAGAAATGAAGCAAATGGCATCACTCGTCAAAGAAGGTCATATTGGCGCGGTGGGTGTGAGTAATTTTAATCGAGATAAAATGGACCGAGCCATTCAAGAATTGAAACGTCATGGTGTGAATCTTGCATCCAATCAAATGAAATATAGCTTACTCGATCGACGAATTGAAACGAATGGGGTGCTGGACCTTGCTAAGCAAAATGGCGTCACGATCATTGCGTATTCTCCGCTTGAGCAGGGGATTTTAACAGGAAAGTTCCATCAAAATCCTGAACTTGTCGCAAACCTCTCAGGTCCACGTAAACACATGTCCCAATTTAAACCGCAGGGGTTAGCGAAAACAATGCCGTTAATCGACTTATTAAAAGAGATTGGTCATTCATACGGCGTCGGAGCCGGTCAAGTTGCGTTAAACTGGCTCGTTCATTTTCACGATCAGACGGTTGTAGCGATTCCTGGCGCCTCGAAGTTAAAGCATGCCGAAGATAATGTGAAGGTACTTGGATTTAAACTAACGCAGGATGAAATGAAGCGAATTGATGAGGAATCAAGGAAAGTAGCGAAGATGTAAAGGGACAAAAGCCGCAATCAGTCAGATTGCGGCTTTAATCTGCTATTCTTTTTCTATTAATTCAAAGCCAATGTAGTCAAGAGCAGCTTCAAGGTTTTGGACAGTTTTAAAATGAGGAAGCTGCTCGTTGGCTACTTCTTGGTGAGCGATAGCTGGTGTAACCCCGGTAATGATTGTTTCGATCCCCATCAGTTGAATGGATTTAAAGAGGTCTCCAAGAATCGCTGGAAAATAACCATCAATAATTTTTAAGCCTGATAAATCAACAATAAAATGATTGATTTGTTGATTCGCACCATATTGAAGGACTTGTTTGATAATGTTCTCTGCTCTTCTTTCATCGATCACGCCCTGCAACGTTAAGATGGAAATCCCTTTTGTAATTGGAACAATTGGAACGCTTAAGAAATCCATATTATACTTTGTTTGATCGAGTTCGATTATATAGGAAAGAATTTCAGCCATAGATTTTAAATAAGAAATATCATCTTCACTGAATGACTTCTCTTCCTTATCCATCACACAAAGTGTACCGAAAACCTTTCCATTGGTATCCGTCAAAGCAACTCCGAGAAATCCTTTTACCTTGAGTTGAGAGGTAACCTCTAGCTCTCGCGTAAATTCATCATGTTCCAAGTTAGCTGTATGCATGACGCTATCCCTATCATTAATAATTAATCGACAATATGTACCGCTATACTCGACAGCGTATCCTTCTGGAATGATTTCTTCTTTTTCATTGTAAGAGCTTACAACGGTCATGGCATTTTCTCCACGCTTCGTAACATAAGCGGTATTCACATTTAAACGATCGCTGATTAACTTAAATAATCGTTTAGAAGCGTTTTTTAGTGAATAAAACTCCGTAGAGTCTAAATTATATTCATTCGGCATAGACAATAACTCTCCTTAAAACGATTATGTGTCACTTGATCCTGTCCGTTATATTTTATAGTAAGGAAAGGAATAGAAGCAAATAGTGGGAACTTTCCATTTAGGTCATACGTAAAACGAGTAGGGAAAGGAGAGATTGCGTATGGAAAAAAGACCACGAATTGAGGTTGATAAGACGTTAATTCAAAAAGGGTTTGAGTTGGCGACACTTACATTTCTTTTTCTAAGCATCGTTTATCTTTCTTTGGAATGGTCGGGCATACCTAATCGCGTTCCCATCTATTTTAATGCGACTGGTGAAGCGGATAATTGGGGTTCAAAAACGGCGATCATTCTTTTCCCAATGCTTGGTATGTTGATCTGGGGATTTTTCACTGTTCTTGAACGTTATCCTCATAGGTATAATTATGTGGTGAAAATCACAGAGGGTAATGCAGCTCTACAATATCGAAGTGCCGTTGTACTCATGCGTTTTTTGAAAAATACGATCGCGCTTTTGTTTGCTTATTTAACAGTGGAATGTGTGCAGATTGCAAAAGGGGTTGGAGAAGGTCTGACTTGGTGGGTGATGCCACTCTTTCTTACGATGATCTTTAGTGCGATTATTCTTTATATTGTGCATTCGATTAGGTGGAGATAGAAAATAATCTGTGGAAACTTCTATTGAAAAAAGTAAAGCGCATACAGGTTAAATTCGTGAACAATTCGATGATTTTTCGATGAAAATCCAAAAAAAATCTACAGAAATTGCCCTTCTGTGTATGGTATAGTGGAGAAGAAGTTTAAACTAATTACATATGTATGTAATCCATACAGTTAATCGAGTGAGGTTGCCTTAAGTAAAGGTCATTAAGGCTAGCTGAACCAATCGGGATAAACGAAAGATAAAGGAGCTACGCTATGCTACGCCATGAAGAAGATGTGAAAGTGTTCGCTTTAAACTCAAATCCGGAGTTGGCTCAAGAAATTGTTGAGACGCTTGGAATTCAAGTTGGGAATTGTTCCGTTAAGCGATTTAGTGACGGTGAAATCCACATGAACGTTGAGGAAAGCATCCGTGGTTGCGATACATACCTTGTCCAATCCATCGCAGGCTCAGGAAACGACTATTTGATGGAACTCTTGATCATGATTGATGCATTAAAACGAGCATCTGCTAAAACGATTAATGTTGTTTTACCTTATTACGGGTATGCGAGACAGGATCGTAAAACAGGACCAAGACAGCCAATTACCGCAAAGTTGATTGCGAATATGCTAGAGCGTTCTGGTGCAACTCGCGTGTTAACCATTGATTTACATGCCAATCAAATTGAAGGCTTTTTCAATATCCCAGTTGACCAGGTTTCTGGTATTCCAATCCTTGCTGAATACTTTGAGAACAAAAATTTGGAAAATGTTGTTGTTGTGGCACCTGATAATAGCAGTGCGCTTCGTGCACGTAAATTAGGGTCAATGCTAGATGCACCAATCGCTCTGATTGATCGTCGCTCTTATGACACAGGAGAACCATCCACTGTGAACGTCATTGGCGATGTGAAAGGAAAAACAGCCATCATCATTGATGATATGATTGATACTGGTCGAAACGTAACGTTCACCTCTCGCATTCTTGAGGAAAACGGTGTGAAAGATGTGTACGCTACATTTACCCACGCTGTTCTTTCTGGTCATGCAACGGAAGAAATTGCTGAATCAAACATTAAAGAAGTGGTTGTAACGAATACCATCTCTCTTCCAGATTCAGAAGATCTTGATAAAATTAAAGTTCTATCGATTGCTCCGCTACTTGCTGAAGCGATTCGAATCGTTCAGGAAAAGCTTTCGATTAGCCAAATTCGATAACATGATGAAGGGAACTGTTTAGAAGCAGTTCTCTTTTTTATTGGTGCAAGCGAAATTTAATAGGAAGTGACTCATGATGGCGAGTCACTTCCTTCATTGATTTGAATTAAGCTTGCCTGAATGATGTACCGATCTGGTGCAGAGCCGAGGTAATCAAACGGATAGCACGTGGTGAGTGTGAGAGTGGGCGAATTCTTTTCCACAATGACGCTACGATCATGCTCGTCTGTAATCCACGTTTTGCGGATTTGATATTCATACGTTGTATCGTCTAATGTGAGGTAGAGACGATCGCCTTTTTTAAGTTGGTCAAGACCGTCAAAAACGGTATCACGGTGTCCTGCAAGGGCGGTGTGGCCTGCTTGATTTGGTAAAGTAGTGAAAGCTGTGTCATACATACCGACTCCCTGTTTCAACGTTTGTTCATCCGTTCCCCAGTAGATCGGGTAAAGGTATCCTAGTTGAGGGATCGTTAATTCACCGATTTTTTCTCCAGTTTTCGCTTTCATCTGTGGCGTGACGTCACTCGTCTGAACCACTTCTCGGTTCACTGTCTCTTGATAATCGGTTTCCTCCCAGTCTCTTGAAATAGCTTGAGCTTTTTCAGGTTGAAACGTAGCAGCACTCTTCTGAGTCCACCATTCATAGCCGCTCCATCCGGTCACGGTCATGCCGATTATAATGAGTAGAATACTGAGTTTCTTAACCACCATCAATCACCTTCTTTAGAAATCGAGATAGGCGATGGTCGCCTATCTCGTCGGGATGGTATGTGTCTTAAGAATGAACGCGTCTTTTTAATAGTACCAGAGAACCGAATGCTGCGATGGCAAGTCCAAGCAACATATAAACCGGATAGCTTGTCGCTGTATCGGCCATTTCAGCGCCTTCGCTGTCAGCTGCTTCTGAGCTTTCTTCGCTTGTCATTTCGTCATCGGAAGCTTCGCCGCTGGACGCTGTTTCTTCGTCAGAGGAATCGGAGCCGCTATAAGAAGAACCTTCACATGCCTGTCCATCATTGTCACGGTCTAAGCCGCTTGGATCCGCATCAGGGTCATTGCTTTCATAATAATTTTGCGCTTCTTCTTGAGAAGAGAAGTCATCACAATTCTTATCATCAGCTGCATACCCTACGTTTGTAAAGCCAAATACCAATAAGAAAGTTGCTAACAAAGAAACGAGCTTTTTCATCTTCTTCCTCCCCGGATTAAGTATTTTATTGCCATCCCTTGTTATATGGTAACAGCTTCCAAAGGAAAGATCATGTAATTTGTCAGAATTGATTGAATAAAGAGAATATTTTACTATAAGAGGGAAATAAATTTCACGAAGTTATGTGAAGGCAAGATATTTCATTTTTTAATTGATAGGTATGATTCAATTAGGCGATCGATTCGTTAGCTTCATATAAAGAGAAGTTAGTTGGATAGGAGAGAGAGAATGAAGAAAGGACTAGTTCCTATAGGAATTGCCTGTTTATTAGCGCTCGGCGGAGGATCAGGCAGACGATCGTGAACATGAGGAAGGTCATGAGCATGGTCATGTAAGCATCTCACTTAAGAATGATGTGATGGATCCAGCTGTTCTTGTGACAACCGTAACCGAAGCAGGGGAGCCATTAACTGAAGCGAATGTGCGTTTTGAATACTGGCTAGAAGGAGAGAAGAAACATACCTACACAGATGCGGATGAGAACAGTGAGGGTGTGTATGAGGGATCTCAGAGATTTCCGAGCCAGGAACGTACACGCTGAAAGTTCATGTAGAGAAGGGGGAAGAGCTTCATACGCAACCTTATGTGCTTGAAGTCGCGGAGAAGTAGTAGTGAAAGAAAGGCGAAGTGGAGAAACTCCACTTCGCCTTTTTTCGACATTAATTGAGCTCGATCGGGTGGTGACAGGCACCATTACACCATTACCCCTTCAGCACGTGATCAATTGCGTGAGCAACGCCGTGCTCGGTGTAGTCTTTTGTGACCCAGTTCGCTGCTTCTTTGACGCGGTCTTGCGCATTGCCCATGGCAACGCCAAAGCCCGCTTCGCGGATCATCGCAATGTCGTTCATGCTATCTCCAACGGCCATTACGTTTTCCATTGAAAGATCAAGCCAGTCACAAACTTTCATAAGTGCAGCAGCTTTATTAACGCCAGACGGATTAATTTCAAGGTTTGTAGGGCTTGAATTCGTTACCTCGAAAGATTCATTCGCCATTACTTCATCTGTAATAATTTTGCGGATATCATCATCTTTAATATCAAAGCCAAATTTCAACCACGTGTAGTCATTGATTTCACGATCAAATGGTTTTTGCGTATTGAATACACCTTCTGTTGTAGAAGACCAGAAATACACGTCATGCTTTACTTTTAATTCCCACAAACGTTCGACAAGCTGATAATCAAGGTGCGTGCTGTCGACAAGGTTTAATTCCTTATCATAGATCTGTCCGCCGTTTACTGTAACGAGATAAGCAGAATGACCAAGCTGTTCTGCAATATCACGACAGAACGGTAGGGAGCGCCCTGTACTTAATACGACATGAAGGCCTTTTTCTTTCGCTCGTTGAACAGCGGCTTCGTTTTCCTCTGACACCTCTCCGTCATGATTGACGAGTGTGCCATCCATATCTAATGCAATTAGTTTGATCTCTTTGTCCATCTCTACCACTCCTATTTTTATCTACTCTCAGTTTAAACTAAATTGATGTCGAACTGTAGTATTTGCAACTTGGAACTTTTTTCAGATTTATCGATTATACCATAGATCGCCAGAATCATTTTTTGACAAAAAGAGGAAGTGAACGAGATTGCTTCAGCTAATTATGTGCACTAAAAAAATTTATAAGGAATTTCCAAAAATAAGTTTTACCGTTTGAAATTCGAGGAACTGAAAAAGTGGACTGTTCGTATCACCAATTTGGTGAAGCAGCTGCCTCAGAAGCTGAGGAAACATATCGACCAAAGAGGTGAAAGAAAATGAATCCAGAACAAATCGGATTCGCGTTGTTGTATATCGGTGTTTTTCTTCTAATAGGGAAGATCATTCGTTTGAAAGTAAAGGTCTTACAGAACTTATTCTTACCTTCCTCCATTATCGGAGGATTTGTCGCATTGCTTCTCGGACCACAGGTGCTCGGGAAGATCATGTTAAATTTTGTTTCGGAAGATCATTTTCTTGCGAGTGGAATGATGACAAATACAATTATAGAAGTATGGTCTGCATTGCCAGGGTTAATGATTAACGTTGTCTTTGCCTCATTATTTCTTGGTGCAACGATGCCAAAGCTACGTGATATCTGGACGTTCGGTGGACCCCAGCTAGCATTCGGCTGGGCAATTGGCTGGGGCCAATACGTAATCGGGCTGCTCGTAGCCATTTTTATTCTTACACCGTTTTTCGATATTCCAGCAATGGCTGGAGCATTGATTGAAGTTTCGTTTGAAGGTGGACACGGCACCGCAGCAGGGATGGCAAGTACGTTTGAAGAGCTTGGCTTTGAAGAAGCTTTTGACCTTGCGATCGGTCTTGCGACGGTAGGTGTTCTTTCTGGTGTTGTTTTCGGTATTATTCTCATTAACTGGGCAGTACGTCGAGGCAAAACCAAGGTGATCAAAGATGTGAATGGTTTCTCTGACCTTCGTAAACAGGGAATCATGGAATACCAAAATCGTGAACCAGCAGGTAAAATGACGACTCGTCCTGAGTCGATTGAACCTCTATCGTTTCACTTATCAATTGTGATGCTTGCGATACTGATCGGTTGGTTAATTCTTCAGGGGTTAATCGGTCTAGAGAGTATTACGATTACAAACTGGACGGGCTCAAGTTTTATGAAGTATATCCCGCTCTTCCCAATCGCGATGTTCGGGGGAATTATTCTTCAAGTCTTCTTCAGTAAGAAAGATAAATACAACCTTGTCGATCGTCGCATGATCAATCGAATTCAAGGACTTGCACTTGATGTATTGATCATCACTGCGATCGCCACAGTGTCGCTCGACGTGATTGGTGAATACCTTGTGCCATTCCTTATTCTTGCGGTTGCAGGAATAAGCTGGAATTTATTCGGCTTCCTAATGCTTGCGCCGAAGATTATTCCTGACTACTGGTTTGAACGAGGCATCGGTGACTTTGGTCAATCGATGGGTGTGACAGCAACAGGCTTGCTTCTTATGCGGATCGTTGATCCTGATAATGAATCCCCTGCATTTGAAGCATTTGGTTACAAACAGCTTGTTTATGAACCATTCCTAGGAGGAGGATTAGTGACGGCACTATCCGTTCCGTTCATCGTGCAGTTCGGTGCGGTAACAGGACTGATCTTCGCTGTGGTTATGGTGATAGTCGGGATTGTATCGGGTATTTATTATTTCGGTAAAGGAAAGCATATTAAAAATAACTAATAGATGACGCCATTTCTGACTTCAGGAATGGCGTTTTCGTTTTTTTTGAAATGGAAGGAATTAGTGTTTTTTTAGGAAAGCAGAAGGGAAATGACGTTATGAAAAGAAGATGGTATAGAAGTATGATTGGGCTTGGATTTCGTCAGGAGGGATTCTTTGGGTACACCAGAACTTAGTCGTGATGACTTGAAACTTACGGAATTAAGCTATGTGAAAATAAACGCGCTAATTTTATTGATGATTTTACCTTTATCGATGATTGGGTATCAATTTGCTGTTTCGAATGAGGAGATGTTTTTCGTCTATGAGTGGTCGCTTGTTGTTCTAGTCTTGATTTCTTTTATACTTGCAGGAACTACGAGTATCATTTACAACAGTTCTAATACATGGCTTTCTTACGCCATTCTTAGTTTTGACCTCCAATTTGCTGTTTTTGGTTTATTTATGGGGCCATACACCTCTTATGAACTCTTCTTTGTTTATTATCTTTGTGCAGCGATCGCACTAATCATTTTTATCATAACATTAAATAAGGTGAAGGTATTTCGATATGTTATTGTCATTTTTATTATCGTCACGGTTCTTTTAACGAGCTACATGCTGCTACTTCAAAGCTTGTGGGGGATGAATTGGATGTAAGAAAAAGATTCAGAAAGGGTGATATAAAATGGCGACAGCAAAGGAAAACTTTCTAAGGGCGTTCAATGAAGCGTTTATTAGCGGGGATCGTGACGTTGTGCTCGCGAGTGTGACAGATGATGTCCAATGGCACCTCATTGGTATGGAGAAGATCGAAGGGAAGAACGATTTTGAAAAGGCATGGGATCGTATGCCTCCACAAGATGAAGCGAAACTGATGATCGATACCATCATCACCCATGGTGTTACTGCAGCAGTCGAAGGGAAAATTCAGGTGGGTGAAAAAACCTACGCCTTTTGCGATACGTATCGTTTTAATCAATTTAAAGATGGGATTATTAAGCAAATTCATTCTTTTATCATCGAAGAGCGGGAGGGGATCTGAAGCATATGTTGAACAAATCATGGGTGAACTATCTGATCGGGTGCTTATTACTCCTATCATCTGCGAGGTCTTTGGATTCGCTCATTCATAAAGGGTACGGATTATTAGGATTTCATTTCATTTCGTTTACCGGATGTCTCCTAGCAGGTTTCTATTATTTCTATGAAGGCTATTGTCTTTATAAGAAAAATCGCAGTGAAACAATGTAAGTAAAAGGCGAATCTTTTAGTCTAGTAAAGTAGTACAAAATTCGACCTTATTTATTAGAATCTTCTAAACTATTGTTTAAAATTCGTAAAAATCGGTTAAACTGTAATTAATCGCATAGAAAACGTAGAAGCGTTTCTATCAATATGAATGGAGGATTGGATGATGGAGAATCGAAAAGTCTACCAAAATCAGATTTCGGAAAAAAGACAGGAAATGGTCGCGCAACTACTCGAACACATCAATGCTTCCAGTATCGAACAAAAACAAGATATATTAAAAAAAGAAATTGACCAGGCGCTCGATTGTCGCGACCGTGAAACGTTTATGCAGTTAACTGATCGTCTTAATTCACTCACATAATGAAAAAGTTGGTATATATGTTAAACCGCTTGCTTATAATCTAGTAATCAAACACTCAGGAGGAGATGTTGATGCTAGATTTAGCGGCGGTTTTTTATGTTGTGATGGAATGGATAAATGAAAATAAAGGGTACAAGCTCCAATCCGTCTTTCTTTTCGGTGGCCTTGGTCTATCATTTGTGACATATTTTCTCTGGTTCATAAAAAAGGGCTATAAAACGGTCGGAATCGTTAAGAATGGCTGAGATGAGTGCGTATTTCGTCGTATGGGAGAGATCGATTTCCGCGATATTTTCGTTAATTCCGCGAAAACATCCAGTAATTCCGCGAAAACATCCAGTAATTCCGCGGAAAAATCATTTATTCCGCGAAACGACAAAAAAGACACCCTGAAGGGCATCTTTAAAAAGGCACGGTGATCGATTGGCCCTTCGTTAGCGTTTCTTCCTTTTTGTCGAACACATCACTTGTTTGAATTGTTAGGGCATCCAGTTGCGCTAGGTCAGTCGTATTTAGAACAAAGCCGAGCTGCCCGGTTTTTTCTTCCCCGGGTGCGTAATCTCCGTAAAGGTTCTCGAGGTAAAAGTCATCATCGAATCCTTTCTTCTCACCATCACTCGTTTCAAGTGTTGAAATTGGTGCAAAGTTAACGATTTGATCCGACGTGTTCTTTACATGGACGCGAATCTTTACATAGTTGAATTTTGTCTCATCGTTCGAATAGCCATGAAAAAAATCGATTAAGTCAGGGGAAGGCGCATACGCCATTACCTTCACATCTGAAACGGTTAGCTCAACATCCCCAATCGTCGTTTTTTCGTTAAAATCAGAGCTTGCTTTTAACGTAATAGAGCCGTCTGCATCCTGATAAGTTTGGCCAACTTCAGTTAGTGAGCTGTCATCAGGTGCCTGTGGACTATCGATTAATCCTTTATTTTCGTTTTGAGCGGCATTTGTTTCATCTTCTTTTGTTATAGATGTCGTGTGTTCTGATTGTGAACTAGCTTGCTGATTCGCATTGTCAGCGCACCCCCCAAGAAAAAGAGAGGCAGTACATAGAGTGATTAGTATGTGCTTCATGTAAAATAACCTCCTCAATCAGAAAGAAAACTCCCGTTGCTTTTTGAAGCAACGGGACATTTTTTACTTGTCTTTTTTGTGATCATCGTCCTTTTTTCCGTGATCCTTTTCTTGCTTTGCGTTAAGAAGGTCCATCACCAATTGACCTGTTTCATTGTTATCATGAAGGCCGGCGAATTTTTCGGATTGTGGGCCGTACGCATACACATTCACGTCAACACCTGTGTGTCCGCCAGTTGTCCAGCCAGTTCCTGAGCGGATATCAAAGATCTTTTCAATCGCATTATCAATTTCCACCACGTCGCCTGTTTCAGTCGCTTTTTCGACAGACGCGATTTCCTCTGATGTTAATTCAAGATCGATGTTTTCAGTCAGTGTTTTTTCCACATCTGCACCTTCAGCAATCTTTGCTGCCATGTAATCAGGTGTCTTTTTGGCTGCTTTAAGTGGAGCTGGATCCCACTTGTATTCTCCGTCGCGTCCCATCGCAAAGCCACCGGTAGAGTGGTCAGCTGTTGTGACGACGAGCGTGTGCTTGTCCTTTTTCGCAAATTCAATCGCCGCTTCGTAAGCTTTCTCGAAATCTTCCATCTCACTCATTGCAGCAACAACGTCATTATCATGACCAGCCCAGTCAATTTGGCTACCTTCGACCATAAGGAAAAAGCCGTCTTTGTCGTCACTTAGGCGCTCAAGAGCTGCGTCAGTCATTTCTTCAAGAGAGGGTGCATCTTCCGTACGATCAATCGCTTTGTCCATTCCTTTAGGTGCAAACAGGCCAAGAATTTGTTCGTTATCGTCTTGAGCGAGTTCATCTTTTGAAGTGACATAGCTATAGCCATCATTTTGAAACTCTTCTGTTAGGTTGCGGTCAGAGCGCTCAAAGTAAGAAGTTCCTCCGCCAAGCAATACGTCCACTTTATGCTCACCATTGATCATCTCATCATAATAGTCGTCTGCAATGTCATTGTAATTATTCCGCGATTCATCATGAGCACCGAATGATGCTGGCGTTGCATGATTAATTTGAGAAGTAGAAACAAGTCCAGTAGCTTTGTTCTTTTCTTTTGCTTCTTCAAGAACGGTCTTCACTTCATTTTTATCCATATCAACGGAGATTGCGCCGTTGTAAGTTTTGATTCCAGCAGCCATCGCCGTACCCGCTGCTGCTGAGTCTGTTACGCTCTCTTCTGGATCCCATGAATAGGTTTCTTGAGCGCCAACGAGATATTCATCGAAAGCTGTTTTTTCCATATAAGGCGTTGTTTTGTCATCCATATACGAACGGTAGGCCGTTGTATAGCCCGGTCCCATGCCATCACCGATTAAGAAGATGACGTTCTCGATTTCGTTTTTAGGGTTTTTACTTTTTTCGGATTTTGCTTCTGTGTCCGTACCAATCCCTGCAAATCCAGCTACAGCTAGTGATGAAATGACAGCGAATGGAATAAGCTTCTTTTTGGCATTTTTACTAAACAAATTGATTTCCCCCCGGTTCATGTTTTCTCACAAATCATAGTTTACTTGTTTAACGTGAAGGTGATGTTAATCGATTGTAAGGATCATTTTAAGATAATAAGGTCGATCGTCATGGTCGGAAAAACGTGGAATCGCTCGAAAAAATCGCGTTTCTTATTATGCGCACATCTCGTGTTTCTGTCTATGATCGTAATGATAGCGAAACCATTTTACAAGAGCTTTTGGAAGAATTAGGTCATAAGAGCGAGGGATGAGGGATTGTTAATTGGTAGGAGAAGCATATTAATGTCTATTCTCACACGACCATTTTCATAGAAGAAAAAGAGAGAGGAGTGAGACAGCAGTCTTAGGAATAGGCAATGATTCTACGAAACTGTTAAAATTATCATTATAATAAAAAAATTAAAAAGGGGAGATTGAAATGGACTTAGTTATGAATGATTCGGTGATCTATGATTTTAACAAAACGCATAAGCCTGTGAAGATCGTACCATCAGGAACTAGCGTTCAAATCGTGACGTATGACTGCTTTATGAATCAGCTTCAAACGGAGGAAGATGAGATTACTGGAATTGATTGGAACCGAGTGAATCCTGCAACTGGCCCAATCTATGTGAAGGATGCACAACCTGGAGATGTGTTAAAAGTTTCGATTGAAAAGCTTGAAATTGGAGATCAGGGCGTCATGGTCGTTGGGCCAGATCTTGGGGTTATGGGACATCGTTTAAAAGAAATGGAGTCAAAGATGATTCCAATTCAAGATGGGGCTGCTTGTTTTAATAACCTTAGCATTCCGTTAAATCCAATGATCGGCGTAATTGGTGTCGCACCAGAAGGCGATGGTGTTTCATGTGGCACACCTGGTGCGCACGGCGGAAATATGGATAATAAAATGGTTACGGAAGGAGCGGTGCTCTATTTTCCAGTGTTTGCGGAAGGTGCACTGTTCGGATTAGGTGATTTTCATGCAGCGATGGGAGACGGTGAAGTGAGCGTTTCAGGAATTGAAGTTCCTGGTAAAGCAACAGTAAAGCTTGAAGTGATCAAGGGGGAGTCAATCGTTCAACCGATGCTAGAAAACGCTGAAGTTGTTACCCAAATTGCTTCAGCTGCCACACTTGATGAAGCGGTAACACTTGCAACCGAGCTAATGGTCGATCGCGTTATGGAGAAAAGCGGAATGTCGATAAGTGAAGCAACCATGCTGATGAGTGCAATTGGACAAGTTGAAGTGTGTCAGGTCGTGGATCCACTACTAACGGCGAGATTCGTTGTACCGAAATGGTTAGAGCAGCAGCTAGGCGTACGCCTTATCTGATTCGACATATGCTGACATCGTTCGGGTGGTGCCTGTCACTCGCATGAGATATACTTGGTGACGCGGACACGGTCGGGGTGCCTGTCACTTGTCGAATTTGCTAAAATAATTGGAGGAATATGAGTATGATTCGTTTTGGAGTTGTGGGAACAAATAAGATTACGGATAATTTTCTTGAGGGGGCGACTGAGCTTAGCGATTTTAAACTTACGGCGGTCTATTCTCGAACGGAAGAGAAGGCGCAGGCATTTGCTGAGAAGCATGGGGCAGAGGCGACGTTCACAAGTCTTGAGGAAATGGCGAACAGCGCGCTCATTGATGCCGTCTACATTGCGAGTCCTAACTCGTTACATGCAGAACAATCAATCATTTTCATGAACGGTGGGAAGCACGTGCTTTGTGAGAAGCCGATGGCGTCAAATAAACGTGAGGTCTTACAAATGGTCGAGGTTGCCTCAAAAAAAGGCGTTCTACTAATGGAAGCGATGAAATCCACCGTGATGCCGAACATGCAGATGGTGCGAGAGAATTTGCATAAAATCGGTCAAATTCGTCGCTTTGTTGCGAATTACGGTCAGTATTCGTCGCGTTATGATGCTTATAAAGAAGGAACAGTGCTAAATGCGTTTAACCCTAAGTTTTCAAATGGGTCACTGATGGATATCGGCGTATATGGCGTTTATCCTGTCGTATCCATGCTTGGCATGCCCCAGTCGATTAAGGCAGAAGGCGTCATGCTTGAGTCGGGGGTTGATGGAGAAGGCAGTATTTTACTTGGATATGAAGACAAAGAAGCAGTGATTATGTTTTCAAAAATCACAGATTCTCATCTTCCATCCGAAATTCAAGGGGAGAACGGGAGTATCCTGATCGACAAGATCGGTTCACCGATGGATGTGAAAATCTATTATCGAGATGGATCGATTGAAGACCTGTCGCAGTCGCAATCCCATACGATGATGTATGAAGCGAAGGAGTTTATTGAACTAATCCAGGCCGGTAAGGATCAGTCTTCGATCAACTCACATGAAAACTCTCTCCGTTCGATTGAAGTAATGGATGAAGCACGGAAGCAAATCGGAGTTGTTTTTCCGGCTGATCATCACTAATAAAAAATGAAGTAGTTCTCAGCCGTCACATGCATATTGCGCTAGTGACGGCTTTTTTTATTTCACCTAGTAAAAAAACGTAAGCCTTTTCATCCAGCCCGTTTGAACTAGTTTCAAAAGGGTACGATATTAATAGAATAGAAAAACATGGAGGGATGAAATTGGCTAGTAAATATGGAGAAGTTGTACAGGAGTCGTTACATGCACTACTCGAGGATCAATCGTTTTTACCAAATTTCAAGGATGAAGATCGAGAAAATGCGTTCAAATCCCTTGAATCGATTCTCTCAACCCCGAACCAAATTCAAAAATCATTTCTCCGCGTTCCTCTCGAGAACGGGAAAATTTTACGAATTCCTGCTTTCCGCGTTCAGCACAATAATGCGGTAGGGCCTTATAAAGGCGGGATTCGCTTTCACGAAACGGTCGAGGAAGATGAAGTAATTAATCTGGCAACTTTAATGACGTTAAAGAATGCGCTTCATGATGTACCATTTGGTGGAGGGAAAGGTGGCGTGGTTATTAACCCACGTGAATTTTCGGAAAAAGAACTACATACGATTTCAAAAACATACGTTCAAAATTTCTGCGATATTTTAGGCCCAGATAAAGACATCCCAGCACCGGATGTTGGAACGGGTGAACGAGAGATGGACTGGATGATGGGTGAATATAAAACGATCCATCCCGGACGCCCGTATCGCGGAAGTTTCACAGGGAAAAGTCAGGTGAACGGCGGTTCGCTTGGTCGAAGAGAAGCAACAGGAAAAGGCGTCTACTATACGCTTCGCTACATGCTTCATAATTTTGTGAAAGAAAATGAAGAGTGGTTTAAGAGAAATGATAATCGCTTTGCCAAAACAGCACTTGAGCATTCCGATCGTCCGTTAACGATTGGAATTCAGGGATTTGGTAATGTTGGATCCGTTGCAGCACTTGAATCGTATAGCTGCAACTACCTCGATACGAAAGTCGTTGCGGTAAGCGATCGAAACGTCACGCTTTATAATGGTGATGGCCTTGATATAAAAGCACTAATTGAGTTTACGTCCAATCATGAAGGTGATTTGCCTACGACAGAGGAAGCGTTGTCTGAGCATGAAATCAAAGCGGATATTCAAGAACGAGAAGATGTTCTTTACCTTGATACGGACGTGCTGATTTTGGCAGCGCTTGAAGATCAAATTCATGAGGATAATGTTGATCAAGTAAAAGCGCGCATGATTGTGGAAGGTGCAAACGGCCCCATTACACTTGGTGCGGATCGAAAACTAAGTGAAGACGGTGTGCTCGTTATTCCAGATATACTTGCGAACGCAGGTGGTGTCATCGTTTCTTATTTCGAATGGCTTCAAGGAAGGGAAACGCAATTCTATAGTGAAGAAGAAGTCTTTTCTCTTCTTTTTAAAAAAATGAAGGAAACGATGGATGAAATTTACCCACAGTTTTTCAATGATCCATTTGCTCTCAGACAGAATTGCTACATCCATACGGTGATGAAGCTTTCAAATATTCTTTATCGTCATGGTAAGCTCTACTAAAGCGAAAAGCCCCCTCCTATTGAATAGGAGAGGGTTTTCCTTATGGGGATTAAGAAGTTGGTAACGTTTCTTTGAACTCCGTCATTTTCATCATCGTTTCATCAATTAGCTCGGTCATTTTGTCCGTATCAGGCTCATCTTTTTTTCCTTCATCAATGAGAGGATAAAGGCTTTCTTCAATGTTCTTGTATGCATCCGGGAATTCTTCTTCTACTTGAGATTCCATTTCGTCCCAGTTTTCCTCGAGCGTCATCGTCTGCTCATTAATCGTTTCGACATCATCGCTACTATTTTCGATCGTTGTTTTAAGTTCCTCAAGGTTCGATAATGCCGTATCAACGCCAGCTTCAAGATTGGTCATTTCTTCTGAACCGCTATCGCCCGAGTCGTTCATTCCTTCGTTTGTTCCTTCATTCGTTCCTTCATTTTCTGAAGCGCCGTTTTCTTCCATGGTTGAGTTGTTGGCTTGATTACCTGTGTTATCCTCAGCACCGTTTGATCCGCAACCTGCGAGAAGAGAACCTGAAATGAGGCAAGAAGCAAGAAGAATAGGGAATTTCTTTTCCAACAATATCCACTCCTTTCAATTACAATTATTGGTTCCCAGTAAGCGTTTTATTCAAACGAAGTCAAAAGTAGTGTTTTTTTCTGGGGGGATGGTATGAAGGAAGATCGTCTTAGGACAATTAGGATGTTTTTTTCTAACGACATGATTGTCGTCATGATCCCAGGGCATTCATGGTGGTTTTCTTTGAGTGCGAAGGTCCCGTTTCCGGTAAGATATATTCATTTCTCAAATTAACACACCATCTTTCTATATCCTATCGTTCAATCCCTCTACTACTATCTTGAGTAGGAAACTGTTATACTATCCAACAAGGTGACAAATTGTGACAAATTACGGGAGGTGACAGGCACCATCATGAAAGCAGTTCAAGTAATGGGTTATGGTGATGTGGATCAGTTAGAAGTCGTAGACCAGGAGATTCCTGTTCCGAAAGAGAATGAGGTACTCGTTAAGGTAAAGGCATGTGCGATTAATAATACGGAAATTTGGATGCGTGAAGGGGCATATGGAACAGGAACGAAATCAGGATGGCGTCCTGAAGGTGTTCAGTTTCCTAGAACACCAGGATCGGATATTACCGGTACGATTGTGAAAGTCGGTCAGCAAGTGAATGAGGAGATGATCGGCAAGAACGTCGTGCTCTTTCCTTTTACTTCGAGCGGAGAGCCAGGGTCTGAACATATCTCAGAAGATATGTCTTTCATTGGATCAGAGTATGACGGAGGATATGCGGACTATGTTGTATGGCCAGCAGAACTCTGTTTTGACATGCCTCTTGCTGACTATACAGAGAGTGCCGTGTTCTCTGTTAGTGGGATGACAGCGTGGCATATGGTTGAACAAATTCAGCCTAAGCAGGGCGAGACTGTTATGGTTACAGGAGCAAACGGTGGAGTAGGTTCTCTGAACGTTCAAATTGCGTCTCGTGTGTTTGGTGCTAATGTAATCGCGATTGTAGGCGATCTCGCTTTGGAAGATCAGTTGAAGAACCTTGGAGCAACGCACGTACTTTCCTACAAATCGGATCAGCTTGCTGAAGAAATACTTGAAGTGAATGGTGGACCGATTGACTCAGTATTAGATGTTGTTGGAGATGCCTTGTTTTCAACTTCGCTTCATGTTTTAAAGAAAGGCGGCAAGTTTTGCACGTCTGGTTCTGCTGGTGGACAGAAAACAGAACTTGATTTTAGAACATTGTATTTGAAGCACATAACACTCTATGGCTCTGTTCTTGGTACAAGGGAAGAGTTTAAGCGGATGCTTAAAGCGATAGCTGATGGGAAGATCACACCAGTGATTGATCGAACATTTCCATTAGAACAAGCGAGAGAGGCTCAACGTTATTTTAAAAAAGCGGGTAAACTAGGAAAAATTGTGCTACTTCCTGAAGAGTAAGTTGAATAATTGAACCCCCTATTTCCTAACTGGAGATAGGGGGTTTCCTATGTCGAGTGAGCCCATTAAAACAAAGGACGGGCTCACCACTTTTAGGGAAATACAGGAATAAGCGATGCGGCTAACGAATATGTAATGTATAAAATCATAGAGGTGATGGTGTGAAGAAAAGGGGTTTCTTCAAACTTTACTCGATGCTTTGTCTGCTTAGTGTTTTTGGATATTCCTACTGGGCCACTTCCTGGACGGCAAGTCAATTGCCGGCACTGTCGAATTGGAAAAGCCATCTTATTTTCACGCCGAGGACGGTTGTAGCTTCTAAAGACATTTATGAAATTGATATGTTTTTGTATGCTCTTAAGGTAGTACCTCTAATGGCAAGTGTTTGTCTTCTTTCTTTGTTAATGATGATTGGAATTGGGATATATTATGTGAAAAAGCAGCTGTCATACGTTGGTGAAAAGAAGATAACAAGTTCATAAGGAATGAAGAGCGGGGCAGCCCCGCTCTTTTTGTTTTGGAAGATGTTATGAGTCACGGTTATAAATCGCGTCTGATAAGTTCAGATTTGTTCGACTTTAATTGACGTTTTTCGAGCAAAAGCGGGCGGTGACAGGCACTCGCGCATTTTCTTAAATGCAAATGAACCCATTCATAAAAGAAATTGGTTTTATTGCTCATTTAAACGGGTAACATCATTCGAGTGAATTCGAGTAAATATGGGTGGTGACAGGCACCCAAGAGTCGGCTTTTGTCGATTTAGATTTGCCAGGATTGGACATAGTAAAACAGACAGAAGATATTTGAGGAGGCAAATCAGCTATGATTAGTATTATTGTTGGTCTCGCTCTCTTAATGCTCCTCGCTTACCTAGGGTGGTCGATTATTTGGATCGCGCCATTGGTATCTGGAATTGTTGCATTATTGAGCGGAATGAATATTCTTGAGTCCTATACAGGAACGTATATGGAAGGATTCGTTGATTTCGCGAAAGCGTATTTCCCAATTTTCTTATTTGGAGCGATTTTTGGGAAGTTAATGGAGGACACAGGGGCAGCGCAGTCGGTTGCTTATAAAATTTCAAACTTAATCGGAGAGAAACGTGCGATTCTTGGGATGTTGATCTCAGCAGCGATTCTTACATACGGAGGCGTTAGTCTCTTTGTTGTTGTATTCGCCGTTTATCCACTCGCCGTGGCAATGTTCCGCCAGGCAAACGTATCACGTAAGCTTCTTCCATCGACGTTTGTGCTAGGTGCTTTTACATTTACGATGACAGCACTGCCAGGTACACCACAAATTCAAAACATCATACCGATTAATACGTTTAAAACATCGACGATGGCGGCACCGATTCTTGGAATTGTTGCTGGTTTAATTATGGCCGTTGGCGGTTATTTCTATCTGAAATTCCGTGAGAAACAGCTAACGAAAAATGGTGAGGAATTTACAGAGCCTAAAGGATCAAACGAAGTAAAAAGTATTAATGAAGATGAGCTTCCGAACTGGATTCTTTCTGTAATTCCATTGATCGCTGTTGTTGTAACGCTAAATGCCTTTGAAAATTTAAGCATTTTGATTGCACTTGGCATCGGGATTCTTCTCATCATGCTCTTTAATATTAAAAATTACAAGCAGTTCATTAAAGCGATCAATGGCGGGGCATCTGGCTCTGTAATGGCAACAATCAATACAAGTGCTGCCGTTGGTTTCGGTTCAGTCGTCACAGCTTCCCCTGGTTTTGAAGCAGTGAAAGATCTGATCTTCGCGATTCCACTTAGTCCGTACTTTTCAGAAGCCTTTGCTGTTCAGCTTTTAGCGATGATTACAGGCTCAGCTTCTGGTGGTATGGGAATTGCGCTTGAAGCGCTCGGTAGCGAATACTATGATATTGCAATTAGTAACAACCTTAGTTTAGAAGCGTTCCACCGTATCACAGCCGTTGCTTCTGGGGCATCAATCCTGCCGCATAACGGTGCTCTTTTAACGCTATTTACGGTTACCGGACTAACGCACAAAGACTCCTATAAAGATGTGTTTGTGGTTGGTTTAATCATTCCAATGATCGCTACGATCGCGATTATTTTCCTTGCGATGATGGGCATTAACTAATTCATCCGATCATAAGAAAATCCCCCTCACATCTTTACCATAAAGGTGAGAGGGGGATTTTTTGTGCTTATTGAGCGGTATAACCACCGTCAATCACAGCAGCTTGACCTGTAATGCTTTTCGCTTTCTCACTCACTAGGAAAATGGAGTAGTCAGCGACTTCTTGTACCTGGATTAAACGCTTCTGAGGAACGAGTGGATAAATGACTTGTTCTAACGCTTTCTCTTTTTCGATGTTACGTGTTTTTGCAAGGTCTTCTAATTGATTTTGTACGAGCGGTGTATCAACGTACCCCGGGCATATCGCATTTACGGTAATGCCGTAGTCTGCGCCTTCTAGGGCTGCTACTTTCGTAAGGCCAATGACGCCGTGTTTTGCGCTGTTGTAACCGGCTTTTCCAGCAAATCCAATCAATCCATTGATGGAAGCCATGTTTAGGATACGGCCATATCCTTGTTCTTTCATTATAGGAAAAGCATATTTGATGCCATAGAATGGGCCCTTTAGCATAATATCAAGAATTAACCCGTACTTTTCACTTGGGAATTCTTCGATTGGCGCCACATGCTGGATCCCTGCATTGTTAACAAGAATATCAATACGTCCAAATTTCTTGACGGTTTCTTCAATAGCATTCTTCACATCTTCTTCTTTCGCAACGTTCGCAACCACCCCTTCAACAGTGAAACCTTGAGATGTTAGGCTTTCAACCGACTCCTTAAGGGTGTCTTCATTAATATCATTAAGCATAACCTTCGCTCCGGCTTTTGCAAACTCAGTAGCGATTTCTAGCCCAATTCCTTGACCAGATCCTGTAATTAACGCACATTTTCCTTCAAGCATAGTTGTGTCCTCCTTAAGTATAAGTAACTCAGCTCTTAGGATACCCAATTCTGCTTAAGATATTTCGACTTCGTTCGACGCATAACGGGTGGTGACAGGCACCATTTAACAGGCACCATTAAAAAGGCCCTCTCCCCAAAGGGGAGAGGGCCAGACACATTATTTAATGATTTTCTGATCTCTTGCCATTTCCCTCGCTACTTTAGGTGCGAGCCAAACCATTGGCAGAAGGATAAGCGAGACTGGAACAGCTGTTACAACAATGAAGTTCTGTAACTGCGTAATGCCGCTGTCTCCTGTAATAAGTAGAATGACTGCGACAGTTCCCATAAGAATTGCCCAGAACACGCGAAGCCATCTTTGAGGATCGCCTTCGCCCGTAACTGCCATTGCAATTGTATAAGACATGGAGTCACTTGTTGTTACAACGAAAAGAATCGTTAGAATCAAGAACAGTGGTGAAACAATGCTTGCAAGCGGGAATTGCTCAGTAATGGCGAACATGGCTGCTGGGTTACCAGCTGCATTCAATGCTTCTGAAATCGAACCAGGATTTGAAAGTTCAAAGAAAATTCCAGATCCTCCGAGTACTGTAAACCAGAATGTTGAGATAACCGGTGCAAAAATTGAAACAGCAATAATAATGTCTCGAATCGTACGTCCTCGTGAAATACGACTAACAAGAATCGCCATCATTGGACCGTATCCGATAAACCAGCCCCAGAAGAAGACTGTCCAGAATGAAAGCCAACCGGTATCACCACGGAATGTGCTCATCGTAACAAATTGATCCACATAAACACCAAATCCAGAGATAAAGTGATTGAAGATAAAGCCACCAGGGCCAAAGATAACGATAAACGCCATTAATCCAATCGCAAGACGAACGTTAAAGCTACTTAAGTATTGAATTCCTTTGTAAAGTCCTGTAACTGCTGAAATCGTAGAAACAATCACGACAGCTAAAATAATCGAGAACTGTGTGCTGAACTGATTCGGAATGCCGAAAATTTCCTGCAAACCGTAACTTGCTTGTAAGCCTAAGAAACCAATTGGTCCAATTGTACCTGCGGCAACCGCAATAACGGAAAACGCATCAATCAGAGTACCAAACCAGCTGTGACGCAGCTTTTCACCGAAAATCGGATAAAGAAGCGTACGCGGCTTCATCGGCATGCCTTTATGATAATGTCCGTACATCATCACAACAGCACTGATTGTACCTAGAATGGCCCAGGCAAGGAAACCCCAATGCATAAAGCTTTGGGCAAGTGCAGTATCAATTGCACCTTGAGTTCCAGCTTCAATGCCTTTTCCATCTTGAGAAGGAGGAACGGTTAAGAAGTGGTACATCGGTTCTGCCGCTGCCCAAAACACACCGCCACCGGCAAGTAGTGTCGCCATAATAATGGATAACCACTTATATAGGCTAAGCTCAGGTTTATCCATACCACCTAATTTAATTTTTCCGTATTTAGAGAAGGCCAATCCAATTCCTACAAAAAATGTTGCTAGCATTAAAACTTGCCAGAACCCACCGAAAAACCTCGCAGACCAGGCAAAGCTTGAGCTAACCAAGTTTTCAACCAATGAAATATCAAAAAGTGCAAGAATCACGAAGAGGATCAATACCCCACCGCTTATACCAAAGACGGGCCAATCAATACGCCCAGTTTCTTTATTGTCCATACAAGACTCCTTTAATCGCTTTTTAAACACAATTACTTACTCTACCACTACCGTTAGTATGGTGTAAAGAGAGAAGTTTTAATCTGCTTCAATACGTAATAATTTTAGGATAAATTACCAGGTAATCGATTCCATTAACCCCCCTTTTTTTGTAAAATAAAATCGAAATTAGTCGAAATTGTGTTTTCAATTTTTAAATACCCCATGAAAATAAAATGAAACCGGAAAGAATGGGGGATTCTTTCCGGTTTCGAATTCGTATTCTAATCTTTGTAAACCGAGTGGCATCGACGTCTGATAAAGGATCTTTATTTCGACCAGTAACCGTCTATGATAACCAAGCCGCTTCATTCTAAAATAATAAACCCCGAGAAGCAGCACAAAACTAAAGAAAAAGTTAATAATCGTAAGGATAAGTGCTGATAGTAAACCTGAATCGTTACCAACATAATGATTAATGAAGAAAAAAATAAACGCAGGAATGCCAACAAGCCAGGGGTGTTTCTTCATATTGAATTTGCGATCAGTAGGTGTAAGAAATTTCTCATCCGACTGTTTGATGGTGCGCCTTGAAATGTATGCTAGAAGAATGAGGAGGATTAAGGAAATCGGAAACCCGATGTTAAACCCTAAATAGTAAAAGGATAGGAAGGCTCCGCCGAAAAAAATAAACATGAAAAGAAATGACAGAAGAAATTCCTTGCCGGGCGAGCGTGCTTTTTTCTTTAACATAAACTCTGCCTCCTATTTGAAAAGATTATTATTGTTATTGCACCAGTATCTCCATAGAAAAAACACGCTATAGAACGTGAGTACTCCAAGGATGATGGCAATGTTTTTTGATGAAATGACAGGTTCATCTTTCATAACGGATAGAACGAAGAGTACTGCAATCCCTACCATGACCCCGAAGCTGAACATTTTCCAAGTGATGACCATCATAAGCATCCTTTCTTAGTTGTTAATCAATACCTGTTAACGCCGCAAGATAAACCAATTTTTTACATAAAAAAACGCCCGTGACGGACGAATTTTTTAGGGAAGAATACGGATGAAAGTGAAATCATAACGACGTACGAGTACAAATACTACTTTACGAAAGGTTGAATTTTGAAAATCTAAGCGTAAAGGAAACTTACTGATTAAACGCCACATAAAAAGGATGGTGTTCTTCGTTTAAACAATATTCCATGCGCTGTCGAAAATTTTTCCAAGTAACCATTTCAAGTGCTTGATCGATAGGGAAGAATCCAACTTCAAGGCTCTCCGAGGATGTTGTGAGTTTACCCCCAACATAGTTAGCGAGAAAGAGGTTATTCGAAATAGAAGACTTCACGTTTTGAAATACGCCGCAAAATTTCATTATTTCAACATCAGCACCGGATTCTTCCTTCGCTTCTCGAATTGCGGCGTCGTGTAATGATTCGCCTTCTTCCACTTGACCTCCAGGGAATTCCCAACCTCTACGTGGGCCTTTGATTAAAAGGACTTCATCTGCTTCATTTAAAATAATGGTAGCTGCTGAAACGATGTGTTTTGGAGGATGATACGCGTAAGGTTCGGCTGTTGACGTTAGAAAGTCCTGGATACTTTCAAGATAAAGGTTCCCTAGATCACGCTGTTTCGCCTTCTGATGTAACGCGCTTTTTCGAATTTGCTTTTCGATCTCTTCATAGTGATTCATACTTTCATATTGCCAGGTCGCGGTTATTTCATTCTGGGTTTCGTTAACCCAACGCCCAACCAATTTGGCACCATGTTTTAGTTGATTTGGATAAAGATAAGTATGGAAAAACTCGTTAAATTCATCTAATTTTTCAGGTTGAATGGTATAGGTTTTTCTTCGATAAATCATTTTTTCTCGCTCTCCATTTCAAAAGGATTTACTAGTGCTATTGTGTCAAATTATTAATATTTTGACAATTATTGTTTGAATCTTCTTCATTGGTGATTTCTAAATTGCTCCTGTAAGCTAAACCTATCTAAAGACGAAGGAGAGAATAACATGCCAGATCTACACGATCGAGTGATCTTAATCACCGGAGGAAATCGAGGTCAGGGAAAAGCAATTGGTGAGCATCTTGCTTCATTAGGAGCAAAAGTGATCATTGGAGCACGCCGCTATCAAGATGCTGAGACAGCAGCAAGTTTGATTGGGGCTTATCCTGTGCAGTTGGATGTAACGAAAGAAGAGCATTGGAAATTAGTGCTTGAAGAGATCCAATCTGAATTTGGTCAGTTGGATGCGCTTGTAAACAATGCAGGGATACTAAAAAGAAAACCATTTACAGATTTATCGGTAGAAGAATATCAAGAGTTAATGAACGTAAACCAGCTTGGTGTGTTTATGGGAATGCAAGCGGTTGTTCCGTTAATGGAGAAACAGCGAAAAGGGGCGATCGTGAATAACGTATCGATCTCAGCGTTTGCTCCGATCGGTCAGTCTGCTGCCTATGCGGCTACAAAAGCAGCTGTCGTTGCGATGTCTAAAGCAGCGGCAATCGAATTAGGTCCGAAAGGCATTCGGGTAAACATGATTCATCCGGGAGGAGTTGAGACGGAGATGGCGACCCAGGGAGAGGGTGTGCCAGATTTCTATCAGACGATTCCGCTCGGTCGTATTGGACAACCTGTGGAAATTGCCAGGGCCGTGGCTTTTCTTGTTTCTGATGAAAGTTCCTATTGTACGGGAACAGAAATTGTCATTGATGGAGGTATGACGCTCGGATCAGCTGATGTATAAAGTGGAGTGAAATGGTACCTGCTGCGCCAGGTGAATTAATATGTTGAACACGTTACTTTTTGCAAATCTGTTGAAACATCATCATAGAGAGTGATTTTTTTTGAAATCCGTGCTAAATAGTTCTGCTGTCGCTTTACTTCACGTTCTACTTTTTGTTTATGATTAGAAAGAAGTGTTCTTCTTTTTCGTATAGTCGAATCACCCTGTTTGTAAAGATGAACGTATCTTTTTATTTCAGCAATCGGCATATTTGTAGAACGAAGAGCTAGAATGAAATGAAGCCACTCTAAGTTATTCTCGGTATATCTTCGAACGCCATTTTCATCGCGTTCGATAAAGGGAAGAATTTCTTCCTTTTCATAGTATCGGATCGCGGATGCAGACTGGTTTGTCATCGCGGTTATTTCCTTCATCGAATAGTATTTCATTTGTTTGTGCCTCCCTTTAAGTCGCTTTATTTGTGTTAAACCGCACTTTAACCTATAAAGTATGGTTTATCAATTAAAACGATTGATAATCCAACTGTGGAGGTTTTTTAAATGGCAAAAGAAAAAGTCGTCATCATTACTGGAGCATCAAGCGGTATTGGAGAAGAAACAGCAAAGTTACTCTCCGAAAAAGGAGCAAAGCTCGTTTTGGCAGCTCGTCGTGAAGATCGATTAAAAGAGCTTAAGAAGAAAATAGAAGACAATGGTGGAGAAGCGATTTACCAGGTAACAGACGTAACATCATCTGAAGAGATGGAGTCACTAGCTCAATATGCGTATGATACGTTTGGAAAAATCGATGTGATTGTGAATAACGCCGGTTTAATGCCACTTTCCCTTTTACACAAGAAGAAATACGATGAATGGGATAAAATGATTGATGTTAATATTAAAGGTGTTCTTTACGGTATCGGAGCCGTTCTTCCTTATATGAGAGAGAAAAAGGAAGGGCACGTTATTAACATTTCATCTGTAGCTGGTCATGAAATTTCACCAGGAAGCTCAGTCTACAGTGCTACAAAGTTTGCAGTAAGAGCCATCACTGAAGGACTAAGAATGGAAGAGTCCGTTGGTAATAATATCCGTGCTACGATTATTTCACCGGGAGCAGTTAGTACAGAACTTACTGAAACCATTACGGATGATGATGTGAAATCTTCGATTGATGCGGTTTATAGCGGTGCAATTAAAGCTGACAGCATTGCTCGTACAATTGTTTTTGCGATTGAAGAACCGGCTGAAGTAGCCATTAATGAAATTCTAGTACGTCCAACAAATCAAGAGTGGTAAGAAAGAAGGAGAAGCCAACATCTGGCTTCTCCTTCTTGATTTTTTTCGGTGTTCAGGAGTACAATGGGAAGCTGAGATTGAAATAGAATGTTCGGTCTTTTACTGCACGACTTTCACGATCTCGTGAACTTGAAAACGAGAGGTATGCGAGCGGATAATGAGCTCATTTCGTTCAACACAAAATTGAATGACCATATAAAAGGTAGCAATGATCTGAACAATTAGCGTCAGACATAAGCCGAAAAGGAGAAAGATTCCTTTTCGGCTTTTTTTTGTGTCTTTACACCTGTGTTGAATCAATGAAGAAAAAATGACTGGAGGTTTTCGGTGTTTACTTTAAGTGATATTCCCATGTTTTTTGTGAATTTCTTTATTATTCTTCCGATCGTAACATTGGTGCATGAGGCTGGACATGTCCTCGTAGCGAGAGTATTTGGGGGACGGATCAAATTTTGCATCGGTACAGGGAAAAAAATAGTCGATATAGGTCCGTTGGAGGTAAGGAAAAAATACTTCATGGAAGGATGGTGTCAGTACGATAAGTTAACTTACGATAAAACGTGGGCGCATGTGTCGATTTATCTAGCGGGCAGTATGTTTAATTTAATTCTTATTTTAATCATTAACTATCTGATTCTGACAGAGGTGCTACCAGAAGCTCTAGTATTTAGGCAATTTGTTTATTTCTCTTTCTACTTTATTTTCTTTTCTTTAATGCCTTATAAAAACGAAGATGGGAAGCCAAGTGACGGCATGGCCATCTATGATGTCATTCGCTATGGGAAAGCAGAAGACCCAATCGACTAAGTTCGACACAAAGCGGGCGGTGCCAGGCACCGCCCGCTTTGTGCTTACTTTTCTTCGTAGAACGTTATCCGATTTAGAAACGGGTCGGTGACAGTCATTTCGATGGTTTTCCAGGAGGTATGCCTCATCCCTGGATTGGAATAGGCATATTCTTTTTGTGAAAGGATGTGATGATAGTCTTCGACGTTATCTAGCTTTACGCGTATCGAACTTCCTGGTGAAGCGTCTCCATGATGCTCGGTTAAATGAATAAGAGCGTTATGAAACGAAACTTGAATGTATTCAGGCATATTTTCTTCATACTGATGTCGCCAATCAATCGTAAACCCTAAGAAATCCCGATAAAAGTCAGTGGCTTTTTCCGTGTCAAAGATGCGAAAAATCGGTGTAATCATAAGGAGAAAGAACCTGCCTTTCCTTTATAGTTTTTCAACCTTTTGATTCATCAAGGTAAAGCAATCCGACAAGGCTGACTGGCGTACATTCATCATATAACGAATTCATCTCTATAAAAAGGGTATCTGTAAAAAAAGGGTAAAGAAGTTTGGAAATGTGAAATCCCTTAGTAAAAAAGCTCATGAACAGAAAAAAAGAGTCCGGTTCAGTGCCGGACTCTTAAAACAGCGATATTATCCAATCGCTTCCTCTTTTTCAACGTCATCTTCTTTCTCCATTTGATCCTCTACCCAGGCATCTGCATTGTGAATCCCTAGCTTAGTAGGATTAAACACAGGGTTTTTCCCTTGTTTCCGCTGATTTTCATAGTCTTTTAAAACCTTAAAGGCGATTTTTCCTAACAAACCAATTGCAATCAAGTTAATCACCGTCATCAGTGCCATAAAGAGATCGGCCATTTTCCATACGAGACTTAAGCTTGAAATCGAGCCGATCAGCACAAATGCCATCGTAGCGAGACGGAACAGAAAAAGTGTTCCTCTGCTTTTTTTAATAAACTCAATATTGGTTTCGCCATAGTAGTAAGAGCCAATAATCGAACTGAAAGCGAACAAGAAAATCGCTATGGAGATAAAAATACCCGACCATCCACCAATATGAGAGTTTAGTGAGTTTTGAAGTAATTCAATTCCTGTCACTTCAACTGTTCGAAACACAGGAGCTAGTAAGATAATGAAGGCAGTGGATGAACAAACGAGAATGGTATCGACAAATACCCCAAGAGATTGAATAAGCCCTTGTTTCGCTGGGTGTGAAGTAGTAGAAGTTGCAGCCGCGTTTGGCGCACTCCCCATACCGGCTTCATTCGAAAATAGTCCTCGTTTTACTCCGTTCATAATGGCTGCACCAATCGCTCCCCCTACTGCTTGTTCAAATCCAAAAGCACTTCCTACAATGAGGGCTACGATTGATGGTAGTTCTGCCAGGTTCATAAATAAAACAAACAGGGCAATGACAATATAGAGAATCGCCATAACAGGTACGATCACACTTGATAAGTTTGCAATTCGATGCACGCCACCGAAGATGACAACCCCAGTCAAAACCGTAATGATAACACCAATAACTAATGGATTTATACCAAATGCATTTTCAAACGCTAGTGCGATCGTATTACTCTGAACCGAATTGAAGATAAGACCAAACGTAATGGCAATCAAAACGGCAAAAACAATCCCTAACCATCTTGCTTTCAGACCTTTTTCAATATAATAAGCGGGGCCGCCTCGAAAGGCGTTTTCACCTTTCACCTTGTAAACCTGAGCAAGTGTGCTTTCAATGAAAGCTGTGGCTCCACCAAGCAGGGCAACCATCCACATCCAGAAAACAGCTCCTGGCCCACCTAGCGTGATCGCCACTGCAACCCCTGCTAAGTTTCCTGTACCAATCCGCGTAGCGGCACCGACACAGAAAGATTTAAAAGGTGAAATGTTTTTGGCTCCATCCTTATAATCAGGTTTTTCTCCTAATACGCGAAACATTTCGCCGAAAAATCGAAATTGAACAAATCGTGAAGCAATCGTGAAGTAAATGCCAAGTCCAAGTAATCCGGCAATAAGTACGTAACTCCAGAGAATGTTGTTTGAACCATCAATGATACTCGTTAGAAATCCTTCCATAGGCTGAGCAGCTCCTCTAGTTGTAATTTGATTTATTTTTCTGAAAATTTACCGTTAATTATCATTATACATAGGTTCGACAAATTAACAATCTATTTCGACAAATTACAACATTTATACAATTTGTAGAAATCCTTACCAGTGGCGTTTTATTTATGTACAGAAAAAAGAACCACTTCCATTTTTGGAAGCGGTACCCATGGGATTAAACATAACTATTTAAGTGGATTTTTTAGCTCGTTGACCTCATAAGCAGCCCTTAGCCCTGATTCAATCGCACCTTCCATCCACCCGTGAAAGGAAGAAGTATGCTCTCCTGCAAAATGGAGCTTTCCTTCCGGCTGTTTGATGACCTCACCAAGGTTGTTTTCTTGACCGGGAGTGAAAAGGGTGAAGCAGCCAGCAGAATAAGGGTTATGACTCCAATTAAAGGGAACGGCTTTGATAAATGCCGTATACACTTCGTTTCCATAGATCTTGGCTAGATCTTTAAGTAGGATACGAGTCAGTTCATCTATCGGTAAACTTCCCCAGAGCACGGCGTCTTCTCCCCAGCTATAGCTAGCTAATAGTGCGGCTGATCCGTTTGAACCGATTCCTTCCCCAGGAACATAACTAAACCGAATCGGTAAATCCGTTAGCGCATTCCCCACATTGTTTTTTTCCCAAAAGCGATAACTAAATTCAATACCAATTTTAACAGCAGGCACATTAATGAGCTCACGAATCGCCTGCCATTTTTTAAATGAAATGGAATGATAGGGAGTAATGTCGATAAATTGGAGAACGGAGAAAGGAACGGCGACAATTGCGACGTCTCCTTTCAGACGAAACTTTTCCTGTGTTTTAGAATTCAGCGTTGTTATAGTAACGCCGCGGTCCGACTGCTTTATTTTAATCACTTTCTGATTTAGAAAAATGTGATGCTTCAGTTCTTCAACGAATGAATGGGGCAGGCGATCGTTACCACCATCAATTTGATGAAACGTTACTTCTTTGCTGAAAATCGGATAGATAATATCCGTTAAAATGTCTGTAAACGCGAACTCTGGAAACCCTTCAATGCCAAGCATGACGCCTATTGAGCGAATAGCATTAAGGGATAATGGTTTCCCAAGCGGATTGTAGTGGAGAAATTCTCCCATTGAATATTCCCCGTATTTTGCTACAAGTTCTTCTTGTTCTTCTTTCGTGCTCGATTTGTAAAGGTCGATAAAGGGCTGGGTTGCTTCAAGAAAAAGTTCTGTCGCCGTTTTTCCTTTTTCACTTTCATTCACTGGAAAGCCAAGAATGTCTGGATTCTTTTCATATTCTTCTTTCGTTGTTAGCACATTATTTACAAATAGAAGGTCTTTCGGGGAGGCGTTTAAAAATGGGTGGAGGGGCAGGTTAAAATGACGAATGTATTCATGTACAAGAGCATGGTTATCAGGTATTCTCATAGCGCCTGCGTCCATGTACTGGTTTAACGAAAACGGCTTTCGTAAAGTATACACCCGACCCCCAATGCGATCATTGCCTTCTAAAATCGTCACGTGATGACCACTCCGTTTCAGCAATGACCCCGCTACGAGCCCTGACAAGCCTGCTCCAATGATAATGACGTGTTTTGGAGGACTTTTTCCTGGTAACCCATTTTGAATAAGTGAAAGCAAATCTTCCGGATACTGTAATGAAGAAAATGGTTTGGCCATAGACAGCCTCCTTGTCTCGTAAACGTCCTTACTCACCAGGAGAAGGATTCACCTTATTAATCTATGTCTAACAAAAAAAGGATATGAAATGTGAAATTTTTCTTTCTGTAGCGGAGAGAATGGTTAGAAAGAAGAACCGTTTCCTGGGCGCAAACATAAACTACAAAAAACAAAACAGATGCGGGACGGACTTGTCTTAAAGGAGGAAAGAAATGAATCGGAATAAGCCTCTACCCTCACTGTTTACGTGGTCTAAGAAGCCGAATTTTCTTATCTTAATTGATCAGCCGTGTGATGGCGATCAATCGGATGATAAGAAAAACCTCTTCATGCAAGAACTTTTGCTGAACGGCTTTGAATTTCAAAATCATTATGTTGGTAGCTCCGCCTGCTCCCCTAGTAAAATGACGCTTTATACAGGTCAGTATCCTTCCCTGCATGGTGTAACACAAACGAGAAGTTCCAATCAAATGCAGTTGAACGTTACAACCATTCCTATAATGGAAGATTACTTTAGAAAAGCAGGTTATCAAACATTCTGGAAAGAACTCGTTGACCAGGTTAATGATGAAAAGGATCAACGTTTGCCTTCACTAAATAAGAATGATGAGATTTGTGAGGATCGAGTAGTGGAACTGCTTGAAAAACTTAATCGAAAAGAAGTGGAAGAAACACACCAATGGGTGATTTTTAGCTCGTTTTGTTCAAGACAACGTTACGGTGGGATGATGAACGTATTTCAGATGTTGAAGAAGACGGCGTTTTATCAGAATACGATCGTTCTTTTTACGTCGATTATGGGGCAGAACAAAGACACGGATACAACGCCTAAGCGAAACAACGTCTATGAGAAATATATTCACGTACCGATGATGATTCATAATCCTGGCCTTTTTCATGGTAAAAAAAGCACATCGATGCTAACAAGTCATGTCGACATTTTACCAACGATGTTAGGCCTAGCAGGAATTGACGAGGAAGAGATTCACACGTTGCTAAGCATGGATGATGCTGAAGTTCGTCCGCTTGTAGGAAGAGACTTAACGCCGTTGCTTCTTGGTAGGAAGAGATTTTATCGGGCAAACGAACCGCTTTATTTTATGACAGATGAAGAAGAAAGACGAGAACTTAGTGACGCTGGAGAATTAGTTGAATCACTCATGCAGCCGAATCATATTGAAGCTGTAGTGACCACATTGCGTACTGGCGAAGAGAATGAGCAGGAAGTGTGGAAATACGCGCGCTACTACGATGACCCACAATTTTGGAGAGTTCCAGGCGTATCAGATGTGATCATGACACAAGAGAAGGATGTGGTACCTGAAGCAGAGGAACGATTATCGAAATGGGTCACCTTAACGAAGACCTCGCCCGCTCCAGATGAATTTGAGCTATATAATCTAACTCGTGATCCATTAGAAGAAAAAAACCTGGCTGATGCAGAATTTGAAACGACTGAAACGAAAGCTATTAGGAAAGTATTGTCGCTCATCTTAGAAGAGCAACGTCGTCAGAAGCGATTGATATCTAGGAGTGATGCGGGGAATGTCGCTATGTGAGTAACAGAATGAATAAGAATGGAAGATATCGAAAGCGGAAGCGCAGGAGCGCTTCCGCTTTCGACTTTTTATGACAAAAAACGGGTGGTGACAGGCACCTCAGTGCTCTAGGTCTTAATGCTTAACTTTATTAGCTAAAAATTCTTTTTAGTAGCTAATGAAACTCGGTTAAAATATGTCTAAATAACTACACAAAAGTTATTAAATGGTATTTGTGCGAGGATATAGACACGCACAGAAAAGCACCATAAGCACCTCCAAGTAATAATTTTAACGCTTTATATGACACACTTGTTGGATCTATACTGTGACGGTAAACAAAACAGCTAGGAAGGAGTGAACACATATGAAGAACATTCTATTGATTAATGGACATGAGTATTTTCCGAAGTCAAAAGGTGAGTTAAATAAAACAATTTTTAATGAATGGAACGAGGTGCTCTCCTCAGACTATGAAGTGAAAACAACGATCGTTGATGAAGAGTACGATGTCGATCAAGAAATTGAAAAGTGGCAGTGGGCAGACGCGATCATCATGCAAACGCCGATTTACTGGTTTAGTATCCCAGGTAACTTTAAGAAATACATCGACCGCGTTTACATGGACAAGATCTTCTTCATCGGTTCAGATCGCTATGGTCAGGGTGGAATGTTTACAGACAAGAAATACATGTTCTCTCTTACATGGAACGCACCAGAAGCAGCGTTTGGAAATGAACAGAGCTTCTTTGAAGGACGAGATCTTGATCAAGCAATCGATCACCTTCATAAAATGAACCAATATATAGGTATGCGTCCGCTACCAACTTACTCAATTCACAATGTGATGAAGGAAACAAATATGGCGCACTATAAAACAAAGCTTCACGATCATTACCGAGAAGTGTTTGGGAAGTAAAACACTTTTTCCACAACGAGATGGTTTAAAATTTATTTTTCGGGAAAACCAATAAAGGACTTTTGAAAGGAGAATTAATTATGACTGTACAAATGAAAACATTAAATAATAATATCGAAATGCCTGAACTAGGTTACGGCGTATTCCGCGTTGAACAAGGTCAGGAATTGGTTGAAGCTGTGAAAACAGCGATTAAAAAAGGCTATCGCAGCATTGATACAGCAGCGATCTACGGTAACGAGGAAAGTGTAGGTCAAGGTGTTAACCAAGCGATTGAAGAAGGTCTTGTAACGAGAGAAGAGCTTTTCATTACTTCAAAAGTATGGAACGACGGTCTATCTTATGATGAAACGATTCAAGCTTATGAAACAAGCCTATCGAAGCTAGGTCTTGATTATTTAGATCTTTACCTGATTCACTGGCCAGGTGATAATAAATACCAGGAGCCATGGAAAGCACTTGAAACGTTATATAAAGAAAAACGAGTACGTGCAATTGGTGTAAGTAACTTCCAGGTAAATCACCTTGAGGATCTTCGCAAAAACTTTGAAATTACACCGGTGATTAACCAAATCGAATTCCACCCACGCTTAACGCAAGAAGAAGTGAGAACATATTGCAAAGAGCACAACATTCAAGTGGAAGCATGGTCACCACTTATGGCTGGTGAGCTGTTGGACAATGAAACGATCGCAGGCATTGCTGAGAAATATAACAAGTCTGTAGCACAGGTTATTCTTCGCTGGGATCTGCAGCATAACGTGATTACGATTCCAAAATCAATGAACGAAAAGCGCATTGAAGCGAATATTGATCTCTTTGATTTTGAACTCACATCAGAAGAAATGAAGCAGCTTGATGGATTGAACGACAATGCTCGTAGCGGTCCTCATCCTGATGAATTTGATTTTAAAATGTAAGACCGATGAAGGATCTTATCTGTTGATAAGGTCCTTCTTTTTGATTTCTAGTAGTAATGGCAAGTCTACTAGTAGTCATTATCAAAAAGTGATAACTAGCAAAGCCGATCTCATTTTTGGGATCGGCTTTTTCTCATTCTAAAATTTATTTTCTCCGCAATGCCCCTTTTTCCACTTTCCAAGCGATATATAAGGTGAAAGGAGGTGATCAGCATGGCAACCTCATCCCTTATGGATACGCAGCTTCGCATGGTACTCGAAGTTGGCGTGGACGAAAATGGCAAATCCATTTTCCGCAGCAAGAACTTCAACAACGTGAAAACATCCGCGACACCTGATGCGCTTTTCGCCGTCGCACTAGCGCTAGCACCGCTTCAGCAACACAATTTGTTCGCAGTGGAGCGCAATGATTCGTCTGATCTTCAGGCGTAACGAACTTAAAATTTCTAAGAAAGGAGGAAATCCAACATGGCAAAAACACTCGAACTTCAGTTCAACACGCGTGACAATAAGCCGTTTTCAATCACGTTAAGCGATCCAGTCGAGCCTGTAAACCCGGCTGCTATTGCAACTGCGATGGATACGCTTCTTGCGCAAAACTGTTTTACGACAAGTGGAGGCGATCTTGTTTCAAAAAAAGGCGCTCGTATCATTGAGCGCAATGAGAACGACATTATCATCGGTTAATGGATTGAAAAGAGGAAGGGCACTTGTCCTTCCTCTTTAGCAAGGCAAATAAACGAACAGGGAGGGAGAACGAATGGAGTCCTGGATGTCTTTGATCAGCGATGTTGGCTTTCCGGTTGTGGTCACACTTTACTTGTTGCACCGCATTGAACAGAAACTCGATACGCTGAACGATACCATTCTGCAGCTGCCAGATCACTTAAACGCTCGAAGTTCGAATCAAAAAACAGGGTGATCCCTGTAAAAAGGAGAGAGGGTTCGCTAAGTGAGCCCTCTCTACAATACATAAGCCTCACCCAACTTCATATGGATCAGCGGCTTCCCATTCTCTTTTTTAATTCGGAGATGGTGAGGTTTCTTCAAGTGCGCCGCTGCTCAGAACGTGGAACGCCTACCACACGTTCGAAAACAAAACTTGTCAGGTGAGCTGAAGCCGATGCAGAAAATTCAGCGTTCTCAAACATACACAGTTCCCGGTTTCTGTGGTGAGAAGCTATGGCGTGAACGGCCGTTAACGGTTCGGGTAGGTAACCAGGCGTACTACGGTACGGTAGCAGCGCGCAGATGGCGCACATTGGGCTGGTTTAATGTGTAGAAAGCGCGGTGTTGAAGAAATTCAAGCGTTCAAATCGGGTGATACGGTGGAAACCTCAGAAGGTCTCAGTATACTTCAGTTGAAAGGACGGCTACTTTTACAGCGCTGATGTTTTTCGTCAGCGCTGTAAAGGTAGTCATTCTCTGTCCAATGTTTCCTATCTGATCTAGTGCCTTCAGTGTTCAAGGGCACAAGGGCACAAGAGCACAAGAGCACTTGTGCTTAAGGAAGATAAAGACGAAGAAAGAGAAGGATGGGGAAAGTGATAGGGGGTTGGGGAGAGCGGGTCAGAGTTTGACGTTAGGGTTTGATACGAAGAGTAAGATCGATTGCCATATAAAGCTTGGCATACCGTTCGACATCAAGTAACAATACTCGGGTGGTGACAGGCACTATTAAAGAAATTGATCAACCATCCTACTAAACTCGTCTGCAATCCCTTTATTCGCACTATAATAAAACGTATTTCGCTCATCCTTAATATGAATATTCACTAATCCAGCCCCTCTTAAAATGGAAAGGTGATGGTGGATATTGCCTTTCGCCATCCCAATTTCAGAAACAATGTCAGTGAAAGTATGAGTCCCGTGAGACAAAAATTCGAGGATCTTTAATCTCTTTTCATCACCAAGTGCTTTTGTAAAACGAAGAAGTTCATTTCGTTCATTGTTAGGATTTTTCACCGAATAAGTAATATAAAGCTTATCTTTCAAATGATCGAGAAATGCCATCGGTTGAATGTGTAGAGAAGGGATTAAGCAAACGTTCTGAACCGTTTCTGACTCCACGATAAAACGGCTTGCATGTAATATCACTTTTTCTCTTGCTTCTTCTTCCAGCATCTTTCGTTTAATCTCTGCATCAGCCGTTAATTGCTCCAAAACTCCCTCGCGATGAAACTGGAAATATTCCTTGTCCCATTCCTTTAACAACTTAAGCGACCGATCTCGCTGCGCTAATAAATTTGTAGGAATCGCCCTTTGATCGTCGAGCGAAGAGGCGATCCGCTCAAACAATTCACCGGCCGACATCTCTCCTAACCATTCAAAAAAAGAATCGATTTCATGTTTATAAGGAAATTGTTCAATGAACAGCACGAGTAAATCTTCAAAGAATAGATTCTCTTTTGAAGCAATCGCCTCTTTCAATTCAGGTGATAGAGATTCTTCCACATCCCCTGGCCACCTCGATCCTAGATCCAAATACTTCATAAGAGTTTGTCTCTTATATAAAGAAAAGCTTAATAAAAGCTCATGTACTGGGGAGACTAGTACGCTAACGTTATAGGTCATTGAAATTCCTCCGTTCATATAACTTTCTTATCAGCTTAACATATTGAGTTCCAAATTAGAATAATCTAAAATATTATAATGTATTCATTGACTATATTAATTTGTTCAATTAATATTGAACTAATTCGAATGAGTGGGAGGTTTTTACAATAACGTTCATTGAACTGCAAAGACAGGTAATTGATCTTGTTGAAAAGAAAGCCAATAAAGAAGCTTTGTCATTGATGGAACAAGCAAAAGAAAAGTTCCCTCAGAAACGTGACCGTTTGGGACATTGGATCGCAAGTTTGTATGTTTTAGAAGGGAAGCATCAGGATGCTCTGGCTGAACTTCATGATGTGATTCAGCATGGATTATGGTGGAATCCAGAAATTTTGTCATCAGATCCTGAATTGAGCGCATTGAAACCCTATGCTGAGTTCAATACGATTTTGCTAGAATGCAAGAGGATGTATGAAGCCGAAAAAAAATCTGCCCATGCTCATTGCAGTACTCTAGGTAACCAGGAGGCAGAGACGGTTCTCTTCCCACTGCACTGGAAAGGATCGAATATCGAAGAGTTTTCGAAGCAGTGGTCTCATCCCGAAATTACAAACCATTACTTTATGGGTTTTCCTCAATCATCTCAGCTTTTTAGCTACCAATGCTACTCATGGGATGATGCAACAATGGCAATGAATGAAGTGAGAAGTACCTATCAATCGTTCATTCAACAGCATCATCTCTCTGAAAAAGTCCACATCATTGCAGGGGCATCACAAGGAGCGAATATCGCTACTCAAGTGAGTTTGCGAGCTGATGTAGAAGAGTTTCACAATTTTTTTGGGATTGCTCCAGCTTTCGATCTTAAGGCACTTCAAAAAATACTAAAAAATCAGCTGAATCCTCGTGCAAGAGGCTGCATTATTACAGGCGATCAAGATCCTTTCTATGAAACTGTATTGGCGGCGGTTCAACTTTTTGAAACGTATCAGATTCCGTGCAAACTCATTGTAAAAGAAGGAATGGGGCATGAATTTCCAAGTGATTTCCCAGGTGTGTTAGAAGAGGCCGTTCAATATGTAACAGAACGAGATACAAGCAGGGATGCCCTTTCTGGAAAATGAAACCAAATCTCTGGCGAATCGTACTAGTAAGAGAGAGTGAAAAATCGAAATGGGGAGATTGGAAATGGAGCCTAACAAAAATCTATTGTTAAAACCCTACTGGATTATTAATTTGCTCGGCCTCTTACTTTTTGTCCTAATCGGAATGATCCTTGTTGTGAACGACCATCTAACTGCGTTCACCATCGTTGCAGTTTGCTATGGGTTTTTTATGTTAATTGGTCATTCACTGTATCGTTCTTATCGAAAGTAACGTGAATCAGCTGACTCCTTCGTAATCTGAGCTCTTGATTCTTACAAAAAAGGTGCTTGTTATCATGAAAAAAAGCTGGATCGTCTCAACGGCCATCATCCTATTCGGCGTGGGAAGTGTAAGAGGTTTTGCGTCGATGCTTCTTATCAGCATTGTTGCAGGGTTTCTAACATGCTATGCGCTATTGCGACTTCTTCTCTATATGATCGGAGAAACAAAAATTGTGGAATGGAATAAAGTAAGACATCATAAATGGAGAGCGCTTAAGGAGAAAAGCTAATATTTTTTCTTCTTAAGCGTATTTTTTTCACCTATTGTTAAAAAAGGATGCGGTCCAATAAATAGTGTTTTTTGGAAAATGTGATAAATAGGTTAAATATAGGAGAAATTAAACGTATCATAGGTTAGTTAAGAGGATGGACTTTTCGTGGACAATTATAAAAGCGATAATACCGCAAGAAGATATAAGGCACATGTCAGTATACTTGGTACGACCCAAATCCATTTAAGAAATCCTTATATCATAGCCTGGTGGTCTGTCTCTTTTCCGGGGTTTGGGCATTTGCTACTATCCAAGTATATAAGAGGATTTCTTCTATTGGCTTGGGAAGTGGTGATCAATTTAAAGGCTCACGTAAATCTTGCTATGATTTATTCTTTTCAAGGAAATATTTCAATGGCAAAAGAGGTATTAGATACCAGGTGGCTTCTTATTTACATACCAGTTTACATTTTTGCCATTTGGGACAGCTACCGCACAACGGTTGATATGAACAATGTCTATATCCTTGCTGAGCGAGAAGATCATGAGATTAACTCCTTTAGTATAGGTGCATTAGAAATTAATTATTTGGATAAAAGAAATCCTTTTTTAGCAGCACTTTGGTCATTTTTCATGCCAGGACTCGGACAACTTTACATTCATAGAATTGTTACAGCATTTGTGGTCATCATTTGGAGCGTCATTTTCTTTTATTACTCCCACATGCTAGAAGGCGTCTCCTTGCTTTTTTTAGGAGAGGTTAAGAAGGCAACTAGTGTTCTTGAACCTGAGTGGTTACTTATGTTTCCCTCTCTCTATGGGTTCGCTATATGTGATGCTTACATGAACACAGTGGAAAATAATAAGTTGTATGAAAAAGAGCAAAGGCGTTTTCTTAAGAGAAAATATCAATCCAGGGCGTTTCGCGTCTTGAAAAGGAAAGAGCGTATATGAGTATGCAGATATTTTCAACCTTTGAAAATAATATCTTTTTAGAAATTGCAATTTCAAATTTAGAGAAAATTGGGATTAAGAGAGAAAATATCTACGCTGTTCCGCTTGATCATCGGGAAGAAACCAGGAAAATCTTTGATACTTTACATCGATCAGACGGTATCTCTCTCATTGACATTGCGATGCCATTGGCCACAGCCTCTTCTGTTATTACAGCTAGCCTCGGTTTTGAACTAAAATGGGGACCGATTTATTGGGGACTGATTGGCGCCGTCGGTGGCTTTATGATTGGATTAGCGGTTCGTTTGTTGATTGTTTTGATAACGAATAGGAAAACACAACAGTTAAAAGGAAAACAGTCGGAAGTTGTTTTAATTATCGAGTGTGAAGAGGAGAAAGGTGAGTTGGTTGAAAAAATCCTTTGGGAACACTTGGCGATTGGTTTAGCAAAGGTCATGGAATAGGTGGTTAAGGCAGTTTTTTATCTAGCAAATGAAAAAGAAAGAGTCTGATTAAATAGCTAAATCAGACTCGGAAATCCTCTTTATTTGATTTTTATAAACGATTAACAGAATCAGTTCGTTTTACTGGGAAGACTTTGTGTCTTGCTGATCGTCGTTGTCCTCATCATCTTCATCATCCACTTCAACTTGTAAAACCTCACCGCTCATCCCATCAATCTCCACTTCTGTTTCACCAGTATCTGTCTTGATGTCGAACTCATAAACAATCGTTCCGTTTTCTTTCTCAACCTCTTTCTCAGTTACTTCTCCAGAAACTTCTTCCTTCGCTATCTTTTCAGCTTCAGCTTCTGAAATTTTTGCTTCCTCGATTAGTTTACTTTCACTCACGTTGGTTGAAGCAAGCACATTCTCCATCCCATCTGTTCCTTGATAGAAAAACGCACCTCCTGCAAGTCCTAGTGCAGTACCGCCTATAATCAATGTTTTTTTGAATTTCATCATGTTTCCTCCTTTGTTTTGTATGACATCCTCTATGATAAGGAAACAATCTAATAAAAAAAGGACAGCAGCATGAGAAAAAAATGAGCATTCTCTCATGAAATTCTCATTTTTCTATTGCTGTTAGGGAAGGTACAATAAAGAAAGAAGAAATTAAGAGGTGAAAAACATGGAGAAAGAATCCATTCTTCTTGTAGAAGATGAAGTGAACGTCATTCAATTTATGCAGTTAGAACTTGAACACGAAGGATACGAGGTAACAACGGCGAAAGATGGAGACGAAGCGATGGCTCGATTTAAAGAGAAGGAATGGAGCGTGATTCTCCTTGATTGGATGCTTCCGAAGCTTGATGGTCTTGAAGTGTGCAGGCGGATTCGAAAAACGAGTCAGGTACCGATTATTATCTTAACCGCAAGAGATTATGTCGGGGATAAAATTCTTGGCCTTGATCGCGGTGCAGATGATTACATTACAAAACCGTTTGAAATTGAAGAATTGCTGGCACGAATTCGTGCAGTATTAAGACGTTCTCAGGCTCAGGGGGAGAAAGCGAAAGAAGATAAGTTAGCGATTGAGAACCTTGAAGTGAATTTGAAAAGTCGTCGCGTTACTCGTGAAGGTAACGAGATTGAACTCACACAGCGTGAGTTTGATTTGCTTGTTTTTCTCATGAAGCATGAAGGGGAGGCACTTAGTCGTGAATGGCTTCTTTCCGCTGTTTGGGGGTATGACTTTGTGGGAGAAACGAATGTCGTCGATGTCTACATTCGCTATCTACGAAACAAATTGGACCGCGACTATGAGCCAACGCTTATTCATACGGTAAGAGGAATTGGCTATATCCTTCGTTCTTCATAAAGCCAGGAATTGGAGATGGAAAATATGAGAAAACAACGAAGTCAATCACTACTAAAACAATTCACTTCCTGGTATGTGTGGCAGTTCATTATTGCCCTAATCATCATAGGTATCGTCGTATTGGGGGCGATCGGATTTTTCTTGCTTGAAGGAACCCAGGATGAGGTCGAAGCGATAGAAGAACAGCTACTCGAAGTTATTGAGAAAAATGATGTTCAGCAGTCGCTAGAGGAAGTTCTTTATCCTGACAATACGGACTATTATGTTGAAATTTTTCAACGTGGAGAAATTTTAGCACAAGTAGGGGATGAGGAAGAACTCGATCTGAAAGATGAAATGGATGTGCCCTGGTTGGATCACTACATTTGGAATAAAGAAGAAGGATTATTTTATAAGAGCGATGTAACGTTTGGCAGTGGTGTCATACATGTCAAAGTACCACTGGAAGAAGAGCTTGAATTCCTTCAGCTGATCTTCACCATTCTTCTCGTTACCGGACTAGTAAGCATTCTTCTAGGATCCATTCTTATTTATCAATTTACGAAAAAAAGACTGCGTCCGCTCCTGAATATAACAGATGAAGTGAGTGGAATCGAAGGATCATCAGATTTGCAAAAACGAATTTCTGAACCTTCGAATCCGAAAGAATTGAAAGAACTTGCCAATACGTTTAATCAGTTACTTCAGCAGCTGGAAGAGCAGTTTGAGCGGGAGAAAAGCTTCGTCTCGAATGCTTCTCACGAATTAAGAACGCCACTAACTTCTTTTCGTGGTCATTTAAATTTGATTAAAAGGTGGGGGAAAGACGATCCTGCCGTATTGGAAACATCCATACAAGCCTTGGATGATGAAAGTAACCGTATGAAGCACATTTTAGAACAAATGCTCACCATCGCTCGAAATGAACATTTGGAAACAACTCTTGAAAAAGTGAATCTGACCGAAATTGTTCAGGGAGTGATTGCGCAATTCGAAGCACGTTCACGTGTACCGATATCTGTAAATCTTGAGCAAAATGTCTTAGTATCAGGTGATCGTGAACAGCTTAGGCAAGTGGCGGTCATAATAGTAGAAAATGCAGAGAGGTATACAACGGAAGGCAAGATTACCGTCCTTTTAAAAGAGGCAGAGAACACAGTCATGCTAAGCATCTCGGATACAGGAATCGGTATTCCACGTGAAGAAATACCGAAGATTTTTTCTCGCTTTTACCGTGTGGACAAAAACCGTTCACGAGAAACAGGTGGGACGGGACTTGGTCTATCGATCGCGAAGGAAATCGTCGAGAATCATCAAGGCAAGATTGAAGTGGAAAGTGAAGAAGCGATTGGTAGCACTTTTACAGTATTACTACCAGTGATTTCGAAATAAAAAGTCTTAAGAAGGGTCGCCGGTTTTTAAGCGAGTGATAAAACAACCTATAATTGGATAAATATGTTAAAGTTATTTTGATAAATGTTTTGTAGTAAATCATTCAAAAGGAGTTGGAGAAGTGTCAATCCTTATTGCCTTATTTCCATTGTTTTTATGGTTAAGCATTGTTGGAGCGATCATCTATTTCATCGTTAGAAAAGTAAAACGTTCACGAAAAGCGCTTGAGGAACGTATTGAAGTTCTGGAGCAAAATCAAGCAGTGGTAAAAGATAAGAATGAGTTTTAAGGCAGTTCATGTTCCACTGAGTTTACTAGTGATTACTTTTGTGATTCTTTTTATCGGAACCTTCTATCAAATGTTTGCAATTTCTGAGATGGTATTATTTTCTCTTCTTCTAATTTTCTTAATAATGGTTATTCGTGATGTTCAACGCTCTTCACTTAAAGAGAAAAACGCAAAATGGCCACGGAAGTACATTTTAATGAGCGGCGCGTTCATACTTGTAAGCTTTCTCTCTTGAGGGAAAGCTTTTTAACATGTGTTGATAAAAAGAAGGTGCCTTCTCTTATTTATCGAAAAAGTAAAATAGACCGTTAAACAGACGAACAGGAGGCAACGTATGAAATCAAATCGCGCACTTTTAATCGTTGATGTTCAAAAAGCGTTCGAGGACGAAAAATGGGGGGAGCGAAACAATCTTCAAGCAGAAGTGAATATACGTAAGCTGTTAGGCGCATGGAGAGCGAATGGAGATCGTGTCATTTACATTCAGCATCGATCCGATGATCCAGCGTCTGTATTCTACCACGGACAGAAGGGCTATGAGATAAAAAATATCGTTAAGCCTGAAGCTGAAGACTGTATTTTTACAAAGAAGGTGAATAGTGCTTTTATCGGTACGACTCTAGAAAACTACCTCCACGAAAATAACCTATCAGAGGTGGTGATCACAGGATTAACGACACCACACTGCGTATCCACGACGACAAGAATGAGTGGGAATCTGGGATTTAATACTTATTTGATTTCAGACGCCACAGCAGCTTATGGACTCACAGATGAGAATGGACGTTACCATGATCCTGAATTGGTTCACATGCTGACCTTAGCGACATTACATGAAGAATTTGCGACGGTTTTGACGACGGAAGAGCTATTGAAAACCTTTGATCTTGTATCGGAGCGTTAAAGTATCACCAGGTTTGTATTGGAGGTGGTTTCATTGATAAAAGGCATCAATCACTTCTTATTTTCAGTTTCAAATCTGGAACGATCAATTGCATTCTATCAAAATGTTTTTGATGCTAAGTTACTTGTGAAAGGAAAACGAACAGCTTACTTTGATCTGAATGGAATGTGGCTTGCACTGAATGAGGAGGCAGACATTTCGAGAAATGAGATTGCTCAGTCTTACACGCATATCGCTTTTACTATTGAAGAAGAAGACCTTATGAAAATGACACAAAAATTAATGAACCTTAACGTGAATATTCTTTCAGGGCGTGAGCGAGACCAGCGTGATAAGCAATCGATTTATTTCACTGATCCGGATGGACACAAATTCGAATTTCATACTGGAACGTTAGAAGAACGGATACGTTATTATAAACAAGACAAGGCATATATGGATTTTTATGAGTGAATCGAGTTAATTGTAAGGTAGTATATGGGTTTTGCAACATAGAGAAAGTGACCATAAACCAATAAGAGTTTTATAGGTTTAGTAAACCCTTGAAGAGGAATACATAGTAGATGGAATAGGACGTTAGAGTGGGCGAACTTTAGATTACAGGAGGCAATACAATGAACGTATTAAAAGAGCAGTATGATTTGATCAAGCATACGCGTAAAGTTCTCTTTCACTTTTGTGAAAAAATCGAACAAGAGGATTATATAAAAGAAGTCGATGGATATGGATGGGGCTCGATCCGAAACCTGCATGTACATATCGCTGAATGCTACCAGAGCTGGATCGGTCGATTTGCTCTTGAAACATCAGAACCTGTCGTGAATGAGTTAGAAGTGACAAGTGTTAATGAGATGAGGAAGGTGTTTGAACAGGTTGATGAGCTAGTTTATCGTTTTCTAGACGAATATGATGAGCGCTTCGATGAAAAGATTAGTCGGGAAGTTTCCTGGAAAGAAGAGGAAGAAGAACTTTCTCCGTTATGGTTACTCACACACACAATCACCCATGAATTTCATCACAAAGGGCAGATTGTAATACTTGCTCGTGCTCTTGGCTATGAGCCTGTTGAGACGGATCTATTAACCCCATCTGATATAAACAGATATTTAGACTACCCTGAACAAGGCTAGTTGTATAGCTATAGAAGGAAGACGACTTGTGCATGCACAAGTCGTCTTTTTTTATTTGATTTAATCCGGGTGATAGACGACTTTGTTAATAATGGTAAATAAGGGAAACAAACTTCTAAATAAATGGTAAAATCAAGGTGAGGTTTAGGAGGGATAGTTTGAAAATAGTGTCGGTTGCTTTTCTATGTTTGTTTGGTAGCATTTTACTTGGACTACATATTGAAAGCTTTGGTGAAGCAGGTAATGTGATTATGCGTTTTGTCGGAATGATAAGTGTCATCGCAAGTATTCGCCTAGCAGTGCGTAAATACGCGTAAGGGGCAGGTGTACATATGGGAGATATCGTATTTCAACTGATTTCGTTTTCTTTAATGTTTGGGGTAGTAGCGGGGATTGTCTTTTTAATCGTAAGTATGAAAAAGAGAAGTTCGAAGCTTGATCGTGTCGAAAAAAAGGTCGATCAGCTGCTTGAACGAGAAAAATCGCAGTCTGATCGATAGGGGGGATGGCTATTTTATCTAGGATTTTAGATGGTGTTTTGTTTCTTTTCATTACACTATTACTCATCTATGACTATTTTCCAACGTTCTTTTTAAACGAAGTTCTTCCTGAACATGTAATTTTTTTGTTGTTTCTTGGTATGTTTTTCATAAACGTTTTCAACAAAAACAAGCAACCCTTCCCTGAGAAAGACTCGTTCAAGTCACAGCTTTTTGTCCTCCTCTATGTTTTCATGCTGATGTTTGTCTTAAACTTGGCTGGTGGGGAATCGACGGTAGGATTATCTTTTGAAAATCGAATTTTCTGGATCGTGGTGTTCATCGCGCTCATTCAACTAGTGGTTCAATGGAAACGGATGAAGCGGGAAGGTCTGGAAAGAGACCAAGGAAACAACGTGTTGGGCTGAGATACTTACTTGATAGAAAAAGGAGAGGAGATCCACTGAATCGAGTAAAGCACTTTTCCTTCGTTTTCATTTTATATAGTTTGGTTATTACTGTTCTTTGTCCGGTGCTATTTTTCAATGGTATGTTCCTAATGAATGATGGGGTTGTTGTTAGCAGAGGGGTGGAAAGTAGCATATTGGTAAAGCTATACCTTTTGTTAATGCTGCCAAACGTTGTGATTCTTTTTGTTCTTCATAAAAGGTACATCAATTCGCAATTTATCCGGATGGTTAACCTGACCTTTTTTGTCGCGGTAATGGTAGTGTTTGGATACTTTTCAATACACTTCCCGTTTGATCTGATGCAGCAGTTTGATTAAGAAGTTTGTTGCGAAAAGGAGGGAGTACATGAAGAAAGCACAAATGATCATTGCGATTCCCTCAGGTTTTCTACTAATTTTCTCACTTTTAACCAGCTATAAAGCGGGGCAGTTCTTCGCGATGGCTGGTCTTTTTATTACTCTTTTGGTGAGGCAAGTTCGACTATGGAAATATGGTACGATCCTTGACCATCCGAGTCGGCGATACGATGGGGAAGTAGAAAAAGAGTTGGACGGTGGGGATTCGGAGGAATAGGTTCAGAGAGGATGGAGGTGTTCAAATGAGTCAAATGCAAGGAATACTGCTTGGTGTCGTAATAGGCATTGCGCTTGCGATTGGGTTTAATGTTGGAATGGCAGTGACTGACAATATCGTAATAAGCATTGTGATCGCTTTAGTCGCGGGATTACTCGCTAGAGTGGTTGGGAAGCTTATCATCAAAGGGATGAAATAGATTGAATCGATAGAAAAGAGATGATTATGAAGGAGAATAGTTGGTCAAAGAAGAGTAGAAAGATTGTAAGAGGGCTGATTTATGTCGCGCTCTTTATCGGAGCTGTTCAATTTTTGTTTGATCCGGATCCTTTTAATGATTACATAGGTTGGGGATTTTTACTCATGTTTTGGGTGATTCGAATGGTACATAGTGCGGTTAGAAATCTGAACGATGATCACAGAAATTGGGCTATGTTGGATGTCGGCATGGCAATTATGTCCGGTCTAGCTGTTGCTGCAGTAGGGGTCACTTATTTCATCGGTTTCTAAGTGAACCGGTAAGCTATGACTAATCCATTCTTACCCTTTTTGTTTGGATTCGCTTACAAATGTTTACACTTTTTTCATCCGTGGTATCTCAATAAAACAGCATCGTTTAACCATTATGGAAGAAAAAAGGAGAGATACACCGTGAGCAAAAACGGACAACCAAAACAAACGCAGCCAGAGCAACCCGGTATTGAATCGCAAATGACGCCTAGACCGGATCAACCACATGAATACATAGGCAGTCACAAACTGGACAACAAAGTGGCGCTCATCACAGGGGGCGACAGTGGAATTGGTCGCGCGGTCGCAATTGCTTATGCGAAAGAGGGCGCACACGTTGCGATCAACTATCTTGAAAAGGAACAAAGTGACGCGGATGAAACGAAGAAATTTGTTGAGGATGAAGGCGTCAAATGTCTATTGATTCCAGGAGATGTATCGGAAGAGAAAGAATGTAAGGATCTTATCGACAAAACGCTTGATCACTTTGGCAAGCTCGATATTCTCGTCAATAACGCGGCGATTCAATTTCCAACAGAAAGCATTGAAGACATTTCTTACGAGCAGTGGGATCAAACGTTTAAAACAAATGTGTATTCCGTCTTCAATATGACGAAGTACGCGGTGCCGCATCTGCAAAAAGGAAGCTCGATTATTAATACAACATCGATTAATCCATACACAGGAAACAAAGTGTTAATTGACTATACGTCAACGAAAGGTGCCATTGTGGCGTTTACACGCAGTATGGCAGCGAACCTTGTGGATAAAGGCATTCGTGTGAACATGGTGGCACCAGGACCAATCTGGACGCCGCTCATTCCATCTACGTTTGATGAAGATTCTGTGGCGGAATTTGGTACCGACAATCCGATGGGACGCCCAGGTCAGCCATCTGAACTGTTTGGACCATATGTTTTATTAGCCTCTGATGACGGTTCTTACATGACTGGCCAGTGCATTCACGTAAATGGCGGAGACTTTATGTCTTCCTGATCGCTTTAGGCGGTGAGGGCGGCGGTCGAAATGGCCGTTTATTGGCCAAAACTGAGATATATTGGCTTAAACCACAATTTATTGGCCAAACCGCGCGTTTACCAAAAAGTTCGCTCGCTCATGGATCATCATTCATGAGGGAGCGGCATTCAGTTTGCATGATCAGTAAAACGGTTTCTGCCCCCGCAGGAATCGTTTTTAATTTTCCGAATGAAATCATATCGATTGTATTGGAAATGATGGTTTGCTAGAATCAGATGAACGTGTAACTAGAGAAGAGAAAGGTGTCACTTTTATGCTTCATAACCCAACAGGAAAAGAACGGATCGGACTCGCTTTACTACTAGGGATGCTCGGAATTATGGGGCCATTAAATATTGATATGTACCTCCCAAGTTTTCCGGGGATTGCGAGTGATTTAAATGCGAGCGCCTCGCTCGTTCAACTAAGTTTAACAACCTGTCTCATTGGACTTGCGATCGGGCAAATTGTCATTGGTCCTTATAGTGATGCACAGGGAAGACGTAAGCCATTATTAATTTTTATTTTCTTATTTGCGGTTGCCTCCATTCTTTGTGCAGTCGCACCGAACATTCTGACACTCGTGATTGCCCGTTTCCTTCAGGGCTTTACAGCATCAGCTGGTGTGGTGCTCTCACGTGCAGTTGTTCGTGATGTGTTCAGTGGACGAGAGCTCACGAAGTTCTTCGCGCTTTTGATGGTGATCAATGCAACGGCACCGATGATTGCGCCAATCGCAGGTGGAGCGATTTTACTTCTGCCATTTGCGACGTGGAATACCATTTTTTATTTCCTAGGCATTCTTGGATTGATTATCGTAACGGTCATTGGCCTTCGATTACCAGAAACGTTACCGCCTGAAAAAAGGTTGCCAAGCACGGTGAAGCAATCTGTTCGCACGATGGGAAGTCTGCTGAAAGACCGTTCCTTTATCGGATATGCGTTAACGATTGGATTTGTACACGGTGGTAGCTTTGCCTACGTTTCCGGAACGCCTTTCGTTTACCAGGGGATTTACAACGTGTCCCCTCAAGTGTTTAGTTTTTTATTTGGGATCAACGGACTTGCGATCATTTCAGGTAGCTTCATGATCGGCAAGTTAAGTGCTTATTTTCATGAGCGGAGCTTGCTTCGAACAGCAGTGATTACGGCGGTATCTGCTACGTCCTTCCTTTTAATTATGACGATTATTGAAGGACCGCTTGCGACGCTTGTGATCCCGATTTTCATTTACATGACTGCGATGGGGATGGTGCTTACAAGTACGTTTACCCTTGCGATGGATAAGCAGGGACACAGGGCAGGTAGTGCCAGTGCCGTACTTGGCATGCTGCCACTGTTATTCGGTTCAATGGTTTCACCGCTTGTTGGAATTGATGAATCAACCGCCGTTCCAATGGGGGCGATTTTGTTTACAACGTCTTCGATTGGGGCGATTACATTTTTTACACTTACGAAAAAAAATCGTGGTGAAGCGACTTCCTAATGGGAGTCGCTTTTTTTGACTTCGATTCAAGCGGAAAATGAACTTGGTGTCATTTGCTTTTCACATAGAGAATTAGATAGGATAAAATCAACTTACTTAAGACTTATTTATAAATGAGGTCATGAGATGCAGAACAAATTTACGATTGGACAAATGGCGAAGTTGTATCACATTCCTGTGAAAACACTGAGGTACTATGATGAAATCGGACTTTTTCAACCTTTTGAAGTGGATAAACAAACAGGTTATCGCTACTACTGTTCAGAGCAGTTTCAAGTGTTGGATACAATTTGGTATTTAAGGACAATGGGTGTGCCATTGAAAGAAATTAAGAAGAAGGTCGAGCACAGTACAGTGGATGAATTTATTGAGACATTAATGGAATATGAAAAAATAAATACAGAGAAAATGAACGAGTTAAGAAATATGAATGAGAAATTGCAAGCAAAAATTAAAGAACTAAGACAAGCTAAACGAATTAATACCGTCCACAAACCAACACTTTCTTTCATCCCAGAAAGAAAAGTGATAGAAGTAAAAGGGCAATTTCAGTCTTTAAATGATATCGAAGACGTCCTTCGAAAGTTAAAGAAGAAATTCAATCACATTACCCCTGTCATGGTAGGGAAAGTCGGATTAACGCTATCTGTTGATCGAGTTAAAGATGGGGATTTAAATGAATTTGAAGGTGTCTATATTCTACTGGAGGAGAATACTGACGTTACTCACGATCTTATTGTTACTTTTTCAAAAGGCTCATATGTCACGATTTATACAAGAGATGAGGGTCGCAACCAAACCGATTACGATCGGATTTTATCCTACATCGAGGAGACGGGGTATGAACCTTGTGGACCGTTCCTCCTTCGTCAAATTGTCGATTCATTCATTTCTCACCAAGAAAAAGAGCGGCTAACAGAAATTCGAATTCCAGTGATGAAAAAGGATAGGTAAGCCTTAGAAAAGTAGGATCATGCATACAGTTCAGTTTGGGGTATCTTCCATCATAGTTGGATTCCACTACTGGACTTTATTTGATTGAGCATCACACAAGGAAAACTTCCTAATTCTTACTGTGCTGGAGTTAGTGAAACTAAATGTAGATCTTCTTATTGACCCTACAGTTACTGGAGGGTTTATGCTTATTTTCGTTGAAAAGACGAAAGGAGCGTTTTTATCTATGAATCAAGCGAATGCAACAATAAATGAAAATACGACGAATCGCTATTTGTATTTGATGATTGTTATTTTAGGAGCGTTAAGCGCATTTGGTCCATTAACGATCGATATGTATTTACCAGCTTTACCGGCTCTTTCGGGAGAATTACACACGAGCACATCCCTTGCGCAGCTAAGTTTAACGGCTTGCTTAATTGGGTTAGCGCTCGGCCAAATTGTTGTCGGGCCTTATAGCGATATTCACGGGAGAAGAAAGCCGCTTATTATTTCACTATTGCTATATACAGCTGCCTCTCTTCTGTGTATCTTCACAACCTCAATCTGGGCCTTGATCGGATTACGATTTATCCAAGGTTTGGCTGGAGCTGCTGGAATGGTCATTTCTCGTGCTAGTGTAAGAGATGTGTTCTCAGGATCAGAGCTAACGAAATTTTTCTCAATGCTTATGTTAGTGAACGGTCTGGCTCCCATTCTTGCACCTGTTGCAGGAGGGCAGCTTCTTCAGGTGATGTCTTGGAGAGGTGTTTTCGGCGTATTAGCCGTTATTGGAGCAGTTATGGTATTCGCTGTGGTCTTTGGCTTAAAAGAAACCCTTCCAACGAACCAACGTAAAAGTGGTGGGCTAAAAGAAGTGATCACAACATTTGGGATGTTATTAAAAGACCGTGTTTTTGTTGGTTATATGCTCGCACAGGGATTTGTGATGAGCGCGATGTTTGCCTATATTTCTGGTTCAACATTCGTCCTTCAGGAGATTTATGGTCTTTCTCCACAAGCGTTTAGTCTTGTGTTTGCCCTGAATGGAATTGGAATAATCGTAGCCACTCAAGTGACAGGAAGGTTATCAGGTAAAGTGAAGGACGCTACGTCGCTCGTATGGGGACTATTGCTAGCACTTGTGAGCAGTATGATTTTGATCCTTCTTTTTGCAATTAATGCCTCTGTTGTATTTGTCTGTATCATGTTATTTTTCATTGTTTCTAGCGTTGGAATTGTCAATACGACTGTCTTTTCGCTTGCGATGGAGAATCAGTCGCGAAATGCTGGTAGCGCATCTGCCCTGTTAGGATTACTACCCTTTCTTCTCGGTGCAGCAGTAGCACCGCTAGTAGGTCTCGGAGAAGGAGCATTGCCCATGGCCTTAGTGATCGCTGCGTGTGAGCTCATTGCGTTTGGTTCTTACTTTGTTTTAGTGCGAAAAAAGCACCAATCAAATTCATTCGCTAGCTAACGCCATGTCATGATAAAAAGAAGTGATTTTCTTCATGTGAGGAGATCACTTCTTTTAAGGTTACTAGACAAAATGAACAAGGAAGATTAAAAGAAGTAACCAGGATGGCGAAATTCTCTTTTCTCCATTTGCCTTGATTGCTTTCATCTCGGTTAGAAAAGGGCTTGCCCTTGTTGTAGCGATGTTATAGAGTGTTCGAAGGTATTTGGCGCGACCCTGTCTCGACTTTTCCTATAGATTATGAGTTAGGAGAATGTAATCAACCATTAGGAAGCAAGAGACGATCATCAGCCTAAACATTCTCTATAGCAATTACTTACTTGCTATAGGGCCTCTTTAGGCGAAGAAAAGATTGTATTCAATCACTTTAAACTCTATAATTGATAATGGATCTCAATTGTGATAAATAGCATTGATTTAGGGGGGATTTATTTGCTCAAACGCTTCTTTTCTTATTACAAGCCATACAAATGGCTATTCATTCTTGATTTCGTATCCGCCATCATTGTTGGTGCGTTGGAGCTTGCTTTTCCACTTGCGGTGAATCAGGTCATCGATCGGTTGCTACCCGAAGGAAATTGGGGCATCATTCTTCTCGCTTGTGCAGGATTGCTCCTTATTTACTTAATCAATACCGGCCTGCATTTTATCGTTACTTACTGGGGGCATAAGCTCGGAATCAACATAGAAACAGATATGCGTCAGAAGCTGTTTACCCATATGCAAAAGCTATCATTTGGTTACTATGATAATAGTAAAACTGGTCACAGCATCTCAAGACTTACAAAAGATCTCGAGGAAATTGGTGAAGTAGCTCATCACGGCCCAGAGGATGTGTTTGTGGCAGTTATGACGCTTCTCGGTTCATTTGGATTAATGCTGATGATTAACTGGAAGCTTGCTGTGCTCTCTTTCATTGTCATCCCGCTGTTGATTATTCTTGCGATCTACTTTAACAAAAAGATGACAAAAACGTTTAGGCGCATGTTTCAGGATGTCGCTGAAATTAATTCACGAGTAGAAGATAGCATCGGGGGGATTCGCGTCGTTCAGGCGTTTGCGAATGAACATCATGAACAAGAAAAGTTTCGTCAAAACAATGAGAGCTATCGCTCAACAAAGCTTCAATCGTATAAAATCATGGCGCAGAACGTGATGTCGAACTATTTATTAATGAGAGTCGTTACGCTATTCACGCTGCTGTTCGGTACTTTTTTCGTGATTTCAGGTGAGCTCACGTACGGTGAGTTCGTTGCGTTCATTTTATTATCAAACATTCTCATCGGGCCGATCCAGAAGATTAATGCTGTCATTGAAAGTTATCCGAAAGGCATTGCCGGATTTAAGCGGTATACGGAGATTATAGATACAGATCCGGACATTCAAGATTCCGAAGATGCGATTGAAATGGAGCTTAGCGGAGAGATTCGCTATCAAGATGTTTCGTTTGGCTATGAAGGCTACGCGCCTGTGTTAAAAAAGATCAACTTATCCATACAGCCTGGTGAAACAGTGGCGTTTGTAGGGCCATCAGGAGCGGGCAAAACAACATTATGTAGTTTGTTGCCTCGCTTTTATGAAATCCAGGGCGGTGCGATAACGATTAATGGCATTGATGTGAGGGAACTAAAGCTATCCTCTCTCCGGAGTCAGATTGGGATCGTGCAGCAGGACGTTTTTCTTTTTTCAGGAACGTTCCGCGAGAACATCGCTTATGGAAACCTTTTAGCTGCAGATGAAGAAATCCTTGAAGCAGCGCGGAAAGCAAAGCTAGATGAGTTTATTTATAGTCAGCCAGACGGGTTGGATACGGTGATCGGTGAAAGAGGTGTGAAGCTTTCTGGAGGACAAAAGCAGAGGCTTGCGATCGCGCGCATGTTCTTGAAAAATCCACCGATCCTGATTCTTGATGAAGCAACTTCTGCACTCGATACCGAAACGGAAGTCGCGATTCAAAAATCACTTGAAGCGTTAACAGAAGGACGTACAACGCTTGTCATTGCCCACCGTCTTGCTACGATTAAGAATGCTGATCGGATCATGGTGGTGACGAAAGACGGGATTGCTGAGCAAGGAAATCATCAGGAGCTTATCGAATCAAGCGGTATTTACAGCCGTTTGCATAAAGCCCAGTTTGGGTGATATATGAAACGATCCCTATTATACGTAGGGATCGTTTTTTTATTTCCATGACCACAGTGGATTCATTGCAACTATTCTTTGCTCTTTTCGTCATTACTAGCAAAGGACATGGGAGGAGCTTCATGAGAAATATTCTTCATTTGGTGACGGTCATATGTAGCATCATTCTAATTGATAGCGTTGCAAGCTTGTTTCAAAATGGAAGGAACTTCAGCTTCGCTTTCTTGCACAAGTACTCGAAAATGTAAAAAGCCTTGTCAACTTTATTCAATTAATCTATGAATCTCCAGTAGGTAGCGGAGTGGAACGCTCGATCTTTTCGCTTATTTTGAATACTATAGTTAGTCGCTTATTATTTTGATGATAAGCTTACCGGTAATCGATGAGATTTCGCAAAAGAAAAAGGCAAATCAGATGGTTTATCACCTTTCTGCATTTGCCTTGTTTGATATCATTTCGGTCGGGAAAGGGGTCTGTTTTTGTTTTGAATCATCCTCCTCATCCTTGGAAGCATTAGCCGTTTTGTAGCGCTGCTGCTGTCGGTATCCATACGTTGACGAAAGAACGACTTCCTCATTTTCAAGTGCAGACCCAAGCGAGCCAATAATGATTGAAATACTCGTAGCTGTCCACGTGATGTAGAAGTAGTTATCATACCCAACTGGTCCGGATAATTGCGATTCTAACAGCCCCATTGGAATAAAGGCTAGAACGGCTAAGCCAAACATAAAGAATAAAATAATGTAATAAATCGCTATCGTGACGAGTAACGTCAAAATCGTGGCGGTGTTATAGAGCTTTCGAAGGTATTTTGCGCGATCCTGTCTTGGTTTTTCCCATAAATTATGAGCCATGACAATCCACCCGACCATCAAAAAGGAAGACACGACCATTAGCATGAACATTCTCCATAGTCCGTAGCTGTTACTTAATTGCCAGAGAGTGGGGAAAACAAGTGCGTAAGAGCCCGTCGCAAAGGCAAAAATAATCACCTTTTTAAAGGCGGGGAAGATGGCCCATGGACGGTTGGCGCGAACCATGCCGGTTAATATGCGTAATGCACCACTGATACGGGATTTCACAATATACTGTACATCAATGGGGGAATCTTCTCCTTTTGTCACTCGTTTAATTGGAGAAAATCGTTCAAAGCTTCCCCTTTTAAAAAGTTGCTTGGAGCCTTTATTTTTTAACTTCTCGTTTTTCTGGTCGCTTTTCGCTTGGATTCGCTGTTGTGCCTTTTCACGATCGCTGTCAGGACTTCCATAATACATTTCATTCACTAACTGCAGGATCGATTGCCGAATACGTTTCACCATCGGAGTAGATCCGAGGCCTGGAAGACTGATGATAGCCACTTTGCGATCAGTAGATGCTTCAGCTAAAATGGGTTTCTTTCCATCAAAGAAGGGCAGGTCCGTTAAACAAACGATATAATCCCAATCTTCGTTTTCTTTTCTTTTACAGCCCGCTTCTAATACTTCTTCAGGGTTTTCCGTAACGCCAGTGAGCGGATCCACCCTTGAATCTACGTTCCATTCGCATTCATCTCTCACGTAATAGCTTAGTAGCTCAGGTAACTCGCCGCTTAATTGTTCACTAAGCTTTTTGGGGTATCCGGGTGGTGTGACCAAACCAACCGATAATGTTCCTTGACTCAAGTTCTTTTCCTCCCACACCAATTTTTATGATAAGGAATAGATTCCCTATTTCATTGGGGTAAAACGGATTTTTTGTCAGAAAATGAATTGAATCCAATCTTGAGTTTATTTCCAATATTTGAAATAATTGTATCGGTTATATGGAAAGGAGCATTTTCTTGTTTGAAATCATTGATGCACTTGTGCCGACAATTATCGCGTTCGGTTTCCCGCTCGCTGCTTACATCATCGGCTACGCGAAGATGTCTGAGACAGAACGTAAGGAAGTGAGAGAAACTTTTCTTACATTAAAATCTCTGTTTACAGGAGGATTCATTGGCTTAGGTTTATTTGTTGTCGCTATAGGAGATGCCCTAACCATCAGTAGTTTGAAAGTGGTTGGCCTTCTTTTTCTTATTCCTGGCACGGTTTTTACGAGCGTGATCGTATGGAAAAGAAGCAAAGTAAAAGGGGTGACGACTGTGCTTTTTTTAAGTGTGGTTATTTATTTTTGGGGACTGCCAGTGTAAGGGGGGAGGAATGAATGAAACAAAAAACAGTTTTATATGCTAGTTTGATTTGTTTGGTCTTGCTTGCTGCGTCCATTGCATACAATTTCCTCAATGAGGAAGATCCTTATCTTGGCTTTACGGGATTAGGAAATACGATTACTCTCTCAAATGATGACCGGTACGTCTATTTTTCCTACTTTCAAGATGGTAAAGAATCGATCTATCGCGCAAATACCGATGGGAGTGAAGTAGAGCAACTCACCTATCCGGATGAGGAACGGCACCGAAAGCCAGCCTTATCTCCAAACGGAGAGAAGTTGCTCTATTTGTCTGAAAATAGCGATCGCATTCAATCATTATACATCGCGGATTTGAATGGAGAGAGTCCTAAGAAATTAACGGATGATACGATTCATGTCGAAGAAGTAGTCTTTTCTGAGAACGAAATCTATTTTGTCGGAATGCCCGCAGAGGCAGTGGGAAAAGCAGAAGGGGAAACGAAAGAGGGATTTGATCTCCATTCGGTCGATTTGGATGGTGAAAATGAGCGGAAATTAACCGATCAAGATCATTTTACAATGAACCATCTTGCCATCTCGACTGATGGTTCAGAGCTCTATTACACGTTATTTAATGGCAATAGTGATAAAATCTACGCTTATCATGTGGAAGATAAGAGAGAAAGCAGGGCGGATTGGGTACCGACTGAAGTTGGTTCCTTATACGACTGGGATTATGATGAAGAGAACCAAGCGTTCGCTTATACAGATGTGTCAGAGGAATCCGACAGCTCGTTATTCAAATATGAACTCTACTATCGAGATTTAAATGAGGATAAGACAAAACAGCTCACGACATTAGAATCTTCTGTCGTGTCACCGAATTTTTTTCATCAGTCTGATAAAATCGCCTTTCTCGACTATACGAATTGGTCCGATCATCCAGAAAAGTATCAATTGAAGACGGTGGATATCGATACGAAAGAAATCAAGAACGTTACGATGGATCTTCCGGAATCCGCAAAGAGCCACTGGCTGAGAGAAGCGCTGAACATTTTCACGAGCTCTACGGCAATCGCGATTTTGTATACCGTCTTGCTTTGTTTGATCACGCTTTATTCCTATAATAAGTCAGGAAAGCAATACCGGACGGGGCTGATTAGCTTACTACTAGCAGTCGCTGTTTTTATTAGTAGCTTTATCATCGCGATGTTGACGAATCCATGGGTAGGTATTGCCATTAGCATTGTAGCCATTGGCATGGTGCCAAGTAGTTTAATTGCATTGATTGTAGGATTTTTGATGGGGAAATTCTCGAAGAAGCAAAAGGGCCGTCTCCTTTAATGGAGCGGCCCTTTCACTTAGGTGCAGACAACTTCGATGCGTCCATATTCATCGACCCAGAGGCCAATCACTTGTACGGGTAACCCCCAGGACCTTACAACCTGAGTGGACGTAGCAATGTCTTTAAAATGTTGGCACTTACTAACAGGGTTCGCGGAACAGTCAAAATGGCCAACAACCGCAATGACTTGAGAAGTGTGTGCAGTTAAGGACACGATGGTGTTTTCTCTTAATCGGGCAACTTCGTAGGCAGGGCCATGAGACAGCACCCGGTCCATGCCTGGCTCTGTAATCAGGTCAATGTAATCAAGCTGGTAATGCGCTTTAAGCCACTCTGTTACTGGAATTTGTGTTCGGCCGTCAATACAATTCAATGCGGTACCAAATCGGTATCTCATTTTACACCTTCATTTCTCGCTAATATCCATGGTATGTGCGATGGCTGTGATGTAATCGATAATATGTGGTTTGCCCATGGTGATTGCCATAGCTAGGGTGATAACTCCCGTGCGAATGATGATAGCTGAATCCAGGATGAGCACTTACATGTCCATGATGATAACCAAATCCAGGATAATCGCTTCCATAGCCAGAACGATAAAGTGGTCTTTGCAACGTCAGTTCCCCCTTCAGCAGTTGTACGTTAGTGTATGTAATCAGATTAAGTGGCGTATAGGCATGGAATTTCGCTACTATGATAAAATGAAACAACCATATGAAAAAGGATCGGGATGACATGGATCGTAAAATCGGCAATAAGCTTATAAAAAAAATGTGTGGGGAACGCTCTTTTAAAAAGGGGGAGTCTTATTTCTACTCCAATAAAGTGACGCTTCACCACGATCACTCGATGAGATATGAAGCGACAGTTCACGGAATGGAAGACTTTTATGTCACGGTAACGACAGATGCAAATGGACACATCGAAGCAGAATGTAGCTGTCCATCGCTTGCAACCTTTCAAAAAGATTGTCAGCACATTGCGGCCGTTTTAATTGGCATCCGTCACATTCAACAAAAAGAAACGGCCGTGCAGGATGAGCACAGTCTGACAGAAGATTTCATGACGCTATTTACCGACAAATTAACTCCAGAAAGCGGTCACCAACGCTTTTTTGAAAAGCGAAAGGTGCTTGATGCGGGGTTTACATTGAAGCCTGTTTCACTTAGCGACCAGGATTTACTCGGGGTTGAAGTTGCTGTCGAACACGTGAAAGTTTCTTCGATTCGCGACTTTCTTCACGATGTACACGAGGGGAACGTCAATGAAGTCTCGCCTGACGTGAACTATCATCCGGACAGTCACTGCTTTTCAAATGAAGTAGATGCCATTCTCCATCATTTAATCCGCGTAGCTCGTGATGAAAAAATGTTGCTTCAATCGCTCCCTATTTGGCGTGACGATCAGCGGTCCGATACGTTACTGATTTCGCCCTCTTCATGGAGCAGTTTGATCCCATTCATCACCAGCGCTGACAATGTCAAAATTGCACATCGAGGATCTTTGTTTGAACACGTAATAGTAGAAAAAGGCTCGCCCCCGATTCGCTTTTTGATTGACGTAAGGGATGAGAAACACTGTCGCATTACGATTAAAGGTTTTGAGCGGATGACGCTTTTACATAGCTATCAATCGCTTTTATATAAAGGAACTATCTTTCAATTAGATAGACAAGACTTTGCCCGCATGGCCGAGTTAAAGAAGATGCTTCCGGCAGGGACCAATCAGATTCCAATTCCGTACGAACAAATGGATCAATTTCTTGAAAAAGTTGTTCCTGATTTGAAGCGAATGGGGCATGTGGAACTTTCAAAAGCATTTCGTGAAACGTACATGAAGACACCGTTAAAGGCACGGCTCTATCTCGATCGATTGAAAAACCGACTACTGGCAGGGCTTGAATTTCAGTATGAAGAAGTGGTTATTCAGCCGTTAGAACGGCGGGATGCCCCAGGTTCCATGATCATTCGAGACATCGAGCGGGAAGAAGAAATCCTGAACATGATGGAAGAAAGCGGATTTTCAAAAACAGATGGCGGCTACATGATGCAAAATGAAGAACTTGAGTACGAATTTCTTCATCATACTGTTCCAAAGCTACAGTCCATGTTGAAGCTATACGCGACAACAGCCGTTCGAAATCGACTCGTTCGAAAGAAGCACTATCCGAAAATAAATGTAAAGCTGAAGAAACGAGAGCGAACAAATTGGTTAGAATTCACCTTTGAAATGGATGGCATATCTGATAATCAAATTCGGGAAATATTAGCGGCATTGGAAGAAAAGCGTAAGTATTATCGCCTGCCAAATGGATCGCTTTTGTCCCTTGAAACGAAAGAAATGGAGGATATGCATGAGTTTCTAACCACGGTCCCCCCGCAGGAACAGTTTGAACCATATTTTTCGCTTCCGGTTAAAAAAAGCGCCAGTTTAATGGGGACAATTGAAGCGAATAGCATCTTTCTAGCAGACGCATCGTTTCGTAACTTTCTAGACACGATGCGTCTTCCGAATCAAGATGAGTTTAAAGTGCCCGAATCGTTGGATCACATTTTGAGAGATTATCAAATACAGGGCTATCAATGGATGAAAACCTTAGCGAGCTACGGGTTTGGCGGTGTGTTAGCGGATGATATGGGACTTGGAAAAACGCTGCAAAGCATCACGTATATCGTGTCTGAGCTTAACGCTATTCGTGAAGAGCATAAACCGGTTCTGATCGTATGTCCTTCCTCGCTTACGTATAATTGGTTCAATGAAATAAAGAAGTTTGCTCCGGAGCTTCAAGCGCAGATTATTGATGGCAATCAACAAACGCGAGATAAGCTTCAGCAGACGAGCAAGGAAATGGATGTGGTGATCACGTCTTATCCATTACTTCGTCGCGACATCAGCTGGTATGAAAAGCAAACGTTCCATACGGTCTTTTTTGATGAAGCTCAGGCGTTTAAAAATCCTTCAACGCAAACGGCCAGAACGGTTAAGAAAATCAAAGCGGATCACCGGTTTGGTTTGACGGGAACGCCGGTTGAAAATGCGATTGAAGAGCTTTGGTCGATTTATCACGTTGTCTTTCCAGAGCTTTTTAAAGGGATCAAAGCCTACAGCAACTTAACAAAGAAAACGATCGCAAGGAGAGTACAACCCTTTTTATTAAGAAGAATGAAAGAAGACGTTCTGGCAGAGTTACCAGAAAAGCTTGAATCACTTGAATTAACCGAGCTATTGCCTGAACAGAAGAAGCTTTACGCTGCATACCTTGCGAAGCTAAGAACCGATACGTTAAAGCATCTCGATCGCGACACGATTCGTAAAAATCGCATTAAGATTTTGGCTGGGTTAACGCGACTGCGCCAGATTTGCTGTCATCCGTCTTTATTTGTGGACGGCTACAAAGGGAGTTCGGCTAAGTTCGAGCAGCTGCTTCAGATTATCGAAGATTCGAGACGATCCGGGAGAAGAATGCTGATTTTCTCTCAATTTACGAAAATGCTTCAGTTGATCGGAAGGGAGCTTGCAGCAAGAGGACAAAGCTTTTTCTACCTGGATGGGGAGACGCCCGCTGAAGAAAGAGTGGAGACGTGCGATCGATTTAACGATGGCGAACGGGATGTGTTTCTTATTTCTTTAAAAGCTGGTGGAACGGGTTTGAATTTGACCGGAGCGGATACGGTCGTTCTTTATGATCTTTGGTGGAATCCAGCGGTTGAAGAACAAGCGGCAGACCGAACGCATCGAATCGGTCAGGAAAAGGTAGTCAATGTGATCAAGCTTGTATCGCGGGGCACGATAGAAGAAAAGATGAATGATCTTCAGGAGAAAAAGCGCGAGCTCATTTCAGAATTGATTGATTCAGAAGAAAAAACAAATACTTTCTTAACCGAAGAAGATATTCGTGAGATTTTAATGGAGTCGTAGAAAAAAATGAAAAGAGCCTGGGCTAGAAACTGCTTCAGGCTTTTTTAGCTTTTCTTTTTCTAACAACCACCTCTTTACGAAAAAACAATTTCTTCCTGCAGGTTTTACGTTTTGAATGAGAGGGAATTGAGGTTTTAAAATGTGAGATTTGGTGGAGGTTAGGAAAATGAACGGAGTCGCCGTTGGTCATAAAATACAGTGCAAGTCCGAATATACAACTCTCAAAAACGTGATGGTTGTAAAACCATCGTTTATGAGAATTACAGAAATTATCAATGAAACACAAAAGCATTATGAAAATAAAAACATTAACATCCCCCTAGCCCTTCAGCAACATGAGGCATTTGTGGAAGTGTTAGAAGCGAACGGTGCTAACGTAAGTGAACTTCAAGCTGAATATAGTCTCCCTGAGCAAGTTTTTACTCGTGATATTGGCTTTACGATTCACGATGAACTATTCGTTGCGACGATGAATGAACAAGTTCGAAAGCCAGAAGTGAATACGGTAAAAGCGTTCCTGCGAGAGAATGATATTTCTTATCAGGAAGGATTACCAGGTTCAATAGAAGGTGGCGATGTCGTGGTGGACGGTTCCACGATTTGGGTTGGAAATAGTGGCCGAACGTCACAAGTCGCGATTCAAGAACTACAAAAGCGTTTGCCAGCTTATACCGTTGAACCATTGTCGTTAAGAGAGGATATCCTTCACCTGGATTGCGTATTTAACATTATTAGTAAAGATATCGCGCTTGTTTATCCACCTGCTTTTACAAAAGATGATTTAAGAAAATTGGAAGCGCGATTTCAGTTAATTCACGTTACAGAGGAAGAACAGTTCTATATGGGACCGAATGTGCTTTCAATTGGAGAGGGGAAGATCGTCAGTCTTTCGCAAAATAAACGCTTGAATCGCATCTTAACGGCGCATGGGTTCCGCGTTCTTCCGGTTGATTTCTCTGAGATTATTAAATCTGGTGGGTCCTTTCGCTGCTGTACACTTCCGCTAGAACGAAGCTGATCTTCTAGCGGGAGTCGATTTTGTCGCTAGCCAACTCAAAAAAGAGGAGACGTGAGGATGTTAAAAACAGAAAGTCGCTACTTGTTAACGAAAGAGGATATTGAAACACGTGAAGATCTTCCAAATTGGCTCAAGGCAGAGTATGAAACCTTCAGCCAATTAGTAACAGATCCGACCTTCCCTTGTTTTTTTGGACGAACCGCTCAGCTGAAAGGTGAACTTCGCTATGCATATATTGAGCATAAAGATTGGTCGAATTTACCGGAGGCCGTTGAAAGCTTTCTAAGCTTATTTCAAAAGCCCACAAAGATTAGACACGGCTTATTTATTTTTGTAGAGCCCGAAAGCAAAGAACAGTCCATTGATGAGTATCGATCGCAGTTCTGGGATATCCTTCAATATTTACATAATCACGATCGATTTCCGTGGCCGAGCGATGCACCGAAAGATCCAGAGCACTACTTATGGGACTTCCACTTTGCTGGAGAGCCGATCTTTACCTTTGGCAATGCGCCAGCTTACAAGCAGCGTAAAACGAGAAACCTTGGCAATAGTCTGATTCTCGGATTTCAACCACGCGCTATTTTTCAAGGACTGGAAGGTACTGAAAAAGGAGGCATCATGTCTCGTGAGAAAGTTCGTGCCCGCGTTGAGGCGTGGGACCAGCTTCCGAAGCACCCGGATATTAGTCATTTCGGCGACCCCGATCATAATGAATGGAAACAATCGTTTATCGGTGACGACGTGACGCCAATTGAAGGGAAATGTCCTTTCTTTCATAAAGGTTCTTAAAGACGCCGATCAGCCTGAGTGGGGAGAGTTCCTGCTCAGGTTTTTTTGCGAGTAAAGATGTGTGAATGGATTGTGGAATAATATGTTAAAATGTAACGTAATATCAATGCAAAATAGCTGTCAGAGTAATAAAACTGAAACGGATGTAATTAGCTCCTACCTGTAAGGTGAACCAAGTTTGGTTTTTTCCTGGGAGGTACTCAGATGAAGGGTCAAAAGAAAGAGAAAAAGGATTTCTTTAAAATTCAGAATGAGTATAGACGAAAAGTACGAGAAAAAGGGAAGCAGCCTTCCCCAACTGCTGAATTAAAAAGCATTGTGCTTATCTTTTTCACTTTGATCTTAATGAAATGGTTGTATATGTTTATTTGATGGGGGAAATTCAAAAAGTCACAATAAGAATTTGATCGGCTAAGTCTATTAAGTCGTAGAGGAGGTTTTTTTTGAACACCATTATGAAAGGGTTACCAAATCTAGAAACAGAACATTTTCATCTACGGAAAATAAATACGGATGATATCCCAGCTATTTTTGATTATGGTTCGAATCCGAACGTTTCGAAACAGGTAAGCTGGGAAACACATCAGACGGTAGCGGACACAAGGGTGTTTGTAGATATGATTGTAGAAGGATATGAACAAGGAACGAAAGCATTGTGGGGAATGGAGTTAAAATCAACTGGAAAGCTTGTTGGAACAATTGATTTTGTTACGATTCAAGAACGTCATGGAAACGCGGAAATCGGCTATGTGCTTTCAGAGGAATGCTGGGGAAAAGGGTATATGACGGAAGCTGCCAGGAGAATCATTACCTATGGATTTGAAGAGCTTCAGTTAGAACGCATTCAAGCAAGGTGTTTCATTGAAAACGAAGGTTCTGCGCGAGTGATGGAAAAGGTCGGTATGTTATTTGAAGGAACCATGAGAAGCGCGATGTTTGCGAAAGGGAAGTTTCATGATTTAAAAATGTTTGCGATTGTTTCGGAAGATTATTTGAAATGTCGTAATAACAAGAGACAAAGCTGTGAGTGAAAACGACCTTTTTCTAGGTCGTTTTCCTTTGTTGACGAATCATTTAAGTTAGATTATCATCTAATTAGGTGTTTACCTAATTAGATGGGAGGTGAAATAGATTGCAGTTAAACAGATTAGTCAATTTTCATAAAACACTTGGTGATCCAACGCGCATACGAATTCTTTCGTTACTAGCGACGGGACCTCTCCACGGACAAGCGATCGCTGGCAAGCTGGGATTGAAAGCACCTACGATCACGCATCACATGACGAAATTAAGAGATACTGGCATTGTGTATCAGCGTAGAGATAAGAATACAATTTACTATTATATTGATGAGAAAAAATTTCGCTCTTATTCTGAAGCATTACCTAAGATGCTTTACCAGCCTGAACAAGACAAGGAGGACGATGCATTGAAAGCGCAAGCTGTCGTTAATAATTTTATCGAAGCAGATGGAACGTTAAAGCACCTCCCTTCTCAACGAAAGAAAAAGATTATTATTCTAAAGCACTTGATAAATGGATTAGAACGAGGGAGAAAATATCCCGAGAAAGAAATAAATGAGTATATCAAACGGTTCCATCCTGACTTTGCGACAATTCGTCGAGAGTTTATTATCAATCATTTTATGTACCGAGAGAATAACATCTACGAACTAAATCCAGAAGAAATGTGGGCAACGATCGACTAAAAGCGCAATCGCAGATTGTGCTTTTTTTCTTTGAGTTAGGAGATAGGGTCTGAAATAAGTAATTGAAATATTCTTCATGTTTTGAAATAATTGGTAATATCTAAAACGGAAGTTCATTCATACGATTTTTACATTTAAAATGGAGGATTTATCAAATGAAATTGCAAACGAAACTATCCATGCTCATGTTAACTTTCGCTCTAGTCGCTTTGTCTGCCTGCGGAAATTCAACTAATGAGTCTAGTGCTCAATCGAACAACCAGCCATCAAATAACACACCACCTGAAGTAACAGAAGAGGATGCTCCAGCTGAAGAAGAAGTAGAAGATACGAGTGCTGACGATATAGAGGTAAATGAGCAAGAGGATTCTTCAACTCCTACAACGGAAGATTCAACTAATGGAGAATCTGAGAAATCCGATCAACCTAACGATGAGAACGTGGAAAATCAAAAAGAAAAATACTTCAAGAAACTAAATAGCATGTATGAATCTGATCGAAATGTAGAAGTGAAAGAAACGATGGTAGAAATGGAAGAACAAGAGGCGGAAAGGTATCAAAATTGGGATAAGATGTTGAACGAAATATATGGAGTGCTTCAGGCACAGCTTCCTTCGGATGAGATGGATCAATTAAGAGAAGAACAGCGAAAATGGGTAGAGCATAGAGATGAAGCTGCCAAAAAAGCCTCACTTAAATACGAAGGTGGTACGACCGAATCATTAGAATATGTCGCAACGCAAGCAAGTCTTACAAGAGAAAGATGCTATGAGTTAGTTGCTAAGTATATGGAATGATGGTTAGGTGAGTGATTTTGTGGCACCAAAAGTGAGAGACATCATGAGATATAGAAGGATTTCACTTGTCTTTTTATTTATTTCCATGCCTTTAAACATCCTGGGAAGTTTTGCTGGGGGATGGTGGGTCACTTTGTTAGGGGTCTCGCTTCTAAGCCTCTTTTTTATAATGACGTTTCTTTTTTGGAGATGTCCGGTGTGCAAAAGAAGATTGCCGGTACGATTTGACAACGATAAAGATCTAAATGACATCTATCGTTGCCCTTATTGTCAGACAAGGTTTTTAAGTGGAGAAATTATTGAATAGGGGAAGTACTTGTATTTCAGCCATTGAGGAGTGGCTTAAAGGCTCTAAATCCTCTAAATAAATTCGGAGCTATCCTTATTTTTTTGATAATCGCTATTATAAAGCTTCTAGCCTGTTATCACCTTTTTCGTTTGAATATTCTGTAAAAAAATGAAACCTTTAGCGATAAATAGACGTAGAATGAATTAGGGTAGGAGGGGTATTTTTGAAAAAGGTAATCGGTAAGGCGATACTAGCATCTCTTATAATTGGTCTAATCGTATGGGCAGCAAGCGCATTCTTTTCTTTTTCTTATTTTGAATGGAGTTTTCTCATTGGAATTGGCTTATCAGTAATCCTTTATTTTTTTAATAGTAGTGGAGGGATTCTTTCAGATGCAACAAATTTTGAAGCGAGTCAAGCAGGGTGGAAAATTCAAAGAGATAGCGAACTGAAAGTGAATGTTGGAGCTGTGTTTTATGGTTCCTTACTATATACGATTATTAGTTTGATTATGACGGTTATTGCTTTCTATTAAGTGCGAATTTTAAAGGAGTGAGAGAATCGTTGAGTAAACAGATAACTAACAGCATGGTTTTGCAGGCAAGCGATGAAACATACCGGAAGATGTTTCATGACATTATTGATTTGATGCATCATGATTACGCAGGTTATGAGGATAAAGCTGGGTGGGACCAACCAGAATTTTATTTAGATCAGTTCATTGACATGGACGATCGTAAATTGGTTGACCTCGTGCAAAACTATTTATTGGACTTTAACGATTTACATACAGGTTTTACGGATCTTCTTAATCCGAAAAAGGATATCGGATTTACGGTAAGACGGTTTGAAGACAAGCTCTATGTCACTTCCTTATCAAATGAGGAGCGAATCAATACTGGTGATCAGATCGTTGCATTAGATGGAATGGGCATTGCAGAAATAGCTAAGAAATATGCAAAAGAGCTTCGAACAACTATTCCTGAAAGACAAAAGTGGGAACCGTTATTACAACGCTTTGAAGTAGCAGAAATTGAAACGAAACAAGGTGATCAGGCCTCTTTAGCATTAAGGTCATACGAGGCGATTCCATATAGAGCAGAATATAGCATTCAAGAATTACAAAAAGATATTCTTTATATGAAAATAACTGATTTTATGAATCATGACGCGATTGGGAAATTGATTCGTCATAACGAAGACAAACTATCAACCTATCCCTTCTTAATTATTGACGTGCGATTAAATAGAGGGGGAAGTGATCTTGCGTATTTTGAATTGCTGCCTTATTTATTTGAGGGAGGAAAAGTAGATCTTCGTGATTTTTCCAATGTCACAGCTTTAACTCTTTGTACCGAGAGAAATGTTAAGTTAAGAATTCAAATGCTTGAAGGGGCATTGGCTTCAATCCAGGATGAAGAAACCCGGCGTCAAATAGAGGTGATGATAAGAGAATTAGATCATCATCGAGGAGAAGGATTTGTTGAACTTAACTTATCCGAATTAGAAGAGGACCTTGTCTTTGAAACCAAATCAGGTCCTAGTAAGGTTATTATTCTATCAGATGTATTCTGTGGAAGCTCTGGGGATTCTTTCGTCGAAGCGTGTAAGCATTCTTCTAAGGTAACGGTAGTAGGTAGACCAACGTTAGGGATGAATGATTACGCAAATGTCGCCTTTAACGTATGGAATAATCGCTTTCAACTGATGTATCCGACGTCAAAGTCGTCTCGTGTAGATGAAGGAAAAGGGATGAGTGAAAAAGGGATACAACCCGACAAATATGTGAGGTGGACCCCTTTCCATTTAAAAGAAGATGTTGACTTGACCATGGCTGTACAGGAGCTATATAAGGAAAAGTGATGAAGCTCACTAGATATGAAAGAAGAGAAATCTTTTCTTACACTTGGGGAACTGGATGGATATGCTCGAGGGAGTCAAAATGAACTAGCGATAGTAATGAAAATAAATCAACCTTACCGAACTCAGTGGAAGAGGCGGAATATGCCGTTGTGTTTAAGTTGGAATTAACGGAGGATAACGAGCAATAGTCACTGCGCTAATGAAGCTTGAATCGGCAAAATGATAGAAGGTGAGGCCACGTGATGAATAAAGGTTTATTGCATTTGGAAGGGCTAATCGTTTTACTTGGCTCTTTGTACTTCTACGCATCAATCGATGCAAGTTGGTGGCTGTTCTTTCTTTGTTTATTCCTGCCCGATCTCTTTATGCTAGGATACGTGATGAACAATAGAATCGGTGCTCTGATCTATAATATTGGCCATACGTACGTATTTCCATTTATTCTTCTCATCCTAAGTGTGAGTTTGAACCTAGATTTACTTCTCGCACTCAGCCTCATCTGGATTGCCCATATCGGAATGGATCGAACTGTAGGCTATGGTTTAAAGTACCCATCTCAATTTAAAGAGACGCATTTACAAAAAGTCTAATGATCAACTAGATAGTCAGTGTCTAGTGGTAGTGGATTAAGGAGGAGACAGTCATCATGCAAGCCGTCATTTTTGATATGGATGGAACGCTTTTTCAAACAAATAAAATTCTCGCATTATCCTTAGAGGACACGTTTCAATATTTAAGATCAATTAACCAATGGGATGGGGAAGCGCCGATTGCACAATACCGTGAAATCATGGGCGTCCCGTTACCAAAAGTATGGGAAGCTTTGTTGCCGGATCATTCGATGGAAGTAAGAGAACGAACGGATGCTCATTTTTTAAAGCGGTTGATTGTGAATATTAATGATGGGAAAGGTGAGCTGTATCCGAATGTGAAGGAAGTTTTCTCGTCGTTAAAAGAAAATCAGTGTGCCATTTACATCGCAAGTAATGGTTTATCTGATTACTTGGAAGCGATCGTGCGTCACTACGGGTTAGATCATTGGGTTACAGAAACGTTTAGCATCCAACGCGTGGACTCTTTAAAAAAATCTGATTTAGTTCAAAAGATTGCAGAGAAATATGAGCTAACGGACGCGGTAGTTGTAGGGGATCGCTTATCTGATATAAACGCAGCGAAAGACAATGGATTCGTTTCCATCGGCTGTCATTTTGATTTTGCAAAAGAAGAGGAATTCGATCAGGCAGACCGAGTGATTCACAATTTAAACGAGCTTACAATGGTATTGACCGAGTTAAATCTAGCGGGGATTAAAGGATAATGTTAGAAAGACAAAAGGACGTTCATCTTTATTAAAGTTGACGTCTTTTTATTTAACAGTGATATTTCCTAGCTTCTTTAATGCAAGCGATCATCCCGTTTATCAATAAACAGTGAACCATCCTTTTGTAATTCTGCATAAAACACGTCTGAAACGGATTGAATCCCCTTTGCCTGAACTTGTTGAAGTAGCCATCCTTCATCCACATTCATTTCGTTTAAGGATTTCCGATTTAGTTGACCGTCCTCAATCAAGGGTGCAGAGATGGGATAGATCTTTTGCGCTTTTGAAGTAATACCTTGATCTCCTTTCGTTACCGGTTGCTTGTTATCTTTCTTTAAGACGGATAACGTTCCATCGGTTTCAAAAATGGCATAGTCGACGTCTTTCAGAGAAAAGACGTTCTTTTTTCGAAGTAAGAGGTTTAGAGAATCAAGGTCGAGTCGAAGTTTACGTAGCTCGTTCTCCATAATTTTTCCATTACGAACAACGATTTTTGGACTTCCTTTAACTCCTAATCTCATTGTTTTTGATTTTAAATCCGCATATCCCATAAGAATAGTAAATAGGGTCCAGGCAACAAGAGCAATCATCCCATTTCTCACGCTTAACGAAGAGTCAATGGCAAGAGAAGCGCCTAACGTTCCAAGGGCGATGGCTGATACAAAATTAAAAAAGGTCATCTGCGAAATTTCTTTTCTTCCCATGATTCTTGTTAATAACAGTAATGTGATAAATGAAAGAGAGAGTCGTATGAGTAATGTAGTCAGTGCCATGATTTGTACTCCTTTCAATTGCATTCAATAGCTGTTTTTAGAGTGTGTTAATTTCAAGTATGTATTCAGGCTTTAAAAATGAAACTTATTTCGATACGTTTTCGTAGAGAGGTTACCTAGATAAAAAACATTTTATGTAAAATCGCGAAGGGAAAGGTGTTTGGATGCTGTTCTGAATCCCGCTAATGGTAGTAATAGGATTCAGATGAACCAACGTTTGAAAGGAGTACGCTATTGGAGACTTTTTGGGTCACCGTTATATTGGTCCTGTCTACTTTCGGGCTGGGTCTCTACTATTTGAAAAAAGCTTTACGTAAGTGGCTTAAGGTTGAAAAGAAAAGCATGTTTTCTTATAACCATGTGAACGATACACATCGAAAACTGGATTGGACGATTCGGATTAGTTTCATGTTGCTATTGATCAGTGGTTTATTTATTAATATAGAGCGTATTCCTTTAGAACCGCTCTGGTATCTTCAGACTCACATCATCATGTTTGGATTTATCATTGTAACGGAAACAGTAAGAGCGATTATGGAGAAGCGGTATGCAGAGAATAAAAATGACTATCTTTTTACGCTTTTTCAACTTGGAGTGATCGTTGTTTTCTTACTTTCATTGTTTCTAACTAACTTCTTTTGGCTCTTGTGAATGGTGCAAAATGCTCTCGGTTCAGCTTTGTGAAATAGCCGAAAAGCATGCGAGAAAAGGAGGATTCAATATGGATGTCGGTTTATTCATCATCGGGGTCGCTCTCTTAATCGTTTCTTATTTGGTGGGGGTGAAGAAACAAACGTGGTTATTGGCAGGATTTAATGAAAAGATGGTGAAAAATAAATCCCTATTAGGCACGTTTGTCGGCTTGCTATTTTTTGTTCCGTTAGGTTTACTTACGATCATCCTTAGCGTAGTCGATTTTGCTAATGAAGGGACGATCATCGTAGTAGCAATGGTGATTTTGTTTGGAATTGTTGCGGTTTTGATTAATCGAAAGTTACTTGAATCATAGGTTGTAGAATACCCGCTTAGATTTCATTTAGCGAAAGAGAAATCAGGAGGAGAATTTAATGATCACAGGAAGATGTCAACTTCGGTTATTTTCGGAAACGGATAAGCAACATGTTAAAATGCTGTATAAAAGTGAAGAAGTTCGAAAGTATTTAGGTGGAACAGTTGATGATGAAACATTTCAACAAGGATTTAACAGCATGATGCACTCCCGAAATCGCTCTTCTTATTGGACCGTTTTTCTAAAGGAGTCACAGGATTTTATCGGTATCGTTTTTCTAGATACGTATCATGATGGGGTGAAAACAGAAGTAGGGTATCAATTTTTGCCAGAGTTTTGGGGCCAAGGGTATGCGAAGGAAGTCGTAACCTACGTGATGGAGTATGGATTTAGCGAATTAAATTTAGATGAGATCGTGGCAGAGACGCAAACGCGGAATACGTCATCTTGTCGTCTGTTACAAAAAGTAGGGATGACATGTGTGGGACAGCTCGAACGATTTGGGGAAGAGCAGTCGATGTTTCAACTTTGTCGTGTATGAAAGGTTCAATGATTACCTTAAGGGGAAGGGAGGACTAGAGAACAAAATAAAAAGGAGAAAGGCGGCTAAATCGTGTACTGGTTCATAGCCCTTTTTGATGAACAGACAGAAGCACAGGTGAAAGGAATATGGAAGGAGCTTAAGGAACAATCTCTCTCCTATTATATTGATGAAGTGAAAGACGGTAGACCACACATCACGCTCGCAAGTTATGAGCAGTTAGATAAGGAAGAATACATAAGAAAAATCGATGCCTTTTATGAAGAGGTGGAGAAGGTGGAGCTTACGTTTAATACGGTTAGTTCGTTCTTAAACTATGGAACAATCTTTTTAGCGCCTACCGTAACGGAAAATTTACTTTCCCTTCATTCCGCTCATAATCGTCATTTTGAAGACTTTAATGGGAGTGCCAATTCGTTATATTTACCAGGTAAATGGATTCCTCATTGCACGGTAGCAAATCAGCTCGAGTCTGATGATTTAGCTCGTGTGTTTCAATATTGTTTTTCAGAAGTTAAACCCATCTTTGGCAAAATTGAAGCAGTCGCTTTGATTGAATTAAAAGAAGAGGATGAGGAAGGCATGGATGCGCCCATTGTCTATACAAAGCATCTTAAATAATGAGATAAAAAAGGATATCCCACTGACTTTCAGGAGGGATATCCTTTCTTTTAAAATTCTTCGTAAGTAGCCGGATCTTGATTATTGATCCGACCATCAGGGCGTGATAATTCCGCCATCATAGCCATTTCAGTTTCATTTAATTCGAAATCGAAAATGGTTAAATTCTCACGCTGGCGTTCTGGGGAGGAAGACTTAGGAATCGGAATTGATCCTAATTGGTAATGCCAGCGTAAAATAATCTGCGAGACGGACTTGTTATGCTGGTTCGCGATTTGCGAAATCGTTTCATTTTCTAAAATGTCATTCACTCGAGCGAGTGGACTCCAGGATTCTGTTTTAATGTTGTTTTGTTCGTGCCATCTTCTTTGCTCTTCTTGATTGAAGAAGGGATGCAATTCGATTTGATTGATGCTCGGTTTTACTCCCGTTTCATTTTCCAATTGTTCTAAGTGCTCAGGGAGAAAGTTGCATACGCCAATCGAGCGAATCAAGCCCCATTTTTTTGCATCAATTAAAGCTTGCCACGCTTCTACAAAATGACCTTGTTTCGGGTTTGGCCAGTGGATGAGGTACAAATCATAGTAATCTAAATTGGCGCGATAAAGTGATTCTTGAATAGCGGTGACCGCTTTTTCATATTCCTGGTAGCGACCTGGTAGTTTCGATGTGATGCGCAATTCGTTTCTTGGTACCGTGCTACGACGAATGGCTTCACCCACCGTTCCTTCATTCTCATAATTATACGCGGTATCAATGAGGCGGTAGCCAACATCAATGGCACTCGTGATGCCAGTTGCACCATGATTTCCGTTTAATTTGTAAGTTCCAAATCCAATCGCAGGTAAAGTAAGGCCATCATTCAACGTGATTTCTGGAATTGATTCCTTCATCCAAACTCATTCCTTTCTGGAGTACATTCTTTAAACTAGTACCTCGTTCTAGAAAATGTAAACTTATGTAAGCGTGATCAATTCATTTTCAAAGAAAATAATTGGGAATGGTTTATCACACCATAAAAGAGCTTACGGAAATGCGAGTAAGCTCTTTTAAGTTACGGCGACCTACCGAACCATTCTCGCTTTTTCATAACAATCCATATGTGCATCAGGAGGAGTTAGCCCCCTGCGATAAATTTCAGAAGTTAACATTTCGATAAACGCTTGATCAAGTTGAAGCTTATACGCATCACAATAGGCAATGAACAGCTCCTGATTTGTAAGAAACATCATTCTGATGACCTCCCTCATTTGTTGTTGTGGCTGAAACGATAAAGGATGTGCTCCTTTTCATTTTTGATGGGGTACATAATCAAAATAATGAAGCAGAATATTTTTCCCCTTTAATCGCTTTTCCATATAGGCAACAAACAAGAAAGTGCATCGAGCATCATACAGGTTTCGATGTTCCTTAAGCTCATGGATGGCGTCTTGATCTGATCGCTTTGCCCGATAAGGTCGGTCCATAGTCATAGCGGTATAGCTATCAATCACACGAAGGAGATTTACTGCAAACGGCAGCTGTTCCTTCAACATGTGATCTGGATATCCTGATCCGTCATTATTTTCGTGATGATGCAAGACCAAGGAAGGCTCGAAATCAATTTCTGGATAGTCACATAAAAGCTCTATGCCAAGTTCTGGATGTTGTTCCAGCTCCCTTTTCTCAGAAAGAGTGAGTGGTCTATTCTGTTGAAGAATCTCTTTTGGAACAAGTAGCATTCCTATGTCGTGTAAAAGAACGGACTGAAGGATGATCGGCTTCAATAGGGAGTGAAGATTGTAGTGCAAGCAAAAATCAATATAATAACTTGTGGATTGAACGGAGTGATGAAAGGAAGATGGATCGTGATGACGGAGAAGTTCCATCAATTGCAGTGATTGATAAGAAAATAAATGAGCGTGCCCGTGCAATGTACACTTTTTCATGTTCATTCTCCTTTTAAGGAGCCGGTTGCACTACTTGCTCCCTATCATTCAAGTGCCCAGGCTAAAATGATAGTTCATCGCATTCTCTTTTTTAGTGTTGTGTTTCTGTGAAATTAAGGGAACTCAAATTCCTTATCTAATCAATACCATAAAAAGGCGTGTTTGTTAATAGTTTTATGCACGGTTTTATACGTAGGGTTAAAGCAACTGAGCGTCAGGTAGAAAGCCAAGTCTACTTTAAAGGGACCATTAATCCTATTGGGCAACAATGAAATAAAACAGTAGGATCTTCCAAATAAATTATACTCTTTTTCCCAATACAAAATTATCCATTTTCGAGATATGATGTTAGTATACTTATTTGGTGAAAATCAGATGAGAAGAATACATATCGAGGAGGAGTAGAATGAAGAAGCTCGCAAAATTCGCAACAATTTCATTTGTCTCAGTTGGATTATTAGCTGGAGCAGCACAGGTAAGTACCCCTACAGTTGAAGCAAAAGGACCTGTAGTCAATGCGCCAGCTGGATGTTTTGGACCGGTTTATTATACGGTGAAATATGGTGACACTCTATCAGAAATTGCCTCTAAATATGGTTTAACTACGAACTACCTTGCTTCACTGAACAATATTTCAAACCCGAACCAAATCTACGTTGGACAAAGATTAAAAGCCTATAACTGCAATTAGATCGTGAAACAGAGCTTACTGAGGTTTATCCTTAAGCTCTGTTTTTCTTATTGTGCTAATGATTAACAAAAGTAATGGAATTCCAAATACAAAGAAATAGCTGGCAGTGGCATGAAAGTTTGAAAGGGTTTCAATTGTGAACATATCATGAGGAACAAGAGAAATAGCCAATATGAGAAAGGTCGTTATGATAATTGGCCACGTTGCTCTCTTTCGTTTTGTAAGCGTCTTAACCCCCTCAGAAGAAATGTATAAATATGATCCAAAAGAGGTTAAGACGGATACGGTCCAAATTGATAGAAACAGCAGATCAATCCGATCAACGATTAGAAAAGAGATTCCTTTTAACATATAAACGGTAGGATCTTGAATCGTTTCAAACTGCCTTGGGCTAAAATACACATATGTTGAAATCGTAATTAGGCAGTAAAAGCACGTCACCGCAACGTTGGAGAGCGTTAAACTAACGAGTGCTTCTTTTCCTTTGTTTTGTAAATAAGGAAAAACAAATAAAGCCATCTCAAAACCAATCATGGAAAAGAACCCTTCGGGTGTGGCTTTTAGGATCGGACTTAAGCCGTTCTCAGCAATGGGAAGGATGTAACGGATATCGGAGTACCTTAATGCGACTAGAATCATTACAACGAGAGGGACAACTAAGATCGTGACGAATTGATTGAATCGACCGAGCACTTTTACTCTCCCAGAGACAAGATAGGCGCCTGAGATTGATAGAAGAGAAAGGATTACGATTGAAGGAGTTCGAGGCAGAATCCAAGTGTTAATACTTACTTGAAATAGTTGGAGCACGAGGATTGCCGTTAATCCTGCAAATAAAATGTAACCGATCGAAATCATTGTGCCGATCAATCGTCCCATGATTTTTGGTGCATACTCATAGAGCGATAAGGTAGAAAATCGTTTACTTAAAGAATACAGAACGAAGATAACGACTTGAAAGCCTACTCCAGCCATTATGATCGAGATCCAGCCATCGTTTCCAGCTGTGGAATGGAGTGTTCCAGGTAAGGAGAGTATACCTACTCCTACTTGGGTTTGGAAAATGATAAAGAGAAATTGAACTGAATTAATTTGCTTGCTCGTTTTCATCTCCACTGCCATCTCCGATCATTCCGCGGTTATTACTACTATCTCCAGCTTATTAAAAAAAATGTGATGAGTAGAAAAGGATGCTTTCACGTTTATTTAAAAATATCCCATAATATAGAAAATGATGGATTGAGATCTGTGAGACCAGGGTATTAAATAGGAGATTTTAACTCGTGAAGGGGGAAGGGTAGTGGAAGAAACGGTGATGAAGTTCTACGAATCAAAAAGAAAATTACTCTTATTAATGGTCGGATGCTTGTTGTTCGTAGGGGCGGGTGGGTATTTTTCTTATACTTTATTTCAAGCAGGTAGCTTTTTGTTTGCATTCATTATGCTACTTTGTGGTGGTTTTTTCCTGTTTATTCTCACAATGTATGCTAAAAAAATCGCTACAGGTCACCCCCATGTAACCCTAACTCCCGAGGATTTGGAGCTATATGTGCTCCCAACAGATAAAATAAACATTCGATGGGAAGACATTGAAGCGTTTATCCCGTATCGCATGCATAGCAATTCGTTTATAGGGCTTGTGTTGAAAGATGAAGAACGCTATGCAAAGTTAATGCCAAATAAGATGAAAAAGCTATCTAGAATGAATGTAAGAATGGGCTATCCCCAATATAATATTGTCCTTTCTCATTTAAAGCAAAAGAAACTGCTTATTGAAGAATTGGAAAAGCGAATCGTTGAAACGCATCCAAATCAACAGAGTTTTAAGAAGGACGTATCGCTTAAATAAAGGACCCACATTTGCCTTTTTTCTAGAGCTCATTATGCCTTTTCTGACATCCTAATAAAAAGATTGGTGATTAGCTTGGCGGCGTAAACGACAAATAAGTAGGCCGCTAAAAGGACGAACCAATTTGTATACAGTTCAAAAAGATTGAGTCCTATTAAAAGCGGTTTAAAGATAAATGTAAACGCAATGGCAGAAAGCGTACCATATAGCCAGTAGTTTTTCTCCTTATTTAAGCACCATTGATAAAGCAAGATAAAATAAACGGGTATGAAGGCAGCATCGATGCCAATGCTTGCTGGGAGTTGAGGAATGGCGATGTATGGGTAATCCCACCATGATTTTCTGACCCCTAATGCGTCCAAGTAGGAAGCAAGGATATGAACAGAAAAGCCAAAAAAGCCAAGGAGAAAGATATTCTTACGATCGATCAGGAAATACAACACGATAAGAGGTACGATTAGCATAGCGAGTATAGTCCAAAACTGCCACGTGCTATAGTCGGAGAACTGATGCCAGTAATTTATGGTTGCATCTTCCAGTTCTTTTTTTAATGAAAGAATGTGTTCAAATTGCTGTTGTCGATCCATTTAAATACCTCCCTTAATGGGTAGTATTCATCGATTGTTGAAACGATATTACAAATCGGGAAACTTTTGATAAGTTAAGTGAAAGATGATCCTACTAAAAGGAAAGTCGACCATCAGTGACGAATTCAATAAGCGACTTTACTATCCTAAATGAGGTGATGAGTTGGTTCGAACGGCAAAGCAAGTGTTTGTTAACTTACCGGTAAAGAACTTGGATAAGTCGATTCATTTTTTCACAGAGCTTGGTTTTCAATTTAATCCACAATTTACAGATGAGAATGCCACGTGTATGGTCATCAATGAAAATACGTTTGTGATGCTGCTCGTTGAAGAGTTCTTTCAAACATTCACTCAGAAGGGGCTAGTAAATGCGAAGTTATCAACGGAAGTGATTATGGCGATATCAGCTGAAAGCAATGATGAGGTTGATGAGATTGTGAAGCAAGCACTAGCCTCCGGGGGAAGTCCTTCAAATGAAGCCATTGATCATGGTTTCATGTATGCCTGGAGCTTCCAGGATCTAGATGGTCATCTGTGGGAAGTGATGCATATGCAGGAAGGTTCAGTGGAGTAGGATAGAACATATAAAAAAAAGGCCCCATCCTACTACCAAAGTGGATGGGGCCTTTTATACGATTAGTCTGCTACAACAAACTCAAAGTTTCCTTCAAATTTAACATCTCTACCTAGCAAGAAACCGCCAGTCTCAATGGCTGCATTATACGTCATGCCGTATGCTTCACGGTTAACTTTACCAGAAACGTCAAAACCAGCGACAGTGCTACCATCGAGCGGGCTTTTCGATGTTCCATTATATTCAACGGTGAACGTTTCTTCTTTTGTCACGCCTTTAATGGTAAAGTTGCCAGTTACATCATATTCTTCGTCTGATTTCTTTTTGATCGACTTGCTTTCGAATACCATGTTCGGGTATTGATCGGCTTCAAAGAAATCACCAGAGCGAAGGTGGCCGTCACGGTCTTCGTTACCTGTATCAATTGATTTTACAGAGATGGTTACTTTAATGTTTGCAGCTGTAAGGTCATTAAGATCGCCATTGAAATCAACGTCAAAGTCAGTGAATTCCCCTTTTGCTTTTGAAACCATCATATGTTTGATTTGAAAATCTAAGCTACTGTGAACCTTATCTAGTGTTAATGTTTTCATGAAAAATTCCTCCTCAAGGATTGGTGCTTTTTAGTATGAATTAAAGATATCTTATTTTTATCTTGAAGTCAAGATAATTTAATTCAAGATATTAAGTTCTGTCTTTTTAACTAGAAAAATGATTTGAAGACATCATGCGAAAGGCTTGTTTTCGTAAAATAGGATAGGCAAATGGGTGGAATTGAGGGTGATCCCGTTTACGAAAATGAAAGTCGTGTCATCATGGGGAGTAGAAGGGAAGAAAGGAGCTAGTTAAATGAAAAAATGGATGGTACTTGGATTAATCCTAAGTGTCATGTTTGTGCTTGCTGCTTGCGGTGGCGAGAATGAAGAAGGAACGATCGAAAATGAACCTGAGACAACAGGGGAGAAGCAAAGTGAAGAGCCGATGGAAACAATCACGGTAAGTATGAAGAACCAGGATGATGAAGAGATCGGAACTGCAGAACTGAAGGAGCACGATGGTGCTACAATGATCAGTCTTGATGTCAGTAATTTACCAGAAGGAGAGCACGGTTTTCATATTCATGAAAACGGCTCGTGTGAAGCGCCTGACTTTAAATCTGCTGGAGGGCATTATAATCCTGAAGACGTAGACCATGGTACGGAATCAGAAAATGGACCGCATGCAGGGGATATAGATGGAACGATTCAAACTGAGATTGTGAATGATAACGTAACACTAAATGCCGGAGAAGAGAACTCACTTCTAAAAGAAGGTGGAACAGCTCTAGTGATTCATGCGGGCGCAGATGATATGGAATCACAGCCGTCTGGAGATGCGGGCGATCGAATTGCGTGTGGTGTGATTGTTCAATAATAAAAGGGCAAACGGCTTTAAAAAACCGTTTGCCTTTTTTTAGTTTGCGACACTTTGCTCTGTCACGACTTCCTGTTTGCGCTCTCGCTTTGCTTTTCGGAAATAAAGCAGTTCATAAAAAACAGGTACGATGACGAGTGTTAGAACCGTAGCGCCAGAAAGACCGCCGATGACGACAACGGCAAGTGACTTTGATACGAGACTGCCATCTTCTGCATGACCGAACAGGAGTGGAAGCATGGCACAAATGGTGGCGATCGCTGTCATGATAACCGGTCGGAGGCGCGTACTGCAAGCTTCCATAATCGCATCACGAATGATCATCGTTTCTTCATTTTGTTTCACGCGATCGATTAACACAATCGCGTTTGTGACCACAATGCCAATGAGCATCAACGCTCCGATCAGTGCGGTCGCATCAGCTGGTACACCTGAAATCAGTAGACCAAGAACGGCGCCAATGGATGCTAGCGGGAGCGTCATCAGAATCGCAAGTGGCGCGCGCAGAGTCTTAAAGGTCAGCACCATAATGAGATAGACGATGAGAATGGACGCGAGCATGGTCATGCCAAGATCTTTAAAATCATCTGCCTGTTGCTGCGAGGCACCGCCAGTAGCAAGTGTAACGCCATTCGGTAAATCGAGATCATTTACACGCTGATCGATATTTTGCGCAATAACTGAAAGCTCCTCTGGCGTCACTTCGGCTGTAATCCGGGCATACAAATCACCGTCTTTATGAAGCACCGTGCTCGGTTTCTCTTCTGTGGTGATGGATGCAACTTGAGACAATGGAACAACGCCGTTTGACGTGGCAAGTGTTAAATCGTTTAACTCAGAAAGTGAATCTGTTTTGATTCCAGCATTTAAAAACACTGGGGTTTGTTGCTCGTAAAGCTCGATTGCACCAATTGGCTGTGGATTCAGCAAGCTTCGAATCTGCATGGCCGTTTGCTCGGCGTTGGCTTTTTCCGTATTGACATTAACCGTATACACGGGCGACGTTTTATCCTGATTGCTTGAGACTTTTTGAACCCCATCGACTTCTTTCATTTCATTCATGATCTGATCAGAAGCAGTTAGAATATCGGTTGTATTGTTTCCGACTACATCGTACGTGATAGAAGAATTCGAGGAGCCACCAAACATCGAAGACGGGCTCGCTTCAATCGTCACGTTCTTTTCATTCTTTTTGGCTTCATTCACCTGGTCAATGAATTTCTCTGCGTCAGCGTCTTCTTTCATAATAAAGAGATAATTCACTGTATCTGGATCGCTTACCTGACCATACTGGGCATCTTCTTCGCTCGATCCATATTGGGTAACCATATGCTCATAGCCATCAAAGTCAGCTAATGTCTGTTCAAAATCCACCATCCGTTCTTGCTTTGTTTCTTCAGGCGTTGCGCTTGGGAATTCCATACTGACGGATACCATTGAAGCATCGTTTGCACCGGTTGCTGCTTTTGGCATCGTCATGTAAAGCGCGATCGATCCACCAAATACGAGGATCGCTAACAAGATTGGGACGAATTTATGATTAAGTGACCAACGTAATACGCTTAAATAGCGGTCCGGCGTTTTATGTGCAGGTAATGTAGCGTTCTTTAGCATCGCTCGACTAAGAAGTGGAACGACGGTAAGCGCAACAATAAGGGAAGCGAGTAGAGAATAAGTGACAGTTAAGCCAAAAGGTAAAAGGAAAGCTCTAAGAGAGCCATTCACTAGCCCCATTGGCAAGAAAACGGCAACCGTAATGAGCGTTGAAGACGTAATCGCTCTCGATACTTCCTTTGTGGCATTAAGCACCATTGTTTTAGATAGCTTCTCATTTTGACTTCGCCTGAAGATATTCTCAACAACAACAATACTGTCATCAACAAGGCGTCCGACGGCCACAGCCACCCCGCCAAGCGTAAGAATATTCAATGTTACGCCAGAAAGCCAGAGAAGAAGGAGCGTAATGGCGAGTGAAAGTGGAATGGAAAGCGCCGTAATGAGCGTCGGTTTAAATTTCCTCAGAAATAATAAAATCACAAGTGTGGCAAATAAAGCACCAAGTCCAACTTCACGAGCCATGCTCGTTACCGAATTTTTTACCATGTCACCAGTTGTAAAAAGCGTTGTCGCTTCCACACCTGGGTAGTCTTTGTTGATTTTTTTCACCGTATCTTCGACTTCATTTCCAGCCGTTACAGCACTCGCATCGCTTTCTTTAAAAAGCACAACTGCAACAGCTTCTTTCCCGTCAACACGTGCAATCATTTCTTCTGATTTTACTTGCTCAACCGATGCGATCTCTTTCAGAGAAACAGAAGGCGCATCCGGCATTTGAAGCGGGATCGGTAAATTTTCCAGCGCCTCAATCGATGTCAGGTTATCGGTAATGTTAATCGTGCTTTTTTGTCCATCAATTGTACTGTTTCCAGCAGTGGCTGAAACGTTTTGTCCTTGCAGAACACCCATAACCGCATTCACTGGTAGTTGAAGCTCTTTCAATTTATCCTGATCTAAATTGATTTGAATGCGAGATCCGCTTTCACCTACGATGCTTGCAGCGGACAAGCTTTCTTCATTTTCAAAAAGCGGTTTAAACTCATCGTTCACCTTTTCGATGTTCGTTTTCGTTAACCCATCCTCAAACGTAAGCGACACTTGACCAACAGGGATCATCGTTGTATTGAGCTGCGACACCTGTGGTTTTCCGATGCCTTCAGGTAACGAAAGTGCGCTAATGGCATCTTGCACATTGTTCTTCGCTTCTTTCATATTTGTTTTGGAGTCAAAGTTGATCACAATTTGTGAAAAGCCTTCGCCAGTTGTTGAAAGGATGGAGGTTTTTCCATTAATCGACGCAACCGCCTGTTCGACGGGCTCTGTGACCGATGTCGTCATCGATCCTGCATCATACCCCTGACCTAGTGTCACGACTGTGACTTGTGGATTATCCGCTTCAGGTAAAAACTCCATTGGCAAAAGAAAATAGCTAACCGTCCCGACTAATAACGTAATGATAACAAACAATGTCATCGCTGCTTTGTTTCGAAAAGCCCAATTCGTTAATGATGGCATACAGTTTCCCCCGGTTTCCTTAAAATAGTAAGTGCGGTATCAAACTCCGTCCTCGTTCTTTTTAAATTTACTGCAATTACGAGTGAGCGACAGCGGTCCCCGGTCCAAACTTTATCTAGGTCTCTAGACGTAGATAATGGAGGCCGTACTACAAAGGTCATTGTACGCCTGAGATCATGGACATATGCTTGTTGTGGGAACGACTTTTGGCGGTTCGGCCAATAAAAAAATGAAAATTGGACAATAAAATCTCAGTTTGGCCAATATCCTGCGCTTTCGGTTAATCTCTTAATGGGATGTAAGGTCTTCTCACGCAGAAAATTGGTAATTTGCAGAAAAATGGGATTAGTACTTTAGTAATAGGGTAATAACAAATAGTCCTAGTCTGTAGACAAGGTGAAAAATGGATGAACTCGCTATCTTCCTACTTCGAATTTGTAGTATAACTCTGATTCGAGGGGATGATAGGAAATAAAAGTGAAGGAGGCTATCGTATTGGACAAATGGATGAAATTTCTCGAGGTGAATGCTCCTCGTATACTTGATTTGGCGATTGAGCACACGATTTTAGTAGGCTTAGCGATTCTTGTTGCGCTAATCATTGGCGTTCCACTTGGCATCTACTTAACGACCAATGACTATCTAGCTGAAACCGTTCTTCAGATTGCTTCTGTCATGCTAACGATTCCAAGTATTGCCCTATTCGGAGTGATGATCCCAGTCTTTTCAATTGTGAATCAGGGGATTGGATTTGTACCTGCTTTCGTAGCGCTGGTGTTATACTCGCAGCTCCCGATTATCCGAAATACATATACGGCAATTCGAAACGTTAATCCGGAAATGAGAGATGCTGCGAAGGGGTTAGGAATGAAAACGAGTCAGCGTCTTTTGCGTGTGGAAATTCCAAATGCTTTTCCCATTATTATGGCAGGCATTCGGACGGCCGTTGTTCTTAACATTGGGATCGGTGTCATCGCAGCATACATTGGCGCGGGTGGCTTAGGCGTACTGATTACACAAGGCATTTCACGCGGTGATAATTACTTAATCATCAGCGGCTCAATTGCTGTCGCAATTCTAGCAATGATTGCAGATGGTATTTTGCTATTTATTCAAAAACGCTATACACCAAAAAGCATTGCGAACTAAGGAGTGGGGTGAAGAAATGATTACATTTGATAAAACAACGAAGACGTATGAAGGTGGTGTCACTGCCGTAGATGGAGTGGACTTCACCGTTGAAAAAGGTAACATTGTCGTGCTACTCGGCCCATCAGGGTGTGGGAAAACAACGCTGCTTCGTATGGTGAACCGTCTAGAAACGATTTCAGGTGGGAAAATCACGATTGATGGTGAAGATTCGATGTCTTTAGATCAAATCGCATTAAGACGGAAAATTGGGTATGTCATTCAAAGCAATGGGCTTTTTCCAAATATGACGATTGAAGAGAACGTGATGATTGTCCCGGATCTACTAGGATGGAAGAAGAAAGAGAAGCGAGAACGATTTAACAAACTCATGGAAATGATCGGTTTAAGTGGAGAGAAGTTTGGCAAGCGGTATCCACATGAACTATCGGGAGGGCAGCAGCAGCGAATTGGTGTGATTCGTGCACTAGCAGCAGATCCGCCGGTTATGTTGATGGATGAACCTTTTGGCGCACTCGATCCAATCATTCGTGAAAAGATTCAAGATGAGTTTCTGCAAATTCAACGTGAAGTCAAGAAAACGATTCTTTTCGTTAGTCATGACATTGATGAAGCGATTAAAATGGCGGATAAAATTGTCCTTTTACGCGGTGGAGAAGTGATGCAATACGATACCCCTTCTGAGATGCTTGTTCGTCCTAAAAATGAATTCGTTCGTGAATTTTTTGGGAAGGACCGGGCCATTAAGAGCTTAAGTCTACATACGATTCAAGATCTTCAAGAGGTCATTGGACTTGCAAACATGGATGAAACGATCTCAGATACGATTACAATTAACGTAAATCATGATTTGCGGAATACGTTATCGATGCTTTTAAATCAAGAAGCTGATCAGGTGATTGTGATCGATGATGAAGGAAATAAGCTTGGTGCGATTACGATTGATATTGTTCAAAAGTACCTTCACTTTGAAATTAAGGCAAAGCCTACCCTGGTGCAGAAGGGGTGATGAGATGAATAAGAAAAAAGTGATGAGCCTTGTTGTGAGCTTTTTCGTCTATGGCATTGTCGCGGTGTTCTTCATTTGGGCGATCAGCAACAGCTATTTTGACTATATCTTTAGTCAATCAAGTACATTTCTTTATTTATTGAAGCAGCACATGCAACTAGTGCTTGTTTCCTCACTTTTAGCTGTTGGTGTCGCATTGCCAGTTGGGATTCTTGTTACGCGTAGGAGTTTTCGACGTGCAGAGTGGATCGTCTCGAATACGGTGAATCTTGGACAAACCATTCCAAGTCTTGCCGTTCTTGCATTGATGATTAGTATTTTAGGCATAGGATTTAAAACGGCCGTATTCGCCTTGTTTATTTACTCGCTCCTTCCGATGTATCGCAATACAGTGGCGGGCATTGATTCGATTGATGAGAATTTGATCGATGCCGCGAGAGGAATGGGGATGAAGCCGATCCAAATTCTATTTCGAATTGAGTTACCAAATGCGTCTTACTCAATCCTTGCGGGAATTCGTACGGCTGTCGTATTAAATATCGGTACAGCAGCACTCGCCTATGTCGTTGGCGGAGGCGGGCTTGGCGTATGGATTTTCACTGGCATTCAGTTATTTGATAATGGCTATTTAATTTCAGGCGCCATTCCAGTCACATTGCTAGCGATATTTGTAGATTATTTGCTTCGGTTGCTTGAGCGTAAAATCGTACCCAAAGGCTCAAAGCCGCCACAAGAAACGTAAAGGTGGGAGGTGTTTGCATGAAAAGAAAGCTATCTCGTATCATCGGAATTGTGCTAATCCTATCGATGCTCGCTTCGTGTTCAAGTGTAGGGATTGGGGGAAAGCAGATATCCGTTGGAGGTAAGAACTTTACGGAACAATACTTACTTTCAGAAATGACCGCTTTTCTTTTAAAAGAAGAAGGCTTTAATGTGAAGCAGATGAATAACCTTGGGAGTACCGTCGTGCGAAAAGCGCTCGAAAACAGCCAGGTTGATATGATGTGGGAATATACGGGCACAGCCCTCATTACATATATGGGAGAAGAGCCCATCGCAGATCCCGTTGAAGCATTTGAGAAGGTCAAAAAGTTGGATGCCAAAAATAATGACATTCACTGGATGAACATGTCGAATGTCAACAACACCTATGCGCTTGCAATGAGAGAAGAGCAGGCGAATGAATTAGGCATTGAATCAATTAGTGATTTAGCAGCTTATGTAAATGAAAATCCAGGTGAGCTAACGATGGCCTCAGACGCTGAATTTGCTAACCGACCTGACGGGTTGCCTGGAGTCGAGGAAACCTACGAATTTGAGTTTGATTCCAGTCAAATTAAGCTGATGGATCTTGGCTTAACGCAGCGGTCATTAGATAATGAACAAGTCGATGTCTCAGTCGCATTTGAAACAGATGCAACGATCGTCGAGTATGACCTTGTTACGCTGAAGGATGATAAAACCTTCTTTCCGCCATACAGAGCGGCTGTTAGCATCAACGAGGACGTCTTCGAAAAGTATCCTGAAGTAGAAGAAATCACCGCGCGTTTAGGTGAAAAACTTAACAGCGATATTATGCGTGAATTGAATTATAAGGTCGACATTGAAGGAAATAGTGTTTCTGTGGTTGCGCATGATTGGTTAGTGGAGAATGGTTTGTTGGAAGAATAATTGGTAAACCCAAAATGGAATGTCCTGTGAATTTGTGCAGGGCATTTTTGGCTTGAAATCGTTCTTTTCATTAAGAACATTGTGATGAGATTGGAATGGTTTAATTTACTTTTTATGGTATTGTGGATGGAAGAGCATATTCCGAAATCAGGGCAGGTTAGTTGAAGAAGCAGTAGCTTGCTTTTAGAAGAATAAGGAGAGATACATTAAATGAATAAAACTAATAACCCCGAAAAACTTATTGAAAATGCTTTGAGACAATATGGAATTACTACTTATTCTTCAAGGTTTATAAGACATAATGACAATCTCACATTAAAAATAGATAATGAAGACGACAATTCTTATGTTTTACGAATTCATTCTCCTATTACCTCTGGACTACAAGGGGTACAACATACCTTCGAAGGACTAAACGCAGAGATGGAATTGCTTAATAGTTTAAACAAACAGACTTCTTTACATTTACAGCAAGCAATTAAAAACCAAAATGGACAATTGGTTTCTACAATTGTTGATGTGGATCATAATTTTATTCCATTGGCAACACTCCTTACTTGGGAAGAAGGCGTTGTTTATACGGGAACTGAAATAAATTCAGAAAAAATTGCTTATGAAGTGGGAGTCGTATTAGCTAAATTACATAATTTCTCAAATAATTGGAGTATCCCACAACCATTTATCCGTCCAAATTATGATATTGAAAAGTATAGGAATTTAACTGATAGATTACAGTATGGGGTTGAGATTAACTTATTTACATCTAAACAGTACGATGTGGTTTTAGATACCATGAAGTACATAAAAATTATTTTTGATAGAACACCAAAATTTAGTGCGAATTGGGGAATTGTTCACGCTGACCTTCAAGGTGGTAACATAATTGTAAATAATGACACTGTTATCCCTATTGACTTTGGTTTCTCAGGTTATGGTTATTATCTATTCGATATTGGCATAACTCTTACTTCATTTAATATTAATCATAGAAAAAAAGTATTAGAAGGATATAAAGCATTAAGAAATCTTAGTGAAGAAGATGAATTGCTAATAAGTGCGGGTTTTATTTTAGCTATTTTTGGGGGTTTTGGGTTTATGGTCAATAATCAAAAAGCTCACCAATGGATAGAGCGGAGAATGCCCTATGTTACAGAAAAATATTGCAGGGCTTTACTCGATAAAAAATCTTTTCTGTTGGATATAGAGTAATAAATGATTTTTTTCTTCAACTAACTGGTGCTTATCTGTAATAAGAAAGGTTCCATTTTATGTGAAATAAAAGATTGAGTTACACCTACAATTTTGAAATAATTGGTACTAAAGAATTGGAAATGGAGATGGAAAATGGATGGATACATCAAGGGTAATGGAGATTGATAAGGTTGAATAATAAATTAATTATTGAAGAGTTTTCGGAAGCTTATCAAAAACAGGTATCTGAACTTATTTTACATATACAACAGAAGGAATATAGTATCGCAATTACTAAGGAAGACCAACCTGATTTGCTCAAAATTCCAGAGTTTTATCAGATAGGGAAGGGTAACTTTTGGTTAGCCAAATTAGAAAATGAAGTAATTGGAACAATAAGTTTGTTAGACATAGAACACAACCAAGTTGCTCTAAGGAAGATGTTTGTAAACAAAAGTTATAGAGGCTCTACATATCAAGTTTCAAAATCACTATTAAACAAAGCAGTCAATTGGGCACAGGATCACGAAATTCAAACGATATACTTGGGGACTACTCCGCAATTTCTCGCCGCACATCGGTTTTATCAAAAGAATGGATTTATAGCAGTGGATAGAAGGGAGTTACCTAGTAATTTTCCAATCGTAAAGGTAGATAAGGTGTTTTATAAGTTGGAAATAGAGGGTTCTAAAAGCTTACATTATTCCTGAAATTGTTGTCACTAGAGATATTATTCAAGTATCTCGGAGTTTATCTGTAATAAGATAGACTTCTTTTTAATTAAATGGCTATGTTAAAGTTTAATGTGATACTTCACTAAAAAATAGGAACTTCCAGTTTTATGGGAGTTCCACTGTGGTATGTTTTGCTTGTTAACAAAAGCAATAGGTTAATTAAGTGGGGATATCATTTTCTCTCAATCACTGAAGATATCCTTCATTTCATTTTTTTCTTTTTTTAATCGTTGAAAATGCCTTTCTATTCGTCTTGCTATAAAAGGCAGAAATATAACTATTAACATAAGCCAAAGCATAAAATTCCACCTTTATTTAAAAATTTCCCAGTCAAACTCCCTAATCCTTCCGTTCGTGGAGAAAAGAAATGTTAGATATTGGACTTGGTTAATCTAAGTGTATCATAAGTTTTTGTACGAACCTTACCATCAGACTTGAATTGATATATATCCATCCCTCTATCAGTAGTATAGGTTTTAAAGGCACCCCAAGAATCGGTGCACAAGACATTCTTACTGGAAAGCTTATTACCGATAGTTTTATCTAATTGCTCTTTTGTTAACCCTCCCATTCAAATTGTCTGAGAGAAGGTCATCTTAGCACGGTCTCTTGCAACTAAAACACATACTTACTCATTACTTATACCACGTCTTTTTACGGATGATCATTTTAATCCGTTAACTATATTAATAACTACGATTATTATATATGCTATTGTCATGTTCATTGTTGGACTGTTAGGATCGTTATTTACCATCTTCCAGTATCTCGGAGCTTATCTGTAATAAGATAGGCTTCTTTTAACTAGAATTAAAGATTGAGTTATACAGCTTCATTTGAAATAATTGGTATTAGAGATTTGAATAGTTATCTGGAAGACTTGAATACTAGATGTTTTAGAAATGAGATACATTTGCGGTGAAGTCTATCGTTTAAAATGGAGGTAAGTATTAATGGTGAGGCAAGGACTAGGAATATCTATGGTCATATTAGGGGCTATTGTCATGATTATAAACATTTCTTTTCTTAGGACAAATGACTATTATGATGCTATACGTGTACTATCCTTTGTCATGTTTATGGTAGGGATATTTCTGATTCCTAGATACGCAAAGGCAAAGAAAAACATATGAAATCGAATTCAGTTATAGACTTAGAAGTGAAATTTATGAAATTACCTACATAAGTATTGAAGAAGGGTTCGTGTCATAAGAACTAGAATTTAATTTAAAACTCTATTTATTGGTGGGAGTAGTCATGACAAAATCGATTGTGAATTTAATTGAATATAATACTGATTGGGAAAGTCAATTTGATTATGAGAAAAAGCGAATTATTGCTGCTATTGGTGATAAAATAGTTGGAATTGAACATATTGGAAGCACTTCAATAAAAGGATTAAAAGCTAAGCCTGTTATTGACATTTTGGTAGGGATAAAGGATTTAAATAGTACATCAGCTTTTGTGCAACCATTAAGCGAAGTAGAATTTGAATATGTTCCAAAACCAGAGTTAACAGATAGAAGATTTTTCAGAAAGGGATTATGGGGAAAGGGGACTGCTCACTTACATATTTGTAAAATACATAGTACAGAATGGGTAGAAAAAATAATGTTTCGTGATTATCTTAGAAAGCACCCTAAAATAGCTGAGGAATATGGTTTGCTAAAAAGTGAACTCGCTACTAAATACAAGTATGACAGATCAGTCTACACCCAACAAAAAGAACCATTTATTAAAGACATTATTAGAAAAGCCAGAAGAGAATTATAAAAATACTTATATGCTATTATCTCGGAGCATTTACAGAATAAAAAGTCTGCTCTTTATGTAGGTTGACTTGCAGATTTAGGACTGGAGTGAATGAATTGAGGGGTCCAAATGAGTTATCTAAAAAGAGGAGATATCAGCAAGGGTTTGCAGTTATTTATTTAGTTATCGCAATAATTTTGGCAACGGTATTATTTGATGATTATAACGTATTCATAGTGGGTGGGGTCACTATTTTGTTATATCTATTGCTACGTTTTCTCGTAGGAGTATATGTAGATAAGAAAGTGGAGTGAATACTCAATAATACAACTGAAAATTCTCCTAATGTGAAAAGGAACTCAACTACTTGTTCTACAATCTCGGAGCTATAGCGTAAAGAGGAATAAAATGTTTAAGACTAAAAAAATGAACTTAATATACGGTTTATTGTTAATAATCTTATCACTAAGATCACTAGGATATATTTTAAAAGCTGAATATGGTTTGTTAGGATTACATATTATCGTTTTTTCTTTATGTCTACCTGGAGGTATATATTACATCTATTCAACTTTATTAAATAAAGAACCAAATCCATAATCTCGGAGCAATTGCTGAATGAAAAATTAGCCATTAATGAAAATGTTCATTTCTAAATCTATCGATAAGAAATAATGTAGAAGCTGTTATAAATGAATAAGGGTGTAACCGTCAAGTAGAAACAAACAATTTTCCGCAAATAATATTAAACAGTTGTCTAGATTATTAATGAAAAGAGAAGGATCTCCTACTGTTAATTAAATGAATGAAAGACTTTAGCTATTTAGTAAAAACATTTAGCTTTTTTAAATGTGATGGTAAAAAAATACTGAATATGCTCCATTTGGTTTTGATATCGTTCTACGGGGTACATTCCTTCATGTAACACAACAACTGACAAAGGAGTTTTTAATGATGGCAGAGCGTTATAAGACTGGCGAAAAAGCACCTGAGAATGGAACGTATGAATTTGTTGGATTAGTAAACGAATCAAATGAGAACGCTAACGCGGAAGAAGAAAAAAACATTGAACTAAGCAGTGGAGAGACATTTCCTCCATCTCAATCCAACAAAGATGGGGTGTATTGGAAAAAAACAAATTAATTTTACCCCGAACCTCCGAGAATGTTGATTCGTTCTTAGAGGTTTTTTGTTATCTTAATGGTTTGGATTTGTCAGTGCAACAGGAAAAATATTTTATCATAAAGAATCCTCTACATATGGAAATGAATGTTACGATTGATGGTATGAGACGAAAGCCATTCATTCAAGAACGGTTGGAGACAAATACAAAACAGATCGACATGGGCCATTAGCTAATAAAACTCTTATCACCTTATTTATATTTCTACACATTGTAAACCGGAAAGCAAGGTTCCTTTCATTAGAGAAGTGAAACAGCTACTTTTAAAGGAGAGATTATGATTTTGGATAGCATTATTTTTGACTTAGACGGAACCATTTGGGATCCGATTGATACTGTGTTACTAGCATGGAATAGTCGTTTGAAAGAACACCCACAAGCTAATCGGGAGCTGACAAGGACTGACTTTGAAGGAACGATGGGGTTGCAAATGCACAATTAGAGGAAGTGAAGTATACAAATTTCTTATACCAAGAAGGTTTTGGGGTGTTGAAAACAGTATCTTCTATAAATGGAGAAGTAGTAGAAAAGATAATGCTAGACAAGGAAATGCTAACGGTTGTTTGGCAATCGGCTCCTGGAATCCATTTGCCAAGAAATCGATACGTTAACAGAAGAACAGATTAGAATCATGAACCATTTTAGATTAAGGATTGAACATAATCATTCTCTTCTAACAAGGTAAGACAGAGGATTTGAGTAAAAAACAAAGAAAGAGGAGAAACAAATAGAATGAAAACAATCACTCATCCATCTATCAAACTAACACCTTCATTAAATCGAGAAGACTACAAAGAAATCCTTAGATTAAAAAAATGTTGCCTTGAAAAAGAAGATGTAACGTTAAAACTAGAACTTGATTACAAACTAAATAACTCTTATAACGAAAGTATAGATCAAAACAAAATCAACGAGTTTATGTTTTATGATGATCGTACACTCATCGGCTATATGGGCATCTGTCAATTTGGTTCAGAAGCTTTAGAAGTAAATGGGATGGTTCATCCTGATTATAGGAGAATGGGAGTCTTTAAACGGTTGTTTTCACTTGTTAAAGATGACTGGGGTAAACGGGAATCGAAACAGATGCTTTTGTTGAGTGATCGAAATTCTGCTGCTGGGATTAATTTTATTAAAAGTACGGGAGCCCACTATGAAAACTCAGAATATGAGATGCATTTAATAGGTGAAGCAAGGGAAGCCGCGAAGACAAACCTTCATTTTCGAAAGGCGATTAATGAAGATGCAAAAGAAATTGAGAGACAAAATACGATATACTTTCAAATGAATTCAGAGGAAGAGTTTCCCGAGGAAGCATCATTAGGCGGGATGGATGTTTTTCTAGCTGAATGCAACCAATCAGTTATAGGTAAAGTTCATATAGAAGTTCAGAATGGCGTGGGTGGCATTTACGGGTTAGGCGTTCTCCCTGAATATCGAGGAAAAGGTTATGGCAGAGATATCCTCATGAAAGCTATACAGGAATTAAAAGAAAAACAAGCTCAACAAATTATGCTCCAAGTGGCAGTGAAGAACAAGAATGCGTTAAATCTATACCAAACGTGCGGGTTTAAAGAGACTTCTACCATGGATTATTTTAAATTGACTAAGAAGTAACGTAATCTTTTAAAGTAGGATTCAATGAAGGGGATGTGTATGACTTATAAATTTGAAGTAATGACTCAAGATCAAGCAGAAGATATTGCTTATAATTGGCACTATGAAGGGAATTATTCTTTTTACGATATGGAAGCGGATGAAGAAGATTTACAAGAATTCGTCGATCCAGAATTACGTGGGGACTCTAAGTTTGCGGTGATGAAGAATAGTGATTTAATTGGTTTCTTCAGCGTTAACAAAGTGGATAATCTAACTTATGATATTGGCTTAGGGATGCGCCCGGATCTTACGAATAAAGGGAAGGGATTGGAATTCATTAATGCTGGTTTAGATTTTATCAAAAAGAAATATAACCCTAGTAAAATAACCTTATCTGTTGCAACCTTTAACCAAAGAGCGATAAACGTTTACAGAAAGTTAGGATTTAAAGATGTTAACACGTTTATTCAGGATACGAATGGTAGTACATTTGAGTTTTTGAAAATGGAATATGAGTGCGTTAACGATCTCTGAGCTTACCTGAAATACGGTAGGTTCTTTTTCGGTGAAAGAACATTTAGCCAAAAAAATAAGAATTTAGCCAATATAATTCGTTATTGGCCAATAAAAATGAAGTTTGGCCAATATCTCATCATTTTGGCCAAGAAAGAGTGGGTCACTCGAATCATTAAGTTTAAAATCAGGCCCAATCCTCTTGTTGACATGTTTACCGTCGATGAATATACTAAATATGTAAGAAAAAGGTGGAAAGGAATGGTACTTAGCGGATGTGGAATTAATCTTATTTAAACGGGAGCAAACTCATATTTTCATAAAAAATGAGAACCTGGAAAATAGGATTAGTCTGTCCAAATAAGGATCATTCATCATGTACCTTTTTCAAATAAAATGAGACGCGGATTGCGTCTATTTGATTATTTGTTTAAGCGTTTGCATGTTATTTGATGTGGGATTAGCAGCCTCTCCAGGATTCTTGGAGAGGTTTATTTATGTTTCATAAGCCTCTCAATTAAATTTAGTAAGAGGTGACGTGCATGGCTCGAGTGATACAAGTGAAAGAACTGCAGAAAAGTTTTGGCGAACGGGAAATTTTAAGTGACGTTAGCTTTGAGATACGAAATGGTGAAAAGATTGGTTTAGTCGGCTGGAATGGTGCTGGAAAATCAACACTCGTCAATATTCTGATGAAAAGGATTGAACCAGATAAAGGTTCTGTGACTATGCCCGATCTAAACATTGGCTATTTGCCTCAATCAACAGATAATCACCTGGCTGTTGATGCTGAACTTTTCGGGGAAAGGTTACTGGAACAAAGTAAGAAGCTAGGGTTTCAGAAAGAGCGATGGGGGCAAGAGAATCTACAACATTTAAGTGGCGGCGAAAAACTGAAATTGTCTTTAGCGAAGATCTGGGCGAGTTCTCCCGAATTTTTGATCTTAGATGAACCAACGAATCACTTGGATATGCAGGGAGTTAAATGGCTTAGTGAAGAAGTGAGGAGTTATTCAGGTGCTGCCCTCATCATTTCACATGATCGCTATTTTTTAGATGAAACTGTGACAAAGATATTTGAATTGGAATCTGGAAAATTAACAATCTACGAAGGAAATTACTCGTTCTATCGAAACGAAAAACAGAGAAGATATGAACAGAAAAAGCGTGATTATGAAAAGCAGCAGCGTAAAGTTGAAATGATTGAACAGCAAATCTCCACGTTGAAAGATTGGTCAGCTAAGGGCCATCGTGAAGCGGGAAAAGGTGGATCCAATTCTGAGAATCGGCAAATGGGATTGCGGGAATTCGAACGAGCGAAGGCAAAGAAAAAGGATAACCAAATAAAATCGAAGCTGAAACGGTTAAATCTAGAGCTTAAGAAAGATGGAGTCAAAAAGCCGAAAGAAGAGAATACGGTCTCTTTTCAGTTTGAATCAGCGTCCAAACGTGGGAAACGAGTTCTCGAAGCCAAAGGAATCAAGAAGAAGTTTGGGGATCGCCTGCTTTTTGATAAAAGTCACTTTTACATCAAACATGGTGATCGGATTGGACTGATTGGCTCCAATGGGGCAGGAAAAACAACCTTTATTAAACTCCTTCTTGAGCAAGAAAAGCTTACGAAAGGTTCGCTTTGGATAAGTGAATCGACAAAAGTGGCTTACCTTTCACAAGATGTAACTGACCTACCAGGTCAAAAAACACCGTTGGACTACCTTGATTTAACGAATCGACAGCAGGAAACAAAAGCGAGAACGCTTCTGTCCAATATGGGCATTTCTCAAGAGATTCTAGGGAAACCCATTTCTCAATTGAGTCTAGGAGAACGAACGAGAATAAAGCTAATTCATATGATTTTGATGGATTATGACTTCTTAATCCTGGATGAACCGACAAACCATCTCGATTTGCCAAGCCGAGAAGAGCTAGAAAGAACGCTAAGTACGTATACAGGTACGCTGTTGATCGTTTCACACGACAGGTACTTAATTGAAAAACTGTGTACAAAATTATTAGTTATTGAAAATGGGCAAATGAAGCGGGTTGAGGTAGGCATTAAGGAATATGAGGAAAAACAAAAGAAGAAGGTGACAGGAAGCGAAAATGTAAGGGGAGAATTAGCCGTCGTTGAGACCAAAATGACAGAACTCTTAGGCAAAATCAGTTACTTTTCAGTGGGGACGGAGGAATATGAATCGATCGATAAAGAGCTAATGAAGTTGATGGATTTGAAAAGAAAATTGAATAACATATGATTCACTGTTAAGTTGGAATGATTGCGAACCACGTGAGTCTATCGATCTTCTGGTTTATCGTGCTGACGAGCATGGGGATACCATTTTTTTATTGGGGAGTAAGAGAGGTATGGCGAGGTAGTAAAGGGATTAATCGTGCTAAAGGCTATTTGGAATGTTTGTATGAAGTGGTGACACTTCAATTAAGTTCGGTCAGTCTTCATCTTTTAGTGGGAGTTGTTTTGATTATAGCAGGTGGAGTGTCACTTTTCTTTTAAAAGTGAAAATGTTTAGAAGAACATGGAGAAGGTAAAAAGAAGAGATCATTTTATTCGGATATAGTGGTTTAAGGAAATAGAGAGAACGATGAAAAACGGCCCACAAAACAGTAGGTTTTGTGGGCCGTTTTATTTAGATGTGTTACGTTTTCAGGTCGTTTACTTCGTATTCGTAAATCCGCCATCAATGCGAATCACTTCACCATTGATATACTGCGCTTTCGAAGTTAATAGAAACGTGACAAGCTCAGCGACTTCTTCAGGCGTACCAAGACGCTTCTGAGGAATACCGGCTTCTGCATTTTCTTTCATTTTCGGATTGGCGTCATAAAAGTCTTTTACCATAGGCGTTTCGGTTGGTCCAGGGGCGATTGCGTTTGCGCGCAGGCCGTCTTTCGCATATTCTGCAACGATGCTTTTCGTTAGTCCAATAATCCCGTGCTTTGTAGCAGAATACGTGACAACCGAATCCTGACCAATGACACCGGCACTTGAAGCCGTATTTACAATGGAGCCACCACCGTTTTTAATCATCACATCGGCTACATAGCGGACACCGTATAAGGCACCCATCAAGTTAATGTCGACGATCTTCTCGATTTCTTCAACCTTTGTATTTAAGTAGTATTCCCCACTACCGGAGATGCCGGCGTTGTTGAAGAAATAATCAATTGAACCAAAGGTTTCAACTGTTTTATCGACGTAATTTTTTACTTCATCTGCTTTGGATACATCAGCTTTTATGAAAAGCGCATCAACGCCAGCTTTTTTTGCTAGGTCAACCGTTTCATTACCGCCTTCTTCGTTAATGTCTACGGCAACGATAGTAACTCCTTCATCAGCTAAGCGAACCGCCGCTGCTTGTCCTAATCCACTTCCTGCACCTGTAATAATCGCGACTTTACTCATGCATCAAACCTCCTGATTAGTTGTTTATAGATCATATACTGTTGCTATAGTACTAGCTTTACCCGATGGAAAATCAAATGAAACGATTGGAGTGTAGCGCGTAAGTCACGGTTAGTATGGAAAGGTGAAATGGAAAAATTACGTTACCTTGATACGTATTTGTTTCCCCTTACCCAAAAACGCCATGGATAGTCACGCGCTTCACCGGAGTTATCAATGCCAATGCGTTTTCCTTCAGAAATGTGATCAGGCTGATAACCACTCCGAATATAAAGTGGCGCTCGGGTTAAAGCATGTCCATAATCGCCTGGATCAATTCCAAGTGCTTTTGTGAGCTTGCCAGGTCCATCTGTCCATTCCTTTTGCTTACGGCCTGGTCTTCGTTGCTCCATTAAATCAAGTCCTTTAAGCGGTTCAACGGCTCGAACGAGAACGGCTTCAGGCACACCGGTTTCAGCACTCACGACATTAAATAAACAATGGGTGTGCATGACGTAAGTATACGCATTTCCGGCAGGTCCAAACATCACTTCCGTACGTTTTGTTCGTTTGTTATTGAAACTATGGGCGGCTTGATCGGTTGCTCCTAGATATGCTTCTGTTTCAACGATATATCCCGATGCAAGCCCTTCGTCTGTTTCTTTTACTAGCTCACAGCCGAGAAGCGCTTTTGCGAGTTCGAGGGTGGGTTTTTGATAGAATTCTCTAGGTAAGATTGACATAATCGTGTCCTTTCTTAGGTTTAGTTGTTGTGTTGTTTAATGGTTTTTTCAATCTATGTATTAGTTTTCCACAAGCTTTCATTGACTAAACGAATGTATACTGTGACCGACCATCTTGCCTAACATCACAATGCACAGAGAGGAGATTCATTAACTGCTGAAACTTAAGGTAAGCCTATTCGTATAGAGTAGTGTAATAAAAATGGAATGTGGCTAATAATTAGCACTTACAGAACGTGTTCAGAAAGGGATTTTGTATTTGAATAAACTACTTTTACTATTCATCGTAGGCTTTATAGGGTTAGCCTTCCGATACTTGGTTTTAGGCAAATTTGAGTTAGACCAGCTCTTGTTGCTATTGAGCTTTCCTGTGGGAGCTATCCTAATTGTATTTATTATGAAGAGGCAACAAAATAAGGACCGTACGTTTCAGCCAGGAGTGGATGAAATACATATGGTAACGCGATTAGGTGACAGAGTTTCGGAAGTGCCTAAGCAATTGTATGACCGACAAGAACTTCTTGGGTCTTACAAGCGGTTTTATAATAGCCGCTGGAAACGAGTTGTTGCGGACATTATGGATTCGCCCGGTCGCTGGTTTCTTAATCTGGCGTTTTCGTCAGAAGATGGAAACGAAATCGTTCTTCAAGCGAAAAATGATAAGCCTCTAAGAGATACAACTGAATGGCTTATCTTGTTTAATGATAGTGAGGTAGGCAAAATTCAAATGGACTACTCTGTCAAAAATGTGGCATCGTTAAAGGAAAGTCTCTATCTTGAATATCGAAATCAAACCTATCATTATACATCATTTGGGATTGGAGCGAAGACAAAGATTAGCACAAATAACCATACGATTGCTGAAGGGGAAAGAGCTGAATTAGGAAATTCAATCTATGCGTTCGATATAGATGATACATATAAGGAAGACGCTGAGATTTTATTTATGGGATTTGTCCTATTTAACTATCATTTTAGCCAATGAGAGCGTACCCCTATGCACGGGTAGAGAATAAGGTTAGGTTAACTTCATTTGCCTCTTAGATAGCTAGTAGTCAAGTTAGCTATCAATCTGGTTATTGTTAATTAGTTATTTTATCTTGAAACTGGAGGTTATCAAATGACAGAAATTGTGGCGTTAGGCTTTGGAGTAAGTGTCTTTTATCTTATTTTTCGACTAGGTGCTCAGATGAATCGTCTTAGTATGCAAATGAAAAGAACGAATGATCATTTAGATCGAATGGCACAGCACATGGGTTTACCTGAACACCCCATCAACGAAGAATTGCGAGAGCTAGTGAGAGAAGGAAGAATGGTAGAAGCTGTTAAACGGACGAGAGAGGTATTCGGGCTATCGCTAGTGGAAGCAAAGCAATATGTAGATGGGCTTTAGCATAACGAAAATTTGTATATAGTTAGGCTAGTGCATTAGGAAAACCAGTATGGGTGTAAAAAGTTAATTCTTTCATGCTTCAAAGAGATCATTCATAGAATGATCTCTTTTGTATGAAGGAAGTGAGGGGATAGATAGAAGCTAGTTGAATCGAGATTAGGACATTTAAATCAAGATAAGATGGAAATCGAAATGAGCTACAGCAAGTCGAAAATTCGTACTAACTAATTACGTATGACGACATATGGCCTCATCATTTCATAATCTTCGTGTTCTAATAGATGACAGTGCCATACAAACAAGCCTGCATAAGGTGCAAACTTCATAATGATGCGCGTGATTTCATTTGGATTTGCCTGGACGGTATCTTTCCAACCGCATTCATTCTCTTTCGGTTTCTTACGTGGTCCCGTTGGCACAATGATCCCTTTTTGATCATATAAGTTCTTGTCAAAAGGCTGGCGATCAAGAATTTGAAAACGAATAAGATGTAGATGAATAGGGTGAGTATTATTCGTGATATTAACAAGACTCCAAATTTCCACGTCACCTAATCTAGGCTTTTCGGTGATTGGATCAGACCAGAGCTGATTGTTTAATAGATGAAGGGATCGATTGTACGAATCGTTTCTCATGTTAAGTAGAAGGTTTCGTTGATTGTTTGCCTGGTGCTCGTTCATTGTCTCAAACTTTCCCAAGGAGCCTGGTATGACACTTTTCTCTTCATGAGAGAGTTCTTCTTTTACGCGAAATTGCATAATAACCCCGGTGGTTTTAGAATTCGGCAACTTTCCATTTGGATAGGATGAGGGAGCATCATTGGTTAAGGTGATCACCTCTCCACTAGAACGACTGAAGTCCACCACGACGTCCACACGTTCTGCAGGAGCGACCAAAACGCGGGTGACAGGCACCGGACGTGGTAATAACCCTTGATCTGTACCAATTTGAGTGAAAGGAACGCCGTTTGAAAGAGCGAGACGGTAGAATCGAGCATTTGCGCCATTCAGAATGCGAAACCGATACTTGCGGGGTTCCACTTCTAAATAGGGCCATACCTTTCCATTTACAAGGTTCACCTTTCCAAAAAACTCTCCAATAACAGAGGGCGAGACACCTGGTACAGGGGGGTTAGGCTCTGAGGGATAATACAAAGAACCATCTTGATGAAACGAGCGATCTTGAATAATGAGCGGAAGATCAAACGGACCGTTCGGTAAACCGATTGATCGTTCTTCCTCATCATGAATGATATACATTCCGGCAAGTCCGGCATAGATATTCAAGCGGGTGATCCCCATTGCATGATCGTGATACCAGAGGTTCGTTGCAGCTTGACGATTCGGATATTCATAAACAGGGTTGGTGAAAAAGGGACCGCGTTGCTGAAACCCCTTTGTAAACCAAGCTTCTGGATAGCCATCGCTCGTATCAGGTGTAGAGCCTCCATGAAGATGTACGACTGTACGAACGTCCGGGACATCTACACTAGCCCCATGAACGGTGTGATCAATCGGAAGGAAATGCCTGGTGGGAAGGTCGTTTTTCCAGAGAACACGAATAGGCTGATCTCGAAAGACGTGAAATGTTGGACCGGGAAATATCCCGTTATATCCCCAAATCCGAGTTGGTGGCAAATCTCGATGAAGCTTTTGCATGGTTTCTCTCATTGTCACTTCGTAGAAGGGGATGCCATTGGTGGTTTTAAGTGGTTGAATGGTCGGGATGATGGGGAGTCGATCCACAAACTTTTCGAGCATGTGTGGCACTCCTTTCATTACGGTGCTTTTGTTATCTTATGTTTGGGTGAGAGGATCTATTTTTTAATTTGTTTCGCGTGTGAGGGTGAGAACAGAAAAAAACCCCCTCCTTTTCAAATGGAACAGGGAGGGGGCGGCTAGGTCTATGTAGCGCACATTCAGCCAAGAGGGATTTGAAGTAGTGGTTCGTAACGTTTGCTGTCAGGGCTTAACTCGTAAACTTGCACAGATTTTACTAGAAAAGTAGGATACGGTGTTAGCTCTTTTTCGGCAGCATGCGCCATATCGCTTAGCGCCTCTTTCGTTAAACCGTGCTGTTCTTTTCCAAGCGTTAGGTGAGCAACAAAGTTATCGAGCTCAAAATATTGGTTGATGAGTTTTGGGGGAGGAGAAATTGCTCTTACAATCGCTTCGTGTAAGGGATACAGTTCATCAGATAGAACGCTTAAGTAAAGGATGTTATCCCCAAAATAGTTCGGCTTGGCTAGCGTGATCGGGAACGGCTGCGTTCTTTTACAAACGGTTTTTACTTTTACGATCCATTCTTTATCTGGTGTTAATCCGCCTTGTGCTTTGAGAGTAATATGCGGTTCGACGATAAGGAACTCTAACCATTTATGTTGGAAGTACTTGAACTTTTTTTGATAGTCCGGTGGTGGGGTGATACCGATGAAGTACTGTGAGGGCATAGAGATTCAGTCCTTTTGATAGATTTTAATCGTGAGTACCGTTTGATTACGTGTATGTGCTTCTTATGCTGTTATCGCTGTTTAATTATAGTTATTATAACAAAATTTGGATTGAGAGAGTGTTTGACTGGTTGTAGTGCTCGAACATAGGGTATTATTGCTATATCTTGCCACTTTGCAAATATCGACAGCATTCGCCCTAAATCGGGTGGTGACAGGCACTTACAAGGGGGTTCTATCATGTCTTCAGAACTTGAATCAAATATGGAACGCGAAAAGAAGTCGCCATTATTTAAGAAATTCATCTTACAATCTTTCTACTGGGAAGCCATTCAACTTCTTGCAGGGATAAATCTGCTCTTTAGTTTATTTTATCTCTCATTTCGAAATACAAGTCCGATCTGGAATGTGTTTGGGGTTTTGTTTCTTGTCATGATTGTGATGAGCATCTTAGGCGTGCTCAGGCAACACAAATTAAGCATTGCGAGTGCACTGTATTTGATGTTTATTCCTTTTTCAATCATTTTGATCGGCTTGATGAATTTTCAGCTATCAAATCAGTATCCAGGTGAAACAAGCATTCTACCGATTCTTATCCCTAGTTTGTTCCTACTGGTTCATGTAGTTACCTTGATTTTTGCTTGGAGAATGGACAAGCAACGAAAAGAGGGAGTGAACAGTATCCCCCGCTGGTTTTCTGAGCTATTGGTATGGGGGAATATCGTTGTATTAATCGTTGGACTCTTCACAAGCTCACTGATTCTCTTTCGTTACGAAAACGGCGGCTATGGGCCTTACGTGAACCAGCTCGCCTTGTTTTACGCTTTCGTTTTCTTAGCAAGTACCGTACTCGTTTTACAGGGAAGCAAGTCGTGGATAAGACCACGTCCAACGTTGCGGAGGATCTTGATGATCGGTGGGTTTGCCATTACTTTCGTTCATTTCTTACCGCTTCTCTCTGTCCCGATTATGATCAGTCAGGCAGAAGAACAGGTAGAAGAGGCGTTTAGTCAATGGGATTCAACGTCATTCCATTCGTCTGAATTTCAACAAACGCCATTTTCGCTTCCTGCTTATTTTCTTGGCATTCCACCTGCAGATGTGGAAGGGGAAAAGGATGTGCTGTTTTATGAAGGGACTGAAGGTGTGGACGATGGCGTTGAGCTTCGCTTTGATTCCTTTCTTCCAAAAGAAAAGGATGGTAAGCTCCCTGTCTTAATTCGTATTCATGGCGGATCATGGGCAAATGGAGATAAAGGTGATGCGAACGTCATGCAGCAAAATACGTATTTTGCTGAACAAGGGTATGCGGTATTTGATATTCAGTATGGGCTCACAACCCTAAGTTCCTATGGATTAAGCAGCAATGTTCCTGACCATGTGAGGGGACCATTTTCAATTGATGATCAAGTTCGTCATATTGGTCTTTTTACGCAGTATTTAGCGGAGCATGCAGAAGAACATGAGCTGGATCTTTCCACAACGTTTATTTCAGGTGGATCAGCCGGCGGTCATTTGGCGACGGCTAGTGCTCTTGCGATGACAGAGGGGAAGTACGGTGAATGGTTCTCGGAGGAAATCAACGTGAAAGCTCTGATTCCCTACTATCCAGCGAACAAAGGGCCAGCGCTCGGCGGTATTCCTGGTACGGAGGAACTTCTCTGGCCAGAACAGCTCGTTAGCGAAGAGAGTCCACCAGCGCTACTTTTTCACGGTACGCATGATACGTACGTTGGCTATGAAACGGCGGCATCGTTTAAAGAAACGTATGCAGAGAACGATAATAAAAAAGCCGCTGTGATTTATATGCCGTTTGGAAACCATGGCAGTGATTTTTACTTTGCAGGGTATTACAGCCAGACATTTACGTATTATATGGAGAGGTTTATGGCGTTGTATCGGTGAGTGCTTCGTGATTTTGGAAATATAATAAAAAAAGAACCAGGTATCCCTAAAGAGTGAGGGAAGTGCCTGGTTTTCTTTGTAAGTGGATTTACATCGGTTTCTAAGATTAAACGAGACTAATGCCTATCCAGATAAAGTAAGCGATTACAGAAATGTTGAATAGCGTAAAGAGTAATCCGATCGTCGCCCATCCTTTTTTCTCATCGCTCGTTCGGTAGACAACAAATGCGAATAAAATAGACAGTACACAGCCCGCTAGAATAACAAACATAATGGATATAGCAGCCGATTCACCGGAGCGAGAAGATACCGGATCAATCAGAAACATAGCGAGTGTTGTTAGAACACTGATGATATTGAATAAAACCGTTCTCCACGTTGTTCTCTTTGAGCGGTAGGTGTAAAACATGTTGTTCTCCTTTCTAGCCTGTAGAGTAGCCTGTCTATCATTATAGTGGAGTTAAAAGGCGAGCACAAACAGACGAGTGAAAGTAGTTCGAGGAAGGAGAAAAAAGAATTAACGTATTCGACAAATTCCGACTGAAACCGGGTGGTGACAGGCACTACAATTATAGAGGGGTGAAAAAATGAACAACTTCATAGGTGTTTTCTTCTATCTCCTCATCTTAGCGATCACTCTCTTGATCTACCGGCAGTCAGATGAATTCGAGCCTTATTTAGTATGGAAACTCATCGGCTACACGATTCTCGGAGGCTTTTCATTTCAGTTTAATGAATGGAAGTTGCCTCTTGGATTCCTCATTTACTTACTGTTTTTCACGAATATGAAAGTTAATGCAAAGGCCAAGAAGCGCGCGGTTTATTTAGGTTTAGTGATCTTCCTTGTGTCAACAATCGTCCCATGGATACAAAACGACATATATGAGCAACCAAAAGAAGTTGCGGTACTGAACACTAACTTCTATGAAGGAAGTCTTGCGAAAGAATGGGAGAACATACATAGCAAACTAGGGAATAGAGGATATCCGGTCAAGGTCCTTGATTTCGATATGGCGATCAGTGATGAAGGAGAGATCGAAGACTTAGATATGTACATAGAAGAGAATGCAACGCGGGGAAAAGTTCACTATCATATTACCTTGTCCAATGAGGACAAGGAATTTATTGTAGAACGTAGAAAGGTTGGAACAGAGGGGTTCCATTTTGCTTCAGAAACCCTGACAGAAGGGGAGTTTTTCTTCAATCAGATTGATTTGCTTCAGAAACCTATGCTAAATGAAGAAGGCGTGGATACTTACTATTTATCTTCGAGTGGGCAGAGAACGAATTATCCACAAACAGATGATGATTCTTATCGCATTGATACGGCCGGTAAGAAAAAAGTTAAGAATAGTGACTTACCGACTGATGCCATCGTCGTTGATATTTGCGATGGTGACTGTGATTATCGAGCGTATTTCCTTTTTGATGTGTTAGAAGGAATGCCTCCAATAACGGAAGACAATGTTCTTGATATCGCGCAACAACAATCATCTGAAATCAGGAGCTGGCTAATCAATCACACCGGGGATGAACTTGGACTAGAAAAAGATGGGGAATACTTCTTAACGAAAGATGGGAAAAAGGAGAAAGTAAGCAAAGAGACCTATTTTAAGGTATTAACAGAAACACCTGAAATAACAATCAACCATAACGAACCTATGCTAGAAGTAACGGTGAAAAATCCATATGGGGACGAGCCTCATCAAATGGATTTTACCTATAACAAAGAGTGGAGAGAAGTGAACTGGGTTCGTTTTCAATAAGCTAAAAGAATGACAAGCGAGGTGTCATGATGCGGTATACAGTTGTTCGAAACTTGTATTTATTTCTAGGATGTTTTTATTTAATAAGCGTGCTGCTTATTGCAGGGTATGCTTTTGTCTATGATTTAGGATTACCTACTCTCTATTTTACCTGGATCATCGTAGGGGGTATCTTGCTGTTCATTTTTAGAAGAAATATGAAACGAGTGATGAGAGAAAAACCAATAAAATAAGGGCAGCGCACTCTTGCAGTGACATCATGAAAAAACCGTTAACACTTCCTAGTTTAAATGTGTTGGCGGTTTTTTTATGATAAAAGGACATCTATTTACCCGCTCATCCTAGGATATAGTACAATAAAACTGCACGATACAATAATTGGAAGTGGTGATGGAATGAATCAAAACGTGTTAACCCTCCCTGCAAGCGGAACATGTAAGATCATTTACGAGCACAGCATCCATGCGTTTCCCCATCGCAAGTCTTACCAAGAAACGCCATTCGTCGCGTTCCGTGAAACGGGTGGCTTCATTGAAAAACTTTACACCGTTCGCAACCGCTTTGTTCTTAGCCCTCCCTACAACCCTACACAAGCAGAACTCGCCCATTTTGACCCGCACATTCAGCAGAGAATTCGTACCTACATCGAGGATCGCAAAAAGGGATTTGGTTTTGAGAAACCAGATCAAGCGTACATTTTTTGGATTCTTGACCAAGAAATAACGTTACCTCACCGGCCCAAAGTGACACCGAACACGCCAGGTCATCAGTATTTCGCCTATGAGGATTTCATATCCCGTGAGCCAGTAATCACGAAAAACGGAACCGTCTCAAAAACCGGCGTCTTCGAGTACGATGACTTCAGAGACAATCTGCTAATCGATAAGTATAATCCAATTCTACCCGCTATGAGAAGTATGAAAACAAAGCATTTAAGAAGTGAAAATAGTGAAGACGCTATTACCTGGAATGTGTTTAAATCGCTCCAACAAATCAATCCTCAACACTGGTATTCTGAACTGATTTCAAAAGGGATCAATCAAACGAAATACTCACCAAAGCAACTAGTCCCCACCGATCAGCTACCTCACAATCTAACCATTAACCTCTGGGAAACAATCAAACCGCCCTCAACTTTACTAGATAACCAGTTACCAGAAGGGCCAACTGAAGTGGATGTAATCATTGAAAGTGAAAACTTTGTCTGGTTTATTGAAGCGAAATTCAAGTCCGACATTTCCACAAAAACAACTCACAATCATTCTCGAAACCAGGTTCTACGCAATATCGATGTTGGCTCCCATTATGCAAAAGGAAAAGACTTTTACTTTTCGCTACTTATTTTAGAAGATGCTATATCCTCAAAAGGTGTTTCAGCTGTTGAAACCTACAACAGAGAACTAACATCGAATCCCCCTCAATTTGAGAGTCACTTCCTGCATCGGTCTGATCGTCTTTCAAACGTTCAGGGAATAACCGTTTTTTATTGGCATCACTTTGTAGAGATTTTTAAAAACGGCATGCAAGAACTAGAGGACGATTTTGAACAGCTGATCGCGGCTCGTGCTTTTCACTGGATGACGGAAAAGGTAGATCAGTTGGTAAAAAAATAATCGGTCAGAGACAAAGGGTCTGCCAAATGTGGCGGCCCCTTTTTTGTTAGAACGTGGTAGAAATCCTTCCAGTCTCCATGTCTTTTCTACTAACTTTTCCTCTTTTTCATGTTCAATTTCAAAAAAATGTTTACTAATATAATAAAAAGGTTATTTCCCTTATTACAATAATACGAGAAATATTTTTTCTTAGGGTAGAGGGGGAGTCAAGATGCAATCACTTTGGTTTACATTGCTATCTTGTGTAGCATTCATGGTGCTTGTTGGATACATAGCTTATCGTAAAACGAGAGGGACGACTAGTGGTTCCGATGGTTATTTTCTTGCAGGAAGAGGACTAAGCGGTGGGTTTATTGCCGGCTCGCTTTTGTTAACGAACCTGTCAGCTGAGCAGCTGGTGGGGTTGAACGGTCAGGCGTTTCGAACGAATCTTTCAAACATGGCCTGGGAAGTAACGGCAGGGGTAGCGGTTGTTTTTATGGGACTTTACTTGCTTCCAAAATATTTGAACATGTCGATTACAACACTGCCAGAATTTCTTAGCAAACGATTTGATGAAGGCGTAAGACGCTATACCGTTGTTTTGTTTATGGTTGGGTACGTTCTGGTAACGATTCCTTCTATGCTTTATTCCGGTGCACTTGCCGTTCTGAAGCTTTTTGATGTGCCGTCCATTCTTAACATTTCCTATACCCAGTCGATCTGGGTCGTGATCTGGGGCATAGGAATTATCGGCGCTGTTTATGCGATCTTCGGTGGATTAAAAGCCGTTGCCGTGTCTGACACGATTAATGGCGTTGGGTTACTCATTGTTGGTGCGCTCGTTCCGATTCTTGGGCTTATCGCACTTGGAAATGGCGCGTTCCTAGACGGTGTTAAAACGATCACAACAACAAATCCGGAAAAACTGAATGCGATCGGCGGTCCGGAAGATTCCGTTCCGTTCGGTACAATTTTTACAGGACTCATTATTGCGAATATGTTCTACTGGGCGACGAACCAGTACGTTATCCAGCGAACGCTAGGCGCACAAAGTTTAAAAGAGGGACAAAAAGGGGTTATTTTCTCAGGATTCTTTAAGCTTCTTATCCCAATTTTCATGATGGTTCCAGGTGTTATCGCGTTTCACCTTTACGGTGGGGATCTGAAGTCCGTTGACCTTGCGTATCCGACACTTGTAATGAATGTGCTCCCTTCCTACTTATCCGGCTTTTTCCTCGCAGTGTTGCTTGGTGCCGTGTTAAGTTCATATAATTCGTTGTTAAATAGTGCTTCAACAATGTTTGCACTCGATATTTACAAGCCGGCAATGAAAAAAGATGCCACAGATGAACAGCTCATCACCGCAAGTAAATGGTTTGGATCGGTTATCGCGATCGTCACGTTTTTCGTGTCTCCGATGCTCATGTATGCACCGAACGGACTATGGGATTTAATCCGTAAGTTTACTGGCTTTTTCAACATTCCGATCGTTGCTGTCGTGCTCATTGGAATTTCTATCAAAAAAGGTACCGGCATTAGCCGCAAAAGCTGCGATCATTTTCCACGTGGTGGCTTACTACATGATGGTATGGGGCACGGAACAGATCTTTGGACTTCCGCTTAACATCCATTTCATCCACATCTACGGCATTCTATTCGTAGCTGAAGTCGCGATCATGTTCGGAATTGCTTACTGGAAACCACAAGAAAAAGCGTATGTATTCCCGAAAGCTTCTAAAGTAAATATGACGCCGTGGAAATACAGCGTGCCAGCAGGAATTCTTCTGATCGCAAGCATATGTGAAACGTATCTTGTCTTCTCGCCAATTGGCGTTGCTTATGCAGGTGGCATGATTTCGCCATCGTTCTTACCAGCCACAGGAGCACTCGCAGTCGTAACACTTATTGCGTTTGCCGCTGCGACGAAAAGCTGGGAGCGAAAGTACGGCGATGCGGTTCGCCGAGCGAAGAATGCGGTGAAAGAAACAGGAAGAGAAGTAGGAGGGCAAACGCAGAGCCCTGAGGTGAATTATTTTACTAAGAAAGATCTATAAATCTGACTTTGAAACAAGGAGCCCGTTCAGCTGAAAGGCAGGCTCCTTGTTTTTTTATGGTCAATTCAATATAGCCGTTCCTGCAAAACGATGGAAAAAGTCTCATACCCCACTATCCATCAAACTTGTCATGTCATCTCACACGAAAAACACATCGAAAACCGATTCAGCGCTTTGAAAAGGTTTACGCTATAGGAGGGTAGGGAAACTTTCCTATATCAAATCGCTTTATCTTGTTAAAGCGGTACTTTAGGATAAAGGATGGTTTAATGAACAGAAAAGCTTACTTCATGGAAACTCTTTTAAACGGTGAATATTCAGGACCTTCACAGCAACCAATTACGTCTGTGGTGTATGATTCTCGCGATGTCGAAGAGGGAGCTGCCTTCGTCTGTATTTCAGGTGAAAAGATGGACGGTCACCTTTTTATCGAGCAAGCCATTCAGCTTGGGGCAAAAACAATTGTAGGGACGGATCATGAGAAAATGGCGACAGCTTCGGCCCTTTATCGAGAAGTGAGCTTCCTCTATGTTCACGATAGTCGACAAGCGCTCGCTGAGCTTGCGAGAGTCATTTATGATTTTCCTTCCGAATCTCTCCATACGATTGGGGTCACTGGAACGAATGGAAAAACAACCGTTTCTTCTTTCACATACAATCTCTTAAATCATCTTTCTTTTCGAACGGGCTTGATTGGGACGGCTGGGATTTGGGATGATCAGCAGAAAACCACGTTTAAGCAAACCGTTCCGACTACGCCAGAAGCTCCGGATATTCATCGCGTGCTCGATTATTTCCGTGCGAGTGAAATGAAGGCAGCTGTCATTGAATCAACGTCCATTGCCATTGAACAGAAGCGTTTGTTAGGCATTTACTTTGATGTGGCCGTTCATACAAATTTAACTCCAGAACATTTAGAGTTTCACGGGACGATGGAAGCGTATAAAGAAGCGAAGTTAAAATTGTTTGATCAAGCGAAACGAGCGGTGGTAAATATCGACGATCCAGCCATGTCAGGGGACATCATTGAGCGTTTTCAAGGGCAACTTATCACCTATAGTTTGTCGGAGTTAGGTGACATACGTGCCGATCATATTCAAACTTCCATTAACGGAACATCTTTTACACTAGATGCGTTTAACAAAACGTACAACGTGGAGGCACCAGTTATTGGAGAGTACAATGTGGCGAATCTTCTTGCGGCGATCGCTACGTGCTATCAAATCGGGTTTTCAATTGATGAAATTCTGTCTGGGATTGATCATATCCAGGCACCTGAAGGCCGTTTTCAAGTGGTTGACGGGGCACCATTTCAAATTGTTCTCGACTACGCTCATACGCCAGATGCGCTCGCAACCGTTCTTGAAGCCGTTCGTCACGTACCGTACAGGAAACTGATCGTGATGATTACCGGCATTGGGCTACGTAACCCTGAAAAGCGTCCGATGATGGCTCAGGTTGCAGATGGCATGGCAGATGAAATCATCGTCAGCGTGGATCAACCAGGATTCGCCGATCGACAAGAAGTAGTAAATGACGTTCTGAAAGGGTTCCACCAGCCATCTGCTCCACATATTCACTCAAGGCTTTACCGAGAGGAAGCCATTCATCACGCCTTTGATCTAGCTGAGCCAGGAGACGTCGTGCTCTTAACCGGCATTGGCTTTGGAGGCTACCAGATCATAGGAGATGAGCGCGTTCCTTATTCAGAATTAGCGGTCATTGACGATTATTTTAAAAATGGTTCGTTAGAGGTTCAGCAAATAAAAGAACCGTGTTAAGCTCGAAGCAAAACTGTTATCAGTATGTTCGTTCCTGTGACTTCCGCTAGGACCGTTCATGCTTTTTTTTGTCCGAATTCACCTTCTTTCCTACTAAAAGAAAAAGGGGTGATTTCTTGAGTACGGTAGGAATCGGCTTTACCGATCAAGAAACTAATGGGGTAAGGTCCGATTGGTCATATCAGCATCGCAGTCGTTTCTAGGACACAGACCCAGATCGAATCTTGTCCAGCTTCACACTTTGAGAAGGTAAGAAAAGGAGAGATACTGTGGAACAGTTTGCTGTTTTTCGTACACCTCAAACGATTCTCTATGGCAGAGATTCGTTTCAACAAGTTGGCCGGGAAGCCATTTTACGTGGAAAGAAAGCGCTCATTGTGACTGATCACGTGATGATGAATCTCGGATATGTGACTGAATGTCAAAAGCTCTTGAAGCAAGCGGGAGTAGCGAGTGAATGCTACACGGGTGTTGAATCTGAACCGACGGACGAATATGTTTCTGAAGCGCTCGTACATCTTCGTGAAACGAGCTGTGAGATGGTCATTTCACTTGGCGGAGGAAGCTGTATCGACACGGCGAAAGCCATTGCTGTCCTTGCGACAAATGGAGGATACATAGGTGACTATCGCGTAAACAGAACGAAGGCTGTGAATGCTCCGCTTCCGCATCTCGCTATTCCTACAACGGCGGGGACGGGATCTGAAGCAACGGACGTCACGGTTATTACGAATACGACGACTCAGGTAAAAATGATGATCAAGCAGCCGGCGTTTATGCCAACAGTAGCGATCGTAGATCCACGTCTTTCTGTTTCGTCTCCACCCCATGTCACTGCAGCGACAGGGATTGATGCGCTTAGTCATGCGATCGAAGCGTATTTATCAAAAAAAGCCCATCCGATGACAGATACGTTTGCTTTATCAGCTATGAAGCATCTTATCAATCAAATTGAAATCGCTTACAGTGATGGTGAGAATATAGAGGCACGAGAGGCGATGAGTTTAGGTGCCCTACAAGCGGGGATGGCTTTTACAAATGCATCGGTCTGTCTTGTCCACGGGATGTCACGTCCAATCGGAGCGCTCTTTCACGTGCCGCATGGCTATTCAAATGCGATGTTACTTCCTGCGGTTCTCGACTATAGCAAAGCTTCCTGTACCGATCGTCTTGCTGATCTCGGACGTCTGTTTCAGCCGGAGATCCAATCGAATGAAGAAGCGGCTGGGGTTGCGGTAGTATCTGTGAAAAGGCTCTGCGCGTCCTTGAACATTCCCAATCTAAAAGAGTGGGGAATTGATGAGACGGCGTTTAACAAGAAGGTGAGTAAAATGGCAGCTGATGCGTTAGATAGTGGAAGTCCGGCGCAAAATCCACGCTTACCGACACAGGCTGAATTAGAGGAATTATTTAAACTTAGCTATAACTATCAGTTTACAACTGAAGCAAACATACGATAACGCGAGTAAACGGAAGGAGAATGGAAAATGGCAACGACGGCAACGAACGTGCTACAAAACTATATTAACGGCAAATGGGTAGATGCTAAAACCACACAGTTTCAAACGGTCCCAAATCCAGCAACGGGAGAAGAGCTTGCACAGGTTCCTATTTCCACAAGGGAAGACCTAGATGATGCGGTGAACGTAGCGAAGGCAGCCTTCAAGACGTGGAGCAAAACGCCTGTACCAAAAAGGGCACGTATTCTTTTTAAGTATCAGCAGCTTCTCGTCGACAACTGGGACGAGTTGGCGCAGCTATTAACGAAGGAAAATGGCAAAAGCTTTAAAGAAGCACAGGGTGAAGTGCAGCGCGGCATCGAATGCGTCGAGTTTGCTGCCGGTGCGCCTTCTTTAATGATGGGGAAGCAGCTTCCGGATATTGCGACAAATCTTGAATCGGGCATGTATCGCTATCCCGTCGGCGTTGTTGGTGGGATTACGCCATTTAACTTCCCGATGATGGTGCCTTGCTGGATGTTTCCTCTTGCGATCGCGATGGGGAACACGTTCGTGTTGAAGCCATCAGAGCGAACGCCGCTACTCGCGAACCGTCTGGCAGAACTGTTTAAAGAAGCGGGGTTACCTGATGGCGTGCTGAATATTGTTCACGGGGCACACGATGTGGTCAATGGGTTACTAGAGCATAAAGATGTGCCTGCGATTTCCTTTGTCGGCTCACAGCCTGTCGCGGAATACGTCTACAAAACAGGAGCGGCGCACGGGAAACGCGTTCAAGCACTAGCTGGTGCAAAGAATCACTCCATTGTGATGGCCGACGCTGATCTCGATGCTGCCGTAAAAGAAATTATCGCCGCATCCTACGGTTCTGCGGGTGAACGATGCATGGCGTGCTCTGTCGTTGTTGCAGTTGATAACGTCGTCGAGCCGCTCCTTCAAAAGCTGAATGAAAAAGCAGATGAAATTAAAATCGGAAACGGCCTAGATGAAGATGTGTTCTTAGGACCGGTTATTCGTAAAGAGCATAAAGAAAGAACGGAAAATTATATTCGAAAAGGACAAGAAGAAGGCGCAGCCCTCGTGCGAGACGGTCGAAATGATGAAGCTTACAATGAGGAAGGCTACTTTATTGGACCGACGATTTTCGATCACGTGAACTCTTCGATGCAAATTTGGAAAGATGAAATTTTCGCTCCTGTACTATCGATTGTCCGAGTGAAAAATCTAGAAGAAGCGATTGAGCTCACGAATGAATCTGACTTCGGAAACGGCGCTTGCCTATTTACGAAGGACGGAAGCAACGTTCGCTACTTCAGGGAAAACATCGAAGTCGGCATGCTTGGGGTAAACATTGGCGTCCCTGCACCAATGGCGTTCTTCCCATTCTCAGGTTGGAAAAATTCTTTCTACGGTGATCTCCATGCGAATGGCTCTGATGGGGTCGAATTTTACACGAGGAGAAAGATGTTAACGGCTAGGTGGTAATCGGAAAGACTATAGATAACACAAAAGGTGTAGAGAGGAGGACCTCTCTACACCTTTTGTTATAAGTTCTTTTTTTTTATAATTCTGCAATAAAGAAAGAGATAAATAGGTGTAGGTGAAACATTTGATGCGTTTGTTTCGTATAACTAATTAAGATTGGAAATTGATGTATGTTCAAAGGGGACTTAGGTAGACAAAAGAAAACCCCTTATAAAATACAGGCTAGCCGCATCGGTATGCAAATGTTTAAATGTTTTTCACTATTTTTATTATCAGGGGGATGAAAAGTTGGGATTATTCTTTTACCTTACGATTGTGATTGGTATCTCGCTCATCTATTATGGCTATGTGAAAAAAACAGAAAAAGATATAAAAATGAAAGAGCTCGAGCTTGAAGCGAAAAAAATTGAGTTGGAAATGAAAAAGTTGGAGTATCGTCAGGACAGCAGTGAATGAGAAGAAAAGTAATCGCCTTGGTTTTGAGCGGTTCTTTTTTTGTGAGAAGAATTAGCATGGTAGCGGATACGAGGTTAGAGAGAAATGGCGGTAGGAAAGAGGGATTGAATGGGGAAGCTTATAAAAAAACTGGTTGTATGTTTAGCCTTAATATTAATCGTTGGTTGTGCTAGTGATGGGAATGAAGTTCCTTCCCAATCTTCTAAGGAGTTTAACGTAGGTGGGCAAAGCTTCAAAATTATACCTCTATACGAAGAAGTTCTTGATTATACTAACGAGGCTATGGAGAATACCGCACTGAATACGAATGGGGAGTATTATCGTAAAGTGACGCAACCTTTTCTAGAATCTGCTTCTAATGAAGAAGTGAGCTTAGCTGGTGGACTCGATTATGCTACTTATTTTGTCCCTACGAACAGTGTTCAGACTTTAGATGAACAGACGGTTAAGCTACTAAAGAAGCAAGAAGAAGTTAATAAGGCAATCGAAGCATCACTTACTAAGTCGGGAAAAGTCTTGGAGGCGAAAATAAAACCATTTATGTTATGCCGGTAAACCCAGACTACAAAACTATTCAAAACGAGATGAAGGGAGTAAATGCGATCACTGTTAGTAAAGATGTTATCGTTCTTTTCTTATCCCCTACATATGAAAAAGAAATGCTAGAATATACCGTTGCTCACGAATACCACCACTCGGTTTTTCTAGAAAATCAAAATGGAACGGGAGGAATGAACCTGTTAAATGGGTTTGTTTTTGAAGGAAAAGCTGATTCTTTCGCTTCTCATTTATATCCTGAAGCAAATCCGCCTTGGTCAGAACCGCTATCGGCTGTGGAAGAAAAGAGAGTGTTAGAGGAACTTAGAGAAAATAGCGATTCCACGAATGCTGAGTTCTATTATACCTTTCAAAACGGCAACTTGAAGAAAGATATACCAAAGTGGTCCAATTATAAAATTGGTTTTGAAATAGTTGAAAGCTATCTACGTCATCATCCAGATGTTTCTATCCAAGAGTGGACGATAATGGATGAGAGCGAAATGGTGAGTGGGAGCGATTATAGTGAAATCATTAGTGAATAAATAATTGGGAAAAATAGGTTATTACATACAAGATAAGCATGCGATGCTGACTTTAAGTAGGATAACAATCTAACCAATAGATTCGAATCGAGAGAGACGGAGGAATTGAAATGAAACGATTATTCACTTTACTAGGAGTATTGCTTCTTCTAGCGGCATGTACGAATGAAGACAGCAGTGGGGGGAGAGAGGAGGGGGAAGATTCTAGTCAAGAGTCTTCTGCAAGTTCCCTGACAGTTAAACCTGCAAAACTATCAAAACGTGAGCAAAGCATCGTAAATCAAATGGGAATCGATTTCAAAACCTTTTATACGGTCGATGGGAAAGTAGAAGAAGGGGAATCACTCGTAACGTCTATCGTTGTATACAAAGACGGAGATGGTGGAAAAGAAGAGTTCATTTCCTTGGGTGGAGGTGATGAACAAGAGCATTTTAATAAAGCGCTTCACTCATTTCAACTTTATATGGAAGAAGAAGTGGCACATTTCACGATGGGATCACCGGACGGATTTGGCAAAGGATCGACCATTATGCCTGATGAGCTGGGCGCATTTATCTTTGAACAACTGGAAGAAGAGGTCACGATAACCAAAGGAGAAACGGTATATTTGGCGTACCTCATTGGATCGAGTGAGAGCCAAATGTCGTCAGTGAACCATAGTGATGTTAAAACCTTACCAGAATCAGTGAAAAAGGCAGAATATGCGGTTGTCGCTCAATTGGAACTGAAAGACAATCTCGAGGAGAAAAAGTAATTGTACCAAAAGTCCATATTCATGAAATGAAAGATTGAGTTATTCAGAATTATTTGAAATAATTGGAATTAACGTGTTTGCTGTTAATCTCGAATACCTGCTTACTAAGTTTCTGTAAAGAATCATGTAAGAAATAACTAATAGTTAATAGGGAGGTGAGGATAGTTGGATAGTAAAAGGTTCTCAAAATTGGATAGATGGCGAGCAAAATTTGGCGTATTAGCGATTGCCCTGAGCTGTCTTCTAACGGCTATTAACTCTTGGGGACAGAATTGGATTCTTACGAGTGTTTTGAGTTTAGGTGCACTTGTTTGCGGGATAATCGGGTTCTTTGACATGAAGAGAACCAATGAGAAAGAACATACAAGTTAGCAATATCAAACATCGTGAACCGTTTGCGTAAAAAATGATCTCGAATGAAACTAGGTAGATTTAAGAGGGGAATGAAGAGAATGTTTTTATCGTATTTATTAGTGTTTGTTCTAGCTGCGATTCCTTTATTTGAACTTGTTGCTGTTATCCCATTAGCGATCATCGGGGGGCTGTCGCCAGTACTAACGGGTGTACTTGCTTTTTTAGGAAATGCGCTAACAGTCATTCTATTAATCGTATTTGTAGATAAATTTAAAATTTGGAGGAGAAAACGAAAGCAAAAGCAAAAGCGTACGAAAGATGTGATCCAGGATGAGGGCGAGACGACAGAAGCACATGTCGAAGAAGTGCAAGAATCGAAAAAAGAGAAGCGAGCAAGAGTTCTTTTTGATAAGTATGGTTTACCTGGATTAACAATCATCGGTCCTTTTTTCGTCGGGTCGCATATCTCCGCGTTTATGGGAATGAGCTTCGGATCGAAAAGAAAAATGGTCACGAGCTGGATGATGACTAGCTTAGTTCTTTGGACAGTGATCATGGCGGTAGCCTCAACCTACGGAGTGGCTTTTTTTGTACCTGATGTAGAAGATGATGGCGTTTTAGTTCGTTTGTTTACGAACTAGCATTCTACGATCTTTAACGTCTTGGTTATTAAATGTATAGTTAGGCTATTCGTATCGTTTTTAATAAAGATTAGTTGGAGGAGGATGATACCGTGTTGTGGGATAAACCTAAATGCACATATTGTGATAAAGAAATCAAAGAGGAAGAGGATGTTTATGTTAAGATGCGTTATCCTAAGCGAAAAGGTTTTACAGAAATCAAGGCGTATTTGAGGAATTGGGGTAAATTTATATGTGAGGACTGCTTTAGTAGTACCAAGAATTGAGCGTATATGATTAGCAGCTTGTTAAAGAGCTACATACAAATAGTTAAATTGGTCTGATAGAGTGACCGGCCTTTCATTCTTCTAAGCTAGTCTGGAAGTAGATGATCCTATTTAAAAAAAGCAAGAGTCCCCGTATATAGGGACCTAACACTAATATAATGGTTGTGGATTACAAGCATTTAACAAATTAAAAGGGAACTCATTATTAAAGTGGTTCTCTTTTGCCCTATTAAGTCTTGTATCCGTGATTGAGCCTGTTCCTTTCGTGAGGCATCGCAAACAAGATGAAATCCATTCGACCAGGCACACCTCTACCCCGTTTTGCAATAGATTAAAGCGAAGGGGGCAGATCGGCGTGAGCGATCACTATCTAGGAATTATTCTTCCCAAATCAACGTATGAGGCGATGCCTGAACTACAGGGAGGCACGCGCAGCATGTTTATGATTTGGGAGAAAGCAGCGAGAAAACATGGTCTTATTCCTTGTTATTTTCGGTTCTTTGATATTCAGCCAGGCGTAGCTACGGTGAAAGCCTATGTGTACAAGAACGAAACGTTTCATCTTCAAGAAATTCTAGCGCCGAAAGTCATTTACACGCGCGTGCTCGATTACTTGCCAGCTTATCGTTCTCATCTGAAAACCTTAATGAAGGAAGGGCACTTGATCTACAATGTGCCGAATTATGATGTGGAGAAGGATAAGGTTCACGACCTCCTCGCTAAAAATGAGAGTGTGAAAGCCCACCTGCCAGACACAGAGCTATTTACCTTGGCGAATTTAAATAAAATGGCGGCTCGATACAATCAGCTTATCCTTAAAAAAAGTTACGGAGAATTTGGGATGGGAGCAATGAAAATCGAACGTGTGAAAAAGGGATGGCGCCTTTCTTATAAAACAAAAGAAGGCGGGTTAAAGCAAGTTGACTTCACAACAAAATTGCCTTCTGTCCTCCTTAACCGCCTGCGTAGGCACACGTACTTAATCCAGGAAATGATACAGCTTGCTGATTATAGAGGGCGTCCGTTTGATTTACGCGTGGCGACACAAAAGAATCAAACCGGAGAGTGGCAGGTATCTGGGGTCATGTGCAAAGTGGCAAATGGGGGAGACTTTCTAACAAACGGGGCACAGGGTGGAACGACTTACACACTCGAAGCGGTTGCCCCGCACTCGCATCCAACCATTCCCTACCAAACACTTGTGGAGAGCATCCATCAATTAGCACTTCAAACCGCTCGTATTTTGGATCAGCATTTTCCACACCTAGCGGATCTCGGCTTCGATATTGGGATCACAAAAGAAGGGAAGCCGTATTTTATCGAATGTAATTTTATCTCTGACTATGTGAGCGGATTGTTTGAAGATGGCCGGATCCTTCACGACGAGTGGGAAGCCGTGTTTCAGACGCCGATTGCGTATGGGAGATACTTGATGGATCGGTTTTAGAAAGAACAGAAACACTGGTGGGGTCTAGCAGGTTCCGTTTTCGGGTACAAAAATTAAAATCACACGTCAAAGGGAGCACCGAATCGCAAGGGTGATGGCGCTCTTTTTTTCTTATTTAACGTAGGGATAACTTAACTCTTCATTTGGTGTAGGAAATCGTATTCTAAATGTGGATGTGAAAGAACTTTTTGTTCTTTCAAAGAAGATGCGTTAAAAGAGGGACCGTTTAAGTGACCAGTAGTGGTTCAGGAATGGGGAAGTATGGTGAAATACAGCTGGTGTTTAATCAGTTTAAGGACAGGTTTCTTGAAGACTTGAACTCGAGATAATAGCTGAAATTGAAACATTTTTCTTCTGATCGATAATTGGAAAGGAGGAGAAGCATGGAAGTTTTTTTGATTAGTTTCTTTTCAGCAGTGATCATATACATAACTGTTCATTCGATAATTCAGGCTTTAAATATAGCCTTAAATAGAAATGAGATATCAAAACGAAAATATTGCCTTTTTATGGCTATATCAATTTTTATAGGTACTTTCGTAGCAGTAGTTTTACCTTTTGGATATCAAAGACTTTTTGATGCTATTCTGTAAAGTCTTCTTTAGCTTATCTTTAACAAGGTGAGCTTCTATTTTTTTTTTGAAGAAAAGATTGAGTTATGGATACCAATTTGAAATAATTGGTATTAAGGGCTTGGGAAGCTCACTCTAATAAATGAAATATTAAATATTCTAAACCGTATATACCGTAAGTATTTGAAAAATTATGGAGGTGTCAAATGTGTCCAATGAAGTGATTTTAATATTAGTGTTAGTATCTATGGCTATATGGGTTAAAGTGTCTAGAGAAGCTGTAAAGCCTTCAAAAGAAATAAACTGGTGGAAAATGATTACATTATTGTCTGCTGGTTCATTATCTACATTAGTTATAACCCTTACGCTTTTTCAAGGCATGTCTTTATAGTTCTGTTATCTCGGAGCAATTCAAGAATAATCTTTGCCTGGAGGAACTAATTTGATCTTTTTAAAATCTATGACTAATAGACAAATAATAAATTGGAAAAAGGGTGCAATCATTGGCTTTTATACCTATTTGATATTATTATTTATAAATTACACTCACAATCTAATTTTTACCGGGGATTTCTTTTCATCGGCTGTAATCTTTTGGTCGGGTTTAATAGTTGCCTTAGGTTATGAGGTTGTCTTAAATCTTAATGATAAAAGAAAAATAAGAAAGAATTTAGATTGAGCAAGAATGACGTAAAGAATAAAAGCAATTTGATATTGAGTCTTCCATTATCTAAGAGCTCATCTGTAACAAGATAAGCTTTTTTTAATGTAATAATGGTTGAGTTAATTATCACATTTTGAAATAATTGGTATTAAATGAAGTTCGGATTAATTGGAACTTGGCGTACAAATTATATATTCTTTTATTCGATTCTAGGAAATTTTATCGGTGTACAAGGAGCGCTTTCTCATGTACTTGGGTTTTTATTTGGTATGGCGATGAGTGTGCTTCTACTATAATCGCAAGTTCCCTCTTTTCTAGTTAGATCAAAATGAAACGTACCTCAACCTATAAACGTAAAAATACATAAGACTCTAAAGGAGGCATTGGATGGTATTCAAAAACGTTTTTCATAAAGAGCTAACGTGTTCAAACTGTCATCGCGTATTAAAATCAGGAGATGACATCTATGTCCATCTTACACTTCCAAATGAAAAGAAAATGCCAGTTGGTGTTTTAGATCAAGTATTAAGGAAACACTCAGAAGTCGTTTACTGCAAAACGTGTTATAAATAATAGCCTTTTTTTTATCTTTGCTCGGTATTTAAGACCGAATCACTGAAAGGTTGAAATGAAATCGTGGCTTTTTTCTATTTAAAGATATGAACGACCAGTGACAACGGTCTCTGATCGTTCTTTATCGTGTTGGCTATTGTGATTTTGAACGGTAGCCGAACTCAGTCTTTCGTTGATCTCGCAACGAGCGCCTGCAAGGTATTGCTAAATGATCGACGCATTGATGTTTTTAAAAGAATCGATGTTTGAGGAGAGGCTAGCTGACCGAGAAGAGAAAGTAATGCTGCTTGAGTTGTGACGTTATGAATCGCTTTCGGGTTCATCCCCCGCTTAGCGGCTTCAAGGCAAATCGGATAAGCATTCTTTCCAACAGCGATGAGGACATCGACGTTCTTCTCTGCGGCAAGTGCGCCCACTTTACGGTGCTCCTGCTCCGCATAGTCCCCAAGTTCTTCAATTTCCCCTAAGACGGCAACCGTTTTTCTTCCTTCTGCTGTTTCAACGAGAACTTCTAACGCGGCTTCGATGGAAGTGGGATTTGTATTCCACGTATCGTCGATGAGCAGACTCCCTTTTTTTCCTTCATAGAACTGCAAATGACTTTTAATGTGACGGAACGTATGGAGGCGACGAATCGCATCCTGGATCTTTACGCCGACAAGGGTGCATGCACCAATCGCAGCGAGGGCATTGGAAACGTTGTGCGTGCCGTAGCCAGGTACAAAACAAGCGAACTCACCTTCAGGGCAGGAAAGGGTAAAATCCATGCCGTTTTTCTGAAGATTAAATTGGATCGAGTGGGCTCGGAGGTGCGCTTTCGGATCCTGACCATAGTAAAGAACCTTTCCAGTGAACTCACTTAAATCAAGACTGCGAATCGTTTCATCATCCCGATTTAAAAGAATCGTGCCGTTCTTTCCAACGGCTTTTAACATCTTTGCCTTTTCTGCGATATACGCATCCTGACTTCGAAATCCCTCTATATGATCTGTACCTATTGCTGTGATAATCCCAATTTGGGGACGGAAATAATGGGCAGAATAAAGGAGCTGGTTTGGACCGGATACGCCCATTTCAAACACAGCACGATCCGTTTTGTCGTCGATTTCTAGTAAATAATCAAGATTTCTTGCGAGTCCGTTATGACTTAATTTCGTTCGAACAACGTGATCTTTTTCTGAGAGAATCCACGAGATCATTTCTTTTGTCGTCGTTTTTCCACACGTCCCGGTCACGCCGATCACGGGAAGTTGGAACAAGCTTCGATAGAACGAAACAAATCGGTAATACGCTTTTCTTGCATTCTCTACATAGATAACGGTCACATCATCTCGTACATGCTTCAGGGCTTTTGGATTTGAGGTGACGACGGTTAGGTTGTGAACTGCCGGTAATGGAAGGGATGGTTTTCTTTTTAATATAAAAACGAGCGATGAATCTGTGATCAGGTGCTCCCCATATTTCGCCGCGTTTTGAATGGTTTTGGTTATGCTACCCGAAAGAACCTTTCCTTCTAGCACAGGCATCAATTGACGTAATGGAAGGTTTTTCATCGTAAACCTACTCTCGTATTAGACTTCTATGTATGTTATTCGGATTCATAGAAATCTGTACGGGCTAATCCACCATCTTAAGCGGGAGCACATCCCTCTTTTCTTCCAAAAGCATATACTACCTTAGAGCTTGCCAACTGTGAAAAATGGAGCGGGGGTAGTAGGATGTATGTGATCAAACCATACGAGAAAAAAGGCCAAATGATGATCGTTTCGAAATCATCCTTTCCTGGTCTAGTTGGATATTCAAATAAGCACGTGCGGCTACAGTTCGGAATTAGATCGGTAGAAGTAACGATTCACTTTTCTGATACGATCAACGAAGAAAATGTGCATCTTTCAACAAATGTGGTGAAACAGCTTGGACTACCATTAACGTGCGGCTATGATTTGGTTGTACAAGGGGACAAGATTACGATCGGTCCTTTTATTGGGATTCTTTGTGAATTAACGAATCGAAAATTAACGGAAATGTTACCAACATACAAAAGCTTTGTAAAAGGTTATCACTACATTGGGGGCGCAATCGCTGTGTTTTCGATCGAAGGAATTCAGAAAGAAAAGCAAACGATTTCTGGTTATCTCTATGATCCTGAGAAAAACAGCTGGGAAGTGAGAAGCTTTCCATTTCCAGGCGTTGTTATGTCGATTGCAGAGCCAAGTTTAACCTCCTCATGGGAAATGTTTCACGAACATATGAAGAATTTTGACTCACTGCTAGGAGGTCGCGTTTTCAACTATCCGCATTTCTCGAAATGGGAAATGCATCAAATGTTACGACCAGAATTAAAGGAACATCTGCCTGAAACGGCCCTTTACACAAATGTTGAGGATATCCACGACATGCTGAACAGGCATGGAAACATCTATATTAAGCCGTTACACGGTAGATTAGGGAAACGCATCTTTAATGTTGTCAAAAATGGCGAACAAATAAAGGTGAAATATGATGAGAAACGGATGAGACATGAGGAAGTATTCACGGCTGAAGCCGAAAGCCATCTCTTTTTTCAAAAGCATCTTATTCCAGGCGCTTTTCTTATTCAACAAACGATCCCTTTAAAAACGCATGAAGGGAGCGTAATTGATTTCCGGGTGATGGTTGCAAAGAATGAGAAGGGATTGTGGGAGAACTTAGGAATCTACTCAAGGTACGGAGCTAGAGGGCAAATCGTTAGCAACATAACGGCGGGTGGTCATACTGAAATTGCAAGGGACACGTTGAAAGGCGTATGGAAACTTGAAGATAAAGAGATTCAGAGAGTCGAAAAAGAAATGGAGCAAATCGTGTTACGTTCCATTAACACATTAGAAGAACACGGCTATCATTTAGGTAACATTGGTGTGGATGTTGGATTAGATGACAATTGTCAGATGTCGCTGATTGAAATCAATCATCAAAACCCCGATCCGTACATTGCGCTAATGGCTAAGGATCGCCTGGCATTTTACAAGTGCCGGTTTCAATTGATGAGGTATGGACGGTATTTGGGTGGGTTTTAGGTGGAGAGGCTGCTGGTGAAAGAGAGAATGAATGGAGCTATCCTTTTCGCATACGGGCTTTGCAAGGAGATAAGCAGGTAAGAAAAGGATAGCTATCTTATTAGGATTGTTTTTTTCATAGATACCCTCATTCATTGGTGGATTTCTGCAAATTCTACGAATGGATCGACGCGAAAGAATAGCTGTTCCAACTCTTTAAACGAACACATCACTTGATCAGATGATTCATCAAAGAAGACAATCGCATAATCATCGTCACCTTCCGACCAAACTCGTTGACCATAAGGGAGCGAATGATCATTCTCAAGGGTAACGTCTTGAATATCAAATGTGGCATGGATCCATTGTTGAACACGTTCGCGAGCTTCCATGATTTAACCTCCTCTAAAAAGTATTTCTCCTATTGTTACCCGAATTATATGGGGGTTAAGCGAATTTTTTTAGTTTTAGCTGAAACAAGCGTACGAAAGGCATGGTAAATGGGTGTTAATGGCGGGGAAGTGAGAACGAAAAAGAGAGCTCTCGTAATGAGGGCTCTCTTTTTGCTGCGGGATGCTTCTGTTTGGAAGAATGATTCTCGTTAGCCAATAAAAGTCGAATTTGGCCAATATATGTGGGATTTAGCCAATAAAATTAGAAATTAGCCAATAAATCAGGATTTTGGTCAATAAAGAAGGGGTTCACCTTATCGATCGTTTATACTATTATTTATCATGGACGAATCATTGAAGCTCAGGAGATTGATCATGACAGTTCGATAGATTAGAGGACGAAGAATAAGAAGGAGAAGTTATCATGCCGACAACTATGAACAACACAAGAATGGAATCTGATTTTTTAGGAGAAAAGGAAGTACCGATTGAAGCCTATTATGGCATTCAAACGCTACGCGCCGTAGAGAATTTTCCGATTACGGGCTACCGCATTCATGAAGAATTGATTAAAGGATTCGCGATGGTGAAGAAAGCGGCGGCGCTTGCCAACATGGAAGTGAAGCATCTGTATTCTGGCATCGGAAATGCGATCGTCGAAGCAGCGGACGAATTGCTGGAAGGAAAGATGCACGATCACATCATTGTCGATCCCATCCAGGGAGGGGCTGGCACTTCGATCAACATGAACGTGAACGAGGTGATCGCAAACCGCGCGATTGAATTGTTAGGAGAAGAAAAAGGGAACTACATTGTTTGTAGTCCGAATACGCATGTGAACATGTCGCAGTCCACAAACGATTCGTTTCCAACTGCCATTCACCTCTCCGTTTTAAATATGATGGAGCAACTACTAAGCACAATGGAAGACATGCATGCGGTTTTCGAACAAAAAGCCGAAGAGTTTAACCATATTATTAAAATGGGGCGTACCCATCTTCAAGATGCCGTACCGATTCGACTTGGACAAGAGTTTCAAGCATACAGCCGCGTGATCGCACGAGATATAAAGCGAATCAAACAATCCCGTCAGCATTTGTATGAACTGAACATGGGCGCAACCGCGGTTGGCACCGGGCTAAATGCAGATCCGCGCTATATTGAATTCGTCGTAAAAGAACTTGCTGACATTAGCGGTTTACCGCTTGTTGGGGCGGAAGACATGGTTGACGCGACGCAAAATACCGACGCATATACGGAAGTTTCCGGTGCGTTAAAAGTGTGCATGATGAACATGTCAAAAATCGCGAATGACCTGCGCTTAATGGCGTCAGGACCACGAGCAGGATTGGGCGAAATCAGCTTGCCTGCAAGACAACCCGGCTCTTCGATCATGCCAGGTAAAGTGAATCCAGTACTACCTGAAGTGATTAACCAGGTTGCTTTCCAGGTGATCGGAAACGACAACACCATCTGCCTCGCTTCAGAAGCAGGGCAGCTCGAGTTAAACGTCATGGAGCCAGTGCTTATTTTCAATCTGCTTCAATCGCTTAGCATTATGAAAAACACGTTCCGTACGTTTACAGACAACTGCTTAAAAGGCATTGAAGCGAATGAAGATCGTCTCAATGAATACGTGGAAAAAAGCGTTGGCGTTCTAACTGCCGTAAACCCGCATATCGGATATGAAGTAGCGGCGCGAATCGCGAGAGAAGCGATCCTAAGCGGTGCCTCGATTCGCGAGCTTTGCATAAAGTATGATGTGCTGACAGAAGAAGAACTGAACTTAATTCTAGATCCTTATGAGATGACGCATCCAGGAATTGCTGGCGTGTCGTTGTTTGAGCGGGAGTAGTCGTAATTGTAAAGCCGCCCTTCGTTGGTAAGCGAAGGGCGGCTTTTTTTGTGCATGAAGAGGTTCGTTATGAGAGGTGGCCAGGGCTGTTAGCTCCTGTCGACGTTAGAATCATTCTTGTTAGCTAATAAAAGTTGAGTTTGGCCAATATATTCTGGATTTAGCCAATAAAAAACGATCTTGGTTTATATAATCGAAATCTAGCCAATAAAGCGAGAGGTCCTCAGTCCCGCAACCCATATTAAGGAAACCGGTTTACTAAAAACTACTTCAAAAATTAGAAAACTCCCACATTTACCATTGAAATCGGATACATTATGTGGTTTAATCATAACTAACGAACCATTCCGGCTATTTTTTTTGCTGGTTTACGAAACCGGTTTCCTTAACTTGTTTTGTTCATCTATGGGTCTATCATTTTATTGGAGGGGATATAGGATGAAAGGTAAAAAGAAATTTCTTTCCGTATTGTTGCTAAGTACAGCTTTAGTATTAGCTGCTTGTAACGGGGGCGGAGATGAGTCATCTGGAGATGGCAAAGTGAAATTGAACTTTTGGACATTTGGGGCGACAAATTATGATTCTCTAGCGGAAGAATATATGAAAGAAAATCCGGATGTTGAGATTAATGTAAAAACGTCTGAGCTAGGCGATCACCATAACAGCTTATTTACATCGATTTCTGCAGGTACGGGCGCTCCGGATCTTGCGATGATCGAAGTGGATCAGCTTGATCGTTACCGTGAAGCGCAGGAGAGATTTGTGAACCTGTATGATCTTGGAGCAGATGAAGTGCAAGGCGATTACCTTGATTGGAAATGGAATATGGCAGAGAGTACAGATGGCGACTTCTTATTCGGACTTCCAACAGATATCGGTCCGAAAGCGATGTATTACAACGTTGATGTTTTTGAAGAAGCAAACTTACCAACTGAACCAGAGAAAGTAAAAGAAATGATTTCCTCACCTGCTCAATTTGCAGACGCTGCGAAAACGGTGCTTGATGAAACAGGCAAACCAATGGTTGATAGCATGGAAATGGCTTACCGCGCCAACATGGATGCTTTAGAGAAAAGTTACTTCAATGAGAAAGATGAGCTGATCATTGGCAAGGAAGGCAATGAAGTAAAAGACGCTTATGACTACGCTGTGTCTCTTTATGAAAAGGGTTACGTAGGAAATTATGAAATGTGGACGCCTGAATGGGCAACGGCTCTTAACAAAGGTGACTTTGCCGTCGAAATGGCGCCAGCGTGGTTGAAAGGCTACATGACAGAAAATGCTCCAGAAGGAAAAGGCAACTGGCGCGTATCAACACTACCAAGTGAGTTCGCTGGTAACTGGGGTGGATCTTACGTCACGATCCCGGCAGAAACAGAGCATAGTGAAGAAGCATATGAGTTTGCAAAATGGCTCGTTTCTCCTGAAAACCAGTTGAAATCATTCGAAGAGAGCGGACTTTTCCCTTCTGCGCCATCCGTGTACGAAATGGACGAGTTTGTGAATAACGAAGACGAATACTTCGGTGGTCAAAATACAGCGGCTACTTTTGCGGAAGCAGCGAAAGAAATTCCAGCTGTCTACAAAGGACCAAAATACGTAACAGTTAATGATGAAGTACTGACTGCTCTAAGGAACGTACAAGAAGGCGCTGACCCTGAGAAAGAATGGAAAGATGCGGTTAAGCGTATCGAGGGCTTAGTGAAACGATAAACAGAAAGCTGCTTAAAGGCTGGCGGGGGAAAACTCTTCCGGCCTTTAACTTTGGAGGAGGTTAAGGCTTTGGAGGATGTGCAAAAGCAAGCAAAAGCTCGGAAGAAAATCAAAACTAGTAAACTGTCTGAAAAGAAGAAAGACATGATTTCAGGCTATCTCTATGTTGCACCATTCTTTATTGTGTTTGGGATTATTGGGTTATATCCAGCTCTGTTCAGTATTGTCCTAGCTTTTCAAGAGTGGAACGGGCTTGGTGAGATGGAGTTTGTTGGACTTAGTAACTTTGCAGTCGTTTTACAAGATCCATTATTTTGGAAGTCTTTATATAACACGGTCATCATCGGGTTAATGGGAACGGCCCCGCAGTTAATTGTCGGGATTGTTCTCGCTTATTTCCTAAATCTCGCTGTGATCCGTTTCACTAATTTCTTCAGGGTAACGATTTTTATGCCATACATCACGTCGATGGTTGCCGTTGCTCTCGTGTTTGGGGTTTTCTTTAGTAGTAATGAAACGGCGCTTGCGAACTACGTGATTGGCTTGTTCGGCGTTGATCCGGTGAGCTGGAAAACGTCTGAATGGGGAGCGAAAATTGCGATTGCGCTCATGGTATTCTGGCGCTGGGTCGGCTATAATACGATCATTTATCTTGCTGGTCTACAAAGTATTTCGAAGGATCTGTATGAAGCGGCTACCATTGATGGAGCGAACAAGCTCGAGCAGTTTATCTACATTACGATTCCATTATTGAAGCCATTCATTATTCTAACGGTATTTATGTCGACTGTTGGTGCGCTGCAATTATTCGCAGAACCAACCGTGTTCTTAGGCTCATCCGCATTCAGTCGTGATGAAGCGATGACAGTGGTGATGTACTTGTACCGTGATGCCTTTAACCTTGGCTCATTCGGAACAGCATCCGCTACGGCAGTATTGTTGCTTATTATCATTATCGGTGCTGCAGCGATCAATACGTGGTTAACATCTGGCATTGGCAGCAAGAAGAAGAGAGGAGTGTAAGGGATGAAAAAAAGAAAAAATCAATCAAAAGCAGGCACGTTACCGATTTATCTTATCCTGGGATTTACCTCTCTCTTTTCTCTGTTCCCATTTTACTGGATGTTCGTCATGGCGACGCAGCCGAGTGCGGCGTATAACTCCATTCCACCGACGCTACTACCTGGTGGAAAGCTAGTCGAGAACTTCCAGAAGGTACTGGATACGATTCCGTTTTTCCAGGCGATGTGGAATACTGTCTTGCTATGTACAGTCGTAACCGTAGCGGTTTTACTGATCAGTTCATTAGCAGGATTTGCGTTTGCGAAATTCCAGTTCCCAGGTAAAAACTTTTTGTTCATCTTAATTCTGTTAACAATGGTTATTCCGCCTCAGCTGGGATTGATTCCACAGTACTATCTCATTTCTCAGCTCGGCTGGCTTGATACATTGATGGGTGCAGGAATCTTATTCCTACTAAATCCACTCGGAATTTTCCTAATGCGTCAATATATTAGCGAATCCGTACCTGACGAATTAATGGAAGCGGCAAAGCTTGATGGGTGTTCGAACTTTAGAATTTATTGGAGTATCGTCATTCCGATTATCAAGCCTGCTTTTGCGACACTCGGAATTATTGTCTTTACGTTAGTTTGGGGAGAATTCCTATGGCAGTTCACCGTTTTGCGTGATCCTTCTTCTTATACGCTACAGGTGGCGCTTGCTTCTCTAAACAATGCTTTCCGAGTCGATTTCGGAATGTTACTTTCAGGCGTGTTCTGGGCAACGGTTCCATTGATCATTATTTTCCTTATTTTCAACAAGTGGTTTATTTCGAGCATTACGGAAGGATCTGTTAAATAATCGGCTGTCTCTCCCCCGTATTTTGATACAATAAAATGAGAATACGTTAGCGATGTTGCTAAGGAGATGAACGCGATGAATTTAACGATTAGAGATATTGCTAGAATGGCTGGGGTTTCTCCAGCAACTGTATCAAAAATTATGAACAACTACGACGGGATCAGTGAGGCCACTCGTCAGAAAGTATATAAAATCATTGAAGACACAAAATACCAGCCGACTTTTTCAGCGAAATCGCTGGCTACGAAGAAATCGAACTTAATTGGGTTAATCTACGCGGGGAAAATCAACGTCGATTTCAAACACCCTTTCTTTAATGAAGTGATGAATACATTTAAGAAAGCAGTGGGGGCTCTCGGATATGATCTCCTTCTGTTTTCGAATGAAAAGTTCTATCAAGGTGAAAGCAAATACCTGGAGCGATGTAGGCATTTCCATGTCGATGGCTGCCTGATCGTTGCGGGGGATGAAATTGAAGCGGCGGTTCATGAAATCGCGCAAAGTGAGATTCCGTGTATTGGCATCGATTTAAAATTAGAAGGACCAAAATCCAGCTATATCATGACGGATAATGCCAAGATTGGTATGAAAGTCGTTGAGAATTTCTATTTAAATAAAGTAAAAAAGGTCGCGTACATTGGTGGGAAACAAGATTCGCTTATTTCGGGGATTCGAAATGAAGGATTCATGGATGCGATGAAGCAGTTCGGTCTGCCGTTGAATGAAAAGTGGATTCACTATGGCGATTTCTTCGAGGATAGTGGGTACCACGCGATGATCAAGATTCTTCAGGACGATGAACGTCCTGAAGCCGTGTTCGCTGCTTCTGACATGATGGCGCTCGGTGCGTTGAAAGCATTGAAGGAGCACGGCATCAAAGTTCCGGAAGATATGCAACTAATCGGCTGTGATGACATTGAATCTTGTCGCTATAGCGATCCCCCTCTTACGACCGTGAAACAGGACAAACAAAAGTTAGGAAAGCTCGCAGCCTACATGCTGGATGATTTAATACAAGGAAACGAAGAGATCCATCCAGTGAAAGTGGACCCTGAACTTGTGATTCGATCATCTAGTATAGAAAGGTAAGAGGGCTCCGACTACAGGAGGCTACCAACATGACAACAATTCAATTTCCAGAAACGCTGAAATGGGGCGCAGCAACCGCTTCTTATCAAATCGAAGGCGCAGCGAATGAAGATGGCCGTTCGCCGTCCATTTGGGACACGTTCTCCCATGCGCCAGGGAACGTAAAAAATGGCGATCATGGAGACGAAGCATGCAACAGCTATCATCTCTATAAAGAAGACGTGCAGCATCTGAAGAAGTTAGGCGTAGACCTTTACCGCTTCTCCATTGCCTGGCCACGGGTTATGCCTGAAGGAAGAGGCGAGCTGAATCCGAAGGGAGTGGCTTACTACCAAAACTTGATCGATGAGCTGATTGAAAATGGCATTGAACCAATGATCACTCTTTATCACTGGGATCTTCCTCAAGTGCTCCAGGATAAAGGCGGCTGGGAGAACCGTGACACGATTGATGCGTTTAACGAGTATGCGGTCGCAATGTTTAAAGAGTTTGGCGACAAAGTATCGAAGTGGATTACGATCAACGAACCGTGGTGTGCTTCATTCCTATCAAACTACTTAGGCGCACACGCACCTGGTAAAACGGATCTACAAGCGGGCGTCGACGTCGCACACCATCTGATGCTTGCGCACGGAAAAGCCGTGAAATCCTTCAGAGAGCTTTTACCAGAAGGTGAAATCGGCTATGCCCCTAACACAGGATGGCTCGAGCCATTCAGTAACAAACAAGAAGATATCGACGCCTGTAAGCGAGCGATGATGTGGCAGAAGGAATGGTTCATGGATCCTGTCTTTAAAGGATCGTATCCAGAAACATTGATTACGATCTTTGAAAACCACAATGCGAAGCTAAAGCTTGAAGACGGCGACCTTGAACTCATTTCACAGCCGATCGATTTCATGGGCATTAACTATTACACTGGTAGTCTCGGACGGTATAAAGAAGGCGAAGGGCTTTTTGAAGTAGAGGAAATTCCATTAGACTATCGAAAGACTGATATCGACTGGCCAATCTATGCAGACGGTTTCTATAACGTCTTAACCGACCTTCACGAAACGTATGGTGATGTGCCGATCTATATTACAGAAAACGGTGCTTGCTATAACCATGAAGTAGAAGATGGAAGAGTGCATGATCAGGAACGGATCGATTACTTAAAGCAGCATTTAACTTCCTTACACCGTGCCATTGAATCCGGTGTGCCAATCAAAGGCTACATCGTTTGGTCACTGCTCGATAACTTCGAGTGGGCATTTGGCTACGAAAAGCGCTTCGGTATCATTCATGTGAACTATCGTACGTTTGAGCGCACGCCAAAGGACAGCTATTATTGGTATCGCCAGACGATTACGAATGGGTGGTTTGAGGTTTAAGAGGTTAAGGTTTGAAGCTTGAGATGAGAGCAGGACTCGCCGCGGGTGCGAGGGATTTTGCTCAGTCATGAACAACCAGGCAGGGGTACACGTTTTGTGTGAACTGCCTGGTTTTGTTTTTTTTATTTGAGGGTGCGGATTGTGTTTGGAGCGGTTTAGAGGTGATGGGTAGTGTGCTGGCAGTTGTTCGGTGGTCTGGGAATTAGAATGATTCTCGTTAGCCAATAAAATTCGATTTAGGCCAAAATAATTTCGTTTTGGACAATAAAAATGAGATTTGGCTAATATCATGAGAATTTGGCCAATAAATCGTGTTTCTCCCGCTGCATGAGGCCGGATTTGCTCATTTCACCGAGCGTTTCAAGCAGGTAAGCATCGAAAATCTGCAGAAATCCACTGCCCAAACCGAAGATCGAGCAAAAAACATAAGCTAAAGGAGTCTAATCGACACCATTCGCCATATAACGGGTGGTGACAGTCACCATTTCTGCACTTTCCTGTGTGAAAGCGCCAAAAACCGGAAGGACTATGTTACCATTAATATTGTTGTGTTTTAGGAATAAAAAGGACAGGGAGGTGTAATTTTGGAAAAATGGATGAAGTTTCTTGAAGTAAATTCTTCTCGCATTTTTGATTTGACGATTGAGCACGCCATTTTAGTAGGGTTAGCTATTCTAGTAGCGCTCCTCATTGGTGTACCGCTAGGAATCTATTTAACGACAAATGACTATCTGGCCGAAACAGTTCTACAGATTGCGTCTGTTATGTTAACGATTCCAAGTATTGCGTTATTTGGTGTTATGATTCCTGTCTTCTCGATCGTAAATCAGGGGATCGGGTTTGTACCAGCTTTCGTGGCATTGGTTCTCTATGCCCAGCTACCGATTATTCGGAATACATACACCGCGATTCGTAACGTTAATCCTCAAATGAGGGATGCTGCAATTGGGCTCGGGATGAAGCCCATCCAACGTTTGTTTCGAGTAGAGATTCCAAATGCGTTTCCAGTGATTATGGCTGGTATTCGCACCGCTGTTGTCATCAATATTGGCATCGGCGTCATCGCTGCTTATATCGGAGCGGGTGGTCTTGGCGTATTAATTACGCAAGGCATCTCACGAGGAGATAACTATTTGATCATTACTGGCTCGGTTGCTGTTGCAATTCTAGCTATGATTGCTGATGGCATCTTACTATGGATTCAAAAACGGTACACACCGAAGAGCATTGCTAATTAAGGAGTGAGGTGTAGGGATGATTACGTTTGACAAAACAACGAAAACATACGAAGGCAATGTCACCGCCGTCAAAGGGGTAGATTTTACTGTAGAAAAAGGTGAAATTGTGGTTCTGTTAGGCCCATCCGGCTGCGGAAAAACGACATTGCTCCGAATGGTTAACCGACTTGAAACGATATCAGATGGGAAAATCACGATTGATGGACAAGATTCTATGTCACTAAACCAAACGGCCTTAAGAAGAAAAATTGGCTACGTGATCCAAAGCAATGGCTTGTTCCCGAACATGACAATTGAAGAGAATACGATGATCGTTCCGGATCTCTTAGGCTGGAGCAAGAAGGATAAGAAAGAGCGGTTCCACAAGCTCATGGAGATGATTGGATTAAGCGGAGAGAAATTTGGAAAGCGTTATCCGCATGAGCTTTCCGGAGGGCAGCAGCAGCGCATCGGAGTTATCCGCGCATTAGCGGCAGATCCCCCAGTTATGCTCATGGACGAACCTTTTGGAGCGCTTGATCCGATTATCCGTGAAAAAATTCAGGACGAATTTTTGCAAATTCAACAGGAAGTAAAGAAAACGATTTTGTTTGTCAGTCACGATATAGACGAAGCGATCAAAATGGCCGATAAAATTGTGCTTCTTCGTGGTGGAGAGCTGATGCAATATGACACGCCTTCCGAAATGCTGGTCCGTCCTAAGAATGAATTCGTTCGAGAGTTCTTTGGAAAAGACAGGGCTATTAAAAGCTTAAGTTTACATACAATCCAGGACCTTAGAGAAATGATTGGTCTTGCGGAATTTGATGATGCGATTGCTGACACAAAGACGATTAATGTAAACCATGATCTCCGAAACACCTTATCCATGTTACTGAACCAGGAAGCGGATCAGGTGATTGTAAGTGATAATGACGGAAAGAAGCTCGGTGCGATCACGATTGATATTGTTCAGAAATACCTTCATTACGAAATCAAAGCAAAACCAGCCCCAGTTCTAGAGGGGGTATAACATGAATAAGAAGAGGGTTATTAGTCTTGTTGTACGCTATTCCGTATATGGGCTGGTCGCGTTGTTCTTCTTTTGGGCGATCCGTAACCACTATTTTGATTACATTTTTACAGAATCCACAACATTTTGGCATTTAGTTAAACAGCACTTACAGCTTGTTCTTGTTTCATCGGTGCTTGCCTTACTCATTGCCATACCTGGTGGAATTCTCGTTACACGGAAGCCATTTAGACGAGCGGAGTGGGTTGTCTCAAATACCGTAAACCTCGGTCAAACGATTCCCAGTCTTGCCGTGCTAGCTCTGATGATCAGTATTCTTGGAATTGGGTTTCAAACAGCCGTATTTGCCCTGTTTATCTATTCACTTCTGCCGATGTATCGAAATACTGTCGCCGGAATTGATTCCATTGATGAAAATTTAATTGATGCAGCGAGAGGAATGGGGATGAAGCCCATCCAAATTCTTTTCAGAATCGAATTACCGAATGCAGCCTACTCCATCTTAGCTGGGGTTCGAACAGCGATCGTTTTAAATATCGGAACGGCTGCGCTTGCTTATGTCGTCGGTGGAGGCGGTCTTGGGGTATGGATTTTCACTGGCATTCAGCTGTTTGATAATGGCTACTTAATTTCCGGTGCGATCCCTGTTACGCTACTCGCCATTTTTGTCGACTATTTGCTTCGACTTCTCGAGCGTCTAATCGTTCCTGAAGGGTCAAAACCGTCACAAGAATTGTAATGTGTTAGGAGGTGTTGATGTGAAAAGTAAGATACTTAGTGGAATCATCATCGTTATGATCTTAACGATGATAACATCCTGCTCAACGGTTGGAATTGGCGGGAAGCCAATTTCTGTTGGTGGGAAGAACTATACCGAACAGTACTTGCTCTCAGAAATGACTGCTTTCCTTCTTGAGGATGCCGGTTATGATGTGAAGCAAATGAATAATTTGAGTAGTACCGTTGTGCGTAAAGCCCTAGAGAATGAGCAGGTCGACTTAATGTGGGAATACACGGGTACGGCGCTTCTTACCTACATGGGGCAGGATACCATCGCTGATCCTGAAAAAGCGTTTCAGCGGGTAAAAGAAATTGATGGGAAAGAAAATGATATCCATTGGATGAACATGTCTAACGTAAACAACACGTACGCGCTCGCCATGAGAGAAGAACAGGCGAAAGAGTTAGGGATTCAATCCATCAGTGATCTCGCAGCTTATATGAATGATCATCCTGGCGAGCTTTCCATTGCCTCTGACGCCGAGTTTGCGAACCGTCCCGATGGCATTCCTGGGGTAGAAAAAACGTACGGATTTAAGTTCGATACAAATCAAATCAATCAGATGGACATTGGATTAACACAACGAGCATTAGACAATGGCGATGTTGACATATCGGTCGCTTTTGAAACCGATCCCACCATTGTCGAATATAACTTAATTACGCTCAAGGATGACAAGAATTTCTTTCCTCCTTATACAGCAGCAGTGACAATTAATGAAGACGTCTATGAAAAATATCCAGAAGTAAAAGAAATCACAAAACCACTTGCTGAACAGCTAAACAGCGACATCATGCGAGAATTAAACTACAAGGTAGACATTGAAGGAAACAGTGTCTCTGTCGTTGCGTATGATTGGCTTGTGGAGAATGGGTTATTGGAAGAGTAAACATAAAGGCCTTTCCCTCAGTGTAATGAGGAGAAAGGCTTTTTTTATGTAGAAAGAAGTTTCTACTGGTGAACAAAGAAGTCTGCTATTTCAATGATTTTTTTCATTAGAAAGCGAGGTTTCCCTTGAAAGTAAAGCAAGGAAGACTTTGTACGGACACACATGCCTGCCGTTCGTGTGCCGCGGTTAGAATGATTCTAGTTAGCTAATAAAAGTGGAGTTTGGACAATATATCTGGAATTTGGCTAATAAAGTGTGAATCTCATATCCATCGTGAGTAGGAGAGACCTTCCAATAGAGGATAAATGCGAGACTGACGGGAAAGTGAGGAGCTTTTCCGGATTTAACTGGCATTCCTTCGTTCTTTGTTTAAGATCCGATTCGAGTGGGAACAATCTCACATACACGATAATACAGATCGGAGGAAGAGCAAATGAGCAAAACGATTTTTATCACAGGGGCCGGAAGTGGACTTGCGCGAGGAGCTTCTCTTGGTCTTGCCAAAAAAGGACATAAAATTATTGCAACAACTGAATTAACGTCACAAAAAACAGATTTGCTTCGCGAAGCTCGTGAGCAGGAGTTAGATATTGAGGTATTCAAACTCGATATCACGAACGAGCGGGATCGCGAACAGATTCGTAAGTATGATTTTGATGTGTTTGTAGCGAATGCTGCCATTAATGAAGGTGGACCTCTTAGTGAAGTGCCGATGGACCGTTTCCGCGCTTTATTTGAAGTGAATGTGTTTGCCACGCTTGAAACAGCGCAGATCGCAGCACAGGAATTTGTGAAAAAACGGAGTGGGAAAATTGTCTTCATGAGTTCAATGGCAGGTATTTCCGCGACGCCGTTCGTCGGGCCTTACACCGCGACAAAACATGCGCTTGAAGGCATTGCCCAAACAATGCAAGGCGAGCTAAAGGAATTTGGCGTACAAGTGGCGACCATCAACCCCGGCGCTTATGACACGGGCTTTAACAAACGAAGCGCAGAAGAAAAGTGGAAATGGTACGATGAAGAGAAGAACTTTACACCTAAAGTAGAAATGGAGAAGCAGGATGCTGCATTGAATGATTTGTTTGATCCGAAAGACATGATCGACAAAATGATTGAAATCATCCCGGCTGACCACCATAAATTCAGAACCGTTCATCCTAAGGAAACAGAAGAGCAGTTGAAGAAAACCCAACAAGAGCGTTGGGACATGGAAATTTAGTTCATAGAGAAGGATAAAATATAGCCAGTGCCTTTTACCTCATGTGCGAAAGCATGCGGGGGAGGTACTGGCTTTTTTGTAGCTTATTGTAAGAGGAGAGGTTGGGAGAAGGCGTTTGGAAAACTCTGCTTCACCACAATGGTTGCTTTTTGGATAGTTTCAGTATCATACGTTTCTGCCTTGTAATGATACGGTAGTGATTGATAATAGTCTCTCAGGAAGGAAAAGAAGTAGTGTAGCACGCAAATAGTGGGAAAGATGTTAATTTGCCAGTCTCAAAATATTTGAGAAGTAGGTTTCCTATATGAGGTTAAGTGGTAGTTAAGATAGAAAGTTACAATATTTGGATGGTGTGAGAATAGGAGATTTGAAGGGGGTAAACATGTCTTTTGGTAAGAGGTTCCTTATTACATGGTTGATTGTAATGGTATTAATGATCATTGAGTATGTGTTTTTGCCTGATCATGTCATTATAAAGGGTCTTGCACTAGGTTTAACAAGCATGACAGTTGTGACCGTTTTGAACAAACTGTATCCCACAAAAGAAAAAACGAATTGATTTTCATAACTAGATTGAACATAACTTTGATGGTCAGGCAAATAAGGCGTTAGTGCAGCGGTTTGAGGAAAATGAGTTGAAGTTAATTAAGATGAAGATGATGTATGAAATGTTGCATGACAGTATTAAAGTTAGGTGAGGGACGTCTCTGGATAGGAGAGGTCCTTTTATTTTTGCTTTTCGTAGGTTAGTAGAGTAAAGAGTGTTATAGGTAATATATATTGATTTAAATTTCTAGAAGTGCAATTGAATGGAGAGCTTATAGCTTGTTAACAGGAGAATTAAAACTAAAAATTGTTAGCAACACGCACCCGATTTCGCTTATGTCTTTGAAATTAACAGCAATTGTTCGTAGTAAAGTGTTGAATAAAGAAAGAGAGGAAAAGCTAACTTCAGTAAGACGGAAGTTAGCTTTTTATGTATCATTTGTTGAAAGGGTTATTGATAAAGCTAAATAAATTTAAATTCAAATGAACGATTTCTAAGAGGTTAGCGTCATATAAAGGCAGGTAAAGGAGAGGATTGTATGGAACGCGAGGAGGAGATTCAATTAATTCTGCAGGCACAAGGCGGAGACGATCATGCGTTCACTCAGCTTTTTCAGTGCTATTATGCTTTCCTCTACAAATATCTTTTAAAGCTAACCTTAAATGAAGAGACTAGCGTCGATCTTGCTCAGGAAACCATGATGAAGTGTTATGTCAAACTTTCTTCTTATAAAGGAGAAGGGAAGTTCTCGACGTGGATGATTTCGATCGCTTCTAGGCTTTACATTGACATGCTTCGGAAAGAAAAACGAGAAAAGAAATGGATAGATGAAGAGAAACGTTCCCTGTCGCGAAAGCTAGCGTGGGACTCGAGTACAAAAGGAATGAATTGGAGCGATCTTTTCACAGATTTTAATACGTTAGACTCCACGCTCAGAGTTCCGATCTTGTTACGGCATTATTATGGCTACTCGTATGATGAAATTGGGAAAATGCTCGGGATACGTACAGGGACAGTGAAATCCAGGGTGCATACAGGTTTACGGAAGTTACGAAAGGAGTTGGATACGCCGTGAATGACAAGGAAGAAGAAAAAATTGTTCAACACCTTAAGCAGGATTGGCAGCATATCGATGATCTTGGAAAAGAATCACTTTCTCAGATTGATATGGAGAAGCAATTAGTCCTGTTTCAACAAAAAAAGAAAAAAGCGTTTTATCGCGAAAGTGCGCTCTTTTTGTTAACGGCGGTGGTGATTTTAACCGTAGTTATGATAAGTCTTTTCGAAGCTCCACTATTCTTTTTGTACTTCCAGATCATTGCAAGCCTGATTGCTCCTTTTGCTGTCTATTTCACCTATAAGAAAGTGAATAAGAAAGGAATGTTCGGTCATGACAAACCTTGAGCTCTACGTTTTAGTTCCCATTCTTATTCTCTTATTACTAACGCAAAGCATGCTTCTCTTTGTAGATGCAAAGAAAAAAGGGAGTTACCCATGGCTATGGGGGATCTGGGGATTAATTCAATTACCGATGCCAACGTTATTTTACTTGCTGTTCGTCGTTTGGCCATATAAACGAAGGTTAAAAAAGGAGAAGAGGTGAAAAAATGGAAATCTTGAACGACATAAACTGGGCGTTAGTTGCGCCGTTGCTGATCTTGCAGGCGATCTTAACCATTTCAGCACTTGTCAGCTGTATCAAACAAAAGGAAACAAACGGACCAAAATGGATGTGGATCCTTCTTATTCTCTTTGTGAATCTGTTTGGGGCAATTCTTTACTTTGTGATCGGACGTAAAAACAGTTAGGCGGTGAAAATCATGCTTGTTAAAATCGACAATCTATCGAAACAGTTTAAAGGTAAAAAAGCTGTTTCGAATCTCTCCTTCACCATTCAGGAGGGAAGCTGCATGGCCCTATTAGGTCCTAATGGAGCGGGTAAAACAACGACGCTGCAAATGTTAGCTCGAATGCTCACGCCTGACTCAGGATCCATCCAATTCAAGGGATATCCGAACAAAGACTATCGGCCATTGATTGGCTTCTTACCTCAGCACCCATCCTTTTTTAATTGGATGACTGCCAAAGAATTTCTTTCTTTCGCAGGTAAGCTATCATCGATACCAAAATCAGAGCTTCACGGTCGTGTAGAGGAGGTGCTAACGTTCGTCAGCTTAGAAGAAGCAATGACTAAAAAAATCGGTGGCTTTTCTGGGGGAATGAAACAACGCCTCGGCTTAGCGCAGGCTTTGCTTCACAAACCGAAGTTACTCATTCTAGACGAACCAGTCTCAGCGCTCGATCCAAAAGGAAGGCGAGATTTCCTCCACCTGATTGAAGAACTAAAACAAGACATGACAGTGCTATTTTCGACTCACATTTTACATGATGCCGAGCAAATTTGCGATGAAGTACTTATTCTGCAAGATGGCTGCTTAAAGTGGAAAGGGGCTTTACCTTCTTTACGTAAAGAATTTGATTTATTGCCAATTAAAGTCCAAACCGAAGAACCAATGAATGGAATCATCGAACAGCTTGAGATCATCGAAGCTTATGAATATATTGATCTTAAAACAGTGAAGGTGAGACTTCCTGCGCATGTTCATCCAAATGAGCTGTTACAGGAGCTCATTAACCGGAATAGAGCAGTGACTCATTTTGAAATGATGCATGATTCATTAGAAGATGCTTATATGAAGGTTGTGAGACAATGAACCGGTTTCTAACGCTATTACACAAAGAAATCATCGAGCTAATGCGGAATGGCAAATGGATCTGGCTTCCGGTCGTACTGATGATCATCGGCATCTCGCAACCCCTAACAAGTTACTATATGCCACAAATTCTTGATATGGCCGGTAACCTACCAGAAGGAGCGAGTATCACGATCCCCACGCCTACGGGTGAAGAAGTATTGAGCGGTGCCCTGTCTCAATATGGCACGATCGGTACCCTTCTGTTCGTTCTCTCAACCATGAACGTGATTGCTCAAGAGCGGCAAAACGGTTCCATTACGCTTGTTATGGTGAGACCCGTTAACGAGTGGCAATACTTAGGTAGTAAGACTGTTGCCCAGCTTGCCCTCTTGCTCTTATCACTCCTATTAAGCTACTGCCTCACTTGGTATTATACAAATTTATTATTTACTTCAGTAGACTGGAAGCTCATGGTGAGTAGCCTCGTCATTTACTGCTTTTGGGTTCTCTTCGTCGTCTCCGTTACGATTTTTGTCGGAACAATCATCCAGCATAATGGAGGAATAGCCGGTGTCAGTATTCTCTTCCTTTCGCTGATCAGTCTGCTAACGTCACTCCTTCCGAAATTCATGGACTGGAGCCCAGGAAACATACGGGGAGAAGCGACGAAGCTTTTAGTCGAACAACAATGGACCGAGTCAGCTTGGATCGTCATCGGTAGCACGACGATCTTATCACTCTTATTGTTTATTACAGGGGTTAGGGTGCTGAAGAGGTATAAGCATTATTAAAAGCGGGTGACAGGCACCCGCGAACTCCCTACGACTAACGTATAAATGATCAAAGCGGCGTCAATAATGAAAAGACTTAATCCGATTGAGGTGCGTCCTATGTATTTATTATTCGTGACGGTCGTTTGGATCTTTTTTGCTTATAAATTTATCGACTGGTCACAGTGGAGAAAGCAGTATCCTACGATTCTCTTTTTCATAGTGGTCAATCTTACATATAACTTCCTCTATTTCAATCACACACTGTGGGCGTTCAGAGGAGTTACGGCAGAATGGATCAATCATTCAATCATTAACATGGCCTTCACTTTCTTTATCTGTCCCGTCGGTCTCATCATCTACCTGCAGCGCTTTCCAAAGAAAAGGGTCAATCAATTCATTTACATCGCCATATGGGCAGGTTTCTACACAGTGCTTGAGACGATCTTCGCCTACAAAGGATTGTATTTCTATGACAACGGCTGGAACGGTTGGTTAAACATTCCCTTAAATATCATCTTGTTCGTGATGATCTATCTCCATTATCGAAGTCCGGTGAAAGCACTCATCATCTCCATTCCTATCTCCATCCTTTTCTATTTATTCTTCCCCGTCCCATTGGACAGTCTAAAATAATAAAGGAGTGGAGCCGCCGTTATGATGATTCGTGATGTTCTATCTGTACCCATCTTTTTGATATTGGCGCTGATAACGTATAGTGCCATGTGGATTTATTTGTGCAGGAAGAAAGTGAATAAAGATGAAGAATGAAGAGGGGATTAAATGCTTGCAGGATGTCGAGGAAGGTTCGATGTCCTGTTTTTTGTTTTTGTGGAGTATTCTTCCCCTACGCCTTATGTAGCATTTAGAGAAAAAGGCGGGTTTATCGCTTAGAGTAAGGAAGAGGTTGGTTTTAAGAATATGATTGCAGCACTTGTAGTTAACTGGCTTGGATCTACCCTTGCTATTTTGTTTGTCTATGAGTGGCCACTAAGTGAATACTTCGATGAAAAATGACTGTTTCCCCATTATTCCTTTCGATTACTTTCAGCTAATAGTAAAATAATAGAAAATAGATATGATTTGATTTATCCAAAAAATTGTAAGCTTATAGACATAGTACATATAGATATATATTGGAGGGATTTAAGTGGCCATTGCGACCTATTCAAAATTTACTAGCTTCAAAGAATCAATTCATTCCCTAACAGATCCTGTTGATCGGGAAGAGCTAATGAACGAAACTTTCTTACTTGAACGAGACGAGAAAAAGAACTTGGAAATGTATTATGCTCCGTTCGAACATGTGAATGAACATGCGAAAATCGTGATAGTCGGAATTACTCATGGACTTCATCAGATGAAGAAATCATTTGAAACGGTTTGGAATAACGGCGGTGAAGAAATTGAAGATGAAGAGGTTTTACAAAAGGTGAAGAACCATTCCAGTTTCGAAGGTCCGATGAGGAAAAACTTGATTGCGATGTTAGATGAATTGGAACTACATACATACTTAAACCTGGCCTCTACAAGTGAGCTGTTTGGTCCAGCCAGTCATCTCGTCCAAACGACTTCCGTTCTGCCTTATCCAGTCTTTTATAAAGGAAAGAACTTCAGTGGCTCCACCCCAAACATATTAAAAACGGAAGTACTGCATCGATACGCTTTGAACCATCTACCAATCGAGTTAGAGAAATTAAACGATCCATTAATCGTGCCGTTAGGTGTCAATGTAACAAAAGTACTGATGCATCTAACTGAAAACAACTTGATTTCAGCTAACTCGATCGTAAACGGGTTTCCACATCCTTCTGGAGGAAATGGCCATCGACATCGTCAGTTTTCAGAGAATAAAGAGGGAATGAAGGAAACGATTCGACGGTATTTAGCTAATAATTGCCCTTTTTTTAAAAAAGAAATGTCAATAAAATAAAACGTCTACCATAATAGTTTGCTAATTAAGGTAGACGTTTTTGTTACTATTCATAAAGTGATTGGAGTAAAAAGATCGAGAGTAAAATTTATAAGGGAAGTAGTCAGAATTGACGCGAACACGTAGGGACAGATTATAGGTATTTTTATGAATAACTAAACTAGAAAGAAATTCTGGTTCCCATCTATGTCGAAGCCTCAAAAATTAAAAGGTCCATCTCAGAATAACTGCTTCGAACGAAAGAGACAAAACAAATGGCAATTTTAATAAATATACTGATTAGACTAAGACAATTGTACGGGCATCCTGGAGTCATTATTCAGTAGTATTAAAATACCAGGTTCCAAAAGTAAAAGAAGTGATGAGCGTGATTGATAGAATTGATGAAAAGGATGAAAAAATCTCATCTTCACTGAGTTTCATAAGCTTCACTCCTTCTTTAAACGACTTTTTATGGAATAGTACGGTATATTCGTTCCAATCATTGATGGAAACACAGCAACTGTAAAGAATCAGGCCACTGACCGTGCTTATGGGATTGTTAAGGAGAAGGACGTGTCTGGTTATCAGGTTATTACAAGAGATGGTCAGAATTTCTCTAATGGAACGGTGGAAGCGCTGATGAATGAGCTGTTGGAGAATAAGTGGGAGTTGGCTGAGAATGTGATCATTCCGTTTGATATGAGGGAAGTTCAGGAGATAATATTATGAACCAATATTATTAACTAAAGTAAAAGTATAGAATAACAACAACTCATTATAGTTATTGTTCGTTTTTGATAACAACTCTGAAACTCTCCTCCAACGAATCAAAACTCCTCTAAAACTAGTATCAAAAGCCATTTCATATTCAAAGTTTCAATATATACCTTAACTACCCTTTTTGATAATATAAAGTATCAACAATCGAAAAGGGGAGACCATTATGTTATTTGGATACGCTAGAGTCAGTACGAAGGACCAAAACTTACATATGCAATTTGATGCTTTAAAGAAATACGGGGTAGAAGAGAAGAACATCTACTCGGAGAAAATCACTGGAACGAAAAAGGACCGTCCTGCTTTTACGGAGATGCTGAGATATTTGAGAGAAGGGGACACGGTGGTCGTTTACAAGCTCGATCGAATCGGTCGGAGTACAAAACACCTGGTGGACCTGATTAACGAGTTCCAGGAGAAGGGTATCAACTTTGTTTCGATCAATGAAAACATCGATACTACGACGGCGATGGGGAAACTTGTGTTTACGATCTTCAGTGGTTTAGCTCAGTTTGAGCGAGATATTATCTCAGAAAGGACGAAGTCGGGGCTGGATGCAGCAAGAGCTAGAGGCCGAAAGGGAGGAAGACCAAAAAAAGACCAATCCAAGTTGGATATGGCCTTTCGCATGTATGATAGTAAGGAGTACAGTATCCAGGAGATACTGGATGCAACAAATGTTAGTCGGGCTACATTCTATAGATACTTAAAAAAAGGTTAATATTAAAAATAATAGTACCTCTCCTGATTAATTAATATATTTTTCCGTAAATAATGTTAAAATAAACTAAAGGAATTTTTTTACATCAGATATTTGGAGGGTGAAAAATGCAAATTAGTGAATATTTCAATTTAGAACAAGATCAAACTGATTTAGAATTTGTAAATGTTGACACATCTAGAGATGTAGAATTGTTTATTGATCCTTGGTGGTTACATATTAGTACAGAAGATGAATGGTGTAGAGGAGCTTCTGTAACGTTGACCGGTTTTTTTGATCATATCATTGGTCTTTATGAACAGGGAGAAATTAATAGAGCACGTGAACTTTTTGATTTTGCACATGAACCAAATGAAACTTGTTTCGGATTGTCTTCAAATAATCCTGAAGGTACAGGAGCATCTGCAGATATGCTTGCAAAGGTATTTGATAATATCACCTCAAACGCAATGATAGAGAATGGACTGGTTACTAGACTTGAAGATTTGCACGTTTTTGTTAGTGACTTTGGTCAAGATCGTTTGTCTGACTTGGTAACAAACGTTATAAGAAAACACTTAGTTGACTATACAAAAGAACAATGTGGTATTTTGGGCATTGAATTAGATGAAGAAATAACAAACTTAGGTCATTATTGGAATGAGGTTACCAATGAGTGGGAAGTATGCAATGACCGTGCATTAAAAGTAAATGATAAACAAATTTTACTAGTTCCTAAGAAAATAGTTGTGAAAAATTATAGATACAATGCTAGTCAATACTGTACTCATTATGTTTTAGCTAGGAGACAAGAATACCATAAGCAAGTTAGATCAAACTTAGTTAAAGAAACTACCAGAAGAGATGGGACTAAAAAAATAGAAGTCTACAAAAAAGACATTAGAGAGGAAGAAATAACACAGGGAGAAAAACAATATGTTATTGATATAACTATGGAAAATGGTGATTTAATTCAAAGGTTTAGAGATGAAATAGCAGGGATACTCAGAGACAGTAAAAGAACAAATAAATTATCAGATCAAGATTTAATGAATATCTTTGACGAAGAGTTGTAATATACGAAAGCCTACCTGTTTTGGTGGGCTTTTATATTACATATTGGAGAAAACCTAAATTTCACAGACAGAACTTTTGGGGAGTATCTTCATATAAGTCAAATATAGAATAAAGGGGAGTATGATAATTGAGTTATAATGCGAGAGTCTTTAATGTAATGATTGCTTCTCCAGGTGACGTAGCAGCAGAGCGTTCAATTATAAGAGATGTTATATATGAATGGAACGCTATACATTCGATAGTTAGAAATATTGTCTTACTTCCTGTGGGCTGGGAATCACATTCTTCTCCAGAGATGGGGGCTAAACCTCAAGAGATAATAAATGGTCAAGTCCTAGATAAATGTGACTTGTTAATTGGTGTTTTCTGGACCCGTATAGGGACGCCAACTGACAAATATGCCAGTGGTACTGTAGAAGAAATTGAAAACCATATAAGTGTAGACAAGCCGGCAATGTTGTATTTCTCAAGTCAACCAGTTGTTTTAGAAACAGTTGATATGGAACAAATTAAACAACTTAAGAGATTTAAAGAGTCCTGTCAAAGTAGAGGACTCTATGAAGAATATGATAGCCATTCTAATTTCAAAGAAAAATTTTATCAACACTTACAACTTAAACTTAACTCCCACCCATTGTTTAATGACATTGATATGAATGCATATAGTGAAGTGATGGAATCAAAAACTAAACTTCCAGAGTTATCTAACGAGGCGAGGATTTTACTCAAAGAAGCAAGTGAAGATACTCAAGGCAATATTTTTCATCTCAGATATATGGAAGGAACAGATATTCAAGTAAATGGTAAGAATATCATCACGGTACAAAATAGACGTGAGATAGCAAAATGGGAGTCTGCGCTCGAGGAATTAATTAATGAGAGGTTAGTTGTTGGGAGAGGTCACAAAGGCGAGGTTTTTGAAATTACTAACTTCGGATATCAAATATCAGAAATGATTGAATTATAGATTTGAATAATTATTTCATATAATTTAAGGGGGAGGGGTCAGGAGAAACTCCTTACATACGTTATCATATCCACCCATAATTCCAAGAATTTCGGGTGGAATTTGATGTTTGAGTGTATAGCGAATTAATGAATTTTTCGTTTTTATTAAACTAAACTTATTTTCACTAAAAAATTAAGTATTAGCTAGCCCTTTTAATATATGAAGATTTTCAATCATCGCCCTACTCATATTAGGGTTTCTAACAAAATAAGCAAAAAGGTCCTTTTTAGCTTTGGCAATTGCGACTTTGTCAAAATACGATGTGTCTATGTATTCAATTTCACCATATCTGGCTCTATAGAAGGCAATTCGCTTAATATCTAAATGTCGATATGAATCATCTATAAAATAATTTTCTTTTGAGTTCATAACTTCAAGAGATATTTCATTCAGCAAATAATATCCTACTATTTGAGCAACCTCTTGCCATCTATAACCCACGTTTTTTCCAGTTTTAAAATCATATAGTGTACCGTCAATAATTACGTCACCGTCTGCCCCTCCTACAAAAGCAGAGGAAACACCAAAATTCGGATTGTATATAATTTCACTATTTGACCTTACAATTGTTGGTATAAACTCTTTTTGAAATACATCACATAACAAATTTAAATCTCTAAGGATCTCTTCATCAGGATCACTAAAAAAAGATTTGTCATAGATATTTGCTGGAGGAAGACCAGAGCGAAGAATGTGATCTAACGTAGCTAAGAAACAAGCATCTTTTGCTAATTGGTTGATCGGCTTTTTATTATTACTGTATTTTTTCAATCTTTTAACCGATCTTTTAAATCTTTTTTCAATTTTTGACCTAAGATAACGATGATTTTTTAAAAAGCTTGATAAGATAATAAATCCATGCTCAGCAGAAATATCACTGTAAGCTTCACTTCTATTTTTCTTTACTACTCGTGATAACATGATTCTGGCTAAATAATCAAATGCGGTCCCAACGACTGAAGAATTATAATTTTTCACTAGATTATAGGGTACTAAAATTTCGTACTGGGCTTTAGAAAATGCTTCTTTACCAGAGATAGTTTGAAATGATTTTTTTAATGGGATAACTACTCTTAGAATCTCTTGAAATTCTTTTTGATTAGGCTTCGAACCTTTTAATAAACTTGTCAGAGACATTCGCTTTTTCCTTTCGTCATTTATACTAAAGTCTATTTTACCATAAATATCCACGGTTTGATTTTTATACTGTATCGAAAAGAAAGGAGAGTTATTTAATTTCGAACTTCGTGTATAATCTTAGTTTTACGAGAATATCAACCTCTCTTATAGTAGATTATCATAATAAGTCCTCTATTTTAATAATATTTGATAATTTTGAAAATTATCTATTTTCCCATTAAAATACTCTTTCGGGAAGCATTACGTAATATTAACATCCTTATAGTCTCTACAGATTGATGTAGAGGCTTTTTTGTGCCTGGCATGTGCACACATGCTTTTGGGTTCAAGTTCCGACCGGTGAAAGTTGTGTTAACCGTGAGACAAATAACCTTATATTATAGTTAATATAAGGTATTTATAGTAAAATAATCTTACAACTATTTTAGGTATGGGGGTAATAAGCATGATGGCTTTGTTTCTTTTAGGTTTTTTAGCATTGATAGTTTCCATAATTTATCTTGTGTTCCATCTGATTAGTAAGGTGAAAAACAAAGAAAGAAAACTTTCAAAAAAAATGTTTTATCCATTATTAATTGGAGGACTTGTTTTAATGATAGTAGGCATAGGATTTTCAGATGATACAGCTGCAGGTCAACTTCAAACAGAACAAGATAAAAATGAAGAATTAACTAAACAGATCGGTTTATTAAAAGAAGAAAATAGTAAATTAAACAGTAAAATCGAAGAATTAACTTTTAACAATAAAGAAACCAAGAGCCAAATTGAAGAATTAAATAGCAAGAAAAAAGAAATAGAAAGTGAGTTAGAAAACAATAAACAAAAGTTAGAAAGTAAAACAAACGAATTGAATGAATTAGAGAATAATGACAAAAAAATTAATAAAGAAAAAGAAGAATTAAATAAGAAAATAGAAAACCTCAATACAGAAATCAATGATCAATCAGACATAATTAATCAACTCAAGGAAGATAAAACGTCTTTACAAGCAAAAATTGAAGACTTACAAAATATCGAAGTGGCTAGTAATTCAAGTTCAAGTTCATCAAGATCTGAATCTAACACCTCCTCTAGTAGCAACAATAATGCTTACTATAAAAACTGTACTGCTGCTAGAAATGCTGGTGCTGCGCCTCTATATACAGGCGATCCTGGTTATGGTTCTCATTTAGATAGAGATGGTGATGGAGTAGCGTGTGAATAACTTAAAGCAACCTTCATCAATACTGACGAATTACATTAGAATGTAAAACGTGAAATCTTATAACGTTGCACTAGTAGATAATGTACTTCACATACTAAACACACAAAAGGAGCTTTAATTGGCGCATGATTTTGCCTACAAGCTCCTTTTTTTAATCTGGAATTCTCGAATATTCATTCTTATTTCCTCCCAATTAACTAATAATCTAATTTAAATGGAATTATGTGGATGGGTAATGGTTATTTTCAATATGAAAGGTTGATAAATTTGGACAATGGAGACTTGGAAAGAATGAAATCTAGTTATGGGTACCTATTTGAAATTGAGTCTAAAACGAGGAAACAAGCGAACGTTTTATTAGAAAATTTATATGGAGCTAATTCATCAATCATTCTTAGTTCACAATATAAGAATAAATTATCAAATAAGTCATTAGAAAATATGTATTTTCATGAATTGGTAAGTTTCTTGAAAATGGTACCAGTACTAAAAGAGTCATTTGGAGAAAGTTATATTAAAGACTTAATGCAACTTATTCCAATTAGAAATAAGATTGCACACTGCAATTTTATTAATGATAAGGAATTTGCACTTTTGTCCCGCACATATTATCTATATGAAAATAAATTTAAGTAAATATTGTAAAAAATAAATAAATTTTTTAGTTATTGAAGCGAGCGAATAATATCAATACTCCAAATTATGTGACTAAGAAAATAAATCAAAGGAATGTTCCATTTGACAATAAATTTAGGGTTATTTGAAGAAATCAAACTTGCCAAAAAGAAATATCCAATAAACCAAAAACTTTCCCCCTTACTACCAATCGAATACACAGAAGCCCTAATTCATAAAAGTGCACTCGCAATCGGACAAAAATTTGAGGAATTAATAGAAGAAGGCAACCTAGAAGAGGCAATTGCCTTTACTCACAAAGTGTTGCACCTTGTTGGACATGAAAGTGATGATTTTATCTTACCATTATCAAACATTCTCTATCGCTATGATAACCAAGAGATCCCTGTGCTAGAAAACCAACACTTATCTTCAATAGAACTAATTTCAAATGAAAAACAAAAAATGAAAAACCTCTTCAAATCATTAAAATTTGAGCTGCTAACAGCGGATTCGGTGTCTTTTATGGTGAGCTTCATTCGCATGTCTGGGTTGCAACTGCTAATTCGACCGTTAACGGAGATGCATCAACGTGGTATTAAGGTGAGAATTCTAACATCACTTTATATGAACGTTACAGAAGCAAAGGCACTACGTAAGCTGCTTGAGTTTTCGAATGTGGAAGTGCGCATCTTTGATTCGGGAAAAGAGTCATTTCATACTAAGGCCTACTTGTTTGAGCGTGTTTCAGGATTACATACGGGAATCATTGGTTCTTCCAATTTATCACATGCTGCCTTGATTAATGGGCATGAATGGAATGTGAAGGTTCCGGACTCTAGCTATTTACCAATCTATAAACAGGCAATGGAAAAGTTTCAGAAGGCATGGGATGATGAGAGATCACACATATTAACAGAAGAATTGCTTGAACGGTATGAGCAGCATTTAGATAAAAAGGAAACGAAGCCTGTCATTCGGCCCTCGTTCCAAATTTCACAAGTGGCAGAAAGTAACGTCTATTACTCACCCGACCCTGATATTGAACCAAATGAAATGCAGAAGAAAGCTTTACAAGCTCTAAAGCAAACGCGTGAAAACGGCAATCGAAAGGGAGTAGTGATTGCGGCAACTGGAACAGGGAAAACGTATCTATCTGCTTTTGATGTTTTTGAATTGAAACCTAAGCGCATGCTTTTTCTCGCGCATCGGGAAGAGTTACTCGACAATGCGAAGGAAACGTTTGAAAAGGTATTTAACAACAATCATTTATGTGGGAAGTTAACTGGAAAAGAAAAAGACATACATAAACCGTTGTTATTTAGTACGGTTCAGTCACTTCATTCTGAACAGGCGCTACATCAGTTTCATCCGAATGAATTTGATTACATTATTGTTGATGAATTTCATCATGCTGAGGCACCAACCTATTTGAAGATCCTTCACTATTTTGAACCAACCTTTTTGCTAGGGTTAACAGCAACACCTGAACGAATGGATGGTCGGGATGTGCTGGCACTTTGTGATTACAATGTAGTGTATGAAATACGATTACGCGATGCTCTTGAAGCGGAATTACTGGCACCTTTTCATTACTTTGGGTTAGCGGATGATACGGTGGATTACAATGAAATAGGATTGCGAAATGGGTTATTAGATGAACGCCAACTTGTAAAAGCGCTAAAGACAAATGAGCGTGTCGATTATGTCCATGAGATGATCAAGCGTTATGGGTTTGATGGGGAGCAGCTTATTGGATTAGGCTTCTGTGCAACGATTGAGCATGCGATGTTTATGAGCGAATCGTTTAACCGTTTAGGCTATGTGACTACGGTGCTCACAGGAAATGATTCTCCTGAGTATAGAAGTCAGGTCATTCAGCAGCTTGAAGATACCGAAGATCGGCTGCAAATGATTTTCTCAGTGAATATTTTTAACGAAGGAATAGATATTCCTCGACTCAACCTGATCTTATTTCTAAGACCAACTGAATCCTCAACGGTGTTTATTCAGCAGCTTGGAAGAGGTTTGCGAAAGGTCGAAGGGAAAGAGTTTGTCACTATACTCGACTTTATTGGAAACTATCAAAAGTCGTTTATCGTTCCTTTGGCGCTTGCTGGTGAGACCAATTCACGTGCGTTTGATAAGGATTCACTTCGTATTGCTGTTCAGCATGAGTTTGCTGATCTACCAGGCGCTTCTTATGTTGACCTTGATCAAGTTTCTCAAAAGCGTATTTTAGAAAAGATCGATAGTATTCGAATGGATTTGCTTACGATGCTAACAAGTCTCTATGTACAGTTTAAGCGAGAGCTTGGAAGATCCCCAGAGGTGATTGACTTTCTTTATTCTGATAGTGCCCCGAACCTGCATTTCTTTGTGAAGCGATTAGGGTCTTGGGTGAAAACCAAGAAAAAAATGAAGAATCTTTCTAATGATGATGAAGTTATTTTAGAGAATGAACAGGTAAATGAGCTGTTTGAGCGAATGGAGAATATGTATCCACTAAAGTGGCCGTATGAGTTAGCGATTTTAGAGGCAGCAAATGAGGTTCCTGTTGTTCATCAGTCAGACGTTTTTCGTATTATCCAGCGTCGTTTCGGTATTCTACCGGATGAAGAAAAACATAGTAGCTTAATTCATGATGCAATGCTGAAGTTAACTCAGGGATATAAAAAGCACAAGCATGTGATTGGCATTATTGAAAATGAAGGCTTTAGGATAGATAAACGCTTATCTGAAGCCTTATCGATTGATCCTGTTCATGAAAAATTCATAGAACGGATAGAATATGGAATTGTGGAGTTTCGTCGTACGTTTAAACCAGATCGTTTTCTGGGAGAAGGCGAGCGTGTCATTCGTTATCAAAACTATTCGCGAAATGATTTGATCTTTTTGTTTCAAGCAGGTGTGCAGGAAGGAACTTGGCGTGAGGGGGTAAGTCGAGTTGGGAACCACTATTTGCTTTTCATAAACTTAAACAAGGATGAAGCGGTATCGGATCACCTTCACTATAAGGATTATTTTATCGATCAGCGTCATTTTCATTGGCAAAGCCAGAATCAAACGTCTCACAGTTCATCCGTTGGACAAGCTTATATTCATCATAAGGAAAAAAACATTCACATCCACTTGTTTGTAAGAAAGTTTAATAAAATGCACGGGATAGCGTTGCCTTTTACCTACTTAGGTGAGATCGACTATGTTTCAAGTCATGGAGATAAGCCGATGAGCATTAAGTGGAGGCTTCATCACCCCGTGCCAGAAGATTTGTTTATTGATTTAATTCGATAAAAGCTTATCGATTGTTGGAATATCAGCGGGGGCCCATTCAAGAGAACGTAAATCATTCTTTGAAACCCACTCCAACTTAGCGTGTTCTTTTGCTTTGGGTTCACCGTTAATAATAGTTGATTCATATGTAAGTAGATTAACAATGACGTTTGGGTATTCATGAACAACTTCCGCTATTTTTTCTTGAACCGAAATTTCACAGTCTAGTTCTTCCTCAATTTCGCGTACTAACGTTTGTTCAGGTGTTTCCCCTTCTTCAATTTTCCCACCTGGAAACTCCCATAAGTTAGGTAGAGACATGGTGGGAGAGCGAAGGGCACAAAGGAATTCATCTTGCTCGTTACGGATAACAGCACCGACGACTTTTACTTTTTTCATGATTTGTTAGCAACTCCTTAATCATAATTACTCTATCTATATTATCATTGAATTATATCAAATTGCGAAAGGTGGATGACCATGCCAACTTACAACAAGCTAATCAGAGACCGTATCCCAGAAATCATCAAAGCAACTGGAAAAGACTTTAATATCACCACGTTAAATGACTTCGAATATAAGGAAGAACTTCAATCAAAATTAAAAGAAGAGCTTCAGGAGTACCTTGAAGCAGATGGAGATAGCCATTCTATTGAGGAACTAGCAGATATCCTTGAATTAATCCATGCTCTAACGACTGTACATCATTCATCGTATGAAGAACTTGAACAGGTGAGAAAAGAGAAAAAAGAGAAGCGTGGCGGGTTTGAAGAAAAGATCTATCTGATTGATGTGGAAGATGAGTAAGATTCAACTTGTTACAGAAAGATTAATTGATCACCTTGTACCAGAAATCGAGTCAGCTGATTCGATTTATATCCTGACTTCATTTGTTATGAAGTCAGGGGTAGAGCTTCTTTATCAGCATTTGGAATCGGCATTAGCGAGAGGAAAGACGGTTAAGCTTTGTGCTGGTGATTATTTATTCGTTACACAACCGGTGGCCCTTCAATGGTTACTAGAATTGGAAGGCATTGAGCTTCGCTTATATCAAAGCAACGGGCGTTCCTTTCATCCAAAAGCATACTTATTAGGAAGTGAGTTAGATACGGGTTCTTTCCTCGTTGGTTCTTCTAATCTATCACGATCGGCTCTAACGAGTGGTGTGGAATGGAACCTGTTCCTTCCTGAAAGCAGCTCGCCATCAACATACCAGGAAGCGGAAGATTTATTTTTACATACGTTTTATCACGACAATACCATTCCTTTAAATGAAGAATCCATTCAGTTATATAAAGAGCGTTATGAGAAGTATCATGAAAAGTACCCAGATCTCCTGCAAAAGTGGAGCAAGTTAGAAGAAGTTGAAATGACTCTTGGTACTCCGGATCAAACTAGTGCGATTCACGAAAGTAGATTGCCGTATGGAATAGAACCTGAAAGAACTGTTCTAGAGCCAAGACCAGCTCAACTTGAAGCTTTGGAAGCTCTCGAAGCAACCTTGGAAGAAGGTTACACCAGGGCGATGGTTGTCCTGCCCACTGGAATCGGGAAAACCTATCTAGCTGGATTTTTTGCTCGTTCTTTTAAACGAGTCTTATTTATTGCGCATAGAGAAGAGATTCTGTACCAGGCGAAGAACTCATTTCAGCATGTCCTTCCTGATCGTTCAACTGGGATCTACAATGGACGAGTGAAAGATAAGGGTGACATGCTGTTTGCTTCTGTCTTTACAATTGGACAGGAGAAGAATTTGAAGCAATTTAAGCCAGATGAATTTGACTTGATTGTTGTAGATGAATTTCACCATGCTGCAGCTACCTCGTATCAGGGAATCATTGATTACTTCATACCATCATTCTTACTTGGAATTACGGCTACACCGGATCGAATGGATAGTAAAGATGTTTATGGGATATGCGGCGGTAATGTGGCGTATCAAATGCATTTTATTGAGGCTATTCAGAACGATTGGTTAACGCCTTTTCGGTATTTTGGTGTTTATGATGAAACGGATTATTCAAATGTTACTTGGCTTGGGAATAAGTATGATCAAGAAGAGTTGCTAACAGCACAGTTAAAAGATGAAGTAGCGGATAAAATCCTTCGTGCATGGCTAGAGCATAAACAGTCACGTTCACTTGGATTTTGCTCATCGATTGTACAAGCGAATTTTCTAGCAGAGTATTTTAATGATAAAGGCTACAAAGCGATAAGCTTGCATTCAAAGTCACGGGATTACTCAAGAAAAGATGCGATCGATGCATTAACGAATGATGAGATTGACATTATCTTTACTGTGGATCTATTTAATGAGGGCGTAGACATTCCACCAGTTGATACCCTCTTATTCGCAAGGCCAACTGAATCATTAACGATCTTCACACAACAGGTTGGAAGAGGACTCAGACTTTTTAATGGAAAAGAATACTGTAATATCATTGATTTAATTGGAAACTATCGAAATGCGGATATCAAGCTTTCATTGTTTGATACTTCGCCAGAGCAATCAGGTAAGAAGAAAACAATTGAACCAGTTGTACCTGCAAACTGTGAATTAAATCTTGATCTAAAAGTGGTCAATCTACTTAAGGAATTGAATAAGAAGAGGCAGCCAAGGAAAGAGAAGCTTTTTGATGGGTATCAAGATTTGAAGCTAGAGCTTGGTAGGCGTCCAAGTTATTTAGAACTTCATTTGTATGGCAGAGAAAATAGTCGAGAGTATCGACAGGAATTCGGCTCTTATCCAGGATTTCTGCAGTGGGCAGGGGAGTTGGATTCTTTCGAAGCAAAAGTATACAACTCTTATGAAAGCTGGATCAAGGAAGTAGAACGAACCGGAATGGCAAAAAGCTATAAGATGATCGTTCTTCAATATATGCTAAGTAGGGGAAGGGAGAATTGGTTAATATCTGTAACTCCAGAAGAAGTCGCTCCCTATTTTCATCAGTATTTGACTGAAAAAGAGTATAGACGGAAAATCGATTTTTCGGATAAAGGATCTAGAGCGTTGTGGGAATATGATGAGAGCAAAGTCGCTAGTCTAATTGACAGAATGCCTATGGCGAAGTGGAGCGGGAGTTCTAAAGGCTTGGTTGTATATGAAGATAGGGCTTTTTCGTTTGATTTGGTAGTGGAACAGGACGAGAATGAGGTTCTTTATAAATGGATGAAAGAGATATGTGAGTATCGATTGCATGAGCATTTTGAGAGGAAGGCGAGATGATATCTCGTCTTTTTGCTTTATACTTTTTTGCTTATATCTGGTACCTAATGCTACAGAAAAATTACCTTATGTCGACTTTTAAATCAATATAAACGATTTTATATAAGGTAAATATAAGGAGATAACAGATAGAAATTAGGCCCGTCAAATCAATTATTAAATGTAGTATGATTTAATTAGAGTAGAAATTTGAGGGGGTAGGAATAATGGAAAGAGATTTAGATCAAAGTAAGTTACTTAGAAATGAAAATTTTATCAGCGAAGTTTTTTCAACTATGAGAGAGGGAGTCATTGTTGTAAATTCAGAATTCAATGCAATCTATATAAATGAATCAGCTGAGGAAATGGGCTTTCCTGTTGCGACTTTGTTGGGAAAAAGTCTATTTGAAATCTTTCCTGGCTTAAGTAAGCAAAATAGTACAGTTCTTAATGTATTTGAGACCGGTAAACCTATTAAAGACCATATACAAACTTTTGTTACGAATAAGGGTGAAAGGAAGACGACAGTTACTTCCACCTATCCAATTAATAAAAATGGCAATATCATTGGAGTCTACGAAATTTTTTCAGATGTATCAGGATTACAAAGTATGTCTGAAAAATTGAATGAAATAAAGAAGTTGAGGAAAGGCCCGAATTTCTACGGTAATAAGCACAATGGAATGGCATCGAAAATGATTGGTGAGAGTTCTGAAATGAAGTACCTTAAAGATTTAATCGCAAAAATAGCATCTAGCCCATCACCAATTTTAATTTATGGCGAGACAGGGACTGGGAAAGAATTGATTGTTCAAGAAATTCATGAGCATGCAAGTAGGCATAGGGATATTCCCTTAGTCATACAGAATTGTGCTGCGATCCCCGAATCATTACTTGAGAGTATATTATTTGGAACAGTTAAAGGGAGTTTTACTGGGGCCGAAGATCGTGAAGGGTTATTCGAACTTGCAAGTGGGGGGATTTTGTTTCTGGATGAAATAAATTCAATGCCATTTTCTCTCCAATCAAAATTGTTACGAGTTCTTCAGGAAGGAAAGGTACGCCGAGTAGGAGATTTGAAAGAGCGGGGAGTTGAAGTTCGATTGGTTACTGCAACGAACGTCCAACCATCGGAACTTGTGAAGGTAGGGAAAATGAGGGCAGATCTTTATTATCGGTTGAATGTGCTCTTGATAGAAGTTCCGCCACTTAGAAATCGATTGGAAGATATTCCAGGTTTGGTTAACTATTTTGTTGAAATGTTCAACAGAGTTCTAGATAAAGGAGTGCAACATGTCGAAGAAGAAGCAATGATGTTTTTTTATAAGTACCATTGGCCTGGTAATATACGAGAATTAAAAAATATGATAGAACGAGGAATGAATCTTACAACAAAAGATTACCTTAGCTTAAATGACGTTCAACCACATTCCATTTTGAGTATGCCAATAAAATCAAGCAATGATCACCATTTAAAAAAGGATAGAATTATTTTGAAAAAAGAAGTTGAGGAACTTGAATCCAGATTAATTCAAGAAGCGATAAAAAAATCGGAAGGCAATGTTTCAAGAGCGGCACGAGAACTGGATGTTCCACAGCAAACGTTGGATAAGAAAGTGAAAAAATATAACCTCCAAGAGGAAGTAGCTAAATCGAAAACTACTCTAAAATGAGTAGTTTTTTTAGTAGCTTTATGAGTGATTGTCATAACCAGCTGATGAATGTATTCGTTCTATCAACTTTTAATTTTGGCATGAAACTTGCTTAATATATAGTTGAGTTGAAAATATTATATGGGGGTGGAATGATTGAGCGAAGTGCCTTTTCTAGTACCATTTTTTTATATCATCGTTCCTGTTGTTGGAATTGTTACCACGTATGGTTTGCTTAAATGGATTGAGAAGAAGGAGGCGAGGCATTCTTGATAACGACTTTTATTATTTACTTGATCATAGTCTTTGTTATTGGTGTCGCGGCCGAAAGGTTCATTTCAAAGAGTGAGGAGGGTTATTATTTAGGTGATCGGAGTTTTGGTCCTGTTGCTACTGCTATTAGTGCCGGTTCAACTGATACGAGTGGATGGATATTCATTGGAGCTGCTGGTTATTCCTATTCAGCTGGTATATCTACTATGTGGATGCTTCCAGGCTTCATTGTTGGTTATCTTTTAAACTGGTTCATAGTTGCTCCTAGACTTAGAAAAGCTACAGAAGAAAACAATAGTCTAAGTCTTGCTGATTATTTTGAAAAAAGATTCAATGACAAAAGCCATCTTTTAAAAGTAACAACGAGTATTATCATTGTATTATTTTTTGTTGCATATATGGCTTCACAATTAACAGCAGCCGGTAAAGCACTGGATGCAATTGTTAGTTTGGATTTTAGTCTTGGTTTAATTCTTTGTGCTGCATTTGTAATTGGATATGCCATATTCGGAGGCTATCGTTCGGTGGTATGGACTGATGTAGTGCAGGGGTTCATTATGATTGGAGTCCTTGTATTATTTCCAGCTTACATGATTGTTCAATTAGGAGGTTGGAATCAATTTTTTCAGCAAATAGGTAGCATCGATCCCATTCTCCTTTCTAGTGGTGGAGGTTCAACTGGCGCAGCAGCGTTCGGAGTGATCATGGGATTGGTTGTGTTTGGACTTGGAGGTCCAGGACAACCTCATATCGTACAACGGTTTCTTTCTGCCAAAGATGATCAAACCATAAGACAAGGGTCTATGATTGCTATGATTTGGGTGATTATCGTAATGACAGGCTCCAATTTGCTTGGTTTAATTGGACGAATAGTCATCCCGAATCTTGATGATGCAGAATACGTTTTTCCGCAAATGACTGCAGAATTGATGCCACCTATACTGGCCGGGATTGTGTTGGGAGCGATATTTGCTGCCATTCAGTCTACCTTTTCTTCACAAGTTATGGTTGCTACACAGGCAATTGCCAGTGATATTCTGAAAAGTTTTAAGAAGAAGCAGCTAACGGATTCGCAATATTTAATGATTAGTCGATTAACGATGGTCGGGTTAGGGATTGTTGCGACATCTATTGCCTTATTAAATATCGAAGCTGTATTTACACTAGTTTTATACGCTTGGGCAGGTCTTGCAGCAGCATTTGGACCACTGCTAATTTTGAGTCTCTACTATGAAAATGTAACTAAGTGGGGAGCATTTACAGGTATGCTGACTGGTGCTGTAGTCACTATTGTTTGGAAAAACACACCTTACTCCGCTTACTTATATGAACTTATACCTGGTGCGTTAGCTTCTATCGCAGCGATATTAATTATTAGTAAATTTACTAAAGTGAATTTGAAATTAAGTAAGGAAGAGTTTAAAAACGTAAACTAACAATAATGGAGGAATCTTATTTATGACTGTAAATGTAAAAAGCGGAAGTAATGTCCCTGTTCAATCACCACTTATCCCTGATCCCTTCGTTCCTTATCAATGTAGAGACAACCGAACTGTAACAGCATTCGCTAGAGTTGAGGAAGATATTATCCAGAAGTATTTAGAACCAACACCATTTGAATATGTTGATAATATTATTGCTATTACAATATCCGATTTTGGAAACTGTGATAAAGGGTCATTTCTGGATTGTGCAATTGTAGTTCCGGCAAGATACAAAGACGTGGTAGGTGGACATTACTTATTTGAATATGAAAATGAAGACTTTGCTATAGCGGCAGGGCGAGAACTCTGGGGATACCCAAAAAAGTATGCGGAGCTTTTTCTTGAGGAGAGGGAAGATAAAGTTATCGCAAAAGCAATTAAAAAGGGAAAAGAAATACTTACATTGGAGTTTGATCGAAAGAGTGAAGAAATCGAACTTCCAGGTGTGGAATTTACTCCTCATTTAAATTTACAAACCGTTCCACATCCAGAGGGGAAGGGTGTCATTTACCAAAATGTGATTGCAAGAGATACGTCGCCTGATTTTAAGACGAAATTTGAACAAAGTGGGGCAATTAAAGTAGAGCTAGGAGGAGATCCTACTACACCACTCGAGGACTTCTCAGCTATCGAAGTAATTGGAGGCACTTATATAAAGGGTGATTACTATGCAACTGAAGAAAATGGATGGGGAAGAATTATTGATAGACTTAAATAATTTTTCAAATTCTTATTAGAATTTGAAGGATAAAGAACTTCTTATCTCGCTATATACTAACCACAATAAGAACACTTTCTAAAAACATTTTATTGTTTATTTATCGTGGACAGTCTACCATTATTGAAGTAAACTATAACCAACTAAATAAGGTTATCACGAGTGAACGAGAGTACGGGCTCACTGACTTCACAGCAACCTGCCAGGCGGTAAGGTGCTCCAACCTGCAAAGCATGGCTTTGAATGATAACGCACGGATAGCGGAGGCTCTTTGTTGCATTCATTTGCGATGGAGAGCCTTTTTTGTTCAATTGTTAAATACCTTGTTTATAAGAATAAGGGGGATGAGTTTGTGAACGTAAATCGATTTGCACGAAGCGTCATGGCGAAAAGTTATGATGGGGAAAGTTTTTTATTACACGTGGCAGAAGTCATTGAATGTCAACTGAAGGAGTGGGATGAGGCATATGAAGTCATCGTGATGAAGCTCATTGACTATGAGGTCATTATTAAAAAGGAAAATCGCTCTTATGAGATATTCCTGACAGAGGATGCATTGCTTTCGCTACAACAGAAATCCCCTTATGCGCTGGATCGATATTTGTGGCTGGAATTAGAGAAGCAGGGGCTTCAAATTGTGAGAGGAAATGGGGATTATATTGAGAGTGTGATGTGAGCAAATGTTGATAAAAGAGGATTTTTTCCAATTCATTTTGATGATTCGAAATCGTGGATGTTTGGAGATTAGACTTGGATGCTTTTAAGAATAAGCTGTAAAACTATTTTTGAAATGAATCGTGTATTTTTTCTGAATGCTTTTGAAGTTATTTAATGTGGTAAAATTAAACTCTCAAAGTAATGGATAATAAAAGTGATAGAAGAAATAATGGATCCTGTTTTACTTTTTCTTTTGATTTTTTTAACATTACGAAATTTCCCTATTATAGGAGCGTTCTAATATGAAAACGAAAATGAACTATTTCATCTTATTTTTAACGATCATTTTTATAGTTGGTTGTACCAATTTAGAAGAGGCATCCAATAAAGATGCAGAAACAAATACACAAGAAGTAAGTACAGTTGAAACAAATGAAAATAGTGAAAAAGAAGAAACGAACAGTACGGTTGTTGATGAATCAGTAGAAGACGAAACACCAGACCCAACAGAAGATGAACAGTTCGCAGGATACAAACTTATTGAAGTTGATGGTGGTGATTTGTCTGGACATCGAGAACCTAATGTCGTTGTTGATATTGGGTACGGTGACCGTGAATATTGGGCATTTACGAATGAATACGGACAACTCGTACGCGTCGTTGCTGACGAAATCATTCTACAAGATGATCGTAACGAACCTGTATTATCGTCTGGACGGTACTATTCTGATGAGGCAAAGGTTCCGGGCGTCGAAAGTGACGTGTTAGACGAAGGACATATTATTGCTGATTCTCTCGGAGGGGTATCGAATGCTTATAACATTACCCCACAAGAGAGTACACTCAACCGACATGGTGATCAAGCTTATATGGAAGACGCGATCCGTAGCGCAGGTGAAGCTACTGATTTCGAAGCCATTATCACCTATTCGGATACGGAAAAGCAGATACCTTCAAGTTATCAGTACACGTATACGTTGAACGGAAATGAGATCGTTGATACATTTGACAATGTGAACCCTGATGAGGTCAACGCATCGCTCGGCTTAACTGAGAGCGAGCCTGACGATTCAACGCCTTCAGACACAGAGGGTGATATTTCTAGTATTGATACAAACGGTAATGGACAAGTGACGATTAAAGAAGCAGAGGCAGCAGGTTTCAGTATGCCGATCATGAGTGATCATTGGTTATATCCTTATATGCGTGATAATGATAATGACGGTATGGTTGGTGAATAAGAGTTTAGAAAAAAATATAGAATGTAACACGTAAAGGGTAGATTGGTAATCTAAATGGATAAGCATTCTCTTGATCCAGGACATTCTATAAGGCAGACCCCCGTTCTACCATTTTGTTTCAGGGTAGATTATTCCAGAAAATATACACTTAGCTGTTTTTTTATGTCTTGTTACGACTAACTTTTGAATTCAGAAATAGGTATTTGAAACAAAAGTACATAGAGGAGTGAAACCAATGGATTTAACCCCTTCTGACCTAAAAACAAAAGATATTTACAAACTACTAACTGGCTCCGTTGTTCCAAGGCCGATTGCCTGGGTATCAACCGTGTCTGAAGACGGCGTTCATAACTTAGCACCATTTAGTTTCTTTACCGTTGCTTCCACAAAACCTGCCATTCTCGCAATCTCTATCGGTCAGGGATCAGGTGAGCGTGAGGGTATGGAGAAGGATACGCTCGCAAATATCCGGACTCAAAAAGAGTTTGTCATCAATGTGGTGTCGAGCTCTCTTGGAAACGAAATGCAAAAAAGTGCAGAGAACGTGCCTGCGGAAGTCGATGAATTTGAGCATGCTGGGTTAACACCGATCGATAGTAAGACGGTGCAGCCGAAGCGGGTGAAAGAAGCGTCGATTCATATGGAATGCAAGCTCCATCAAATACTTCCGCTTGGATCTAATGCCCTTGTTCTTGGGGAAATGAAGCACTATCATATTCAGGATGAGGTGTATCTAGGAAACTATAAAGTTGATCTCGAAAAGCTTTCTCCTCTTGGAAGGCTTGCGGGGAACTATAGTGAGAGTAAGGAATTTTTCACGTTGCCGAGGTGAGGTTAACAAAATTTCTATAATCAACCTGCTTTCTAACTTGAATCCCTGCAGCATACTTTAAAGAGTGGTTGAAGAGTTTCTGTTCGCTCAGGGTGTTATTCTTAGTATAGGTATAGGGAGGGGCTGATGAATTTGAACCAGCAAATCCACTACAAAGAAGTCCAGCGTCCAAACCAGATCTGGATCTGGGCGATTGTGCTAGGCATCGCGATCCTAATGTGGATTGGCTTTTTCCGTCAGGTCGTGATGGGCATTCCGTTTGGGAGTCATCCAGGTACTGATATGGAAGTGATCATGTTATGGATTATTTTCGGGATTGCTTTTCCAATCGTGATGCTCGGATGGCTGCGACTGATTACTGAGGTGAGGGACGATGGGATTAATGTGCGATTTGTCCCATTTCATCTAACACCTCGTGTTTTCTTCTATCAGGATATTACGCGTTATGAGAGTTTGAACTACCGTCCACTTCGTAGGTTTGGTGGATGGGGAATCCGATGGAGTTTCAGCGGGGAGAAGGCTTATTCCATTAGTGGGAAGCAGGGCGTTTTAATCGACGTGAACGGTGAGAAGGTTTTGATTGGATCACGGGAACCGGAGCGGTTGGTGGAAGTGATGGATCGGGTGAGTGGAAACGATAATAAGTAGATACGCTTGTAAACAGCATAAGAGGTTCATAGAAATAGTCCTTTTCTCTTGGTAGAAAAGGACTATTTTTGTGGAATGCGTCGAAAGACATAGAAAAGAAGGGAAAGAGAGGGTATTCTAAGTTTAGAAATTAATGGAAGATATGAGAGCGATCATTTCCTGCTCGACAATACAGCGGCTATACCTAACTAGACGTACACATAGACTTCATTTGTGGTGAAACGAGGTTTGGTCGAAAAGGAGGTTGCGGTGTTAAACGAACTAGAAGAATTTAAACGTTATTTAGAGCGTATGAAGTATCGGGCAGAAGCCGAGGCGTTGGAAGCGTATCTAGGAAAGGTAAGGGAAGCTAGATTTGATATCGATGATAGTAAACGAGTCTTTGATCACCATCATTCGACTTACTCGTCGAATTGGGTTGGAGAGGCACGTGAAGCTTATGAATCGCTTATCGGAGAACTCGAACACGCAACTCAAAGTGTGTATGCGGTTCATGAGGAACTGACCTCTGCGATTAACGAAGAAATCGACCGACTTCTTCAGAAAGCGGAGGGCCTAAAGTGACGAGAATAGCAATTAAACCAGAACAATTAGATCAGCTGGCAAGCGGCATCCAGGATGCCGAGCGAAAAGCAGATGAAGCGATCAGCGATTTTAAATGGAACTATCAATCTCTTCTAATGAACATCACGGGCGCGAACACCGGTAAGATTGATGCTCTTCAAGCGGAGTTACAGTATGAGATGCGCAAATACCGGGACAAGCTCCATGACTTACAGGCGGCAGTGAAATTAACTGAGAGAAAAATGACGGAAGAGGATAGGTCGCTTTCGGCGAAGTTTGGTCTTATGGCATTAAAATTCAGTGGTTTAAACAAGCTGTTTCAGAATTATGATCCTATCACGGGAGAAGCATTAAGCTGGAGTGACCGTCTTTTTGGGAAAAATCCACTTACGGCTTCATATGATGGCGTATTTGGAGAGATGTTTCCGTACCTCCAGCATGCCCTGAACCCACAGGTGATTCAGAGTAGGGTGAAGCAAACGTATGAAAGTGTCGTGCTTGATCCTTTATCAAAAACAACGGCTTATCTAGACGAGGTACGCCAGGATGTGTCGCATAGTGTGGTAAGGTACTCAAGCTATGTGGATCGCTGGTGGGGAGAGACGCAGCAGAAAGTTGATGAAGCGCGGAATACGGCACGGAGCTTTTTGGGTGATGTGGTAAAAGGTGTGCAGGTTGGTAGCGGGAATGCAGTGGACGATATGATTGAGGGATTTAAGGATCTTAACGCGTTAGCTGAAAAAGCATTTGGACCCAACCTCGCTTTATACCGCGATGAGGAAGATCTCCCTGAATTACTATTTAAAAGCCTAGAAACGATAAACTTTTATAAGAACATTTTCGATGATCCCAAGGGAAATGTTCGGAAGGTGTTGGATGTACCGAAATACATGTGGCAAGGATTTAAAGAAGCCTGGGATCGAGACTTTGTGAACGGCGACGCCGAAAGCCGAACGGCATTCATTACTTACGGTCTAACATCATTAGGAATTGGAGCAATAGGGGATAAAGGTCTCGGCAAAATCGGAACAACCGCAAAAACAATTGAAGACGTTGCGGATCCATCGAAGAATGTTAAGGTTGATGGGAAGGGTGCTCAACCAGCGTTAGCTGGAGCGGGTGCTGAGGGAGTTTCTAAAGGTGGCGCTCCTTATAATGTGTGGAATGATCCTGTTTCGCGGATTAAGACTGAGATTGATAGGGTTTATGGTGAGAAGGGTACAGGTAAGGGCGAAAAATTGGACATACAAAATATTTCTAAAGAAATTTTAGAATTTAAGCCAATGAATTCGCCTAAACCAGATAAATGGTATAAGAAGGGTGGAAGTATATTCATTGATGATAATGGTGTTTGGACTTATACTAACAAATCTGGTGTATCTGTAAGATACCCGAATGGTTATCCCGACTTTAAACCATATATGCATCCAAATGTTCAGCCTGTAAAAATAGAAGTTTATTCGCCTAAAAACAATCCGAAAGATTTTGAAAATGCAAATAAAGCGGCAAAACTTACTATAGATACCGATCCACCAATAATAGATGTTAGAAGACCACCAGAAGGATATACATGGCATCATCATCAAGATGGAAAAACTATGATGTTAGTAGATGAAGATATCCACAGAGAGTTTAGACACATTGGTGGACAATCAAAAATTAATGGGAAAAATAAATAATATTATAGGAGTGAGACCATGACAAAAGTACTTAGTGAAAATCCAAAAATTACTTTAGACGATATAAAAAAATTTGAAAATGAAAATAATCTTAAGCTACCTAAGGAGTATATAGAATTTTTACTAGAACATAATGGAGGATTTCCTCAAGAATCCGGCTTCAAAATTTCAGAAGTTGAGGGAGAAAGCTTAGTAAATAAATTTTATGGAATTGGTAACATGAAAAGTAATTTAGGTAAAGTTCTTGAGGTTTTAGAAGGTGAAATACCTGCAGGATTCATTTCAATTGCTAATGATCCAGCAGGAAATGAAATTTTAATTGGAATTAGTGGAGATTACCTAGAAAAAGTATATTTTTGGATGCATGATGTAGAGCCCGAAGAAGAGATGGACAATATGTTTATCCTTGCAGATAGTTTTTCTGAGTTCCTTGATAACTTATATGATTCTGATTAACGCATCGCAAATAGGTTAATTAATAACCTCCCATTTTTTAATACTGATGGAACTCATACTTAGGGACAGGTTTCTCCTCCCAGTGAAAAATGAAAAAGCATCTTCAGAACGAATCACATGATTTAATATTTTGAAATAAAGTGAAAAGGAGCATTAATTATTCCAGTAATTAATGCTCCTTTCTTTATGAGATGGATTCAGCAGAACCGTCCTGACGATTCAAAATAAGAGGGACAGGTTTCTTGTTCCACCCATAAGTCAAAAAGCGACGACGTTTGTAAGTGTTACTAACTTGCCAGCTACTTTACTACTGTTTGTAAGAAAAATTACTACGATTAGCTTTATGCCTTTTGGTTTATTAGATTATTGTTGGGACGATGTACCTGTCCCTGTGTCCCGTCAAATTTCCATCTGATTACAGAAAATGTATAATAAATAATAATGGTGGCTTTCCAGAACCAAATATTTTTGATTGTGATGATGGAAGAATCGAAGTTGTATTTAATAATTTGATTAGTTTTACGAATAAAGATTTAAATATAAAAATGTATGAAGAATTTTCTTCGAAAAAACTGTTTCCATTTGCTAGAGGTCCATTTGGAAATTTAATATGTTTTGATTATCGTGACAACCAACTATTTCCTGAAGTTGTTTTCTATGATTACGATGAATTAGATGGATCAGTAACTAATACGATTTGTAAGTCGTTTACAGATTTGTTAGAGAGATTATATTCTTTAAACGAAATATAAAATAGGAGGTGAAAAAGTGAATATTAAATATGAGTATTCTTTTAATAATTTGAGTGTTACAGACATCGAACTATTTGAAAGTGAATACGATATCAATTTACCTTCTGCCTATAAATCATTTCTATTGTTTAATAATGGTGGTAAACCAAAAAATAGAAGGTTTAAAACCTCTGATGGAAAAATTACATCCTCTGTTATGTTGTTTCTTCCAATCTCTAAAGAAGAGGATTTGAATTTAGGGCTATTCTTTGAGAAATATAATCATAGCGAAATTCTCCCTTCTAATCTTATACCAATTGGAATTGACCCTGCTGATAGTTTAATTTGTCTTGACATTTATGGAGAAGATAAAATTTTCTTTTGCGATATGGATTACTTTGAAGAAGATAATGAGTTAAAGGATGAGTATATCCTATTAGTTTCGAACCATTTCTCTGATTTTATTAATTCTTTACAAGAAACTTGAACTTAAGTGAAAGAAAGACAAGGATACAGGTTCATTGTCCCTGGGAACCACGAATTAAACTCCTCAGTTTTAAGGATAAATAAGCAACTATTCGCCGGCTGTATGCCGGCTTTATTTTTTTCTCGCATCCCAAACTACTAGATCAAAAACCAGAGGATTATATCCGAGCTTATCATGAACAAATTCAGGATCTCCTAACCTTATTTGAATCCTATGTGTCTGATACAAATGCCTACATCACGCCATTAGCGCGACAAGCGATGATGCAAGTGGATCGAAATGATATTTGGGTCAATCTGCAACAAATCGAACGTGGGATATCTGGGAATGTCGGTAAAGCTTCACGCGTCGCAAGCCGGGTACCTTACAACACTTTCTCGTTCTTTGATGACCCAACAGAAAGTGAAATCGAAAAAAGCCGAAGTAATGAAGCCAACTTGAATCAAATTCGTCGTGAAATCAATCGGTCTGAAAGCGTCCTTCAACAAAAAATGGACGACCTCTGGGGCATTTACAATACTAAAGTGAAGCCATTTGAGAATACGGATGACGACTATTATGGGAAAGCTCAAAAACTAAAAATGTCGTACACGGGTCTTTTTGAAGGCGTTTGGGACGGTGTCGAAGACCTTCCCTCTGACATTTATGGCTTTGGAAAAGGACTCGTTCTTGGTTTATATGAAATCGGAAAAGGCATCGTCACGGTAGCCGGTGACGCTGGGATCGTGTACACCTCCCATCAACTTCCTGATTCCGTGGAACCCGATTTTTTTAAGGAAGCAGCGGATAAACGAGTCGAGGGCTATAAATCCGCCGCCATGCAGGCGATCAAGGATCCGATGGGCGTCGCTGAAGCGATCACACAATCCTTCTCCGATACCTATGAAGACGAAGGAGTCGCTTATGTCGCAGGAAATGTCTCCACAGCCTTTATCCCGTATGTCGGCATGGCAGGAAAATCAGCCAGCCTCGCCAAAGTCGCAGGAAAGATCCCGAACTCAAACTTAAGCAAGGTAGCTGGAAGCAGCAAAGTAGACGTTGCAGCCATCGTGAAAAAGCACAACGCCTTTGAAGGCATCAAACGTGGCATGGGTGAATTTGTTCAAGACGTTAGAGGCGGCATGCAGATTGCGGGGAATCCGAATAGGGTGGCTGTTGGGGCGAATGGTGTTGCGGGGAATGCGGTTGGGAAAGTCGGTGATGTAGCGGAAAGTGGCGTTGCATCGGTTTCTAGGAGTAGTGGTCCGAATCGTGCGGTGGATGATTCGATTGTTAGGATTAAGACTGAGGTTGAGCGGGTAGATGGTGGTGCGAATGATAATAAGAGTACGGGTAATAGTATTACAGTCAACGAAGTTAAAGAAATTGATTTTGGAAAGCACATAATAAAAGGTGAAAATGGTAAGAAACAATTACTTCCAAATACTAGGTATGAAACCAATGATAACTACAAATATACTACCGATGATTTGGGCCGTATTATAACTGTTGATGCTCCCGAACTTGTATTGAAAAAGGCTAATAGGAATAAATATGCTCAGGCAAATGTGGGTGGAATAGACAGGTTGCCTGATGATGATGGTGGCCATTTAATAGGAGCGCAATTTAACGGCCCTCCTGATATTGATAATCTTGTACCACAAAATAGCCAAATTAATAGAAGGGGGGAGTCTGGTACGAAATGGAGACTGAGTGGGCCCATGCATTAAAAGAAATACCTCCCAAAAAAGTCTCTGTCAGTATTGAACCAGTCTATTATCATAATTCAATGCGACCAGATTCCTTTATTGTCGCATATGAAATTGAAGGCGAATTTCCAGTATTTCGCGAGATTTCAAATAAATCAGGAGGCTGATATTGATGAGTTTTGAAACAAAATTAAACGAGTTGTATAAAGAAATAGCACAACAGGTTAATGATATGATTCCTACTGAATGGAATAATTTGTTTTTTAATGGGGAAGTTAAGGATGGAGAAGGAGGCGTATTTTTCTTTTTTACTCCTAAAGGCGAGGAACAACACGTGTTTTCACATTATATTCCAAAATTATATAGTGTAGATAAGAGGGCTTATAAAAAAGAACTACACAAATTATTTCAACTAACGGTTGAACTCCAAAAAGTTTTTGATGATTTTGACCAAGATCCTTGGTTTTCCGTGACATTACTTTTAAATGATACAGGTAAATTAAAGGTGCATTTTGATTATACAAATTGGCATGAAAGTGAATTTGGTCCAACAGATAGAATAAAATATTTTGAATACAAATATGTAAATCAAAACAAAGAAAAGATAGATTTAGGTTTAATAGAGAGAATGAAGGAATTTGAAGAAAAGTAAACCATTAAACCATTAAACCATTAAACCATTTAGTTGCGTTTTTGGTAACAGGTGAACTGTTTATCTAAGGACAGGTTCATTCTTCCTATCATATACTGAGTACATTCTCAAAACTATACGCCGGCTGTATGTCGGCTTTATTTTTTCTCCCATCCCAAACTAATAGATCAAAAATCAGAAGATTATATCCGGGCGTATCATGACCAGTCAAGGATCTTCAGACCTTATTTGAATCCTATGAGACGAGGAAACTGTCCTTCCGTTAGCCGAGAATTAGCTTAAGGAGTGAATGAGTATTATGAAAGAATTTGAAGATGAATTTAGTGAATTACAAGCAGATATGATTTCTATATGTATGGAGTATGTTGAGGACAAAGCAGATAAAGTATATGTTTATGGTTCAAGTGAAGAGGGAATTATTTCTGCTAATTTTTTATATCTAATTAATAATAGTTATGTTGAACCTCATAAATTGAATGAAGCTGTAAAGGATGGAACGGGGGAGTATGATGTATCTCCAAAACGTCAGTCTATGGTATTACGTATAATATGTGAAGATATCCAAAAAGTAAAATTATTGTGCAAGGAATATGAAAGAGATATGCCAACAGAAATGAAATTAATTTATGATGTAAAGAGTGGAAAATTTAGTGCTAATTATAAATATGATTTAGTTTATACTCATGATGATATTAAAACAGCAGACCATGTTGCTAATGAGTGGTTTGAAGATATAAAAAGTAATACCCTTTAATAGTTGATGCTTGCTACTAAATTATAGTTATATAGCTATTAAGGTAAAAAAAATAATTTAAAGGTGACTTATTTTTTGAAAGTACTTGATTGGAAATTAGAAATCAAGTACTTTTTTGCATGTAATATTATTGTCTACTTGTGGTGCATAGCAAATTGTAACACCGCTAATTGGTTAGAGTATGTAGGAATTATACCTAAGTATTAAAGGGAGGACAGTCTATGACAAAACAAGAGTTCTTAAAAAGATATAAGGAAGAGAAACTAACTATTGGTGATGAATACCTGATGGTCCTAGATTCAATAACAGATGAACCGCTTGTATTAGGATGTATATATGATCAAGACAAATGGAAAATCTTCGAAACAAGAGAGCGAGGTGGCCACTTTATAATTAAAGAGATGGATAATGAAGATGAGGCATTTGATTATTTTTATGAAATAGTGTTAAGTCAACATAACCTTCAAAATAATAATTACTAGAATGAATGGAAACTCAAGAGAATAGCAGGCACGGATTGAGAGGAGAGAAAAAATCGACGGCTTTTCACTGGTCTCGAACCGTACCGGCGATGCACGAACTTCCGCACAATACAACCAGAGTCTAAAAGAGGCATAAAATGAAACTACTATTACTTATTATTGTTGGGGTTCTGATTCTCATAATTGTCACCCCCATCCTCATGCTGTACGTAGTAAAAAATAAAAACGCATCCAAAACTAAGGAAGACCTCCTTACCTATATTGAGTATCATCCAGACGCATGCTCATTGACCTTATTAGAAAATGAAAGCGCGCTCCTTACTTTCAATGAAGAACAAGAAATGCCCCTCGCAAGTACAGTTAAGTTCATTTACCTTCTAACCTTAATTGACGGGGTGAGGGAGAAAAAGGTGAATCTTAATGAGAAGGTTAAGGTAGACGACCTTGACGTCCTTTACTTTAAAAATACAGATGGTGGCGCGCATCCAAGGTGGAAGAAGGAACATGATATAGGAGAAGAAGTTACCCTTTTTCAAATTGCACAGGGAATGATGCAGTTCAGTTCAAATGCATGCACAGACTTTCTCTTTCACAAACTAGGTTCTGATAAAATCAATCAAACTCTCACCAAATACCAGCTGAACCCTCATTCTCCCATTTACGCGATTAGTTCTTTCATGCTGATTCCTGCCTATTTAAAGGTTGAGCATGGTTGGAAAGAGAAACAAATTGCACAGGAAATAAAAGAAATGGATCAGATTGAATTCGAGAGCCTGGCGAATACGCTGTTACATGACGTATTAGACGGAAGTGCCGAAAAATATCTTAAGGAATTAGCGACCCTCAGCGACATGACGATTCAGCGCGTATTGATGGATAAATTGCCTTCTTCGACAACTGAACAATACGCGAACCTCATGATGCGGATTGGTGAATCGGATGATTTATCGGACGATGACAAGGAGTTAATGGATCGTATCCTAGGTGGAGCAAATGAGATCGGAAAGCGCAGGTGGTTCAAGGGGGGATCAACGGCGTATACGCTCACTTCAGCTTTGTACAATAAAGACGATAATGAATCGATCTCTCTTTCTGTATTTGTTCAGGATGAAAAGCGGTATGAATTGCTATGGATTCGGAATGTTTTTCATGACTTTTTAAAGGCGATCGTGGAAGACAATGAATTTAGAGAGAAAACGATTGATCGATTAGGGGGCACGAAATTAGTGGAGGAAAGGGTTAATTAAAGTCCACCTCGTCTTACTTGTTACCTTTTCGCTTTATATAGGACAACAAAATGCTCCGCTTGTTCTAGAATAGAGCTACGATCATTGTGATAGTGGCTCTATTCCTTATCCAGCCCATTTGTAGGCATAAACAGGTGAAACTACCATACGAACTTATGATTAAAACGGGGTACCTGCCCCCTCCGTCGCTAACTTGAATCAGTAGAACCATCCCAGTGAAAAAGTCTAAAGGCTCGCTTTCCTACCATTTTAACCACTACCTCAAAACGTTGGACTTTTTCACCAGGTTCAAACCGTCCCGCCTGATTCCCCAGAGTGACTATTGACCTATTTACGTGAAATTAAGAAAAAATTGGTTTACAGAGCTAGCGGGTTTACCTATACTTTAGTTTGTAAATCGAAACGATTTCGATTTGAATTGAAAAGTGAGGTGACGTTCTTGAAGGAAAAATATGAACTTCTTTGTTCCTTAAAAGTAATCGAAGTCGAAATTGCAGAACTCGCTCGATACGCAAAGGAATTCGACGGATGCTATGATCTGTTGAGAAGCAAATTGGATGACCTATGTGCATTCATCATCAGCAAAGAGAACAGTAAGAAATGGAGCGATTGGAGTGAATTAAAAGAAGTTCAGGTACTCGCTCGGAAACTTCGTGAAACTTCCGTTAATGCGTTATGTGATGTGGAGAAATACCAGTCAAACCGTGCTGGACAGGTAGGACTTCCGGTTGGAGAATACTTGTCTTCCTTAACGCAGTCCGTCAGAGATGAATATTCGAGCTTCGGAATACATAGGGAATCAAACATCTTGTTTGTTGGCTCTGGCGCATTTCCAACAACAGCCTTAACCATTGCAAAGGAAACAGGTGCATCGGTCACTTGTTTGGATATTGATCAAGAAGCCATTGATTTATCCAGGGAAGTGGTGCGTAAGACTGGACTTGAGGAACAAATTACGTTTTTGCATGGAGACATTCATGCGCAACACGAGTTTCAGGATATCACTCATGTTTTTATAGCTTCTCTTGTACAAGATAAACACGATGTCATCCGTGTCCTTAAGGAGAAAGTGAGGGAAGGGACTAAGGTTATCGTTCGATTTGGAAATGGACTAAAATCGCTATTTAATTATCCAATCGATGATGCGATTAGTGATAACTGGGTACAGCGCAATATTTCCTTTGAGAGTCGTGACAAGATTTACGAAACACTTGTGCTCGAGAAAAGGAGTAAGGTGATGACATGAGTTTACAACATACGTTAATTGTCGGGGTTGGTCCTGCAGCGATTCAAACAGCTGTTGCTGTTTCGAAGAGCTGGGAGGGAAAGGTGTCGATTGTAAATCGTAAAGGTTCTTATTCAAAGAAAGTGAAAAGCCAGCTTGAGGCATCTGATCATGTGATTACGGCTATTGCCCCTAATCGCCCTACTCTATCTGGAAAGGTGAAGATTACCCATTTTTACGATGAGTTAGCAAGCGTTGAGAACAAATTTGATTCGATGATCTTATGCGTTCCAAGCTACAGCTATGATGTGGTTCTCGAGGCGTTACGTATTGAAAAATTGACTCGGATTCAAACGATCATTTTAGTATCACCTGTCGTTGGATCGAACGAGTTGGTTCGTGAAGTCGTTCGGAAATCACCTCATAATGTGGAAGTAATCAGTCTCTCGAATTATTTTGCTGCGACTAAATTCGTTCCTGACGGTGATCTCGTTTCGTTTACGAAGGCAGTGAAAAAGCGAATTTATCTTGCTACAAACAAAGAAGATAGTCTGCACCTTAAAGATATGGAGAGGTTATTAGAGGAAGCTGGTATTGAATCAGTCATAAAGAAAAATCCAATCGACGTGGAGTGTAGGAACATTACGACGTACGTTCATCCTCCGTTTTTTATTAATTCTTTCTCCTTAAACGAAATCTTTTCTGAGAAAAAGTCCTTAAAATCTCTTTACAAACTTTATCCCGAAGGTCCCATTACGCAACAAACAATCAGGGGGATGGTGAAGCTGTGGAAGGAGATTTCTGCGCTCGTTGTGGAACTAGGGGGAAGTCCGATTAATTTACTTCAATTCCTTAATGACGACAACTATCCGGTACATGAAGAAACGCTGTCAAGGGCTGATTTAGATGGGTTTGACGAATTTGAAGCAGTTAAGCAGGAGTACCTCCTTTATATTCGCTATGCGTCTATTTTAATTGATCCATTTTCACAACCTGATCAAAACGGAGCCTATTTTGATTTTTCAAAGGTACCTTATCAGCAAATTTCGAAAACAGCAAGTGGAGAATGGAGCGTACCGAGAATACCGTTTGAAGACTATATGAATTTAAAGCATTTGCAGCGGTTGGGAGTCGAGAGGGGGATCGACTTACCAGAAATAGTTCGGTTGATTCAATTGTTCGAACGAAAAGTAGATGAGTGGCAATGCTTGAAAGATGAACCCATAAGAGGAATGAACAGGAGCGAGGAAAGGATGATTTTATGAAAAATGGCGTAATCCTTGCTATTGTGTCTTCCGTGATTTTCAGTTTAATGAACGCGCTTGTGAAGAGTATTAGTGACACGGTGCCGACGTCAGAGATTGTGTTTTTTAGAAGTTTCATAGGAACGGTGCTCATTTATTTCTTCATGAAAAGCAGTAATGTGCCCTTTTCGAGAAAAGGTATTCCATTTCTGATGTTACGCGGTATTTTTGGAGCGCTATATTTACTAGCATACTTTTATACCATTTCAAAAATTCCGCTTGCGGATGCGAGCATTCTTGCCCATTTGTCTCCATTTTTTGCTGTGTTCTTTTCCTATCTCTTTTTAAAAGAACGCGTTTCTAAGCAAGTTATGTATATCTTGCCACTTGTCTTAGTGGGAGTTGTGCTATTGGCAAAGCCCGGAGCTTACTCTTCTTACTCACTTTTTGCTCTCGTTGGTGTGGCAAGCGCTCTCTTTGCAGGAGCTGCTGCTGTGAGCATTCGCTTTCTAAGTAAAGCGCATCATTCATTTGAAATCGTATTTTATTTTTTGGCCACTGGTACCCTTATTACGATTCCATTAATGTGGAACAACTTTGTGCTTCCTTCGCCTACAGAATTGTCTATCCTAGTCGGAATTGGGGTTGTATCACTGCTCGGCCAGGTTTTCTTAACGAAGGCTTTTACACATGAAAGTGTGGTCGTCGTTGAAATCGCTCGTTACATAGGGATTGTGTTTAACATACTGTGGGGCTTTCTTTTCTGGGCAGAGGTGCCTGATCTACTCACAGTAACTGGTGGTATTCTCATAGTTACGTCGTGCATCTTGCTCTCTCGAAAAAAACACCCGGTTCAAAAGTCGAAAATATCTTTCGTACCGGTATGGAAAAAGTAGTTAGAGGGATAAAAAGAGATTGACGTGAGGTTATCCTATGAGTATAGTCATCTATTGTAAATAGTAATTATTACGATTTGCGGAAACGACGTCTTGTGTTATGGATTATGGTTTTTTTGATTTTAAATCGTAATGATTTTGTTTTGTGGGGGAGGTATGCAATGAATTGTGTCGGCTGGTACATAAGAAACTTTTTAACAATTTAATACTAGAGGAGAGAGTAATGATGAAAAACAAGAAAACTATAGCGAGCCTCCTGCTAATCCTGTTATTAATCATGATCACAGGCTGTACTAATGAGGCAGGGACAGAGAAAAAAGAGAAAGACCCATCAACCTCAGAAGATAAATCATTGACGATGTTATTCAGCTTTGCATCGAAGACCATTGATCCTCACCAAGATTGGATGGGAGTGCGAGCAGGGATCGCTGAAACGCTTGTAAAACTTGATGATGATCTTGCGATTCAGCCGTGGCTTGCTGAATCGTGGGAGCAGAAAGACGAAATGACATGGGTGTTTACTCTAAAAGAAGGAGTGACGTTTCATGACGGTTCACCAGTGGATGGGGAAGCGGTTAAAGCCTCCTTTGAACGTGCCATTAAAGTGAATGAAGCCTTAGCTTCAGCTTTGAAGATCGACAAGATGGAAGCGGATGGACAGCAAATCACCTTTAAGACAACAGAGGAGTATCCTGCGTTTTTATCTGAGCTCGTTCACACCAATGCATCCATCATTAAAGCAGATGCGGAAAATATCGATGAACAGCCAATTGCTACAGGGGCTTTTCAAGTGGAGAGCTTTTCCTCAGAAGAAGAAATCAAATTGAAGAAGTATCCAAAGTATTGGAATGGAGAAGCCAACGTGGATCATGTCAGCATCAAGTTCAATTCCGATGCCAATGTACGTGCGCTAGCGCTCCAATCCGGAGAAGCGGATATCGCGTACCACTTGCCTCCGGAATCATTGGAACCGATCGAGAGTCATAATGAACTGCGTGTTGAATCGGTTGCTAGTTTAAGAGTACATTTCTTTCTCTATAATTCAGCCAAACCTGAACTGCAGGATGTGAAAGTCCGACAAGCCTTGGATCTGTTAGTAAACCGGCCGGTCGCTGTTGAGGAAATCATGAATGGCCACGCTACAGCAGCTAACGGACCATTTAACCCTGATTTCGAATTTGCGAGCAAGAAAGATCCTACATCTTATGATCCTTCGAAAGCGGAGATGCTGTTAAAAGAAGCAGGCTATGAGAAAAATGAGGATGGAAATCTTGAGAAGGATGGAAAGCCCCTCGAATTGACTTTAGCCACTTATGAAGGTAGACCTGAACTCCCAATGATGGCTCAATACTTTCAGTCGGAGGCAGCAAATCTTGGTATTAAGGTCAACGTCGTGACAGTTGAAAACATTGACAGTTACCTATGGGAGCAGCAACAAGAGTGGGACATTGTTACCTATTCCAATTTAACAGCGCCTCGTGGAGACGGTGGTTACTTCCTTAATGTCGCTTATCTGCCTGATGGTTCTTTGAACCCTGGTCAGATTAACATCCCTGAAGTCAATAACATCACGAAGCAGCTTAACAAGGAAGCAGATCAAGAGAAACGGATCGAGTTGCAGAAAAAAGCAGTTGAAAAGATTCAAGAAGAGGTTTCGCAATCTTTCATTCTTCATCCCCATATTATCGTTGGGGTAAACCAACGGGTAAAGAATTGGAAGCCGGGATCAGAAGAGTATTATTTGATTACAAATGAAATGGATGTTGAATAGAAGCAGAGTGGAAGCGTCTTTTGATGCTTTCACTTTTCTTGTAAAAGCTCATTCATTAGTTGGAAGGTGAGCAATGTGAAAAAATTACTGTTGATGATCGGGTCCAGAATGCTTCAATTGGTTATTATGGTTCTGTTTCTCTCTTTTATAACCTTTTTATTAATGAAGATTACCCCAGGAGACCCGATCAGAACGATGTTGAATGTGGACGATATGGCTACAACGAAAGCCGATGAAGAAAACTTAATGAAAGCATACGAATTTGACCGGCCGATTCTCGAGCAATATGGAAAATGGGTCGTTGGGGTTGTTCAACTGGACCTTGGGGAATCGTTAATTTCCAAAAGGCCCGTTCTCGACATGATCCTCGATAAGCTACCCGCAACTCTTTCTTTATCCATTGGCGGTTTGGTGGTGCTCTTTAACATAGCCGTGCCGATGGGGATGCTGGGAGCTGTTTATGAAGGGCGATGGCCTGATTATGTGAGCAGGTGGACCGCCTTGACGGGAGCTTCTATCCCTAGCTTTTGGCTTGGATTAATGTTGATTTATGTCTTCTCCTTGCAATGGAATCTTCTTCCTGTGATGGGAAAGGGGACACTCGCCCACTTCATCCTGCCTTCAGTCACGCTTGGGATTGCGATGGCTCCGATGTATATTAGGCTTTTACGTGAGCGCTTAATCACTACACTGCAAAGCCCTTATATAGAAGCCGCGAAAGCACGGGGATTGCGAAAAAAGAGAATCATTTTCTCACATGCTTTAAGGGGTAGCCTAATCCCGCTCGTTACAATGTTTGGGTTAAGCATTGGTAGCCTTCTTGGAGGCGTCACGGTTATTGAGATCCTCTTCTCCTGGCCAGGAATGGGTGAATTAATCGTGAGCGCAGTCATGCAGCGAGATTATCCTGTTATTCAAGGGTATATTCTGATCATTGGTTTTCTAGTTGTTCTATCAAACCTGGTGGTGGATTTTATGTACATGATCATCAACCCTCAAATTAATAATGGGGAGGAGTCGATGTCATGAAAACAGCCACGATTGAAACGCCACTGTATGTACGGAATATTAATCTCGTCCTTGGTCTTATGCTCGCCTTACTCATCATAGGTGTGATGGTGATTGGTGGATCGCTTGTTCCACATGATCCTTTTCTAGTGGATATGGGGAATAGGCTCCAAAGTTCCTCATCTGCGCATTGGCTCGGTACCGATCAGCTTGGCAGGGATATCCTTGCCAGAATTGTATACGGTGCCAAACTAACGATTGGATTAGGCACTGTAGCAATCGTCGCGGCTATTGTGATTGGTGTGCCGATTGGTCTTCTTTCTGGGTATGTTGGAGGGAAAGTGGATGCCATTCTAATGAGAATAGTAGATGGTATCTTATCGTTTCCTGATTTCATCTTGGCCATTGCCATTGCTGGTATTCTTGGACCAAATCTTACGAACCTCCTCATTGCAATTGTTCTTGTTAGATGGATTGTGTATGCACGCGTGGTTCGTGGACTTGTCTTAACGGAAAAAGAGAAAGAATACGTTCTGGTTTCGCAAACTTCGAATTCTAGTGCGTTAAAAACGATTCGTATGCACATTTTGCCTCAGGTCATCCCGGATATCATTGTCATGGCAGCCATTGATGTTGGAAAGGTGATTCTACTCGTTTCCTCCTTTTCCTATATTGGATTGGGTGCACAGCCACCGATTCCAGAATGGGGAGCCATGCTGAATGACGGTAGAGCCTATTTTCAGGTCAATCCTTTGTTAATGGTCTATCCAGGGTTAGCGATCATGCTAACAGTTCTTTGTTTTAACCTCTTAGGTGATGGGCTGAAGAATCATTTTGATATTCGTAGAGGGAGGGGCCGGAATTGAGTAACAGTCTAATCGTTATTAGAAACTTGGTTATTGAAAGCGGTGGGATTCCTTTAATTAAAGGCATCGATATGGAATTAGAACAAGGGGAAATTGCTGCGCTAATTGGGGAAAGTGGCAGTGGAAAAAGTTTGACCGCTAAAGCCATATTGGGGCTTTTGCCTGAGGAGATGAAAGTGACAGGACAGATTTTATATAAGAATCGGGACTTGTTGAAGATGAAGGAAAAAGAACGTCGCCAATTGCTTGGAAAAGACATCAGTCTGATCTTTCAAGACTATCGTGGAAGCTTTACTCCCTACATCAAAATTGGAGCACAAATGATCGAAACGATCCGCACGCATCAACGCCTTTCCAAAAAAGCAGCGAAAGAAGCAGCTCTCCTTGTTTTGGAAGAAACTGGACTGGACAGTGAACGAGTCTTTAAAAGCTATCCATTTCAATTGAGCGGCGGCCAAGTGCAGCGTGCCGCTATCTCGATGATACTGGCCATTAAGCCGAGCCTTCTCATTTGTGATGAAATCACGACGGCATTGGATTTAATGAATGGCGAAAAAGTACTACGTTATATTGATAAAGTACGCAAAGAAACGGACTGTGCCGTTCTGATGATTACCCATGATCTCGCAAAAGCGTATAAGTGGTCAGACCGAATTCATGTCATGTATCAGGGAGTTATTGTGGAAGAGGGATCGCCAGAGCGAATCCGTTGTCACCATCAACATCCGTACACGAAAGAACTCTGCTCTTGTTTATTGTCACTCCCCAGGGAACGACAGCTATCGACCAGCGAAAGGGCAAATTCCTCATGAATACGTTGCGAGTAGAAAATTTATCAAAATATTATTCTAAAAACCTGCAAGCTCTGAACCAGCTTTCTTTTTCTGTGGATCAAGGACAGTCCCTTGGAATCGTAGGAGAGAGCGGAAGCGGGAAAAGTACATTAGCTAGAATCTTGATCGGGCTGGAATCCTATAAGGAGGGTGTGATTACCTTTCAAGGAAGTCCGATTGCACCCAAGAAACGTGCTCCTTTACGAGCGTACCGCAAGAACGTCCAGATGATTTTCCAGGACGCCGCAAGTGCCTTAAACCCTAAGATTCCCATTTGGAAAAGCCTGCTAGAACCACTGAAGAATTACAAAGAATTCACACCTTCTTTCATTGATGTTGATGGGCTTTCAGATAAAGGTATTGCAGAGAAACTTTTGGGTTTGGTGGGTTTGGACAGTGGCCTGGCCGACCGTTATCCCGGTGAGCTCAGCGGAGGTCAGAAGCAAAGGGTGAGTATAGCAAGATCGATCAGTCTCCAACCTTCGCTCCTCATCTGCGATGAACCAACCGCAAGCCTGGATGTGACGGTGCAAGTGCAAATTCTTACTCTTTTAAAAGAGTTGCAAAAGCAATTGAACATCACGATCCTATTCATTTCGCATGATATAAGAGCGGTAACCTTCCTATGCGAAAGAATCATCGTCCTAAAAGAAGGTGGCATGGTTGATCAGTTCATGTTAGATGATCTGTATGAGCACGAAAGGGATCCTTATACAAAGGCACTGCTTGCCGCAGCCTCGCTTGATTGATGTTGTGTTTTTCCACTATGGTGCGGTTTGTGGATAAGTTGTACTCATTCCTTGTAATCCGAAGGGGGCGCTTTCCGTTGAGAATCGAAAAACATCACTTTTTACTAGGAAGTTATTGAAGGAGAATCGTATGGATCGAATAGCACCATCTTTAGAAGTCAAGAAAGCATGCAGCCATAAAGAATATCTGCGATTAGCCATCCCCCTCGTCATATCAGGGATCTCGACTCCGCTACTTGGGGCGGTGGACACGGCTGTTGTCGGGCGTATGCCTAATCCGATTTCCATTGGGGGAGTCGCAATCGGGGCCGTCATCTTTAATACCATGTACTGGCTCCTTGGATTTTTGAGAGTTAGCACCAGCGGGTTTACATCGCAGGCAGAAGGGCTTAAGGATCAAAAGGAGATCCTATTAACCTTTTTCAGACCCATGATCATCGCCATCCTGTTTGGTTTGCTTTTTCTCTTTTTGCAGGCTCCAATCTTGCACATCTCCTTAATGCTGATAGGAGGAAGTGAAGACGTATCAGATATTGCTGCGTCCTACTTTACTATCAGGATCTGGGGTGCACCTTTCATTCTATTAAGTTATGTGATGATCGGTTGGCTCATAGGAATGGGAAAAGTCCGGCTGGCACTCGCCACCCAAGTGGTGATGAATGTCCTGAATATTCTTTTGGATTTCATCTTTGTGCTTGGACTTGAAATGGGCGTCACAGGGGTGGCTTACGCAACTCTGATCTCTGAAGTGACAGCGGTAATGTTTGGGGCCGTAGTGATCTATCGGTCAATCAAGCCAAGCCTTAAGGAAATTCGGTTGAGGATGCTGACCGAACTTGAACCTCTTCAAAAAATGTTTAAAGTGAACCGAGACTTGTTTCTGCGTACAATCTGCCTCTTGGCGATGACCATCGTATTCACCTCAAAAGGAGCAAGTATGGGCGAAGTTATCTTAGCCGGCAATGCGATCCTCTTGCAAATTCATTATATGATGGCTTACTTGTTCGGAGGTTTCGCTAATGCGTCCAGCATCCTAGTCGGAAGGTCGATCGGAAGTAAAAATCGCCTGTTATATACCCGGGCTTTTCACTTATCAGCTCTATGGGGATTGGGATCTGCCGCTTTTCTCTCCCTCGTTATGGTGTTATGGGGTCAGGAAACCGTTTCACTCTTTACAACGATAGGAGCAGTGCGGGCAGCTGCACAAGACCAGCTCATTTGGATAGTCCTCTTTCCTATCCTAGGATTTTGGGGACTGCAGCTGGAAGGGATATACTCAGGTGCCACTCAAGCAGCACCAGTACGAGACTCGATCCTTCTGGCCTTGCTCCTGTTCCTACCAGCCATCTGGCTGACTGTTCCCATCCTAGGAAACTCGGGAATCTGGTTGAGCTTCATTCTTTTCAGTTTCGGTAGGTCATTGTTTTTATCACTGTATATTCCAAAGGTAGGAAGGAGAAGCTTCAAGCACGAAGGGACAGGTTCCATGTCTCGGTCGCTGATGTCCATGAAGACCTGATTCGGAGGGGAGCTTGAACGCTCTTAAAATTCGACAAGTGACAGGCACCATAATAGGGAGGAGGGGTCAGGTACGTACCTGACCCCTCCTTCTTAATGATGCATCCCCCCAACCAACCAACTCTTAGCCCGATGAAATCCAATAGGAACTTGTATTATCGTCGTTTTCTGTGCATCCTCCAGTTCGTAAATCTCATCACATCCATTGATGTCAAACCCAAGCAGAGGATGACCATTCATACCTAGTGCGCTGGCAGTTAACAAGATTCGCTGAAGCAGCATCCCCGCTTCCATGTGTTGGATGCGATATCCTCTGTAGCCTAGTTCATTTTTGTAATGTTTTCGATCTCCAACGATATGGAGACAAACTGGGACTTGATGCAGATTAACATTGTGAAGAGACATCCCAGCCTGGAGACTCAAACGAAAATCACCTTCTTTAATCAGGAGAAGAGAATGAGAAGCGGCGTCATAACGATATGTGCCGTTTGGAATGCCTTCAATCTGATAGAAACATCCATAAATCGAGACCCGTGGCTTTTGATTTTCTTCTTGATCTAAATCGTTAGCGTACAAATAAGAATTGGTGCTTTCTTTCAGCAGCGAAGCAAGCTCAACCTGATCAATTCTTCCTGAGTTGAAATCCATTTCAGGTGAATAGCGACTCTGGCAAGCTTGAGCGAAGTCTTTGGGTAGCTCCATTGCTTCTGGCAAAGCGATCTTTATTTTACTATCTATTTTTTCTTCTGTCGTTTCTAACTGCCGGAATAGTTCGGTGGATTCAAGTAGCGTCTCCTGATGAATCTTCGTAATTTCAGGAAAAGGCAACACGGTTTGGGAACGTTGTTGATGCGTCGTTTGGATTTTGGCAATGGTGTTACTTAAGTCTGTAGCTGTGCTTTTACTGAGCGTTTCATCATGTGCGATCTTTTGCTCTGAAAGCGGGATAACTGCGTAGGTGCTTTCCTCCTGACCATCTAATCCGAGTAGATGATTAACAGCTTGATCCAGGAATTGAAAATGAACGGTTGGTGAATAGGAGAACCGTTTACTAACCTCTAACAACTGCCCCATAAGCGTGCCAGCATCCAACCCTTGAAGGCGATATGAAAAGTTGTGGTATTTAAAGAAGTTTTTCCAAAACATTGTGGTGATGATGACAGCCCCAAAACAATTGGAAAGGGAAGAGCTGTTTCCTAGTGCACTGGTTAAGTAGGAATCCAAACGGCCCTTCCTGAGCATGAGAAGGCGATGGTGAGCGACATCGTAATGGTAGATCCCAGTGGGCAGTTCTTCTAGCTTAAGATAAAAATAAAGCTCACTTGGATATAAGCCGCCACCCGAAGGCGGGAAGCGGCGGAATCCTTGCATCGTTTCAGCTGATTCTTCGTCTGAGGAAGAGGGAAAAGCTGTCTGGTTAAACTGCGACAGCCCATACACATACCAGAGAAAATGACCGATTTTGTTTAGGTCAGGTGTTGGGCAAGGGGTCTGATCTTGTATTGTAAGTGGAATATCATAAGGAAGTCCATACTCTGGCAAATGACGATAAACTTTATATGGAAGGGGAGCATCGTCCCAATTCACTTCCCAGTTGGGTGGCGTTACAAGGTCATTTTGGAAATGAAGCTGGTGTAAAAACAGGTCGAGATCCATGACGTACCTCCTTGCTACGTTAAGGAAATGGATGCGGAAAAGGGTTGAGCTCCTCAACCGTTAAGTCTCGATCAACAAACCCGAGTTCTTTTGGAACCGCTAATGCTCTGCTTAATCCCGTGACGCGTCTAAGGTGATGGCCAAACGTCATCGGCAGCATGCCTGGAATGATTACTTTTGCGCAGTGGAGGCCGTTCCGTTTTATTTCTGGTGTTGTTTGGTCCACTACGATTACGTCTAAGTTTAATTGACGGAACGTTTGTAACAAGCTATTCAGATCATCGGTTAGATCATCATGATGTTTTGACGGTTGAAACGCTTCCTGGAATGTTTGCAACGGTCGATTCTGATTTAGTAAAAAGTGAAGACGTTCTTCTGCTTCAGGTAGCCCGTAAAGCATGCCGTGATCATCCATTTTCTTAACAAGCGAAGAGTCATGATACATGGCTAGAAAATCGTTTTTCTTCTTTTTAAATTCTTTATTTAACGGCGTGATCATGCCCACACTTTCAAAGATCGCGCTTTTCACAGCGCGAACGGGGTCGAGATGGGCACCAGCTGCACACATTAAATTTAAGCGATCAGTATCAGAGGTGCGGTTTTTCGTAATCGTTAAAATACACGGGATGCCGTGTTCCATCGTGGCATTGTATAAATAAAGGTCATAACCAGTTATCTCTTGCATGCGGTCGATCATTAAGTGGAGCTCTTGGTCGTTTGATGAGTAAGGATCAATTTGCGGAAGCTGGAGCTGAGCGTACCAGGTGATGAGAAAAGAGTCGCGTTCAAGCACTTCCATCATGCCGTAGAAAATGGCTTCTTCAAGACTTCCTCCGATCGCACAGCCGTTTGACGTTTCAAACACAAACCCATCCCCGCAGCCCATGCTGTAATACGCGAGACGCTCAGGAACGAGAATGGGCTCGTTTTCAATGAGTGAGTAGCCCCACACCCAGTTCATTTTTCGATCAGGATGAAAAGGGGTGAACGGATAACCGTGCTCCGCGTACTGTTCTTCTGAATGAACACCGAGATGAAGCGGGTTCAAGGCGCGGTCCAGGTTACGATAGGAATCGTGAACAACGGTTCTTTTTCCTTTCGGATCAATCCCACACGATCGTTCTAATCCTTCCAAAATCGCAGTCATTTGACTCATTGCATACGAATTTGTTCTGCCTGCTGAGCCTTCATTTCCATTGAAGAGAGGGAGGTTTACGATTGCATCAGCATATGTTGTTTCGAAATCGATCATCATACGATTTAACAAACCTGTGCGAGGATCGAGATAGTCTCTTGAAAGCACGTTGCGTAAGTCGTTCATCGACCGAGTGCGGTAGCCGCTAACTTTTATACTTGGTTTTAGCGTCATGACTTCGTCCGTGTCTTCTGGCAGAGAACTGCAAACGGAACAGTAGGCGTCTGGCAAGATTCGATGGCGAGAGCACTCAAGGGAAGCCAAGTTAAGTAGGTGGATAGCCCCTTCTAATTGAGCTGAGCCCAGCACTTCATTTTTGATCAGCTGAGCCATTTGCAGAAGACCGGTTTGCGAGATCCATTGATCCTCAATCGCGTTATCACTTTGGGTTAGTACCTGCTGAATTTTCCATAGATCTTCACGGTCGGTTGCGGCCATCATCTTTCTTGTATCGGCACACTGTGAACAGCCTGCCATACTAGGGCGAACAAGTGGACCGATCACACCCTCGCCAAAAGATAAGAAAGCGCGTAGCCAATTGATTCCGAGCTCTCGTGCCACTTCTTCGGCTTGTTTGTGGAGTGATGGATTCCAGCAGTCATGAATGACGAGTAATAGCGATGTCTCCTCAGGTATCGTCCCTGCAAGATCTGGAAGAAGCGTGAGGTGATGGGGATTGAGTTGTTCCACTACGCAATCTCGCAGCAAGCCATTTCCGACTAAGGTAATGCTAGCGCTCACGTCGTCTCCCCCTCTCTTAACAGCACGCCATAGATGTCTATTGCTCCATCTTTTTTAAACGTTTCAAGATTTATTTTTACAATGGAAAGTTCCTTGTTTTGTTGTTCGAAACGGTTTATGACAGAACGAAGAACGGTCGCCTGATCGTTTGCGTCATAAACAGGGACATCAATGGATTGGATCGGTTTATCTTCAACCGGAATCGCTGAAAAAGAGAGAGCTGCCGAAATGGTCTTGTTTTGCGCTTCTTTAACGGCTTGGAGAAGCGCACGTCGTAATGGGAGCTCGAGCGTCATCCCGACGCTTCCGTACCAGCGATTATCCTGAGCTTTCCTCCATACGACCGGTAGTCCGTGCGTATCTTTTCCTAAAGCGAGGTCCGGTACTTTCTGCATCGTCGTTAAAACTTTCAAATAGTAGCGACAGGTGTTGTCTTCAACATGTTGAGGTGCAAATCTACAAATGCCTTCCATACACTGATCCGCTTTTTGATTCCATTCCTCTTCTAACGATGTTTGCAGTGCCCGACTGACAGCCTCAACAAACGTTTCTCCAGCACCTATGTGGAGATCGGTTTCTGAGTACGTAGCCTTTTCGAAAGGAGAGGGGAGTGACGAGATAATTTCCTCTTTTAATGGGAGGACGTACTCTTCAATTCCCGTCAACCCGGCATCCCGCCTTGCTTCTTCGTGTGTTAAAGCTGTGCTTATCTGGCTCGGATGTAGCATAGAGGATCCGGATGGTTTGACGTTAACCGTCTGAATCTCACATTGAGCTAAAGGTAATTGACTCAGCTCGCCTTCTTCCCACTTGTGAAAAATGCCTAACTCGCTGGTTAGCTGACTGAAATAGTAAAGGAGTTTGTTCGGATCTTTTTTCTTCTGTTCACTAAATTCTTTGGAGACCTTGTCGACTTCGATCTTTCCTGAGACGAGCGGATGAGGGCGATAGGGATGCCATTTGCCTTCAAGGGTTTCAAGATTAAGTAGAAACGCCTGATTGTTCGAAAGTACAGGGATGCCCGTGCTCTTTTTAAACCATTCAAATACGACCATATTTGCGAGCATCGCCCCAGCAGGCGGTGAAAAGGAGCCGGTGTTTTGCGGTTCATGTAAACTTCCCCACGCAGATTCCCAGCAGCCGCTATCCGGAGTAACAAGAGGGCCGGCCATTCCAACTCCTTTCGTGCAGAAGGCGGGGAGAAACGGCTTTTTCCTTTCTTTACAGGCATGAAGGAGACTGCGTAGCTCCTGCACATTTTCTTCGGAAGACACATATAAAATTGCGTCGAATGGTTCGATCTGCCTTTCCCAGGCGATCGGCCCTCTTTTTACCAAAACTTCAATCGAGACTTCAGGATCAGATTTTCTTGCAGCTGTTTCTAATTGTTTGATTCGTTGTGGGTTCGTCTTTTCATCTGTTAGTAGCGTCTGGAAACGAGGCAAACCAGATGTAAGTAATGATGAAACCAGCCCAATTAACATCGATCCTTCTCCAACAACGAGAATGCTTTTCTGCCTGTATTGCTGAAACCTGTACGCACCGGAATCAGAAAAGCTTTCGATGTATTCAATCTGTGAAGCGAACTTCTCCACCACATGTGATGGTAATTCGTGGGGAAGATCGTGACTAACGTCACGAAGAAACCCATTCGTATAGAGGGTATTTGTAATCTCGTAAACTCGATCACGATAAGGCTTTGTAAGCCCCTCTGTGAGGTTTTCTAGTGAATATTCGCCGTTATACATCGGTATTAGCTTTTCGATCCATTGATGGATGGTGCTCCCTTCCATTCGAAAGGAACCTGCATTGTTTCTGAAATAGACGCTTCCACTCGGTTCCGGCATGAAAAAAGTGCCTTTCTGTAGCTTTAAACGCATGGAAGGCTGAACATTCGTCATGACATACCTCCTGACCCATAGTTCTGACTTCATACTATGAGTCTATGTTCAGCGCTTTGTCTCATATGTGTGGACAAATAGTAGGAACCCTCCCTAGAAAAATACTTGGGTAACATAGGAAAAGTTTGAAACCATTCTCTAGGAAAAATACGTTTAAGGAATAATTAATGTTTGGAATATTATAGGTGGGAGGGGTAATGTGGTAAATACTAATTTCATCTTTATTGGCTCGATCTTACTTGTTTTATCGTACTTAGTAGGTGTGGAAAAACAAACGTGGTAAATGGATTTCATCAAAATAGGGTGAGTGACAAAGAAAAATCATCCAAGATTATCGGCATTTATAATCTGTTTTCGGGTGTACTATTGGTGATCTTATCATTTATATTTACTGATAGTGGGACAGAGACTTCAATAGGAATTGCACTTCCTCTAGTGGCTTTAGGATATCTTATGTTGGCCATCTATGTGAATTTGAACTTAGTTGATAAATAGTTGTCTTAACCAAGTGCTTTTCCAACCTGTAGACGAACAGATCGCACACCTAACGATTGATCGCCTCAACCATGTCGTCATCTCGCTGGAAAAAAGCCGAGCCCCCCATAACAAAACCTCCACGCAAAGAAGAAGAATAACAACCCAACTCCACAGAAGTAAAAAATGATGTTGAAACTGATCGATAAAAGTTATCGAGTTTTGTCGATCTGAAATTGCCATCGAAAAAGCGTAAAACATCCCAAAGGTAAAGTTCCTCGACCACTGACTCACATCATACATGAATAAGCCCTTTTGCCAACCGTATACTTGTACTCTCTTGACAGCTTTTACGATTTCAATCGTCTCAACTTCTTTACGGAGTTTCCAACTTCTAAAGTCCTTTTTCACTACAGTTGTTCTCTATTTCCCTTGTTTTTTTACTGCAATTCGTGTTAAATTAATTTCAATTGAATAAAATCGATTGTTTTCTAGGGTTCCGTAACTTATTAAGTTGGTCTGGTCCGAGAGAAAACACACAGTTTTCAATTGTGACACGGAAGGATAAAAGCCTGGGAGATGCTGTTTAACAGTGATCTCTCAGGCTTTTTGTTTATTAGTTGTTTTGGGGAGAATATAGATGGAGGTGCTTGGTAATTGGATAAAAATTGGTTGAAAGTGTTTATTGCTGCTTTTTTTGAAGTTTTGTGGGTAATTGGTTTAAACCACGCAAGTGACTTTGGGACCTGGGCTGGAACGGTTGTCTCGATCATAATAAGCTTCTATTTAATGATTATAGCGGGAAGAGAACTACCTGTAGGAACGGTGTATGCTGTTTTTGTAGGATTGGGTACAGCAGGAACTGTTTTATCAGATATCCTATTTTTTGGTGAACCATTTAAGGTTGGAAAAATTCTATTGATTGTTGTTTTATTAGCAGGTGTCATTGGATTGAAGATAGTTACAATAGATAAAGAACTAGAAGGAGAGCAATCGTAATGGCGTGGGGATCTTTACTATTAGCAGGATTATTTGAAATGCTTGGTGTTGTTATGATAAACAAACTGCATAAGGACAAAAATTGGCAATCTTTAGTTATGTTAATTCTTAGTTTTGGGGCAAGTTTTCTTTTTTTAGCTTTTGCAATGAACAGTATAGCGATGGGGACTGCTTATGCCATCTGGACTGGAATTGGAGCATCCGGTGGAGCAATAGTAGGAATGTATTTATATGGTGAATCAAAAGATTGGAAAAGGCTTTTATTTATAGGAATGGTTTTAGGTGCAGCGATTGGTTTAAAATTGATTTCATAAAAAATAGTGAAGAGAGACTTTCTCCTTCATTCATCATCCCCTGAAAGAGCGCTTATCTTTTCATAGATAAACGCTCTTTTCTACTTCCAACAACAAAACACGACTAAACTATCCATTTGCCAATGTAATCAGTAAATTTCATCACAGGCCAGCACGTTGCTTATTTAATCGAAAAGCATTATACCGTTGGTGGATCTTTTTCTACTCACGAAAACCACATTGAATGGCGAATTGTTGAAGCTTTTTTAGTTTAATCAGCTACCGATTCTTTTGGAGGTTTGTTCTACCCATTCTACAAATGAATCACCATAGAAGTGTTTGTTCATATCAGATACGATGGACATGAATTCAGCTCGTTTGTGTGGATCCATTTCCTTCATATAGTTCCAGAATTGATATTCGTAGGTCGAAGAGGTGTGCAGAATGTTCTTACCTTCAGGGCTGAGTGAGACATAGGTAACACGTCGATCCTGATTCTTTTTCGTCTGGATGACCAGTTCTTTTTTTGTCATACGGGTTAAGACCTGAGCGACTGTTGAAATATCCAGTAGACTCAATTCAGCTAGTTTGGTGAGGGTGATGGATTTTTCTAGATACACAATCCACAATATATGTTGTTCTGCCTGAGTGATCCCCAAATCTTTTGCGGCCATCTGCCATTCCTTATCTAACACTTTGAATGCCGCTCGCATGTGATTCATGATGTAATGCAATTGGTTTTCCATACATCGATCCTTTCCAAAAAGGTTTAGTTCTATTTTACTATAAAATGCAATAAGCGGGAAATGATCTGATAGACTAGCAAAGCATTAGTAGCTTAAAAGATAACACATTCATTGGATGAATTTTACTATTTATAAGGGGAAGTACAGGAGGTCATAATCCTTTAAGTAGAAAAATGTGGGATTTACCATATAAGTGCCACTTATTAAGTGTTGATGAATAAGACTGAAGGGCCAGCCATTATTACTGTAGCAGACACGGATGGTAATCCGAAATTTCCGTTAGGGGGAAAGCGAGCTTATAATTAATCATAATGAAATAAGGCGCTATTAAAGCGCCGCATGTGCTCACCATTATGTAATAAAATACTTTTCTAGTGCCTGCTGTAATGTTCCAAGTGTTTTTGTTTTTTCATTTAACATCATACCGAGATCCGTAACTTTTCGGACAACTGCTTTCCTTAATCCAGTTATGACTGTGTTACATCCCATTAGTGAAGCACCATCAATGATTTGCATCAATCGGTAAACATCATCACCACTAATATCTGCTACTCCTGATAAGTCTATAATCAATGTCTGAAGACGCATATCGCTTATTACGGTTAGCACCTTATCCTCAAGGACTTCGGTTCTTTGAGCATCAATTGTCCCGATTAAAGGGAGGATGCTTACTGAGTGGTTAATGGGTATAATTGGCACAGACAAATTTTTAACTTGTTCTTTTTGAGCGTTTATAAGGGAATCTTTATATTTTGTATAACTTATGAAGAAAGAATTTAAAAAGTAGTCTACCCGGTTGTTAATTTGTTTTTCCATTTCAAAGAAATCAAAACTCTTATTGCTACCTTGCAATTCAGTATATTTCTGGAAAAACACCCACAGCGTTCGTCGTATAGCTTGCACCCACTCTAACTTAAACGAGATAGCAAGGGAATGTGTTGCCCAGGCAATCCCTTCTTTTTCTGCAAACGAGTGAAGTTCATGATCTTTCTCTTCAATGATATAAACAACGAGTGAATGAGCATTGGTCACAAGGTCGATATTCCCTATTCTTAGTATTTCTTCAATCTTATCCTTTACGGTGACAGCTTCTTGTAGGAGCGTTTCTGTAAATGTTTTACTGTTTTCTTCGAAGAATTCTATAAATTGAAAATATTTTTCGTGCGTGAACGTTTTCAATTTCCTCTCCTCCAATAGTAAAAAATTAGTTATTTTAGTATAAAACAATTTTCGTTTTTTTTCAGTACATTTTCCAATGGCTTTTCATTACCTCTAATCCAACGTTACTACCTGGGGGGAGTGTAGAATCATCCGCAGAGTTACTTTTAACAACCTGCTTTGGAAGCGACAGCTTATGCCATTGTATTCGAGGCATAAACCAGCCAATTGAGCCCATTTTCGCTATTTTTATTGCCCATCTCTTAATAAGTGCTAGATCCAGACGGTAATCCAATATTATTCGAACAACATCGTTAAGGGGAAAGCCACATCATAATTAATAAAAAAAAGCGCGGTTAGGCGCCTTTCTAGTTTTGATAAATGCTACTTCGCACTTTCATCTGGCTGATGAACACCAAAGATGTTTCCTTCCGTATCCTTATAGTATCCCTGCCACGCCATCCCCGGCAGTGCGTATTTTGGCAATGCGACCACACCGCCTTTTTCAAGAATTTTTCCTTCAATTTTATCGTAATCTTCTACCCCCATCGTACAGGCATAGCCGTTTACAGGCTGATTTGGTTCTGGAGGTGGACCTTGACGCTGCATAAGTGCGCCGTTAATGCCAGGCTGATCGTCACCACCAGTGACAACGCCAAAATAAGGCATGCCAGCGAAATCGCTCCAGTCTTCAAATGTCCATCCAAATACGTCCCCATAAAACTGTTTTGCGCGGTCCATGTCATCAACGTGAATTTCGAAATGCACGATTCTTCCCATGATTCCCTCCTAAAGGTCTTTGTGTCTTCATCTTGTATTTTCGATAAGGCGCATAAGCACTCCTTTTAAAATGAACGCAGATTTTTGATGGAAGGAGGATTCTTTTCTTTTATCGAATAGGTAGAAGGGAGAATCTAAGCCGGTAATTGTCAAAGAGGAGGAGATTTGATGCTGTTTATGCTGATCGTGAAAGCATCGAAGAATTCGGAAGCTGGAAATGTACCAAGTGCTGAGCTGAGGGAAGCGATGTCAACATACAATCAAGAATTAGTAAAAGCTGGCGTTCGGTTGATGGCAAAGGGCCTTCATCCAAGTTCGGATGGACTACGTATTTCGTATCCGAACGGCGCTCCTGTCGTTGAAGAAGGTCCGTTTACCGAAACGAAAGACATCACTGCCGGTTTTATTCTCATTGATGTGGAGTCAAAAGAGGAAGCGGTTAAGTGGGCGATACGCATGCCTGACCCGCAAGGATATGGCGAGGGCCAGGTTGAACTGCGTCAAGTCTTTGAGTAGGTTTAATTCATGTGTAGTAGGAGGGAGCAACATGATTCATGAACTTAAACAAGATGAATTCTACAAATGCAAAACGTTATTAAATGACATCGGACATCTAGAAGCAAAAGCGGTCATCGAGGGGAATAACCCTGGGCGCGTTTTTGTCGATCATCTCGAGACCCCTAAAGCAGGGCTTATCTGGTTAGGGAATCATGACGGTTTTTTCTTTATTGGAGATGAACAAAGTGATGTGTTTCTTCAAGAAATCAATGATTTTATGGAAACGACAATTACTCCTGAAGCAAGACAGCTGAACTTAACGACTTTTATCGCTATTGGAAACCATTCAAGGTGGGATAAAACAATCGAGATGCTCTTCACCCATCGGGACATGAATAAATCCAATCAAAATGTGTATCGACTCGAACACCCTAAAGAGCAGCATCATCCTTCCATTAAACCCGTGTACCAGGTCATCAAAATCAGCGAAGCTGTCCTTAACGATCAGAACCATTCAATTACCAATAAACGCATCTTACAGTCGAAGATAGCTGAATTCTGGGCTTCACCTAATGACTTTTTTGATAAGGGAATCGGGTATGGCGTTGTCTATCAAAATCAACTTGTGAGTTTGGGTTTTTCAGGATTTGTAGCTGGAAATGTTCATGGGTTAGATATGGAAACCATCGAGGATCATCAAGGGAATAAATTAGGTCAGCTGGCAGCGTCCAGTGTGGTGAAGGAATGTGTTAATAAGGGGATGGTTCCATATTGGGACTGTGAAGAGGCAAATCAGGCTTCGAATGCCATTGCGAGAAAGGTAGGGTTAGAGAAATTCTTTTCTTACAATGTGTATCTTTTTCCGATTGATTCCTAAATGAATGTAAAAAGAGGTGAGTGTATTGTTCTGAGGTTTTTATAGAGGATGGGGGAGATTAGGGAAACGGGGAAGAAATCAAATAGTTGAGGAAACCACTTCCTGGGGGGAGATTTATTTGAGTTCAATCAGAACAATGACTAGGTCTGACATCCATAAAGTTTCGATGCTAATTGCAGAGTTAAACAATAAGGAAGATTCGTACATTGGCTATTGTGGAACAGAAGTTGAAGAGATTGCTAACTCTTTTGTAGAAGATATAACGGATGTTCATTATACGAAGAGTTTTGTCGTAGCTTATGAGAAAGATGAGTTGATTGGTGTTTTAGGATTTGATGCTTCCCTAGAAAGTCAATATGCAGAAATATGGGGGCCATTTGCGAAAGAACCTGGATGGACCAACCAATTATGGACTGAAATGGAGAAATTACTACCCCCTAATATACATCAACTCCATATGTTCACAAGTAATCACAATCGAAATCTATTAAGTTTCGCTAAGGAATTGGGATTTGTTAAACAAAGTGAGCAAACTATATTAACAGTTTCTCGTGAGGATAGGCAGCAAATAAAAGATGAACCGATTGTGGAACTTACGGAAGAGTACTTCTCAGAGATAATACAATTACATAATGAAGCTTTTCCAGAAACCTATTATAACGGACAACAATTGATCGAGCGCCTTAGTCCGAATCGAAAAGTGTTTATTGTTAAAAAATCCAATCAGCTAAAAGGATACATCTATGTGGAGGCTGAACCAGCGTTTGGAGAGGCTAGCATTGAGTATATGGCCGTTAAAGACTTGGAACGAGGTAAGGGGTTTGGGAAGCAGCTGATAAATGGTGCCATTCAATGGCTATTTTCTTATGAGAATATTGCTTCCATTACCATATGTGTTAACGCAGCTAATGAAACAGCCATAAAATTGTATAAGAAGGTTGGTTTTGAGCACGAACATGATTTAGTATTTTTGCAGAAGAATAGGTGATTGTTACCAGGGAACTTCTCATTATGAAGTTCTTTTTTTATATTGTGGAAATAAAATCCAGATAATTATTGTATATATTGTATATAATGTATATAATGATGTTTAGATAATTGAAAGAGGTTTTTTAATGAAAATTATAATTTCCAACAGTTCAAAGACACCGATTTATGAACAGATTCACCTTCAATTAAAAGAACAGATCCTAGCAGGTGATCTGAAGTCAGGACAGCCACTTCCATCGATGCGTCAATTGGCGAAGGATCTAAATGTTAGTCTCATAACATCTAAACGCGCTTATGAGGAACTTGAAAAAAATGGGTTCATTTATTCTATCGTTGGAAAAGGGTCATTTGTATCGGAACAAAATAAGGAAATGATTAAGGAAAGAAAAATGCAGGGGATTGAAGAGCAATTGGTGACTGCCATCAAAAATAGTAAAGACATCGGCGTCACACTAACCGAATTAAAAGAGTTGCTGACTATATTATATAGGGGGGAAGAATGATGCAAGATGAAAATGTTATAGAACTCCAGCATGTCTGTAAGTCCTTTGAAGGTTTTAGCTTAAGGGACTTTTCGTTAAAAGTTAAAAAGGGTTATGTGACAGGATTTATCGGTGGAAATGGTGTAGGGAAGTCCACCACAATTAAACTGATTATGAATTTGTTACAACCTGATAGTGGATCGGTTTCTGTATTTGGATTAAATTACAAAGATCATGAAAAAGAAATTAAGCAGCGAATTGGATTTGTATTTGATGAAAATGTTTTCTATGAACATCTCACACTAGCTGAGATTAAAGCGATTGTGAGAAATGCATATGTGAATTGGGATGAACAGATATTCAACGAATATGTGAGCATGTTTAACTTACCGCTAACTAAAAAAATGCAAACATTTTCAAAAGGAATGATGATTAAAGCGTCTTTAAGTATCGCACTGTCTCATCATGCGGAATTAATTATTATGGATGAACCCACTTCAGGATTAGATCCTATTTTTCGAAGAGAACTATTAGATCTGTTGCATGAACTTCTGCAAGATGGGGATAAAACAATCTTTTTTTCCACTCATATTACATCTGATCTAGCCTCGATTGCTGATTATATAACCTTTATTCATGATGGAAAGCATATTTTCACGAAAGATTTTCAAGAAATTGAGGAGGAATATGCGATTGTAAAAGGGGGGCTGGAATTACTAGATCAGGAAACAGAACAGGAATTTATAGCTGTACGAAAAATGCCTTATGGATTTGAAGCTTTAACCTCAGATAAACAACGCGCAAGGAGTATATATGGAGAAATGGCGCATTATGAAGCTCCAACTCTTGAAGATATCATGTATTTCACAAAAAAAGGAGAAAGATCTCTTGTTTAACTTAATACGTAAAGATATCATCTTACTAAAAAAAACGATGCTCGTATTATTGGCAATTTTATGTGTGTATTTGATCTTAGATTTTTCTATTATCTGGGTAGGAATCCTTTGTAGTATTGTGATATCGATGCTTGCCTTTACGCTTGATGAAAAATCCACTATCCAACTATTGCTTAACTCTCTCCCCTATACAAGGAAAGAGATCGTGAGTTCAAAGTATATTGTTGCCGTTCTCTTTACACTATTGATCGGTGCAGTTACTTATATTGGTAACATAATCATCCATGGAGAAATGACTTCTTGGAAAGAACTATTGTTCATGATTGCTGTTGTGATGTCGATTCTGTCATTCATATTTCCTTTTTGTTATAAATTTAAAAGCAATTATCTTATGATAGCGGCAATTGGTTTATTTGCATTGTATCTGTTAACAGTTACTTTTTTTATCCATGATTTAAATGACCGAATGAGAGCGTTTGTTAAGTTGCTTATAACTTCCGACAATACTGTAGAATATCTTGTTATAGGGGTGTCCGTTTTCCTTTTATACATAGGTTCAGGATTTGTGTCCCTTCGTATTTATAGAAAGAAATTGTTTTAATTGACTTATAAAAAATTTCACTTAAGATATGTGTTCGTTTTAAATGGATTCATCATTTAAAGAACCTGGAAGTGCTTAGCGCTTCCAGGTTCTTTTTCGTTGATTTATGTGATTTAGCATTAAGTGTACTTGGAATAGTTAGTCGATTTCACGATTGATCCGGTTCAGCGACCACCGCATCTGCCACATCCACCACATCTTGCGGCACATCCACCACAACCTGCGCATCGCGCACAGCGAGCACATCCACCACAGCCAGCACAACCGCCGCAACCCGCACAGCCGGCACAGCCAACGCAACCCGCACAGCGGAAACACCCAAAGCATACAAACCCAATTATACGAGTATCATTTGGATCTACATTCTGATCCCCATTTGGATAATAGTTCGCTTGCTCGCAAGGAACTAACTCCTGGGCATGGTACTCTCCAACATCTAAGTGCTGAAGATCGTTTTGAAATTGATTCATTTCTGTCACCTCCATCAAACGTTCTTCATGGACTGAAATCCATTTTCCTAAGCGCTTATCTTATGAAACACTTTCTTCAACACACTATGTAGATGGGCTGGGTGATGTTCCTAATGAAAGCGCGGAAAGTATGTGGACAAAGTGGTAGGAACAGGGATGTTTCCGTTGAAAAGAGGCGAAGGGCTCTGTGTTGCGTTATGGGAGGATAAAGTTTAAGGGCGTTAAAAAAAGCTACCCTTAACGAGTAGCTAAAGAAATGTTAGTTATGTACCTGCAGTTTGTTTCCGTTAGGGTCATAAAAGTGAAAGAATTGGTGTCCCTCATCCTCCTGGATCGGCTCTACTTTCACATCTTGATCAACTAAATAGTTATAGAGTCGATTAATGTTTGAAGTAGTCAGACCAACAGAAAATTCTGGTTCACCATTTTTGAAGAAGTGGCCTCTCGAGTTCTCGTCTGCTTCTACTAAAACGAAGAGGGGACCTTCTTCAAGCGATAAGACCGCCAAATCACCTCGATTAAATTTTAAGGTGAACTGTAAACACTCTGAGTACCAGGAAACGGACTCACTGAGATTGACGACTGGTATTCGAATATAGTGAATACCATTAAAAAGTGAATGGCTCATATTGTTCCTCCTATCGGTAGCATTTCCTACATACATTTCGTTCCAATTCCATCGTCTCCTTTTAATTATTATAAATATTAATAGATTTATTGATCGAATTTTGAAATAATTGGTATGGTGAAAAGTCGTTATCTCTAATAGAAAGTGCAGGCGGGTACTCATGGAAAAAGAGATGAAAAGTAAAGTAGAAGAAATAATAGGAAAAATAGAGCGAATGAGTTTATTACAAGATCAGGGGTGTACCTCAGAAGTGCATCAAGTCGTCACAGAGGAAGGCAGCTATGTGCTAAAAAGTTCCTATGAACGAAAATATCGAGAATGGTTAAGAAATGAAGCTGTTGTATTAGAAAAGCTAAATACGAACACAGAGATCCCAATGCCGAGCTATTATGGTTATTTTGAAGGGAAGAATAGTAGCCATCTCATTATGTCATTTGAGAAGGGGATAACATTAACCACTGCATTAAGAGAAGCAGAGATGCAAGAACAACTGTCATTAATTAAGAGTTTTGGACAGTTTCTTCAACGTCTCCATGAAACGACTGATACTGGGTTCCAAAATAATTATTGGCTTGCTGAACAGTTAAAAAAGGCGGAGAGTTACCTGGAAACTGGTCACGCTGACGGGGATTTAATGCTTTTACAGAAGATAACATTAGATCAACCATCAAGCGTCCAACAAACGATGATACACGGGGACTGCACTACCGATAATGTGATGGTTATAAACGGAAAAGTGAGTATGTTTATTGATGTTGCGGGAATGACGATAGGCGATCCTAGGTATGATGAATCCTTAGCGATTCGAAAATGGATTAACCATCAAGAATCCATAGAGGCTTTTTACGAAGGATACCGTCGATATAAGGTGTCTAAAGAAGAGTTCGCGTATTTCAATGAGGGGTTATATGAATTTTTCTAACCTAGCTAACAATTAATTTATGGATCAACTAAAAAGGAACAATAGCTGCTTACTAATCGTCATTATAATAGATAGTCAATACTAAGAGATAGATTTCGATCTGTCGTGATAAAAGGAGAGAGCGTATGGGAGTTTGGTATTTCTTACTCTTGTTTATTGGATTGTTTTTAGTAGGAAAAGGACTCATTGGAAGTAAACGAATTTCTTTCGTTTGTATAGGCGCACTATTTATCTTGTTCGCTCTATTTATGTTTTCACCGGGGAGTGATGAGATCATTGCTGATTTATTGAATTTGAACTGAAAGGAAAATTGATATAGAAAACGAAGGGCCGTAACTTTCCAAACGAGGTGTTGGCTTGAAGACAAAAGAGGATATCATGAAGCTAATCGAAAACGATGAACGAATGATGGAAATCATCAAGGCTGCAAGTCAGCTGAATTTGCCAGATTGGTGGATTTGTGCTGGGTTTGTGCGTTCAAAAATTTGGGATACCGTGCATGGATTTGAAAACAGTACTGATCCGCCAGATGTTGATGTTATTTATTATGATCAAGAAGAAATAAGTGAAAAAACTGAAAAAGAATTAGAAGCTGAGTTGAAGAGAATCCTTCCAGATGTACCGTGGTCTGTGAAGAATGAAGCACGAATGCACGTGAAGAATCACATAGAACCCTACACTTCTGCAGAGGATGCGATTTCCAAGTTTCCAGAAACCGCAACGGCTCTTGGGGTCAAAATCGATAAGGATAACAATCTTATTCTTACTGCTCCCTGGGGTGTCGATGATGTGATCAATTTAGAGTTGAAGCCGACACCTTTTATTAAAGAGAGTGAAGAAAGAACTGCCATTTATAGAGAGCGAGTGATAAAGAAAAATTGGAAGGGGATTTGGGAGAAGATCGAAGTGTTTCAGTTATAAAATGATGCTTTTAGATGGAGATTATCTGCGATGAGGTAGTCTCTTTTTTATAATTGAAATAGAATGGCAGAGTCTAGTTAAAGGCTAAATTCTTAAATAAACACAACAAATTTCTAGTTAGTTACCAATTTTTGAAACTTTATACAGTTGCTGATCGTACATATAACAAGAGCCAACAAAACGGAGGTTGTTTTTTGCTTAAAAAAATCTTATTCATTACGATGGTGCTCATCATAACTGCTGGTTGTGCATCTAACCAGCCTGCTAGCGAAAACACGGAAGAAGAGAATACGACGAAAGATGATGTCACAACGGTGCTTGAGCAAATATTTTCAGGACCGGATGAAGAATTAACACAGATTTATGAAGAGGAAAAGTACGAAGAGGTTTCTACCTACTACATGGACAAATTCAACTCTTACTTTACAGAAGACTATATGGAGAGTGCGATGAACAACGATTTACTAAACAGCTTTCATCGTAAGGCGTACGGAAATGGTGTTGAAATGGCTATTGGGACCATAAACGTTGTGCAGAGTGAGGACACAGCAACCGCCTATGATTTTGACATACAAGTCAATGTAAGCAATGGTCAAACGGCGGATGTTAGTGGAAGAGTCAACACAAACGAAGAAGGAAAGATTACGCAAATCCGTTATATGGATCCTCAATCATTGCCCTATGCTTTCGATACAGCAACAGAAACAGAAGATGGACTGTTCGTATATGATCGTTCAAGATTAGTAAGTCGAACTGGAGATGAAGCCTATCAGCCTATGTTTCCAACAGTGATGCCTTTTGAAGTGGACGGGGTAGAAATCAAACATGAGAGTAAGGATGATAGCACCATAACGTTTGTTTTTCATGGCGAAACGGGTGAAAAGATGGAATTGATGACCGTTAAAAATGGTGAGATCTCTTCTGATCAGTTAGAGACAGAGGAGGTTTCAATTGGAGATCAAAAAGGACAATATGCCGGAACAGAAGGCGAGACGCAGCGGTTGATTTGGACAAATGGTTCGATCACCTATGAGTTGAAAGGGAAGATAGAGGGCTTATCAAAAGAAGATTTGCTTACAGTTGCGGAGTCTTTTGAATAAGGGAGGATTGAGGGGGAGCTGAGTATATCAGCTCTCTTTTACTAGTTACCTAGTATTGCCTGGATGTTCGTTTTTTGAAATAATTGGGATATGTATTGTTATACTAACGATTTCTGTCTTTTCCTTTACGTAGACTGGGAGCAACTATGAAGAATCCACATATAAAGCCTCCAATAGCAGAGCCAGTTAAGGCACTCCATTTTGGAGGTTCACCATCTAATAGTAAAGCGATCAAGATCCATACGAAAGGATACATAAGTATACCCACGAATCCCCAGATGAACCGGTTTTTCATATCCAACACTCCTGTTATTTTCTTCATACCTACTAGTTACCTTCTTGGTAGTGGATTAAACGAAGGACAGATTTAGACCGTAAAATCCTTGGGTGATTTTAAAAAAAGAAGGGGGATTTTATTGACTTACAAAGAGGAATGTCTATTTTGTCATCCTGAAAGAGACGACAAACAAAAGATCCTATTTGAAAATGAATCTTGCTATTTCTTACAACATGACGATCAACAAGATGTTTTAGAAGGCTGCGGAGTGATTGTTCCTAAGAAGCATCACGCTAACGCATTTGAATTATCGAAAGAAGAGTGGAACGACACCTATGAACTTTTACAGGATGCAAAGGAATACCTCGATCAAGCCTTTGCTCCAGATGGCTATACACTGGGTTGGAATGTTGGAGAAGTTTCCAATCAATTCATTTTTCATAGTCATCTGCATGTTATACCAAGATATGATGACGAACCTTTAGCGGGGAAAGGATTGCGTTACTGGTTAAAGCAGCCTGAAAATAAAAGAAAAAAACCACATCAGTAGTACTTTCATTGTAAGAGGTTCGATTATTAATAAGAGGAAGGAGTGTTTCAGTTTCAAATCATGTTGCTGGATAAGGGGAAATCCTGTCGCTGTGCCAATTAAGTTTCAATTAGATGAAAAGAAGTACTAGTGAGTTTCCGCTAGCACTTCTGTTTATCTTACATGGATTTCGCAGCACGATTCTTCAGGATCTTTCCATCACTCATCGTGACAACACGATCCGCATAAGCTAACATTTCTTCATCATGAGTCACCGTTAATGTGGTCATCCCTAGCGATTTCGTTACGTGCTGAATCAACGCCATGGTGTCTTTTGACCTTTTAGAATCTAAACTTGCTGTTGGCTCGTCTGCAAACAGAACTTTGGGGTTGTGGATAATGGCGCGTGCGACGGCGACTCGTTGTTTTTCTCCGCCTGATAAGGAGGAAGGGTAGGCTGTAAGACGATGCGTCATTCCCACCTTTTCTAATACGCCCGTTATCTGTTTTCGCTTGTCGTGCTTGTTTATTTTCATTTCAGCCACGTCCATCATCATTGAAAGTTGTTCTTCCACTGTCAGAAAAGGAACGAGGTGGGATGACTGAAAAACAAAACCGAAATGATGCGCTCGGATGTTTCGCACCTGTTCTGATCGTAATTCTGCTAAATTCTGATTTTCAAAAAGGACGCGACCGCTTGAGAGAGGTTGAAGACCGGCAGCAATTGTCAGCAAAGTACTTTTTCCTGAACCTGAAGCACCGATTAACGCGGTTACTTCCCCTTTTTGAAGCGATAAATCGACCCCTTTTAACACTTCTTCTTCGATTTCTCCATTTATGAACGATTTTCTTATTTGTTCTAATAGTAGTTGTGTCATGTTAAGCCTCTCCTTGTTGAATAGCCTGCAAAGGTTCAATTTTCCTAATTTGAAAGCCTGATAACGTCGATCCTAAGAAACCAACAATCACGAAGACGAAGGATAGTTGAATTGTTGTTGTAAGAGTTAAGTGATAAGGCATTGTATCAGGAGCAATTACTTGAAAAACTTGGCTCAGTAGTCCAGAAACGAAAAGAGCTAGTATCGTAATAAGCGCCATCTGACTCCAAATCATTTTAAACAAATCCCCCGTGCGAATCCCGAGTGCTTTAAGAATGCCGTACATCCCGATTTTCTGGACATTCATCATATAAAAGAAAATCGCAAACAGCATGCCGCTAATCACAACGAGAAACCAAACAATCATATTTAGCGTCATTTGTTCAGCCTGGTAACTTGGAATGGTAGAGAGAAATTCGTTCTTAGAAAAGGACTGCACCCCGCTAATCTCCTCGGTTGTATTAGGACGATAAATGAGCTGCAATTCATCCGTTCGAAACATGTTTTTAAATGATTCCTGATTAATAAACGCAACGGGCGAGTGGTTGAACTTTTTGTTATCAACAAAATCAATCACCTTAAATGTTCCGTCAAAGAGAGGGCTGGTTAGTTCATCTCCAACATTGATGCCTTCCGCTTTTAACGAGCGATCGAGAATCACTTCTCCTTTGTTTACCTGTTTAAACAATGGTGTATCGGTAGAAGTGAGGAAGGCAACGCTTTGCTGATTGTCTGCTTCGTTTTTGAGTGAACCCATTTGAAGGGAAAAGGCAAATGCGTCCTGGTCGCTCTCAAGGATTTCATCCCGTTTCTTCTCTTCAAGATGAGATTGCGTGTAGGACTCATTTGAGTCCTCACTCATGTAAAACGTGCCCTCTGGCATGTTTTTGATCAATGAGACGTTGTCTTGAGATAAGCCATTTGCAAGACCAGAAATTATGAACGTGACCAGACTAATGAGTAGCACGATGGAGCCAACGATAAGAAATTTCGGTTTATTTTTCTTCATTTCTTTCCAAGCCATATTCATTTACCATCATTCCTTTCTATAAGAAAAACCTTTCGTTCCTGACACTGATTACTTTAAATCAGTTAAGTGAACAAAAGGTTAATGAACGATTACAAATGTGGAAGAGTGATTGTAAATGTGGTGCCTTTTCCTAACTTACTTTCGACGAGAATATCACCTTGATGGAGTTCAATAATTTCTTTTACAATGGATAAGCCCAAGCCTGTGCCTTGCTGTGTTCTTGTACGTGCTAGGTCGGCACGATAAAAGCGATCAAAGATTTGTTCTTTTTCATTCGGCTCCAAGCCGATGCCTGTATCCGTAAAGGTTAGTTCGATTTGGTCTTGAGCGTCTTTTAGCATAACTTCAATCGATCCACCTGGCTCGTTGTATTTTATTGCGTTCGTTAAAAGATTTTCCCAGGCGGTATATAACAGCTCCGGATTCCCTTTAAATTGAACTTCGTCAAGAGTATAGGTTAAAGAAAGCTCCTTTTCATCGATTCGCCAATAATAGCGATGTAACAGGCTTTTTAATTGAGCGGATAAATCAACCGCTTTTCTGGAGTGATCTTTCTCTTTTGGTTCAAGTGAGGATAGCGTTAATAGCTGTTTGGATAAAATGGACATCCGTTCTGCTTCCTCTTGAATGACACGCAAGTATGCTTTTCTATCTTCCTCGGAAAGGGCATTGTTTTCTAATAAACGACTGTACCCCTGTATATTTAATAAAGGCGTCTGAATATCGTGCGATACATTTGAGACAAATGACTTCCGAAGCTTGTCTAATTTACCGAGCCTTGCGATCATTTCTTTGAAATTCTGCGCTAGCTGGCCAATCTCATCTCTTCGATGAATGTCTAAGTGGACATCAAAACCTTCTTCTCGCACTTTATTCGTTGCGTGAGATAACTTTCGGATTGGGCGAATCAGCATCGCGGACCATATGAGCTCTGCGAGTAAACTTAAGATAAAGATCACGAACACCATCCAGCCTAAAAGGAGATGGATCTCGTTAAATAAGAGTTTAATATCTGGTCGCAAAAATAGCGCATACTGCGTACCCTCGTAGGTCAACGGCACACCGACTGAATTTTTTAGCTCGTTGGCGAAGAACCCCGTTACAAATGTTTTCTTCGGAAATTCCTTCATGCCATGATAGGGTTGTCCATCTAAGACGTCTTCGATCGCTTCTTGCGATACGTTTTTTTCTTTAAATTCTCCTCCATAAAAACGGCTTTCTCCCTGCCCAACTAAAAAAAGCTGGTACCCTGTTGCCGCGGTATGGCTAAGGTAATCTTCTAGGTCCGCCTGTGTTTCGGCGAACTCCGCTATGTTTGTCGCGATCCCCATGTTTTTCGCGTCATTTTCCGGTTTTAAATTGTTTTGGTAGTAAGCATTCGCAAAGAAAAAGCCAATAACGGAACTGACCAACATAATGATTAGCGTTGTTAGGATAAATTTCGAGTAGAGGGATTTCATCATGACGTGACCTCTAGCTTATAGCCAATTCCGCGAACGGTAACAATTTTGATGCTTGAGGTGACCGCTCCGATCCGTTCACGGATCCTCTTAATGTGAACATTTAACGTTCTCTCATCCCCTTCGAAATCAAGTCCCCATATGTTTTCAATCAGATAATCTCGATTAAAAACTTGGTTCGGTCGAGAAGCCAATAGGGCTAGTAACTCAAACTCCTTTAAAGGCATGAGAAGGTGCTGTTTTCCAATTTGCACCTCATAATTTCTTTTATCAATTTTTACATCAGCCAGCTGAATCGTATACTGACTCGGCTTATCATATCGTCTTAAAACAGCTTGGACACGAAAAATCAGTTCCTTCGGTTCAAACGGTTTAACGATATAATCATCTGTTCCGGCAGTGAATCCTTGTTCTTTATCATGCAGCTCGCCTTTGGCAGTTAATAAGATAACGGGAAGGTCGTACGTATCTCGAACTTTTTTGGTAAGTGTATATCCGTCTAATCCTGGCATCATCACATCCACGATCGCGAGGTCAATCGTAACTTCTTCTAATCGAGCTAAAGCTTCTATGCCATTTCTTGACGTGAATGTATGAAATCCAGCATCTCGGAGCGTAACTTCGACAAGATTTAAAATGTGCGGATCGTCATCGATGATTAAGATGGAAATCACGTTTTTCATCCTTTCTGTACAGAATCTCTCCCACCTATCTTACAACGTAAAGGTGAACAAAAGATTAACGGGTAAGAGATCGTCCCGAATTTTATTTAGCGGATTTGGCCCGTTCGTTTCACATACCGTCTCATTCATTCTTTCTCAACAATGATTTGCTCAAGCGTTTTTTATCAATTTTTTATTAAAAAGAAAATTAAAACTACCTAAATGACAAATATATATTGCAAAAAGACATTGATGTTATATAATGGAAAAAGAAGGATATGGTTCATTTAAATGAGGGGGATGAAGATGAGTATTGAGATGCGTGCACTTTCAAAGACGTTCCATAAGAAGGAACGAGCACTTTCTGACGTTACCTTGTCGCTACGAAAAGGAGAGGTTGTTGGGCTAGTTGGTCCGAATGGGGCGGGCAAGACAACGTTAATGAAAGTTATCGCTGGGATTATCGTGCAATATGACGGAGAGCTTACCTTCAGTGAGCAAGGTCGGTCAGTTGGGAGTTTAATTGAGAAGCCGAAGTTCTTTCCGAATAAAAGTGGACGATACAATATCCATTATTTTCGTTCCTTGTTTGGTGGAGACGATGAACGTTTCGATGAAATCATTCAGTCTCTTGGTATGGAGTCGTACTTAAAGAAAAAGGTGAAGGACTATTCGCTTGGGATGAAGCAGCGTCTTGGGATTGCGCTCGCGCTTATTTCAAACCCAGATTATCTCGTATTGGATGAACCGACAAATGGCATGGACCCGGATGGAATACGAAATATCCTTGGCTACTTAAAAAAGCTCGCAAAAGAAAGACGCATTGGCATACTGATTTCCAGTCACATTTTAGAAGATATCGAGAATGTAAGTGATCGTGTTTATGTGATTAAAGAAGGACGGTTGATTAATGAGTATGCAAGGGAACAAAATCGTGCGGAAATTTTAGAGCTACTGTTTTCAGAAGGAGATCTTCCTCAAGCTGTGCATGTGTTAGCCGGATACGAAGGAGTGACCCGAAGTGGAAGTGTTCTTTCGGTTCCATTTGATGGTGATATGAAACAGGTACTCCAATATTTAGGGAAGCACGATCTTTATCCAACGGATGTAAAGAGGAAAAAGGACACGCTTGAGGATTTCTATTTTCAAAATATGGAGAGTGAAGCGAAGTGAATTTTGGACAGTACATGAAGCTTGAGATAAAACGTAACCTTAGCTTGCCGCTGTTTCTGTCGATTGCATTTGCCTTTTTGTTTGGTGGTGGGATTGTTTATTCGATTTACGAGCTTGGTGGGCCGTTTCACCCTCGGAATGTTTCAGGATTATATGCGAGTATCGCAACGGTGGCACTAGGCGTATTTTGTGCGAAAGTCGTTATTGCGGATCTGCATCATGGAACGATCTATCTTTTGTTTACGTCAGCTCGAGATCGGATCATCTTTTTAGTGTCACGTGTTTTGGTGATTTCGATTGTGTCCTTCATGTTCGGGCTCGGGTGTGCAACGCTTCTTTATGTCAATCATGCCTTGAATGGTCAGGCTTTTTCAGTAGCGGATGTTGGGATGGCCGTGCTGCAATATGTGTTGTTCGGAGTCTTTTTCACCTTACTCTTTCAAGTGATCTCGATGTATTATCAGAAGGTGATTCAGCTGTTAATCCTTTCACTAGTGACGATTTTGGTGCTACCAGGGTTACTTGGTATCGTGTTTCAGGTCGATGCGATTCCTGAGTTTGTGAAAAATCTTGTTGCATATGCACCGTTCTATAGTTTACCGAATCAACTGCCGTTTCTTGCGCTGGATAGGATAGAAATGGGTGTTACTGCGGTTGTTAGTTTGCTATTGTTTGTGTTTGCGTATGAGCGGTTACCGAAGATTGATTACTAGCAGGAGGAGGAAGAGGAACGATGGGATTTGGTTTTAAGAAAAGGCAAAAAGATGAGCGGGTGACCAATCTTCAAAATAAGATTTACCGGGAAATGTACATTTTAATTGTGGTGATTTGTGCTTTGTCTGTTTTGTATAAACAGTTTCTCGTTGAAGGGGGAATACAGCATTTATGGACAGAGATGATTATTTTTAGTTTCGGTTCTGGGTATTATCTTATACGATCAACGATGCTTGGCATCTTTTCAGATGAGGTAGAGATGCACGATCGTTCGAGTAAGATGAGCTTTAGTAAACGGAATTTCTTGATCAGTCTTTTCTTGGGAGTGGGTTTTTCTCTGTTCCTCGCGATCAGAAACTCTTTGAAGTATGGAGATGGTACTCAGGAAACGGTATATTTTTTCTTAACCATTTTATTTTTTTGCTTAGTGATTTATATTCCTGTCTTATTTGGCATAATGGTGTTACCCTATGCGGTAGCGAAGTATAAAAGTGATAAGGTAAATGAGCAGGAGTTAGAAGAGATGGATGATGAAGATGTGCGGTGATGAATGGTGAAGAATGTACGATTAAAAATGGCGAGAGTCGAGCACGATCTCTCCCAGCAGGAGCTAGCCAAAAAAGTAGGCGTATCGAGACAGACGATTGGGCTGATTGAGCTCGGAAAATACAACCCATCGCTACAGTTATGTTTATCGATCTGTTGGGCGTTAAATAAATCGCTTGATGAGTTGTTTTGGATGGATCCGGAATAGAGGAAAAGCTACGTCATTCTACGAGTTGTGGAGTGAGGTAGCTTTTTTTGTTATTTAGGTTGTTTTCCGAAGTTAAGCGCGATCGAAATGATGCCTACAAGGAAACATGGAAAACTAATGAGTAAGGCTTCAACCCATGTATTTCCGATTGTTCGGTACAATACGATGGCTAAGGTAGCGACGATAAAGTATATAGGTATGAACTTTCTTGATAACAGTAATTTATTCATAAGATCCAGCTCCAACGCTACGAGACTCGTTTTAAAGTTTCAATGATTGCTTTCGACACATTCTAACATAAAACGGGTGGTAACGGGTGGTGACAGGCACCTACCAGCAGGCACCTACCTACAAAAGACCTACGCGTAATCAGGAAGAATGTCGTATACAAAATATTGAATAAGAGTTATAAAATAGAATTTAGACTATTTTGATAAATCTAGGGGGAATGGGATGAAGAAGCAACTAATTGCTGGTGCTGTGATGCTGGGTCTATTTGCTACACCGATGGCAGGGTCTGCATCTGCAGAGACGAGCTGGAAGAATGTGAACTGGAACGAAACGTTACAGGAGGAAGATGGGAGCCCGTTTAATAGTGAAAACTATGATTTTGTGAAGTACTCTGAAGTTAATGAAAAGCTTAAGGAGATTGAGAAAAGCAGCAATCGAATTACCGTAGAGACGCCTGCTCAGTCATCAGACGGACAGGATCTTTATGTGGTTACGGTTTCTGATCCAGAAGCAAAAGGGAAATTTGGCTACCAAAAAGCATTGAGAAAGAAGATGTTTAAGAGCCCTGATAAAGCGCAGACGTTTATCGAGAAGCATCCTGATTTTAAAGTGCCCGTGATGATCAATGCTTCGATTCATGGAACGGAGTTTGTTGGATCTGATGCAGCGCTTCAACTGATTGAACGATTTGCAACGGCGGATGATGCGAAGACAAAGGAGTTACTGGAGAATCACATTTTAATTTTTAACGTGGTGGCGAATCCAGATGGGCGAATTGATGCGACTCGCTTTAACTCAAACGGAATCGATTTGAATCGCGATTTTATTACGCAATCTCAAGTTGAGACGAAGCATACGGTTAATTTGATTAAAGAATGGAATCCGATGGTGTTTCTTGATTTACATGGCTATGTGAAAGCGTATGGCGGAGAAACAAGTCCTGGTTTAATTGAACCGTGTACACCGCCACATAACCCGAATTATGAATATGATTTGTATTCAAAGTGGGCCATGGACCAGGCGGAATCAATGGAAGGAAACATTGTTGATCATCGCAGCGAATACGATAACACGAACACAGGTACATCTAATGTGAATTATCAAACGATGACGGGTACATACATACCGCAGCGTGACGACGAAGCAGGCTGGGATGATTATCCTCCGATCTTCACACCGATGTATGCGATGTACCACGGTGCTTATGGGTACACGCTTGAAGCCCCGACAAACGATTGGGACGGCGTGAAGTGGCACTATGATGCAGTAATGGGAGCGCTGGAGTTTTCAAATGATAACAAAGAAGAGATGATTAAGGATCAGATCGAAGTGTTTAAGCGTGGGATCCAGTTCGACCACCCGTATCATACAGAAGGCTTTTTCCCGAAGGCTTATATTCTGCCTGTAGATGAAACGGATCCAACTGCGACGGAAAAAGCAGTGGAGCACCTGATGTTCAATGATATTGAAGTGTCACAAGTGAAAAAATCATTTACGTTTGATGGAGAAACGTATCCTGCAGGCACTTACATCGTCGATATGAGTCAGGCAAAAGCAGGACTTGCGAACACGATGCTGTGGGATGGAGAGGATATCACGGATATTACGCCAGCCATGTATGATATTTCAGCATGGAACCTTCCAGAACTATGGGGCTTTGAGGCGATTGAAGTAGAGGCAGAGAGTTCCTTTAACGTAAAGAAGTTTGATGTGAAGAAGGTAGATGGAGATGGTCAATTAATTGGGGATGGCCCTTATGTGATCCAAAACTCCTCTGTAAAAGCAGTAAATCTGGTGAATACGCTCATTGAAAAAGGGTTTGATGTTCAGTGGGGAGAAGATGGTGCGTTCTATGTTGATGAAGCACCGACGCCTGAGTTGAAGAAACTCGTCAAAGAATCTGGTATTGAGGTTACGACAGCCTCATTAGTGGAAGGAAAAGAACTCACTTCTCAAAACGTAACGATTTTAAAAGATGGTGGGATTTATAAAGCACAATCTCATGCTGGAACACGATTGGCATTAGAGCGATTAGGTTTTAATGTTACGGAAATCACGCCACGAGAACTTGCGGAAAATGGTCTTGGTGTTACGGATGTGTTTTTCTATAGTGGAACGTCTCGTTTGATCTCCTACAACAATACCGAGGCCAATGCACCGTTTGCTTTGGAGAACGAAAGCCAATACGAGGCGTTTAAGCAACAAATTCAATCTTTTGTAGATGGTGGCGGCAAGTACGTTGCAGTAGGAGCTGGTGCATCAGATGCGTCGAAAAAGCTAGGAGTAACCGATGTAACGGTGAACAAAGGCTACTCAAACAGCAACGGTATTGTAAAAGTGGACTACGGTTCTGAACTATTAACGTCAGGATATGGGTTGGATGATTACGGTTTTGTGTATCAACCGGTTTGGTATTCGAATGTTGAAAATGTAGACGTGCACGCTTCGTTTGATACTGGTGACTTCTTTGTCGCTGGTCACTGGGAGAACCGTGACGCAGCGGAAGGTCAGCCGGTTATTGTGAAAGAACGTGAGCAAGACGTTACGTTGATTGGAGTAGAAGCTGGGTTCCGTGATCATACAGATGATCTGTTCCGACTTCTTTCGAATGCGGTGTTTAGTGAGTAAAGCAGGAATCAGTGGGGGGGGGCCCTCACTGATTTTTTATGTTATCTCATTTAGCTGGGGGGAATGAATTTATACCCAGCTCAGATTCGTGGATTTGAATTATGCATGAAGCTCCTTATGGGCATGATGAGCTTATACGTAAGAAAGAGGTGCTCATCATGGAAATAGTAATGGATGCCTTGAAGGTGATTTTTCGAATCGTGACGATCCTTCCTTTAATGCTGGCCATAGGACTTTACATGGGAAAGCGCTCGATTGGTGAACTTCCCGTGTTTGATTTTCTTGTCGTGCTTGTTTTTGGTGCGGTCGTAGGTGCGGATATTGCAGATCCGAACATTGACCATATTCACACGGTCGTCGCGATGATTGCGATTGCTCTTTTGCAGAAGCTCATTATCAAAATAAAGCTTAAAAATCAGAAAGCTGGAAAGCTGTTTACGTTCGAACCAACTGTGGTGATGTACCAAGGGAAATTCCTAAGGGACAATATGAAACACATTCAATACTCGATCGATAATATTCTCCAAATGCTTCGTGAAAAAGATGTTTTTCATACAGATGATGTGGAACTGGCAATCGTGGAGGCGAATGGAAGACTTAGTGTGAAATTATACCCTAGTAAAGAAACGCTGTTGCGAGAAGATATGGCGATTTACAAGAAGGGGAATGATTATGAGATTCCGGTTATATTGGATGGGCGCGTTCAGAAAGATTTGTTGAAACATATTGGACGAACCGAAGCATGGCTGATGGACGAGCTTCGGAAGGCCGGGGACATAAAGGCATCTTCTGTTTTTTACGCGGGTATTACTGGTGAGGGAAAGTTTGTTATTTCTTTGAAAGATCAGGCGTTAAAAGATGTTCCGCCTGTTAACCATTAAGATGGGGAAGTTATTTGGTCGCAATGAAGATCGTGTAAATGGTAAAGGCGTGTCAGCGATGACACGCCTTTTTCGTATGTTTGAGGATGAAAACAGGATAACTGATGCTCACCGTGGGATGAGAAACTATTGCTTCTGATTTTTTCGGTGTTGATCTTCTTCTTTTGTTTCAAGCATGCCATAGTCACCATTCATCGCCTGTTCATCTTGATCGACACCAAGATCCTCTTCATTGACGTACGACTTCTTAAGAACAGTTGGCTGGTTTGCGAATTTTTTCTTGTTTAATTTCATTAGAATCACCTCTAGTAATTAGGATGGCTGATTGGTGGATGGATATACGTGTTGAGTAGGAGGATTCGGGTGGTTCGGGTGGTGACAGGCACTCGCGAATGGTGTCGATATAGGTTAATGAAAGGAGTCACTGCGATTGTTGTTATTGGGGTAGCGCTTATTTACCAACAAATCATAAGAATAGGTCTCGTTGAGTTGAGCCTTAAATGCAACAATATTGCAATGTGAAGAGGAGCTCTTTCTTACTATATAGAAGTAGTTTTTACGTTCGAAGGAGGCTTTCACATGAATTATGCTGTGTCTATCACTGATACAAAGAAGACGGATGAAATTGAACAGAGTGGGTTAACAGTTTTAAATTATCTTGAATCCTACCACGAGTCTTTGAACCAAATTACTTCGGTTCAGGAGCAACCAAGAGGCATTGTTTTTCACGATTTAGAATCAGCGACAAAGCTGTATTCAACCATTCCGCTTCCAGCTTATACGTCGAGAGATTTGATTCATCTCACCCCACTATTGGAAACTTGGAAACAAATTTACTTAACAACGACGAATGGCGTTAAAGAAGCGGAAGATTATTATCGGAATCTAGAGATGGTGGATGTCGCTGAAATTGCTGCTCATGAATTCACGCATCATGCGGATTTCTTTCATTCTGAGTTTGAAGATTGGGATGAGAATGCGAGTGACATGTGGTTTGAAGAAGGGATCTGTTTCTATTTACCGCGTAAGCTCTTAATGTCTAAGGAGCGATTTGAGAGAGTGATGGAGGTAGAGCGACTGTTAGTAGAGGCTTATAAAGAAGAGTATGGTGAGTATTCGTTAGATGCCTTTGGTGAAGCGGGGTATCGAGGTGGAGATAATTTGGATTACTCTGCTGCATTTTATGACTACTGGAGAAGTACAAGAACAGTTACAAGACTAATCGATGAGTATTGTGAAGGGGATGTGCAGAAGCTGATCGACTGCTATCGAGAGTGGGTAGATGGTGGAGAGAAAGGCTTCCTTCAGGATTTCTTTATTGAGAGATTTGAGATCTCAGAAGAAGTGGGGAGAGGTCTTTGGTTACATACTCGTGGGACGGATTAAGTGATGGAGACACATACGGAATTTTGTCGACAAATTTAAACATAAAGCGGGTGGTGCCAGGCACCGCCCGCTTTTTCTTTATAGCGCTTCTCGAATGACTTTTTTGTAGTAAACGACGGATAAGCCGCCAAAGATGGAGTAGAGCAACGTATATATCCCCATCACGATCAGCATAGGTGTATAGAGTTCGGTTCCGAAAAAGAACCAGCCGGATCGCACGGCAAAGTATCCGTGTAGTAATCCGACAACAAGTGGGATACCAAAGTTCACCATCTGCTTGCCGCGAATGCCCCGTGAAAGATCAGATTGGGTGAAACCAAGCTTTCTAAGAACGGTATAATTCGGACGTTCTTCTTCTCCTTCATTCATCTGTTTAAAGTAGAGAATGCAGCCAGATGTAATTAGGAATGTAAGGCCGAGAAAGCCAACGATGAACATGATAAGGCCCATGTTTTCCTTTTGCTCTTGGAAGGCTTCATATTGGGAGCTTCTCCCCTGGTCATCTTCAAAGGAAAGTGACTGGAATAAGTCGGTTGCTTCAGGTAGCTTTGAGTCGTTTTCCAAGTTATACCCGACATAGGTGAAAGGTTTATCTTGAATTTCTTCATCTATATCTTTTTGAAGAGAAGCAAATGTCGTTTCATCGACGATAACCGTAGGGAGCCCGCCATTAGAATAAGAATAGGGGAGAATATAGTCCTGTTTGAGACCAAGATAGTTCTGAGCCGTCACTTCTTCTTTTCCTTTTAGTTGAATGATCCCCTCGTTTTCAAAGCTAATCACGGTATCAAGAATTTTACTAAAGCCAGTAAAAACCGCTTCATCAGGAGAAACATCAATGTCAGTAAGGGTTTCATCACTGATTACAGGTAAGATCATTTCACTAGCATCAAATGCAGTGTTAGACGGTTGTTTCGCAACAATGTCTTTAGTTAAAACCGTTACTTGAAGAACGTCCAACTCATTGGTCGTGAAGTCGTAACCCTTTTCATTCAGTTCCTTTTTAAATCGATTCACATTCTGCTCTTCCGCCAGTGAGAAATGGTCAGGAATATTTTGTTTAGCTGTTTTTTCAGCCGAGTAATACGAAATATAGCTGAGCGAAGAAAGGGCGATCGCGAGTGCTGACACAGTCGTAATGATTGTAAGAAGAAGCGAGTTCGATTTCATACGAAACATGATTGATGATAGCGAAAGAACATCGTTAATGTTCAAATAGCCTTCTTTTCGTTTTCGAAGCAGGTTGGCAACGAAACGGATCGACCCTTTGTAGAAAAGGTACGTGCCAAGGATGACGCTTCCTAGAATGAAAATCATCACAATCAAAAGCTCAGTCATTTCTGAAAAATCGCCATCAAACATTTTGCTGGATAGGTAATAGCCTGCAATGATTAATACGAGTCCGAGCACGCCCATAATGATTTCCCGAATGGAAATCCCTTTTATTCGATCTTCCGTTTTTGATGTCACTCGAAAAAGGGACAGAATGCTTTGAGCTTTAATAAAGATCCAATTTGTTAGCATAATCACACCAAAAATGGCGAAGAAAACGATAACGGTCTGCACGAAGGCCGCGGTGGAAAAGTTTAAGCTCGCGACACCATCAATCCCGGTCGCTTTAAAGAGGACCATTTGAATCAGCTTGGAAAATGAAAAGCCAACGAAAATTCCAATGATCATCGATCCAATATAGATAAGCAAATTTTCTACCGTTAAGATCCGAAAGATGCGTCCTTTTGTCATGCCTATTAATTGAAACAGTCCAATTTCTTTTCCTCGTCGTTTGATAAAAATGCTGTTCGCGTAGACGAGAAAAACAGTAACGATCACAACAAGCATAACGGAAGCAGCTTTGATAGCGGCTGTCATTTTAGCGGAGGTTTCCATGTTGTCGACACCAGGGTTATATTGAAGAGTGACGAAGGAAAAGTAGAGCCCGACACTAAAGACAAGGGCAAAGACGTACAGGTAATAGTTTTTCAGGTTCTTCTTTAAGTTCTTCAGGATCATGTGATTAATGTTCATATTGTACACCGCCGAGCACGCCCTGCGTTTTCATAATGTCTTTTAAAAACGATTGGCGAGATTCAGACCCTTTATTAAGCTGGGTGTAAATCCGGCCGTCTCGAATGAAAATGACACGACTACTGTAGCTAGCTGCGACAGGATCGTGGGTGACCATTGCAATCGTCGCTTCACGCGTCTGATTTAAGTCGCTTAGCTTATTCAAAAGATCAGATGCCGACTTTGAATCAAGTGCCCCGGTTGGCTCGTCAGCAAAAATGATGCTTGGATTGTGAACAAAGGCCCGTGCCGCTGAAGTACGTTGCTTTTGCCCTCCTGAGATTTCGTTCGGATATTTATCCTGGATGTCATGAATGCCGAGTTCACCTGCGAGCGCATCAAATGCTGCGGTTGCTTCTTTTTTAGAAACTTTTGCAATTGAAAGGGGAAGCAGTACATTTTCTTTCACCGTTAACGTATCAAGCAGGTTATACTCTTGAAAAATGAACCCAAGATGACGTTTTCGAAATTCAGCAAGCTGCTTTTCTTTTTGCTTCGTCATTTCTTGTCCTTCAATCTTAATCGATCCACCACTCACGCGATCGATGGATGACAGTACGTTCAGTAGTGTCGTTTTTCCAGAGCCCGATGCGCCCATGATGCTGATAAACTCGCCACGTTCGATCGAAACGTCGATTCCCATCAATACATCTTGTTTCATAAACTTATTTCCAAAGCTTTTTTGAATTTTGCTTGCTTCAAGTACGTTGGTCATTAAATTCCCTCCAATGAATTGCTGATACGTTTAGTATAAAGAGGGGCATTCCATCTTTCCTTCGATTCGCCGAACAATAAGTGAAGGCGTGTGACATTGTTGTCACATGCCTCGTATTTGGTCAAAATCATTTCGTTCTGGGAAGGTGAGTGTAAAAGTGGTACCCATTCCTGGTTCTGAGATTACATTGATGTTTACTTTTAAATGATCTGCAATTTTCCTTGTCAGATAGAGGCCCATTCCTGTTGCAGCTGAATCCTGATGGTTCGCAGTTGATGTAAAACCTTTCTCGAAAATGCGAGGTAGGTCACGTTGCATGATTCCGCGACCCTTGTCCTTTATGAGAAGGACAGGTTGATTGTCCTTCATTTTGCTAACAATCGAAATGTCACTGTTTTCACTGTATTTCACAGCGTTTGTCAACAGTTGACGGAGCATAAAAGCGAGCCATTTGGCATCACTTAATAGCTCAGTGACGTTCAAATCGAGATCAAAGCCAATGCCCCGCTGTTTGCACCAGGTACGTAAGGGTGTGATTTCATCGACTAGCATTTGTTCAAGATTTACTTTTTCTATATACAAGTCGTTTTCAATTGCTGGCATACGTTTGTGGTGAAGTTGCTGATCAAGTAGAAAGTGAATCCGAAGCCACTCGTAGGTAAGCTGCTCGTTTAGCTCACGGTCTGCGACACGGTCCATCAGCAAATGAAGCGCCGTCAGTGGCGTTTTTACTTCATGGATCCATGTGATGAGGTCATCTTTTTCGACTTCAAGCTGGTGCTTCATGTGACTGGACTCATCTTTCAGCTGTTCAATTTGTTCCGATGTCACTTGCTCCACCACTTTTTCAAACGGGCTTGTCGCCTGTGGGATGCTTGTGATGTCAAAGTTTGTTTCTCGGTCTTCCAGCTCCTGATAGAATTTCGTTTCTTTAACGAATCGCAATCCTAGAAAAAGAAAGAAGAGGAGAGAAGTTAGAAAAACAGCATATAACATTGATGTGAAAGGGATTGTCGCATCAACATATGTAATGAGAAGAAAGCACGCTTCTATGAAAAGGATAAATAGTATCCAACTACGTCGTTCTTTAAAAAATCGCCACATCATTGCGTTTCTAGAGCCATATAGCCCTGACCTACCTTCGTTTGGATAGCATCACCAAGCTCGATTTCTGCGAGCTTTTTTCGAAGACGATTCACGTTAACTGTTAGGGTATTGTCACTAACAAAGCGCTGATCATCCCAAAGTCGATTGATCAGCTCATCCCGCGTAACGATTTTGTTTTTTCGTTCTATGAGCATAAGGAGAATGATCATTTCATTCTTCGTTAACTCGATCGCATTGTCATCGATCGTTACGCGGTTCCGCTCTGAATCGACTGTAGCACCATGCCAGGTTTTGAGCGTGTTCGTCTCAGTATTGTAATTGTAAACGCGCCTTAAGATCGCCTGAATTTTGGCGACAAGCACCTCGAAGTGAAAAGGCTTCTGGATAAAATCATCAGCTCCAAGATTCATCGACATCACCATATCAGTAGGATGATCGCGTGAGAGAGGAAGATGATCGGAACATTTGAATGATCCCGGATCATCCGGCACCAGTGAAACCCGTCAAACTTTGGGAGTTGAATATCGATGATTGTAAGGTCTGGTTTTACTGTAGAGAATTCTTGCATCACCTGACTGAAATCATGAATGCCATAAACCTCATAAGACCACTGCTCCAATCGCTCCTTCATTTCCTGAAATAATGATGTATCATCTTCAATTAGTAATAGTTTAAACAATCTGTCCACCACACTTTGCTTCGTTATCTATGTTGATTATAGCAAATAATTGGAAAGCGGTAAGGAACGGGAAGAGGTTAAACTCCAGTCGACAAATTCTAACAAAAACCGGGTGGTGACAGGCACTCGCAGCTAGCGTATCCTTAAAAAGGATGAAATTAGAAATTGGGGGAGTACGATGAGTTGGTTCAGTCGAAATCAGAATGAGATCAAGTTCACAGAGCTTGATGAAGAAACTCGTGAAAAGATGTTAGTATTTACGGGCAAGCGTGATGAGGTTTATGAAAAGAAGTGGGAAAAGCTATCATCAAAGAAGTCGCCTATTTCGTGGATCTATCTGTCCTTATTTTTAAGAAAGCACTACCTGGTTCCACGATTGGCCATGCTTATATTGTGTTAGCTTTGTTTGCGAATAAACTGTATTTTGATTTTGCGTTAAACAAAATAAAGAAGTTAAAGAATCTTTATCCTGACCGTGATGAACGTTTTGAAGTGTTAAGAAAGCGTGGAGGTGTCAGTTGGCTATTTGCGCTACTGTTTGTTGTGGTCATGATGGTCTATGGTTTTGGGATCACGTATTTAGAAGAGGAAGTTTACTATTCTTATATGGAACCGAAATTTACTGAAGCTGCTGAATTACAGGACTCAGGGAAACTCGATGAAGCCATGGACATCTACAATGATATCGAAAATGATAATGTAGCTGTGCCATCCATTCATTTTAACAAGGGGCTTATTTATGAGGAACAGGGAGAATATGATCAGGCGTTAAGTGAGATGAATACATATCTTAGTCTAGAGCCGGATGATCAGGAAGCGAAAGGGATTAAAGACGAGATTAAAGCTAAAATAGATTAAATGTAAGGGGGGGGGCAGGTACGTACCTGACCCCCTTACAATAATCTTGTAAACTAGTGAAATTGAAAGAAGATTTGGAGGGAAGAAAGTGAATGTCTATCAAAACCGAGATGACCTCGTTTTTTCTTATTTGCGATTAAAATCCCCTCGCTTCATCCGTTGGAGCATATTAGTGATCACGCTAGTAGTGTTAGATCTCTTTGGTTTCTTTCCGTTATTAAATAATGCTGGATCACTGATCGTGATGTTAACATTATTTAGTATTGTGGGGATCCTGAACTTTTGGGCGCTTCAGTTGTTTTTAGACCCATATGAGTATGAGTCTGGCTATTATTTGTATCTTGCAGTTTTCGGTGTGATCACAACCATTCTTTTTGTTCTCGTTGATGAACAGGTTGTTTCTCATTACGTTTCGGGAAATGAACGAACTTACCTCTTGATGGTCAATGGACTGTTGCTTCTCATTCTGACGGGATGTTTTCATTTATTGAATCGGAATCTTTTGTATGGGGAAGAGTACGATCAGGACAAAAATACAAGTGCGAATCGCAAAATAACAATGGTGAGTGGCGTGCTAGCTGTTTTATACATACTGGGGCATGTTGGACTTCTTATTATGGGAGATGCCCCGATTCGTCATTTTATTGTTCTAACGTTATTAACCTTGTTCACTGTGGTAACAACGTATCTGACCACCTTTTTTCACCGATATCGCTTTCTTAGAAAGCATGTATCGGTTCTTGAAAAGCGAGATGCCTATTTTGGACTACCGAAACATCTTCGGATTCCTGAGTATGAAGGTGATGCTTTTACGGTAATCATTTTCAATGATATTGATATGGATGAGGAGCGTTTTATTGAGCTTGCGGGAAGTTTTACGGAAGAGGGGGCTGAAGAAGTTCAGCTAATTGAAATGGACGAAGAAGTAAGACGTCAGCTAGAAAAACGTTTTCCACATCAATCGATCCAGCAAGAGGGATTTGCTGTGATTAAAGTAAATCGCGAGCGTGTACTCAAAAACCTTCGAGAGCTAAAGAAAAGAACGATGCTGAAAAGTCTTTATCGCAACATTCCTCATCAGGTGTATGAAGAAACGAAACATGAAGCGATGTTTCATTTAAGTGATGCGGTGTTTTATTCAACGAAGGAAGAAGAAGTGAAGGCGTTCTTAGCGAATGGAGGGGGTCAGGTACGTACCTGACCCCCTTCGTGGACATTTGTCTTTTTTTACATAATTCTCCTATTTTGATCAATAATAAGGGAAAGGCGGTTGAAATAAGGAGTTGATCCTATGAACGAGTTAAACCAGCAAGTATTACGCGAAGCGCATCAGGCTTGCGGAGAAATAGAAACCATTCGTCAGCAGTTGCTTGATGCAAGGCAACAAGGCGATCAGGCGTTAGCTCAACGGTTTGAGCAGGAATTAATTCGAGCGGAGCAAGTTGCGAGAGAGTGTCAACGGAAGCTTCAACAAACGACAGCAGGTAGTCTTGAGGGAGAACAGATTCTTCAGCAGATCACTCATGACTTACACTCGTGCGGTCAGACGCTGCGGCAGCGATAGCTCTATCAAAAAAAGCTGACTTGACGTCAGCTTTTTATGTTTTATAAGGATGTATATTTCCTCTGCTCCAAATCCTTTGCCGTTTGGCTCATCTGCACATCTTTTTCCTTTTTTAACGTGCCGAAAAGAACATCAACAAATGGTGTGGAAACCCCGTACCAATAGTTTTCATTTTTATAATGATGCAGGATATGCGTTTTTTTCAGCCACTGTCCGAACTTTGTTCTCGGTTTAAAGGGGCGATGGGCAATATAGTGTTTCCACTCATAAAAAAAGAACATGGCGAGCAGTCCTGTACTAAACGCAAGTGTGAGAAGAAGAGATCCTGAAATCCAGTAAAAAATCAAGCAGAGGAGAAACAGGTTTGGAAAGCTATACCAAATCGGCAGAAATAAAAGCTTTAAATCATTCGGTACTTTATGATGGTCATAGTGCAACCGTTTAATCAACTTTAATAGATAGGGGTTCTGAGGTGTTTTAATGTGAAATAAAAAGCGGTGGGTGAGGTACTCGCTAAACATGTAAGTCACAATTCCAATAAGAATGAAGAGTAGGACAATTGGAGAGAGCGTCATCGTCAGTAGAAAGCCAAGAACGATCAGAAACACAGCAAACATGAGTAAGATATCAGGATGAAAGATGAAGTCACGATACAACTGTTTCACACTACACGCCCCCGTTCATTTTCATTTTCCAAAGCTCTAAACTGGTTACCATCATCTGTTTCGTAAGCGTTTCAGCTTGAGTGAGGTCTCCTTTTAACGTTGCTTCGAGGAACTGTTCATAGTACTTTTTTGATGCTTTTCGATGAGAGCGTTCTAGAAAGTATTTCTCCGCCATTTTTCCATAAATGTTTTCGTAACTATTTAAGATGAGAAGAAAAACCGGGTTAGGAGAGAGCTCGGCAACGCTTTTCTGAAGCTTCCAGTCAAACTCAGCATATGATTTCGGATCGTCTGTTAGCTCTTGAAGTGGGATGAAAAGTGAAATCATTTGAAGTCTGTGATGGAGAAGAGCATCTCGGACGTAAGCCGGTGTTAACGTAATCCGAAGCTCTAGCATGTAAACGATAAACTCATCAGGAATCTCATCGTGGTGCTGAAGAATGTTCACGATCGTCATTAAATTCCCATGCTTCCAATAATCATTCACAACAGCTGGCGCTCCCTTTCGAATCGTAATCCACCCATCACGCTCCAAGCGTTGCAGGGCTTCGCGAATGGAAGGTCTGCCAACTTGGTAGTGAGTAGCGAGTTCTCGTTCAGGAGGGAGTGGGTCATTTGTGCGCCATTCTTTTTCTAAGATCGATCGAATAAGCTGTTTTGTGATCTTTTCGGAGGAACGTTCGATCATTATTTAGGTTCACCTCGGTTCTGGTAATACCAGAGTTTTTATTGGTAATACCATTATAAGGTATGAGAGCGGGGAATGGTGATTTTTGTTTGAAAATTCTTTCTTTTTTGGTTGAGCATAAAAAAACTCTGCGGACAATGATCCGGAGAGTTTTTTTAGTGTATACCAGATTTTTATGAAAAGTTCATTCAACATACTTTTTCCTGTGGCTAACCTGTACACATTAACGTATCTGCATAGAAGTAGAGAGCTCCTGGTCCGCATTCTCCAGTTGCTGCACTGATTCTCGTACGGTCTGGTTATTCAAGGTAAGGATTTCTTTGTAGGCGTTTCCGACTTCCGTTAGCATATGATTTATCTCATTTAATCGATTTACGACATCCAGCGTATTTCCTTCTCCGGTGTTCTTTGGTAGCTCTGCGTTAAAAGCGCTTAGGCTTTTCTCGATTTGGCTGATCGATTGTTCGACTTCACTAAATTTTACTAGCATTTCATTACTCACTTCGCATTTCTCCTTTCTCTCGCTTCCTCTTCTAACCGGTGAATTTCCTGGGTGATGTTAAATTCAAGCGTCTGGATTTCACGACGAAGGTGATCAGCTTTATTTTCCATTGTATTGAGTGCAGAATTCACTTGGTTAATCGATAATTCCTGATAAGACGCTTTCATATCTTCGCGTATATTTTGGAAAGAGTTTGCTAATTCGCCGGCCCAAGTAGTAGGCGTTAGCTCAGGTTGATCGACAAGCTGTTTATTTTGAATAAATTCTCCTTGTAAGCTATCTAATTTCACTAAGCTGGACTGGAGGCGGACGAGTTGAGCTCGCTTTTCAGCTATTTCTGATTGTAAATAGGATAAATAGGACATTTGCGCTATCCCCTTTGTAATAGTCATTAGAAAAATCATACTCAAGCAGTAGTATATGGTACCAAATGGAAGGGTTCTGGTAAATAGGTTGTTCTACCTGTTCGTGAGACTGACGTACGGGGTATTTATACCTATACCCGGGTTTCGATTTCTTTTAACCATATTTTTGTAAAAATGGTAATAGTGTTGCTGAGGGGGTTTTTATAGCGTAATAGAGTGTATAAAGCCTTCGTTTAATAATGAAAGGGAGTTAGGAGTTAAATGGTTAGGGTTTTCGTTTAACGGGAAAATACGGAGTAAACTCTGTTAAAGAATGTTCAAACTTTTGCCATAACAAAAACCACATTGGCGCTGTTATAATTAGGATAGAAGTCATGAATCAGTTCACCTAGAAAAGGAAAGAAGGAAGAATGATGAGCACAGAATCTGAATCTAAACTATTGTTTTCATTGAGCATTGTGCAGTTTATCCTATCTGCGTTAATACTTTTACTTCCGATTATGTATCTGATTACTCCTGAAGAGGAGAATTTACTATTATACGGTATTATGGGATTTGGCGTCATTAATCTACTTGCTGGTATTTCGAACAGAATCAAAGGGCAGCAGCGTTCTGGTATGTTTTATTCGATTGCGGGCGTTGTGCTGTTTGCGATTGGTGTTAGTTTGCTATTGTTTTAATTTAATGGATTCCTATCATAGACAGACCTATTCTCATCAGAGAGTAGGTCTGTCTTTGCGTTTCGTTTATATTTCCTCACTTAGCGTATAATTCACTCGTGCCATCATGTTGAGCGTTTCTTTTCTCACTTCAAGGTAGAGTTGCTCAAACTCCGCGCGATTTGTTTCCGGGTTTTCAAATTGTCCGAGCTGGCCACACATTGCTTGCACAGCTTGCATGCTTTCAAAAAGCTGAAGGTCCATTGCCGTTTGAGGGGCGGGAGGGAGGAGCGTTGGTGAACCAAGACTCTCTAACTCTTCTAAAAGGATTGGGAGTGCTTCATGATCGTAAGCCTGAGTCTGTACAATATAATCGAGATCACCAAGTGTTGGGGCGATAAGATACGTCATCTTAGTAATGCCTCTTTCTAAATTTGTCGCTTCTTCATAAGTGCGGTAAGTTAATTCTTGCCCTTGTAATTGGGTTGGCGTAGCACTAAGAATCAATTGGTACGCTTCTTCAATCTGCTTTTGATCCGTAAGCTCGTAAGCTTCCTCTTCAAGGATTCCAATGAAAGCATCCCCATAATTTGTAATGTTGCGCATGTTTTCGTTTTCTCCGCTTACAATGGTGCGAATTGGTTTCTCATCTAAAGGGAAATAAATGCGGCCATCCTCATCCATGTATTCTTCGACAATTTCTTTTTGAGTATGTTCATAAGCGATATTTCCGTCTTCTCCGTACGGTGTTTCAATCGAGATGGTAGGAATTCGTAGGAACTTCTTTTCAGTATCCGTTAGGCTATTAGTTGATGAAGGTGAATCTGGGGTGGGCGTAGCTGAATTAGTTGTGGTAGTATCCTTTTTGTTTTTCTTAGCTGAGGACGATTCTTCTGATGTGTTGGTATTGCTAGCCGCTGTTTCTTCAGTAGTAGCGGCTTCTGCTTCTTCATTTTGAGTCGCATTTTGGTTGTTATTACAGGCAGCTAATAATCCACAGGCAAGTAGGATAAGTAGGTACTTTTTCATTCGACTAACCTCACATTCGATTATGTTTTATTTCCTTAGATACCCATATAATCCAATGCTAAACAAATGGAAATTGGTTCGACAGGAAGTTACATATATCGGGTGGTGACAGGCACCGTAAGGTCTTCCTGGGTCTTATCTACTAAAAAAGTATTTGAATATTTCGGAACATTCATTATAATCAAGATTAAGGGTGGAAATATTTAGAAGATGACGAAGGTGTGGTGAAACGTCATCTTGCTGATCGTGAGAGGAGGTGATGAAGAAAGTGAATAGCATACATAAAAGCCCCAGAATGTTTTGTCTTGGAGGACACATTCTGGGGCAGTTGTTGGCGTCCAAACCAACAATAGTACAAGTATACCTTTTTCTTGTACAAAGGGGAACTGCAACGGAATCAGAAAGGGATCCATTGCCAATTGAAAACAGAAGGGAAAAGTAAACATGGTCAATATCGAGGCAGAAATCATGAATGACTATGAAATTAGTAAATCGACTCGGGCGATTGAAGTGGCGAAAGAAGTTGGATTTAGTTCGAGGATTTATGATCGAAGCGGGGTCTATTTATCAGAAACAACGCCAGTCGATTTAATTAGGCAGGCCTGTCTTGAAGCAGGCGTCACGTATGAAGGACGAAGAAAAGCAGTCATCTATCATTTAAAGTACGAACAGCAGACGCCAATTATTGTTTCGAATTGGAATGCGATTTCGGTTTTCCCTACCGAGTCACCTGAAAGCATTGATTGTTGCTGGGTATTTTACCAGCATGTTCGAGATACGTGTGCGATTACGAAAAATACAACAATGATTTTGTTTCAGGATGGCTTTGAATTAACGGTGCCGGTTTCGAGAGGAAGACTACAAAAACAAATGGAGCGCACGGGGCGCTGGGTGAGTCATTATTCGAATAATCCGGTTTATTGTTGAGAGGGTCGAGGGGTCAGGCACGTGCTTGACCCCTTTTTCTGTTAAACTATAGAAAAAATAGGGTTTTTATGGAAGGTGGAGGATGGATGGGTAAACGAGACATATCTGATAAAGAGATGTTAGCGTATTTACGATTTAGAACTCCGGAAGACAATCGAGTTACTATCATTTTCATGGTTTTATTTTTTATCGACTTCATGGGGTTCTTACCTTCATTGATTGGTTCGTTCTCCAAACTGTTTTTTATTGCTGCACTTGTGCCTGCAATCATTCTTAATCTATGGACACTCGTTTACATTCTTGCTCCTTTTAAACTGGAAAAGTCATTCCATCTTTTTATGGGGATTTTTTCAATAGTGAGTACCTATTTATATTGGCTTGGTATTGAAAAAATAATTTATATAGATATTGGGATAAAGGGAAATATTCCTTTTACGATTGGCTTATTTACATTGGTTCTTTGCCTCGCTATTTTTTATTTCTATACTCGTTATCGATTTCAGAGAGCAAAATATCCACAAACTAATAGGGAACGGGAAAAGCTAAGCGGATTTGACATTTTGGTAAGCGTTGCGATTATTATGGGATCTAATCAGTTATGGGGGTTCATAAATATAACGGGAGCGATGGTATCGTTTGTTCAAATAGGACTATTTTGTTTGCTATCGTTCATTACTCTACATATGATTGGAAGCCTTCATCATTATAATTTTATTAGAAAAAATATCAAAGTAGTTCAAAAGGTATACCCGGATTTTGAAGCAAGTAAAAAAGAGAGAAAAGCGCAGGGGGACATCTACACAATTGCCCTATTAAAAAGGGATGAATTATCTGATCGAGATATTCAATCCGTCACAGATGAATTAGGTGATCTTCAAAATATCTCTTCTGTAAAAGAAGTTAGGATGGAGAATTTTGATGTAGGTGGGTTACAAAATGTCTTTCAAAAGGTTGATCCGACAGTAGAGGGGATTGCGGTTATAAAAGTGGATGAGTCACGTCTTGAGGAAGAAAAAAAGAAGATGGAAAGAACGAAACGTTGGAAATATTTCTTTAAAAAATTCCAGAAAAAGAGTATGAGAAGGTAGAGAATCGTGTGCTTCTTGACCCGAAGCAGAGTAAGTTTTATGCAGAAAGACTGACAGAAGTTCGTGCTTTTTTGTTGAAAGAGAAAGGCTAGGGTGAGCAAAAACTATTTTTCCAATGAATTGAAGGTGTGCAAGAAAGACAACGAGAAGTAGTGAGATTACGAGTATCTAACTGGAGGTGTTTCGATGGAAGATGCAGTGTTCTGGATCATGATAGGCGGTGGTTTGCTATCTCTCATTGCCTGGGGGTGGTATTATGCCGCTCTTGGGAAAAGGATTTCGAAGGAAGAAGAAAAGGCAGGGCGAGATTTGACGTATGAAATCAATCCGTTTACAGGTAGCTCGCGTGGGGCTATGGATGGTTGAAGGTAAGGGAACAACTCGTTATGCTTGGAGAGCTACACGTGAAGAATGAAAGTAACTTTATAAGGATAATATATTTAGTTGTTGGGATCATAGGGCCTGTTGTGATCGGGGCTGGTTTTTTACGCATGCAGCTCGTAGTTGGTGATGTAGCCGGAGCATTTTGGATGTTAATGGGTTTTTTCTTAATCCTATTCTATATTGAATTTTTGGAAAAGAAAGCAGGATTAAGTGCTAAGTATCGATGGACGAGAGCGATCGCCTCGATGGTATTATTCGCAGGCTTCTCGTTTTATTTCTATTTACTCTAAGATATGGCTGCGTTAATACGCGGCTTTTTATTGTTTTTTAGCTAGTATAGGGGGCGACCAATTGGAATTAAAACAAGCTTTAGAAGAACTAAATCGAAATGAGTTTCAAGGAGATCTGAACGATCTTCTTATTCACATGCTTCACCAGATTGGTAGTACGGACCCTGTCTTAAGGGATGATCTCATCTATCCAACGTTTGGAAAGCTAGTTACAGAAGATTTTTTAACGAAGGAACAGCTTACATCTCTATTAAACACATGCCTTGATGATGAACACCTTTTTTATCGTATCGGTGAAAGAGGCACAGACTCGGTTTTTACACGTTCTTTCTCGGTTCTGGTCGTTGCGCTTATTATAGAAAAAGATCGGGAAGCGGGATTTCTTTCGGAGAATCGATTTTCTGCTGTAAGGGAAGCCAGTTTTCGGTATTTACGAGAAGAGCGGGATACGAGAGGGTATGTTGATATAAAAGGTTGGGCGCATAGCATCGCACATGGGGCAGATGTGCTAACGGAAGTAATCCGGCATCCGGTTTTTGATATCGAAAAAATGGATGAATGTCTTGAAGTGATACAGAAGTGTCTTTTTAAAGAAGCCACCACGTATGTAGATGATGAGGACGAACGACTATTGTTTGCGTTGGAGGCGCTTTTGGATAGAGGGTTGAAGGAGCAGCACCTTAGTAATTGGATTGAGTTGCTCTCAACAGAGTTAGATGGACTGTTTCAGCTGAAAGGATACAGTGTTGAATTCTTTCATCCAAAAGGAAATGTGCTACGTTTTATGAAAACTTGCTATTTTAGATTAATCATGAGAAACGAGTTTCTTGAAGCAAGGTATATGATTGAAAAAGTTGTGGAGAGATGGACGAGGAAGATTTATGGGTGACTGTTTAAAAAGAAACTTCCCCGTGAACTAGATTGACATCTCGTGTCCTCTTTTCCGATAGCTTCTCCTCGTCACTTCATCCCAGATAAAGAATAGGACGGAGCAAATACTTGCCCATAGAAAAAAGGCTGGTGCAACGAAAAAGGTTGCGAAGCCAAATCCTAGATGAATGAAAGCGGAAAGAACCATTCGAAAACGGCTCGTTTTTACAGAAAGGTACTCAGCCAAAATGGAGACGGGTAGTCCGTATAGTAGATTTCCAAGCAAGCTATAGAGTAAAACAACGATAAAGGACATGACGGTAATGAACGAGAATGCCTCCATACCAGCCATTGGAAGCGAAGAGAAAAAGAGTCCGATTGAAAAAGTTATCGATGTAAGAAGAGCGACTTTAAGTTTCCTCATTTTATTTTGAAAAACATGTTTTCTAAAGGCGGGGAATAAAAATGCTACCGCTAGAAGAGAGAGAAGCACTTTTAGAAAGGGGGCCGTCTCGGAGATCGAGATGATTAGAATAAAAAGCAAAATAGATATATAGAGTACAAAGCTATTTTTCTTAAGCATTATATTCACCTTCCTCTTTTTCTTTCATACATGCTCTTCATTGCTTTAGCGTAGCGGGGGTCAGGTACGTACCTGACCCCTAATGCTCTGATCTCCCCATATAATAGAGGAAACCTGCAGAAGATAAGATTGTAAGAATGGCAATGAACAGTCCCATTTTCTACACCTCCTTAAGGTTTTGAACAGTGAATAGCATACTACTTTCGCTGCTGAATAATCGAGTTCGCTATTTCTACCATGTCTTTTTTTGTGAAAGCCGCTTCTTCTTCTGATGGAGTGAATCCAACCACTTTATAAAGGACATTTTCGTTCTGACTTACCCACGTAATTGTTAACAGGTGACCATCTTCAGCTTCCGAGTAGAATCCTTTCATGTCATGATCAAGCTCCTGATTTGTTTCCTCAATAGAAGAGTCGATTCCTTTCTGGTCTTTAACCATTACATTCAACCGTTTTTCATCTTCTGCGTAATAAACATCGATTCCGTATGGTTCAAATTTTGTTTCTGCGACCGCTTCGACATCACTAACGTCCAATGGGATCGTCTCCATATCCGGGACGGTAACTTCACTTCTGAATTCTTCAGGAAGTTTCTCAAGTTCTGTCTTCACCTCTGGATAATTTTCTTTCAAAGAGTCTAACTGATTTTCCGTAGATGTTTCAGATTGCCCACTACAAGCAGCAAGAATTAGGATTAATCCGAATAAAACGGATGTAAATTTTAATTTTATATGTAACGCCTCCTCTATCATGTACTACGAGAGCGCTGTGAAAAATGTTTCAGATGTATGAGTATTTTGTTGTTTGCTACACAGTTATCACGCTACCAATTAAAGAATTCATTTACTCTAAATAGTATCGTTAGAGTGTAAGGTGATAACTAATAGACAAACTAAAAAGAGCGGCGAAGTGCCTGCGCATTCGCCGCTCATTTCTAATGGTGTAAAATTTTCACTCTGTTTAAGCTAGCTCGCGCTCATAAACAACTTCTTTCGATTCGATGTCGATCGCGTCTACCTTCATTTTAATAACCTCATTATTGTCATTCTTTTTCGCACCCCAGAGGCGGATGTAGTTCTCTGTTTTGTGATCTAGGAAATTTACTTGGACTGTTCTTACTTCTCCAATTTCCGCTTCTTTATCTTCAATCCAACACTCCTGGAACACCATCGTTTCTCTCGGTTGGCTTAAAAGGTAATCCTGCATGATCTTTACATATTCAGGGAAATTAAGCTCTCCGTTTTCAATGCAAATCTCATGAAAATCATTAAAGTCCGTAATATGGTAGCTTGCCTTTGATTCGTTCGTCATTGTTTTTTCCTCCTACAGGTCTTGTATAATAAAATACTATTTCCCCAAAAGTGAACGTTAAAAACAGGTAAAATTTTTGAGTAGCGATCAGCGGATCTTTCAAAGGAAAAAGACGCTATCTTAATAGAGAAATGACATGGATTGGTCATCGGAACCTTTTTTGATTCGATCTATTGAATTAAGATGTCAATGGATTTTTCATACAAAAAGAAGCGATTTAAATTTAAGAAAAGAAGAAAGTCTGAGCAACTTTTAAGAGGTGAATCGAATGGGTAAATTTATGAGGTGAAAATTCACAGCAACATGTTGTTAAATTAAAAAATAAGGAATGATCTTGATGGCACAATCCTATCAAGTTATTGATCGTTATCCAAGCTACGAAGAGTATGTCAGCTTATGTAAATCAGTGGGGTGGGAATTGAATTTTAGCGTGGCCGAAAAAGCGATACGTCACTCGCTTTATGCGGCTGTGATGATAGACGGTGAAAACGTCATTGGAATGGCAAGGATTGTGGGGGATGGAGCGATGTATTTTTACATTCAAGATTTTGTTATCCACCCAGACCATCAGCGGAACGGTGCAGGAAAGCAGCTGATGGAGAAGCTCTTTTCCTATTTGAAAGAGCATGCTCCATCTCCAGCGTTCATTGGACTGTTTTCGACGGAGGCGGGTAGCGGATTGTATGAGCAATTTGGCTTTCAACCGCGTGATTTGCAAGGGATGTTTCGACTAACCCCAATTGATTAGTGGGATAGCGGTGTCTTCAACGACACCGCCATTTTACGATAGATAGCTATTAGAATCGTTGAAACTTTATGGGCAATTGAACCGTATACTATAAAAAGGGAGGGATGAATATGGAAGCATTCTTTGTGATTTTTCTAGTTATTTTATTTATTGCTCTTGGATCGGCAAAATCAAAATCCTTGAATCATCGCAGCGGTGGAACGGATCATTCAAGCTACTATAGTGGAAGTCATCATAGTTCAGGTTGTGATAGCGGAGACGGTGGTGGCTGCGGAGGGGGCGGTGGTGAATAGCCTTCGTCTTCATTTTTTTAGTGAATGAGTGGAGGTTATCCATTGCTTAAAGCATTACGCATAAGTTGCGCCATTATGGCGGGTGGATTTGCAGTAGCTGTTTTAACTGGAAGCATCTTTCTTTTGCCGTTGATGCTCCTTTCACTTGGTCTTTTCATGACGGTAACGGGCTTTGAGGAATTAAATCGTGGTCAAAGAAGATCAGCGAAACTAACGTTTTGCGTTTCTGCCTTGATTATTTTCGCTGTGTTTCTTACCTTCTAGGGCTGTTAGTAAGCGTTTTAAAAAAGAAAACAGAACTATTGAAGCGTAAGTGGTAGAATGGAGAGAGTTCATAAAAAAACATACATAAGGTTGAGGGAAAGACTTTCCATACTGAAGGGAGCACCATGTGAAGACGGAGATTGTCCAATTAACAAAACCAACTGCTCAATTTGTGGAAGTCCTGAATCGTTGGGAAAATGATCGGGAATTGATACCGCTTATTCGTCCAAATAAAAGTCAGGAGGAATTAGATCGTCGCGAAACCATCACCCTTGAAGGGGTAAGGGATCGCCTGGAATACCAGCAAATTTTCCAGATATTTGTGAATCATGAAATAATCGGTGAAATGAATTACATGGTAGACCCTCCGCACCTCTTTAAGCAAGAATCAGGAACGGCGTGGATCGGGATTACAATCGGTGAACCTGAAGGCAGAGGCAAAGGAATTGGCTTTGAAGCGATCCAATATTTAGAAGAACACATTTACCAACAGGGCTTTAACCGGATAGAGCTTGGTGTGTTTGAGTTTAATACAAACGCGTATAAGCTTTATCAAAAGCTTGGTTATGAAGAGATTGGAAGATTAGAAGATTTCACTTACTGGAATGGAAAAATGTGGTCGGATATTCGAATGGAAAAGTATTTGTAATGAACAGTGCTGCTTGCCAGAGTTTTGGTTGAGCAGCACTTTTTATGTTTAGGGTACAAGGTTAAGAGAACTTGAAAGACGATAGACGCTCTCTTCTTCAAGAGAAAGAAAGGCGTCGGTTTCGTGATGCTTATCTTTTGGATAATAGCCGAGTATTTTCAGCACTTTATCATCGTTTAAAAATAGGACTTTGTAAGAAGGAAGATCCAGGTCGGCACTTTTGGTACTCTCAACGTCTGCTTTTACGAGCGCGTGACGTACTTGATCGATCGTTTCCGTTGAGGTGATTTCATTAATGAGTTTTCCTTCACGCTCATATTGGTCAGGAGATGGGGACAAGTCACTCACTTTGATAACGTTGATCTGTGTGACTTGATCAAGAAGCTGAAATTCATCATTTTGACAGCTTAAGAGGAAGAGTAGGAAAGGGAATAAGATGATGCATTTGCGCAATGGGTTCACCTCGATTTAGGATAGGGGGGTCAGGTACGTGCCAGACCCCGCCCTACTTAAGACCTATAATAGCATGACGCCAACCATAATGAGCGCGATGGAGAAGAATTTTCTTCTGGTCGCTTTTTCGTTGAATAAGAGAAGACCCGCAATTGTTGTGCCGGCGATGGAGCCGCCGGACCAAATGGCGTAGGCAAGACCGATTTCGATGGATTGAACAGATAAGGTAAGAAAGTAGATGCATAGTCCAAAAAGGAAGAATGCAGCTATGCCTGGCATTCTCTTAGTAAATCCGACCGAACGTTTGACAGCGATACTACCAATGATTGAAAACGCAAGGGCAAGGATCAGGTAAATCATGAAATATCCTCTCCTTTTTTCAGATAGCGTGAATTTGTATTTAACCCGATAATTCCTATAACAATAAGGGATATGGCTAGTAATTTTGTGAGCGATGTGGACTCCTGGAAGAGGAGGATGCCAGCGGCGGCAATGATTACCGTGCCGCCACCTGACCAAAGTGCATTAATGATTCCTAGATCATGATCTTTCGTGAGAAAAATATAAAAAAGGAGCGCAATGGCATAACTTAAGATCACGATAACAGTAGGGCCCCAGTTACTAAAGCCATCGGTGTATTTCATAAATGTTGCTCCAATCACCTCAAAAAGAATGGCAATTCCGAGCCACATATAAACATTTTTCATTTTCATCCTCCTAGTATTGCTTCTGATCTATCTCTAGCATAACGTGTGATAGAGTGAGGAAGGTAATATCAAAAAATGATCAATCCATAACTACAGGTTATAATAAAGAGAGTGATTCAAGGAGGAGGTTAGAGGCTATGCTTCATCAATTAACGGTTTTCCTCAAAATTGCTGAGGAGAGAAGCTTCACACGTGCAGCAAAAGCACTATTCGTTTCGCAGCCAGCGCTAAGCAAGCAAATGAAGAAACTTGAGGAGGAGCTTGGTTTTCCTCTTTTTAACAGGTCGGTTAAAGGGGTGGAACTAACGCCGAAGGGAAAAGCATTTTACGAGGATATCAGGCCGCTTTTTTCACAAATCAATCAAACGGTTGATCGGTATAAGACATTTGATCAGATTCGTTTTGGCTCAACGCCTATTTTGAGCACTTATTTTTTACCGGGATTTTATAAACAACTACAATATTCCAATGTATACGTGACGGCCATTCACGAGGATAGCCTTGATTTAGTTCCGCTTTTAAAAGCGCATGAAATTGATGCGGCAGTTGTTCAAAATACACCTGTAATTGAAGGGATGTATTCGACTTTTCTCTTTTCAGAACCATTTGTCGCAGCTGTACCCGTCTCTCTTTCACTAGCGGTTAAGAAAGAGGTAACGCTAGAAGAATGTTTTAACTACACACAAATTATCCCTCCGACCGGCTACCTATCCGAGCAAGTAAGAAGGATTTTGAATGATCATTTTATCGAAGCGGACGTGTTAGAAACACACTATCTTGGTATGGGAGGACTCGTTTCACTCGGGATTGGGATTGCTTATTTGCCGAAAATGATGGCGGATGCGATTGAACAAAAAGGTGTAACGTTTCTTCCGATAAAAGGGGAGCCGCTCCAAAGAGAGATGTATCTCCATACGAGCAGTCCTGATCTTCTTAAGTTATTATCCCAATCGTTTACTTAGCTTTAACGCTGCAGCGGTAAAGTGATTGTTACAACGGTACCAACACCTTCCGTGCTATCAAAGTGAATGGTGCCATGGTGTTCATGGATAATTTTATAACAAACCACAAGACCAAGTCCGGTTCCTGTATCTTTGTTTGAGAAAAATGGTTCCCCAAGTCGTTCTAATCGGTCTTTTGGAATGCCGACACCTTTATCGGCGATTTCGATAAACAAATGGGTATCGGAGTTGCAGGTCGTGATCGAAAGCAGTCCACCATCCGGCATTGATTCAATCCCATTTTTGATCACATTCATAAGCACCTGAGTGATCTGGTTTTTTTCGCAGTGCATCATAAGGGATGGCGTGTGAAAAACGGTTCTTATATTAACTTTATTTAATAAAAGTTCAGGATTCATAAGTGAAACGACGTTCCGCGTTAGCGCCATAATATCAATTTGCTGATACGTGACAGCCTGTGGTCTCGCCAGTGAGAGAAACTCGTTTATAATTCCTTCAATTCGATCCATTTCAGAAAGCATGAGCTCAAGAATTTCATCGTTAATGCGATCCTTGTAAAGTTGAATGAAGCCTTTGACAGATGTTAATGGGTTGCGAACTTCATGAGCGACGGCGGCTGCTAGCTGGCCAATTGCTGAAAGTTTTTCTGAACGAAGAAGAAGTTCTTCGGTTTTTTTACGGTCCCGAATATCTCGGGTAATGGCGGACATCGCTGTAACATTTCCTTCGTGATCTTTGATGGGGGAGTAGGTGACGCTTACATCGATCTGTGTGCCATCTTTTTTTACTCTTACTGTTTCAAAATCAACAACCTCCTCACCATTAAGGACGGCTTTAGTGATGCGGTTTGCTTCGTCTTTATTGTGCTCAGGATAGATGTCATGTAAATAGGTGATCATATCCTCATCGTTGAATCCGTAGAGTTTCTTAAAGGCTGGATTCACCTGAATGATTTCTTTGTCCAAATTACTAACAGAAATCGCATCGGCGTTATTGGTAAAGATGGATTCGATGAACTCCTGTGTTTCGATAAGTTCTCGTTCGACTTCTTTCCGCTCAGAAATGTCTCTTCCAATGGCAATAAGATATTTTCGCTTTCCATTGGAATGAAAGGTTGGGGCTTTAATGATTTCGAATGTGGCCATTTCGCCACTTGCGAGTTCGAGTTGATATTCATAATCGACTTTTGCTTGTTGCTTCCAGGCTAATCGATCAGTATTCGCGTTGTTTTTCAGTAAACGATGGGCATCGATGTTGCTACAGTTTAATTCTTCGCACGTTCTCCCTTTGTATTTTCCTTCTTCTATTCCGAAGATTCGTTTAGCGTATGCATTCATTTCAATGATTTTACCGTTCTCATCTTTAAAAATAATAAATTCAGGAATGGAATCAATGAGTGAGCGTAATTGTTCCGCCTGATCGAGTGCATCAAGCTGGGCACTTTTGAATTCAGTAATGTCTTTTACAATTTTATAAGCACCTCGAAATTGTCCGTTCGTATGAATGGGAATGGTTTTGATGAGAAGATGTACACGATTTCCATAAACATCGCTCGCTTCAATTTCGTATGGATGATGATCACCGTGGAGTGCTAATTCAAAGTGTCTCTCGATCGTTAATATAGTTTCATACTCAACGACCTTTGCAGGAACGTGTTTAAGGTCATCAAGAGAATAACCAAGCATTTGATGAAGCGCCTGATTAATGAGCGTTAGTTGCAAGTGTTCATCGACAAAAGCAATCCCATCTGGGTTCTCATCGATTAAAGAATGGAACTGCTGTTGGAGGTCTTCTGGTGGAATGGATTTCTCTTTTTCTCTTTTTTCTTGCGGGATTTCTTTATCAACGGCTTCTTTATCTTCAACAATGATGAACGTAGCAAGGTTCTCATCGACTCGAGAGAAACGGATCCTTTCCTTCGTGTAGGGAAGAGGTAGCGAAATAAACTCACCTAACGTCACTGTAAACGCCTGATCGAGATAGGATTTTAGTTGATTCTGTTCCATTAGTAGAATGCTTTCGAACGATTGGATGTAATCGATCTCTTCATAAGGTGAAAATCTAGAAATCGCGTATTCATTACGATAGACAATACCGCCATTCCGATCAAAAACAATGAGGGGCAAGGGGATGGCATCGTAATGAGCAAAAAAGGAAGCTGCTATCATTCAAGTAACCCTCCAGATCAAGTAATCTATTCATCTAGTATAACAAACGAAAAAGATGAGAGGGGTAAAAAGGGTGGGGGCGCAGTGAGGGGATTGCATTGAGGGGGTCAGGTTCGTACCTGACCCCCTCACCCTTTCGCAACTATTAAGAAATTCACATTGTTGTATCACACATAATACTGTATGATACATAGTATAAATGGTGTACGACATACAGTATGAAAGTTGGTGTAGATGTGACGCTGTTACAATCATTAATCACGGAGCTTAGAAGAGGAACGTTAACGCTTGCAGTACTCAGCCAATTAAGGTCTCCTCAATATGGGTATTCACTTGTTCAGTCGCTTGAAAAGTCAGGAATCTCCATTGAACAGAGCACACTGTATCCACTTCTTCGCAGATTAGAAAAGCAGGAACTTGTGACGAGCAGTTGGGATACGACGGAAAGCAGACCACGTAAGTATTACGTTTTAAGTGAGTATGGTCGTGACATTTTCGAGCAGCTAAAGGCGGAGTGGGAAAAAACGTCAAGCGAGCTAGGGTCCTTATTGAAAGGGGAGGAAGAGCGTGAATCTGATTGAGGTTTACATTGGAGAAGTGACGAGAAGGCTTCCTGAATCCAGTCGAGAAGACATTGCCCTTGAGCTGCGCTCGACAATCGGGGATATGTTGCCAGATAGTCCAACGGAAGAAGATGTGAAAAGGGTTCTTAATGAACTTGGAAGCCCGGTACAGATGGCAAACGGATTCCGAGATTGGCCAATGTATTTAATCGGTCCACAGTATTTCGAGCACTATGTTAAATTATTAAAAACTGTGATGCCAATCGCTTTGACCGTCACATTTATCTTGTTTATGACAGCGAATGTTATAGATTACAATGGGACTGAAACGATAGGAGCTGTTTTCTTTCATTTACTTGGGGATGCCATTAGTGGTTTATGGAATACCTTCATTCAAACGTTATTCTGGATTACGCTCGTTTTTGTTGTCTTAGAGCGAACCAATTTGAAGGTGACGGATAGTAGTCATAAGTGGTCTGCAGATGAATTAACGAAAGTTACCACTCCGCCGAAGAAAAAGAAAATTTCCAAATTTGAACTGTTTAGTGATCTTCTCTTTGCAGCGGTGTGGGCTACGCTATACTATAACGCTGAGCATTTGCTTGGCATCATAAGAAATGGCGAAATCGATGTGCCTTTCTTTAACAATGAGGTGCTGCTCTCTTATTGGCCGCTTGTTAGTCTAGCTCTTCTAACAGCGGTGTTGCTTGCGCTGTACAAAATACTTGTCGGCTATTGGACGAAACGGTTAGCCATTGCGAACGCAGTTCATCATGTCTTTGCAACCGCCGTGATTGTGATCATGCTTTTAAACGATCGTCTCATTCATGACGAGTTCACGAAGTTATTATCCCTGTCAGAAACCGTTCAAAACACCTTATTAGCGGCGATTGGACTCTTCTTTGTCATCAGTGCTGGGATCGATATTATCAAAGGATTTTGGAAAGCGAAATTGTGAGTTACCAAAAGAAGGCTGCCCGTAGAGCAGTCTTCTTTTATTATTCAGAAGTTTGGGGTCCGCTATTTGGGATTTTGGCAGGGTTTTCAGTAAGCTTTGTTTATGTACCTTTTCAGGCTATTTTCCAGGTAGATACGCCAGTTCATATAACAGGAATAGTCTTTGGCGTCATTTAATAGTGTGACGATTACAGCGACAATAATCGGCCCATTGGTAGGAAGGTGGCTATCACCAGACGACCGCATGGATCCGTTAGCGCCTAGTAATCTGGAGTTTTTTATTACAGGTCGAAACGATGAACGGAGACGTCAGTATGGCTTGAATCGCTATCACCTTGGGTTACAGTTGTATGAGGAATTAATCAAAGCAGGACAGGAATGTGGAGAATTTAGTCAAAAGTACGACAGCAGAATCATTGCGAAGTCAATTGTATCGTTTGTTGATGGGCTTGCCCTCGATCATGCGATTTTACCTTAAGAGGAAATTCAATTGAAAGAGCAGTCACTTCTATTTGTCGAATATTTAAAAATGGCGCTTGGAATTGGAGAGAACTAATTAACTGAAAAAATAAATTTTAAAAGAATCGCAGATTTTGTGATTCTTTTTTTCATGCTTATAAACCTTGATATAAAAGGGTTTTTGCTATTTTTTTATCTATGAAATTGGGCGAATGGCAATTCTTCAGAAAAATTTTTTAAACGTTTTCATTGATTTATGAAATAATAATTCCTATAATGAAGAAAGTTGGAAGGGTTTTCAGAGATTCGCTGGAAATATCCTTTATTTCAGAAGAGGTGGGAGTTATCATGGAAATTTATCTTTTAGCAATAACACTCATATCGATTGCAATTGTCATCGTAGGAGTTTCTGTTTTTCAATGGCATGCGTTTATCGGTTTAACGGTAGCGGCTTTATTCCTAGCAGTCATGTCTGGTATGGAATGGGTCAATATCATAGGTTCATATGAAACGGGCGTTGGTGGCGTTCTCGGTCACTTAGTTGGTATTCTAGCCCTTGGTACAATTCTTGGAAAACTGTTATCTGAATCTGGAGCAGGTTTACAGATTGCGAATTTCTTTATTCGCGTTTTTGGAGAGAAGAAGCTCCCGTGGGCGATGTTCTTCTCAGGATTTATTATCGGTATCCCAGTATTCTTTGAAGTTGGTATTTTAATCTTATTACCACTCGTCATTTCAATTCAAAAAGCAACGAAGAAAAACATTTTATTGATTGCGCTACCAGCCGTAGCGGGCTTGTCGATTGTGCACGGTTTAATTCCGCCACATCCAGGTGCAGTTGCAGCGATTGGAATTTATGAAGCCGATCTTGGTAAGGTTCTTTTATACTCACTCATAATAGCGCTTCCAGCAGGTATTCTTGGCGGTCCGGTATTCGCGAAGTGGATTAATAAACGCGTCGTTCCTGTAGGTGAACCTGATTTGATCAAGGTAGAAGATCAGCGCGATCCTTCTACGCTACCTGGAACAGGAATTTCATTTACGACGATCATTATGCCTGTCTTGCTTCTTGTCTTAGGAACATTCGCACCGTTTCTACCTTTACCAGGTGATGCAGTAGGAATTTTAGAATTTATCGGTAGCCCGCTCGTGGCATTGTTACTTTCTTGTTTCTTTGCTTTCTATTTCCTTGGCTTCCGTCAGGGATTAGACAAAAAACAAATTAAAAAATACGTGGAAGAGTGTATTCTACCTGTAGGTTCTATCATCTTGATCATTGGTGCAGGTGGCGGTTTTAAACAAATCTTGATTGATAGTGGAATTGGTACGATTATCGGGAACCTTTCACAGGATCTCTCTTTGTCACCGCTCGTTCTCGCATTTATGATTGCAGGTTTGATCCGAATTGCAACAGGATCAGCAACGGTAGCCCTTACAACAGCGGCTGGTATTGTTTCACCGATTATCGCAACAATGTCAGGGGTAAACCTTGAATTGCTCGTTATTGTAACAGGTGCAGGTTCACTTATGTTCTCACACGTGAACGATGCTGGGTTCTGGATGGTGAAGGAATATCTAGGCTTAACGGTTAAAGAAACGTTCAAAACGTGGACTGTGTTGGAAACAGTGCTTTCCTTTGCTGCTTTTGGTGGCGCTTTGATTTTGAATATGTTTGTATAAGAAATGAAAGAGAGAGAGGGGGTCAGGCACGTGCCTGACCCCCCTCTCTTTTTTAATTGCAGTTATTTTCTTGGTTCTTTATGTCAGATGTATCGCATTCCATTTGAATGGTGGTGTGGCTAAGCTCAAACTGATCATGTAGTTTTTGATTTGCGAGTTGGAGAAGTTGATCACGGTCACAACCTTTATTGACGACTAAATGACACGTGAAAGCAGGAAAGTCAGAAGTGATGTTCCAAATATGCACGTCGTGGATCGAATGAACATCATCTAAACTAGTTAACATTTTCTTCACTTCTTCTAGATCAATATTTGAAGGTGTTCCTTCCATTAAGACGTGGAAGGAATCTTTTGTGACGCGAATGCCACTTATTAATACAAGAACAGCTACAATTGAGCTTGCGATTGGATCGGCATAATTCCAGCCGACAAACATAATGAGTAAGGCTGCAATAATGGCTCCAATTGAACCTAACAAATCGCCAAGTACATGGAGAAAAGCACTTCGTAAATTTAAGTTTTCTGATGTATCACCTTTCATCAAGATCCAGGCCACTAATACGTTTACGATAAAACCGATTGCAGCAATGATCAGCATGCCTGTACTTGCTACATCAGGTGGATCGATAAATCGATTAATAGATTCCCATAGGATATAGATAGAAATACCGATTAGTGCAATACCATTTAAAAAAGCTGCTAAAATTTCAAATCGTTTATATCCATAGGTTTTGTCCTGATCCGATGCCTTTTCCCCAAGTTTAAATGCAAGGAGACTCATACCAAGGGCTACTGCATCGCTAAGCATGTGTCCTGCATCTGATAAGAGGGCGAGACTATTTGTTACAAATCCTCCAATTACCTCGAGAATCATGAAAGATGAAATGAGTAGGAAACTAATAAAGAGCGCTTTTTTGTTAGCGGAATGTGTGTGTCCATGGTCATGAGAATGGTTATGTCCCAAAGTGATGCCTCCAGTCTGTATGACGTTTAAGTTATATATGATTATGTGTTCATGTATTGATTGTACCACTTTTTGTGGAGAATTAAACGAATTAAACGGGGAGAAGGTGAGAGAAGGGGGTCAGGTTCGTACCTGACCCCCTCAAAAGACAATTGTCTTTTGAGAGCGCACACTTAGTAGAAAGGTAATGGGTACAATTGAATTTTTATGTATGGAAGCCTTATTTTCGGAAACAGTATTAGGATAGAGGAGGTTATGGATGGTGTCAAAAGATCGTGGAATACTCTACATCATTTGGATTGTCACTGGTGTGTTATTATATCGATTTGTTCCGAAAACTAAAATAAGGCATGTTCTAGTTGTGATGTTTTTTAAGCAATTTATTACCTGGTTTTTAGGGTTGTGGGTTGTTGAGAAAGGTATGATTAAGTACCCTGTGCGATTTATGAAGAAATCAAATAAAAGTAGCTTTACATTTGAATACTTCATCTATCCCTCGTTCTGTGCGATTTTTAATTTGAATTATCCTGAGAAGCGAAATAAGGTTATCCAATTTTTTTACTATCTTTTTCATGTTGGTTTGATTACTTGTGGCGAAGTACTAGCTGAGAAGTATACGAATCTCATTAAGTATGTCAAGTGGAAGTGGTACTATAGTTTTGTGTCACTTGGAATAACGAATTACATATCGAGACGTTTTTATAAATGGTTTTATAAAGATGAGTTTAAGAATCATGAAACAGGTGGTTAAACTCTCGGTCATTTTGTACACATTTTTCGACGAAATAACAGTCTGCCATTCACGCCCTTCCCTGTGGTATTCTTCTTATGATTCTTAGAAAATAAGTGAAGGGTGTTTGAATGTATAAAAATGTGAAAGTGACGCTTCCTAAAATTCCGGCGGTTTTGGAAAAAGGAAGCTTTCGTGATATCTACAATGATGACGATTTTACATTAATGAATTGTGAGATAACTGGAGAGACAATCGAAGACATTGAAGTTGATCAGGCTATTGTTTCAAAAGTTGTATTTCGAAATGTGACGTTTACGAATGCCTCGCTACCTCGTATTGACCTAACCGATGTGACCTTTGATAATTGCGATCTTTCAAATGTGAACTTCAATGAAGGCATCATTCATCGTGTGAAGTTTATTGATTGCAAACTCATGGGAACAGATTTTTCTGAAGCAAATCTCGGAAACGTTCTATTTGAAAATAGCCGTGCGCATTTCAGTAGTTACGTGGATACGCGCTTAAAACAAGTGGAGTTTAAATCCACTTCTCTACAAAATGCAAACTACCACGGTTGCCAGTTTACAAAAACGACATTCGTTCAGTGCGACCTTAATGAGGTGAACTTTGTGCAATCGCGTTTAAATGGAGTGGATATTAGTACGTGCTATTTCGAGAGGCTTCACGTGGATTTTGAAACGCTTGAAGGTTGTATCGTTTCACAGGAACAGGCGATTGGATTTGCGAAGTTATTAGGACTGAAAGTAGCGGATAAATAGAAGATGGCGAGGCAGGATCATTTCTGTCTCGCCATTTTTACTTTCAAGAACGGTTGCGGAGTTGTTTAAGAATTTCAAGACCGGCAGCCTTGACTCATGGCAGAACCACCACCAACATACAAATGTGTTTAATGGGGGTCAGGTACGTACTTGACCCCCGGTACGTTAAAAGAGTAAAGAAGTGATTGAGGATTAGGTGATAATTTGAAATAATTGAGAGTAGAGCAGGTTACATAGACGAAGAAGCGTAAGGAAGACGTAATAAGCTCAGAAGATTGGAGGGTTTTATGAACATTCGACATGTAAAGCAGTCAGACTACTATGTCATTGTGCCACAAATTAATGAATGGTGGGATGGTAGACAGATGGCAGACAAGCTACCTAAATTGTTTTTTGATCACTTTACAAATACGAGTTTTGTGGCAGAACAGGACGGAGAAATTATTGGCTTTCTGATAGGTTTTCTTTCTCAATCGCATCTACAAGAAGGCTATATCCATTTTGTTGGTGTACACCCAATTCATCGAGATAGCCATATTGGACGCCAACTCTATGAGTCTTTCTTTCAAACGATGAAAATGTATGGTCGTAATTTGGTGAGGTGCGTTACCTCTCCAGTAAATAAGAATTCAATTGCATACCACATTCGAATGGGATTTGAAATTGAAGGTGGTAATCGTGTCGTAAATGGAATTGCGGTGCACTCAAATTACGACGGACCTGGTGAAGAGCGGGTTGTGTTTGTGAAGCGCATATAAATGTCCACGGGAGGGGTAAGGCTCGAGCCTTACCCCCTGCTTAGCAGCAGGAATCCCCAATCCCCTGCCGAACTATATTTCTTGAGAAAACACACATAATCAAAGGAGCGGTGACCAATGTCATTTATGAAGAAAATGATGGCGCGTGTAGGTGTTGGAAGTTCAGAAGTTGATACGATCTTGAATCGGAATGTGCTTGTTCCAGGTGAAACGGTCGATGGTGTGATTAAAATAAGAGCAGGCAGTGTCGAACAAACGATTGAAAAGATCGATCTTTCTCTTCACACAACTTACGTGCAAAAGAAAGATGACAGCAAGGTAACAAAATCGGTTCAGATTGCGCAGCACACGGTAGCGAATCAGTTTACGCTTCAACCAAATGATAAGAGAGAATTCCCATTCGCGTTTATACTGCCACTTGATGCCCCGATCAGTAAAGGGAAGAGTAACGTTTGGCTTCAAACTGGACTCGATATTAAAAATGCCGTGGATCCGCAAGATAAGGATATGATTCAGGTTGCTCCTCATCCGTATATCAATGCTTTCCTTCAAGCAGTCGATGGACTTGGTTTTAAGCTTCGAGAGGTTGAAAATGAAGAAGCTCACGGTTTTGGCCGACTGCCGTTTATTCAGGAATTTGAGTTCCACGCCACACACGGTGCGTTTCGCAGTCGCCTTGATGAGCTAGAAGCCGTGTTCCAGCCGGTTTCAAAAGACAACATTCGCGTGATCCTTGAGATCGATCGAAAAGCACGAGGCTTTTCGGGGTTCTTATCTGAAATGCTTGAAACGGATGAATCTAAAGTGCAGTTTATGTTAACAACAGACGATGTTAACGAGATCCAGCGCCAGCTTACTGATGTTCTTAACCAATACGCATAAAAAGTTAACCGCACGCTCGAGCATAGCTGATAAAAACGCACTTATTTAGGTAAGTGCGTTTTATTTTGAAACAAATCTCATTTTAATTCGTATGTATTCTTATAGATAGAATTTTCTGACCGCTTCATTCAAGCGAATAAATATGTACTGAGGTGACCAATTTGGAAGAGGGATTTTTCTTATTGTTGATCGTCTTAACGACAGTCATTATTCTTCGCAAAAAGAAAAAGTGATTATTTCAACGCAAGCTTTCTCTTCTTACTTATCGCCTAGCGCTTCAGCAGGAATTTATTCCCTTTTATCGAAGAGATATGAGTAGTAGATCAATCCATGAAATGGGGGATGAGAATGCTTGAAGCGAATTGTTTTTTTTGTAAAAAGAAATTCCGGGTAAAGCCATCTGATTCGCAATTTCGGAAATTAAAGCAGAATCCAAAGGCGAGCTATGTGTGTCAGTCATGCAACCAATCAATGCAAAGAGAAGCGCAGCGAAGCACTGGTCTTGATCCCGATCAAATCGACCAGTATGATAAGTTTTTTCGCTAAAAGGAGCTGAAAACAAATGAAGAATTGGTTGGAAATGGTGCCGCTTCTTCTTGTCATATTAGTGGGATGTAGTGATAAAGAAGAGGCCCGGGCTAAGCAAGTTGTACATAAAGATCCCGACTTAAAAGTAAGTGACACATTTACATCAGGATCCTACAAAATGATCGGTGATGAAGGGCGACTAGGCTTTATTTATGGTGAAGCGGCAACATTTATAGTAGGACAGCCAAACAAGTATATGTGGCATTTTTGGGGAACTGATGATGAACTAGATGGAAGATTTAAAGTGATCGGCACGAATCAGGATACAAATGAAGAAGTGGTCGTTTTTGAAACAAATGAATTAGCCGGTGCTCATAATGGAGCTGATGCTCATACCCCGTCTTCCATGCAGCTTCCTTCAAGTGGAACTTGGGAGCTCGATGCTTATGTCGGCGGTGATTTATTTGGAACGGTCGTTGTGGAGGTGGAGTAAGTCCATGCACCATATGGGCTACATGATTTGTTTGGATTGATCGTCCGTCCGAACAAGCTCTTGATTTCCCGTGATGTGTATGAAACGAAAGTGGCCCAGTGGTCAGTTCGGTGGCCGGAGCTTGAGGTCATCTCGTGGGATGAAAGGTGACGAAATGAAAACCACTCCTCTTAAGGGTGTGGTTGTACATAAGTTTTGCGAGAATTAAAAGTTTAAAAGTAAGTGAGGTTAGGAATGAAAGCCAAAACGTTTTTACACATACTCGGATGGGTCATTCTTGGATCGTGGCTCATCCATTTTCTAGCGTTCTATTTTATTGATTCCGAAAGAAAGGTCTACAGTATCGAAAAAATAATAGAAGGCGTTGTGTTTATAGTTCTCGTAGTGCCTGTCTATTTTAGCGGTGTTACGCTGTATTACAAATTTTTTGATACAGATGTATAGGAAGAAAAGGTTAGGTGATGAGAAGTAAGCTGGGCGCAGTGCCACTCATGTATGAGAAAAAAGTCCTTCCATCAATAAATGAAGTGTCAGTACAATAGTCGAATTGGTGACCTTATTAGGAATTCCGGGAAGCGATCTTCACCGGAATTTTTTTATATACAATAAGACCCCGGTGATTGACACGAAAGTTAAAGGAGAGTGTAAAGTATCGCACCTTTACGATTGAAGATCTCGAATTTAGATTTTACAAAAGTATTGCCTCAAGCTTCGTTAAAAACACCCTTTGTGCTGGGGATTGACGGGCTAAGTCGTTCAGGTAAAACGACCTTCGTCACCAACCTGGAGCATTATTTCAAGTCGCTAGGATATCGTGCGGTTACGTTTCATATCGATGATTACATAGAACCGCGCAATAGACGCTATGATACGGGGCATGAAGAATGGTTTGAATACTACTTTTTGCAGTGGGATATTGAAAAGCTAAAGGAAGAACTATTTGAAAAGGCGAAAGAGGGAGTAAAACCTGATCAAGGATCTTCTACCGGTGAAAGCCCTCTTTCAGATGTAGTGATCATTGAAGGTGTTTTCCTCCAACGAAAGGAATGGCGCGGAGCCTTTGATCGAATGCTTTATTTAGATTGTGCGAAAGAGGTGCGATTTCAACGAGAAAGTGAAGTAACACAGAAAAAGATAAAGAAATTTGAAGACCGTTACTGGAAGGCAGAGGAGTATTACTTGGAGAGTGTTCGACCGGGAGAAAAGGCTGATATTGTGGTTGAATCTTGAGTTTCTTTTGTTTAGGTATGTTTAGTAGCGTAGGTTATTGGAGGGTAGAATCGTATGACGATCGCATATGTTCAATGGGGTGCACAGAAAGTGAAGTTAAGCTGGAACGGCAAAACCGCTCCAGATGGAATTGTGACAAGCGCTCATGGATTCTGTTTCAATAGAAATCAACTTCTTCTCGTAAATTTGAAGCAAAGAGGTTGGGACTTTCCGGGCGGGCATATTGAAGCAGGGGAATCACCTGAAGCTTGTTTGGCGCGTGAAGCAATGGAAGAAGGGTATGTGAAAGGCGTTAGTCAATTCATCGGTTCTTTAACGGTCGATCATAGCGAAAATCCGAACTGGAACGAACAGAGCGCTTATCCTAAAGTGGGGTATCAACTTTTCTATCGAATGGATATAAGAGAGGTGCTACCTTTTGAGGCTGAACACGAATCAATGGATCGCATGTTTGTCGATCCCTATCAAATAGGAGCCTCCTACAAGAGATGGAATGAGGTGTACCAGGCAATTTTAGAAGCTGCACTAAAATTGGAGGAGAAGAAGTGAAGAAAAGATGGTGGCTCTCATTCATTCTGGCAACCGTTCTTCTTTCGAGCTGCTCAGCTAATGAAAACAAAGTAGCCGAAATAGAAGCAGCGCCTGAGTCTGAATATGCGAAAACATTTGATGAGTTAGTGCTTGGTACCCTATTTGATTTTAAGCTTGAAGTACAAAATGCGGATCAAAGATGGGTGAAGCTTTGGGTTGAACGCTATCAAGATGGGAAGAAGGATGATCATTCCGTTGTGGATCTTATCTATGGTGAAAGTTTAGATGAGACGGATGAAGGTCATGTAGGATTCGGAATCATCAATTCAGAAACAGATGAACCATTGTACTTTCTATATGCACCAGATATAAAATTAAATACGCAAAAAAGCAGTAAGAAAGCTAATTTAGAAAGTTCGATGTCGACTTGGGAATATGCGTTTAAAGATGAAAAAGTATCGCTAGCGTTAGATGAAGAAAAAGTACTTGCGGTGTATCGGAGTACAACGTCAAACGAGATGAGGACGGTTGATATGAGTGATCCGAATGATCTGGAAAAAATGATTCAGGAAGACAGCGAAGTGTTACTACTCAAAATCCTCATCACTGAAAATAAAGACGCTCTTTATTAAGGAGCGGAGAGTGGTTTATTGGCCATAACGAAAAGCTGCTGGAAATCCGGCGGCTTTTTTAGTTGCCCCTCACGCTGAAGCAATAGAAGGCTGCCGTCGGTGGTGGAGGGACAGTTGTTTGTCAGGGGGGTCAGGTTCGAACCTGACCCCCCTGACTTTTAATTTTCCAATTCATGGTTGCGCACTATGTCATAACCTGATATATTACATTTAATGATATATCATTAAACGATATAAGTTTGGAGGAACCTCATGCCAAGGAATGATTCTCTTGATGTAGGAGAGCTAACGGACACGTCTTATTATATTCTTTTATCGCTCAAGGAGCCGAAACATGGCTATTTAATTATGAAGTCGATTGAAGAGTTAACAAATCACAGCGTTGTGATCGGACCGGCGTCCATGTATACAACGATCAAAAAACTTCTTGCGGCCGGTTTGATTGAGCTCTTAGATAAAAGTGAAAAGAAAAAAGTGTATGTAACAACAGAAAAGGGTGTCGAGCTAGTAAGGAAAGAAATTGAACGGAAACGTATCATGATTCAACACGGGGAAGCGATACTTGCAAACAAGGGAGAGTGAGAGGTGTGGGGAAGACAAAATACGTAATGAGCAGTGGATTAGCTTTTTCAGAAGAGAAAGAGATGGCAAAGCTGAGCGAATACGCGCGAAAAGGATGGCTATTTGAGAAATTTGCGTTTCTAGGATTTGTATTACGACAAGGAGAACCACAGAATCTTATCTATTCTCTAGACTATCAAAAAGAACCTGATGAGGAGTATTTTAGTTATTTTGAAGAAGCTGGGTGGACGATTGTTTGTTCGGTTGGAAATGAAATGCACGTATTTTCAGCAGCTCAAGGAACAACTCCAATCTATTCTGATAAAGAATCAACGAAAGAGAAATATGAGCGGGAACGTCAGTCGATGAAAAAAGTCGCCAGCCCAGCGCTTTTGCTTACGCTTGTTTTCATAGTGTTGTCAATGAGTAGTCAGAATGGTTATCTTCCATCAATTGTTGGCCAAATCAGTGAATATAGTAGTTACGCTACTTTTATTGTGCTGATATTTACTGGAATGCCGTACCTTGCTTATTGCTATAAATTGAAGAAATTAGAGAAACAAGATTTCTAATCAAGGAGAGGAGTCTGCTGATGGCTAGCGTGCTAGAGGTAAAAGGACTTGGTAAGCGATTTAAACATGGAGCGATCATTGAAAATCTTTCCTTTCACGTTAATAAAGGCGAGATTATGGCGATTCTTGGACCAAATGGAGCTGGAAAGTCTACGACAATTCGTTCAATTTTGGGGATTTTATATCCCGATGAAGGAGAGATCTTTTATCAAGGAGAGTCTATGAAAAAAATCCCTCCGGAGCGGATTGGGTACTTACCTGAAGAGCGTGGTCTTTATAAAAATGTAAAAGTAATCGATATCCTCCTCTATTTTGCAGATTTAAAAGATTATCCTATTCAAAAAGCCAAGCAACGTGCTAAGTTTTATTTAAAGAGGTTTGGTCTAGAAGATAAAGAGAAAGTGAAAATGGACGAATTATCGAAAGGGATGGGGCAAAAAATTCAGTTCATCGCTTCCATCATTCATGAGCCAGAAATCCTCATTCTTGATGAACCCTTTTCAGGTCTGGACCCTGTTAGTCAGGAACTTTTCCAAAAAGAAATCAAAGAATTGGCGGAACAAGGTACTGCGATTTTACTTTCCTCTCATCAAATGAATCTTATCGAAACGTTAGGAGATCGGCTCTTATTTATACATAAAGGAAAAGAGGTAGTGACGGGCTCAATCCATGATGTGAAAGCACAGTTTTCGAATTACAAATGCACGATTCGTGGAGAAAATACCCGCTCCCTACTAGAAACGATTCCTATGGTTGACCGAATTGAGCAAAAAACAAGACGTCGATTCTATTCCTTGAAAAGGAGGTAGAGCTGACCAGGTGGTTGAGCACTCTTCCGAAAAAACTAGACATTCAAGAGCTTCGCCTTGATCGAATCTCTCTACATGACATTTTTGTTAGCATCGCAAGTGGCAGAAAGGACCTGAGCTATGAAAAATAGTTTGAAAGTTGCGAAATGGGAGTTTAAGCGGAACATGACCAATAAGTCTTTTTTGATCTCCGTTTTTATGACACCTATCATTATCATATTGTTTAGTTTTTTACCTTCGATGATATCAGGGGGATCGACCTCCAGTGGGATGGCTTCATTGTTGAACGCCCGTTTGCTGCCCGGAATTGTTTCCGGTAGTATTTTTCTCTCCGTTCTATTAACAGGCATGCTGATTTTTCAGAGTGCTTCTCAAGAGAAGAAAGAGAAAGTGGCTGAAATTATTTTATCGTCAATGGAACCATACGAATTAATGCAAGGAAAAATCATAGGCTATTTTTTGCTTGGAGTGTCACAGGTGTTCATTTGGCTGTTCTGTGCTCTTCCATTCTTAGCGTGGAAATTAGGACTGGATATCCTGAAATACTTGATTTTGCCAAAAACGATCGTATTGATTTTCATTGCACTGCTTGGTTACTTTTTATTTGCAGCGTTACTCGTTGGTCTAGGAGCAACAGTTGAAGATGTAACCTCATCAAGTAATTTTCAAGGAACGATTATGATGTTGCCTTTCTCCTTTTCGCTTTTCATTCTTCCTGTATTAGAAGAGCCGAATGGAATGGCCGCAACGATTGGTTCTTATATTCCATTTACGGCAACTGGAACATTGATTTTCCGTCTTTCTCTACTGGAAGTATGGCCATGGGAACAGATTATCGGGTCAATTTGTCTCTTACTTCTAACTTCCTGGATATGCATGAAGGTGGCAGGTAAAATCTTTAAAGTTGGCATCTTAATGTATGGAAAGAATGCTAGCCCTCGTGAGATTTGGAAGTGGATGAGGGCTTAAGGGATAGGTGGCAGTGGTTTATTGGCCGAATTCTCAGGATATTGGCCAAAACTGAAATATATTGGCCGAAATTAGAATATATTGGCTAAATCTTATTTTTATTGGCCAAAACGAAAAGCTGCCGGAAATCCAGCAGCTTTTTTTAGTTCCATCTCAAGCTTAAGCGAAATAAATCCGCTGTCCGTCGTAGAGAGACAGTTGTTTGTAAGGGGGGTCAGGTACGTACCTGACCCCCCCCTTACCCTTTACTCCCCTTCTTACTTATCAATCGCGAGACCTGCGCCATTGTAAAGGGGAGGGAGGATTTTTTGCGATAGGCGAGGTATTTGCGTTCCCAGGTGTGAGCGTATTTTCCTTTGAACTTCCGCAGGCCCTGGAAGTGATAGAAGATATGGCCATGTAGGAAGATTTGGGCAGCGATGCGTTCACTTAGGAAAGAAAATTTGGATTGACCCACATTTGCTAGAGGAGCCATGCCAAGGTTAAAAGACTGATAGCCTTCTGCTTTGGCCCATTCAAATAATGAAAGAAACATAACGTCCATTGTGCCAGACGGGGCGCTGTGTAGGAAGCGCATTAAATCGATAGAAATGGTTTTATTTCCATCGTAGACTGGCATAAGACTAGTAAAGGCGATAATCGTATCATTTTCTTTCATGATGGCGATCTCCGACTTATTCAAATAATCAACGTCAAAGAATCCTAACGAAAACCCCTTTTCATTCCTTCCTTGTAGCCATTCATCCGATACATTTTTCAGTTTATTCAATAGCGCTTCACTATGAGGAGGTGTTGCGATTTCAAACAGATAATTTTCACGTTCAAATTTGTTTTTAACTGCGCGTAGCGCCTTCATTTTCTTACCGGATAAGGTGAATTGCTCCAATTCAACGAATGCTTCTTCACCAAGTTTAAAAAAGCCAAACCCTTTTTCGTGTAAAAGTGGAAGCAAATCATTGCTCACTTCATAGAAGACTGGCGTAAAGCCTTGAATATCTGCAAGCTGTTGAAACTCATCAATTGCATTTGAAAAGTCGTTTTCCTCTCCAACCGGATCACCAAGGACGACAAGTTTATCAGACGATTGTTGAAAGCTTAGGAATACCGTACGCTTGGCATTCCAGAACAGCGATTTATCGTGTAAGAATACTAAATGCGTTAATGTATTGCCGCGATAGGTTGTTAAGTGCTCGAGAATGTGAGGATCTTGCTTAGGCTCGGAATTCTGGATTGGATTTTTAGGTTTAATCACGGCGTTTCCAATAAGGAAGACAAGTAGCGCAATCAACAATCCAATTAATGCACTGTAAAACAACGTGTGGTAATCCGTAATCAGATAGGGCAACACTTGCGACGGAATCGCGTTCGTTGAAGACGGCAAGCTCATGTACCCAATTAAAACATACATCGACGTAATGAAAAGAATAACGAGTGCATCAATAATCGTTTTGCTCCATGTTAACACATAGCTTTCACGATAAAAGCGCGTTCTTGATAGATAGAGTATGAATGCCACAATTAATAGGAAAATGGCTTCCTCATAATCAATCCCTTTTGAAAATGTAAATGCAGCCGCGCAGAAAAGGACAACGATCGTCAGGTAATAGGCTCGTTTCACTTTGTATTCAATGCCTCTGGATAATCCGAGTAGCGCAAAGCCTGCTCCGACAGAAAGCTGGTGTGAGAGATTAACTAGAAACGGAATCGAGTGCATTTCCTCGAGAATTTTTAGTCGGTCAATGATTCCGGGTAAAGCAGCAGATAAGAGTAGGATTAATCCCGATACAAAGACTAACAAAGTGATGAATACGTGGCTCAGTCTTTGTACGAGTGCGATCGGGAGGTTATCCCAGTTCGCATTCCACTTTTCCCAATAGTCTCTGACGAACAGAATCATCGCTAGTAAAAATGGGAAGAAAAAGTAACCAACGCGAAATAAAATGAGCAGGAAAAGCACCTTTTCATTTTGTAAACCAATCAGCTGACTGCCCCAGATGAAAGTGAGATCAAATGAACCGAGACCTCCAGGAATCATACTAACAATGCCGACACATGCAGCGATCACAAAGAGTGGGAAAAGGTCATGAAATGAAATGCTTAAGTCAAGCATTGTTGCTAATAGCCAGATCGCAAGAAACGCAAAACTCCACTCCAGGAATGATACCGCGATAAGCTGAAGCCTCGTTTTCGTGCCAAAAGAGCGCGTCCGGTAGTTGTTCCACAAGAACGAAAAAATGAGAACAGGTAAATAAAGTCCAACGACGATCACAACCAAATAAAGCCAGGGAATTTCTTTGAGTAAGGGACTTTCTCTGTAAGTGATCATCTTGATTAGCGCAAGAAGAGATAGACCAGTTAAATAAAAGTAGGTCATGTTTCCAATGCTCTTTGATAGTTCACTGTGATCGTCCTGCTCCGTTTGATAAAAATAGTTTCGAAGCATGCTGCTAACGATTCCACCAGATCCAATCAAATTTGAAACGGCATTAACGATAAACGATTGCTTCAGAAGTTGTTTCATTGGAAATGTTTTTTGCAATGATTTCAAAATCAAAGAATCATATAAAAACATTGGGCTAACTGCCCCCATTGTAATGAGTAACACGAGAAAAAGTTTTCCTATATTAAATTGATTTACTTCATTTAATAGAAGACTTACATGAACGTCTGATAGAAATGACGTGATTTGAATGGCAGAGAGTACAAAAAGAAAAGCTGGTAAGAGTAATTTTAAATAGTGAAATAAAATGGTGTGTAAAATTGGTTTCATAGTTCACTCCTTTATCCTAACCCTATTGTACAGTTAGAAAGGCATCTGTAAACTTTCTTTTTTGAGTGGTGTTGAAAGGATAATCAATTAAATGCATATTTTCAGTCATTGATTATGTGGAGAATGTACTTCATATAGACTATACAATAGAATAAGCGTATTCATTCATAAAAGTTGAAACGGATTGCACTCAAGAAAATTGGAGTAAGAGGGAGATTTGATTGTTAATCGTTAGGAAATTTATTGAAAAGCTATCTTATCTACCTAGAAAGGGCTATCTATTATCTTCTTTATAAGGAGGAAAGCAATGTCTATATTAGTAACGGGTTTCAATGGAAAAGTTGGTCTAGAAGTTGCAAAGAAGTTGAAAGAAATGAACGTGGCGATGAAATGTGCGGTGAGGAATGTAGTAAAAGCAGCATCAAGGTTTGGGGATCACTACCATTTCGTTGAACTGAACTTTTCTGATTCAAACACGTTTGACCTTGCGTTAGAAGGTGTTGAACAGGTATTCCTCATTTATCCGCCTGGCGGTGATATGAAATTTGAGAAGTTTCTACAAACAGCGAAAGAAAAAAGCGTTCAACAAATTGTTTATTTGTCAGTTAAGGATGTGCAATACCTGCCTTTTATTCATCATTTTAAAAATGAAAAAATGATTAAAAAGCTGGGGATTCCTTATACATTTATTCGTGCTGGGTATTTTATGCAAAACCTGAATGACTTTCTTGGTGATGAATTAAGAGTACGGCACCGAATTTTTGTTCCTGCTGGAAAAGGAAAGACGAGTTTTGTTGATACAAGAGACCTTGCGGAGGTAGCTTCGATGGTTTTAACACATCCAGAGGATCATCAGAATAAGAACTATGTCATTACAGGGGATCAGGCTCTGGATTTCTTTGATGTTGCTAAACGAATGACGGACGTTCTTCAAGTGGAGATTCACTACACGAATCCAACTGTTAAAGAATTTAAAGAGTTTATGTTGAAAAAAGGGGTGGAAAAGGAATTCATTGATGTGGTAGTCGGGATTCATTTTCCGACAAAATTAGGATTAGCGAAGGGGATCACAAACGAATATGAGAAGGTGACGAATAAGAAACCGAGGAGAATGGAGGGATATATAAACGACTATAAGGATAATTGGGTATAGTTTCCATAACCTATTAAAAGCGCTCAGGAATCATGTCCTGAGCGCTTTTATGCTACTTACATTTCTTCTTGCGCTGGTTTCTTTCTTCTAAATCGATAGAACACGAGGTAAAGCATCGGCACCATGATCAGTGTGAGTACAGCTGAGAAGAGGATACCTGAAATGATCGTAACCGCAAGTGGTGTAAAGAGCGCATCGCCACTTACCGCAACTGGGATTAAGGCAACGATTGATGTGATGGCTGTAAGAATAATTGGGCGAAGACGTACACGTCCAGATTCAATGACAGCTTCTTTCACATCCATGCCTTTCTTAATGGCTTGTTCAATAAACTCAATAAGCACAACCGAGTTACGAACGACAATACCTGTGAGTGACACCATTCCCATCACGCCAAGGAAACTAATTGGCGTTTGCGTTACGAATAGACCAAGGATGGCACCTGCGATCGCAAGGTATACGGCAACGAGTACAAGGAACGGTAGCGATAGTGAATTAAATTGTAGCGCGATTAACAGATACACTAAGAACAGAACGATAATGAAGAGAACCGTAATTTCCGCAAAGAAATCATTTTGTGCTTCATTTTCACCGCCAAGTGTCATGCTGTAATCAGCATCATCAAGCTGGTCACGCTGATCTTCCACAATCTCCGTTACATTTTCTTTGTAATTCTCCTCGTCTTTCGGGAAGGCACGAAGCGTAATCGAGCGTTCGCCATCAATGTGAGGAATCTTTTGAATTTGTTCACTTTCTTTTGTTGTGACAAGCTCATCTAACGAAATCAGTTCAGGAGGTCCGCCTGAAGAAGCGGAAGCAGCAGGAAGCTCAAGGTTTGAGAGATCAACTTCATCTTCGCTTCCTTCAAGCACGATGTTCATGTCGCGTTTCACGACGCCGTTATCAAATGCTTTTAGTGGAATGCCTGCTGTTGCTAGACGAATTTGCTGACTAACTTGATTAACTGTAATGCCGTTTTCTTCAAGGGCATCACGGTCTGGAACGTATTCAACTGAAGGTTCAAAGTCACCAACGTCATCGACGACAAGGTCCGTTTCAAGTCCTTCAATTTCATTTTTTAGGTTATCTCGAAGTTCAATTAGCTTATCTATTTCTGGTCCAGAGACGGTGACGGTCACAGGTGCACCTGCTGGAGGACCCTGTTGGATCGTTTCCATAAAGATCTCTGCATCTGGATATTCATTTCTTAATTTATCTGTCCAATCGTCAATGAGACCTTGCGTCGTTTGATTCTCACGATCAACGCGAGCGACGATTTGGCCAGTATTTTCACCGGTGCTCGTTAGGGAACTATTAAAGAGTCCCGGCGTACCTGTACCGGTAAAGACGCTTGTTTCATAAACGCCGTCATCTGTTTTTAATCTGTCTTCAATTTCTTGAAGCGTATCGTGCGTTTCCTCAATTGGGGTTCCAATTGGTAGGGTAATATCAACCGTTACTTCTTCCTTATCTGCTGCCGGGAAGAATTCAAACGGTGTTAACACAACTAACCCAAAAATGGCGGTTGTAAGAACGAGGCCAAGAATAGAAACAAGGATCGGTTTTTTAGAAAAATTCTTTAGAAGCTTATCGGCATAAACATCAGCTAGTTTATTTAGCGGTTTTCCTAATAGCCCTGGTGCATCTGACATTGGCTTCTTCGATCGTTTGCTTAAGAAGTAGCGTAAAATCGGTACAAAGATTAGTGCGACAAGCGTTGATGCAATGATTGTTGTAATTAGTACCGTAGGCAAGGCGCGAATAAAGGCACCGTTTCCGCCTGAAAGGAAAATGAGCGGCAGGAATGTAAATACAATCGCAAGAGAAGAGGTGACGATCGAAACCCAAATCTCTTTAACGCCATTGACAGCTCCCATCATGCCTTTGTCGCCCAGTTTGTATCTTCGCTGGATGTTATCGTTAATTACGATAGAGTCATCGACGATAATCCCGAGTGCGATGATTAACCCGATTACGGAAATCTGGTTAAGGTCCACATCAGCGAACGGCAGAGGGATAAAGCCCATAAGGACAGAAATTGGAACTGCTAGTGCAACAACAAGTGCACCAGATCCAGAAAGTCCAAGGGACGTTGCTACAATAACGGCTAGAACAGAAATCGCTAGTGATAAGAACAAGCCATCAAAAATATCCGTTACGATCGAGGCTTGTGAGTAATAAGGCTCAAGTTCAACGTTAGAAGGGAGACCTTCTGATAATTCATCCACCTTATCACTTACACGCTCATCAACAGTAGGAATGTCCTCACCTGATTTAACATAAGCCGTGAAGGATACGGAAGGCTTCCCTTCAAATGTGATGATATCTTCAAGTTCTTTTGGACTCACTTCGACTGTCGCGATATCTTTTAAGTAAACCGCGTCGCCATCAGGGTTTTTACCAACAAACAGCTCTTCCATCTCGTCAAGAGAGTCATAATTTTCGACAGAAAGCTGAACGACTTTATCATCCATTTCCTGTTTTCCTAAAGGCGTTGGGTAGTACTCATTGTTAATCGCACTTTGAACGTCGGTTACGTTCAGCCCAGAATCCTTTAGTTCATCTTGCTTTAATTCAATTAAAATTTGTTCTTCAGGCAGTCCTTTGATTGTTACGCCGGAAACGCCTGATAATTCTTCTACTTCATCTTTCCAGCGGTTTAACTCTTCCTGTAGGGAGAAGAGATTGTCGCGATTATCACTTGTCAGATGATAGGAAACAATCGGCATTTTCGCCGTCGATTCATTCACATCCGGTTCGAAAGCTTCTTCTGGGAAAGAAGTAGAGGCATCGGAAACGGCCTGGCGAACGTCACCAAATACTTCTTTTTTACTTTCGCCTTCTGCGACTTCAACCACAATGTTTGAAAAGCCAGCTGCAGAAGATGATGTGACCTCTGCAATCCCATCGATCGAACTAAGTGATGACTCGATTGGGTTCGTTATTGATCGTTCAACCGTATCTACCGTGGCACCAGGATAAACCGTGCTAATCGTTCCGATATTCACCGTTGTTTCTGGAATTTCACGTTGTGGAAGTTGAATAAATGTAAACACTCCAACAATGACAAATAATAGGATGAAGATAATGAAAAGCTTGGAGCGTTGTAAAATCCATTTCAGCATAGAAGAGCCTCCTCTGTTCGTTTTCGACTGGTCGGTCAATCTGATGTCATTTATACCCCATATTTGTTGAAATATAAAGTTTTAATGTGTTTGACTCAATAGTCATTTTTACGGATATCAATTAAGAAGTCAAGAAATGAGTGTGCTTGAAAATAGATTTTGGGCAAAAATTGTGTCTAACGTATGATAGAGCAAGGCTTTACTAAATAATAGCAACGTAACTCTTATCACAGGACACACTGTGACTATCATTTCACTTATGAAGTAGTGTATTCTGTTGAAAGAAGACATCGAGGTGAACGATATGGATAAACGAAAGGCAATATTAGAGGCGGCAGTTGAATTGATCGCAGAGCAAGGCTATACCCACACGTCCATGCAGCAAATTGCGGATAGTGTCGGTGTGTCTAAGGGATCGCTTTATACATTTTTTCCGTCAAAAGAAGATTTAATCATTTCGATTTATGAACATTACCAACAGCTTGTATTTGAACGGGCTTTTGTCGTGGGGTTAGATGGGAATCTACCCCCATATGAACGGTTCGCAAAACAGTTTCAAGTTCAATTTGAAGGTATATTAGAATATAAAGCGTATATGAAAATGCACATGCGGGGAGAGTCTGCCCAAAGCAGCGAGAAGCTAGAAGGAATGGGGCATCGCATGAGAGGACGCCTGTTTAGCTGGTTAGAGCGAAATTTAATCGATTTATATGGAAGCGAGATTGAACCATACAAATGGGATTTAATGTGGATGACGCAATCCATCTACACGTCATATACCGGCTTAATGATTTCTTCTGAAAATGAACTCGCCCCTGATCAACTTGGTAAACACATTGTCAGGCAGATTGATATTCTAGCAAAAGATTATCTTGCTGGAAAAAGTAATCCTCTTCTTGATGATGAGATGATGCGTCCGTTCTCTGTTGGAATGGATCGCGAAGGCGCATTTACCTCATTTGAAAAAAGAGAAAACGCATGGAAAAGTCTTTATGAAAGCATTCATCAGCTCGATCAGTCGCACTACTATCTTGAAGTGACCGATCGTATTTCTGAAGAATCCAGGAAATCAAATCCTGATGAAATTGTGATGAGAGGCCTGTTTCAGTTGTTGAAAGCGGATGAAGAACTAAATGAGAAAGCACAACTATTAGAAATGCAGCTCTTGTCTGAATCAAAACATTAGAAAGATTATCTCCATTTGGTTTCGGGTAACTAGTTAATAGAGAGACGCGTTACACCAAAGGAGAGAGCAACAGGATGACGAAAACACCTACATCAATTAATGGAAGTAGCACATTTATATCAATTGTATCGATAGCGGCAGGCTTTCTTGCGGCAATCATAGCTGGGAGCTTCCTTTCTGGAGCCATTGAACTTACAACGATCGAAATCTTTCCGATCTTTTTCCCTATCCTAATTTGTGCCGTCGGCATTGTTTTAGGAACGATTGCGTATCGTTTATCCAAAAGAAAACTAGCTGTAGCGGGCATTGTTGTCAATGCGGTTGTGCTATTATTGCCATTAACATTTATTGTCGTGGAATGGTGATTAGGTAGAGAGGGGTTTTTTAGCTTTTTATCCTTCATGTGCAAAATTTAAATACTTAGGAGAAACCCACCAAAACGTCACTTGGTGGGTTTTTTGTTTTTATTGGAGTTTACTAGCCCTTTGTAACTTTTATAAGGGAGATCTCGTCTAGTAAAGAAAGTTCGTATCAATGGAAGGAGAAAGACTCCATGAAACGTGAGAAAATCTTGTTCGTTCTATTGGTGGCCGCTTTACTAACTGGTTGTGGAAGTATGGAAGAGAAGGGCTCTAACTCATCAAGTCAAAATTCGGAGCAAACGAGTCGAGAAGCAGAAAAGGAAAGTGATTTCTCTGCACAGATTAAGATGATCGCAAATGATGAGAAAATCATTAAAATGCTAAAGGATTCTGGTGAGATTCCAGACAATGCTAGCGGTACGGAAATCCACGAGGCGTTAGAAGATTATTTGAAGAAAAAAACAAAAAATGCTGAAATAAATGAGAAACTAAGTGAGAAGTATATCGAGGATTTAAAAAAGCAAATTCAGCAAGATCTTCAAAGAGAAGGTAATTAATATACCTGCATAGTAAATAGAAAACCAAGGGTCAACGATTTACGTTGACCCTTGGTTTTTTGAGTTTAATGTGTCGAAGCGTTATTGCGAAAAAATAATAGTAACGGTGAAGTGCAATACTTTAGAACCATTACTTTTGGTAGGATATTGTCATTTTTCTAGTAAAATACGTTTATTTTAAAGTTAATTGCCGAACGTCGTGACTTTCGGATCATTCAAATTTTTCAGATAAAGGGATATAGTGAGATTATTGTAAAGTTATTGTAAAAAACATTTTTAGGGGGAATGGGATTTTGAAAGGGAAAAACGTATTGTCGATGGCGATGATTGCCGCGTTAACGCTAAGTGCATTTTCAACACCTAGCGCAAGCGCAGCGGTTCAAACCGACACAACTCCAGTAAAGCAGGAAGTGAAGAAAGAAGCAGTACATAAGGAAGGACCATTTGATCTCGCGATTGCGAATGAAGAGAAATTGATTGAGATGCTAAAAGAGTCCGGCAAAATCTCAAAGAATGCTTCAGCAGAGGATGCCGAACAAGCATTGGAAAGTTTTCTGGAAAAGAAATCAGAATCACTTCAAGAAAAGGATTCTAGTGGTGAATTAGAAGATGAGAAGCTTGAGGTTGAAGCTGATATTAATGAAAAATTAAAAAATGGCAACAAGGATAAAGCGAAGGGGAAATATAGTAAAGGTGGTAAAAACCTTGCACCGGTTGTTGAAGAAGAATATGACGGAGACGTTCGATCAGATAACGTCCTCGTTCTGCTTGTTGAATTCCCAGATTTTCCTCATAACAGCATCCAGCCAGAAGAATCGGACATGTACTATGAGGACTATGTGAAAGAACATTATCAAGATATGATTTTCGGCGAAGACGGGTATGAAGGGCCGAATGGGGAAAACCTCGTATCTATGAAGCAATTCTATGAAGAGCAAAGCGATGGCGCTTATACCGTGAATGGTGAGGTTGCTGGTTGGTATATGGCATCTAAAAATGCGGCTGAATACGGTGGGAACTTTCCTACTGAAGATGATAGTGATAAGGATGCACGTGGACTTGTGAAGGAAGCTCTTACTGCAGCCGCTGCAGACCCGGATTTAAATCTAGCAGACTATGATCAGGAAGATCGTTATGACCTTGATGGCGACGGAGACTTCCGTGAGCCGGACGGTTTAGTTGATCACTTAATGGTTGTTCACTCGGCTGTTGGGGAAGAAGCAGGCGGAGGCCAACTTGGACCTGACGCGATCTGGTCCCACCGTTGGAATCTTGGAGGGATTTTCCCAATTGAAGGATCTCCAGAACCAGAAGTCGATTACTGGGGTGAAGGCTCAATGTATGCGTACGACTACACAATCGAGCCTGCCGACGGCGCTGCCGGCGTATTTGCGCACGAATATGGTCATGATTTAGGTCTACCTGATGAATATGATACGCAGTACTCAGGTGAAGGAGAAGCGGTTGCTTACTGGTCCATTATGGCTAGCGGTAGCTGGGCAGGAAAAGTTCCAGGCACGGAACCGACTGGTTTTAGTGCATGGTCGAAGGAGTTTCTACAAGCTTCTCAAGATGGAAACTGGTTGAAGTATGATGAAGTAGATTTAGAAGACATTGATAAAAAAGGTTTAGAAGTTTATCTTGATCAGGCGAATACGAAAGGGACAAACCTTGATGCGCTTCGTATTAACCTGCCAGATAAAGAAACGGTCATTAACGAACCATTCAGTGGTGACTATGAATATTTCAGTGGAAGCGACAATGATTTAGACAATTCGGCTGTCATGAATGTCGATCTCTCAAGTGCTGCATCTGCAGAGTTAACGTTCAAAACATGGTATGACATTGAAGAAGACTGGGATTATGGTTCCATTCAAGTGAGTGAAGACGGTGAGAATTGGAATACAATTCCTGGTAACATTACAACACAAACCAATCCACACGATAGTAACCCGGGTGACGGCATTACGGGTAAATCAGATGGATGGATTGATGCTTCCTTTGATTTAAGTGCTTATGCTGGTAAAGACGTTCAGGTGAAAATCAATTACTGGACTGATGGTGCAGCAATTAACCCTGGTTTTTATGTGGATGATGTTCGCGTAACGGCGGATGGCAATGAGCTTTTCTTTGATAATGCTGAAGGAGAGCCAAAGGTTGATCTACAAGGATTTACGAAAGATGATGGTATTAAAGTATCTGAACACTATTATCTTCTTGAATGGAGAAACCACCAGGGTGTTGATAAAGGGTTGGATCACATTTCACGCGGTGCAAGTCTGATGTCTTATGATCCAGGTTTAATTGTTTGGTATGCGGATAATAAATACTCTGATAACTGGACAGGCATTCACCCAGGAGAAGGCTACCTTGGCGTAGTTGATGCTGACCAACATGAATTGTTCTGGAGTGATGGCACAGTAGCGCAAACGCGTTATCAAATCCATGATGCAGCATTCAGTCTCCGTAAAGATGAAAAAATGTTCATTGATTACAGCGAGCTTCTTGGCCGCACTCTAACTGACAAGAAGAACCAATTTGTAAAAGAATTCAATGATAAGAAGAGTTACTTAAACGAAGCGATTCCAGATGCTGGCCGTAATGTGCCACAATATGGATTGAAGTTTAAAGTAACAGGTGAAGCAAAAGATCGTTCTGTTGGACGAGTTCTAATTACAAAAAAATAAAAGGAAAGAAGGAGCGCAAATTAGCGCTCCTTCTTTTTTGATTGCATTTTGATCTTTACAGACAGCGTCTACACTGACGACAGCCTGATTTTTTCTTCTGGCACTTCTTACAACGTCCAATATAGTTGACTGGTACACTTGGAATCGGGGGAATTGGCGATTGAACGAGCACATCAACGAGATTACTAATACTAACGCCTTCAAATACCGGACCACCAGGAGAGCTCTCAAATTGGAAGAACAGTTCGGTTGTATCCGATAAAATGGATCCCTCCGGTAAAGAAGTGACTTGGATCTGAAACGAAATTTCGACGGATTGATCTGGATCTATTGTTCCAAGAGGAATAGGAGCTACCGTTGGGTCTCCTGGATTTGGTATTCCATTGATAATTAGTGAACCTGGTACAAAAGTTCCGCCTGGCGTAATTAAAAAGTCATCAAAGAGAACGACTTCTGCTGGTACAAGCCCAGTATTTGTAATCGATACATTGTAGGTGATGATTTCTCCCACGTTTACAGAGGAAGGCGTAGCTGATTTAACCGTTTCAAAAACAGGTGCATTTACATCAAATTGAACACCTAAAGCATTTACAGCGTAACCATCACCCGCTGTTGTTAATCGGACAACGGCAGAAGTCTGGTTATTGATGAGGGCGAAGGAGACATCAACATTCGTAATATCCCATCCTTGTCGACCAGCATTGATGTTGGTTGCTGTAAAAGGATTAGCGTTCCGATCTCCAAAAGTTCCTGAAGTATCTAAGTTACCGGCATCATTGTTAATTTGGGACCCGAAAAAGTTGTTTACAGGGTTATTCGGTCCTGAAATTGTCGTTAATGTAGGAACGGTTGGACCAAACAGTAGCTGATCACCCGTAATGGAAGCATCTCCTTCACCAGCACTGACTAACAGTCGGCCATTAATGGGGCCAGAAACCGGCGTGTTAAAGCCCGTTATCGTAATGTCTACTGGAGTGCCAGAAGAAATAATCGCTTCAAGCCCGACATAGAGAGTCATAAATCTTGGAGGCTGTGTCGGATCTTCATAAATGACAGCGAGCGTCCAGCCAGCATGATTGGAGTTCGAAGCAGGATCTAATAATGCAGGTACAGCTCCTGCAGAATAAGTGCCTTCTAATTGAGCAGCCACGATACTCGTTACATCCCGAGACCTTACATAATAACCTACTGTTTCAGAACCGTTATTAAAGACTTGCTCAAACGAGGTCGCTGGATCGGGGGGAATGCTATAAACATTGCCGGAAGGATCGACGAATTGAATGGGATTATCAATTAAACCAGAGATGTCCTGGTTATTAGTGAGATACTGTCCCTCCCATATTAATTCAGCATAGAGAACTCTACTTAATCCGGCAACGTTGTTTATATGCAAAATAGCAGATGATAAACTCTCAGTATAATTTTGTGTCGTACCAGGAGGGGGAGTAGGGTAAGTAGGGACACCTGTATTTTGCAATGTAATAAAAGAACCAATTGAGCCTTGTGTTCCTGCGGCTAATGTATTATTTTGCTTACTTAATCCCAGTGTGTTTCCGGTAAACGTCATCGCGCCATCAGTTGTTGTTGTAAAACGTTGAATATATGGCATTTCACATTTCCTTTCTTTAGACTTTTTTCTAGGCAGCTTGTACATAAATTGTTAAAAGCTTTGCTTGTACTAATGTATGCAACACCATCATTTCCGTGATGAATGAAATGTTTGTTTTTTTAACGCTGAGGGGCTTATCAATAGAATTAGAAAAACCGTCCTGGAAGTTGGACGGTTAGCTCGTAAAGATGAAAAAATGTTCATTGACTACACTGATCTCCTTGGTCGCACAATGACTGATAAGAAAATAATTCGTTAAGTTCTTTAACGATGACAAGAGCTATTTGAATGAAGCGCTGCCGGATGCAGGAAGAAATGTTCCTGAATATGGCTTGCAATTTAAAGTAACTGGTAAAGCAACAGATCGTTCTGTTGGCCGCGTATCGATTTCAAGAAAATAAGTTTAGCCAAAAGGCAACGCTAATTAAGAGCGTTCCCTTTTTTGGGTTTGAAGCGCCTGACTTTTTTTGAAGAAAGTAGTAACGTAAGCTTGACCGGGTGGTGCACCCCATGATTTAAGATGAAGTAGGAGGTAAAGATGTACAAAATCGGTGAGTTCGCTTCATTAACGGGTTTGAGTAAGGAAACGCTTCGCTATTATGCAGAAGTGAATTTGTTAGAGCCTGCCTATATGGATCCTATCAACAAGTATAGATACTATGATGATGGTAGCTATTTTCTAGCGCTTTTATTAGGTAAGCTTCGGCGCTTTGGATTTACAATTCAAGAAATGAAATCTGTGATGGAAGATGAGTCGTTTGCTCATTTAGAGGATCTCTTGCGTCATAAAAAAGCGAACATCGAAAATAAAATCAATGAGCTTCAACTTCAAGTAAATGAGATTGAGGAGTTTCTTAGATCAGGGAGGGGAAATGAATGATTCAATGGCAAGAAGAAAAGACGATTGAAGCACCGATCGAAACGGTTTGGGGATTATTTAAAGACGAGCATATTAAAGCGATTATGCCTAAGGTTGAAGAGCATGTGTTAATTGAAAAAGAAGAGCATGAAGTAGGTGCAAAGCATCGCCAAACATATCGTGAAGGAAAAAGACTGGAAACGTACACGGTTGAAACGCTTGCATACGAAGATCACGAAACGCTTAAAGTGAAACGCATTTGCTTTGTTTTAGGAAAGGCGTTTGAAATCACGCTTGGCTTTACGTTGGAAAAGATGGGGGAAAACCAAACGAAATTCATTTATGAAGGACATAATAAAGGAGTGAATTTTGTAGGTAGAGCGATGCTGAAGTTAAGCCGACCGAAGGATCAAATGAACGTTGTGCAAGAGTTTATGGATCGAGTGGAAAGCGAAGCAAAGAAGAGGGCTTAGACGCGTAGCCCTCTTTTTCTTTACTTAAAATAGTTGCCAACTAACTCATCAAGGTGTTTAACAGTTGTTTGGTCAAGTTTCGGATCATCTCTGAGCGAACAAAGAACGCTCTCGATGAGAAACTTACGGGATTTCTTGGAATGGAGAAGCTCGTCCTTTACAAAATCTAATCGTTCAATTGCTTCATTATTTGATTCTGCCAGATCAGCTTTTAATAAACGAATGGTACTTACGAGGTTAGAGTGAAACAATTGGTTACCCTCGGGAAACCAGTCGTCCATCTGTTCTGGTTTGTTTAGTTGTTGATCTGTGATTGACGCATCTTCGACGATCGTAACCATCCGATCAACGCTGTATTCCACGACTGGATAAATATCTGCACTTGCTCCATTTGCGATCGAATAATACTTTACATTATGGTGAAGGATCCCCAAAAACATGATCGCCCCATCCAATAAGTACGGTTGTTTTTCTTCCCCAAATAGCTCAAGAAACCGGTTGTAAACCCATCGAAGCATTCGTTTTTGACCTTCTCGAAGGAAGTGTTTTAAGTCCTCATCATTTGAAACAAACACTTCCTCAAACAGGGTAATGAGCTTGTTTTTTTTATTTGTATTCATTTGCAGTTCAATTTGTTTCTTGAAAATCGTAAGGTCTGATGGGTCCTGACCGATAAGCAGTTCATCCCGCTTTCGCTCCATCGATTCATAAAGTGCTTTAAACAGAGCGATTAACAATTCGTTTTTTGATGAGAAGTAGTTATAAAACGTTCCTTTTGAAATACCGCTATACTCTAAAATGTCTTGTATGGAAGTAGACTGGAAGCCTCTTTCTATGAAAAGCTGATGCGCCATTTTAATAACGTGCTGTTTGCGATCGTTCATCGTATCACCTTTTGCTTCTTTATAGTGTTTAGTCGTTATGATTACTATTGTACTGTCGGTATAAACCTGATCATACCTTACTTTTATCATTGGAACAAATCCTTTTGCATTGGGAAGAAATAATGATTGCAAAAGTTGAACTCATGGTATATGATATGAGAGATTTGAACCGATGGTATAAATAATTGAACTGAAGGTATATGGGGGTATGATGATGAGTCAATCAGGAAAAGAGACGCCTCGTCCAAAGTACGGTATTCTTGCGATTTTAATTGTTGGCGCGTTTATCGCGTTTCTAAATAATACGCTGCTTAATATTGCACTACCGTCGATTATGGCGGATTTACAAATTGAAACCGCAACGGTTCAGTGGCTTACCACAGGCTTTATGCTTGTGAACGGAATCATGATTCCAGCTACGGCCTTTTTAATTGAAAAATATTCAGTGCGCCGCCTCTTTCTTGTGGCGATCGGGCTATTTACGCTTGGTACCGTGATTGCCGGAATGGCTCAGATTTTCCCTGTCCTACTTGGAGGGAGAATGTTACAGGCTTCAGGATCGGCCATTATGATGCCGCTCTTAATGAACGTGATGCTTATTAGCTTTCCGATTGAAAAAAGGGGAGCGGCTATGGGTGTTTTCGGACTCATTCTCATGGCAGCACCAGCGATTGGTCCAACGCTATCTGGGTGGATTATCGAACATTATGATTGGAGAATGCTGTTCCACTTTGTTACGCCAATTGCGATTTCAATCTTCTTGCTTGGGTTCTTCTTATTAAAAGATAAGAAAGAAAAGGTAAACATTCGACTCGATTTGTTTTCACTTATTTTATCAAGCGCAGGGTTTGGTGGTATTCTTTACGGCTTTAGTTCTGCAGGGAATAAAGGATGGGATAGTCCGCAAGTGTATTTAACGATCGGGATCGGCGTTATCGCACTGACAACCTTCATTATTCGACAGTCGAAGCAAGAGCGACCGATGCTAAACTTTACGATCTTTAAATATCCAATGTTTGCTCTTTCTTCTTCCATTACGATGGTTGTGAACATGGCGATGTTTTCAGGAATGCTGTTGCTTCCGATCTACGTACAAACAATTCGAGGTATTTCACCGCTTGATGCCGGTTTAATGATGCTGCCAGGAGCACTCGTGATGGCCTTTATGTCACCGATTACGGGTCGTTTATTTGATAAAATTGGTGGGCGTATTCTTGCAACATCTGGTCTTGCGATTACGGTTGTTACGACGTACCTCTTCAGTACACTGTCGATGGAGACAACGTATAACTACATTATGATTCTTCATGCTGTACGCATGTTCGGGATGTCGATGGTGATGATGCCGGTATCAACAAACGGGTTAAATCAACTGCCAGCTCGTTTTTATCCGCACGGTACAGCAATGAACAATACGTTAAACCAGGTAGCAGGAGCGATTGGCACAGCCCTTCTCGTGACGATTATGTCCAACCGGACGGAATCTGTTGCGGCTGATCTTGCGAAAGAAGCTGCGGCTGGAAACGCGGGAGTTGATCCGGCTACGCTCCAACAGCAGGTCGCCATGCAAGCGATGCTTGAAGGCATTAACTTCGCGTTCTTTATCGCTACCTTTATCGCAGGTTTAGCGTTTGTGCTTGCTTTCTTCATTAAGCGCGCGGGACGTGAAAAAGAAGTGAAGCAGCCGATTGTGCCGGAGTCGAAGCCTGTTGAGCTTGTGACAAATTCATAGCATGACTAAAAAGGATGAAGCCAAAATGGTTTCATCCTTTATTATTTATTCTTTTCCGAAGCATTAGTTTATATCCTGTGTACCATAGCCAGTTAAAGTGAAATCGACATCAATCGTTACAGGCAATTGAGCAAAAATACGTTCCCAATCTTTATGATGCTTTTGCCAATAGGCGGGCTGTTTAATGCTTGTCCACGTACCAAACTCAAGGTAATCGAGCTTTTGCTCCTGGGCGATGGAGATTACGTGCTCTATCTCTTCTTTGACCACCTTTTCGCCCTGTTTTTTTAGCTCATCTTCCCACCCTTCTTGAAAAACATCTCGCTTGATTTCCCAGTCTTCTGCAAGTTTAAGGGAACTTTTTACTGTTAACTGAATGGTCAGCTGTCCATCTTTTAACACGGGTTCGATAGACGTGCTTGCTTTCGTAATCTCAAGCACAGCTTGATCCGCCTCGGAATTTTTCTCTTTAATCGCTACTAATCCACCGCTTACTTTATTCGTGATCCACTTTAATCCAGCAATTTCTTCTGGAGTGAGCCAACCAACGATCTGCTGGGATTTATCGGAAATGATCCCAGCACCAAGCAGTCGAATACGTCCCTGGTTGATTCCAACTTCTGGGATAACGAAGCTTGCCCCTTCGGTAATTTTTTTAGACACTTCTCCAAATTTAAGCGTTTCTTGAACATACAAACTTCGATCATGGTTTTGTGTGAGTTCCTTTAACTGTACTGCTGGGAACATTTCTTTCGTCGGTTCAACCGCCAGAATATCAGATGCGGATTCTTTCGTAATAAAAACGGCCACTGTTCTCCTAAATTCATGATCTCGTAGGAAGAAGCTAATTAACTGCTTTAACGGCTCTTCTTTTAAAAGCCTTTCCGTAAGAACTATGGATTTTAAGTGGGTATAGTTTGGCGGACGGTCTGTTTCAAGGGAGTTTTCACGGATAATTTGAAAGAAGTTGCTGCCGTTTAATGTGATGTTCTGATAAGGAGTTCCTCCTGAACTTCCAAACTGTGTCCCTTCTATATTGTTTGGAACAACGTACTGGTTAGTCATGGAAAAGACGTCGTCATTCGATTCATTGTAATCGAGCCCAATCCCCATGATCATCCCCAAATCCTCGATTTCATTGCTATCCCAGCACGCAGTAAGGAAGAGAAGTTGAAGAGAAATGAAAATAAGCAAGCCTTTCTTCATTTCATCGCCCCCTTTCTGAATGAAAAGAGGAATAACAATAGAGGAATGGCGATTAAAGAAGCATACGATAAATAGTTTAAATAGGTTCCATATGAAAACAGCTCCGTAATGCCCGATGGTAGCAGCGAGAGCGTGAGGATGAGCAAGCCGATGATGGCATTCATCAATAGTGATTTTTTACAGTTAACGGTTTTACAAACGCCAAGCATCGCAGAATAATAGTATGCGGTTAGGGTGGTGAAAATCGTGATAATCCATCCAAATAAAAAGAGAAGCTCAAATCTTTCAAAGAAAAACCCCTGGAATTCGATCGCTTTTGCCATTTCGATCGTTGGAAACGTAATCACCTTTAGCTCTTCAATACTAAGAACACCAATGTTTAGGATAAAAAACAGCACGTAAATAAAGCATACACTGCCGATGCTGATTCCTAGAATAAACACAACTGGTTTCCAGCGTGTAAGGCGGTGTTGTCCTGATAACACCATAAGAAGCTCATATCCTACGAACGAGAAAAAGGTGGAATTGACTCCTTTTAATAGGTCAATTCCATCCATATACATGATCGGTCTTAAGTGAGACGGTTCAATATTTTTAATGCTAAGTAAGGTTAAGAGGAGAAACATTAACAAAATAATTGGGAAGTACAGTTGTAAAAAGAGCAGGATGTTTGAAAGCCCTGTTGACACGAGATACATACAAGAGAGTACAAAAACTAGCAAGACAACGAATTTGGGTGTTTTATCAAGTAAGTAATAATTCACAATTTCAGCCATTGTTCGAATGATGTAGGCGGAAATCGCAATCGTGTAGCAAACGAAAATTAGATTAAGCAGCTTTCCAATCCATTTTCCTACTAATTCCGGCGCGATATCAAAAACGGTTTTCAGCGGATATTTCTTCATTAACATAAAGATAAACAGCGCGTTAATGAAGGCGATCATCGCCCCGAGAATCACACTAATCCACATATTTGGCTGTCCAACAATCGTAGCTGTTTCACGTGGTAACGTGACGATTCCAACACCAATGATGGTTGAAATAAAAAAGATAATGATGGGAAGAGAGTGCTGGTTGGTTTGCAATTAAATCCCCGTCCTTTTTCCCACACGGTAATAGAGCCGTATAAAGGAGTCTTTCCATCGTCTGAAATGAATGGGCGCAAATGGCTCCATATAAGGGCTTGAAAAGCTTCTAAGTTTAATAAGATGGGTCGTCACAATAAAGATGGCGATTAGCATGCCATAGACGCCAAGCATTGCTGCAGAAAATAAGATAAAAAATCGAATCGTTCTGAGCGCAAGGCTTAGCTGGTAATTCGGTATAGCAAAAGAACAGATCGCTGTAAATGAAATCACCATGACCATCATCGGACTAACAATTCCTGAGCTTACGGCAGTTTCGCCGATAACAATGGCCCCGACGATGCTTACTGTCGAACCAATGGGTTTGGGGAGTCGCACCCCAGCCTCACGTAGAATTTCAATAGTAAGCTCCATAATAAAGGCCTCAATAACGGAAGGAAACGGAACGCCTTCCCTCGTCTTTGAGAGTGAAACCGCAAGACTTGTAGGAATAAGTCCATGGTGAAACGAAATGAGTGAAATATAAGCTGCAGGCAAGAGAACTGAAATCAGGGCTGTGAAATAGCTCAACAACCGAATGAGAGAGGCTGGAATCCATTTAAAGTAATAGTCGTCAGGTGTTTGCAGAAGCATGTTCAGTGTTGTGGGTGCAATTAATACCGTCGGCGAGCCATCTGTCATAAGAGCGACGCGCCCTTCAAGTAGCGCATTCGCTACTTTCGTTGGATGCTGAGTTGAGGCTAATTCAGGAAAAACAGAAAGAGGGTTGCGTTCAATCAGCTGCTCAAGCACTCCTGCATCTGTAATATAATCTACCTTAATTTGAGTGAGTCGCTCTCTCACTTCGTTAATTAATGTCTCGCTCGCTTTTCCTTGTAAGTATGCGATTGAAATCGACGTCACTACATCTTTCCCAACAAAATACTGCTCAAACAAAAGATCGCTCGTTTTTAAATGAGCACGCAATAGTGCTTTATTATCCTGAATGCATTCGATAAAACCATCTCGTGGCCCACTAATCGTCGGTTCATTCACCGGTTCATCCGGTGATCTCTTGACGGAATACGTCGTTTTTACAGAGTAAACGTGATCATCAGTCGTTTCCCGTGCAATAAGCACCGTGCAGCCATCCATCAGGTGTCTTGAAATGGTACTGTGATCGTTAATATTATTCACCGCTGCCATTGGAATGAGGTCCGGAATATCGGTTGGGCTAATCTTCGTGTCTTCACTTAACACAGTTAGTAGTGGACTAAGAATGGTTTTTTGAATGACCATGCGATCAGAAATGTCATCAAGATACAACAATGTTAGCGTGAGACCGTCGAGCTGAATGGTTTTTTGTTTTAGGTCTTCACTGTTATGAAACTCAAGCTTAATTTGTTCCTCTAGTAATGAAGAAGAACGTACGAATCGTCTTCTTTTCATCTCATCATCACTCCGAAAATGATCTCTCTTTATCATTTGCTGAAATCATAAAACTATCCAAATGGTGTCCTTTCTTTCAAAACCCTGTTAGGATATATGACCAATTTGTTATTTTCAATTTTCAAACATGGTACGATTTTGCATATTATACAGTCCAGAAAGAAGGGGATTCCGTGAAACGCCTTGTCGTAATTGGAAATGGACTTGCTGGCATTCAATTTCTTGAACGCTTGCTTTCGATGAAGTCTTCTCGTTTCGAAATAACGATTATTGGAAAGGAGCCTGCTTATAAGCGATATTTACTTTCGCGGATTCTGCAACAAGATATTGCTGTTGAAAAAGCAGAATTAGAAGATGAAGATTGGTACAAACAGCGAGGGATTCGACTCATAGAGAATGAAACAGCGGTAATGATTGATCCACTCAGTCGTCATGTGAAAACAGATAGAGGACGGAAGATCAACTATGACACGCTTGTTCTTGCGACAGGTGCTAATCCGCACGTTCTTCCAGTGAAAGGAGCTGGAAAGAACGGGGTTATGACGTTCCGTTCTATGAACGATTGCAAAGCCTTAATGGATGCATCAAAACGTTATCGAAAAGCAGCTGTGATTGGTGCTGGTATTCTAGGCTTAGAGACAGCGATGGGGCTTGTTCAACAAGGGATTGATACGACGGTTGTTCATCATCAACCTAATGTGATGAATCGGCAGCTTGACCGACTTGCATCTGAAATGCTACAAGAAGATTTAGAAAAATTAGGTGTGAAATTTGCTTTATGCAAACGAACAAAAGAAATTAACGGGGACTCTTGTGCACAATCGCTCACTTTTTCTGATGGGACTTCGCTTGAAGCCGATCTCGTTCTTATGGCTGTTGGTGTAAAGTCGAATGTGGAGTTAGCGAAAAAGAGTGGGTTGGAAGTTCACCGTGGTATCCTAGTCGATGACTATTTGCAAACAAGTGATCCATGTATTTATGCGATAGGTGAATGTGCAGAGCATCGGGACGTTACTTACGGTGTGATTGATCCGATTCTTGATCAAGCGGAACATTTAGCAGGTACGATTGCAGGGTGTCCGAAACAATACCGTGGTTCCATACCTTCAACAACTTTAAATATTTCAGGTATCAGCTTGTTTTCTGCAGGTCAAGTGCTTGAAACGGAGGATACGAGAACGTACCAATGGATTGATCCCATTCGTCACGTTTACAAAAAAATTGTCACTTTACATGGTCATGTGATCGGGGCGATTCTTTACGGAGATACTTCAGAAGCTGTCATTTTAGCAAAACTCGTTAGTCGTTTAGCGCCGGTTTCTGACATTCCTTCTAATCAACTTTTTCCCGAAGAACGAAAACGAAAAACTAATTTAACGCTTGTCCCGAGAAGTGATCAAGTCAATCGAACAGCACAAAGCTAGTGAAAAGAGAATAGTAGGTTTTAGGAGGATCGATACGATGCCGGTTCAAGCTGTCAAAATCAATGTCGGAAGAACACGTGATCACATTCCTGGTTTTGGTCGTGCAATTGATTTACTCCAGCTATCCATTGCGATATTTTGTCTGCCGGATGGCACGTTTCGAGCGCTTCATAACCGTTGTCCTAAGGGCGGGCCCATCGTGAATGGAGAAATGTCGGGGCGATTTATTACGTGCCTCGACCACCAGTGTTGCATTGATCTCTTTACAGGGAGTCTTCAATCAGCTCTTAACAGCAAGGTCGAAACGTTTCCGGTCGAAGTTGAGGATGGGTTTATTTATGTCACGCTAGAATAGCGTTTAGTTGAACAAATCGACATGGTGCTGTACCCTCTATTTAAGATGAGGCTTAAGGAGATGGTAGAGGGATGGGACTTAAGGATAAAAGGATTGCCGTAACGGGTGGGCGAAAGGGAGAAGAGATCCGCACACTTATCGAAAAACAGGGTGGAAAAGCGTTCATTCGCCCCGCGCAGGGAACCGTCTTTACAAACGCGGCGCATGTTGTTCAATCGATACAAGAAATCATTGAAAACCCTCCACAATTAGTGATTTTTACAACAGGTATGGGCGAAAAGAGAATGGCTGAGCTTGCGGAAGCAAACGGTCTAGGGAAGCCTTATGAACAGCTACTTCGAACAGTTCCGATTGCCGTTCGAGGTACGAAAACATTCCAGCATTTTAAGCAAAAAGGCATTACACCTGGAACAGTAGCGGATCGGGGGACGATCCATCAACTTGAAGAATCACTCGCGATCGAAAATCAATCCATTGCTCTTCAAATGCATGGAGAGAATGTGCCAACGTTTATTAAAACGCTTGAGCAAGCAAATAATACCGTTCGAACGATTTATCCATACGAGCACACGCCTCCTGAAGAAGCGGTGGTCGAACAATTGGTTGAGGAGATGGAAAGTGGGTTACTTGATGCGGTGGCATTTACAAGCGCCATCCAGGTTCGGTACTTTTTTGACTATGTTGAAAATAAGAAAAAGAAAAACGCGATCCTGTCTCTTTTAAATGATGAGATTCTTCCTGTAGCCGTTGGGGAAGTAACGGAAGAACACCTTAAAGAGCGCGGAGTTAAGCGCGTCTTAACACCAACCACACCACGTATGGGCGCGATGGTGATGGCCATGTCCAAGTATTATCAGGAATAGGAAATAAACCAAAAAAGCCGTCTTCCTTTCTAAAGGATGACGGCTTTTTGTATGGATTTAATTTGTTTGATCAGCGAGTTTCACGAGAACGTGAGACATATGCTGACGTTCTTCCTCGTTTGCTACGTTCCATAGTTCATTTAATACTTTTTCTTCACGGTTGCGTGGTTCTTCATGCTTCGCTAGATAGTCTGCAACGCGCTTAGCACCTTTTGATAATCCTTCTTCACCAAGACCGAGTTTTTCGCCTTTATGAACCTGGTCACCGAGGTAGTCTTTGAAGGTTTTGAAGTTCTGCATAATATCATCTTTCTTATCCTCACTCATATGTGCTGCTGCTTGTTTTGGATCTTTCTCTGCCATTTTTATTCATCTCCTCTGTTTGTTAAGTACATAGGGTATGTAACCGGAAATGAGATGCATTAAACCCAATAAATGGTTTGTGAGCGCGTTGAATGTGCTGTTAGGGTTTTGCGGTGTTTAAGGAGTTGGGAATTTTAATATAGAAAGAGGAGAGTGCCAAAGCGCTCTCCTCCTTCGCAATCAATAGGCTGACAGTAGGTCCAAATAGGAGATTTAACGTCTTAAAATGAATAGCTTATCCTTTTTCGTTTTCACATCCAGTTTAATTCGAATCATCGTCCATCGCCTGCTTTGTTGTTAGATTGTTTGTTCATTTTCCTCAACTGCGTTTACAGCGTACTTTAAGGCAGAGGCGATAAGGATCAGTATAATTCCGCCTATTAAGGTATCGATATAATTTAATGTCGAGTAATCAATCGTAGCGTTCGAGATTTTTAGCAAGTCTAGTGTTCGAGATGTGATTTGTTCATCGATGTAAGTTGATGCAGTACCTAGGATAATGGTTATGATGCCGAGCCTCCAAATGATCGATACGTTTTGATATAGAAAAAGACTTTTCAAATAAATGTTTTTTAATAACTTCCTCATCAACCAAAGAAACAACATTAAAAAGAGTAGATTAGTAATCATTGAAATAAACGATAAGGTTAAAAAGGATTTCTCATCATAGAGATCTGGCTGATTTTGAAACGTTAACTGAACATAGCTGAAAATCGGTTCATATGGACGGAAAGCCTTCGCTAATGCACTATCAGCGAACCAAATGAGGGAGACATGTTCCAGTGTTGTAATAACAAGTAGTAAAGCAATGATATAAAACAAGATCATGCAAATTTTCGATAATAGATTAAACCCAAATTTCCATTTCATTCGTAAACTCCTTTTTTACTGTGATATTTGATTAACATTATTTTACTACAAAACACCCCCTGTTTCGATGCTTTTTTATTGATAAACAATAATTTTATATTGAATTAAATTATTTTTACTGATATCTTAAATGTTAGGAAATATTGGAATTTATAATGAAAATAGGAGGCTACAGTATGGTGGGCGGGGATAGAAACGGTCTGGTGGATGCACTACGAGGCTGGAGTTTATTTGGGATCTTAATCGCAAATTTATTAATCTTTCAGTATGGTATTTTCGGGAAAGATGAGATTTCTTTTTTTCGGATATCATCTTTGGATTATGGTGGATATGAAGCGATTAAGGTTCTTATCGAAAACTCGTTTATGCCTATATTTACGTTTTTATTTGGGTATTCTTTGATTTTGATGAGGAATCGTTTGCGAGAAAAAAAGCGACGTATAAAGTGGCATCTTTTTCGAAGATTCATCATTTTGATCTCATTTGGTGTTCTGCATTCGATCTTCCTTTGGGAGGGAGACATTTTACTTCTTTATGGCGTAATGGGCATGCTCCTTCTGTTTTTTGTCAATCGAAAGCGAAAGACCATTCTCGTTTGGTGTGTGGTACTGTTTTCAATCATAACCCTTATCAGTTTCGTAGGGGGAGAAGAAGAGGTGTTCATAAGTGAAGAAAAAATCGATGTTTATCTAAAGGATACGATCGAGATTTACGGATCAGGCTCTTATGAAATGATCAAACATCACCGTAATAATGTAGATCCGATGGAGATGAGTGAGGGCGAAGCGTTCTTCGTCGTCTTATTTATGCCTTTTCTTATCCTTCCAATGATGCTTCTTGGCATGTACGCTGCGCATGTTGGCTGGCTTCATGGCAACAGGGTTAAACTTTTTCAATACATATCGATCATTTGTCTTCCGGTTGGTCTGTTATTGAAAGCATCACTGTATCTATCAAAAGAAATCCATTGGCTGCCAGATATGAGTTTAATAGGTGGAAGTGTTTTGGCAATCGGCTATATCGGTTTGTTTAGCTATTTTTACAGTAGGTCGAATGGCCACCTCTTTCAGGGGTTTGAAAATTTAGGGAAACTCTCGTTAACAAACTATATCCTTCAAACGGTCGTATGTACTTCCGTTTTCTATGGCTATGGATTCGGTTTATTTGGACGAATGGGTGTGCTTCTTTCCATTTTCTTTGGAATTGGACTTTTCACTCTTCAGGTTGTAGGAAGTACGTTCTTCTTAAAAAGTTTTAGACAAGGGCCGCTTGAAAAAGTGATGCGGATGGTTGTTTACTTAGAAAATCCTTTTCTAAGCAGGAAAAAAAGACAATTAAAAGATGAAATGAAAGTTAGTTAGAGGAGTGGCAGTATGGCAGCAGAAATTAGTAGCCCAAATCTTACATTATCAAAGGACGTCGTCAAAGTATGGACGATTAATGAAATCATTGGGAACAGTATAGGATTTCTTGTATTAGGTACACTTTTTTACCTCGACCATCGTTTCTTATGGTGGGAATGGGTCGGATGGCTTCTTCTAGCGGTTTTGGTTATCTCAATCATAACGGCAATTTGGGATGTTTTTATCCACCCGAAACTTAAATATAAGCACTGGCAATATGAAATAGACGAAGAATACCTGAAACTGCGGCACGGGGCGATTAATGAAACACATCAGCTTGTGCCGATGAGCAAAATTCAATCCGTTGCTACAAAACAGGGTCCGATTTTAAGACGCTATCAGTTATATGCTTTAAGCATTGAAACGATGGGCTCCTCCCATCTCATTCCTGCCTTACCGAAAGAAGAAGCCTTTCAACTACGTGATACCATTGCACGCTACGCTAAGGTCACAGAGGAGGGAGAATGATGGGGTATCACAGATATTCCCTCTGGATCATTGCTTTTGACATTTGGAAGCTTGGAAAGAGTGCGATCTTCTTTCTCGTGTACTTTTTCCTTATTAAAAGAGGATCGGATTCTTTGATCTTTGTCTATGGTCGTCCAGCTGTTCTTCTTCTTCTCGGACTTTCGATCATTCGCATTGGTTTAAAGTGGTTTACCCATAAGTACAGTTTGGATAATGATGCCTTTCATATAAAAGAAGGGATTTTTACCAAATCTAAACGAACCATTCCATTTACCAAAATTGAAAACATCAATGAACATACGTCATTTTTCCATCGCCTAACTGGGACCACCTCCATTATTTTTGAAACAGGAATGAAGGGAGACGAGGCGGCGGTTGAATTTGACATTGTTTCTCGCGCTAAGGCAAACGAGCTGAAGGAACGTGTGGCTACAGTAAAAGAAACAGAAGAATCTGATGCAGCATTAGAAACAAAGGAGAAAGCAGAAAGGGAAGTGCATTTTAGAGCTAGGAAAAAGGATCTCTTGAAAGCTTCTTTTACTTCCTTAAGCTTTCTTTTCTTTCTTCCTTTGATTGCTAGTTTTTATTTCAAACTAGATGACATTTTTGGAGTCGAAGACGCGGAAGGATTGTTTGTTTTTCTATTACAGTCAGGCTGGCTCATTGCGACGATCGTCTTCCTGGTTATTCTCGTATCCATTGTATTTGGTATTAGTCGAACGTTTCTAAAGTATGGAGGTTTTGAAATTGCAACGGATTCGGATCGCATCTACATACAAAAAGGGGTGCTGGATGCTACGAAGTTTTCGATATTAAAACATCGCGTTCAGGCAATAGAAATTCGCCAAACAGTGCTCAAGCGCTTATTGGGTCTTGCGGAGGTAAAGTTAACGAGTGTTGGTGAAGCGCGATCTGATGAAGAAAAGCTTGAAAGTAATTCTTTGTACCCGTTTTTACCTGTCCATCAAGCCTATGAAATGATTGAAGAGATCTTGCCATCCTATCAGGTAACGAAGGAGATGGATCGACTGCCACATGCCTCCCTGTTCATTCGACTAATAAGACCAAGCTTCATATGGATAATTGGAACAGGAGTGCTGTGGTATTTTCAGCCTGATGTATTAACTATTCCATGGTGGATCCTTTCAGCGGTACTCCTTCTTTTTGTAAGTGTGATCCGGTATTTGGATTACAAGCATACAAAATACACATTAAATGCGTCTTTTGTTCAATTTAAAACTGGAGGGTTATCTACCTCGTTGTTTGTAACAAAGCGGAGCAAAGTAATTGAAATTAGCATAAAGCGCGGCTTTGTCCAAAAGTGGTTCGGAGTGGCTTCCGTTGGTATCGTGAACCGTTCAAAACCTGTTCATCATTCAGGGGTTGAAGATGTTCCACAGGAACTAGCAGGTGCTTTTTATCAGTGGTATCTAGGAAGAGGGAAAGAAGTGCAATTAATCAAGAGATAGTAAAGAGGAAGAAAAATGCTTATTGCATGAGTTTTTTAGTGCCAAACGTAAATTTCGTAGACTTATATCATCATGTAAAGATGGGTGGAAGATCTCGTGAATAGGAGAATCATTATCTTTCTTATTAGGGCATTTAGCCTTGCTTCCAAAATTGTAAAAGGTAAAGGAGTTTATCATGTTAGCGATTGGTATAAGAGAGTTTCAAAATCTATTTAAAAGCATTCGATCGATTATTATTATCTTGTTTATTTTTAGTGTAACGCTTGGTATTGCAAAATTAATAAGCAATTATAAAGAAGTATTTAGTGAGGTTGGTTTAGACGGGGATATTTATATGGGCGGTTTAGTATTACTTATTATAGCGGCCGGACCATTATTTGTTGCTAGCCTTTCTCACAGTGCTATTAACCAGGAAATTCATTCAAGAACGATCCGTTTTCTTGCTACAAAGGTTTCTAGGGAGAAGATCGTTCTTGGTAAATTCCTTGGAATAGCCCTGTATTGGGTGGTGTGTATTTTAGTTGCTTCGCTATTAATCCTTCCTTTTACAAAAGGGTTTTATTTCAATCAGTTTATGGAGTCGCTTATTTTCATCCTTTATTTTGTAGGACTTGCTATATTTCTTTCAACTTTGATTACGAAGCCTGGGATGACCATGTTCCTCGGAATTATTCTTGCGATCCTGTTGCCCATCATTGGCTTATGGAGTCTTGGATCAGAAAACCTCATCATTGATCTATTAAGCTATTTAACACCTTATTATTATTATTATAGTCTAGGTGAACATATCTACACGTACGTTGTGTTGATCTTCCCTATACTGTTCGTATTAGGAAGTCTACTACTGATTAGAAAGAAGGATTTTTAATGTATGCAATTGAAACAGAAGGATTAACAAAAATCTATGCCAAGAAGAAAGTAGTCAATGAGATTGATCTAAAAGTAGAACAAGGTAGCGTCTTTGGGTTTTTAGGAAAAAACGGAGCAGGTAAATCGACCTTTATTAACATGCTAGCGGGGTTAATCCATCCAAGTTCTGGCTCGTTTAAGATTCTAGGAGAGCAGTCTCATCAGAACCAAAAAATGGGTGTTCTACCAGACTACTCAACGTTTTATGATGATTTAACAGCTTTCCAACACCTAAAGTACTTTAGTAGACTTTTGAATGTAAAACTACCAAAACCGGAAATTCTTGACCTTTTACAACGAGTAGAATTAGAAGAAGCAGCACACGTAAAGGCAAAGAAATTTTCGTTTGGTATGAAAAAGAAGCTGGGAATTGCACAAGCTTTAATCAATGAACCGGATATCCTCTTTCTTGATGAACCTACATCAGGAGTGGATGCGAACGCCGTATTAACCATTCATCGCTTAATTCAAGACATTTCTAAGAAAGGAACAACCATCTTCTTAACCTCTCATAATTTAGATGAAGTTGAAAAGCTGTGCGATGATATTGCGATCATGAACCAGGGTGTTATTACAGCTAAGGGAAGTATGCAGCAATTGAGAGCTAGGTATCAAAATAAATTGATCGTGTTTATCAAGCATTCGCGTTTGAACGAAAAACAAATGAGTTCACTAAGACCTCAATTAGATGAACTAGCTAATAGGGTTGAATGGGATCAGGAATTAACGACTGTCACAGTAGATGGTGAATGGCTAATTCCAGAAATTAATCGAAGCTTTTTGCATGCGAATGTGGATGTGTTTCGGATAGAGGTGGATGAACCATCACTTGAAGAAATCTTTATAAAAATAGGTGGAAACCAACGTTCAGCCTGACTGGATAGGGAGAAGACGAAGATGAAAGAATTAATTGCCTATCGTTTTACAGAGTTTATTGATGCACCAATTGACCTCGTTTACGAATGCTTACATAAAGACGAGCATGTTCTAAATTGGAATACAATGATTGTTGAGCATATTTATGAAGGGCGAGAGGATGAAATGGGAGCAGGTTCTCGCTTTAAATCAAAGCAAAGGATTGGGAAGAAAGAGTACACGTTTGAGACGGAAGTGCTTGTTCACGAGCCTCCACATAGAATCGCTATGAAAACGACAACGAAAGAGGGAATAAATTTTACGCGGTATGAGTTGATTGAAGGTGATGGAGGAACCCAATTATCGATCGAAGCAAGCTTAATTCCTAAAAACGTTGTGTATTTTCTAGCAGGAAAGTTGACGCTTTGGATGAGTAAATTTGTCTTTGATGAACAATACTTAGCGTTTATTCAATATGTGTACGATCGGCAATCCAATATACATCAAGGCCTCGAGGTCATCTGCCATGAAGAACAGACAGGTCAAGAGTTTCTCGCTATCGCTTATCTGAATGAAGGACACTTATGGGATGTTTACTTTAGTGTAGAGGACGAAGAGTTGTGCGAGAGATTACTTGCAAAGGGCTATGATGGAGCCTGTGATTCAGAAGTTTATCTTTTTGAAGCGATTCACTATGTTGATGCGGAAGAAAAGTTTATCGAATGGGTAGAAGAGGTGTATCTCCCATTGAAAAGCCCCTCGTCACCCGAATAAAAAGAAGGACAACTTTTTTAATAAGTGCGGAATTTCGTTTGAGTAGTGGCATTTTTAAATTATTAAACATCTATGCTGCCATTTTAGGGGCCTTGCTACACCAGAGCTGGTGTTGCGATAGCATAGGATTTTCTTATGAATGGTATGATAAGTGGAATATTAATTGGAATAGATAGAATAATGGAGGTACCCTCATGCAACAAATAAAACAAATCGGTGATCGTTTTTACTACCAAACACCAGTATCCGAAACAGACCGACCGATTCTAGGGATGGTAGTTGGGGATGAAAAGTCGTTAATGATTGACGCAGGAAATTCAGAAGCTCATGCACGTTATTTTCTAGAGGAACTTTCAGATCGGGGGCTTAAAAGACCTGATATGGTAGCACTTACCCACTGGCATTGGGATCATATATTTGGGTTATCCGCGCTCAGAGATACGGTTTCGATTTCTTCTTTTCAAACGAAAGAAGAAATGGCTAAGCTTATTCCCTTATCATGGTCTGATGCAGATCTTGATCAGCGTGTAGAAGAAGGAACGGAAATTGAATTTTGTGCAACCGCCATCAAAAAGGAATTCGTGAATCATCGTCATATTACGATTACTCTTCCGGATCTAACCTTTGAGGACAAACTGGAAATCGATCTTGGCGGCGTGACGTGTGTCCTTCAACATGTTGGCGGAGACCATGCGGCTGACTCGGTGGTCGTCTACATAAAAGAAGAAAAAATTCTATTTTTAGGCGATTGCTTTTATCCTGATATTTTTTCTAGTAAAACCAACTATACGGTGAGGACGACAAACCAACTGCTTGATGTACTAGAAGGCTTTGAGGGCGAATGGGTGATTTTATCACACGGAGAAGCGATTCCGATTGAAGAGTTTAAGAAAGAAGTAAAGCTTTTGCGAACAGTTTCTTCCATTACGGAAGCGTGTAGGGGGAATCAGCAAGAAATGCAACGTTCTTTCAAAGGTATCGTTGGCAGAGAGTTGAACGAAGAAGAACGTGAAGTGATTCAAGAGTTTGCAAACGGGTATAGCCTGTAAAAGGGTTTTTCTGGAAGGGGTTAAGGGGAAGAGTTATACTAGGTGATGGGTTAGAGGAAGTGTCATTAAAGGAGGCAGTATGAAAAGTTTTAAAAAGCTGATCTATGGATGGTTTTATATCGTGAGCCCGCTTTTATATGTGATAGGCAGCGTATTATGGAAAGTTTATCTCTCAAATCTTCCGCTCTCAGAAAGTGTAACGGACACGCTTTCTATTCTCGGAATCTACTATTTCTTCATGAGTATTTTCTGGTTTTTCACTATGAACCGGGTGGAACAGGTGTCTCAAGAGATGACACATGATCAGCAACAAAAAGAGGGCTCAACTTGAAAGATTTCAACTTGCTTACATATAAAGAAGTCACAATCCGATATGCGGTGCTGACGATTTTGCTGTCGCTTACAATCTTTGTGGTACCGTACTATTTACCGATATGGACTTATCTTGTTTGTATGGTTATTGCCATCACTAGCGTTGGGAGAACCCTTGTGAAATGGCTGCGTGGTGAGGTGAGAAAAACGTCTCTTAAGGGAGAGGTCATACGAACCTGTACAGTTTCTTTTATGGCTATTCTCTTACTAGTAACCCCGCTTCCTTATTCGATTGGGGTAAAACTGGGGATTGTTATCTTTCTATTGATTGTGAATATGTTTGAAATTATGAAGTTAAAAAATAAGCATCAACGTTCATGAAAATAGACCTAAATCATTTGACTCATTTTTCTTAATGAATGTTTGCGATCATCACGTTTCATTTAATTGAATGGTGATAATTTTCTAATAATACATTGACATTTTGTTAAACAAAAGATATTATTTGAAACAATCATTGTTATCAAAACTTTATAGCAACATTTCTTATCAAGAGAGGTGGAGGGACTGGCCCTTTGAAGCCTCGGCAACCGATGAGTTGAATAATCAACTCATACTGTGCCAAATCCAGCAGGTGTATCCTGAAAGATAAGAAGATTGGCATCGTTCTCACAAACCTTTCTTCTTATGCTTAAAGAAGAGAGGTTTTTTATGTGTATCTTAGAAGAGAGGAGCATGCTTCGTATTCATACGGTTTTAAATCCGGGTAAACAACTTGTATTACATTGAATTAACTATGCGAGGTGGATTGTATTGCATTTACAGGTTATGAATAGTCCTTTTGATCAAGAACAAACGGAACTTTTAAATCGTCTATTACCAACACTAAATGAAACGCAGAAAATTTGGCTGAGCGGGTATCTTTCTGTTCCGGGAGTGGCAGAAACAGCGGCAACAACTGAAGCTCCCTCAGCTGAAGAAGCGTTCTCAAAGAATGAACCAAAAACGCGTGAAATTACGATTCTCTATGGCTCTCATACGGGAAATGGTCAGTCTCTAGCAGAATCTTTTTTTGAGCGGCTTGATCACGAAAAGTACAACGTTACGCTCTCATCCCTCGATGATTTTAAACCAAAGTCACTTAAGAAAGTAGAAGACCTTTTATTGATTACAAGCACGCATGGAGATGGAGATCCTCCTGATAATGCGCTAAGCTTTTACGACTTTATCCAAAGTAAGCGAGCTCCTGAATTAGGAGAAATTAGATTTTCTGTCCTATCACTTGGAGATAGCTCGTATGAATTTTTCTGTCAAACTGGGAAAGATTTTGATAGACGTCTGGAAGAATTAGGAGCTACTAGAATTTATCCTCGTGTCGATTGTGATTTGGATTTTGAAGAACCTGCGGAAGAATGGTTTGAAGGTGTCATGAGTCTGCTGTCTGATGCCCCGTCCAAGAGTGAAGCGTCACCTTCTAAGGAAGCTAGTGAAACGAATCTTTCGTACTCAAGAACGAATCCGTTTAAAGCAGAGATCTTAGAAAATATTAATTTAAACGGACGAGGATCGAATAAAGAAACGCGTCATCTTGAGCTTGATCTTGAAGGATCCAATCTCGTATACGAACCAGGCGACAGTCTGGGGATTTATCCAGAAAATGATACCACGCTTGTGCTTCAACTGATTGAAGAAATGAGTTGGGACCGAGACAGCCATGTGGTCATAAACAAGCAGGGAGACGTGCAGTCTCTTCAGGAAGCTTTGACGAAGACGTATGAGATTACAAGTCTAACAAAACCATTGCTTAAGAAGATTGCGGAGCTTACGGAGAGCGCAGAGCTTCTCCGCATGGTGAATGCCGAGGGAGAAGAGCTTAAGACCTACATTTACGGAAGAGATCTTATTGATTTGGTGAAAGATTACGGACCGTGGGAAATCGCTGCAGAGGATTTTGTGAAGATACTGCGTAAAATACCAGTCCGTCTTTACTCTATTGCAAGCAGTCCGAAAGCGAGCGAAGACGAAGTTCATCTTACAATTGGGGCGCTACGATATGACGCACACGGTCGCGCTCGCACTGGCGTCTGTTCGGGACAGTGCGCTGAACGGTCACAGCCAGGTGATCAACTTCCAGTCTTTGTACAGCGGAACGAGAATTTTAGACTGCCAAACAATCCCGATACACCTGTCATCATGATCGGGGCAGGTACGGGAGTGGCGCCGTATCGTGCATTTTTACAGGAACGAGAAGAAATTGGCGCAGGTGGCGATACGTGGTTGTTCTTTGGTGAACAGCATTTTGTCACCGACTTTCTTTACCAGGTTGAATGGCAAAAGTGGTTAAAAGATGGTGTGCTGACTCGCATGGATGTCGCTTTTTCTCGTGATACGGATGAAAAAGTGTATGTTCAACACCGCATGCGCGAGCAAAGTAAAGAACTATACGAGTGGATCCAAAAGGGAGCACACATATACGTATGTGGTGATGAGAAATATATGGCAAAAGATGTTCATATTGCCCTCGTTAACATACTTGAGAAGCAGGGTGGATTGAGCGAATCTGAAGCTGAAGCCTACTTATCGGATCTCCGTAACGAGAAACGCTACCAGCGAGATGTGTACTAACCGTGATGGAAGGAGTTTGATTATGACGAATAAACCGGTAACGAAAGATGGAAAACCGAGTGAAATGGAAAAAATCAAAGATGAAAGCCGCTATTTACGGGGTTCTCTTGTGGAAAGTTTTGCAGATCCGATTACAGCCTCCATTCCCGATGCGGATACAAAGTTATTAAAGTTCCATGGAAGTTATATGCAGGACGATCGCGATATTCGTCAGGAGCGGAAGCAGCAGAAACTTGAACCAGCTTATCAGTTTATGGTTCGCGTCCGGTTACCTGGGGGTGTTGCGACTCCGGAGCAGTGGTTAGTGATGGATGATCTGGCGAATGAATATGGAAACGGTACGTTAAAGCTTACGACGCGTCAAACATTTCAAATGCATGGGATTTTAAAATGGAATATGAAGAAGAGTATTCAGGCAATGGATTCTGTTCTGATGGATTCTCTTGCAGCCTGTGGTGACGTGAATCGAAACGTGATGTGTAACGCCAATCCGTATCAATCTGATATTCATGCAGAAGTGCACGGATGGGCACGAAAACTAAGCGACGACCTGTTACCGAGAACAAGAGCGTATCATGAAATTTGGTTAGATGAAGAGAAGGTGCTCGATCGTAAAGAAGAAGAGATTGAGCCAATGTATGGGCCTCATTACTTACCGAGAAAATTTAAGATTGGTGTTGCGGTTCCGCCATCAAACGATGTGGACATTTTCTCGCAAGATCTCGGCTTTATTGCAATTCTTGAAGATGGCAAGCTTCAAGGGTTCAATGTTGCCGTAGGCGGTGGAATGGGCATGACGCATGGCGACACAAGTACGTATCCTCAGTTGTCCAGAATCATTGGCTTTTGTTCACCTGAAAACATTGTTGATGTGGCCGAGAAGATCATTACGATTCAGCGTGATTATGGCAATCGTTCAGAGCGTAAGAACGCTCGCTTTAAATATACAATTGATCGAAGAGGACTTGACTGGGTTCGGAACGAATTGAATACTAGACTTGGCTATGAACTAGAAGAAGCTCGTTCTTACCACTTTGATCATAATGGCGATCGCTATGGATGGGTCAAAGGGGATGGCAAATGGCACTTAACGCTCTTTATCCAAAATGGGCGTATTGTTGATTTAGAAGATTATCAAATTATGACCGGACTATGTGAGATTGCGAAAGTTCATACAGGTGATTTTAGGTTAACACCGAATCAGAATCTTATTATTGCAAACGTAGCAGAAGAGAAGAAAGCGGAAATCGATCAACTAGTCGCTGCATACGGTCTGACAGACGGGAAACAGAATTCAGCCCTACGCCGTAATTCGATGGCCTGTGTTGCCTTCCCGACATGCGGTTTAGCAATGGCAGAAGCTGAGCGGTATTTGCCTTCTCTTATTGATAAAATCGAGGAGATTGTGGATGAAGCGGGTCTAAGAGAAGAAGAGATTGTGATTCGTATGTCAGGCTGTCCGAATAGCTGTTCACGTCCAACATTAGGCGAGATTGCTTTTATTGGAAAGGCACCTGGTAAGTACAACATGTATATGGGAGCCGGATTCGTTGGCGACCGATTAAGCAAGCTTTATAAAGAAAACATTGGTGAGGAAGAGATCCTTGCTTCTCTCAAACCGATCCTCTTTAACTATGCAAAAGAAAAAGAAGAGAATGAGCATTTCGGTGATTATGTGATCCGAGCGGGATATGTTGAAGAAGTGCGATCAGGACTTGATTTTCATAGTTAATGCTTTGACAGAAAGAAACCCAAAGATCACGGGTGTGAACTTTGGGTTTCACTGTTTTTTACAAAAAACGGAGGTGCAAGTATGACATATAGCATGGTTTCCCATTTAACTTGTCCAAAGTGCAAAGAAACATATGATGCCGATTCAATTCAACAGCTCTGTGTTTGTGGGTCGCCACTTCTCGTTGACTATAAGCTTGATGAAGTGAAAAAGCACGTTACAAAGGAAATGATCGCAGGACGGGAGCAGTCACTGTGGCGGTACCATGAGTTGCTTCCAGTAAAAGATGTAGCGAATAAAGTCAGTTTTGAAGAAGGAATGACGCCGATCTTGCCACTTCCTTCTCTTGGTAAGGAAATGGCGATTCCATATTTGTACATAAAAGATGAAGGCATGGTTCCAACTGGTTCATTTAAAGCGAGAGGTGCGGCGGTTGGGGTTTCAAAGGCAAAAGAGCTTGGTGTTCGGAACTTAGCGATGCCGACGAATGGTAATGCAGGAGCTGCCTGGTCGCTTTACGCTGCAAAGGCAGGATTAGAAGCTCATATTGTGATGCCAGTTGACGCTCCTGAAATTACGAGAAAAGAAGTTAGTATTTCTGGAGCCCATCTGCATCTTGTGAACGGTTTGATTAGTGACGCAGGGAAAATCGTAGGTGATCTCGTGAAAGAGCAGGGATTTTATGATGCTTCTACGCTTAAAGAACCTTATCGAATTGAAGGTAAAAAGACGATGGGGTATGAAATAGCGGAACAGCTGAATTGGGAACTTCCTGATGTGATTCTTTATCCGACAGGGGGAGGCGTTGGCCTGATCGGCATTTATAAAGCGCTTCTTGAGCTTCAGAAGCTTGGTTGGATCAAAGAAGAGAAGCTTCCGAGATTAGTTGCTGTTCAATCAGATGGGTGTGCTCCGATTGTGAAAGCGTTCGATGAAGGGAAAACAGAATCAGAGTTCTGGGAGAATTCAACCACACATGCGTTTGGGATTAATGTCCCAAAAGCCATTGGTGATTTTCTTGTTCTGGACGCGATCTACCAAACGAATGGTTGTGCCATTTCCGTTTCTGAAGAAGAGATTCGTGAATCGCAAAGGGAAGTAGCGACTCTAGAAGGGCAATTTGTGTGTCCGGAAGGAGCCGCTACGTTTGCAGCAGCCAAAACACTCAAAGAACGCGGTTGGATAAAAGAAGAGGAACAGGTCGTTTGTTTGAATACGGGGCTCGGGATAAAATATCCGGATGCATTTGATGTAAATGCGAAAACGATGGAGCCTCATGAAAGAATTGGTTATTAACTAAATGGGCCCCACGCTTAGTATAATGATTAAGCGTGGGGCCCTCTATTAGCCAAGGTATTGTTTTGAAGTCATAAATTGATCATCCATTAATACATACGGATGAGTTTCCATTAAAATGGTAACAAGGTAATCAGGCATCCTTTCACCATCATAAGCACAGATGAGTGGAAAAGACAGGTCGTTAACAGCACTATCAACGATTTTTTCAAAGTCTCCGATCAGATGAAGGGGTTCTTCCATTGAAGCCCATTCAACGTGTGCCCACGAACGAAAGGACAGGCTGTTTTCGACATACGGAGCTACGGTCTTTGTGAAATAGTCATGAATGGCTGGGGGATGGTAGCTTCCACTTGAAAAGTAAAAATCAAAGCTATTTACTCGGTGAACATAGTTCAATTGTTGTTCGGTTAGCTTGGGTTGTAGTTCTTTTAAAATCATTGGGTAAAGACGGTCGTTTTCAATAAGAATCGTATACTCTTCGTTCGCTATTCCTTGTTCAATGAATTCGCAAACCTGCTCAAGGTAACGCTTAATCCCCTGATAGGCATAAAGCACATGAACGCACTTTTTCTCTATGAACAGTTGGTTCATTTGGCTTTTCAAGTGATCACTCCCCGAAAATCGTTTATGTATAGTTTACTACAACTGCCAGAAGATTAACATGAGGTTTGATTATTGTGGATAATGAGGGGGACATGTATGCATACAGAAATCAAAAAACATTTCAAACGATTAGAGACAGAAGATAAAACTGTTCAGTATGAAGCGTTTCTAGCGTTGTTAAAGGAAACAAAATCCGAAGTAACATGGGCTTATGAGGTATGGGATGAATTAGTGGAAGGGCTATCATCAACAAACAATCACACGCGCTCACGGTGTGCTCAACTGCTTTCACAGCTTGCGATAAGTGATCCCGAGAAGCGTATTCTTGTTGATTTCCCAAAATTATGGGCGGTCACAAAAGATCCGAAATTTGTAACGGCTAGGCATAGTCTTCAATCGATTTGGAGAGTTGGCTTAGCTGGAGAGGAACAGAAAGAAATGGTGATGGATCATCTTGCTGTTCGTTTTGAACAATGTTACCAAGAGAAGAACAGTACGTTGATTCGTTCGGACATCCTGCAAAGTCTTCGTTATTTATATGAAGAAGTAAAGGAACAAGAAATAAAAGAGCGTGCACTTCAGTTAATTGAGTTTGTTGATGATCCAAAATACCAAAAAAAGTACCGTGCTATATGGAAGTAAGCATATGCTAAAAAAGCCAGCTACCGCCTAATAGCAGAAGCTGGCTTTTCTTAATCAATTGGGTCAGCTGACTTTCCGTAGCGAAGCACATCAAATACAGCCATCCCGTCACTCGGTCTTCCATCATCATTGCGAAAAGGCATAAGAGAGAAGAAAATGAAGTAGATGGAGAAATATGTGAATTGATAGAAAAAGAGCGTAACAGGAATCGTATTTGACGTGATCAAATAGTTTATAATTAAAATAACGATTAAATTAAACAAACTACCGCTTAAATAAATGGCGATGTGTGCCCAGGTTTTATTATATTTCAACTCCTCGTACTGACACCAACCTTCCATAAAGTACTTTCTTCGAATTTCCAGTGGTCCTATATGAAAAAGCGTGCGTCCTGTACCGATACAAAATTTCACTTTGCCTCCAAACAGTCTGGCTACAAGCACGTGACCAGCCTCATGGACGAGTGTGACGATTGGTAGGATAACAAAGAAATTCACTAGAAACATTGGGATATCATTTAACGTAAACATTGTCTTACCTCCAAAAGGTGATGGGTATTCTATAAGAAAGACCGTTCCCGAATGAGAGGATTCCTAACGTTTTTTCCGTAAGTAACATGAAACGGTAATAAACGAAATCATCTCGATACATTTTTGGTTTAATGTGGTGAAATTCACATGATTAAAAAGGAAATCATGATGGAAGAGCGTAAAAGGAAAGAGAGACCTTACTAAGGAGGCTTCCTACATGTACGAATTAAAAACGAAAGAAACGGACAACAGTGTCATCGAATTTATTGAAAGTATCGACCATCCGAAAAAGCGAGAAGATGGGTACCGGTTGTTAGATCTATTTACTGAAACAACGGGGTATGAACCGAAAATGTGGGGACCTAGCATTATTGGTTTCGGTTCGTATCATTATAAATACGCGACGGGACATGAAGGTGATGCGCCACTCGTAGGATTTTCACCAAGGAAAGCAAAAATTAGCTTATATCTCGCTCAAGGTGAACCGGAACGCGAGAACGCACTTAAACGATTGGGTAAGCATAAGACAGGGAAGGCGTGCGTTTACGTGAACAAGTTAGACGATATTGATCTTGATGTTTTGAAAGAGATGATTCGACAGTCAGTTGATTACTTGAAAGAGTTATATCCTGAGCGTTCTTAAAGAACATTAAATCGTTCGTGCACATCATAATAACCCTCTAAAGAAAGAAAGCGGTCAGGCATTGATAGCCTGACCGCTTTAAATAGATAGAGAATCATTGAACGGTCATCGTTTGAAGCGCAACCGCTTTAATAGCGCCTTCTTTCGAATCGGACACAAAGGAGAGTTTATTTTCACCAGCATAATAAACATGAAGGTATTCAGAATCCAATTCGTTAAACACCACTTCGTCAGGCTCTCCGAATTGACAAACGACTTCAGCGTAAGGGACAGCTGGGCCCTCCGAAAGCGCATTGTATCTTAGATTACTTACTTTCTCATCGGCAGTTAAGTAAGAGTAGCTGTCATCATAAAAACCTGGGGTTCCTTCATAAAGTGCTTCATCAAACGTCATGGAAGGCTTCAGTTTTTTTAAGGCTTCTTCCGACATACCAAGAATAATTGACGCATCTTTTAAGTGGCCCTGTTCGGCAAACTGCAAAAGTTCAGAATGAAAAGGGGCCTTGTCACAAGAAGCGGTTTCGTTAGTGTTTGTAGGCTTTTCGTTTGAAAGAGCATATTCCCCGTTAAAACCGACAGCTGCATCATGATAATTTAAGCACGTATCCTCAATAAATGAAATCACATCATCTGATAGCACAAACGTTCCTGAACAGGCGGGATCTTCTGAATCCTCGAACGTTGCTTCATTACCGTTAATTGTGGCAGTACCTTTTAGTTCACCGACCTGATCGCCGTTACGAACATCGAAGGTGAACTCAAAAGATTCCTTTGTTACATTTGATAGCGTAAGGGTGCCTTGGTCAAAAGTTGGGTTGATATAAAGTGCTTCTTGCCAGTTCGCTTCTTCTGCTGTTGTTTTTTCTTCAGTTGGGGAAGAGGAGTTACCGACTTCGATTTTTGTATAAACACCTGTAAACGAAACCGGGTTTTCATTTAAGTTCTCACAAGCTTCGCTCGTATCGATCGTTAATCGATCTTCTTTCCAGCCGAAAGAAACTTTGCATTCTGCGTTTTCAGTGTGTGTAAAAGAGGCCATTTCTCCGTTAACCTGAGCGATCCCTGACAATTCACCAACGTTTTGACCATCGTAGGCTTGGAGCATAAACGTGAAGGAATCCGCTTTTGGATCGGTTATATCAAGTCCACCAAGAATTTCGCCATCTTTTTCCCATTTGTAGGTGCCTTCCTGAAAAAGAACTTCTGTTGCAGTCTCCGTCGAAGACTTGTCCACCGCTTCTTTTTCTGCTTCTACTTTTTCTGAGGAGTCTGAGGTGGTAAGGAAATTACAAGCCGACACAGTAAGTAACAAGACGAATAAAAACACCATACGGAGCGTTTTCATACGATTCCTCCCTATTAAAGTAAGTTGATGTCATTATTATACATAAGCTTCTCTGAAAGAAAGGGATATTGGTGTCGAGACATAAAAAAATCTCTTGTCTACTTTAAGCGAATACTTGTGTAAACTAGTTGGCCATTTCCGGGGAAATGAGTGGAAGAAGTCGAACGCTTTTCTTAAATGGATACGAGGAGGAAGATTGTGTTGAAAACCGGTTGGATCTTCTTAGGAAAGAATCTGTTATTCATATAAAGCAGGGATAAAAAAGTAGTGAACAGCTTAAAGACAAACGGACTTCAAAATCTAGCGAATGGTATGAAATATGATAAGCTAGTAAAACAATGGTGGAAAAGGAGTTGAGTAACTCTGGATTTTATTTCGAATAATGTCATATGGCTAGGCATTGGATGTATTGCCATAGCTTTGTTACTTGCGAAGTTTACAAAAAAGAAGTGAGATGTTTAGGAGTAATAGAATGAAGGGACAGACAATCATCTGTCCCCTATAATTCCAATAGTGCCCCTAAATAAAAAAAGGAGTGAAGAACATATGGGAAAATGTACAATCGATCACTCTCACAGAGATGTGATAACAAAGCTTGAGAATCAGTCACCGTATATGCCAGAAAATGTTGTGCAAGAAATCCATCGATTTTTACAGCAAACGATTAAGCAAGCAACGTTAAATGAACTTTTTCATCTTCTGAAAAAATATGATCTGTCCTCAGAGGAAGAAAAGGAAATGCGAAATGCTGAACTTCGAAAAATAGTGCTTTCAAACTAGTTGGAACAAGAACGAAGACAAGTTCTTCTTATTATTTATCTCATGACGCCGCTTATACAAAGAATAAGAACAATAGGCTTTGCCGTTATTTAAATACGAAAAATGCACAGAAAAATTTATAGAGAAAGAAGTTTTTTAATGACCACTAAATTATTCTATGAAGATCCATACATAACGAACTTTACTGCTCATAAATGGGAACAATTCACGGATGATGCCAATCGCTCCTACATTATTCTCGATCAAACGGCGTTTTACCCAACTGGTGGCGGTCAGCCGTATGATACTGGAACGCTAAATGGCGTGCAGGTTCACGACGTAGAAGAAGTGGAAGGCGAAGTACGTCACTATATTGATGGCACGCTGTACGGAGAGCAGGTTAAAGGAGAAATTAGCTGGACAAGACGCTTTGATCACATGCAGCAGCATGCAGGACAGCACATTCTTTCAGCAGCTTTTGAAGATCGGCTCGGGTTTTGCACAGTCAGCTTTCATCTTGGTCAGGAAATTTGCACGATTGATTTAGATGTTGCTCAACTGAGCGAAGAAGATGCCGCAGTAGCAGAAGCGTTTGCAAATGATGTCATCCAACAAAACCTGCCGATTGAAACGAAGTGGGTAAACGAAGAAGAATTGGCGAAGTATTCGCTTCGCAAGCAGCTCGCTGTTTCAGAAAATATCCGACTCGTGATGATTCCAAACGTTGATTATAGCGGTTGTGGTGGAACGCACCCTTCTTCGACTGGCCAGGTACGGGCCATTTCACTATTAAAAATCGAAAAGCAGAAAAAACAAACCCGCGTTCATTTTGTTTGTGGGCAACGTGTAACGAATGAACTGCGAACAAAACAAGCTGTTGTACAAGGGCTAACGAATGTATTGAGCGTTCCGGAATCCAAGCTTGTTGATGCAGCTGAACGCGTACTTCTTCAATCAAAAGAATATGAAAAAACAATTGATGAGTTAAATGAAAAGCTCTTTTCATTTGAGGCGAAAGAATTGTTACAATCAGCCGAAATGATCCATGATCAAAAAGTCGTTCAAATGATTTCGTCTCAATATGGCATGAAAGATTTACAAAAGTTAGCGAAAATGATCCTGAAGGAAGATTCAGAGGTTGTTGTCTTTTTCATTGGCGAAAGCGATCAGAAGCTTCAGATCGTGTGTGGTAGAGGAGAAAAAATCGATCAAGATATGAATCTTACCTTAAAAAAAGTACTCCCTTTCATTAATGGAAAGGGTGGAGGAAAGAAAGACTTTGCACAGGGTGGAGGAGACACCATTCGCTCGGCAGAAGAAGTGTTAATTGAACTAGTAAAGGCCACATTTCAATAATAAAGGAGCGCGCTGAGGTCTCAGTGCGCTTTTTTATAGTTGGAAATAAAATGAAAATAACCCTTGCCTTACAAGGTAGTGGTCGATATACTGTAAGCATACCTTGTTTTACAAGATAGTTTAACCATTCTTATAACTCTTGCATAACAAGTGTTGTGAGATTTAAGGAAAAGGTGAAGGACATGCAAACGACGCAAATGTTAAAAGGCATTATTGATGGCTGTATTTTATCAATCATTAATGAAGGAGAGGTTTATGGCTACGAGCTTGCCTCAAAGCTTGATTCGTACGGGTTTGAGTCGTTTAGTGAAGGAACGATTTATCCAATTCTCATTCGCTTACAGAAAGATCAGCTGATTCAATCTACTTTAAAAAAATCGACAGCTGGTCCAAAACGAAAGTATTATTTATTAACGGAAAAAGGAGTGGAAGAGTTAGCGGGTTTTCAAAAGCGATGGGATCATTTAAGTTCAACGGTGAATCAAATTTTACACAAGGGGGAGTAAAAAGATGACGAAAGAAAACGAGAAATTCATTCAAGAGATGCGCGTTTACCTGATTACGAAAGGAGTGGATGAAGAGGAAATTGATAGCTTTCTTATGGAAGCGGAAGATCATCTAACTGAAGGAGAGAAAGAGGGAAAGACAGCAGCTGATATGTTTGGGAAATCACCAAAAGCGTATGCGAAAGAGCTTATTGCTTCGATGGAGCAGTCGCCAAAGGACAATCGAAAGCTTATTGCGCGATTAATCGCTGGTGTATTTGGAATCTTTTTAGTTTCCCAGTTCATCGATGGAAATACTGCTTTCTCGTTAATTGAACTGATTGGCTATCCCTTTTCGACGGTTCTCTGGTTGATCGCACTAATCAGTGCGCTGCGGCTTAGTTCATTTCACAATGGTGTGAAAAGTTTTATGATTGTATATGGCATAACGATGATTCCGATACTTTTTACAGTAGGGGTAACGATTTTTCATATGGAGTACGGAACAGACATTTTATTTCTCAGTCAACCAGTTGTTTTTACAATAGGAGGCATCATTATTCTAGGTTTAATTGCGAACTTTACCTCTCTTATAGGAATCTTATCAAGCCTGGTATTAATGGCCATCCTTTTTGGAAGTCAGTTCCTTATTCGTCTGTTTCAGTTAGAAGGTTTCGGATGGGAAATAGGCGCCTATGCTGTTAGTGTGATTGGACTTCTTTTGATGATGAACTTTCAGAAGCAAGTACCGAAACCATTTATGAAAGGCTAGATTAAGTGACTCCGATGTTAAAAGAGGCTTTACTTAACTACCTCTACAGGTAATCGGGTCATCATGTTTACACGAAAACTATGCAAAATAATGCCAGTGATAATAAGCATCATACCGATCCATGCGATCGTATTTGGGAGTGGACTAGATAGAAAGACTCCCTCACCAGCGAGAACAAACAAGACTTGCGTTGATTGCGTCGCTTCAACGGAGGCAAGCTTCGATTGATTGCGTCTCACACGATCCGTTGCGATGAAGAATAGGGTTGTCGCGATAACTCCTGAACAGACGGCTACAATAAAGGATTGAATCACCTGTCCACTAGAAGGAAGACCAACGTTTGGAATGGCAAATAGACAGATCGCGATCCAAAAAGGCAGACTGGCAAACGTCATGCCAAATACACGCTGAAACGTATCCAGACGTCCGTCGCAAATCTCCATCATTTTTCGATTTCCAAGCGGATAGGCAAATGAGGCAAGTAGGACAGGAAGAATGCCAATGAAAACTTCATTCCATGAAAGATCGCTCGCTTTTTGCCATTGAATGAGAATAACGCCAGCGAGAATGATGGTGGATATGAGAAGCGCCTTCGTTTGGATTCGCTGGCGTTTTTTTATTGGACCAAGTGTCGCTTGTAGGGTTGAATAAAAGAGTGGTGCAACGAGAATACCGGCTACAATTGTGATTTGCCACGTGCCAGCAACAAGCCACCCTGCTCCATATGATGCTGCGTAGGTTAATGGCGCATAAAATAAGACAAATCCAACAAAACTCCAGCTGAACCATTGAATGGGGTGCTTCTTCATTTCAATAAGAACTTGTTTCATGTTCCGTCTAACGAGTACAATAATAAGAAGAAAAGGAACCATGAAGAGGAAGCGAAGGGAAGCGCTCCACATCCAGCTACCGCCTGCTAATTCCATTGATCGATTCAGTATAAATGTGACTGCGAAAAACATAGAGGCGAGAATGCCGAGCGCTATTTCCTTCATCCTTATCACTTCCTATAAGTGAATTATAATTAACTATTGATATATTATAATATACTAAACGAATAAGTGAAGAAGTACAAGAAAAAATTGTAGAGAGGACTATTTTGTGAGCGATCAAAAAGAAACCAATGCACAAAAGCTTGCTCAGCAAGTTGGCGCAACGTTAAGAAGTATTCGAAAAGAACGAGAAATGAGTTTGCAGGATCTTGCTGAAGTAACGGATGTTAGTAAACTGACGTTAGGGAAAATAGAAAGAGGAGAAGCGAATCCTTCTTTAACAGTCATATGGAAAATAGCGAATGGCCTTTCCATTCCGATCTCCAGTCTACTTGCAGAAAAAGAAGAAGTCGTTATTTCGAGAAAAAACGAAGGAAATAAGGTGTTGAGCTCAAATGAAGATTTGACACTCGAACCGATGTTTACGAACAGTGGCTATGGTTCTCTTGAAACACATCGTGCTTTTCTAAAACCAGGTGGTCAGTATTATGCAGAGGCGCACCAAGAGGGTGTGGTCGAATATGTGACTGTCATGGAAGGAAAGGCTACCGTTCAAGTTCTGGAGGAAACATATGAATTAAACATGTATGATTCAATTAAATTTAAGGCGGATCAGCGACATGGTTATCTCAATCCTAACCTCGATCCAGCCGTGCTTCATTTCGTCATGATCTATCCTAATGCTAAGCAACAACCATAGAAAAAAGCCACAGAACTGTGGCTTTTTTCTTCTCATTATTTATTATAAACGGCTAAACGATCAATGAGTTGTGAACTCTCTTGGTTCACACCGGTTACTTTCACATCGACCTCGTTTTGTCTGAATTTCATAATCACTTTATCAACAGCACCAACCCCTGAGTCATCCCAGACGTGAGCATCAGATAAGTCGATTTCGACAGCTTTGATGCCTTCTTCTTTGTAATCAAAGCTATTCACAAAGTCAGTAACAGATGCGAAGAAAAGCTGACCATGAATGTGATAAATCTTTTTCTCAGTAATTTCGTCAATTTTCTCTTCAACACGTACTTTAGAGATTTTAGAAGCAAAGAATAGGGCACTTAGAATAACCCCAGCAAGAACACCTTTTGATAGATCATGTGTTGTGACAACTGTAATAACCGTAACAACCATCACGGCTGCGTCTGAACGCGGCATTTTATGAAGGTTTTTCAGTGAGCCCCAATCAAATGTACCGATTGAAACCATGATCATAACGCCGACAAGGGCTGCCATTGGTATTTTAACGAGTAGATCGTTTAATACTAAAATTAAAATCATTAAGAAAACACCAGCGACGAATGTCGATAAGCGTCCTCGTCCACCTGATTTCACGTTAATAACTGATTGTCCGATCATCGCACAACCAGCCATTCCGCCGAAAAATCCTGCAACTACGTTTGCCATACCCTGACCCTTTGCTTCTTTGTTCTTATTGCTATCCGTGTCTGTTAGATCATCCACGATTTGTGCAGTTAAGAACGTTTCAAGCAAACCAACAACAGCTAAAGCCATTGAATAAGGAAAGATAATCGCAAGCGTTTCAAAGTTCAGTGGGATACTTGGGATCAAAAATAACGGTAATGCTTGCGTTAATTCGCCCATATCGCCAACTGTTCGTACGCCACTGTTTAGTGAAATAGCTACGATTGTGATGACAACGATCGCGATAAGTGGTGACGGAACAGCTTTTGTGAAGCGTGGGACAATATAAATAATCGCAAGAGCACCTGCTACCATTAGATACATTGGCCAAGATTCACCAACAAAGTGTGGAAGCTGTGAAGTGAAAATTAAGATAGCCAGTGAGTTAACAAATCCAATCATGACAGAGCGTGGGACAAACTTCATAAAGCGAGCAAGTTTAAATACGCCAAGGAAGAATTGGATTACCCCTGTTAAGATTGTTGCTGCAAGTAAATATTGTAGCCCGTGATCGGCGACTAGCGTTACCATCAGTAGCGCCATTGCTCCTGTTGCTGCAGAAATCATTCCTGGTCTACCGCCAACGAATGAAATCACTACGGCGATACAAAAGCTTGCGTATAGTCCAACCATTGGATCGACTCCAGCGATGATGGAAAAGGCAATCGCTTCTGGGATTAAGGCAAGTGCGACAACGATGCCTGCTAGGGTATCATTTTTCACATTGCCAAACCAATCTTGTTTAATAGAAGATAAGTTCAATGTTGCACCTCTTTCTAAATCTAGTATTGTGATGACTCCTAACTCTCATAGAAGTCGGGTCCGTTTACAACAAGATGAAGTTTAGCACAGAATCTATGAAAATGGAAATAGGTATGTAAGCGAGAATCATAGGTGTTATTCTTGTTAATTCTCCTATATACGCTTATTTACACATTAACTTGATTTTGATAATTTACTACTAGCACGATAAAAACGAGTGATTGAAGTTCTTTTTAATCTAAATGAACCTAATTTGATATAACCTGTTATAATGAGTTATCGTATTGGTAGAGTTTTGGTCCATAGTCGAAAGAACTTTGTTAGAATAGGGTGATAGATTGATAAGGAGCGATAACATGAGTCAGGATAATGAGCATCATGATATTATGACAATCTCTCAAGTGGCGAAATATTTTCAAATTAGTGAGATGACCACATATAAATTAGTTCAGGATGGTAAAATTCCGGCTTTTAAAATTGGTAGTCACTGGCGTATTCAAAAGTCTGATCTTACTGAATTAATTAAGAAGCTTAAGAACGGTGAGCGGATTTAGACGCGCTAAACGAAGAAAGCCCGATGATCCAAACGGATCATCGGGCTTTCTTCATTACTTATGAAGCAGAAGCTTCTCCTCTAAGCTCATTTTCAATGTCTTCAAGACTTCGTCCTTTTGTTTCTGGTACATATTTCATGACAAATAAGAAGGCAAATACGCCGATTACTGCAAAGATCACAAATACCCATGCTGTTCCGAGCGCACCAAGTAAAACAGGGAAAAACAATGAAACAATTAGGTTTGATGCCGATAACAGGAGTGTTGTAAATCCTGTCGCTGCGCCACGTGCTTTATTCGGGAAGAGTTCTGGTAGCATAACCCAAACAACCGGACCCCAAGTGGCGGAGAAAAAGACGATAAAGAGACCGAGAAAGACAACGGTTAACCAGGCAATTGTCGTGGTCAATTCTGCCGTAAAGAGAATCGTAGCAAGAACGGCTAAGCTTAACGACATGCCAACATTGCCGAGGAGTAACAGTTTTTTTCGACCGAGTTTATCAATCGTAGCGATCGCAACAAGCGTCATTAAGACATTTACGATTCCGATCCCAAGCGTGCCAAGAATGGAAGCTGAATCACCGAGACCAGCTTTCGTGAAAATGGTCGGTGCATAGTAGATCACCGCATTAATACCAATTAACTGCTGAAAGATGGCGATCCCACTTCCAACGAGAAGCATCGGTCGAATCCATTTTGATTTAAGAACATCCCACGTGCTTTCTTCCACTTCTTCAATCTTCTTCATTTGCTTCATTTCTTCATCAATTTCATCTTGCTTTCGCGTTAAAGCCATGACGTTTCGCGCCTCATCTTCACGATTTCTTTTGATGAGCCAGCGCGGGCTTTCTGGCATAAAGAGAACGCCAATCATTAAGACGAGTGCTGGAACGGAAGCGAGTCCAAGCATCCAGCGCCACCCCTCAATTGGTGCAAATGCATAATTAATGAGGTAAGCAAGCACAATTCCTATCGTAATCATTAACTGATTAAGTGAAGCAAGTGCGCCCCTTGATCTTGTTGGCGCCATTTCTGATAAGTATACAGGTACTATGGCTGTGGATCCCCCGACAGCAAGTCCAAGAATAACGCGACCTATAATTAAAACGACAGCGTTCGGAGATAGCGCCAATACGAGTGAACCGATTAAATAAATGAGTGCGATTGCAAAAACAACCCGTCTTCGCCCAAAACGGTCTGAGACATATCCGCTCATGCCAGCCCCTACGATCGCACCACCTAATAGCGAGCTAACGACAACCCCTTGTAGAAAATCGGATAAAGGGATGTCTTGTTCAATAAATAATAACGCGCCGGATATGACACCGGTATCATATCCATACAATAATCCCCCGAGAGCCCCGAAGAAAAAAATCCAACCTTTGCTTATGTTTCTTTTCATAGAAGTACCCACCTTTTTCAAAACTTCTTTCTTCCAAATAACTTCCACTTTTTTGTTGGAAGCAAACATGTCATTTGAAAACGAATGTGTTCAGAAAAGGAAAGCTCTATTCTTGACTTGTGACACGGTGTCACATATAGTTGGGGAGGTGATATGACACCGTGTCATAATTTTGTTGGTAGGTGATTTAATGTGCCAAAAGCAACGTTCTATAATTTAAAAGAAGAAAAGCGACAAATCTTAATTGATGCTGCGAAACAGGAATTTTCAAGAGTTTCTCTTTACGAAGCATCTATATCCAATATCTTAAAAACAGCTGGCATTCCAAGGGGAAGTTTTTACCAATACTTCGAGGATAAAGAAGATGCGTTTTTTTATTTATTAAATGAACATGCAAAAGAACGTCACGAATGCTTGGTTTCAAACTTAAAAAAGTTTGAAGGAGATTTGTTTAAAGCGATTAGTGAAATTTTTAGGTCAACACTTGAGCATTCTGAGGATAAAGGGCAAAGGGATTTTATACGAAACGTATTACTTAACATGAACTACAAAATTGAAAACACGTTTTCACAATATTTATCAGAAGACGTTGCTAATGAGCGGTATGATGATATTTATGATCTTGTTAATGCCGAACAGCTAAATGTATCAAACCGAAAAGAAATGTTTCATGTGATGCAAATTCTAACCGCAGTTACCTTTCATAATTTGATTCAAAGTGTTTCGAACAACTTATCGGTCTCAGCTGCAATGAAGAAATATGAGACGGAGCTTAAACTATTGCAATCGGGTCTTATGCGATCGTCTTCTTAACTAACATCAAGAAAACAAACAGTGAGAAAGAAGGGAGAACATGAACGACAATCAACAATCAGGAGAAGGGATTGGCTCCTTTAACAAAGTGCCGCTTTTGATCGTCCTTTTATCCGGAGCTTTTGCAGCCATTTTAAACCAAACGCTTCTTGCAACAGCTCTGCCTCATATTATGGTCGATCTCGATCTTGAGGCAAGTACAGCTCAGTGGTTAACGTCGATCTTTATGCTCGTCAATGGCGTGATGATTCCGATTACGGCATTTCTAATAGGGAAGTTCACCACAAGAACACTCTTTTTAACCGCGATGGGATTATTTGCAGTCGGAACGGCGATTTGTGCAGTGGCACCGAATTTTCCCCTCCTCATGGTCGGACGAATTATTCAGGCTTCTGGAGCGGGGATTATCATTCCCCTCATGCAAACGATTCTCTTTTTAATCTTTCCCGTGGAAAAACGCGGAACGGCAATGGGAATGTTTGGCCTTGTCATTTCATTTGCACCAGCAATCGGACCGACGTTATCCGGTTGGCTCGTTGAACAATATCCGTGGAGAAGTTTGTTTTATGTCATTCTTCCCATTGTGATTATTGATTTTATTATTGCTTATTTGATTTTGAAAAACGTGACAGAACAAACGAATCCGAAGCTTGATATTTTATCAATCGTCCTTTCATCATTGGGGTTCGGCGGTTTACTATACGGATTTAGTAGTGCAGGAACAAATGGATGGGCCAGTGAACAGGTCGTGATCTCGATGATCATTGGGGCGGTAACGCTATGTTGGTTCATTTTACGTCAGCTAAAATTAAAACAACCCGTGCTTCAATTTAGAGTGTTTCAATATAAGCTTTTCACATTAACAACAGTTTTGGGTATGGTTGTGTTTATCGCCATGATTGGGGCGGCAACTGTGCTTCCCTTGCTGATGCAAAATATGCTTGGTTTCACAGCGTTTGAATCAGGTTTAATGCTTTTACCTGGTGCTCTTATAATGGGCTTTATGAACCCTATTACTGGACGAATTTTTGATAAGTTTGGTGCCAAGTGGCTTGCCATTATTGGGCTGATCATCGTAACGGTGACGACATTTATGTTTACGAACTTAACCCCAGAAACAACGTTCACTTATCTTGCCATTGTGAATGCGGTAAGAATGTTCGGGGTTGCCATGGTTATGATGCCGGTGACAACAGCTGGACTTAATCAGCTTCCAGCTCATCTTATTCCACATGGCACAGCCATGAACAATACCATGCGTCAGGTGTCTGGTGCGGTTGGTACAGCACTTCTTGTAACCGTCATGTCTCAAGCGGCACAGCCATCGCGTGGTGTGGAAGGTCTTGTTCACGGGGTAAATGTCTCCTTTATCGTTGCGGGGATTTCTGCGATTATTGGGCTTGTGATGGCATTCTTTATCAGGCAGCCAAAAGCGGATAAAGAACCTGCTGAACGAACCAAAGTAGCGACTGAAAATTAACAGAGTGGATCATTAAGAGGATCTCTTTTCTAAAGAGTCGATATAGATCTTAAAAAGAAATAACCCTTCAAAAACTCTTTCTACACATAAGTAGGAAGAGTTTTTTTGTAAGAGCGGATGAAACGAATTTCCTACTCATTCGTAGAAAGAGATAACCTTGGTTAGAAGGAGCGGTATGTGATGAAAAAATCAAAGAATGAAAGCAAGATGGGAGTAGGAATGGGGATTGGAGTAGCGATTGGAGCAGGAGTAGGGGTTGCGCTTGATAACATTGCAGTAGGTATTGGTGTTGGTATCGCACTAGGAGTGGCTTATGGTTCAAGCAAAGATAAAAACAAGGATTAGCAACAAAGCCGCGTAACCTACTTTGAGGTTACACGGCTTGTTTTATTTGTTTCTGTCTACATACACAGTCATGGCATCTCTCATAAAAAGCGCGAGACCTTCTCCGTATTGGTCAATGTTTTTCGTGAAGCGCTCATCTTCGATATACATTTGACCAAGTCCTTGAAACGCCTCAAGCGTATAATGATAGCCTATATTGTTGTTTAGAAAGTCATACCACTCGTGAATGGCATTTTGTGCTTCTTCTGAAGCGGGTGAGCCGTGTCTTAACTTGGCAAGGTTTTGATAAATAGCATGAAAAGACTGCTCGAGTACATCTTTTTCAACCGAATTTAGGCTTTTTAATTTTTGTGAGGACTGATTAATCGCTTCATCCCCAAATTTTTTCCGAGCTTCCTGTTCGTACGGGTTTTGAGAAAAATCCAAGCCTTTAAATTTCTCTTGATCTGTCATAGTCCGTTCTCCTTTCACATTCTGAATCGTTTGGTCGATCGTTGCAATGATCGTTTCCAAACGCTCTTTCTTTTCGACAAGTCGTTCTTTTTGATAGTGCAATGCTTCAAGTTGATTGAAATCAGGCCGTCCTAAAATGTTTTTGATTTTCTTAAGTGGGAAATCAAGTGCCTTAAAGAACAAAATTTGCTGTAGCTTTTCAATATCATCGTTCGTATAAAGACGATAGCCGGTTTCTGATGTTGCAGGCGATAATAGGCCAATTTCGTCGTAGTAATGAAGGGTTCGAATGCTAATACCAGTTAAATTAGCAACTTCTTTCACGTGTTTCACAACAACATCTCCTCCTTTCCATGTTAACTTTAGAGGATTACGTAACGTAAGAGTCAACATAAAAGATAAACGTCTTTCGTCCTATTTTAAAGATTCCTCCTCGTACTCGATATCTTTCTAGCGGAAAAATGTTATTATTTAGGTGAATGTAGTGAATATTTAGAATAAACCGATCCACAATTTTCCCCTTTCGCTATAAGACAACTACAAGGAGGAGCATATGCAGGAAATGTCAATGGTTTTAAGAGATGGAAGAAGACTTGGCTATTGGGGTTATGGTGATGAAACAGGGACGCCAATCATGCTTTTTCATGGAACGCCAGGATCACGCATCTGGTTTTTAGAAGATGATGAACTGGCAAAAGCAATGGGCATTTACTTAATTTCAATTGATCGACCGGGATACGGACTTTCGACTTTTCAACATAACAGAACAATTCTCGACTGGGCTGTTGATGTGGAGGAGCTTGCATCCCATCTTGGTTTAAACCGTTTTTCTGTCCTCGGCGTTTCTGGAGGGGGACCGTTTGCTGCGGCGTGTGCGTTTGCTTTACCTGATCGTATTCATCATACCGCACTAGTTTCTTCAGCTACGCCTTTTCGAAAGGGGAAAGCGCCGAAGGGAATGGCAAAAGAAAACCGTATTGCCTTTTTTCTCACAAAGTACTTTCCATGGGTAATTAGGAAAGCCAACCTAGCTCAAAAGAAAATGATAGAGAAAAATCCAGCGAAATACAAGTCATCCATATTAACTGCCTCACACCGTCATCTCTCCGAGTGGGATCGCGAATTGCTAAAAGAAGAACCACTTGTGGAAACAAGCTACTATCATGCAAAAGAAGCTTATCGACAAGGTGTAGAAGGTGTGTTGTATGAAACGCAGCTTTTATCGAAGGAGTGGGGCTTTGAGATTAGTGAGATTCGAAGTCCACTTCGAATTTGGCATGGAGAAAAAGATACGCTCTCACCAGTGAGCGAAATTCGTAAGCTGGCAGCACAGAGTTCATCAACTGAAATTACTGTAATTGATGAAGCAGGTCATTTTTTAACTGAAAATGAAGATCTTTGGGCTGATATGTTAGGCTATTTAAAAGGTAGCAGTAATGGCGTTTACGTAAACGCTTAAACGATGGAGATGATGAATTGAAAACAGAAAGAGAAAAAATGGTGAGCGGGGAGCTTTACCGTCCAGACGATCGTGAGCTTCTAGGGGATCGCCTTCATGCAAGACAGATAACAAGATTATACAATCAAACCATTGAAACAGATTTAGAAGAAAGAACGAGGTTGTTGAAGACCTTTCTTGGTTCAACGAAACAGAACGTATACATTGAACCCACGTTTAAATGTGATTACGGTTACAACATACATGTGGGAGAGAACTTTTTCGCGAATTTCGACTGTGTGTTTCTCGATATTTGTGAGATTCGATTTGGAGACAACTGTATGTTAGCTCCAGGTGTACATATTTACGCAGCTACACATCCCCTAGATCCGACTGAACGCAATTCAGGTCAAGAATATGGAAAGCCTGTTTTGATTGGTGACAACGTTTGGATTGGCGGAGGCGCGATCATCAATCCAGGTGTAACGATCGGAAGTAATGCCGTTATCGCTTCTGGAGCGGTAGTTGTTAAAGATGTACCGGCAAATGTGGTGGTTGGCGGGAATCCAGCAAGAGTACTTAAACACATAGAGGGCTAAACCACTTTTAAGTGAGAAGCATCTTCTATTTGTCTAGTTACTTATGACCCATTCTCTTATCACAATACCACGTTTAGTTCATCGTCTAATGTAACGATGAAAGCGTTACATTAAACTGGTATACTTTTAACAAGACCGATACATGTAGAGAGGGGTGAACGAACAATGGCTGTACGCGAGCAACTACTAGACTATCTGGATCAAAACCTGGAAAGCTATCTTATTAAATGGAAAGCAAAAATTCGAATTGCCGATACGGATGTTCACCGAGATAAAGTAGAGGCGAATGGCATTCTTATGTACCGTCTAGTGCAGAAAAACATTGAGGAGCCGATTTGTGAGGAAAAAATCATATCGCTAGCTCATAAAGTTGCGATTGAGCGAGCTGAAGCAAACGTGAATATTGGCGATTTTATTTACAATGTGAATGCAGGCCGAAGCGTTCTTATGAAGCATATGACCTACTCAAATGTCCAATTGAATGACTTGCAAACGATTTTAGATTCTATCAATGAACTCTTTGATCTGTTTTCATATCATGCAGTAACAGAATATACGAAGTTAAAAGAAAATGAACTTCAGGAGAAAATTTCTTTTATTGATGAAACGCATCAGGAGAAGCTTTCGATTCTAGGTCAGATGTCTTCTAGTTTCGTACACGAATTTAGAAACCCACTTACTGCAATTATGGGGTTTGTAAAGCTGCTACAAAAAGAAAATCCCTCATTAAATTATATTGATGTGATAGACCATGAACTTCAGCAGTTAAATTTTCGTATTGCTCAGTTTCTTCATGTCTCGAAGAAGGAAATCGATAGTGGTCTTGAAGAATGGTTAGAAGTGAATGCGATCTTCGAGTCAATTATAGAATTCATTTATCCTAGCATTGTTGACATAGACGTAGAGATTCGAAATGACTTTCCTGAAGGGATTTCTATTTTTGGACAACAGGATAAGTTAAGGCAAGTTTTTCTTAACATTCTCATGAATTCTTTAGATGCTTTGAAGGCTGAAGGTTATCCAAGATGTATACACATTCATGGTGAACGGTTGCATGGAACAATTCATATTTATATTACGAACAACGGTCCTAAAATCCCAATGGAAACATTAGATCGAATATTTGAACCTTTTTATACAACGAAAGAACTTGGCACTGGAATTGGTCTGTATGTTTGTCAGAAGATCATTCAAAATCATAGCGGCAATATTAGCTGTCAGTCAGATGAAAACGAAACAACTTTTACGGTAAGCTTACCCTTTCTAGATAAAAGCGATCTGTCGAATGAAACACTTTAAATTGCTTTCCTATTAAGAGGACGATTATAATATGGGCAAGATTCATTTGACTTATTAGCTATGAAATTCCTTTTTAGGGGAAACTGGCTTCAATTTAAGGGGTGAGAAGTAATGATTACGAAAAATGCAGGTAAGCTAAGTAAGGCTTATTTTAAGTCGTATATGCAACTCGTTATGAGTTCGCGAGATTTTTCTATAGAAAAGGCGAGGTCATATGCGTTTGAAGAACTTTTTCAAGGTGATGAAATGAAAAACGGTGAGGAAACGTATCAGAAATTTACACAAGCCTATGATGAACTTTCGCAAGAAGAACCGCGTTAGTCGAGGATGAAACATTGAACAGTTGATGAGAGACTCCTAGCAGTCTCTTTTTTCATTGCTGTTTCGGTTAAAGAGAGGGGCGTTATCTTGTTTGGATGGGAGTATGTGCCCGATTGGTTTCCATGGTTTGCTGTAGTAGTGGTCATTTTGTTTATCGCTTTAAGCGAATGGTGGATTAGAAGATAAAAAACAGGTCAGGATTATATTCCTGACCTGTTTTTTCGTATGCATTTTTTTGAAAGGTTCCAGCGCTTGTCGGACCTACCGGGCGCTTGCGCTTTTCTGATCTAGCTCCAGCGCCCAGGTCCTCGAGACGCTTCACCTTTCACTCTGAACACAAAGGGCGTGTTCAAATTGAAAGGCTCCAGCGCTTGTCGGACCTAAACGGGCGCTTGCGCTTTTCTGATCTAGCTCCAGCGCCCAGGTCCTCGAGACGCTTCACCTTTCACTCTGAACACAAAGGGCGTGTTCAAATTGAAAGGCTCCAGCGCTTGTCGGACCTAAACGGGCGCTTGCGCTTTTCTGTATTAAAGCATTTTATATTCTTCGTGTCTTACGACGATGCGTTTTTCTTCGTCTTCTGAGTATTCTTCCCATTCAGCCACTATCGTTTTGTTCAATAAGCTAACTACTTTAGCTTTTCGGTTATCGATTTCGACTACACTACCGATTTCAGGGAGAATAATTTCCTGTTCTTCCTCCATGCAAATCCCTCTTTTCCATTTAAACTGATTTATATAATAACATAATTCATTTCTTATGCCTAACAATCTGGGAAATTTGGTTCTTACATTTAAATCAGAAGATAAAAGTGTGCGTAATTGCTTGAATTGAAGCGGAAAGGCAGGTTAGATTGTACGCAGAGCCATTTTTCCTGGTCATAATGGTAACGTGGTGTGCATATAGTGAAACATAGCCTATTCTCTCCCCCCTCCTTGCGAGGGGATTTTTGTGTGTTGGAACAGACTTGGAAAACAGGTATTTTCGCTCTTTCATGTCTTATAGGTGAGGTGTAAAATAGGAGTAGAAAATGAATACATATTCAGGAGGTTATCAAATGTTCCGTCAAATGGAAGATTTTGTTCATGTTTGGGAGCGCGAAACGGCGCAAACTGGTAAACTGTTGAGTTATTTAACAGATGAGTCTCTTTCACAAAAGGTTGCACCAGATCATTTTACGCTTGAAAAGTTAGGGGTTCACTTATCACAGGCAATCACGTTTATGATGTCTAGTGCTGGACTTGATCTAACTCCTTTAGAAGAACGGGAGTCATACGATGCTCATGAAATTAAAGCGATATATGAGCAAACGGCTGAAGGTTTTGTCCGTGTGCTACAAGAGCAGTGGAATGATGAAAAATTATTAGAATTAACAACGTTTTTTGGTAGTGAAACAACTTACGGAAGTATTCTGTATTTATTGCTTCAACATCAAACACACCACCGGGGACAAATGACGGTTCTGATGCGTCAAGCCGGTTTAACCGTTCCTGGAATGGTAGGACCATCTCGAGAAGAGTGGGCTGCTATGAAAGGGTAATGAATGCGGAACAGAGGGTTTCTTCAATAAAGAAGAAGGTCTCTGTTTATTTGTTAGAAGAAAAAAGACAATAAATCTCTTTTGCTCACATATACTGCCTGTGAAAAGAGGTGGAAATGTGGTGGATGAAAAGCAATCATGTTCTCTTCCGAACTGTGCACAAACAAACGATCAGGCTCCTTTATTTCGAGCTGAAGCCTATGACCCGATTGAGAAGAAGATTAAAGAAATCGATCTTGCGGACTATAAAGGAAAATGGGTAATCTTATTTTTCTATACAAGTGATTTTACCTTTGTGTGACCAACAGAACTAGCAGCGGTCGCTGCTATTTATCCAGAGCTTCAAGCTATGAATACTATTGTTCTTGGAATTAGTACAGATAGCGTGTATGCCCATAAAGTTTTTACCGAGGTGTCACCAGCCGCCTCTAAAGTGAACTATCCTCTTGTTAGTGATCGGAATCATCGGATTAGCCGAGACTACCGCGTGTTAAATGAAGAAGCGGGTGCAACGTATCGAGGAACAGTTATTATAAATCCAGAAGGCGTAATCGTTTCAAAGATGATGTATCCTGTCGAGGTGGGAAGAAACGCTTATGAAATTCTTCGTCTCATGCAAGCACTTCAATATAATAAAAAAACGGGAGAAGCAGTGCCGGCAAATTGGGTGCCAGGTCAACCGGGAATCGTTCGTCGGTCAAAGTATATTGGAAGGGTGTGAGAGCTTCGGAATCAGTCCGCTGCTCTTTTTTTTATGGCTATCAATGAAGGGCACCATTTCGATAGCATGTTAGAAGGTAGGGGAGAAGGGGAAGGATAGTACTGTTGAAGGTTATGGTGTGAAATACGCGAAAATAATGGGATGTTTTCCAATTGATCAATCACGTTGGATGTTCTAAAAGAAGTTGTTAGAAGGGTGGGAAGTTTCACTATGAATCCAACGAAACAAGCTAAAATATTTGATACCCATGCCAAAATGTACGAAAAAAGAAGACAGAAAACAACAATAGATACGAAGTGGAGACACGAGTTATTAGCTAAGGCAGATGGAGATATACTTGAGCTATCTGCAGGAACAGGAACGAATTTTCCGATCTATCAAAACATTTCCTCGCTCACAGCCGTCGATTTTAGTTTGGAAATGATTCGGTATGCGAGGGAGGCTGCAAAGGAAACGACATATCCGTGTACGGTGCTCCATAAGGATGTGGAAAAACTTGAGTTTGAAGAAAATACATTTGATACGGTTGTATCGACGCTGTCTATGTGTTCTTACCCACACCCGGCCTTTGTGCTAGAGCAAATGGCGAAATGGTGTAAACCAGGCGGACAAGTTTTATTGTTTGAGCATGGCATTAGCACAAATCCCGTAGTAGGCAAATTACAGAATAAACTAGATCCCTTCTTATCAGAAAGGATAGGCTGTCATGTTGACAGAGATATGTTGGATTATGTTAAGCAATCAAGCTTGCATGTGAATCGGATTGAAAGCCACTTATTTGGTATGTTTCATCTTATTTTTGCAACAAAACACGGGGCATAGCAAAGGTTGATTTTATCTAAACTTGTCGAATAATGACTTGTTTTGATAAGCGGTTACGATTGGATCAAGATTGTGATTTAATAGAAGAAGTGACGAGCGGACAGTGAACGAAATAGCTTAAGAAAATGATTCGAATGAAACCTTTTCTATTGTTAAAACGTCTATAGAATGACGCTTTTTGATAACGAAAGTTCGTCGCAAAAAATTAGAATAATCGCCCATTGTAACATTCGGATTACTTTTTTGTTACGTTAATGTTACAATGGGCGTGTTAATCTAAATGAAAGTGTGGCTATAAATATGTGTGGTTTTGTTGGCGTATTACGTACAGAACCAGGAAAAACGGATCATCATAATCATGCTGATTTCAAGAAAAGAAATCAAATTATTACGCATAGAGGTCCCGATGATGAGGGCTATTATACAGATGAATCAATTTCTCTTGGTTTTAGAAGATTAAGTATTATCGACCTTGAAAGTGGCCATCAGCCTTACCATTATGAAAATAAGCGCTATTGGATGGTTTTTAATGGTGAAGTTTATAACTATGTTGAACTTCGTGAACGATTAAAGAAAGAAGGTTATACGTTCCAAACAGAGTCAGACACAGAAGTTGTGCTAACTCTTTTTGTTCATAAAGGAGAAAAAGCATTCGCAGAATTAAGGGGAATGTTTTCTATCCTCATTTGGGACAAGCTTGAAAAAAAACTCGTTGGTGCTCGTGATCCTTTTGGCATTAAGCCGCTTTACTACAAGGAAACAGAAGAAGAAGTGATTTTTGCTTCTGAGAAAAAAAGCATTACGATGATTGATCAGTTCGAAGCAGTGAATCCAGCAGCTCTTCAGCATTATTTAAGTTTTCAATATGTGCCAGAACCGCTGACAATGACGGAGGGTATTAAAAAAGTCGAACCTGGTCATTATTTTGTGAAGAAACATCACGAACCCATGCTATTCAAACGTTATTTCCACGCAACATTCACACCAATAACAGCAGAACGAAATTGGGTGAAGGATATTCAAAACGTTCTTTATGATTCCGTTAATATGCATATGCGCAGTGATGTGCCAGTAGGTTCTTTCTTATCTGGAGGGATTGACTCATCCATTATCGTTTCCATGGCAAAGAAATTCAATCCGCAAATTAAAACTTTTTCTGTTGGTTTTGAGCGGGAAGGGTACTCTGAAGTTGACGTTGCCAAGGAAACGGCTGATAAACTTGAGGTTCCTAATTATTCATATATGATTTCTGCTAAAGAATATGTTCAAAAGCTTCCTAAGATTATGTGGCATATGGATGACCCTCTGGCGGATCCAGCTTGTGTGCCTCTTTATTTCGTGGCACGTGAAGCAAGAAAGCATGTGACGGTTGTTTTATCAGGTGAGGGTGCTGATGAGCTCTTTGGTGGATATAACATTTATCGTGAACCCGATGCGCTTCGTCTCTTCCAGCCAATGCCGGGAGTTATGAAAAAAATGGTGAATCGTGTTGCGAATGTGTTGCCTGAGGGAGTTCGAGGAAAAAGTTTTCTTGAGAGAGGTTCAACACCACTTTCTGAGCGTTATATCGGAAACGCTAAGATGTTTGAAGAAAACGAAAAGGAAAAACTTCTCACTACTTACTATCAAAACGAGCATTATCAAAAAATCACTAAGCCATTTTATCAAAATGTGAAGCGAGACAATCCGGTCAATCAGATGCAATACATCGACATTCAAACATGGTTAAGAGGAGATATCCTTCTTAAAGCGGATAAGATGACGATGGCGAATGCGCTTGAATTACGCGTTCCATTTTTAGATAAAGAAGTGTTTAAAGTGGCACGGGAAATTCCAGTTCATGAGAAAATAGCAGACGGTACGACAAAATCAATTCTCAGGAAAGCAGCTCGTGGCATCGTGCCGGATCATGTTCTGGATCGAAAGAAACTTGGTTTCCCAGTACCAATTCGCCACTGGTTACGAAATGAATTATATGAATGGGCAAAGCAGTTGATTCATGTAAGTGAAACGGATTATCTGATTGATAAAACGATTGTGATAAAGCTTCTTCAAGCACATAAAGCTGAAAAAGGGGATTATTCCCGAAAAATATGGACCGTGCTAATCTTTATGCTCTGGCATCAAATTTTTGTAGAAGGCGTTTATTCGTTTGAAGAACTGCAAAAAGAAGATGAAATTGTAAGCAAAGTAGCAACGTATCGGTAAATAAAAAAGGTGACCCTCTAGAGGGTCACCTTTTTTGCGTTCACGTCAAAAATTAGGAATGTTTTTCTTCAATTTCAAGAAGGCGTTTTTCGATTGGTTTATAATCATCTTGATGCCCTGTAAAGTTGGCGAGGTCGTATAGGCGGTTTAACAAGTAATCTCGGTCAAGATCGTAAATGAACTGTTTGGGTATATGATCCATCGAATTTTTAGCAAAATCCCAAACAACATCAAGCTTATCTTTACTAATCGACTGGGCAACCATGCTAAGGGCTGCGATAATTTCAGTTATGATCGGGTAATTGTCTCCTGCATAATGCCTTAAATAGCCAAAGCCACGATATAGATAATAATTAAAATCTTCTGCATCCATGACAACTCTTACTTGTTGTTCATGATCGGCAAGATAAGGGGTAAATGTAATGTCTCGCTCGACTTCTAGAAGGAGATCGGCCATTTGGTGGATGACGGTAATGGTTGTTTGAGGGTCGTCATTCCCTAATGATTTCACCCCGATTTCTGCGAGTTTCGTCATTCCCATCTTTAAATCTTGAATTTCTGTTTCTTTATAGCCCTGCTCAATGTGCTGGCAGTACTTTTCGACGTTTACTCGCTCTGCACCAGTTCCCCAGTAAGAGAAGAAGCGGTTCCCTTTTAATACGTAATCTCCTACTTTATTATGAAGTTTAATAATAATTTGATCTTTTTGAGCTTCATCAATCATTGTTTTAAAGTCAATAAGCTGGATGTATCCTGAGTCGGGAGCAGTAATAAGCGTTTCGGTTTCTCGTTCTTTCTCCATCAGATCGCCGGGGTTTTCACAGCGAAATTGCTCAAGATCATTTCTAAGTGTTTCGCGCACAATCGAGATCGATTCTTCTTTCATGTTTGTAGCGATATTATGTACTTGCATCCAACTTGTTGCATGGTTGATAAAGAAAATAAACGTTATAACCGTAACAAATGCTAGGAAAACGGTCGTGCCAGGGATAGCAACAAAATATTCATCTTCTTTACTTGTAATAAATAAGAAAACAACAAGGACATAAACAAAGCTTCCGTGGAAAATACCGATAAAGTGCTGAGTGGTTCGATCAGCTACGAAATTAAGTAGCATTCGAGGTGAAAATTGTCCGCTAAATGTTGTCAGAACAACGAGTAAGGAGTTAAGCGTAAAGGCGCTTAGCGTTAAAATCCCACCAATAAGGGCACTAATGAGTAGCCTGGTAGGTTGTGCAGTCGTTCGGATCATATTGGGCGTGTACTGTGAGAGTTCGAGAACTAAATCTAAATATAACGTGGCCGCTACAAAAACAAAGGCACCTAAAATATATAAGCCTGGCATATACCAGAGCGTTGCCTGAAGTTCATGTTTACGGATTCGCCTTGACATCTCGAAATACTTCCGTAACTGCCATGGTATTAGTTTCTTCATTATGACTGGGGCTCCCTTCAATTTCTTTCATTAACACTTTAGAATTACCCTCAGTGTGGGTCGTTAAACCGTGGAGGGAAAAAAAGTATTCTTTTTTTCTATTAATGTAAGGCGGTTAACTAAATTCACACTTTATGAAATAGTTACGAATCAACGTACATGCATAGGTTATGAAGGCGGGGGAATAATGAATTGATAGAGCATGAAAACGAAGGTGATCAACATGATGTTCGAAAAAGTAATCCTCTGGTTATTAGTTTTTTTAGGAATTGGTTTATTTTTATCTAGTCTTCGAAAGCCCCCATTAAAAGAATGGCTTCTCTTTTTTTTACTTACAGCGTATTTTTCTTCTATTATTGGAGTTATTGTTGTCGAAGAAGGGATGCTTTCTTATCCTGTTAACTTGTTTAATCGACATTTTGACTCTAGCCTTACATATGAATATGTATTATTTCCGGTATTAGGCATTTATTATTATCAGTCGACACTTCGTTCAGGATGGGTTGGTTATTTTGGGAAGGCAGCCATTTATTCGGCGATTATTACGATCTTGGAATTTTTTCTTGAAAAATATACAGATCTTATTCACTATGAGAGCTGGACTTGGTGGTATACGTTTTTGAGTACACTGTTATTGTTGGTGATTATTAGGGTGATTGTAAAATATTTACCTGGTGTCGAACAGCAGAGATAACGCATGATTTTTACAATAGGAATGAATACTATCTTCAGAGTCCATTGAATGGAGGTAGTCGAGTTGTTACAAAAACTAATCTTTTTATTAAGTGTAACGGTGCTTTTCCTTGTCCCGATTAACGTTCATGCAGAAGCTCCTTCTTATGCAAAATGGGGAAAAATGGCGATTGAGGAAACGACGAAAAAATATCCAGATCAACAAGTGACAGACTATAGGTACGATGGGAAAGTATTTATCTCTGATGTAAGAGAACAGTATGATTTCGAATTTACGTTAAAGCAAAACGGACAGTCGAGAGAGATTCGCGTGTATGTGCTCGTGAACCCTCAAAAAGATAAGCTGATCGATGTGAAATATGATGAGATCGAAGAATTTCAATAAGCCACGTTGTAAAAGCCAGTTGTGATAACTGGCTTTTTGTTGTTGGCGCTGTAAAAGAAGGATTTTAGTGTGTTAAATCGAATAATAGTAGCTAGAGATAAAGAGCGATTTTGCAAAATAAGGAGAGGAAGAGCGTGAACATTATTAAACGTAAGGCAGATGTAGAAGCATTGCTAAAGGATTTCGATCAACTAGCTGAATTTGATCAGGTTGGTCAAAAGCATTATATGGTTTTTGAGGATACTGAAAGAAATGGCCTTTGTACACTCATGAAATATAAAAATTCGTCGTTTTCTATTCATTGTAAAGGAGCATCGTATTGCGATGAAGAGGAGCGTTTTTTGGAATCTGAAGAACTAATTCACTATTTATGGAAGCGCCGAAAAGCCGTTAATGCGGTGCTCCGTGATTCAATGAAGGAAAAGATTGAAGCTTAGAACAAATGAATTGAATTTTACTCTTTGTGTAATTGATTCCTTATAAGATTAAGCAAGAGTACTGAAGAGTTTCTGAGATTCGTGTAGACTGTAAAGGGAAACAGAATGCAGTTAAGAATTGAGGGACTCTTGTGTTAGGTGTTTTTATTGAGATTATCGTGCCCGTGTTTATTCTAATTGGGATTGGCGTAGTGCTTCATCGTATTTTTCAATTTGATTTATACACGCTTGCAAAAGTAAACATTTATTTTATCGTGCCTGGATTTATTTTTCTAAAGCTGTACGAAACAGCTTTTTCTTTATCATTATTTCTCTCCGTACTTACGTTTTTTAGTATTTTAATTGTGGTTTTATACTTTGTGTCTCATTTAATCAGTCGATTATTTGGCTACAGTCGAAGCGTACGTGCTTCGTTTACAAACAGTATACTGTTTTATAATTCAGGGAACTATGGCGTCCCTGTAAATGATCTCGTTTTTAAACAAGACCCCTTTACGATGTCGATTCAAGTCATTATCTTAACGTTCCAGAACATTCTTACGTTCTCATGGGGGATTTTTGCATTGAAAACGGTCGAAGGAAGCAAGGTAAGCGCGCTTCTTGGTTATTTTAAAATGCCGGTTTTATATGCGATGTTACTTGGGATCGGGTTCAATTTACTAGATGTCACTGTTCCTGAATTTGTCCTCATACCAGCAGATTACATTGCGGATTCGATGATCGCGATCGCGTTATTGACACTTGGCGCTCAAGTTGCTCAACTACGTTTATCGAAGAATTTATCTGTTGTGTATGTGAGCTTGATCATCCGTCTTTTACTTGGACCACTCATTGCCCTCGGCATTATTTTTGTATTAAGGATCGATGGTGTGACAGCGCAGGCCTTGTTTATTTCATCCGCGATGCCAACAGCTGTGAATAGTGCGATTATTGCGCAAGAATATGAGAATGAGCCCGAGCTTTCTGCACAAATTGTTTTGGCCTCCACCGTATTCAGTATGATTACGGTTACCGCGGTTATTTCCCTTGGTCGTTTGTTATTTTAACGGAAGAGGGACGCTGAATTGGAAATCAGAACCATTGATTTTGTTTGATGGAAGGTGTAGAGTATAAGCATAAGCAATACCCATTTCCTGCAACGCACGTTAACAACGGTTGTCTCAAACCGATGCTAGTTTTCCGGGAACTCTACATCCAGTTGCTGATAACAAGCCGGCCTTCTGAGCGGGACGTTAAAGGTAGCTGTGCGGGTACCCACCTGCTTTTACGCGGGCTTTGAGACACTTATAGTGACGACGGAGCGGGTTTGGGTTTAAACTTGCTTATGTGAGTACATAGAGTGATGAACGTTCATAGATGAAAGGCATGGAAGCAAATTGCTTCCATGCCTTTTTTAGTGTGCAGAGCACCTGTTCGACACATTTCGAGCTAAAACGGGTGGTGACAGGCACTGCCCGCACTCCCCACCTAAGTGAAGTACTCCAATTTCGCATCTGGGAAGAACTTATTGATGTATCCTCCTAATGTGTCTTTCATATCCTGCTGCTGATCTTTTTGATAGACGTACTTGCCGATGCCGTATTTTCCCCATTTGTACATCCGGTCTTCTTCTTCCATTTCAAGTTTTGTCATCGGGTAATTTTTTTGAATAACCCGCTTCGCCGGTTTTGTGAACCGGTGCTGAATGAGTTCAAATGTTAAATCTCTCGTTGCGCTTTTAGGAAGCTTTGCTTCAAGTTTCTCAAACAAAGTTAGATAGCCTTGCTTCCAATCATCATACAAGTAAATAGGTGCGATGATAAATCCAAGTGGATAACCAGCTTCAGCGACTTTCGCTGCTGCTTCAATCCGTTCATCCAGTCGCGATGTACCCGGTTCAAGAAACTTAATCACATAATCGGCATTCATACTAAAGCGAAAGCGCGTCCTTCCTTGATGGTCCGCATCGAGAAGGTGATCAACGTGTGCGAACTTTGTTACGAAGCGTAGGCGTCCGTAATCTGATTTTCCGAAGTATTCAATCGCGTGTTTCAATGTATGTGTTAAATGATCAATGCCAACGATGTCAGACGTACAGGACGCTTCAAACCGAGTTGGTTCTGGCGCTCTCTCCTGCATATATTTCTCGGCTGCATCGAATATGTCATCCGTATTCACGTACGTTCGGATATAGGGCTTGCTTCCCATTGTGGTTTGAAGATAACAATAATGACAGTGGCCCATACAACCAGTCGCAAACGGAATCGCATATTCAGCAGAAGGTTTGGAAGTATCAAACTTTAACGTTTTTCTTACACCAACAACAAGCGTTGATTTTGCAACGCGGTACTGCTGGAAATGATTATCTCCCGGAAGGTTCCTTACTTGATTGTGTGAGGTTGTTTCCCTAATTTCAATATCCATTTTAGAGAACTTCTCGTGCAGTTCCCGTCCAAGAGGATATTCTAACGCTCTTGGTTCCATGTAGACAAGCTGAGGCACAAATGGTTTAACCAATGAAAGACCTCCTATTCGATCGATCCGAAATATGTGGCATAAGCCTGTTCTGCTTCCGCTTCTGAATGATAAATCGCAATCTCAGAATCAAGTGGGTAGTAAGTTTCATATAAGAACAAGGCAAGCTTACCAGGTTGATCAGGATCGTTCACAACAGCAGCTTCCTGGATGTTTGCAACATTGTAAGTATGCGGATTACGATACATAACGTAAACGACGTCACCCGCTTGATATCCTTGTCCTGAATCATACGTTGAATCATGTAAATCCATCTTATCACTCCTTTACGTTCTTCTTCCTCATTGTTCCACAAGAGTGAGGATTCCTTTCTGGTAAATAACGCCTGTTTTAGTCATAAAGCGCTTAAAGAGTGCATACGTTGTTCTGTTGACTTATTTTTAGGGGAGGTGCGTGAAGGAGTGTTAAAGTGGATTAAAATCTTGGTGCCTTCACATAGTGTGACAGACAGGATCTTTGCTCGGTTCAAACTGTACAGGAAATTGAGAGGTGGCACATGGCAAAAGGTATCTGATCGAGTAGCTCCTAAGAAAAGCGTTTGGGTTAGAAAGGAGGTTAATGCTGAGGATTATTATGTATGGAAAACAGAGGTCCATGAATAGGGTCGGATTTTAACGCCCATATTATTAAATAAATTCTCGACAAGTATTGACAAATAGCGGGTGGTGTCAGGCACCCGCTAGAATAAATCAATGGAAAAGCCCTATACTATTTGTATATATATGTAAAAACGTATTCTAAAAAGAAAAGTACTAAAAACAGTTATGGAGTTGGAAAAAATTGTAGGTCATACTACGTATAAAAATCGGAAGATAAATCCCTTTAACCGTTCGGAAGTAGGAGATAAGTAATGAACATTGGTATCGTTATTCTACTAGCGTTACTTGCCTTATGGAAAGCTGATTGGAAAAATTGGGAGAAATACTACCCAACTATGCTATATATCGCATTAGCCGCATCTGCATATGAAATCATTGCTTATGAGAAATTTCATTTGTGGGATTTTAAAGAGAGTATCATTCTGACTAAAGTAATGGTTCATTTTATACATAATTTAATCATAAACCCTCTCGTTGTCTTGCTCTTTTTATCGAATTATCCTTCTAGTGGAAGTGAAATTATCTACAATGCAAAATGGGTTGTAGGATTTTGGAGTGTTGAATGTTTGGTATCAACTACCGATGCAATTACATATCATAATGGATGGAATTTGGGTTGGTCCTTATTATTTCTTATCGTTATGTTTCCAATGGTTCGTCTTCATCACCTTAACAAAAGCCTCGCACTGCCTTTATCTATCGGAATTTCAATACTCCTTTTACTTCTATTTGATTACATATAATAAAGCATTCATTGGATAAGAGACACTAGTTGGCTAAACGAAAGTGGTTAAAAGATAAATTAATTTAATAAAGACAGTCATCAATATGCAGGTATTGTTGACTGTCTTTTCCTATGAATGCTTTTTCGAATCTTTTTTATTATGTTTATCGCACTTCCATTGTTGCAATGGTGGATCAGAAGGAAGGTTCGATTGAATCAATAAAATTTTTCTAGCCTTATATGGAAAATCAACAGAAGCTTTGACGAAAATTGATTCTCCTACATATAAAGAACAATGAACGCAAATCCGATGATAACGTTTATAGGATAAGCATCATTGAACATTATGACAAGAGGAGGAATCAACCAGGATGAATGCTTTTCAAATGATCACTTTTATTAAAGAACTTGAACGACTGAAGGATACAACCCGGACGGCATACATGAGAAGCGGCAGAAGAGAGAGTGTGGCAGAACATTCCTGGCGCCTCGCGATGTTTGCTTTTGCCTTAAGTGACGAATTTCCTGAGCTCGATCACTTTCGTGTTTTATGTATGTGTCTTGTGCACGATCTTGGGGAGGCGTATGACGGTGATATTTCTGCAACGATTCAGGTTAATCAACAAGAAAAGATTCGAAAAGAGGAGGAAGCGGTGCAACGTCTCACTTCCGCTCTTGGTAGAAAACAGAGTGGCGCTATTCTTTCGCTATGTCAGGAGTATAATCGCGGCGAAACGAAAGAATCTCTGTTTGTCAAAGCTCTAGATAAAATGGAGACGATCATTCAGCATACTCAGGGAACAAATCCACCTGGATTTGATTATGAGTTTAATCTTACTTATGGGAAAGAGTATGCAGAATATGATGAAATGATAAAGGCAATACGTGATGAAATTGATAAAGAAACGTTAAAAAAAATGAATGAATGAAAATGCGTAAAAGGTAAGGTGTAAGAAGGTGGAAATTAGATTAATTCGACATGGAAAATCCTCATGCGATTTTTCAAAGCGTATAACGAGTTGGGATTACCGAGAATGGGTGATCAAATATGGAGAAGCAGGAATCTGCGATGAAGCACCTGCAAACGTACAACGGGCATTAAGAGACGCTTCTATCGTATTTACAAGTGATTTCAAACGCGCTATCGACTCTGCCCAATCAGCGGTTGCGATCCAAAGTGATTCAATCTATCGGGAACTCGAACTTCCTCATTACCATGTTAAGTTGCTCAAGCTAAACCCTCGCACATGGAGAGTTTTCTATCGATTTCTCTGGCTGATGGGATTTTCCAAGAAAGTAGAAAATAAAAAACGAGCGACGAAGCGGGCAAAAACGGCCGCTCAGCAATTAGAAGATAGCGCACGGAAACACGGTACCGTCATGTTAGTGGGACATGGATTTTTTAACCGCTATATAGGAAATACCTTAACAAAACGTGGCTGGACATTAGAAGGGAACAAAGGCACAGCAAACTGGACAATCCATACGTATACCAAATGAAATACACAGATGGGCTTGTTTCACCACAAGGTGGTGAACGAATCGGACTGATACGTTCCAAAAAAATAATCGAGTGATTTTCCTTAAATCCTTATTATGCTGAAATATTTTTAGGGGTACGGTGGAAAACAGAATTATTTCATAGAGGTCTTACATCATGATGGTGGCATACGAAGTCATTCTCCTATGAGAGCGGTTACGTGGTTTTCATCTTCAGTTAAGTAAAGTGATTTGTTAACAATGCATGTGTGGGACGAATTTTGCTTTTACTAAAAAGATATTCAAGAAAGCATATTTTAGGAAGAACCTTGATGTTATCGCAGCAAAGCATAAAGGAAGAAGCTGGGGGTTATTTAGCTGATCGCTTGTGAAATGAAGGGGTTGTCAAAAATAAAAAAGTAGGTAAAATGGACGCAAGGTTAAAGAAATGGAGTGTTTGGCATCATAGAAAAACATGCCAAACATATCATGGAAGTATAGAAAACAAACTGTTCCACAGAGGAACCATTACATGCTTAGAAAGGGGAAAAAATCATGAATCGTTCAGTGGTCTGTCCATGTGAGGGTGTTATTGAGAAGATCTTTGTTCATCATTCATCCCGCGTTTATGAGTGGGAGCCAATGTTTGTCATCCGAAACGGGCAGGGCAATACCGAGAAAATTACGCTTGGAGTAAGCGGAGAAATTTCTGAACTTCATGTGAAAGAGAATGATCGTGTGACAGGCGGATACATTCTTGCGTCAATGAAAGAAGATGACTTTGTAACAGGAAGCGATTAATAATCGGTCTTTGCCGAACACATTTATAAATAAGATTGACACGAACTGGTGCAAGCATGACGGGCTACCGTAGTGCTTGTGCCTCTTTTATTTTGTGAGTTAAACATTTCTCGCTTTTTGCTTACAAAAGTTTCTTGTCAGAATCTAACGAATATGTCTTGCAGGATCCATTGATTTTTAGTAAAGTACACATATATTACACCCGAGATGGACAAATGTTTTTGTATGGAGGACACTATGAAGAAAATTGGACTATTGCCACGTATTCTTATTGCTATTGCACTTGGTATTGTTATTGGAGCTTATCTTCCTGAAGCGGTTGTACGTATTTTCGCGACGTTTAATGGGATTTTCGGAAACTTTCTTGGTTTCGCGATTCCATTAATCATTATTGGCTTTATTGCACCTGGAATAGGTGAAATTGGGAAAGGCGCGGGAAAGTTGATCGGGATCACAACTACGGTTGCTTATCTTTCTACTTTTTTGGCTGGTTTGCTTGCCTTCTTCGCCGCACGAAATCTTTATCCCCTTTTTCTTGAAACGGGCGGAGCTGCCTCAGAAATGGCAAACCCTGAAGAGTCATTGTTAAAACCTTTTTTCGAAGTTGAAATTCCGCCTATTATGGGTGTGATGACAGCGCTCGTACTGGCGTTTACACTAGGACTTGGAATGGCCGCCATGAAGGGAAAGATGTTAAAAGGCGTTATGGTTGAGTTTCGAACCATTATTGAGAAAGTGATTCGTTTTGTCATCATTCCATTATTACCGCTTCATATTCTTGGTATTTTTGCTAACATGACGAGTGCTGGACAAGTTCAGACGATCTTAAGCGTATTTGCAAAAGTGTTTGTCATGATCATACTCCTTCACCTGACAATGCTTTTAATCCAATATAGTGTGACAGGTGCTGCTACGTCACGTAATCCGTTGAAGCTTCTTAAAGGGATGATGCCAGCGTACTTTACAGCGCTTGGTACTCAGTCTTCTGCGTCTACGATTCCTGTAACATTAAGGCAAACGAAAAAGAACGGTGTACGTGAGAAAATAGCTGACTTCAGCGTTCCACTTCTTGCAACGATTCACCTTTCAGGAAGTACAATTACAATCGTTTCTTGTGCGATGGCAGTCATGATGTTGAATGGACAAGATCCAACGTTTGCATCAATTATTCCATTTATCCTTATGCTAGGGGTAACGATGATTGCTGCACCAGGCGTACCGGGCGGTGCTGTGATGGCGGCGATTGGATTGCTTGAGACAATGCTAGGATTTGATCCAACAATGGTATCGCTTATGATCGCGTTATATCTTGCACAGGATAGCTTCGGTACAGCTTGTAATGTGACAGGTGATGGTGCTCTGTCAGGCCTCGTTGATCGATTAACGAGAGAGAAAGCACCAGCAAAAAGTACGGTTAAAGCTGGATAAAGAACTGGATAGGCACTCGCTTGTCCTTTTTGTATGCAAAGCGCTCGCCTCTTTATTCTCCGATGGAAAAAGGGTTTCATACGCTTATTCCCGAATTGATTGGAGTTGAGGAGGAGAGATCGATGAATAACACAATTTTAAACCAGAACAAACAAAGCTGGGACAAAGTAGCGCATCATTTTAATGGAATTGATGCGCTACCTCACTATGGTCCTTATGCACAAACAGAGGAAGAACTTCATTTATTTGATGAAGTGGCAAATGCGAAAGTACTCGAGATTGGCTATGGTAGTGGCCATTCACTTCGGTATATGGCTAAAAGAGGAGCTGCTGAACTTTGGGGAATTGATTTGTCTGAAGAACAAAGAAGAACGGCAGAAAGTACGCTAGCCGGTTTGTCAGCTAAGTTATTTTGTGCGCCGATGGAACAAGAGATCGATTTACCAAAAAACTATTTTGATCACGTTTTTTCGATCTATGCGATTGGCTGGACAACGGATTTAACGCGTACGTTTGAGCTTGTTTATTCCTATTTGAAAAAGGGAGGAAGTTTTATTTTTAGCTGGGATCATCCTCTTTATGTTCATGTAACGAGTGAGAATGGTGAGATTTCGTTGAACGGTTCTTATCAGCAGGAAGGCCTGCATACGTTTGAAGATTTTAAAGGGGAAGGCGTTCGGATGACAATCCATAAGCGGAAAATGGCCACGTATATCAATAAGTTAATCCAGGTAGGTTTTGCCATTCAAGAGGTCATTGAAAGTGATGTTTCAAACCTGTATAACGAAGAGAAGGAGGCTATCTCTGACCGGTATTATTCTCTTTATAAAGCGAGAAAGTTTCCAACTACGATGATTATCAAGGCGGTGAAAGAATGAATTGAAAAGAATAATTTGGAAGAAAACGTAACTTTCATGATTTTAGATCGTAACTTTAAAAGAGTGTCAGTTAATCTTTTAAGGAAGTGATCCGATTTGATCGTTAAATTTCTCGCAAGCTTTAGCTTTCTAGTTATGGCTGTTCTGTTTGCTGGGGTACTGAGCAAGGTTTCTTCGGTTGTTGAAACACGCTTTTTAAGTAAGCTAAGTGCTCGAGAGCAGAGAATCTTTTTAATAGGAGGGACGGTTTTTTTAGAATCGTGCCTTGTCATGCTACTAGCTAAAGCAAATGAATGGTCTTACATCGATTCTTTGTTTGTTGCGAGTCTATTATTATTAGCGCTTATCTGGTTACCTGCTTACTTTAGACCCTATCAGGAGAATGCCAGTCGTACAATCGGTAGATTTCATAGAGGACTTCACTCAGGTGAAATCGATATACATAAGAGTGGATCGCGGCACCCTTTTTTTATCGGGACGTTGATTTTTTGTACAGTGGGATTACTTACTGTTTTTGCATACTATTTTTCGTATGTGACGTAAAAGGGAATTGAGTCAATGTAATAAAGCTATATGAGGAGTTGACCATTGTTGAAATATTCCCTATGCATTGGAGCCTACCCAGGTGAGGATGTGATCACTCACCTGGAAAAAGTGAAGGATCATGGATTTCATGGGCTAGAATATTATGATTGGACGGAATTAAATCTGGAGCAAGTGGCTAAGGCCCAGAGTCAAATTGGCGTTGGAATTACGGCAACTTGTACGCGTTTTTTTAATTTAGTTAATCCGAAACTGCGAGAATCATATCTTCAAGGATTATCAGAAACGATTGAAGCGTGTAAAAAACTTGGAACGCCGTCGATCATTACCCAAACGGGAAACGTGATGGTCGATACGCCCATTAGCCTACAGCAAGAAGCGATGGTTGAAACACTTAAAAGAAGTGCGGAACTATGTGAAAAGGCTGATGTTGTCCTTGAAGTTGAACCGTTAAATGGGCTTGTTGATCATGAAGGTCATTTTCTACAATATTCAGATCAGGCAGTGTCGATTGTCGATCAAGTGAATAGTCCACATGTAAAACTATTATTTGACGTGTATCATCAGCAAATTACGGAAGGAAATGTTACCCGTAACGCAACAAATTTTTGTAACCGAATCAATCATTATCATATTGCTGATAATCCTGGACGTCATGAGCCGGGTACAGGTGAGTTGAATTTTAGGAACATCTTAAAAGCGATTAAGAAGACAGGCTTTGAGGGGTTTATTGGGCTCGAGTGCAACTACACAATTCCAACAGATCAAGCAATCGATTCGTTTAAGAAGACAATTTTACAGTCTGTTGAATAAGCTACATGAAAAAGAGCGAGAAAGACGCGTTTGAAATACGTCATTCTCGCTCTTTCTTTGACACTATCCTTTTATTTTTCGAAGACCATGAAGATCCAAAATGCCAAAGCCAACTTTTGAGAAGATTGGAAGAACGATAAACGCTAGTGTATCAATGATGCCTTTCGTTAGACCTACTCCTGATGCGCCAAAGAACCATGCCAACGGATAAAGCACCCAAAAAGATGTTAAATAAATGGCCATTCGCTTATAGTGCTTGGCAAGTTGGTCGCTTTCATGTGCCATTCTCTTAAGAGGGCCCCATATAATTCTTAATATGATTGCAAGGGCAACAAGCCCTAGACTATACCAGATGTATTTTAGCGAATCAGGTGAAAAATCGGCGATCAGTCCAGTTAAAATCATGAATACGTCAGCTATAATCAGAGAAGCGATCAGTGTGCGGTTGATTTTCCTTTGGTAGAACATCGCGGTTAAGGCAAGTGATAATAGTAACAGGGGAGTAGAGACCACCCAATCTAAGTATCGTGCAAAGTAAATCGTTTTCTCTGGTCTTTCTAATAGCCCCTGACCTAATGCAATGGATAAATAAGCGACTCCAGACCATCCTGTAATGACGATAGCGATCACATATTCATACAAAGGTACGCCCTTTGGTTTTCGGCTTAGGAAATAAAAATAAATGGCGCTTGAGATCATCACGATAAAATAAAAAATATGTAACGATATATCGATTGAATTCATGTTTCACCTCACTAGCAAGTTGTGTTACCCAGTATTGACATTGCATAAGGATTTATTCAGATTAGTAGAGGCGCTCGTATAGCAATGTAAGGCAAACAGCTAGACGAATCATTAAGAACCTTTTAAAATGTGGGTAATGAACGGTAAAGGAGTTTCCATATGAATTTTGTGGCGTTAGATTTTGAAACAGCAAATTCTTCACGAGGAAGCGTTTGCTCGATTGGTCTTGTTGAATATGAAGATGGTCAGTTGATTCGAGAATATTATCGTTTAGTGAAGCCGAAACAAAATGTTTTCTCTGGCATCAATATTAGCATTCACGGGATTACAGAAGAAGATGTTGAAGATGCACCTGAATTTGATATTCTGTGGCGAGAGGAAATTCGTGAGTTAGTTGAGGGGAAATTCCTCATTGCTCATAATGCGCAATTTGATATGAGCGTGCTACGTGCTGTTCTTGACCAATATGGTCTCCCATATCCAATGCTTGCGTATAACTGCACTGTGAATCTATCAAAAAAGACATGGGTGTTACCCAAGTATAAATTAAATGTTGTCTCCGATTATCTTGGAATTCAACTTGACCATCACCATGCGCTAGATGATGCAAGAGCTTCTGCTCAGATTTTCTTAAAAGTGGCAGAGACGTTAGATACGGCAGATATCAATGAACTTATCGCAAGAACTGGTACAGCAAACGGCGTTTTATTTGATAGCGGCTATGAACCTGCCAAATTAAATAAGAAAAACTCAAAAAACACAAAGAAAACCCCTGCGCCACGTTGAATTTTGGTGAGGGGTTTTCGTGCATCTTATTAAAAGAAATGAATCAGGAAAGAGAGTGTATCCAGTTCACGTGCTAAATCAATTTGTTGAAGGTGAACGTTAGCTGGGAGCTTAAGGTAGGCAGATGAGAAATTCATAATACCAAGTATTCCGGTTTCAGATAGCTTTTCAGAAACCATTTGCGCTGAAGCGGCGGGAATAGCTAGAATGGCTACCGTTACACTAGCGGTTAAACGTTCATTCATTTCATCGATATGATAGACCGGTACACCTGCAATGGTTTTGCCAACGACTTTTGGGTTATTATCAAACGCCATTTTAATTTTAGGTGACGATTTCCGTAAGTGATTATAGTGAAGAAGCGCTGTGCCCAGTCGACCTGCGCCAATTAAAGCTGCTTCAGGCTCAGTCTTTTCGTTTACAATCAAGTGAAGGTGATTCACAAGTTTTTTAACTTCGTACGCTGCCCCTTTTCGACCTGGGGCTTTTATCTTAGAAAAATCTCTCCTCACAAGATCCGATTTAAAATTAAGCGCATGACCAATCTCAACTGAGGAGATCGATTTTTGCCCTGATTTCTTTACGCTCTTTAAATAAGAAAGGTAGAGAGGAAGACGCTTTATGGTTGCATTTGGAAGTTTATTCTCTTCCTTTTTCATACGATTACCTCCGTCAAACTATATCCGCTTTCTTCTCTATTATAATCTTAATCTAGCAAAGTGCAATTTGGAAAATAATCCAAAAGAACTAGTGAGGAGATAGGTTCCTGTAAAATTCCCAAACGATGGAATTCATATAGAGTCAACAGAAAAAGAACCGGTCATTAGGCCGGTTCTTTCAAACGATTATTGATTTAAATCTTTTTTGCATAAATACCAATCAATACATTCAAGACCTTCTTCGTTTTCCCTCTTTTTCATATCTTCCTGTGTTTTAGGAGGAGAAACAAGGACCTGATCTCCTGGTTCCCAATTGGCCGGTGTCGGAGCACCGTGCTCATCCGTTGTTTTTAACGCCTTTACTAATCTCATAATTTCATGCATGTTGCGACCGGTCGTAAGAGGATAGTAGATGACAGCTCGGACAACTTGTTTATCATCAACTACGAAGACTGCACGACTCGTTTCCGTTTGACTTTCTTCCGGCATGATCATGCCGTAGCGCGTCGCCACTTTTCGATCGAGATCAGCAATAACCGGAAATTCAATTTCGGTATCAAAATTCTTCTCAATGTTTCGAACCCATGCTAAATGTGAGGAAACGCTATCGACACTAAGGCCGATTAACTCAACATCAAGCTTTCGTAACTCAGGATAAATTTCCTGAAAAGCCACAAATTCTGTCGTACATACCGGCGTGAAGTCAGCGGGATGCGAAAACAACACAAACCATTTTCCTTTGTAATCATCGAGTGAAAGTTGCCCGTGTGTCGTGTTGGCAGTAAAGTCAGGGGCTGGTGACCCGATTCGTGGTAGCTGATAAGCTGTTTCTGTTTGTGGTTCTGACATATTGAAACATCCTCCTTCTATTCGAATCTATGGTTGGTTTTCCCTCCTATTTTTTAAATAAACTGTCTTTTTTGTGACGAATATTGTTGAGATAACTTATGGAAAAGAAAGAAAATGATAGAATGAAAGAGAGGAAAAGAATTCCAAAGATAGGAGAGAGGAGAAATCGTATGCAAATTGAATTTCTTGGTACCGGTGGGGCCATGGCGATCCCCCGGCCACTATGTCAGTGCGCAGTTTGCGTAGAAGCGAGAGCGAAAGGTGTCCCTTACAGTCGATCGGGTCCTAGTGTTTTTGTTCACGGTCCTAACGTATTAATTGATACGCCTGAAGATAGCTATATGCAGTTAAATCGCTCGCAGATTTCGAGGATAGACGGCGTATTTTATTCGCATTGGCACCCTGATCATGTTATGGGGAGGCGGGTGCTAGAATCAGTAAATGCGGATTGGGTCAACCATCCCCCAGAAGGAACAACAACGGACGTTTATTTGCCGGAGCAAGTGGCGATTGACTTTCAAACAAGATTAGGTAGTGGTGAACATCTTGCTTTTTTTGATCAACAAAAATACATAGCGCTTCATAAGCTGAACGATGGGGAGAAAGTAACCATTAATGGCGTATCAATTACTCCGTTTCGCTTATCTGAGGATTATGTTTATGCGTTCCTGTTTGAAGGGGAAGGCAAACGGATATTGATTGCTCCAGATGAACTTTATGGTTGGGAGCCAGAGGAACTTGGTGAATTGGATGTAGCGGTATTGCCGACTGGCATCTGCGAATTTCATCCTTTAACAGGAGAGCGACAAATCAGTGAAGATCATCCTGTTTTGAAAGAAGAAGCAACATTTCGTCAAACACTATCTATTATTGAAAAGTTACAGGTGAAAGAAGTGTATTTAACACACTTGGAAGAACCTGATCAATTGAGCTATGACGACCTCAAAAAGGTGGAAGAAACGCTTCTGCATGATAAAAACATTTTATTTGCGTATGACACCTTAACAATTAATCTATAGGAAGACACGGTTTAAAAATCCGTACTTTAGGGAAAGATTTTTTTAGATATAGAAACGAGGTGAGCGTATGGAACTGTCATTTGGGCTTATTCTTAATATTGTCATAGCAATTTATTTATTTGTGGATGCAAAAAAACGGGATAAAAGTTCTTTTTTCTGGGCGATTATCGGGTTAATTTTTGGACCAATCGTTCTTGGAATCTACTTTATTCAAACAGGTAGAAAAGGCATTGGTTGGCTTATTATCATTCTTGCCCTTATTTGGTTTATTATTGCCATTGTGTTAGGTATATTGGCAGGGATCATTGGTCTCTTATTTTAGGATTAAACCTGAAGCGTACGCTTCAGGTTTTTCTATGGGTTTAAGACTTCATGGAATGTGGAAGAGTATTGAGATACTATTAAAACAAATGAGCGCTTGAGGTGAATGTGTCAAATTGACGAATGAGGGGATCTCACATTCATAGATAAGTAATGACTCAAGGGGGAAGCAATGGATGAAGAAGCAAAAGTGATAGATTGGATCACTTCCGAAGTCGAAGTAGAAACATGCACCATGCAAGATTATCCGGTGTACCATTCGGGTAAACGAGTCATCGATCGAAGCGGAGATTATCTTATTGTCTACTTTCATCCGTTGCTTGAAAAAGTGGTTTATACGTTTAAAGGGATTGAAGATTGTTTTTTCATTGCTCATCGTTAAGCAATTTTGAAATAGGTAAATCGAATTAATATAAAAAAGAGGAGCGCAGTTGCGCTCCTCTTTGGTGTTATTTGACGAGGTGGACATTTGCTTCAATGTCTTCTGGTGTAATAAGCGAAAGTTGATTTAAAAGCGCAATTTGAAAGTCGCCTGGCCGATTTTCAATATGATCGGCGGCTTTTTCACTTGCAACACCATAAAACGCAAGTACGCCGTATGCAGCTAGCATCGGATCTGACTCCACAGCTGCGAACGCACCGAGAAGAGAGGAGAGAAGGCAGCCAGTACCGGTTACCTTCGTTAAGATCGGGTGGCCGTTACCAAGTTTAAGTGTCGTTTCGCCATCTGAAACAATGTCGATCGCCCCTGTGAGGATGACCGTACAACCAAACATTTTTGCGGTTTTTCTTGCTAGCATTTCGCTATTTCCTTCTCCTTCTGTAGCATCAACGCCTTTAATTGACCACTTTTTCCCTGAAATATTTGCAATTTCAGCTCCATTTCCTCTTAGAAATTGCACATCGACTTCTTTAAGAATATGTCGAGCTGTTGATGTTCGATACGGAGTGGCCCCTGCTCCAACCGGGTCGAGAATAACAGGAATGTTCATTTCATTTGCCGCTTTTCCAGCGATAACCATCGCTTCCACCAGTTCTTTTGTTAACGTACCGATATTTAAAACAAGAGCTCCAGAAATCTTGGCCATATCAGCGACTTCTTCTTTCGCATAAGCCATAACGGGGCTTGCTCCTGCAGCGAGTAAGCCGTTCGCTGTAAAATTGGTTACGACGGTATTCGTTATATTATGAACGAGAGGGGATGCCTCTCTTACTTTTGTAATGAGGTCAGCTGCCTGAGATTTTTCCACGGTCAACATCCTTTCTTGCTTGTTATTTCTAATGGTTTTTCCCTTTTTTTTATTGTAACAATAAGGCGTGTTCGTGAAAATAAAAAGTAAGGAGTTCCTTTTTCCTATATTAAGGTTTTGAGTAACGATTCCAAAACCGTAAGATCCATGAAAAAGGAAATGGTAATCGGTACCCGGCTTTTTCAAGTTGTTTTAGAAGGTTTATAAATGCACCGCCAACGCGACGCTGTTGTTTTAATTCTTCTTCATTCGCTTTCACTGTAATGCGATAGCCATCTTGAAGTCCCTCCACTTTCACTTCTTTTGTACCAAGCTTTTCAGTAGTTTCTTTCATCACTTTCGATTCTTCCATCTTTATTTCTCCTTTTTTAACCAGAGTCGTTTTTCCATTGCACTAACAGTAAAGAGGACGAGTAGAGTAATGCCGCTGGATATGACAGTAGGAAGGAATAGGGACTGAATCTCAAAAGCAAGACTTACAAAAAAACCAATGAAACTTAACGAAAAGAGAATAAAGGCATAGTGTTTATTCCATAACATACTTTTTGATCGAATTTCTGTTTTCTTCACGTTTTCTTCCCATTGGCGGTGATCGGCGAATTCATCCGAAAGTCGATCAAGTGGATTTTCAATTGAAGAAATTCTTGCATAGAACTGCTTCAATAGTTTTTTAGGGTCATAGCCAGCCGATTCCTCGCGATTGATCCACTCTTGAACTATTGGTTTGCCTTCTTCAATTAGATCAATATTGGGATCCAAAGTGTAAAGAATCCCTACGATGGTTGAAATGGCTCTCCCTAGAAAAGCGAACTCACTCGGTAACTGTATAGGCTGCTTATTTACGAGCGTTTGTACTTCCTTTAAAACTTGTTCAGCAGTATCTTCATCCATCATCGTTAAATCCTGTTCAATGAATAAGGTCACTAGCGTCTGTATGGCTTTCTCAATCTGTCTTTTATCAGAGTTAGGAAGAAGAAAGCGCAATTCGTCTAGAGTCTCTGTTACATCGCTGTACTGACTAAGCACGATTCCGGTAATGAGCTTTCGAATGGAAAGAGCATCCCTTGCTTCAATATGTCCGACCATACCAAAATCGATAAAAACGATCGTCCCGTCTTCTTGAATAAGAAGGTTACCAGAGTGAGGATCGGCATGAAATTGTCCTTCTTGAAGAAGCTGTTCAAGATATCCCTTTAAAAGCTTGCGAGCTAGCTCTCGTCGATTAATGGCTTTCTTGTCAATATAAGAAAGGTTTGTTATACGAGCGCCTTCCATCCATTCCATGACGAGCACTTTTTTCGTTGACCATTCTGGGACGTAATTAGGAACCCGATAGCCTGGACTATCGCTGTAGCGCTCCTTAAAGTGAAGGCCATTTTTCAATTCTTTCTTAAAATCAAGCTCATCTTCAATCACGTGTCGAACTTCCTCGTAAAGCCTGCTTAAATCAAGCTGCTTGCCGTACGATGTAAACTTATCCATAAGCCAGAACACGATGCGAAGGGCTTGAAAGTCAGCCCGAATAATCTTGCGAATGTTGGGGCGGCGTATTTTAATTGCCACTTCTTCGCCCGATTTTAATGTTGCTCTGTACACCTGTCCTATGGAAGCTGATGCAATCGGCCGATCTGAAAGGTTGTCAATCACATCTTGAACGTCCGCTGCCCATTCTTCTTCAAGAATTTGTTTCGCTTTCTCCCAGGAAAAAGAAGGGACGCGGTCAACGAGATCTTCAATTTCTTCTAGAAAAACTTTTGGAAGGATATCCGCTCTAGTTGAGAGGAATTGTCCTAGCTTAACGAGCAGTCCTTCAAGCCGAATCGCTTTTTCCTTGTACTCCTTTGCCTGCTTTTTTAATAGTTTCTGCCAGCGTTCCTGATCCCACGAATGCTTGCTTTTTCTTCGAAAGCGTTCAAGTTGGAGGAAGAACTTAACGGACATCCAAACGATCACGCTAATGCGATACAGCGATTGATATTTCATAGACGACTCCTACTCCTGAATAAGTTGTTTAGTGTTTAACATAGCCTATTTCCATCGATTAGAAACAATTTTTTACGAGTAAGGAGCACATCAAAAACCCCTATCACAACTAGCGATAGGGGGTGTCCAACAGTATTGTATGTAAATGGGGGTGGAGATCGTGTCTCTATTTCTAAACAAGGAGTTACTTTAAGCGTTTATTAAGCCACTTTTGAATGAAAAACGCAAGGGCAGCAGAGGTTGCCAGTACAATAATGGTTACTAAAAAAGAATTTTCCGCACTTGTATAATTGCCTGCGCTAGAGTAGGAGGATTGGTTATGGAAAACAGTGAAAAAAATTCCTGATAAGAGCTGTAAACAAAAAAATAACACGATAAAACTGCTAACGAATGAGAGGTAATTCTTCATCGGTATTGTTCCTTTCTATGATCAATAAAGCTAGCTTAAACGGCTTATTAATAATACTTCGCGTGTCGTATCGATTACTAGGGGAGAAAAAACAAAGCTACACTTATCCTTGATCGTAAGAACTGTTTCACCTTCCAAAAAGAGGGGAATGGTAGAAACAGACTTTGCAATTTCTGTTTAGGGAGGACAAAATCGTGAAACGTGCTATGCTCATAATAAATCCATCATCTGGTAAAGAAAAAGCAATGAATTACGAAGAAGAAGCACTAAACATTTTACAACAAAATCATGTGGACGTTACAGTGAAATATACAGAAAAAGAAGGGGATGCGATCCGTTTTGCTAAAGCCGCATGCGAGAATCATTTTAACACGCTTGTCGCAATGGGGGGAGACGGAACGATTAATGAAGCCATTAACGGATTAGCAAGTGAGTCGGAGCGCCCTAATTTTGGCTTCATTCCTTTAGGGACAGTTAATGATTTCGCAAGAGCGCTCGGCATCTCTATGCAACCGAAAAAGGCGCTAAAAGTTCTAGCACAACAGCATACTAAACCGGTCGATATCGGACGTATTAATGATCAGTACTTTATGAATGTGCTTGCTGTAGGTGCGATTGCAGAAGCCGTATATGACGTGACGCCTGAGCAAAAATCCAAATTTGGACCGCTTGCTTATTTAATTGAAGGTGGAAAAGCGCTAAAAGATAAAACACCTTTTGACCTGAAAGTGACGTATGATGGAAAACAATGGAATGGAGAAGCGTATATCATGCTGATTGCTTTAACGAATTCAGTAGGTGGAATTCAATCGTTCGCCCAGCATGCTGAGGTGAATGATGGGTATTTTCACATCTTTATTTTAAGAGAATTTTCTCTACCTAAAGTATTTAAAATTATCCCAGATCTTTTTAGTGGAAATTTACAAGACAACGCTCAAGTGGAATATTTCCCCGCCTCTAAATTAAAAGTAGAGTCAGATCATGAACTTGTCGTCAATATTGATGGGGATGAAGGTGTCAATCTTCCATTTGAAGCTGAAGTGATGCACAACGAATTACATATTTTTGTTCCTGAAGAGTAGGACGCCTACTCTTTTTTCACGTTGACTGGATCGAATACCTAGTGCATCTCGAAATGTCCTGCTTCTTATTCTCATTTTTCATGAATAGGCTAGTTGTGATGAAAACTGGGATGAGGTGAAAAGCATGGGACAAAAAGTATTGTTTTTTGGAGACGTTGGGATTGATGACACGATTGCTCTGTTGTTTGCTTATTTATCAGAAGGTATAGAGGTGATTGGTATAGTAGCCTGTTACGGTAATGTATCGAAAAAGCAAACAACGCGGAATGTGCGTTACTTACTTCAAGAAGTGGGCCGAACAGATATCCCAGTAATGGGTGGTGCGGAAAAGCCAATGACAGGTGAAGTGCCAACATATTATCCGAATGTTCACGGTCCCGAAGGTTTAGGTCCGATTAGCCCGCCACCAAATGAAGCTGAGCCATTAGAAAATTTCTTTGAAGTTATCACTCTCATTGAAAAATATAGTGAAGATCTGGTTATTGTTAACGTGGGCAGAATGACTTCGCTTGCTACGCTGTTGCTTCTCTATCCAGATACGATGAAAATGATTCAATCTTTCTATATTATGGGTGGAGCATTTAATGTACCAGGGAACGTCACTCCGAGTGCAGAAGCGAATTTTTATGCGGATCCCGTTGCAGCGAATATCGTCATGAAGTATGCAGAGAATGTTTTCTTATTTCCCCTAAACGTAACTCAGCACGCTATTGTAACACCAGGAATGGTCAATTATATTGAAGCAATCAGTAAGCCTCCTTTTCTTAAACCGCTTCTAGATTATTATTACGAGGAATTTTATCAAAAGATGGTTCCGGATATTGAAGGAAGTCCCGTTCACGATGCGCTCACTATAATGAGCGTGGAAAATAATAGCATCTGTACTTTTTACCGTACGCCAGTTGCAGTAGAAATTACTGGAGAGGCGCGGGGGCTTAGCATCGGTGATTTTAGAAAATCCTTTGAACAAGCAGAATTTGATAATAGGCCGGCTCATCATGTGGCGATCGAACTGAATTATTTTATGTTTTATAAATTATTTATGGAAACCATGACGGGAGAGACATTTTAGAAAGTGAAACCTTTTCTTGTCATTTTTCGTAAAGAGAGTAAAATCGATAAGAAAACACCATTTTTTAGCTACCTAGTGACAAATTGACTTTAATTAAGTATAGAGGTTGGTTCCCCTTATACAAGACATCTGTTGCGAATAGATTAAAATATAGAAACGTAACAAATGTAAGAAGTGAAGAGGGTGCTTGTGCTTGAACGACATTGAGAGAATCATGATTAATATCAGAATAGAAGGGACAAGTGTTCTTCATAAACCAGATGACTTAACGATCATCGGTAGAGGAAGAAGTGCAGTTGTTTTTAAGATCCCGGATGAGCAAAAAGTTCTTAAAGTTTTTTATCCTGATTTTGTTCATCTTGCAAGACTTGAAGCATCGATTTATCAAGAGTTAAACAATAATGATGACTACCCTTCTTTCTATGAAGGAGGAGAGGGGTATGTCGTATTAGAATATTTAGAAGGACTGACCTTTTACGAATGTTTAATTCAAGGAATCGTGATTACAGAGGAAATGATTGCAAAAGTTGATCATGCTCTTAACTACGCGCGTAAGAAAGGGCTAAATCCTTCAGATACGCATCTCCAGAACGTTATGCTACTATCGAATGGGGAAGTTCGCGTCATTGATGTCGTTCGCTTTCGTCAAAGCAAGGTGTGTACACACTGGGAAGATCTTAAGGTAGCCTATGACCGCCTTTATTCATCTCGTTTCTTTCCGAAAAAATATCCAGTGTGGTTCGTGGAGATGATTATTCGCCTTTATCGTAAAGGCTTTATTCGATTGAAAAAAAGGAAGTGAAGACACAGTGCAACAATCGCGCTTATTTCGATTTTTTATTTGGCTTCTTCTTATTTTTACAGTGATTTGGGTTGGCAGTAAAATTGAATTTATTTTTCGTCCCCTTGTCATCCTAGTAACAACATTAGCGTTTCCAATTATTGCAGCAGGAGTGTTTTATTACATTCTACGCCCTGTCATTGCTCTATTAGAAAAATGGAAAATACCAAGGCCACTCGGTATTCTTCTCGTTTATCTGGCGCTAGCTGGTGGTGTAACGGGACTTGTTATTAGTATTGGTCCTGTACTTGTTGAGCAATTTAATAGTCTTGTGAAGGGTGCCCCAACGCTTGTGAATGATTTGCAATCCGCGATTAACGACTGGCAGAGGAATCCGTACATAGCTAGAATTCTTCAAAGTGAAATGATCGACATACAGGGATTGACCGATCGCATTTCTGGTTCAATTGGAGAAATTAGCTCTTCTTTTGGAAATTACATTTTTTCAATCCTAAATGTTGTCACGAATGTGCTCGTTGGGATTGTTCTTCTTCCATTCATTTTGTTCTTTATGCTGAAAGATGGAAAAAAGCTGATGCCATCCTTACTTCGAGTCGTTCCTAAAGCCCACCGGAAAGAGGGAGCGAAAATACTAGAAGATATGGATGACGCGCTAAGCGGATTTATCCAGGGACAGCTGATCGTAAGTGTCTTTATCGGAACGTTTGTTTATATTTGGTATGTCATCATTGATCTTGACTATGCCTTAATTCTCGCGATGATTGCTCTCTTCCTTAACGTTGTCCCATTTATCGGTCCGATTATCGGAACAGCACCGGGCGTCATCGTCGGACTGATCCAATCACCGTTAACAGCCCTATGGGTTGTCCTTGGTGTCATTGTGATTCAACAAATTGAAAGTAATCTTGTCTCACCGCTTGTGATGGGGCGTAAGCTGGATATTCATCCCTTAACGATCATCTTGCTCCTATTGGTGGCCAGTAGTCTTGCAGGGTTTCTCGGGCTTATTCTCGCCATCCCAACGTACGCAGTGCTAAAAGTAATCTTTACTCATACGTATCGGTTAATTAAGCTGCAGCAGCGAGGCAAGCATTCAACAAACGAATAGTAAAAAGACAGGTTCTCTAAGCGAACCTGTCTTTTTACTATTCAATGACGCGTATCGTTACATCTTTGCGACCCCAGTTAAGGGCGTTTTGTTGGTTTGGAATAAAAACATCAATTCGATTGTGATCGATGTCACCGCCGATGTCAGCTGCAATTGCAGTTCCATATCCTTCCACCTCGACAATTGAGCCTAGTGGGATTTGATCTGGATCAACAGCAATCACTTTCGCATCAGGGTATTTTTCTAAATCAATGCCCATCTTAGTAACGCCAGAGCAACCGGTGCAGTTGGCCGTATAAGCTGTACTTTCAACAGTCATTTCTTTTCCAGCCGCCGAGTCAGGTGATGCCATTTGATCTAACGCTCTTCGTGTCGCTGGTCCAGCAATTCCATCAGCCGCTAGCCCTTTGTTACGCTGAAACTGTTCGACAGTAGCGACCGTTCCTGAACCGTAAATACCATCGACTTGTCCTTCATAGCCAGCTTGTTGAAGCTGACTTTGTATATGTATGACCTGTTTTCCAATATCGCCTCTTCTAAGTACTTGAACCGCTTTGTTTGTTTCTGAGCCGGCAAGAACATCCACTTGCAAATTTCGGCTTTCTTGAAACGCAGCAACGGCATTTTCCGTAATACTACCAAAATAACCTGTAGCTGTATGGTAAGGAAACATTCCTTTCGTCATTAAATAGTCTTGTAGTTCTTTCACATCTTCCCCAGAATTCCCATTTTGCATCGTTCGATCTCCTAATGCCGCTGAAGCAAAGGATGGTGTGGCTACAAAAATAGCGCTTACGATTAGTAGCGCTGCCACGATTCTCATTTTTTGAATCATCATTTCTCCTCCTTAAATGATTTTACTTTACAAGTGAAACCATTCGGCTAGAAGAAAGGATATTCGACGTTTTATCAACAATATACGACATTTTGATTAGAAAAAGACCAGATAATGGAATGGTTGAACGATGAAAAGAGACTTAATTGGAATTGATCGTTGACTCTTACACATAAGAAAAGGAAAATGGAATGAGCATCGAAAAGAACGGGCTTGTAAGAAAGGGGAAACGCGTGTTGTGAAAGATCTTGACCGAAAGTGGATTCATTTAATTAACATCATCCTAGGAGTAATTATCGTTCCATATTCTATTCTTGAATTCGTCGCAGTCCTTAAGTTAGCTGACAATAATGACTATTTATTAGTCCCTATTGGGCTACTCGCACTCTGGCTAATCCTGTATCTTGTTCAGTTAAAAAAGATGAAAACCCTCCTTGTTATGGGCGCTGTTTTTCTAAATGTGTTCTACTTATTTTTTGTTATCCCGCAATTGCTATATTAGAAAACTTTCTGGATCTTCAATAAGATGAATACTTTTATGAAAAGCGGGTATTGTACTAAAGTGGTCAAAGAGACTAACAAAGTACTTAGAAGATAAAGGAGAGGAATTCAAATGACTAAAGTATTAATGGTCGTAACAAATCATACAGAAATCGATTCAGAACACAAAACAGGGTTATGGCTTGAAGAGTTCGCTGTCCCTTATAACATCTTCAAGGAAAAAGGGTATGATATTAAAGTAACTTCGATCCAGGGTGGCGAAGTTGAACTTGATCCAAATAGTATTCCAGAGGAAGATCCGAAAGAGTGGGAAGATGCACAGAACCAACTTAAGAATACAACAAAGGTAACGAAAGAAGATGCGAATAACTTTGATGTTGTGTTCCTACCAGGTGGTCACGGTACGATGTTTGACTTCCCAAATAGTGAAGTCCTACAGCATATTCTTCAGGAACAAGCTGAAGCTAATAAAATTATCGGCTCTGTTTGCCATGGTCCTGCTGGACTAGTAAACGTTACGTATAAAGACGGTACTCCTCTTGTAAAAGGGAAGAAAGTAAGTGCCTTTACTGATTCAGAGGAACGAGAAATGGGACTTGTTGAGCAAATGCCATTCTTGCTTGAATCAAAGCTACGTGAAAAGGGAGCGAACTTTGAGTTAGCAGATAACTGGTCCGTTTTTTCTGTTCGTGACGGTAACTTGATTACAGGACAAAACCCTCAGTCAAGTGAAAGTGCTGCGAATAAAATCATTGAAGCAATTGAAGGAAAATAAAAATATTCTTATCGTAATAAAGCGAAATGCTTTGAATGAATAAGGATTGAAAAGGAGTGGGCCTGTTCTGGTTCGCTCCTTTTCTATGTTTGTTCTTTTTTCTAAAGAGGAACAGAGCAAGCATATGTAGAATGAATGAAGAAGAGGATGATGAGTTTGAAATTAATTTTATCTCACCCTTTTGTTAAGGTGACACGAAAAATAGAACGGAACGAGCAGAAAACACTTGAGCAGGAGCACGACTTAAAATTATATGAAGATCGTATTATCGTTGGGCAGGATCAATTTGCGATACAAGATGTGTTTGATATGTCGTATCGTTTTCAATCAACCCTTTATGGCTTTTTGTACCTTCATACCAATCGTGGTGTGGTTACGTTTATTATTAAAAAGGATCCAACGGTTTTTATTAATGAATACCGAAAGCTCATATAAGGTATAGGAAGCAAATTGGAAAAATAAATTAACTATAGCTTTGTTTAATGAAATTGAAACGAGAGAAGGGGGTAGGTTATGATGGGGATCGACAAAAGAGTAGTGCTTTCTAATGGCGTTAAAATGCCTTGTTTAGGCTACGGAGTTTTTAAGATGAGCGATGAAGAAGTAATTAAAGGTGTTAAGGTTGCTCTGGAAACAGGCTATCGAGGAATTGATACGGCTTCTTATTATGAAAATGAAGAAGCGGTTGGAATGGCGATAAAGGATTCGGGCGTTCCGAGGGAGGAAATCTTTCTTACTTCTAAAGTTTGGAATGATGAACAGGGATATAATGCTACTTTAGCCGCATTTGAGCGGTCGCTTGAGCGCCTTGGCACCGATTATCTCGACCTTTACTTAGTTCATTGGCCCGTACCCCACTTATTCCTTGAAACGTGGCAGGCTTTAGAAAAGCTCTATCATGAAGGGAAAGTTTGTGCGATTGGCGTTAGCAATTTTGAAACCCATCATCTTGAAGCCATTTCTCGCATCTCAACTGTGACACCGGTGCTCAATCAAATTGAGCTACATCCGGAATTAATTCAAGGCGAACTGCGAGATTATTGCCAATCAAAAGGAATCCGAGTTCAAGCATGGTCTCCGTTAAAGAGGGGTCAGGTGCTAAGTCATTCCGTTATTCAAGCCATCAGCGATCGTTATGGGAAAACCCCTGCTCAGGTTGTGATCAGATGGTGCTTACAACATGACCTTCTTTTAAATGTAAAATCAACTCGTGAAGAACGAATTAAAGAAAATGCAGATGTGTATGATTTCCAATTAACGGATGAAGAGATGACATCGATTGATTCGCTTCACGTAAATAGCCGTATCGCCCATCATCCAGATCATCTGGATTTCTATGAAAGAACGGTTCCGGGTTTTAAAAAATCAAAATCTATCACCTAAAAAAGACGCCACTGGCGCCTTTTTTTGTGGAACTACTGTTTTGTCCAGCTTTTTTTTAAGGGCCCATCCCTTCCGAAAACGGGATCGAATTCAGGTACAGGCACATTTTGAATGTTCTCAAGAACCGTAGGACGCTCATTTGGCTCCCCAGTTCTAAGGTCGTGATCGCGGCCATCTGGATAAGCGCCGACAACGAGAAAGTCGGAGGAAGCTTGTTCTCTTTTGTGACCAACTCCTGCGGGTATGACAACAACGTCTCCTTTCTCCACACGAATCGTTTCTCCTTTTTCACCCCCGAACGTAATCGAAGCTTCTCCTTTTACAATGGCAAGTACTTCGTGTGTATTGCTGTGATAGTGGTGATAAGGAAAAACGCCATTTTGCCATGCGTTCGTCCAATTGTTCTTGTTAAAAAGGGCCATCGCATCGTGGTTTTCTAACGCAGCACGATAAAGGGTAAGAGGATAGAAAGCGTTGTTTGGAATCTTGCCGTCATCACCAAAGTAAAGCGTTTTAATCATTTCTTTCTTCATGTCATCACTCCTTCTTTCTTATGTATACGTTTTTGAGCAAAGTGAAACATGAGCGTTTAGGAAATGGAGTGAAGGGAATTTACCTACGAATCAATCCTTCCCCCTTGGGTTGAAAAAAGATGAGCTTTGGAGTTGACTAACTTGTCTATACAAGATAGACTACAAGGTGAAACATGAACTTGTCTATACAAGATGTTAAATAAATGAAAGCGGTTGAAAGGAGAAGATATCAATGTTGAAAAAACTATTTGGTAAAAAAGAAAAACCTTCTGAAGAGGTTATTTATGCTCCATTAAACGGTAAGGTTGTTGAACTTGAAACGGTTCCTGATCCGACATTTTCACAAAAAATGATGGGAGACGGTGTTGCGATCGAACCTACAGATGGCAAAGTTGTATCACCGGTAAACGGTAAGGTTATTCAATTTTTCCACACAAAGCATGCTGTTGGAATTGAGTCTGAATCAGGTCTTGAGATTTTGATCCACGTTGGTCTTGAAACAGTTGGCATGGGTGGCGAAGGTTTTGAAGGTCACGTGAAAGAAGGCGACAAAGTAAAAGTTGGCGATCCACTTATTACTGTTGACCTTGATCTTGTGAAAGAAAAAGCAGCAAGTACCATTACGCCTGTCATTATTACGAACGCAGATGTTCTTGAAAATGTTGAGAAGAAATACTCAACAGGTGCTTCAAATGAAACGGAAATTATGACTACGAAAGTAAAAGGTTAAAGGAATGTAACTTAGAGAGCACTGCTCAACGTGCTCTCTAAGGTAAATAGCTTTTTTTACTAAGGGGGAAGAAAACATGGCGATTAATCGAGAGTCTGTTGAACACATTCTTGAAGCCATTGGTGGAAAAGAGAATATTTCGACCGCCACACATTGTGTGACTCGTCTGCGTCTTGTCTTACATGATGAAAGTAAAGTTGATACAAAAGCATTAGAAGAGAACGAACTTGTGAAAGGATCATTTTCGGCTAATGGACAGTTCCAGGTAGTTATTGGACAGGGAACGGTTGATAAAGTATTTAAGATTTTTGCAGAGTTGGCAGAAATTGAAAGCGCGTCCAAACAGGATGTAAAAGACGCGGCTGCAAATAAACAGAATTTCCTTCAGCGCGGTGTGAAGACGCTAGCCGATATCTTTATCCCGATCTTACCTGCGATCGTTACTGCTGGCTTGCTTCTTGGGATTAATAATATTCTCACAGCACCAGATATTTTCTTTAGTGATCCGCTAGTCGAAGTCTATCCGCAATGGGCAGATTTAGCGAGTATTATTAACCTGATTGCCAATACAGCCTTCGTCTTTTTACCAGGTCTGATCGGTTGGTCAGCCGCCAAGCAATTTGGCGGAAGTCCATTGCTCGGTATTGTTCTTGGTCTCATTCTCGTCCATCCGGACTTACTGAATGCGTGGGCATATGGTGAGGCAGATGATATTCCAACGTGGAACTTATTCGGACTTGAAATTGAGAAAATCGGCTATCAAGGTCAAGTGTTACCAGTACTTGTTTCAGCGTATATCTTAGCCAAAATCGAAACGTTCTTAAATAAACGGATACCAGATTCGATTCAGATGCTGATCGTGGCGCCTGTAGCGTTACTTGTCACTGGTTTCCTTGCGTTTACTCTAATTGGTCCCGTAACATTCTGGATTGCGAATCTCTTAACGGATGGCTTTATTGGCTTGTTTGATTTTGCGCCAGCCATTGGTGGACTAGTCTATGGTGCCTTGTATGCACCGCTCGTTATTACAGGGATGCATCACACGTTCCTTGCTGTTGACTTACAGTTGATTGGTAGCACAGGAAGTACATTCTTATGGCCGATGCTAGCTCTATCCAATATTGCGCAAGGTGCAGCTGCACTTGCGATGATGCTTATTACTCGTAATGAAAAAACAAAAGGTCTTGCCGGAACGTCAGCCGTGTCTGCCTTTCTTGGTGTGACCGAGCCCGCTTTGTTCGGGGTAAACTTACGCTTTAAATTTCCATTCTTCGCTGCAATTATCGGATCAGCGATCGCTGGTCTTGTCATTACCGTTAGTGGCGTTGAAGCAACATCAATTGGTGTAGGTGGTATACCAGGATTCCTTTCCATTTTCAAAGAATACTGGGGTGCTTTCTTTACAGGTATGGCTATTGTACTTGTTGTGCCATTTGTTTTAACATTCTTATATGGAAAAGTAAGAAAAGTAAGCGAGTAAAGAAAAGGAGCGATATCATTAGGTGCGTAAGAGCTCCAATGGTATCGCCTTTGTTTTTAACTGTTTAATCTAACATTAGGAGTGGAATTAAATGCAACCATGGTGGAAGAAATCCGTTGTTTATCAAATTTATCCAAAAAGCTTTAATGATACGACAGGTAGTGGAACGGGAGACATTCAGGGGATTATTGAAAAGCTTGATTATTTAAAAGAGCTAGGGGTAGACGTTGTTTGGTTAACACCGATCTATGATTCTCCTCAAAATGATAATGGTTACGACATTCGTGATTATTTTAGTATTTATGAAGAGTATGGCACGATGGAAGACTTTGATCGTCTTTTAAAAGAAGCTCATGCAAGAGATATAAAGATTATTATGGACATTGTCGTGAACCACACATCAACAGAGCATCAGTGGTTCGTAGAATCTCGTAAATCAAAGGATAATCCTTATCGTGATTATTACATTTGGAAAGACGGCGTTGATGGAGCGGAACCGACAAACTGGCAATCAAAGTTTGGCGGCAATGCATGGCAGTTCGATAAGGAAACGGGTCAATATTATTTACATCTTTTTGATGTCACTCAGGCTGATCTAAATTGGGAAAATGAGAAAGTGCGTGATGAAGTGTATGATATGATGACATTCTGGTTTGAAAAGGGAGTAGATGGCTTCAGACTTGATGTCATTAACCTGATCTCGAAAAATCAAAACTTCCCGAATGATGATGGGTCTGTCGCACCTGGTGACGGACGCAAATTCTATACAGATGGTCCTCGCGCTCATGAATTCATGAACGAAATGAATCGGAACGTCTTTATGAAGTATAACAGCATGACAGTAGGCGAGATGTCGTCTACTACAATTGAAGACTGCATTCAATATTCGAACCCTGAGCGAAATGAATTAAGTATGACGTTCAATTTCCACCATCTAAAAGTCGACTACCCTAACGGAGAGAAATGGTCTGTAGCAGCCTTTGATTTCTTAAAGCTTAAAGAGATTCTTTCCACATGGCAAACAGAAATGATCAAAGGTGGCGGATGGAATGCGCTCTTCTGGTGCAATCATGACCAGCCTCGCATCGTATCGCGCTATGGAAATGACGGAGAGTACAGACGAGAATCAGCTAAAATGCTCGCTACCACGATGCACCTGATGCAGGGTACTCCTTATATTTACCAGGGAGAAGAAATTGGGATGACAAACCCTAAGTTTGACGCAATCTCTTCTTATCGTGATGTAGAGTCATTGAATATTTTCTCGATTTTAAAAGAGGAAAAAGGATATAGTGAGGAAGAAGTTCTTGAGATTTTGCGCCATAAATCAAGAGACAACTCCAGAACGCCTGTGCAATGGACGCCTGAACCTCATGCTGGATTTACGACAGGGGAACCGTGGATTCCGGTCGCGAAAAACTATGAAGACATTAATGTAGAAGATACCTTGAAAGAAAGAAATTCCGTATTTGATCACTACCAAAAGCTGATTTCATTAAGAAAAAGTGTCGATCTCATCACATATGGTAATTATGAACTCCTTTTAGATGAAGATCCTCAACTATTCGCTTATATCCGTAATGGAGAGAATGAAAAGTTACTTGTCATTAATAATTTCTATGAAACAGAAGCAACCTTTGAACTGCCGTCCCATGTTGAAGTAGATGGGTATCATGCAGAGGTATTGATTTCAAACTACGAAGATTCTCCATCAACCTTTAAGAAAGTGACGTTACGACCATATGAGTCGATTGCATATCATCTAACTGAGACAAGGTGAGTCTATGAAGCAAACGAAGTATCAGCAAATTTACAATGATCTCTCTGAGAATATTCGAAACGGAACCTATAAGCCGAATAGTAAACTGCCATCTGAGCATGAGCTTGCAGAAACCTATGGCACATCAAGAGAAACCATCCGCAAAGCGTTAAATTTACTATCCCAGAACGGGATGATTCAAAAAATTAAAGCAAGAGGATCGGTCGTTCTTGACTTAAGTCGCTATGAATTTCCTGTTTCGGGACTTGTGAGCTTCAAAGAAATTTCAGAAAAGATGAACCGATCTTCAAGAACAATCGTTCATCATCTTGAAAAAAAGCTACCTGAGGAATGGATTCGCGAACAACTTGAGCTTGAATCCGGGGCAGAAGTTTGGCACGTCCTTCGTGCGCGTGAGATTGAAGGCGAAAAAATCATCTTAGATCGCGACTTTTTTTCCGCTAAGTGGGTACCTGAACTGACACGAACGATTTGTGAGAATTCAATCTATGATTATTTGGAAAATGATCTTGGTCTTTCCGTTAGCTATGCAAAAAAGGAAATTGTCGTAGAAGAGGCTGACGAAGAGGATCGACGTTATCTAGATTTGCATGATTACAAACATGTTGTGGTCGTTCGAAATTACGTTTATTTAAATGATACAACATTAATTGAATATACCGAATCACGACACCGTCTTGATAAATTCCGATTTGTCGATTTTGCAAGACGTGAAAAACAGTAAAGAGGGCGCTCCAATAAAATGGAGCGCTTTTTAATGTTCTTTTTACTTTGAGGGAAGGAAACGCTACTCTATTCTCGAATGGAGAATGGTGTCGGAAAACATGAGAGGAGCGATCACATTGAACGTAACCGAAAAAAAGATCACACTCACGAAAGTAGCATCTCACCACCTTACATCGTTAAAGCAATTTACCTTACATGAACATCAGCTCGCTTTCACTTCAATGCCGATGCCGGCCTACGAAAAATGTATGCGCGATCCTAATCGTTTACCTGTAGCGATTATTGAAGGCGTTCGAACGGTTGGTTTTTTTGTTCTCGATCAAGGGGACGATGTTTTCTCGTATACAACTCGTCCACATGCGATTTTATTAAGAGCGTACTCCATCAACTTACCAGATCAAGGCCGTGGTATTGCGAAAGCATCTCTTCGACAATTAAAACCATTTGTAGAGAAACATTTGCCTGACTGTAGAGAAGTCGTGTTCGGTGTAAATGAAGATAATCCTTCAGCCAAAAAAGTCTACCTTGAGGCTGGATTTATTAACACAGGTGAGCAGAAAATGGGGCGCTCAGGTCCTCAGGCGATTCTAACATTTTTTATGACGTGTTCTTTCACTTCGGAACCTCTTAAAAGCTAGTCACATGCCAAAAAAAGTGTATGGAAAGGAGAGGATCAGCATGTGGTATGAGACGCCAGTGACGTCTATGTTAAACATAACCTTTCCGATTGTTCAGGCAGGAATGGCGGGCGGTGTGACGACCCCTCAGTTAGTTGCTTCCGTCTCAAACGCCGGAGGACTCGGAAGCTTAGGGGCGGGCTATATGACACCTGAACAGATGAAGAAGGCAATAAGTGATATTAAACGGCTCACTCCGAAACCTTTTGAGGTTAATTTATTTATTCCAGAGGACGATCCGTCTTCCGAAGAGAGTATTGCAAACGTGCAAGTAAAGCTTCAACACTATGAGGACCAACTCGGTATTTCTGATCAAGAACGTAAGAGGAAGTCGTTTGTAGAAACTCAAAAAGAACATCAAGATAAGCTTCAGATTATCATTGATGAAGCCATTCCAGTATGCAGTTTTACCTTCGGGGTTCCTTCTATAGAAGATGTTCAGCGTTTAAAAAAAGAGAAAGTGATTTTAGTGGGAACAGCTACGACTGTAAAAGAAGCGATTATCAATGAGAAAAATGGAATGGATCTTGTTGTTATGCAAGGAATGGAAGCAGGCGGTCACCGCGGAACGTTTACAGGTGATTTTCAAGCTTCACTGATTGGCAGTGCTTCACTTATTCCTCAAACGGTCGATGCCATTCAAATTCCTGTTATTGCAGCAGGGGGAATTATGGACGGAAGAGGGATTCTTAGTATGCTCGCTCTTGGGGCAGATGCTGTTCAAATGGGCACAGCGTTTGTAACATGTCAGGAAAGTGGTGCAAATCCACTTCATCAACATGCCATCTTAACTAGTACAGAAGATCAGACAGTTGTAACTCCAGTGTTTAGTGGGAAGCCTGCACGTGGCATAAATAATGACTTCGTTGCTGAGATGGCGGGTCAAAACGATTTACCGGGATACCCGACGTTAAATACGTTAACGAAAGAAGTAAGAAAACAAGCAGCGATTCAGAACCGTCCAGAGTGGATGTCGCTATGGTCAGGGCAAAGCCCGCGTCTCAGCACATCGAAATCTGTGGAGCAAATCATCGATTGTAGCGTGAAACAAGTGACGGACATTTTGGAGGTTAACGACATAAATGCGATAAAACGGATCAGGCCCCTCTCACAATGTGAGAAGGGCCTTTTCAATGACTTGCATTGGTACGGCCGGTCATCTGACAGCATCTTTTATTATGAAAAGATAATGACCGGCTGTATCATGAAGTTTAGTCATAAATCAGTCAGACAATACCTGTTTGTTTAGAAAGTTATCAGGGAAATGTAAAATGAATAGAAAGTATGTAGCATTTAAGGAGGACGTTTAACGATGAAAGCAGTAGTTATTAATGATTTTGGAAAACCTTCTACGTTTAGCATAACGAATCTCTCTACAAGAGAGTTGAAGCCAGGCGAATTAAAGATTAATGTAAAAGCAACAAGTGTTAATCCTGTTGATACAAAGGTTCGTTCTGGTCAAGCTGAAGCATTTGCACCAGCATTTCCAGCGGTTCTCCATGGTGATGTCGCCGGTATTGTAGAGGAAGCCTACGAAGGAAGCCCTTTTCAAAAGGGTGAGGAAGTGTATGCCTGTGCAGGTGGTGTAAAAGGTCTTGACGGAGCACTTCGAGAACAAATGATTGTCGACCAAAAGCTCGTTGCGAGGAAGCCTAAACGATTATCGATGAAAGAAGCTGCAGCACTACCGTTAGTCTCCATTACGGCATGGGAAGCCCTTGTGGACCGCATGAACGTGCAGCCAGGTCAAAGCGTTCTTATCCATGGTGCAACGGGTGGCGTCGGGCACATCGCCATTCAGCTTGCGAAATCATTAGGAGCGATTGTGTACACGACGGCGTCTACTTCAGAGAAAATGAAAATCGGTCAAGATCTTGGAGCAGATTATGCGATCAACTATAAAGAAACAACTGTAGAAGAATATGTAAAGCAGTATACAGATGGCAAAGGATTTGATGCAGTTTTTGATACTGTAGGCGGTGAAAATATGGAAAAGGCGTTCCAGGCAGTGAGGAACGGTGGACAAGTTGCCTGTATCGTTGGTAGCGGTGAGCATGATATGACACCACTGTATGTGAAAAGCGCTACCTATCATGGCGTATTAATGCTCATTCCGATGCTAACAAATGAAGGAAGAGAGCACCATGGTGAAATCTTAACGAGCGTAGCGCGAATGGTAGACCATGGCGTACTTAAACCGGTGTTGGATGAAGAAAGCTTTACGTTCTCTACTATTGCTGAAGCACACAATCGACTTGAATCAGGAAAGACGATCGGGAAAGTTGTAGCAGAGAATGATCTTTCACAATTTTAAGAACTGAATAAAGCTATGACAAAAGGAACCTTTCTACATGTGGAAAGGTTCCTTTTCTTTTAGATAAAGAATTCGAAGATGAAATGAGTGCGTTAGTTCGTCCACTCGGAGACAAGTTCTTCGTTCTCTTCAATCCACTGCTGTGCACCTGTTTCGGCATCATCAGCGTCTTTGATCGTAGCCATCAGACTACCAAGAGAATCATCGTCCATCTGCCAATTGTTCATCCACTCAACAATCTCAGGGTGATCGTCACTGAAATTTGTTCTTGTCATAAAAAAGATATCATCTGCTTCACCGTAGACGTTCTTTGGATCTTCGAGATATTTCAAATCATATTCTGCAAAAGCCCAATGAGGGTTCCACAGTGTAACGACAATGGGTTCCTCGTCTTCATACGCTTTTTTTAATTCACTCATCATCGCAGGCCCTGAACTATCAACTAGGTCATAGTTTAAGTTATATTCTTCAAGCGCGGTACGACTCATTTCCATCAAGCTTGCACCAGGATCGATCCCGACAATTTCTTCTATGCCCAGCTCGTCTTTTTTGTCATTTAGCTCATCCATGCTTGTGATGTCCATATAAGAAGGAACGACAAGTCCAAGTCCTGTACCTTCATACCATGCTTCGTGTAAGACAATATCTTCTTTGTATTCCTCGTACAATGGTTTATCTGTTGTGGGGAGCCATACTTCTGCAGCTATATCAAGATCGCCTTGTGAAAGCCCGGCCCATACAGGGGATTTCTCCATTGATTTAAGTTCAATGTCATATCCTTTTTCTTCTAAAATAACTTTCCACATGTTTGAAACCGCAATGTTTTCAGCCCAGTTGTTTAAGCCCAACGTTACGGAACCTTTCGATTTCTCTGCACCCTCTTCTGAACCGCTACATGCAGCCAGCGACAGTGCTACAATGACCATGATTAATATTCCTCTCCTCATAGATACTCTCCTTTTTTCTCTTCTATTTTTATGTGCGAAAACGCACATGTTTCTTATCATAACAAATATGTCACACTTTTGCAGGTTTATTACAAAATCAGGACAGTGTATGATGAGAGGTGAGGAGGGATGGCGAATGATCACGATCGCTACAACGCTTATTATCATTTTTCTTGTCATTATTTTAATTGGTACATTGATGGTTGCTGGAAAGAGTGATCCGGGGTATGGGAAGAAGGCGAAAAATACGACCGTCACCATTTCAGCCATTTATCTTTTTGTAACCGTTTTAGCGGTAGCTGGAATTGCCGTTTACGTTTATTTTATTTAAATGGTCATCCACAAAATAGGACTGAACCGGTTTTAGGTTCAGTCCTATTTTGAAGCTACAAAGATCATCTCAGCTGCAAGATAGCCAAAGCGTAACCCGAAGAATAATAATACAACACTAGCGGTTACACTAATGGCACGTAGTGTACGAGGTTTTAATAACGATTTTCCGAAATGCACGGTCATACAAAGGTTAATATTCCAGAGTCCAATTCCAATAAACACGAGAGCAGATAGAAAGAAAGCTTGCCATTTATCAGGTTGCTGAAGAGAAACACTAAGAACAGAGCCATAAATGCCTAGCCAGAATAAAAGATTCATTGGATTAAAGGCAGCAATCATAAAACCAGTAGCATAAGCTTGTATGAGTCCAGAACCCTCTTTGTCCTGTTCTTCATCAAGACTTATTCGTGATAAGAACCCTTGTATCCCAGAAACCGTTAAAATAATCGCACCAAGAAGCATAAGTGAGATTTGGACAGCAGTTAACTTAACAAATGTCGCGATACCGAAATACATTAAGTACATAAGAATTAGATCAGCACTCATCCCACCTGCTCCAACAAGAAGTGACGACCAAAATCCTTTGTGAATCCCTCTTTTCATGATTTCAATATTGATCGGTCCAAGTGGCGCAGCAATGGATAAGCCTAGGACGATATGAGTTAGTGCAATCTCTAGCATGGCGGGCATTCTCCTTTATTTATAGCTGGGGAATATGTTACATAACGTGATTTTTAATACTCATTCTTACTTACCTTAATACATGTCCTAATGGTGTATTTTAGAAGTACAATTTTGAATTTGTTCGAAAATATGCTATTATGCTTTTTTGGGTCGTTCAATATTTTGAAGAAGATGTGGAAAATTGTATAATGAAGGTTACTACTACCATTGGAATTGATGTGATGTGGATATGAAGCATTTTTCTATGTTTACAAAAAGTGAAATAAAAGAACGTTTTCCAGTCAGCTTCTATCAAAGGGGGCTAACGTATTTTCAGAATGGGCGCGTTTCTGAGCTTACATATGATCAAGAAGATCAATCCTACCGAGCTTATGTAAACGGCAGTTCAGAATATGGCGTGTTAATTGAGCTACTTGGTGATAATTGGTTTGGATCTTGTGAATGTCAGGCATTTCAAACCTATGGAACATGCAAGCACCTTGCTGCTGTTCTTATCGCTATTAGTGAAGAAGGTCCGCCAGAGAAAGAAAGCGAGAAACCATCGCAGGTAACTCAATCACCACGAAGTTATAACGAAACGAATCAGCTTATCCAAGTGCTAAGTGATTATCAACCGGAACCAGGTCGCTCAAACACGAGAGCAGATGAGCTTAAGGTTGAATTCACCTTGAAAGCAAGCTCATACCCAACTTTACGTAAATCTCAAGGTGATTCCCCCTGGACGTTAGAGCTTAAAGTAGGGGTAAATCGGTTATATGTTGTCAAAGATATTCGCTCATTTCTTGATGCAGTCCTTGAAGATCAGTCCTACTGGTTTACGAAAAAGTTCAGCTATGAACCTGATGAACACACGTTTCATGAATCAGATGAGCCGCTTATGCAAATTCTGCTTTCAATTAGACGGAATGAAAAGGTTTATTTGGATTTGCCTGATAATTGGGGACGTTTCACTGAAAACCGAGAATTAATCCTACCTCCAATAACAGCAAATGAATTTCTTGCAGAATATTTAAAACAAGGTCGTTTCTTACGTTTTGAGTATAATCGTACTCTTATCGAAGAAACTGCGCTTGTGGATCGTAGTCTTCCATTTTCGTTTGAAATTGAGGAGAAGGATAATGATTATGTGATTCAGTTAAATGGTTTTCAAAGCGCAGCATACTTCCCAACTTATGGCTGGCTATTTCATGATGAAAAGCTTTTCAAGCTAACTAAAAAGCAGCAGTCTTTATTACGGGACCTCTCAGCTTTTCGAAACGCCGCTAAAAAAAGTGAACTTTCTATTTCACCCGCACAAATTGAGCCATTTCTATCTCAAGTCGTTCCTGGATTAAGAAAACTTGGTGACGTGATCATTTCTGAGCAAATCAACGATAAAATCATTAATCCGGATTTACAAGCCCGAGTGTACGTGAATGCAGAAGGTGAGCGTTTGCTCGTTACGGTAGAATACGAATACGGTGATGACGTGATCAATCCATTTAAGGATAATTCTCGGATTGTCAATGATCAGGGAGGCATTGTTCTTAGAGATAGTGAGAAAGAACAAACGATTATGTCGTTGATTGAACAAGCTTCATTGAAATTTAACGGAAAAGAACTTTATGTTGAAGATGAAGCGTTAATTTTTGATTTTCTTTATTGGACAATCCCTGAACTAAATGACCTTGCGGATGTTTTTCTGACAGAATCTGCACGAGCCTGGTTATTAGATGAATCATCAGCTCCTGTGACTTCTGTTGACATGGACAACAGTGGCAATTGGCTCGACGTTAGTTTTGACATGAAAGGGCTCGACGACGAAGAAATTTCGAATATCCTAAAAGCGGTCATTGAAAAAGACCGTTATTATCGCCTTTCGAATGGTACCTTTGTTTCAATGGAAAATGAAGATTTTCAACATGTTAGTCAATTATTCGACGACCTAAATATTAAACAAAATGATATTGAGCGAGGAGAGCTTCACCTTCCGCTTTATCGTGGCCTGCAGCTTGATGAAAGAATGAGTGGAGGGAAACACGCCTCTCGTTATAGCAAAGCTTTTCGTGACCTGATCTCGCGACTCAAACATCCTGAAGATCTCCAATTTCATCTACCATCTGGCCTAGAAGCCGATCTCCGTTCTTACCAGATGACGGGTTTTCAATGGTTGAAGGCGCTGGCGCATTATCATCTTGGAGGCATTCTTGCAGATGACATGGGGCTCGGAAAGACGTTGCAGAGCATTGCCTATTTGCTTTCTGAGAAAGAAGATAATCCTGACGCAACTGCTCTTGTTGTTGCGCCTGCTTCACTCATTTATAACTGGAAAAAAGAATTTGAGAAGTTTGCGCCAGAACTTATGATTGAAGTCAACACGGGTACTCCCGCAGAGCGGAAGGAGCTTCTTAGCAAGGGCCTTCAACCAGACGTATGGATTACTTCTTATCCGACGCTCAGACAGGACATTGATCATTATGAAACGATTCAATTTGATTCCGTCATTCTTGATGAAGCGCAGGCGATTAAAAACCCGGCGACCAAAACGTCGCAGGCTGTAAGGATGCTTCAGGCAAAGAAGCGTTTTGCACTAAGCGGTACACCAATTGAAAATTCACTCGATGAACTGTGGGCATTATTCCACTCGATTATGCCAGGCTTCTTTCCTGACCAAGCGACGTTTCGAAATTTGCCTCATGAGCGGATTTCCACAATGGTCAAGCCGTTTATTCTAAGAAGAGTGAAGAAAGATGTTCTTAAAGAGCTTCCTGACAAAATTGAAACCGTTCAAGTATCGGAGTTAACAAAACAGCAGAAAGAGCTGTATATCGGGTACTTGCACCGCATTCAACAGGAAACGAAAGAAAGTCTCGCAGGCGATGGTTTTCAAAAGAATCGCATGAAAATTCTTGCTGGACTTACGCGTCTGCGTCAACTGTGCTGTCATCCGTCTCTTTTTGTAGAAAACTATGAAGGGCAATCAGGAAAACTTGAGCAGCTTTTAGAGATCGTCACAACATCTATTGAGAATCAAAAGCGACTTCTTATTTTTTCCCAGTTTTCTAGTATGTTGAAAATCATTCATCAAAAGCTAGCCGATCTTGGTTATTCGGTTTTCTATTTAGATGGACAAACGCCTTCGAAAGATCGTGTTGAAATGACGGAACGGTTCAATGGGGGAGAAAATCAAATCTTTTTAATCTCATTGAAAGCTGGCGGCACTGGTTTGAACTTAACAGGCGCAGATACAGTTATCTTATATGATCTCTGGTGGAATCCTGCGGTTGAAGAGCAGGCAGCAGGTCGAGCTCACCGAATTGGCCAGAAAAAAGTGGTGCAAGTGATGAGGTTAATTACACAAGGCACCATAGAAGAAAAAATTTATGAGCTTCAACAGAAGAAAAAAGAGCTCATTGAAAAGGTTATTCAACCTGGCGAAACGATGATTTCCAGTTTATCTGAAGATGAAATTAAAGATATTTTAAGTATCTAATCGATCGGCATTCGACATGCCGTATAGTGTACAAGAAACTAACAAACACTAGCTAATGGAGGATATGAGAATGGATGTATGTGAACTATGTGGAAGAAGTGGCGTGACGTGTACAATCCATCACTTGACCCCTAAGGAAGAGGGGGGAGCACATAAACCGACCGCATCTCTTTGTGTCCCATGTCACAAGCAAATCCATGCTTTATATACAAACCAGGAATTAGCGATTAGACTCGATTCGATTGTAAAGCTGAAGCAAGACGAACAAATTCGTCGTTATTTGAAGTGGATCCGAAAACAACCTGCATCAAAGAGTGTGAAAATGAAAAAGTCAAATCATCGAAAGCAAAAAAAATAAATTTTCGGATTTTATTTTTTCAAAAACCCTTATGATATGCAGGTTTTGCCACCTAAATGCAACGCGCGGTTCTTTAGTACTAGAAATTACGCGTTTCGACATTTTTTATAGTGGTATAAGTAGGTAGAGGTAAAATTGTACTAATTTATACGATGAGATTACAGAAATTATTCTAAGTTGAGGTGAAGTGTATGAGGGAAAAAGTATCCTCCGTGTTTTGGAGCACGCTGGTAATTAGTTTAATTATGGTAGCCTGGGGGGCAATTTCTCCAGATACGTTAGCATCCATGTCATCAAGTGCACAGTCCTTTATTTCAAACAAGTTAGGGTGGTACTACCTTATTCTTGTGACGCTGTTGGTGATTTTTTGTGTGTTTATTATTTTCACTCCGTATGGCAAAATTAAATTAGGAAAGCCTGATGAAAAACCAGAATTTACACGTTTAAGCTGGTTTGCCATGCTGTTTAGTGCAGGAATGGGTATTGGGCTTGTATTCTGGGGAACGGCAGAACCGATGTCCCACTATGCAGTCAATGCACCGACTGCAGAAACAGGAACACCCGCTGCAATTAAAGAAGCCCTACAATATTCTTACTTCCACTGGGGAGTTCATGCGTGGGCAATTTATGCAATCGTAGCCCTTGTTCTTGCTTACTTTAAATTTAGACATGACCGCCCTGGTTTGATTAGCGCAACGCTTTACCCTATTTTTGGTGAGCGTGTAAATGGATTGTTAGGTAAGGTGATCGATGTACTTGCCGTTTTTGCAACGATCGTAGGTGTTGCAACGACGCTAGGATTTGGAGCTGTTCAAATCAACGGAGGACTGTCTTACTTAACCGATATACCAAATAGCTTTAGTTCACAACTCATTATTATCGGTGTTGTTACCGTGCTGTTCATGATTTCAGCCTGGACAGGAATTGGGAAAGGGATTAAGTACTTAAGTAATGCAAACCTTGGACTTGCAGGCATCCTTTTCCTTGCTGTGTTTATCCTTGGTCCAACGATTTACATTCTAAATATGTTCACTGATACCATCGGTGCTTACATTACAAACTTTATGGCGATGAGTTTCCGCATCGCGCCATTGAATCCAGAAAATAGAGAGTGGATTAACAACTGGACCATTTTCTACTGGGCATGGTGGATTTCATGGTCACCATTCGTTGGTATTTTCATTGCCCGAGTTTCACGCGGAAGAACAATTCGAGAGTTTCTTGTAGGTGTTCTTCTTGTTCCTTCTATCGTTGGTTTCCTATGGTTCTCAACGTTTGGTATTTCAGGAATTAATATTCAGCAGCAAGGAATTGCTGATATTGCCTCACTTGCAACAGAAGAATCGCTGTTTGGAACTCTACAGAATTACCCACTAGGTACAGTGTTATCGATTGTAGCCATAACCTTAATTGGAACATTCTTTATTACATCTGCGGACTCTGCTACGTTCGTTCTTGGAATGCAAACAACATATGGTTCATTAAATCCAGGTTCACACGTTAAATTAACATGGGGAGTTATCCAATCTTCCATGGCAGCTGTTCTGCTTTACACAGGTGGACTACAAGCGTTACAGAATGTACTAATTCTCGCAGCATTACCGTTCTCGGTCATAATGATTCTTATGACGGTTTCATTCTACAAAGCGCTTAAGAAAGAGAAATACTTGGTCGCAAAAGATCCGAAACCGAAAAAAGAAAAGCGAAAAGAGAAAAAAGCAGGCACTGACAATGTAGACAATTCCGCACCTGCAACAAAATAGCTTCGAAAAGACGATGAGATAACCTCATCGTCTTTTTGTATGGATTCGTTAAATCTTTACAATTGTGTAAAGGCAGGATAAAATAATTGAGATTATTTAATATTGTTGAAGTGGGGATGAACAATGAAGGCTATTGTGAAAATGGCTAGTGAGCAAGTTTTGAATCGTAAAGAATACATTGCAACACAAATTACGAGTGAACAAAATAAAAACTATCCCACCGAGCTCAAAGATAAAACAGATGAGCTTTTTCCATTGCGCGTGGAATTGGTGACGATTTATGCAAGGTCACTCGCACTTCGAGAAGAGGAAGCAGAAAAACGTATTGAAGCGTGGGGTGTTGAAACAGGAAGAATGTGTGCACGCTTAGAAACCACTCTTGATTCGATGCTAGGCGAAGTACCACACTATCGAAAATACATAGGCGAGGTTTTAAAAGAAGTAGCCATTGAACAACAAATAGGAATTGAAGAATTGTATGAGCTCATTTCTAAGCTTGATCATGCTATGAATTTAGTCGTTTATTATTTTAGTGTTCCGTTTGTTGAATACCAGACAAATTTGCTTGAACAGTCAAGAAACGAAATTCTTGAGTTATCAGCACCAGTTGTTCCAATCATGCAAGGCGTAGCGGTATTGCCTTTGATTGGAACAATTGATACGTATAGAGCGAAATTGATTATGGAAGAATCACTTAATCAAAGCGTCCGTCTTCGTTTGAATTACTTTGTTTTAGATCTTTCAGGTGTTCCAATTGTTGATACATTTGTCATTCAGCAGCTTTTTCAAATTATTGAAGCGCTTCGACTCGTCGGAGTGGAAGCAAGAATTAGTGGCATAAAACCAGAAATTGCATTATCAGTCGTTAAACTAGATATTAGTTTCAAAATGGTGAACACCTATTCGACGCTAGAGCAAGCACTTGCCGATTTAGTTATCCAATGCTAATTTTGAAAAAACAATCAAACCTTTCAAAATTGTAAACAAATCAGTTTTCTGATTAACTTTAGGTAACAAATATCAGGACCTGGGGTTTAGAAATGCGCATATATGTGAATGGTTAACTATTGGATAAATGAAAGCTGGTGATTCTATGCTTACGGAATTATTTAATAAGTCCAGACATACTGTCGTTCTTACAGGTGCAGGAATGAGTACAGAAAGCGGTTTGCCTGACTTTCGATCTGCGCTTGATGGCATGTGGAACGAAGTAGATCCACTCCAGCTTGCAAGCAGAGACGCGATGCAATACGAACGGAATATGTTTGTTCGTTTTTATAAACAGCGCATAAAAAAGTTGAAGGAGGCATCTCCACATCCGGGATATTTTCATCTCGCTGAATGGGAGCGAAATGGTAAGGTCGCATCGATTCTTACCCAAAATGTTGATGGCTTCCATCAATTGGCGGGGAGCCAAAATGTTGCAGAAATGCATGGTTCGTTAAGAGAAATGTACTGTGATGATTGTGGAGAAAAATCTTCTAGTGATGGATATTTAGATGATGTTTTAGCATGCAAATGCGGTGGCTTTAATCGCCCTGGAGTTGTACTATTCGGTGAACCATTGCCGCTAAATGCCATCCACCAGGCAAAGGTGGAAGCAAAAAAAGCGGATTTATTCATTGTTCTTGGCTCTTCTCTTCAAGTAGCTCCAGCAAATGTTTTTCCTATGGAAGCGAAGCGAAACGGAGCGAAGCTTGTTATTGTGAATGAGGAAGAAACAGATTATGACAAAATAGCAGATCTCGTGATTCATGACAAAATAGGAAAAGTATTAGCGGACCTAGCTGAAGATAAAGCACGTTTGGATAAAAGAAAATAGAGTGAAAAATACCGACGTTTGTCGGTATTTTTTTGATCGTATTTCCTCTATTTATTAAACTTTAGAAATAGTAAGATAAGATGAGGAAGGAGTTGGGAAATGTTGATTAACCTACTACCAATGAGTGAACTTGATTTCAACCAATTTTTGGACACTTCAATTGATAACTATGCTAAAGAAAAAGCGGCTGCAGGTAACTGGAGAGCGGAGGAAGCCCTTGAGAAATCCAGGCAGGAATTTGATCGTTTACTACCTGAGGGCAGGAATACAGAGGGACATACTCTTTATACAATAGTGGTAGAGGGGAGTGAAGAGATGGTAGGCAGTCTATGGGTTAAAACGGACTGGAATGCAAAAGAAGCGTTCATATATGAATTTAATGTTCATGAAGAAAAACAAGGAAATGGTTTTGGCACGGAAGCGATAAACGTGCTTGAAAGGATTTTAATGGAACGTGGAATTACAGGATTGTCACTTCATGTTTTTGCTCATAATAAACAAGCGATTCGTTTATATGAACGTCTAGGGTTTGCAACAACAAATATTAATATGAAGAAAATATTGGACTGATGGTGTAAAAAGTAGAGAGGAGGATGAAAAAGTGAATGATTTGAAGAGAATAACGGTTTTTTGCGGATCCAGCAATAACGTTGATCAGAAATATTTCAAGGCAGTGGAAGAACTGGGAGCTGTTTTAGCGGAAAAGAATATTGAAGTGATCTACGGAGGCGGGAACGTTGGTCTAATGGGCGCGCTTGCCAGAACGGTGCTGAAACATGGGGGGCGAGTAACGGGGATTATCCCACGAAAAATCTATGATAACGTCAGTCATATCGAATTATCCGACCTTATCATTGTGGAAACAATGCACGAGCGGAAGGCAAAAATGTACGAGTCAGGAGATGCTTTTCTTGCTCTTCCAGGTGGGATCGGCACGCTCGAAGAATTAACAGAAATCTTCACGTGGTACCAGCTAGAGTATCATAATAAGCCAATTGGCCTTTTAAATACAAAAGGGTATTATGATCCTTTTTATCGCATGCTTGAACATATGGTGGAGGAAGGCTTTCTCCATAAACGCTATATGGAACCGTTGCTAACGGAGGAGAGTCCTAAATCGTTAGTTGAAAACATCCGTTCACACTCTGTCCCATTAATGAATAAGTGGAAGCAAGATGAAATCGGCGATCGAATTTAAATACCGGAGAATCCGGTATTTTTTTGTTGAATTCTATCATTAAGTTACACAATGTGCGCGATTAATAGATTAAATATTCAGATAAAAAGAAGGGTTTTTACCTGTGAGAATGGAACTATACATACGCTACTTAAACTCAAGTTAAAAAGAAAATGGAGGGTTTAACATGTATGGTACGATCGGTTCTTTATTTCTTCAAACGGTAAAAAAGTATGGCAAAGAAGAAGCGCTTGTGGATGTCGACCGGGAGATTAGATGGTCTTATGATGAATGGAACGTAGAAGTGAACCGGCTTTCAAACGCCCTAATCGATGCGGGAGTAAAAAAGGGCGATCGCGTATCTACTTTTTTATTTAATACGATAGAATTGGCAACCTTATTTTTCTCATGTGCAAAAATAGGGGCCGTATTAAATCCAATTAATTTTCGCTTGAAGTCAAATGAGATCGCTTACATTATTGAGGATGCCAAACCAAGTATTTTCGTATTTGAGCCTGCTCTTGCACCGGTCGTTGCAGAGGTTCAAGAACGATATCCCGATGTATCGTTCTGGTCAACAGAGGCGGCACCGGGCTTTGCTGATAGCTACAGTGAACACGTTCGTCTTTCACATAGTGGTGAACCTGCGATTGAAGTAGATGAAAATGATACGTATGCGATCATGTACACAAGTGGTACCACGGGGCGGCCAAAAGGAGTGATGCATCGTCATCGAAACATACTTGAACAGAGTATTCTTTGTGGCGCGTCTCTTAACTTGAAACAGGTGGATCGAGGACTTGTCGCTGCACCGATGTTTCATTGTGCAGAGCTTCATTGCAACTTTTTACCGAGGGTACATTTTGGAGCTACGAATGTTATTATTCATCATTTTGAACCAAAAAAAGTGCTTCAGGTTATTGAACGGGAAAAAATATCGGTGTTCTTTGCTGCACCTACAATGTGGAATATGATTTTACAAGAAGATTATGCAGCATTTGATCGAAGTAGCTTACGAGTAGGTCTCTATGGGGCTGCACCTATGGCTCCATCACTCGTTGTTGCAGTCAAAGAAAAGCTGGGTATTAATCTCATTCAGGCATATGGGATGACGGAAATGGGACCTGCAGTGACATTTCTTGATGAGCATGAGCAATTAACTAAAGTGGGATCTGCAGGAAGAGCGGCGCTGAACCATGAGGTCAGAATCGTTAGACCGAATGAAAATGGACCTTCTGAGCCTGATGATGAGCTACCAGCTGGCGAAGTTGGTGAGATTATTGTGAAAGGACCATGTATGATGATCGGCTATTTTAATCGCCCAGAAGCAACAAAGGACGCGATGTATAAAGGTTGGTACCATTCAGGTGATCTTGGTTATATGGATGAAGACCGCTATGTCTATGTTTCTGATCGTGTCGATGATATGATCATATCTGGTGGAGAAAACGTTTATCCAAGAGAAGTAGAAGATGTCCTACATGCACATGCAGGGGTGCTTGACGTCGCGGTACTTGGTGAACCTGATGAAAAGTGGGGAGAAATCGTTACAGCCATCATAGTGAAGAAACAAGATTCACTAACTGAAGCTGACTTAGATCGTTACTGCAAAGAGAGTCCAAACCTTGCTGCCTATAAACGACCGCGAAAGTATTTGTTTGTAGAAGAGCTACCTCGAAATGCCAGTGGTAAAATCCAAAAGTTTCGACTTCGTGAGCAATTTCAGGTTAAGTCAAACTAAAATTAAGTGAGATCTATGAATGAACGATTGGATTCAGTGGACATGAAACGGTTTTGGGCGGTATAATTGAAAATTGCAAGAAAAAAGCGGGCATATGCTCGCTTTTTTTCAGTAGTATGATTTTCATGAATTTTAAATTGACGTACATACTACTAGTGAAAAGGAGGAATGCCGAATGATTAAATTATTTACTGATAGCGATCTTGATGGAACGGCCTGCGCGATCATAGCAGAACTTGCTTTTGACAAAGAGGCGGACGTGACCCATTGTACATACCGAAATTTAGATGACCGCGTGGAAGGGTTTCTACAACAAAATAATGGAGATCCGATCTTCATTACTGATTTATCAGTGAACCAACACGTAGAAAAGCTTTTAGATGAACGCTTTCGTGAAGGGTCTCACGTTCAAATGATTGATCACCACGCAACAGCCATGCACTTTAATGAGTATAAATGGGGATTTGTGGATCCGGGGGAGAATCAAAAAACGTGTGCTGCGACCCTTTTTTATGATTTTCTATTAGAGAAAGAAAAAATTGAACGCTTAGAAAGTCTTGAGACGTTTCTTGAGCTTGTTCGAAAATATGATACGTGGGAATGGGAAGAAGAAAATGAAGTGGATGCGAAAAGATTAAATGATCTATTCTCAATAATGGGAAGAGAAACGTTCAAAGCTGAGATGATCAGGCGTTTAACGCGGGAATCTGATTCTTTTAAGTTTAATGATTCTGAGGAGATGATTCTTGATCTGGAAGAACGAAAGATTGAACGGTACATTCATCAGAAGAATCGTCAGCTTGTGCAAATGTTTGTCGATGAGTATTGTATCGGCCTTGTTCATGCAGAATCGTATCATTCCGAACTTGGAAACGAGTTGAATAAGCGAAATCCTCATCTAGATTTTATTACGATTATTAATGCGGGAAGCAAGCGCTTAGGTTTTCGTACGATTCATGACGAAGCGGATGTTTCAGAGTTTGCCTCCCGTTTTGGTGGGGGAGGGCATCCTAAAGCGGCAGGTTGTGAACTAAACGAAGATACGTTCCGAATTTTTGTGGAACCTTCTTTTGCGCTTAAACCAGTTCGAAAAGATCCGGAACGAAATAAGCTGAATGAGCGTAACAGTGAAAGCGGCTCTTTCTATGAAAATCATGATGAGAAGATCATTTATATTCGTCCTCGTCGAGAAGGTGAGTGGGAAGTGATGTGTCGTGGGAAAGTGGAGAGTAGTGTGTTTCACGAGTTTGAAGATGCGGAACGCCATGTGAAACGAACTTACCATGCGTGGCTTCGTTCGGATAAAGCGGTCGTGGAAGATTTTGTGAGAGTTCTTCCGTTAACAAAAGAGCAGATAATGGATCGGTACCATACGATGATTAAAGCGATGCTTTATCAAGAAGAAGACGTTCTTAGTTGAACGTCTTCTTTTCACATAGAATTCACATCGGTTTTACATTTCTTTGTTTTATTTGTTCGATATGCTTGAAGGGTGACCGTGATCGTGTGTCTAATGGTAAGGTGAATGAAGAAAATAAGAATGGTTTTAATCGTAGCTATATCGAGTTACCTATTTTCAAAAATACGTCTTTACGAACGTATTCTAAAAACAGAAAGTGAAGAAAAATAATGGTGGTTGTTTGCTAAACTGTTTCCTTTTTCAATTACATGGGTATAGTCTTATACATGCCCATGGCATTCAACCATAGCGTTGCGAGCATGCATTATGGGTGTGAAAGGAGAAAACAGTGAAGCGAATCATGTTTAACAACCGCTACTCGCAAGTCCTTTACCAGACACAGAAAGCCAGGGCACGATGCATAAAGTTAGAGAAGAGACCGTACATCAGGACGATCGCGACTGCAACTGGATTCTCGGAGGAAGAGATCTTAGAATCTCTCGAATTTGGTGATGTCGATTACATCATGAAGCTGCGTTTGCACTATAGCTAGACGCGACGTTATGCGTTGTAGCGCCATTAGGGCATGCCACCTCTTTGTTGAACCATGTTCAAAAAGAGAGCAGCTACTCATCTATAAAGTTGGAGGCTGATTATTTATATAATCGGCTTTTTTTGTTGGATTAAAAGTAAATTCTATCAAAATATCAAATAAATTAACTTTTTTTCAAAAACATGGAACCTTTTTTATGGGAGAGTCGTAGATAAAGGTGACATTATTTTGAAAGGTTGTGTACATAATGAATGAAGTGCATGAAGAAACAAGTAAGACAGAGAAGCCATCGTTAGTAGGGGTGATTTGGAGTCCTGGTGAACAGTTTGCCAACATTCGCTCGAACCCGAAAGTATGGTTGCCTCTGATCGTCGTAACTGTGCTTTCGTTAATTGGCGGCTGGTTAATGGTGATTGGACCTGGATTTGAAGAGCAGTTTGCGACAGCGGAGTTAGAAGGCGAAAACATTGACGGCATTATCTTATTCACTAAAATAACAACGGTTGTTTTTTCTGCCATTGGGCCGATTCTGGGTATTCTATTCTCAAGCTTTATTTTTTGGCTTATTAATAAGGCAACAAGTTCAGAAGCTACGTTTAAGCAATTTTTCTCTATGAATTCCTATATTGGGTTTATTAGTGCAATTGGTTTAGTTCTAAATGGCATTCTTCTAGCACTATTAGGCGGGTCACCAGGGAAACTTTATACGAGCCTGGGTGCATTAGTTAATTCAGAAGGCTCCGTTGGTGCTTTTCTAAATGGCATTGAAATATTTGGGGTGTGGACCATTATTTTAACAGCCATAGGACTTAGAGTGACTGCCAGGTGGCCAAAAGGACTTGCGTGGACAATTGCGATTATTTTCCTAGTCTTTACGATAGGGGCAGCAGCAGTTGGTAGTATGATGAATACGATGTCGGGAATGTAAGGCATGAAGAAAAAGATTTGGATTACCATTGCGGTTGTGATCATACTTACTCTCGTTGTAGGGGTAAATATTTACCGAACCTATGCCGATAGTACAGCTAATGTAAAAACGGAAACAGCTAAATTCGAAGAAATTAATTCCACTGTTATGACGCCTGGAACGTTGGCGATGGCTAATGAAAACGCACTTTATCAGGATTCTAGCAAAGGTGAGCTGAAAGAAATTCTTGTTAATGAAGGAGACTCTGTAAAAAAAGGAGATCCAGTTGTTCGCTATGAGAACAAGGATTTAGAAATGGAGAAGGAACAAAACGAGATCAACATTGAGTCGCTTTATCTTCGGATCAATTCACTGGATAAACAAGAGAAGCGTCTGAAAGAGAAGAAAAACGATTTAGCGGATGATGTTGGAGAAGAAGCAGAAGAAACGATGGAAGCTGAAATCGAACAGGTGAAAATGGACAAGCGAATGGCAAATCTTGATTTGCGTCAGGCATTATTACAGCGAGATCGATTAAAGCAGAAGATAAGTGACCTTGAAGAAAAAAGCGAAATTGGCGGTGTTGTATTAGAAGCAAATGATTCAAGTGCCCCACAGTCAACTCAGATGGAGAAACCGATCTTACGGATTGGAAGCATGGAAAATCTCATTATAGAAGGAACACTTTCTGAATACGACACGCTGAATATTGAAGCTGGTCAACAAGTAACGATTACAACAGACGTGCTGCCTGACGAAAAGTGGGAAGCAGAAGTAATGGAAGTAGGTTATTTACCACAAGCCTCTTCACCTGAGGCTAATACGTCGGCCGTGCAATATCCCGTTTCTGTTAAATTTAACAACTCAGAAGACGTTCCATTAAAACCTGGCTTTCAAATGATTATTGAGATTGAAACAGAGTCACATGAAGCTTTAACTGTACCTTTAGCAGCGGTGCAACAGGATGGGGATGAATCCTTTGTATTTGTTGTTGAGGATGGGAAGGCAGTTAAACGTCAAATTGAAACAGGTTCTTCCACTACAAAACGAATTGAAGTAACAAAAGGATTATCTGAGAAAGCTCAAGTTGTGGTGGAAGGTCCTGATCATCTCAAGGATAAAATGGAAGTGACCATGCAATGATCCAACTTGAGGAGATAACAAAAAGCTATACACTAGGCAAGGAAGCAGTGAACGTGCTGAGAGGAATAAGTCTTCAAATTAAAAGCGGCGAATTTGTCGCGATTATGGGTCCGTCAGGGTCGGGGAAATCAACTTTAATGAATATTATTGGTTGTCTTGATCGGCCGACTACAGGTTCTTACTTTTTAAATGAAGAAGATGTTTCTCAACATAAAGATCATGAATTAGCTAAAGTTCGAAATCAATCGATTGGATTTGTGTTTCAACAGTTTCAACTGTTACCAAGGTTAACTGCGCTTAAGAATGTGGAGCTTCCTATGGTTTATGCTGGTGCCTCTAAACAAGAGCGTGAAGAACGCGCGCGAGATGCTTTAGCAAAAGTTGGCTTACAGGATCGAGTGGGACACCTTCCAAATGAGCTTTCAGGTGGTCAAAAGCAACGAGTCGCGATTGCGAGGGCCCTTGTGAATGATCCATCGCTTATTCTTGCTGACGAGCCCACTGGTGCCCTTGATACGGCAACAAGCGTAGCGATTATGGATTTATTTGTTCAACTTAATCAGGAGGGGACTACAATCGTTGTGGTCACGCACGAGCCGGAAGTTGCGGAGTATGCGAGTCGGGTCATTTATGTGCGAGATGGATTATTAGGACAAAACCCTCTTGAGAAAGGGGGCAAACGCGGTGAGTCTTTGGGAAAATATTAAAATGGCTCTTAAGTCAGTGAAAGCCCACAAGATGCGGTCCATCCTAACGATGCTTGGGATTATCATTGGTGTCGCAGCTGTTATTGTCGTCGTGGCGATCGGGCAGGGTGGAGAAGCGATGCTTAAATCCCAAATTGCTGGAGATGGCAATACGATCGAAGTCTTTTACCAACCATCTGAAGAAGAAATGCAGCAAGGGAAATGGGAGGAGAATCCGTTCACCCAAGAAGACATTCGACAGTTAGAAGGAATCGAAAAGGTTTCAAATGTCGTTGCCTCTTCCTCGGAATTTTCAACAGCCAGACTCCGTGAAGAAGAAGCAGAAACGTCCATTACAGGGATTAATGAAGCGTATTTGGATGTGAATCAACTTAAAGTGGAGAAAGGCCGCTCCTTTACGAGCGCTGATTTTCTAGGCGGTCGAAGGGTAGCGGTCGTCAGTGCAGCGATGCAGGAAGAGTTATTTGAAGGGAAGTCACCGATTGGAGAAATTATCCGCATTGGTGTTCAGCCTGTGGAAGTGATCGGTGTTCTAGAGAAGCCAACAGGTCTCTTCGCATTTGGTTCCGTGGAAACATATATTCCGTGGACGGCAATGCGAAACATGCTTGGTACAAGTAACTACAGTCAGGTTACGCTCCAAGTGGAAGATGCAGATGACATTCAGCCAATAGGAGAGCGTGCAACGACTGTCTTAAATCAACTTCATGACACAGACGATTCTTATCAGGTCATTAATATGGAAGAAATCGCTCAAGGAATTGGACAGGTAACGACAATCATGACAACGATTATTGGCAGTATTGCTGGTATTTCACTTCTAGTGGGTGGGATCGGTGTGATGAATATTATGCTCGTCTCCGTTACAGAGCGAACGCGTGAAATTGGGATCCGAAAGTCATTAGGGGCGACGAGACAGCAAATACTTCTTCAGTTCCTCGTAGAAGCGATCATACTTACCTTAATTGGTGGGATCATCGGTATCATACTTGGAGCAGGGACGGCGTATCTTGTGTCGTTCTTTGCAGACTGGCCATCTTTGATTTCATGGCAGGTTGTTCTTGGAGCCGTTTTATTTTCAATGCTTATCGGGATTGCCTTTGGTCTCTTGCCTGCGAATAAAGCATCAAGACTCGATCCGATCGATTCTCTTCGTTATGAATAACAAAAGAAAGAGGATGAGCCCATCCTCTTTCTTTGCTGTTATTTTTTTAAGTGAGACGATTTTTTGTTAAAGCGACTTTTATTTGAAAGTAAGTGAATGATTCAGGAAGAGCTTCTTTTATTGGCTTTAATTTATCAAATCCAACTGATTTAGCTTTTTCTAAAATCGCATTTTTTGTTTCCTCATCAAGCAGTCGAGTTGTGTCTTGAAACAATCCTTCTTCCAAGCTTTTCAGCAAGTGGCTTTCTACTGTAGTAGGGCTTAACGATCGAGCAGCAGCAATGTTTAAAATGTCTTTGCCCTCCTCAAATAACTTAAGTGAAGCTCTATGACTTGCATCTTCAGAGGAAGCTTGCATTGATTTAGCGGAAAGCAAAAGTTCTAAAAAGGCCTCGCCGTATTTATCAAACTTCATCTCTCCCACACCTTTAATTTGAAGCATTTCTTCACGGGAAGACGGCATGTTCGCACTCATTTCTCGCAATGTACTGTCGGCAAAAACAACGTATGGCGGAACGTTGTCTCGATCCGCAATCTGCTTTCGTAAGGTTCTTAGCTGTGTAAAGAGCTGATCATCTTCCTCGATTGAAACAGGCTTACGAGCAACTTTCTTGAAGATCGTTTCTTGTCCTTTTAAAACAGGTAGCGTTTTTTCTTGGAGGATTAATGTTGGGTATTTGCTTTCTGTTAAAAGGAGGTACTGTTCTGCTGTTAGAAAGTCAATCATATCAACAATTTCTTGTTGTGTAAGGTGCTTTAATAAACCAAACGTGGAAACGCTGTTTAGGCTGAGCTCATTTATTCGCTTCGACTTTGATCCTTTTAGGATTTGGGCAATCATTGTTTTCCCAAATCGTTCGTTCACTCGTTTAATGGTAGAAAAAATCATTTGTGCTTCACGTGTAATTTCGACAGCTTCTCGATCATCAATACAATTGCTACATTTGCCACATCTGTAGCCTGGTCGGTCATCACCAAAATAGTGAAGGATCGTTCCTTGAAGGCATTTTTCAGTATGACAATAATCAACCATAGCTTTTAATTTGGAGAGATCAGCTGATTTTCTTTCTGGCTCATGCTGATTTTGCTCAATTAGAAATTTCTGGACATGAATATCGCCAGGTGAGAAGAGAACAAAACAATCACTTTCTTCTCCATCACGACCGGCACGGCCAGCTTCCTGATAGTAAGATTCCATATTCTTTGGAAGATTATGATGAATCACAAATCGAACGTTGGATTTATCAATTCCCATTCCAAATGCATTGGTCGCTACCATAACCGATAGATTATCGAACAAAAAAGCTTCCTGAGCGGCTTTGCGCTCGTTCTCTGTCATCCCCGCATGATACTTACCTACTTTGATCCCTTGTTTTAGAAGCGAATTGTATAGCTGGTCCGCTTCTTTTCGGGTCGCAGTGTAGATAATTCCGGATTCCGCACTGTTTTGACTAAGATATTTGTCGATAAAAGACTTTTTCTTTTCTCCTTTAATAACTGAGAAATGTAAGTTTTCTCGTGCAAAACCAGAAATAAACGTTTGTTCTGGAGCGATCGTTAGAAGTCTCTGAATATCTTGAATGACTTCAGGTGTCGCTGTAGCCGTTAAAGCAATGACAGGCGGCTGATCTTCAAAACGATGGATCATTTGGCTTATTTTCATATAGCTAGGTCTGAAATCATGTCCCCATTGAGAGATACAGTGCGCTTCATCGACTGCAATGAGAGAAATGGTCGTTCGCTGCAATAAACGTTGAAAAGTAGGTGCTTCTAGACGCTCCGGAGCAACATAGAGTAACTTTAATTCTCCATTTTCTGCTTCCATCATTCGTTCTCTTATTTCGGTTTCTGTTAGAGAGCTGTTAATATAAGCGGCTTCGATACCGTAACTTGCAAGTGCATCAACCTGATCTTTCATCAATGAAATAAGCGGAGAGATGACGATCGTTAGTCCCTCTGATATAAGAGCCGGGATCTGATAGCAGATCGATTTACCACCGCCAGTAGGCATAATACCTAGCGTATTATTTTGAGATAGAACACTCGAAATGATCTCTTCCTGCCCACCTCGAAATTCATCGTATCCAAAATGGTGTTTCAGCTGTTCTTTTGCTTTAAGAAGCATCGTATCTTCCTTTCTAATTCACCAGAAGTTCGTTTGCTTTTTTCATCTTACCGTATCTATGGAACTGTGTATAGATAACGAATGTACGAATGAAATTGCAAGCGTAATAAAAAGGATAAACATTTAGAAAACGGGCAAACTACTATAATATGGAAAAAATAAGTGGTTTTACGTCAAGATAAAGGGGAATACGAGTATGGTGGACTGGATAGAAGTTATTCTTAGATCGCTGTTCATATTAATTGGACTTTTTATCATTACAAAACTTCTTGGAAAAAAACAATTATCAAAGCTATCTTATTTTGAATATATTGTAGGCATTATTATCGGTGATATAGCAGGCAGTTTATCAATGGATGTGGAAGTGAGCTTACTTCACGGTGTGACAAGCATTCTCATTTGGACACTTATGTCTGTATTCTTAAGTTATATTTCAATGAAAAATAAAAAAGTGAGAGATTTTGTAGAGGGAAAAGCGAGAGTATTTATAAAAGATGGAAAGATCCTTGAAGAAAATTTGAAGAAAGAGCGCTTTACCACAGATGAATTGCTGGAAATGCTTCGTAAAAAAAGTGTTTTTTCCGCAAATGAAGTCGAGTTTGCGTTGCTTGAAGCAGATGGAGAGCTTAGCGTTTTATTAAAACGTGACTATCGAGCGATTAAGCCTGCTGAACTTTGGCTACATCTCCCTCGTGATAAAGAACCAAAAACGCTTATTATGGATGGCAAGATAATAAAAGAAGTGTTAACAGAAGAAGGCCATAATGAAGCATGGCTTAAAAAGATCTTGTCAGATAAACACGTACAAATAGACGATGTTTTTCTTGGACAGCTTCACTCTGATGGCAAGTTAACGCTTGATTATTACGAAGATGGCATGTCAGAAGTTGAATAGAGTCATGGAGGAAAATCATGAAAAAAGAAATTTCTTATCGATCGAAGGATGAACTGATCGTTCTTCTTTTAGATCGAGGGATATACAAAGTAAAGAGTAAACAGTTATATGAGTGTTCGCAAACGGAATTGTTTTATTATTACCTTTCCATCACAAGGGAATCCTTGCAGCCGGTAAAAACGAAGGTTAGTTCTTAACAGCTTCTTACAAGAAGCTGTTATTTTTTTAGGTGAATGGACTTATAATAAGGGAATGTTCGAATACTGTAAAGAACGCGTTAAGAAAGATAACCAATGATTTTGTCTAGTTTTGCCGAAAGCCTTCACAAGGCACAGAATAGTTTGGATAATAGAGCTTGTACTTATATAAGTTGGGGAGGGGTGGCGAGCCTTGTTATATGTAAAGCAGGATGCAAAAGAAGAATTGCTCCATTGGATTAAGCGTAAGCAAGAGGAAATGATCGAGATTGGCACTGCAAAAGGCATTTCACATAAAGAAACATTACAGTGTAGTCAAGAGTTAGATGATTTACTAACTTCTTATCAACGTTTGACCTCCGTCAACCAGTTGAGAAGTTAGCGTCTGAATCGAATGGAAAAGGGCTTCCTTGACGACTGGTGGATAATCGTTTTGGAATTCAGAAATACAATCACGGATTTGTTGAATTAGTAGGATCTCCTCATGACTCGCATCGTTCATCTCAACATCCTCCTCAAAATTCGATTTATACACCAATCATGACAAATCATACTCGTTTTCGTCAATGCTTTTCCCTAAAAATCGTTCGAATGATGTTTAAAATTTCTTTATTTTCTGTAAAATAAGGACTTATTACCTACTATATGTGCATGTTATACATAATGAGCATTAAATTTCTAAAAAAACTTTCATACAATGTTTGAACAAATGGCGCAAAAATTATATACTAGAAAGGACGGGTTTTGGTGCCCAAAGATTTGCGGGTCCAAACCTCTGTTTATTTCTATACCATTCATTTAACGTAAATGATGATTTGATTGATAAAGGAGGTCTAGCAATGAAGGAAGGAATCCATCCAAAATACCAGCAAGTTGTATTTTTAGACGTTAGTACTGGTTTTAAGTTTCTAACTGGTTCTACAATGGGATCTAACGAAACAATTGAGTGGGAAGACGGTAGCGAATATCCACTAATCAAAGTTGATATTAGTTCTGAATCTCATCCATTCTACACTGGTCAGCAGCGCTTTAACGATGCTGGTGGTCGTGTTGAAAAGTTCAAAAAGAAATACAACCGCTAATAAAAGTAGAAAACACTCTGAGGAGTGTTTTCTTTTTTTAGGTATTAAATTGTTTCCGTAATTTCGTTATGGCACTTTTTCTCCACGATTTAACTGCTTCTACGCTGACACCTTCAGCAGTTGCAACACTTTTAAGTGATTTTCCCTCTATGATAACCTGTTCAACCCATTTTTTTTGTTTCATTGTAAGGCTACTTAAGTCAATGTTAAGCGTTACGCTGTTCTGAGGCGTGAAGAACGTTTCTTCATAGTCATTCCAATCAGCATGCGATGCTTCTTTAGACGCGCGTAATTCTTTTCTTCTTTCATCAAGTAATTTTCCGCGCACTTTTAAATAAGCATATGCAGAGAAGCTTCCTTTTGAATCCTGATAATTCTGAACGCATTCCCATAGCGCAATCATTGCCGCTTGTTCATATATGGGATCGTTTGTAAGGTTTAATTTATAGATTTGACTCTTCACTAGTGGTGAGTAATCTTCAACTATTTTTTCGAATGAGATATCTTGCACAAAACGAGTCTCCCAAGAGAGGGTGCACCCTCCTGTATTCCGTCGGTAAAGATGACGATACGGGAATGGAAGGAAAGTGTCATATACGTGATTTGCAAGTATGGCAATACGGGCAGGTAGGATACGTGTTATTCCATTCAAGGAGATTATAAGTTTAGTAGGGTTAAATGACGCTTAACTGTTGATATGGTTCCAATTATTATCCCGTTCTGAATCAGAACAAAATAAAAAACGATCTAAAGTAAGATCGTTTTTGCGGGAGAAGACTTATGCTTTTCGGTAGCAAAGCTGTGCATTAATTCCTTTTAATTGAAGTTCGCGTACAATGCGTCTTAACTCTTCTTTTGTCAGGAGCGGCTCTTTCACCATCTTCCACCTCCACTAGTTTCTAATTACTGATCAAGGTTCAGTGAGTTAACGAGGGCAGTCTTATATGAATTAAGTTCTGTGAATCCTTCAAATTGGTGTAGCATCCCTTTAAAAATAAAGCGCCGTGGATTTGGCTCATTCACTTCTTTCATGAGAAAATGAACCGTTTCAAGTAGCTCTTTCCTTTTGTTTTCTTCTAACCTCATCGTTTTAATAGTCGAAAGCATGTTCGTTAAGATAGAGGATGGCGACTGTTTTTGGCATGCTTCCGATTGACTGCTTTTTTCAAAAATGACGGAAGCTTGCTTCATGGTTAGAAAAGGCTCAGCATTGCTTTCGATCATGCCATATACCATGTCATTTAACCGCTTTAGAATGAAACGAGGAAGCTCTTCTAAGTCAAAATCCGCATTCTGCAGGACAATTAACTTGATGTAAGAGGAGAACATACCATCAAGAAGCAAGACGCAATCTGGCAAAATAGGGGTAATGCGCTCGCCATATAAGTCCTGGATACTACTTGCAAGCGTCTGAAGGGACTCCATTCTGATCTTCAAAATCAGTTCATCGATTTCTTTGTTCATCGAAATAGCTTGTTCCCTGAATTGCATAATAATAAACTCTTTATGCTGCACGATTTCTCGAGCTTGCACATACAGCAGCTTTTCAAGACGTTCTTCTGGGGTAAATGAATCTAGTTTTGCATCAGATAGTTTCTTTTTTAATATCTCATAATAATAAGAAAAGATGGAGTACAGTACGTCATCTTTTGATTGAAAATGAAGGTAAACGGCTCCTTTAGAAATTCCACTTTCATTGGCGATTTCCTGTATCGATGTTGAATGGAATCCTTTTCGAGCAAAAAGTTGCATGGCCGTTTCAAGGATGTGTTTCTTTTTTTCGTTCATCTTCCACCTCTGTTCGTCAGAAATAAACTGACCGGCTTTTACTGACCAATTGGTCATGAACATTATATCATGTTCAAAGTTTTTTTCCTAATCCTACTTTAATTGAGTAATAATCTCTATATAGTAAACAATATATCTTGAATTATATCGGTTTATTCAGTATAGTGATCATGTAATGACCAGTCAGTCATAAAAGTGGAGAAAAGGAGTGGAAGTTGCTTGAGAAAGCTGATTCAATTTTCGTTAAATAATAAGTTTGCAGTTTGGCTGTTAACGATTATTATCACAGTTGCTGGATTGTACTCAGGTTTTAATATGAAAATGGAGACAATCCCGAATATTAATACCCCATTAGTATCAGTCACAACTGTTTACCCGGGAGCAACACCTGAAGAAGTGTCTGAGAAAGTATCAGAACCGATTGAAAATAAAGTAGAAAGTCTTTCGGGAGTAAATGTCGTAAGTTCTTCTTCATTCGAAAATGCATCGAATGTTCAAATTGAATATAACTTTAGTAAAAACATGGATGAGGCTGAGGATGAAGTACGAGAAACTTTGCAGTCACTTTCATTACCTGATGAAGTACAGGACCCGAATGTTTCTCGATTAAGTTTTAATGCATTTCCGGTCATGTCGCTAAGTGTTTCTGAAGATGATCGTTCACTCACAGAGTTAACCCAGCGTGTCGAAGAAGATGTCCTGCCTGCCATTGAAGGGGTCGAAGGGGTTTCATCTGTTTCGATTGCCGGCCAGGAAGTGGAAGAAATTTCTTTTTCGTTTAAAGAAGATAAGATGAAAGAGTTGGGGCTAGATGAAGAAACCGTTAAGAATCTGATTAAAGGTTCTTCTGTCAATATCCCTCTTGGTTTATATAACTTTGAAGATAACCAAAAAGCTGTTGTCGTGGATGGCAATGTTTCTTCATTAGAAGATTTAAAAGAACTAGAAATACCAGCTATGCCACAGCAAAGTCAAGCAGGAGCAGATCAAGCGCCTTCCGCAGGAGCAGATCAAGCACCTCCGGCAGCCGCAGCACAAGATCCTTCTGCATCTCAAGCAGGAGCTAGTGAAGGGCAACCGAAAATACCAACCGTTCAGCTTCAAGAAATCGCAGATATTGAATTAGTTGGTGAAGCGGAATCGATTTCCCGTACGAACGGGAAAGAATCAATTGGGATTCAAGTAACAAAGAGTGCAGATGCAAACACGGTTGATGTTGTGAACGGTGTGAAAGACGAAATTGCATCACTTGAGGATGAGAACAATGAGATGAGTATTGTCACTATATTCGATCAGGGTGAGCCGATCGAAGAATCAGTTAGCACAATGCTGAACAAGGCGATTATCGGTGCTATTTTTGCCGTTCTCATTATTTTATTATTCTTGCGTAACATACGATCTACGTTAATTTCCGTAATTTCCATACCATTAAGCTTGCTAATTGCTTTATTGGTGTTGAACCAGTTAGACATTACGTTAAATATCATGACGTTAGGTGCGATGACTGTTGCGATTGGTCGTGTGGTTGATGACTCGATTGTCGTTATTGAAAACATTTATCGACGTATGGCGATCAAAGGCGAACAGTTGAAAGGGAAAGAACTCATTACGGAAGCGACAAAAGAAATGTTCCTTCCAATTATGTCTTCGACAATTGTAACAATCGCCGTCTTTTTACCACTAGGTCTCGTTCAAGGCCCGGTTGGCGAACTATTCTTACCTTTTGCCTTAACCATTGTATTTGCGTTATTAGCTTCTTTACTTGTTGCGATTACAATTGTGCCAGCGATGGCTCACTCTCTCTTTAAGAAAGGGCTAGTGAAAAAAGGGAAGGAACCTGAGCACAAAGAAGAGGGCAACGGCCGTCTTGCTCATCAATACAAAAAAATATTAAATTGGACGTTAAATCATAAACTGATCACGTTCGGTGCGAGTATACTTGTTTTAGTGGGAAGTTTATTCCTTGCTCCGATTGTAGGCGTCAGCTTCTTGCCTTCTGATCAAGAGAAGATGATCGTAGCAACATATAATCCAGAGCCTGGTGAAACAACTGAAAATATTAATAACCTTGCTCTTGATGCCGAAGACTACTTCTTAGATAAAGAAGATGTGGATACCATTCAATACTCCGTTGGTGGAGAAAATCCAATGAATCCAGGAGCTAGTAATCAAGTTCTTTTCTTTGTTAGTTATGATGAAGAGACAGAAGGATTCGAAGATGAACGTAAACTGGTTCTCGAAGATTTGAAGCAACTGAGTGAAAAAGGTGAATGGGGTTATCAGGATATCTCAGCTTCTGGTGGAAGCAACCAAATTACACTCGTAGTAAATGAAGAAAATATGAGTGATCTTGGTCCGGTTGTAGAAGATGTGACAGCTGAGCTTGAGAAAGAAGACAACCTTTCGAATATTAGTTCAAGTATTTCAGAGTCCTATGATCAATTTACAATTGTAGCGAACGCTGAAAAGCTAAGTGAATTTGGTTTAACAGCTGGTCAAATCGGAATGGAGCTTCGTAATACTGGGGAAGCGCCTGTTCTTACAACTGTTGAAAAAGATGGAGAAGCATTGAATGTTGTTCTCCAAGTAAATGAAAAGACGTTTGAAGATAAAAGTGATTTAGAAGAAACGACGATTCAGTCACCATTAGGTATAGAAGTACCTCTTAGTGAAGTCACCACAATTGAAGAAGGTCAATCATCAAATACAATCACACGTCGCGATGGCAAAGTGTACGCGAACGTAACAGCTGAAGTACTCGATGATAACATTGGGCAAGTTTCGGCAGATGTACAGGAATCCATTGATGAAATGGATTTACCTGATTCTTCAGAAGTCACTCTTGGTGGTGTCACTCAAGATATCAATGAATCATTCACTCAGCTTGGTTTAGCCATGCTAGCTGCGATTGCCATTGTTTATCTTGTTCTTGTCATTACATTCGGAGGCGGTCTTGCTCCGCTCGCCATTTTGTTCTCACTACCATTTACCGTTATTGGCGGACTCGTTGGATTATTAATTGCTGGTGAAACGATAAGTATTTCATCGCTAATAGGGATGCTAATGCTAATTGGTATTGTTGTAACAAATGCGATTGTATTAATTGACCGCGTCATTCATAAAGAAAAAGAAGGGTTCACGACTAGAGAAGCTTTAATAGAAGCCGCTGGTACGCGTCTTCGTCCGATCTTAATGACAGCTCTTGCAACGATTGGTGCTCTAGCGCCGCTTGCGTTTGGTTTAGAAGGTGGAGCGCTTATTTCTAAAGGACTTGGTGTAACTGTTATTGGAGGACTAACAAGCTCAACTCTCTTAACGCTTATCATCGTCCCTGTTGTTTATGAATTCTTCATGAAATTTAGAAAGAAACCGAAAAGCGAATAGAAACTACAAATGAAGGTCCTTTGAGAAAAGGGCCTTCATTTTTCCTGTATAATGCTTTAAGATGGCAAATTTCTGAACAGTCATCTATTTCAGTAAACCAAATGTTTTTACCAACTCTGGACATGTGTACATTCCCCCATTTTCGGGAAACAATGAATTAACGATGATGATTAGGAGAGACATAACAATGGATAAAGTTGAAGCAATGTATGTCGAGTACTTTCACGAGCGTCTTGAAGAAATTGGAGAGAAATGGACAAAAAGGCTTCAAATTCTTGTCGATGAAAAAGAAGCAACAGATACAGCCGTTCTTAAAGTACCAGAATTAAAAAAGGAAATTATTTTGTTCTGTTCTGATTTTGTTAAGCAGATGATTTTTCAAAAATCAAATACTCGAGATGTACAGGAATGGGCAGGAAGGATTGTTGAGATTTTTTCGAGTCACACGTTTTCTTTGCAGCAATCTGTCGCTAGCCTAACATACCTTAGACAAATACTCTGGGACGTCATGGTGGAATTTAGTTCGGAGCAAGAACATTTAGAAGCGAGCCGACTAGCAGGGTGGGGCAGTTACATGAACAAATCGTTTGATTTGCTACTGCATAAAGTAACTGTCTATACGAATCAACTAAATGAAGAGCAAATTGCGGCACAGCAGACAAAAATTACCGAACTAAGTGTTCCTATCATTCCGATCGCAGAAGATATTGGCGTATTGCCTCTTATCGGAACAATTGATACTTATCGCGCATCACTTATTCAACGAAAAGGTATCGAACGAAGCTCAGAACTTCAATTATCCTATCTTGTGATTGATCTATCCGGCGTCCCGATCATGGACACGATGGTAGCAAATGAAATCTTTCAACTCATTAAAATGCTTGAGCTTTCCGGCGTGGAATCCATTTTAACTGGCATTCGACCTGAAATTGCTCAAACTGCCGTTCAGCTTGGTATTGATTTTACAAACGTAAATACTTACGCTCATCTTCATCAAGCGCTAAGAGCCATTTTACCATCTTCTTAAAACGATTAAAGCCTCAGAGGAATATTTCCTCTGAGGCTTTAATCGAGGCAGGTAAGGTGAGTATGAAGACATTGATAATCTCCGTGTTTAAGAAGAAAGAGAGCTAAAATATACTGGCTATGCTGTTTTAGGATCTCTATGTTGAAGAAAAACTGTTTAGAAAGTTCGCGATAAGGTAGTTTCTTTGATTTGAATATTTTTACAACAAGCGTTTCGGTTGCTGCAATTTTCCAGGCTGCTTCTTTACACAGGGTCCGAACTTTGTCCTCACTAGGCATTTTAGCAGGGAGCTTTAGAAGAGAAATACGAAAGTGACGAAGTTGTTCCTGATAGCGAATGATTTCATTTTGAAGCAAATAATCGACCTTTATCATAATTCAAACACCTGGCTACTTTCCATTAGTATTTAATGAGCATACGCTGTAATGTGTTGATTATACGACTAAGCTGTGCAGTGGTCAATGGGCCTATATTGGTAAAAAAAGTGATCGAAGCTAGGTATATAGTATGGTTCTTCAAAAAGAACGTCATAGACGATACTTCAGTTCAAAAACGTGTTATTCTCAAACAAAACCTGAACGATAGTCCAGGTTTTGTTTGAGAATGTTTTTATATTGTGCTACTTAACCCAATTTGTAAGATGACTTAAGTCCTCATAAATAGAATCAGGAAGAAGATTAAGCTGTTCAACGGGCAAGTTGTTACGATTAATCCACGCAGTATGGAACCCAAAATTCTTGGCACCTGAAATATCCCATCCATTTGAGGACATAAAGAGAATATTTTCTCGACTTAATTCAAGAAAGTTCAGCGCATGGGTATAAGAGGCAGGTGTAGGTTTAAACTGTTTAATATCATCCGCACTGATAACATAATCCAGGTACTCAGCAAGAGGTGACTGCTTAACAAGAGGATCAAGCATATCGTGAGACCCGTTCGAGAAAATGGCAAGCGTGATGCCTTCCGCTTTCAGGTCCTTTAATACTTGTGGCACTTCTTCATACACAGAAAGTTGCTGGTAAGCTTCAAACAGGACTTCTTCGTTATCAGGAGTAAGCTCTGCACTTGCTTCCTCTACAGCGTAACGGAGAGCATCGCGTGTCACTTGTGCAAATGGCTGGTAGTTCCCCATCATTTGACGTAAGTAGCTGTACTCAAGCTGCTTCTTTCGCCACGTTTGACTGATTTGATCACCTTTATTGGGATAAAGTTCTTCGCATTTTTTAGTCACAGAAAAAACATCAAATAACGTTCCGTAGGCATCAAATACAAAAGCTTTTATTTGACTCATATACATCCCCCTTTTGTCCATTTCTGTTAATTCCCTCATTATAGTTTCGTAAAACCTCTTGAATAATGAATTTAAAGACGATTAGACTGATTTCAACATCTCCATCTTTTTTTTAGCTAAAAATAGTTAAATGGACCGTGGCGTTAGGATGGAACATTGTAGGAAAATTATGCTAGACTAAACGTAGAAAGTTCTTTTATGGAGGGGCATATGAAGAGTGATGGAGAACCAAATTGGTTGAAAGATTGGGGAGCACCGCTATTATTCGCTATTATTCTGGCATTTGTCATTAAAATGTTTGTAATGGCGCCGTACATTGTGGAAGGGGCTTCCATGGACCCTACGCTACATGATGGCGATCGCCTCCTTGTTAATAAGTTTATTTCATATGTTCAGGAGAATCCTGAACGAGGAGACATCATTATTATTAAGGATGAAGATGTAAAGAAGCATTATGTTAAGCGCGTAATTGGGTTACCAGGAGACATCGTTGAAATGAAGCAAGATAAGCTTTACGTAAATGAAACCGAGTTAAAAGAGCCCTACCTGGATGCTAACCGAGATGATGCGAATACGATGGGAATGAGGTTAACAGAAGATTTTGGACCTGTTGAAGTTCCTGAAGGTCAGCTATTTGTCATGGGGGATAATCGGTTAAGAAGCATGGATAGTCGGAATGGACTTGGAAAAATAGAACTTGAAGAAGTTGTCGGAAAGGCCGAAGTTGTCTGGTATCCGTTTCAAGATGTAAGACCGACGAAGTAAGAAAAGAGGAAGGGCATTATGCTCTTCCTCTTTTTGTTACGTTTTTGAAATACTTGAAACAAAACGTTAATGGTTCTTCTTTCCCTAAAATGTGGAATGATTACCATTCTGCAAAAACGTGTTTACTTTAAAGTAGTGGCTTCTAAGTCTTGATATGAAAGGTTTTATAAGGCAGGTTCTACCTCTTAACCGAAAAATGTCTCTGGTATGGATTACCGGTAAAGGAAGTTATTACGGTCTTTTAGACTAGCAATCTTGTGATATTCTCATCATGTAAGAAATTTCACCAATCAGGGAGGAATCACATTGAAAAAATCAATTATTCTAGGTGTCACAGCGGCAGCAGCCCTGCTGGCAGCAAATCCATCAGCAAGTTCTGCAAGCGAAGGAAATCAATTCGCAAATGCGGAGGTAAAAGCTCAAACTTTCCAGGTCAACAACATAAATGAACTTCAATCCATTCTTGACCGTTTTGAAAAACAATATAATATCTCAATTAACGACTCTATTAATTTAGATCAGCTTCTTCAAAAGGCAACTGAACAAGCCGAACAATCGCCTAAAGCAGAAGCACCAGTAGAAGAAAAGGCAGAAGCACCTGAAGCGAAAGCACCAGTAGAAGAAAAGACAGAAGCACCTGAAGCGAAAGCACCAGTAGAAGAAAAGGCAGCGCCTGCAGAAACTGAGGCAGTCCCTTCAGAGTCAAAGCAAGCTGAACAAGCCGAACCTACAAAAGAAACAGAAGCTGAGACAGGCCTATCAGAATTTGAACAGCAAGTTGTGAACCTTACAAATGAAGAACGCGCAAAAGCTGGTCTACCTGCACTTGAAGTAGATACTGAGCTTAGTAAAGTAGCACAGGCAAAATCTGAAGATATGAGAGACAATAACTACTTTGCCCACAACAGCCCGACTTACGGATCACCATTTGATATGATGAATCAATTTGGTGTAGATTATCAATCAGCAGGTGAAAACATCGCAAAAGGGCAACAAACACCTGAAGAAGTAGTCAATGCATGGATGAACAGTGAAGGTCACCGTAAAAACATTATGAATGGTAGCTTTACTCACATTGGTGTTGGCTATGTAGAAGAAGGCAACATTTGGACGCAGCAATTCATTGGTAAATAACATGTAAATCGAGCCCATCCTGCTTAAGGATGGGCTTGTTTACTGATGAAAGGTTGAGTTTTTTTATTTGGCTTTTTTCGTAGTTGCTGCTTTTAGGTAAGTGGTTCATTTCCGCTCCAATTCGCGAAGTGTGGTTTTTTATTCAATAATTGATTCAAATGCAACAATCTATTAGAAAAGATTCTTTTATTTTTGACGTTCTTGTTCGTTCTTCTTAATGATTTTACTAGCTTCGCGCTTACTCAGAGGTGCTAGAGAATCTTCTTCGATAAAATTCTCTACAGTACTAGGGGCTGTTTTTGAGTATTCTCTAAGAGCCCAACCGATCGCTTTTTGGATGAAAAACTCTTTTGATTCAGAATGAATAAGAATAGAACGTGTCAAGAGTGGCCAGTCTGTCTTTTCCTTATACGAAATCTGAAAAAGGATAGCGCTTCGATTTAGCCACATGTTTTCGCTTGTCATCCACTTTTCTGAAATAAAGTAGAGTTGATCTGGGTGTTGCTTAAAATATTTCCCCGCACTGTGAACCGCAAGACTATCAACTGTATCCCACCAAGATTTTGTGACAATTAGCTGTTCAATGAGAGCAATGGCGTCTTTCGGAAACTGTTTGACCCTGCTGAGTAAATCAAGTGCGGCGTTTTGGTATTCGCGTTCTGGTAATAACCATAGCTGCTCAACTAAATGCTGAACGACTTGGAAATCCGGCTCCCGCGTTTGGCCTAACGCGTTTATGACTGTTTTTCTTCTCTCTGGCGTTTTAACTCCGAGAAAAGGAAATTGATTTCGCATATACTTTTCCATCTTTACGGCTTGATCCTTATCTTGAAATGATTCGAGTTTTTCTTGTAGCTTTTCAACTGTAAGCATTTGCTCTCTCCTTTCTATAAGAAGTTTGTTCGTTGAAAGACGCTTCATTTCCTGTGTAAAAAGCCAAAAGAAAAAGCAGCGGCATTGCCGCTGCTTTTTCAAACTAAAATAAGGAGGTTTCCCGGGGGAGGGAAGGGATGCATTCATTTACTATACGTTGGATTCCAGGAAAGCTTTCCGGGTTGAGGAGAAAGCTTTTCTGGATTGACTTTAGTATAGCAGGCCTCATTTGAAAAATGAGCATTATGGGATAGTTTTGATAAGAATGACAGAATTGTGAACGAAGTGTAAGCAGATTAAGTTGCTGGATTTGAAAGAACAGCAAGGTCTGTTAATGCATTATGAAGACTCGATTTAATGGTTAGCTTATGAAGATCGATTCCTAACTGAACGGCTGAAATGGAGATCGATGGACTGATGCCTGTTAAGGTAACCTGAACGCCCATAAGACTGAGTGCTTCTGTAATATCAAACAAGTGCTTGGCAACCATCGTATCCATTGTCACAACCCCTGATAAGTCAATGATCATGTGATTAAGCTGTAATTTGCGCGTGTGCTCGAGCGTTTTCTCCATGATGAGCGTTGCCCGGTACGTATCAATATTTCCAACAAGCGGAAGTATAGCCAGGTTTTTTATAATTGGAATAATTGGAGTTGATAGTTCTTCAAGGGTTGAGTCGTACTTGGTTTTAAGCTGTTGATTGCTTGTAATATAAGTACTACCATAACTATAAACAAATTGATCAAGGAGTGGATCGATTTTTCCAGGAAGTTTAATAACGTCCCGTGGCTTCATATTTAGCTCTTCAACAACGGGCTCAATGGCTTCCCAAATTGCCTCGCGAATGAGCGGTACCGTAACGATTAGCGAGATGATCATCTCATTTTCATCTTGAACGAGTTCACCAGATTCTTCTCCAAACTCTTCAATTGCAGTCATCGCATTCGTAGTGTTTTGCTGTAGGCTTTTACCAATCAATTTCACTAAATAAGTCGTATTCGTTAAAGATAATTTGGTTTCATTTGTAAAATCAGCTTCATCCAAATCATGACGCTGTCTTTCGTATGTACTCTGTGCAATCTCAGATGCCTGTTCAAGAATGTAGCTTCCTACTTTTTGAGTGGGTGTCTCAGCAGTCACTTTATTGCCTCCCTTAAGATAGCTCTATAAACCTAACGTGTTAACCTCAATATAACTCGAAATTGAACAGTTAACACGTGTAAGTAAAAGAGTTCTGTCATGTTTAAATCATACCATTTAAGTAGATTGTTTGTTTATTAAACGTTCATTCTGCTTTAGCAAAGTGCATTCTAGTTCAAAACAGGGGTGAATCGCTCGTGAAATGCTTTGTATTTACTAGAAATACTAGATGCAGATGTTCCGTATTTTTTAGCAAGGGCGCTTTGACTAATCGATAAATCAAAGACTTTAGAGGCAAGATACTCAAGAGAAGCTGCAAAAATAGCAGGTTTTCTGACAGATGGCTGTTCTTCTTGAATATATTCCTTCCAGAAGTGAAGGATTTCTTGAACCTGCTCTTTTGAAAATTCATCACTAACGTGCTCAGTAAAAAGAGAAGCCACTTCTGCATCTTCTTTTCTAGACCAAATCATGTCAATCGAATCATCTGTTTCTTCTGAACCGTTACCATGCTTCACGATTTCACTAAGAATTTCTGGGAAGTCGCTTTGCATCATAGAGCGTACGTTGTTAGCGGCATCTTCAGTTGCTAATTTCTGTTCTACCAATTGCATGGCATCAGGGGCAATTTTAAGAAGTTCGATAAATGGCATCGCACCGTTTTTAACCGGAAGAAGAATACCAGCTAGGCTTTCTCCTTTTTCGAGAATCACTTCTTCATGCAATAAAATGCTGATTGGTTGATTTGAGCTAAGTTCTGTCACAACAGCTGTATTGCCCGATACTTCGTCCACTGTGTAAATGGACATATAAGCATCGCGCCAGTCGTTAACCGTTTCTTTCACTTTCTCAGTAGAGAAGGTGTGTGAATAGAGTTGTATGTACTCTTTTACGATGGTTTTATTCCACTGATTGACTGCCTGATGGAAAATCGCCCACGGGAAAACCCCATGCATATAAGCTTCTTCAAGGTTTTTAGGAATATCAAATCTAGTAAATAACTCATTTGCTAGAGAAACCATTTTCTGATCATGTTGGCTCATCGCGTATTCAACGAGCTGAGCTTGAACCGTGTAAAGTTCTTGTGTGTATAGCTGTTCTTCTAATTGATCCTGTGCACTTTCAGATGTCATACAGCATTTTTTATATTTTTTGCCGCTGCCACAAGGACAGGGATCATTTCGTTTCGCTTTTTGCAATGTTGCTTCCTCCTTCAGGTCAAACTTATTCAAGAATAAGAGACGAATGATATTTTAGCATACATAGGGTTATAAGCACAAAAAATAGATAAAAAGACCTACTTTTATTTGAGGTTTTCGAAAGACCATCACTAAGAACCATTACTATTTTTAGGAAAACGTATGGTTACTTTTGTTCCAATTCCAACCTCACTTATAAAATCGATGGTTCCATGATGATTCTCGATAATTTTAAAGCTAGATAAAAGGCCAAGACCGGTGCCTTCTTCTTTGGTCGTATAGAAAGGTTCACCGAGCGTTTTAAGTTTATGTGCAGGTATTCCAACACCTTCATCCGTTAAAGTTACTTCGATCTCGGCATCTTTTACAGCTGTTATTAAGCTGACGCAACCACCTTCAGGCATCGCTTCAATGGCATTTTTAATTAAATTGATGAAAACTTGTTTAAGCTGATTCTCCTCACCGTAAAGCGTGTCGTCTTCATCGGTGAAATCTTTCATAAACGTAATATTGTAAAGGCTTGCCTGCGTACTTAATAACTGCAATACGTAGGAAAGCAACTCGTTCACCTTGAAATAAGTAGAATGAGAAGCTTGTGGTTTTGCTAACACGAGCAGGTCTTTAATGATGGCATCCATTCGATCGATTTCTGACAGCATAATTGAAAGAAACGGCGTTTTCTCTGCGAATGGTTTATCGTCGTTTAGCAACTGAATAAATCCTTTAACGGAAGTTAGCGGATTTCGTATTTCATGCGCTACGCTGGCAGCTAACTGACCAACTGCCGATAATTTTTCTGTTTTGAGAAGAGCTTCTTCCGTTTTCTTTTTATCCGTAATATCCATGAAAGCGGCCATAATCCCATTAATTTGACCGTTCTCATCTTGAATAGGAGCTGTGGATAGAGCAGTGTAAACGATCGAACCGTCTTTTGTCATCCGCTGAACTTCCTTATTCACTATATGGCCATGTTCAATGATTTCAGGTATCGTAATATCTTTTTCCCCTTGAGGGACAATTGGACTTTTCTTTCCAATTACTTCATCACTATGCCAGCCAAATATTTTTTCTGCTGCTGGGTTCCAAAGACGAATGTTAGCGTTCATATCCAGCGCGAGTGTTGCAATTGGCGAGGCACTTATAATAGCCTGAATCAATTGTTTTGCTTCCCATAGTTCTTTTACCGCTTGCTTTCGTTCGGTAATGTCGCGTGTTTGAATAATGGTCATAACTTTTTGATCAAAAGTGATTGGAATAAGGGTTGATTCGACGTCGATTATTTCGTTATTCGAGCGCAATAGCTGATATTCAATCGTTTCAGGGATTTCATTTTCATTGGTATGGATGCTGTGCAAAATTTCTTTAATTTTCTTTTGATCGTGTTGGTTTACGACTAACGATTCGCGATTTTGATAAAGGTCACTGAGTGAATGAACACCTGCCATGTTAAGACCAGTTTGATTTGTATAAGTAATCTCCCCATCTCGAAGTAAACAGATCGCATAGGGGGATGACTCAACAAGACGTCGGTATCGTTCTTCACTTTCTAGAAGTTGGCTTTCCATCTCCTTGTTTTTTTGGAGGAGATGCTTTAAGAGGAAATAGAGAAAAATACACGTTAATAAGATGAAAAACCAACCTTTATATAGTCCCATTTCTTTGTTTGTTATAAAATCAGTAGAAAAGCGATAAAGAATGGTATCTGAAAGCAAGATCCACATTGAGCCAAATAAAAAATAGCTGCCAATGATAATCCATGGAATTGATTTTGTTTTTATATGCAAGAGTTTTTGTCCTTTCTCTCTATCATCTTGTATTTTACAAAGTTAATGGACGAATGCAAAGGAAACCTGAACAATGGAAAAATATTTAGGTAGAAAGTAATAAGAAAGAATGGTACATTTATAGCTAGGGTTAACGCAAAGTGACACGTTTAGCCATTTTTCAGCAATGATTGACCGTCGATCTTTATGATGATGATGCGAATGGTCTATAAATAAAGAATGAAGATTTATATTGAAGGAGATAAAATTTCTATGAATGAAGAACAAATGGAACCTCGAAGTCGATATAAACCTAAGAAAAAACGCCGTGGATTGCGCATTACACTCTTGCTTTTATTATTTATTATAGTTGGTATTGGTGGCTATGGAGGATATCTTTATTATAAAGTATCTAGCGTATCTGACCAATCCCTGATGGAACCAAATCGCGGAAATCAGTCCGACCTAAGAAACAGTGCAGTCGATATAGGTAAAGATCATTTTTCTGTATTATTGTTAGGTGTAGACGATGAAGAAAATACATCGAATGGTCGAAGTGACTCGATGATGGTTGCTACATTTAATCAAGATGACAAATCAATGAAGCTTCTTAGTATACCGCGTGATTCGTACGTTGAAATTCCAGGTAGAGGTATGGACAAAATTACTCACGCTCATGCCTATGGGGGGATTGATTTAACGATTGATACAGTCGAAGGCTTACTTGGAATACCGATTGATGAGGTTGTCCGAGTGAATTTTGATGCTTTTAAAACCGTCATTGATGAGCTCGGCGGTATTGATGTGACAATTGATTCACAGCTTGTCGCTGACCAACTGTACAAAGAGTCGAAAGGAAAAATCGATTTAGAAGTAGGGGAGCAGACCCTTAATGGTAAAGAGGCGCTTGCGTTTGCTAGAACACGTAAAGCCGACTCTGACTTAAAGCGCGGACAGCGTCAAATGGAAGTCATTACTGCTGCAATGGACAAGGTTAGCTCACTTTCTTCTATACCGAAGTACGGTGATGTTGTCGATCGTATCGGAGAAAACCTTACAATGAGCTTTACTTTTAATGAAGCTATTGGCCTGTATCCGTTTATCTCAAAGATCGATACAGTTGAAAAACTTCAGCTAACAGGAACGGATTTCCAACCAGCTGGAACCTACTATTTTAAGCTTGATGATCAGTCTTTAGCAACTGCTAAAACAGAGCTTAAATCTCACTTAAACCTTGAGGATCAAAATAATGATCCAAATGGAAATATGAACGCATTAGACGGTGAACAGGGTGAGACGACGCCTTAACATTAGATGGAATGATAAGAAAAGGAGCAGACACAATGTCTGCTCCTTTTCATTATGAAGGACGATTACAGCGGAAGATTATAGGGAAAGGGTCTAAAGAATGTAAGAAAGGGGTTAACAAAATGGGTGGATTATCATTTGTTAAAAAACTTGGAAAAGAAATCGGAGAGGATCGGGTTACGAGTCTTGCAGCTGAATTGGCCTATTACTTTATGTTATCGATCTTTCCATTACTTATTCTCATTCTCTCGATTCTTCCTTACTTGTCAATTGACAAACAGGAAGCGGTGGATTTCCTTACAAAATATGCTCCTGGAGAGACAGGGAGCATCCTACAGGATAATGTTCTCTCCATCATTAGTGAGCCTCAGGGCGGCTTATTAACCTTAGGTATACTTGGGACGATCTGGTCAGCTTCAAACGGTATGATGGCGATGATGAGAGCGTTGAATCTTGCTTACGATGTGGAAGAAACAAGATCCTTTATTAAAGCAAGGCTTCTTTCTATTTTGTTGACAATTGGACTTGTTCTTGTGTTTATTGTCACGCTTGTATTACCGGTTTTTGGAGACGTAATCATTGACGCAGTAACCTCATCACTAAATTTGCCGAGCTCGACCGAATTTTTGTTTCGTATTCTTCGTTGGGTAGTAGCTGTGGCAATCATGGCATGCATCCTTGCAGCTTTATATCGGTTTGCACCAAATAAACATTTCCCATTTAAAGAGGTGATCATTGGAGCACTTGTAGCAACATTAGGCTGGCAGGTAATTTCGCTTGCATTTGCATTTTACGTTAGTAATTTCGGTAACTATTCTGCTACTTATGGAAGTCTTGGCGGTGTGATTATTTTAATGCTTTGGTTTTATTTAACCGGCATTATTCTTCTTGTAGGTGGAGAGGTTAATGCACTACTTCATAAAAACAAGCGAAAAACACAGGTTTCAAGTGAGAAAGAGCAAATTGGTTTTTAAACCGGATGGAGCAAGGGCAATTTAATAGAAAGTGTTGTACCAAACGAAGGAGAACTTTTTACTTTTATCGTGCCTTTGTGGTTTTGAATAATTTGTTTACTAAGGAACAGGCCGAGGCCCGTTCCTTTTTCTTTTGTTGTGTAAAAGGGTTTGAAAATACGGCTCTGAGTCGATGCATCCATTCCAACGCCATTGTCACGTATAGAGATTGTCACCCTATTAAAATGCTGTCCTACTGTTAATGAAATCGTCCCATTGCTACGGTTCGTCATGCGAATAGCTTCGATACTGTTTTTCATCACATTTAGAAAAACTTGCTTGAACTGTCCGGGGTTAATCATCACTTCAATAGGAAGTTTGAACTGTTGTAGATTTGTGGTCAGGTCACACTTGCTTAACTTTGCCTGGCTATCAAAAAGTAGGAGGATATTTTTTAGGAAGGGGATAAGATCAATACGTTCAGATGTAACCTCTACAGGGCGTGCAAGTTGAAGAAACTCTTCAACTAGATCGGTCGTTCGTTGGATTTCTGTTAACAGTAGCTCAGCAATGTCGCTTTTTTGTAGTTTATCAAGGTCAGGTTTTATTAGCTGAAGGAAGCCTTTCATAATCGTAAGAGGATTTTTAATTTCATGAGCAACGCCCGCAACAAGCGTGTTAACGTTGCTTAGTGCTTGATTTTCATAAGTTAACGCTTCTAATTGTTCAAGCAAGTGAGAATAGTCCTCTACTGATGGCAATACATTCTGTTTAGGCATTTCCTTAGCATTTAAATTAGACTGTTCCAAGTCCGTTACCCCTTTCGTTAACTTATCCTTAACGCATAGTTATAGAGTAACACCCATGAATTGCGAAGATTGAATGTTTGTAGGAAAGAATTAGAGTGTTTTTGAAGAATATTGTTTCATTTTGGTGTAAAAAAGAATCTGCGCTAGGCAGATTCTTTTGGAATTAGGCAGGTTGATAGCCCGCTTCTTCAATTGTTTGCATGATTGTTGCTTCGTCTAAGGCTTCTTCATCAAACATAATCGTGACCGTTTCTTCTTTCAGATCAGCTAAAGCCCGTTCAATGCCGTTTAAAGAAAGGAGGGCAGCTTCGATTTTCTGGATACATTCTTCGCCCTTCATTCCTGTTACGGATACAGTCATTTCATTCATATCGCTAAACTCCTTTCATCATCTAAAACCCTTTACCCGAATTAGGAGGAGTTTAATCTGTCTTAATAGGCTAAGGTTTATTCGGAGTTTCGTTCGAAAGCTGCTCCAATGATTTAATTTTACCATGTGGATTTTGTGCTTCTTTTCTTTTGCGGAATTGTCTTTCTCGTTGTCCTTTAGACTGACTCATCAGTTTTTCACCCCTTATCATAGTGTTCATTAATAAGGTGGCCTCCAGAACAAAATGTACTCACTGCAAATTTTGGGAGTGAAGTTGAACAAATGTATACCCCTTTTTCTGTAAAACGGGTATCGCTTTTTCAACTCCTTCTGCTGTGCCGCTAGTCGGTTGATTCATATGAAGAAGAGCAATATCGCCCGATTGTGCCTGCAGCAGAGCATCGTTCACCTGTTGGGCGTTATAAGTTGCACCGGCGTCTCCAAGTATAGTGTAATTCACAATTTGAACACCAAGGTCTTGAGCAATTTGGACGGCTACGTCATCATAGTAAGCTGTTCCTGAACGGAAAAGTGTCGGTTTCTTACCAGTTAGTTCTTCAATTTTGTTTTGGTTTTCTTTCATTTCTTCAATCACTTCTTTTACCGATGCTGTCCCTGAGATACCCCAGGCTGACTGCCCGTTCACAGAAAGAGGTTTGTGGTGCGTGCCGTGATTTTCAATTTGAAAGAGCGGGTCACGAGCAAGTTCTTGGAACAAAGCAGTGTTTTGATCAATCCATCTACTGTTAATAAATAGGGTGGAAGGCAGCTTGTTTTCTTTTAAAAATGCGATCAATGCCTCATCAACATCATTCCCATGTGACCCACCACAAGCATCAAATGTTAAGGCGATTTCCTTTTTGGATGAACTAAAATGAGTGTAGACTCCTAACACATTTTCACCAAATTCAGTTGGGGTTTTGTTTTCGTATTTTGCAATTAGCTGTTCCTTTCTATTATCAACTAAAAAAGAAGGAACAGGTCTTTTCACATTCGATTCATCAAGAAGAGAGAGGCTACCAGCTTGATGGGCCTGACAACCCATTAGGACGAAGAAAATAAGGATTAGACTAGTTTGTTTTACGGTTATCATGTTTATCACCAGAATTTAGCATATCATAAAAAAGATAGGATGAAATGGAAAAAACCTCCTTGAATGAAGCTCAAGGAGGTTTGGAAGGCTTTCTTACCCTTTAGATGGTGTGTAAGAAAAAGTTTATAAAGAAGAGGCTTGCGATAATGTACATCGGTACAGGAACTTCTTTTCCTTTCCCTAAAGCGATTTTTAGAAATGGGTATGCAATAAAGCCAAATGCAATACCGTCAACAATGCTGTAGGTGAGCGGAATCATGACGATAATTAAAAAGGCAGGAAACCCTTCAGAAAAATCTTGTAGGGAAATGTTTTGAATGGATGTAATCATCAGACCACCAATAATGATCAGAACTGGCGCAATCGCCGAGTCTGGTATGATTTTGAAAATAGGGATAAAGAATAGTGATGTTAAGAACAATAACCCTGTTGTAATGGCAGTAAGTCCTGTTCGACCACCAGCTGAAATCCCTGAAGCACTTTCAACTGTCGAAACGGTTGGACTCGTACCGAAAAGGCCAGATGATATGGCTGAGATCGCATTTGCTTGATATGACTTAGTAAACTTCCGCTGATCTGGCAGTAAACCGGTTAACAAACCCATATTCTCAAAGACAAGAATCATCGCCATGGAGAACGTTGCGATCCAGAAAGGCAGCATCAGAATGTCATCGAAAGACATAGCAGCAAATACCGATCCGTATGATGAGAATGAAAAGCTACTTTGTTGACCTGTCTCAATTAGACCGAGTGACCAGGCGAGTGCAGTCCCAGCTAACATACTGATAAGAAAGTGGCCTTTCACATTTCGAATGAGGAGAAAGGCAGCTAATGCTAGCGTGGCGAGAGTAGCAATCACATGAGCGGACCCAAGGTTTCCAAGTGCCACAAATGTGGAATCGCTGGAAACGACAATCCCGCCTTTTTGTAAACCGATGAATGTAAGAAATAAACCAATTCCGACGGTAATCGCTTCTTTTAATGAACGCGGGATTGCTTTTGAAAGAACACCAGAGAGCGGTGTAAATGCTGTTATCGCAAATAATATTCCTGCAACAAAGACAGAAGCGAGTGCCACCTCCCAGCTTAATCCCATTGATTCAACCATTGTATACGTAAAGAACGCATTTACACCCATCCCCGGAACGAGGATAATTGGTGCATTTGCATAAAAACCAATTAACAGGCAGCCGACCACTGACGTCAGGACTGTTGCAATCATTCCTGCTTCGAAAGGAATTCCTGCATCAGCAAGGATTGACGCGTTAACCGCTGCAATATAAACAATCGTAAAAAATGATGTAATGCCGGCAAGAATTTCTTTCTTCAGTGAAGTATCGTGAGCCTGAAAATCAAAATTAATTTTCGTTTTCACTTTATTCCCTTCTTACTTGTGTTTCCCTCTCCCACCCGTGTATTTGAAAAATCAAATCACCAATAAAATAGTATATCAGAGCTACGCTTGATTTTATAGTGGAAAAATACGTAATGACCTCCGTGGATCGCTTTGATAAGATGAAGGTGTGTACATAATTCGTTTTGATGAAAGAAGGCTTTTACATGCGTAATACGTTATCCGCCCTTCAGTGGGCCATCTTTATGATAGCAGGTTCCATCGTGGCACCTGTTGCCATTGCGAGCTTGTTCCATTTAGACCCTGCAATGGCAGCAGGATTTGTTCAGAGAACGATGTTTGTTCTAGGTGTTGCTGGAATCTTGCAGGCGACGCTCGGTCACCGACTACCGATTAATGAAGGGCCTGCAGGATTATGGTGGGGAGTATTTGTTCTTTATGCAGGGTTAAGTTCTACGTTGTTTGGATCTGAAATAGAGACACTTCAAGCGCTCGAACTCGCAATGATCGCAAGCGGGATCATTTTTATTCTACTGAGCGCATTTGGTTTAGTGGAGAAGCTATCTCGTCTTTTTACGCCAGTTGTAACAGGGATTTATCTTCTGCTTCTTGTCGCTCAGTTAAGTGGATCCTTTCTTAACGGCATGATGGGAGTCGGCTACCTAAAAGAGGGCATTGACCTTCGTATTGCAGGGCTATCTCTTCTTCTTGTATTTGTTTCCATATGGTTTTCGAGATCGATGCCTGCGATGATTCAGCAATATAGTATCCTTATTATTTTAATATTCGGTTGGGTTTTATTTGCAGTTCTTGGGTTAGCGAAGCCAGTCGTTCTTCCAGAAGGAGGATTCATTCAATTGCCAGAGGTATTCGCGTTTGGGTATCCAGCCTGGGATTCTGGCATGATTATAACAGCGTTTCTTGTCACGCTTCTACTTCTTACGAATATGATCGCAAGCATTCGTGTTGTAGAAGAAGTGTTAAACAAGCTATCAAACACAAAGCCTATGGGGCGATACAGACAGGCAGGATTCATTTCCGGGATCAATCAATTACTAGGAGGCGTATTTTCAGCGGTAGGGAGTGTTCCAATCTCAGGGGCCGCAGGTTTTATTTTAACTACAGGGCTTAAACGAAAGCTTCCTTTTATTTTAGGTAGTGGACTGATCATCATTATTAGCTTATTCCCAGCTTTGATGGCATTCTTTGCAGCATTACCTGAACCGGTTGGCTATGCTGTTATTTTTATCGTGTTCGTAAACATGGTAGGAATTGCGTTTAACGAGTTTAAAAAGGATGATTCAGAGGGAAAACCATTTATAATAGGCATTTCCTTTATGGTTGGAATTGGTACGATGTTTATTCCACCAGAAGCTTTTCAACAAGCCCCACCAATTGCGGCTTCGATTTTGAATAACGGTCTTATACTTGGTTCGATTACCGCGATTTTGACAGAGCAAATTCTTTATAAGAAGCATTAAAAGGAAAAGCCTATTCGTGATGAATGTCACAGGACTTGTTCGGTTTTCGTGGTAGTATGAAAGTAGATCAGGGGAGGAGAATGTTGAGATGAAAAAATATAATAAAATCCTTGTTGCGTTTGATGGATCTGATTTAAGTGTTAAGGCATTAAATGAAGCGATTGCTATGGCAAAAGAAAATGAAGCTATGGAAATTGATGTAGTTACTGCACTAAATCCTACTGCGCAAATTAGCTCAGCTGTTGTGTATGCAAGTATCCTTAATGAGCTTAGAAAAGAAGCAGTTGATCTGTTAAAAGGCATTAGTGAAAAACTCGATGTTCAGCTACCGAATCATAAAGTGAAAACAATGGTACTAGAAGGTAACCCTGGAAACGAAATTGTAAAATATGCAGATGATCATGACCGCGATCTTATAATTATGGGAAGCAGAGGGTTGAATGGCTTAAGAGAGTGGTTTCTTGGAAGCGTCAGTCATGCCGTGCTTCAGAGGTCTCATTGTCCTGTCCTTATTATTAAATAATGAAAGCGCCCGGCATAACTAGCCGGGCGCTTTTTTAATTTTCAACATATGTAATGGTATTGTCTTGGCCGATGATCGCTTTCGCTGCATAACCAATAAATATCCCATTTTCAACGACTCCTGGAAGTTGATTAAGGTGATCATGTAAAGTAGTAGGGAAGCTAATTTCATCAAATAAACAATCCACAATAAAGTTCCCGTTGTCTGTTATAAAAAGGGAACCATTCTCTTTACGAAGGTTTGCTTCACAACCCAAATTTTGAATGGCGTTTACCGTTTTTAAATAACCAAACTGCGTGATCTCAACAGGAAGAGGGAATGTCCCCAGTTTTTTTACATACTTACTGGAATCAGCAACGACAATCATGTGCGTGGAATGATAAGCGATGATTTTTTCTCGAAGCAGTGCGCCACCTCCCCCTTTTATAAGGGTTAAATCTTCCGTTAGTTCATCTGCCCCATCAATCGTTAAATCAATGGTAGAAACGTCCTCTAGTGATGAAAGTGGAATGCCTTGTTCTTGTGCAAGCTTTTCTGTACTTTTAGATGTGGCAACTCCTGTAATGTTCAAGCCTTCTTTCACCATTCTACCAATTTCAAGAATCGTCCAATAAACGGTACTTCCTGTTCCAAGTCCAACAATCATACCGTCTTGAATATAAGATGCTGCTTTTGTACCGGCAAGTTGTTTTTCATTCACAATCCATTCACTCCTCCATTATTTCAATTGTCTCATTAAGTATAATCGTTATAAGGAGTGTTTCCCAATGATGGATTTTGAAAACGCCTTCTTTGCTGTAAACAAAGGGTAAGGATAAATAAAGGATGAAAAGAAGGAGTACGAAATCGTTTCTTTTCATCCTTTTTTCTAGTTGCTAATCTTTGCACGGTTACACGGAAAGACGTATAATGCATACTGTCAGGCTGTACGCGTGACTAGCTTAATGACAGGTGCACATACTAAAAAGTGTTACTCCTGTAATCAAATGAGTTCGCGTCAGTGGGTTCATGAAAACAAGAAATGAGCTGGAGGGAATAAGATGTCAAAACAACAAATTGGTGTAATTGGGTTAGCCGTTATGGGGAAAAACCTTGCGATGAATATCGAAAGCCGCGGCTATTCCGTTTCAGTGTACAATCGCTCGGAAGAAAAAACGAAAGAAATGATGTCTGAAGTTGAAGGACGAAACTTTCAGGATACATACAGCATTGAAGAGTTCGTTCAATCACTTGAAACACCTAGAAAAATCTTGCTAATGGTTAAAGCAGGTATGCCAACAGATGCAACGATTGATCAGCTTCTTCCACATCTTGATAAAGATGATATTATCATTGACGGCGGGAATGCGTTCTTTAAAGACACCCAGAAGCGTAGCGAAGATTTGAAAGAAAAAGGTATTCGCTTTATTGGTACTGGTGTTTCAGGTGGAGAAGAAGGCGCATTAAACGGTCCTTCAATTATGCCTGGTGGACAACCGGATGCATTTAGTGAAGTTGAAGATATCTTTAAAGCAATCGCTGCAAACGTTGATGGTGATCCTTGTACAACTTACATTGGTCCAGACGGCGCTGGTCACTATGTAAAAATGGTGCATAACGGCATTGAATATGGTGACATGCAGTTAATCGGCGAAGCTTATTACATGATGAAGAACGTGCTTGGTCTTTCGACTGATGAGCTTCACGAAGTATTTAAAGAATGGAATAAAGGTGAACTTGATAGCTACCTAATTGAAATCACAGCAGATATCTTTACGAAGAAAGATCCTGAAACAGGCAAAGCACTTGTTGATGTGATTCTTGATACAGCTGGGCAGAAAGGTACTGGTAAATGGACAAGCCAGAGTGCCCTAGACCTTGGTGTACCACTTTCAATCATTACGGAATCTGTTTTCTCTCGCTTTATTTCAGCAATGAAGGAAGAGCGTGTAAAAGCAAGCAAAATTCTTGCAGGTCCTAATGTACCAGCATTTGATGGTAATAAAGAAGAGCTAATCGAGAAAATCCGCAAAGCACTATATTTAAGTAAAATCTGTTCATACGCTCAAGGCTTCGCTCAAATGCGCTCGGCTTCAGATGAGTATGATTGGAATCTTGATTACGGTTCGATCGCAATGATTTTCCGTGGTGGCTGCATTATTCGTGCAGGTTTCCTTCAAAACATTAAAGAAGCATATGACCGTGAGCCTAGCTTAACAAACCTTCTTTTAGATCCTTACTTCAAAGAGATCGTTGAATCTTACCAAAGCGCAGCTCGTGATATCGTATCACTTGCTGTACAGCGCGGAATTCCGGTTCCTGGTCTTGCAAGTGCAATTGCTTATTATGATAGCTATCGTAGCGAAACATTGCCAGCAAACCTTCTACAAGCACAGCGCGACTACTTTGGCGCTCATACGTATCAACGTATTGACCGCGAAGGTGTATTCCACACAGAATGGCTTGATTAAAAGAAAAGCGAAAGTGGGCGTTTAGACACGGCAGGCACTTGAACTCTATAACTTGAACACGTTTTTTGTGTTCGAGTTATAGAGTGAAGTGACCGAGTGTCTGCCCACTGCAGCTAGATCAAGAAAAGCGGAGACGAGCGTTTAGACACGTCAGACACTGGAGCCTTTTGATTTGAATACGTTCTTTGTGTGAGAGCGAGAAGTGACCATGTCTGAGCTCTTCCGCTAAACAGCATTAAAAAACGCTACTCACTCCCCGTTCAAAGGGGAGCGAAGTAGCGTTTTTTTTAGCTAAGCCTTGTGATTAAGGTCATTGCGAAGCTTTTTCCCGAACTGAATGGCCTGAAGGACACAACCAATGATGATAACAAGGAAGCTTACGTAAATCAGTGACCATTTAATCGATGTGAAAAATGGTGCACACCAGGCGATGAATGATAAGCTACGCGGATAAAAGAACATGACAAGTGAAGTTGCGATGTTTTCTAAGTAGTCGAACCCTACACCAAATGAGGGAAGTAAGCTTAAAAATAACCATTTACCATTGGTGACAGCTCGATATAAGATCGTAATCGTAGCGATTAAAAAGAACCAATACACTAGTGGCCAGATAAGGTCAAAACTAAAGCGCTCTTTAATATAATAGCTTCTCCCGGCTTCTCCATACGCTTCTGCAACGTCATAGAGCTTCTCAGGAGTGTAAAAGAATGAGCCATCAGGGGATTCAGTCGTTTGGGTGACCTCATAAGATTTGTTTGAGACTTGAGGGAGGACGAAGGTAAGGAAGAGTGCAAAAATGACGACAGAAATGAACCAGATCGTTAGCGTTAGACGAGAACGAAGCTTTAGAAATAGGAATTTCATCATTACCTCCACTCGTTTTTTGAATTATCATCTCGAGGTAGAATGAAAGCCAGGGGAGACCCTGGCTTATGAAATCTTATGCTTCTTTTAATCCTTCAAACAATAAAACGCGAGCAGGTGATGCATCTGTTCCCTGAAGTTTTAAAGGTGCAGCAACCATGAAGTATTCTCCAGCTGCCACGTCTTTTAGGCGTAAGCCCTCCATGATGATAACATCCTTCTCGAATAAAGAGCGGTGTGTAGGGTGCTCAGGCTGGCTACGTTCGATACCAAGGCCGTCTACGCCAACTCCGCGAATGTTTCGTTCTGCAAGATAGCGTGCAGCGTCTTCACCTACGAAAACAAAGTCAAAATTAAATTCTTCTTCAAAAGAGTTTTGAGATTTGAAAAGAATGAAGTCGCCTTCTTGAATGTCTTCCGCTTCAATATCTTTATCAGAGATCGCGCCTTTGACATCTGTAACGTCAATTACTTTCGCTTTTCCAACAAGATCTTCTTGATTAATCGATTCAAACGTTGCTCCATCATTCATCATATGAAGCGGTGCATCTACGTGAGTGCCCGTATGTACGTCGAGAGAAAGACGAGACTCTGTTACATGTCCATTTGTCTTCGTGTTGATTTCAGGTTGTTTTTCTTCTTTGTTCTTATAAACAGCCATTCCATTAAAAATTGGTGCACTTACATCATACATTTTCATAAAAAAACACTTCCTTTCAAATAGTAGTGTATATGATAAAGAAAGATACGTGAAGCACGTATCTTTCTTTTGTCATTTTTAATTGCAATAAACTGCTCGTCTTCGCTTTACATGAGATCCAGCTACGACTCGCAGAAACTGCGATATTTCACTCTTTCATAGGAACACAAAGACCGTGTTCCCATTCAAGAGTTCCAATATCTCCGTTTCTAAACGCTCGTCTTCGCTTTACGTTCTAGCTGCAGTGAGCAGACACTCGGTCACTTTCGCTTTACTCTTTAGGTAATGGCCACCAGTGCAGGTTGTCTTTTTCTAGAAGCTCATCTGCAGCTTTAGGTCCCATTGAACCTGCTGGATAGTTCGGGAATTCTTTTTCCTTCTCATTTGCCCATGTAACTGAAATCGGGTCAATGAACTGCCATGAGAGAGCGACTTCATCCCAACGTGCAAAGTTCGTAGCATCACCGCGCATCACGTCGTGTAGGAGGCGTTCATACGCTTCTGGTGAGTTCATATTGTTTTCTTGATGGTTATTGAAGGTTAACTGTATTGGCGTTGTTTTACGCATATCTCCTGTATCCTTCGCATTTAAGTGAAGGGTAATGCCTTCTTCAGGTTGAATGTGAATCACGAGAATATTCGGTCCAAGTTTACCACTTTCATTTTTATAAAGATTCATTGGCAAGTCTTTAAACTCAACCAGTATTTTAGTTGACTTATTTGTCATACGTTTACCGGTGCGAATATAGAACGGCACACCTGCCCAGCGGAAATTATCAATCATCAGTTTCGCCGCAACAAATGTTTCCGTATTTGATTCTTCATCGACATTATCTTCTTCGCGATAGCCTGGTAATATTTCTCCATCTACTTCGCCTTGCTTGTATTGTCCGCGAACGAAATAGTCGTTTACTTCTTCCGGTTTAACAGCACGAAGCGCGCGAAGTACTTTCACCTTCTCACCGCGAATCTCTTCTGTTGAAAGGCTAACAGGCGGTTCCATTGCTAGAAGGGAAACCATTTGAAGAACATGGTTTTGGACCATGTCACGGAGGGCACCAGACTTTTCATAATATCCTCCACGTGTTTCAACACCGACCGTTTCGCTAGAGGTAATTTGGATATTTGATATGTGTCGACTGTTCCATAGTGGTTCAAACATCGAATTGGCGAAACGAATCGCTTCGATATTTTGCACCATTTCTTTTCCTAAGTAGTGATCGATACGATAAACTTCGTCTTCAGAAAAGACTTGACGAATTTCATCATTCAGCTTTTGAGCTGATGGGAAATTATGTCCAAAAGGTTTTTCAATAACAAGACGATTAAAGCCGTCTCCATTTGTTAATCCTTCAGAATCTAGATTGAGTGCAATTGTTCCAAAGAATTCCGGAGCCATCGCCATATAAAAAATACGATTTCCTGGAATATTAAACTTCTCATCGAGTGATTGTGTTAATTCATTTAATTCCTGGTAAGATTCTTTCTTTGTAACATCAAATGGTTGGTAGAAGAAATGACTGCTAAATTCCTCGTGTTTGTCATCTTTATCCATGCATGCTGTATGTATAACAGAATCATGAACGTTTGAACGGAATTCTTCATTAGTAAGCTGTCTTCTTGCTACTCCCACTACAGCGAAATCCTCAGCAAGTACACCTTTACAATAGAGGTTATACAGTGATGGGAATAGCTTGCGTTTGGCAAGATCTCCTGTTGCACCGAATATAACGATAACAGAAGCCTGTTTTGATGGTTGATTCATCTTTGTGACCTCACTTTTTCATTATTGCTGTTCCAGAGGGAACGTATGGACGGAACAGTGAATTCCCTACTTCATTAGTAAAGATAAGACTAATCAAATGCTGATCAGATGATATCGATCCCGTAACAGAACAAGTTACTGGGTTCCCAAGTAAAAATTTTATAGCTTTTTCGCGTTAAAATCAAATCGTGTGATTGGGTATTAAGCTGAATTTTTAATATTAAATCGACTAATTGAAATCTGTAAGCGATACCATGATTAGTACCTTGGGAAAAGGTTCTTAGTGACATTCAAAAGGAAAATGATAAACTTTTTCCTGAGAGATAGAATGGTTGCATTCAATTGTGGCGAATATAATAAATATGAGCGTTAATAGGGAGGATGAATAAGATGATTCGAGTACTGACAATCTTCTTCCTGTTTTTTGGCATTATTCTAGGGTGTGCAATTGAGAAGCCGCAAAATTTAGGCGAAGTAGAAGCCGATCGTCCAGCATCTGTACAAAGCATTGTTATGAAAAAAGCGTATCTCGTTTTAAATGCATTAAGTAAACAAGAGATGGACAAAGTATCTCGTTATGTTCATCCACAAAAAGGGGTACTGCTTTCTCCATTCGGAACGATTGATAAAAATCGTGCACAGGTATTGATGCCTTCTCAGGTGAAAGAGTTATTCCAGGTAGCCAATCAAAAGCAGCTTGAATGGGGGACGGATGACGGTAAAGGAGATCCAATTCGACTGACACCTCAAGCTTATTTTGAGAAATATGTTTATGATGTCGAATTTAGTGAGACTGAGTTAGTTACGTACGATGGGATATATAAAGAGACAAATCGTATTCATAATATAGATGAAGCTTTTCCAAATAGCCATTATGTCGAGTTCTTTGTACCTGGATCAGAAGAATATGAAGGAATGGATTGGAAGAGTCTTAAATTGGTGTTTTCTGAACATAATAATGATCACTATTTAATAGGGATTGTTCATGATCAGTGGTCGCCTTAATGTGAACAAAACGTGTCACGAAATGGAATTTTACGTGTGAGATGTGTCACATAGGTTGCTCATTTAGAGAAACTTTCTTATCCTTAAAAGGTAGATTAATGTGATAAGGAGAAGAATTCGTATGAGTGATGTAAAACAACGTAATTATACACCATGGATCGTCGGGCTTTCCATTGCAGTTAACGTGCTCGTTGTTATCCTGTTTTTCTTACCCGAATATAGCGGTGAGGTAGGCTTCGATATTACACTTTTGCCTTTACTTAACGCAGTTTTTAATAGCTTTACTTTTGTTTTCTTAGTAGCTGCGCTGATCTTTATTAAGCAAAAGAATATTAAGTTGCACAAACGCTTTATTTTTGCCGCTTTTACGACGACAGCATTATTTTTAGTTTCTTACGTAACGTATCACGGGTTGTCTGAATCAACTTCTTTTGGAGGAGAAGGACTGATTCGATCCGTCTATTTCTTTATTTTGATTTCACATATTATCCTTGCGGCTGCGATTGTTCCTCTTGCTTTAATCACAGTTACACGAGGTCTTAATATGCAAGTTGCAAAACATAGGAAAATTGCAAGATGGACGATGCCGATCTGGTTGTATGTGAGCATGACAGGTGTTGTCGTTTATTTGATGATTTCTCCGTACTATTGATAGGTTGAAAAACAGGCGAATGCCTGTTTTTTTATTTGCACTAGTAGCTGCATTGCATGGAGAAGTTGTGGAGAGACTACCGATATGTGAATGGATGTGGCATATCCTCTCATCTTATGCTACTTTTGATAGTGAACGTATTTATTCAAGGAGGTACGATTATGAGTGTTCATATTGGTGCGAAACAAGGAGATATTGCGGAAACGATTTTATTACCCGGAGATCCGCTTCGTGCGAAGTACATTGCAGAAACGTTCTTAGAAGACGTTGTCTGCTATAACGAAGTAAGAGGAATGCTTGGATACACTGGTACATATAAAGGGGAACGAATTTCTGTTCAGGGAACCGGCATGGGCGTGCCGTCAATTTCAATCTACGTGAATGAGCTTATTCAAAGCTATGGCGTAAAGAATTTGATTCGAGTTGGCACATGTGGCGCGTTGAAGAAAGAAGTGAAAGTAAGAGACGTTATTCTTGCGATGAGTGCTACTTCTGATTCTGGTGTAAACCGTCTTCAATTTAATGGCATGGACTTTGCCCCAACCGCTGATTTTAACCTTCTAAAAAATGCTTATGATGCTGCAGCCGAAAAGGAAATGAGTGTTCATGTAGGGAATGTGTTTACAAGTGATTCCTTCTATCGTGACAACCCGGAAATTTTCCAACAGCTTGCTGACTATCAAGTGCTAGGTGTTGAAATGGAAACTTCCGCTCTTTATACGATCGCAGCAAAATACGGCGTGAATGCACTGACCGTACTGACTGTTAGTGATCATATTGTAACGGGTGAAGAAACGACTTCTGAAGAGCGTCAAACAACGTTTAAAGAAATGATGATTATTGCTCTAGAAGCGGCTTTAAAACAAAAGTAAAACATGGAGAAGACGAGCGTAAAGCTGGTCTTCTTTTTTTGCTATACGTGATTTTTGGTGAGGCGAGTTCCACTCTGCTAAACGTTTCAGCTCCTTGGGAGTATGGGCATATTTCTCTTTTAATGAATCCATTGTTTACTGACTTGGACGGTCAAAAATACAGGCATGTTTTATTAGTTAATAAGCGATCCCAACCCGTTTTGCGATATGATTCCTTTCAATGAGTTCTTGATACACATAATTAGCCGTGTCTCCAGTTGAAATTTCTTTTCCTTCTTCAGGAAGATAATCTTCTTCAATCCGGTAATGACCACGAGCCTCTCCTTCTGGTAAGTAGGTTGGGCATATAATGGTCCACTCCATACTGCTTTTATTCAGCATCTCGTAGACAGCGAGGTGCTCTTTTGCTGCTCGGGTTGTTTTACGTTTTGATTCGGATGACTCAAAACGATAAACGCCAGGATCGGTACGACTGTTTAGTATACCTGCTGTACCAACTGTAACGATGCGCTTTATTCCCTGCTTCTTCATGACGCTTAGCAGAATCGGTGTGCTCTCGGATAGCGTTGTTGTTTTATCTGTTCCAAGTGCACTGATCATCACGTCGGCGCCTTCGCTTGCTTTCATCACGTCATCTTCATTTAACACATCACCTTCAACTATTGTTACGCCATCTTTAATTGAAAGCTTTTCTGGTGATCGTACAAGAACAGATACGTTATGGTGATCTCTAAGAGCTTGTGTTAATACTTTGCTACCAACCCGGCCAGTAGCCCCTAAAATGAATACATTCATCTTTATATCCTCCTCATTAGCGTCTTCACTTTATTTTAGAAAACGTTGTGATCCATTGCAAATCAGAGGGTACTTTTTTTATTCCGAATGAACTGCTCTTAGTAGTAGGTGGATGTCTTTCATAATATTTCACAATAGATTTGCAAGTTTCCCTTATAAAGTTCAGAATTTTTGTTAAAATACTCATAACGTATGATACGTGTTTGCTTTAGATAGAGGAGAGGGGAAGATCTTACAATGAGAACTGCACTGTTTAAGAGATTAGAAGAGCTTTATCCACAAATGGTTGAACTAAGAAGAGAGCTTCATCAGCATCCCGAGCTTTCTTTCCATGAAGTTCACACACCAAAACGAATCGCTGAATTTTATGAAAAGCTTGAAATGCCTATTCGTACTGAAGTTGGTGGAAGAGGTGTTGTAGCTGTTCTGGAAGGAGCATTACCTGGTAAAACAGTAGCCTTACGAGCGGATTTCGATGCTCTTCCAATAAATGATGAAAAAGACGTTCCATATAAATCGACAGTTCCCGGCGTGATGCATGCTTGCGGACACGACGGTCATACGTCTACGCTTTTACATCTTGCAAAAGCGTTAAACGAACAACGTGATCAATTAGCTGGACGAGTTGTTTTTATTCATCAATTTGCAGAAGAAATCACGCCTGGTGGTGCAAAGCCGATGATCGAAGATGGGTGTCTTGATGGGGTTGACGTGCTCTTTGGAACGCATCTCTGGTCAGGGTTTCCTACAGGCACCGTCGCATACAAAACAGGACGCATTATGGCAGCTGCCGACTCGTTTGAAATTGTCGTAAAAGGAAGAGGTGGGCATGGAGGTATTCCGCACGAAGCCGTTGATTCCATTGTCATTGCTAGTCAGCTTGTTAGTCAGTTGCAGCAAATCGTTAGTCGATTTATTGATCCAGGTCATACAGCCGTCTTGTCAATTGGCTCCTTTCATGCAGGATCGGCGTTTAACGTTATTTCAGAAACGGCTACGCTGAAAGGAACCGTTCGTACTTTTGATCGAGAAGTTCGTGAGAAGATCATTGCGTTAATGGAACGAATGATTAAAGGGATGTGTGAAAGTAGCGGGGCTGACTATAGGTTTACCTATGATCGAGGATACCCTCCTGTTGTGAACCACGAGAAGGAAACGATGATGCTGAAGGAGGCGGCCAAAAGAGTAGGAAATGTAAAAAATGTGGTCGAAACAGAAGCATTAATGGTTGGAGAAGATGTTGCTTATTATCTTGAAAAAGTACCGGGAACGTTCTTTTTAACTGGTTCAGGAAATAAGGAGCTGTCATCGACTTATCCTCATCATCATCCGATGTTTGATATTGATGAGAATGCGATGTTGATCGCTGCTCAAACGCTAGGAGAGGCCACTTTATCTTATTTAGAACAACATCGTTATGAAGCAGAAGAGATAAAGAGTTAAGAGAATAGGAGGAGGAAATGAATGGCGAGAGGGTTACTTGAAAATGAAGCAGAATTAAGTAAAAGACAACTACATTTATTGATGCAAGTATCAACCATCTTTAACTCATCACTTGATTTCTATGCGGTGATTCAGTCCGTCATTGAAGAGACCGTCTCTGTCATTGATGCTGCAGATGGTGGCGTGCTCTTTTTATACGATGATGAGCGGAAGAGATTGAAAGTTGCGGGATCGACTGGGTTCCGAAAGAAAACGGTAAATGAGGTATTACTTCAATCTGGAGAATCGATGACAGGCCTGGCATTTGAAAAAAAAGAAACGCTCCACTTTAAAACAAACCTTGAAGTAGAAGAAGCGATGAAAACGATGACGCCTCAGAATGCAACGCTCTACCATCAGTCCGCAGACGATTTACCTATGAGTACCATTTGTATTCCAATTATTAAAGAAGAAGATTGTACAGGGGTTATTGTATTAGATCAATTTAATCTAGAAAAAGAGTTTACGAAGGACGATATTCGATTAGTTGAAGCCATCTCGTCTCAGGCGGCGATTGCTCTCATGAATGCGAATTTGTATCGGAACAAGGAAGCTTCTCTTCAAAAATTAAAGCAATTTAACAAGACAATGATAAATCAAAATGAAAGTTTATCAAAATCTGTTGAAACCCACCATGCCCTATCTGATATCGGTATGAATGAAGGGTCTTTTCAAGAAATTTGTTCTTATCTTACAAATTCTATCGGTAAAACCGTCATGATTTTTGATCCATTTGGTGAAGTGAAGGCGTCGAGCCACGCTGAATGGCCATCAACTGAAAACTTGCAAAAGATGATTTTGAAGCACCTCAATACGATTAAGCAAAAAAAACATGAGGTTGAAGTTTTTCACGCTAAAGAAGATTTCTTGTTATTCCCACTTGGTAGACTTTCCTTCCCACTAGGCTATCTGGCGATTATTTCCGAATCGCTCCCGCTTACAAGGTTTGAACATTCTGCTGTTTTTCATGCATGCACAGTAGCGGGTCTACAATTAATGAAACAAGAAGCGGAGCATAAAGAACGGCAGCGGCTTACCGGTGAACTAATCATCAATCTTTTATCTGCTCAGGAAGAGGAAGCGGATCTAAGCTACCTTGCCGATCGACTTCAAGCTGATTGGAATGATTTTTTTACCGTGGCGGTTCTCGATGTTCCGCAAGAAGTAGAGCAGGGGCAAGAAGAGTGGTTGAGAAGTTGCATTCATGCATCAATTAGTCATTTGCTTCAAAAAGGTGATACGAAATTGCTTGTGACAGAGTGGGGGAGACAGATTGTTATCCTCTTCCACGATGCTGATGGGGTAGAATCGTCAATCGTATCAGTTAATCGCTTTATCCGTGATTTCAAAGCACTCACTTCATCTATTACGTCAGAAAAAATGTGTAGAATCGGAATAGGAAAATCAGTTAAAGGAATACGCGCATTAGACCAGTCCTTCAATGAAGCCAAGAAAACAATTAAATTTTTAGAACGCTTTACATTTGCTGGGTATTCGTCATGGTATGGAGAAATTGGAGCGCTTCGTTTGTTGTTAAACAACAACGAGGAGGAGCTTGCTAATTATGCGCTTGAGTATCTCTCTCCCCTACTTGCTTATGAGAAGCGACGCAAAGGAGAGCTTTTTCAAACATTGTTTGTGTACTTATCGACAGGACAGGATATCAAAAACGCTTCAGAACAACTGCACGTTCATGTGAACACAATGAACTACCGCATTCAACGTATCCAAGAGATAGTAACGATTAATTTTAACGATCCATCTGACCTTTTGAACATTCAAGTTGCTTGTAGTATTTACCGCTATTTATTTGAAGCGTAAATTAGTCATCATCTGGCTGAAGATAAGGACGAAGCTTTCGAACATATCGTCGAATATCAAATAAAAGTTTCGCTTGTAACTTCTTGTTTTCTTCAAACGTTTGAATGTGGGAGATGGAAGGGAAGGATCCATGCTCATTAAATTGAACTGGAATTAGCCCTGTTTTTAATAGTTCGCCATTTTCACGATTAATGATTTCGACTTCGACGGATGCTTCAAATGTATCCGGAATTTGATGGTCGACGAGTCGCTTCACATTTTGTACTTTGAATAATATTTGAGCCATTGTAAATCCTCCTTCATCTACCATTACCCATTCTTACTAAAAAATAGCCTTCAAAACATGTAAAAGCAGCCTGTTCATAGAGGCTGTTTTTATTTGTTTTGAAGGTCGTGAAAGAAAGTAATCGTTAATTTTTAAAATGTGGAAGGTTTTTGAAGAAATTTGTCAAATTGATACATAGAAAAACAGTACGTCGATATCAAAAATGGAGTGGAGTACGCAATGGAAGGACTCACTTACGAGTTTCATTTTTTTCTTATTGTTATTTCGATATTAATGATTGTAAGCTACGCTTATGTAGCATTTGATTTTCATGAAAAAGCTCACATCATGACGCTTCCATATCGGAAATTTTGGGTGTTTGGAAGTTCACTAGCAATGGGAGCGGGAATATGGATTCTGCAATACCTTGTTTTATTAGGTCTATCAACAGCAGATGCTTCTTTTTATGCGCCATGGTTTGTATGCTTATCTCTAGCTGTTCCAGTTATTGGATCTCTCTTAGCGTTTATGACTCTTTCATCGAGAGGAGAGTTTAAGCAAATCGTTAAAGCAAGTCTTTGGATTGCGCTATCGTTATTGTTATTACAAATGATTAGTTCTCATTATTTATTGGGGTTAACTTATTCGATAGATGACTGGTGGAGAGTCGTTCTTCCTTTGTTGATGGTTTTTTTCTCTACAGTTAGTAGTTTGTGGCTTGTTTATGGAATTTCTAATGAAAGAAGTAGCTACTTTAGAAGAGTGTCAGGAGCACTTGTTTTTGGTCTTGGAACACTGGCGGTCCATTACTTTACAATGATCACATCTTCTGTTGCAACCAAATTTGAAGTTGAGAGCTATAGTGAAAACCACCTCGTGCAATACATGGCTTTAACAGGCATCTTTATTATTTCTGTTTTAATGTTAATTCGTATGATGCGGAATCGAGAGCTTGAAAGTCAGGAATCGATGCTCCGAGAAAGCGAAAGAAAATACCATTCTCTTGTAGAAAATTGTCCCGATGGCATTATGGTGTTAGACATTCAAGGTCATATTCTAAATATTAATCCTGCCTTAGAACGTATGAGTGGGTATACGCTAGAACATGTTAGTCATAAATTAAGCTTTCATTTTGTTGAGGAGCGATACATCGAGCAAACAACGTACTGTTTTGAAAGAACAAAAGAAGGTGTTCCACAAAAATGTGAATCAGCGATTAGCCATCGCAATGGTCATTCCATTCATGTGAAACTAATTTCTATTCCACATATGATCGAAAACAAGATGCAAGGTATTATTGTTATCGTAGAGGATATTACGGAGTTTAAAGAAACGGAGGAACTTTTAAGACGCTCTGAAAAACTAACGGCTGTCGGTGAGCTTGCGGCAGGAGTGGCGCATGAAATCCGGAATCCTCTGACGTCGCTAAAAGGATTTGCGAGCCTTGTTTATAGCTCCTCTCATGATGAGAAATCAAAAGAGTTTTTGCAAATTATGCTTTCGGAAATCGATCGTATTAATTTTATTGTTAGTGAATTTATGCTTCTAGCAAGGCCACATGAAAAAGAATTCGCCAGGAGTGATCTGGTTTCTCTGCTCAGGCATGTGATTTCTTTATTAAAATCCCAGGCAATTTTAAAGAACATTGAGATCCGAACACAGTATGATTGTGAAGAGTTTCCAATTTTAGGTGAAGAAAATCAGCTGAAGCAAGTATTTGTAAATGTGCTTAAAAATGCTATTGAAGCGATGGAAGATGGAGGGATTATTTACGTTAAAGTCACTGAATGCGAGACGGGTGTGACTGTTCGTATAAAAGACCAAGGAGTGGGGATCCCTGAGCATCAATTATCAAGAATAGGGGAACCCTTTTATACATTAAAGGAAAACGGAACGGGACTTGGTCTGATGGTAAGCTTCGGCATCATTGATAATCATAATGGAAAAATGAGGTTATCAAGTGTGGAAGGGAAGGGGACAACAGTTGAAGTTTCTTTACCATTATATGAAAGAAGGTTAGTGAAAGCATAAGAAAAAAGCGCTGATTCAGCGCTTTTTTCTTATGCTTTCATGTTTATATACTAGAGTCCGCCTTTTTCAACGCCTCAATCGTATCTTTTTCAAGAAATTCAGAGGCTGGAATATCTAGCGCAGTCGAGATTTTTAACAATGTTTGGACGTCTGGCTGATAACGATTTTCTTCAATTTTTTGCATAAGACCTGCTCCAATACGAACTTTTACAGCCAATTCTTGAATGGTCATATTTGCTTCTAAACGATGTTTACGTATTTTGTCTGCTATGTTCATCGTGATGCCCCTCCTTACTTGGAACTTTCACACCACGTACAACCATCACATCGCAAGTGGCATTACGGGTAATATGTTCTGAAACGCTGCCCATAAGCAATCTCTCAACACGATTCATACCAGTTGCACCACAAACGATTAAATCAATTTTGTTTTGTGGAGCAATGGTTTTAGCGATTTTCACTTTCGGTGATCCATACTCGATTACAGTTTTCACATTCGTTACTCCGGCGATCATTGCTTTTTCTTCATATTCTTTCAATAGCCGCTTTCCGAAATCTTCAGCTCTCTCTGTTGCGATATCATATAGCTCAAATGTGGAAAAATTTCTTGTGTCGATAACGTGCGCAATGATTAGGGATGCTTGATCTTGAATAGAAAGTTCGACCGCTCTTGAGAAAGCGACCTCAGCAGATTCAGAACCATCAACAGCAACAAGTATGTTTGTGTGTTTTACACTCATTTGCAATCCCTCCATTTATAATTCTTGTACTTCATATGTTTATTGTAGATGTTATTTTTGTAAAAAACTGTGATCTTTCTCACACCTTTTCAGAAAAACTTCTACTTTTTCACTTTTTTGAATAAACTAATGTTGACAAACATGCATTCGCGCGATAGTTTTGTATTAAGGAAACAATTGTGCGGATGGGCACGAAAGAGATATAAACTGATTGCTTATTTTTTTATCTTAAAGTTGCCTTTGGGAAAAAAATATTCGGAAGGCGAAGAATAGAGCTGTTAAGCAAATGTTTTTCGCGAAAGAGACTTGGAAAAGCACATCAAGAGAAGAAAGCCCATACGTTAGGTTAAAGCATTGTATAGCGGATTAAATGAATGAAGGAGAGGTTATTTAAATGAAAAAATGGATTGGGTATCTTTTGGGGGCATCATTATTCTTACTTATACTGGCAGGATGTAGCAATGAGGCGGATAAACAAAGTGAAGGCAAGATTAAAGTAACAACAACGATCGGTCAAATTGGTGATATTGCCAAAAGTGTGGGCAAAGAGCATGTTGCAGTTGATTCTCTTATGGGACCAGGAATTGATCCTCATTTATACAAAGCTTCTCAGGGAGATATTAATAAGCTATCGCAAGCAGATATCATTTTTTACAATGGTCTTCACCTCGAAGGGAAAATGGGAGATATCTTTGCAAAGATGAAGGAAGACAAACCAACCTATCCTGTTGCTGAAGCAATTCCGGAAGATAAGCTATTGGTTGATCAAGCGAATTCGGCAGCTATTGATCCACACGTATGGTTCGATATTGAATTATGGCAATATGCTGTAATGGAAGTTCGCGATGCATTAATCGAGTATGATCCTGATCATAAAGCAGACTATGAGAAAAATGCAGAAACCTATTTAAATGAGTTAAAGAAACTAGAAGAAGAAGCTCAGGCAAAGATTAATGAAATACCAGAAGAGAGTCGTGTGCTTGTTACTGCCCATGATGCTTTCCAATACTTCGGTCAGGCGTATGGGATGGAAGTAAAGGGGCTGCAGGGCTTGAGTACAGATTCAGAATATGGTCTAAGAGATGTACAGAATCTTGTTAATACTCTCGCTGATCGCAATATTAAAGCTGTCTTTATAGAAAGCAGTATTTCAGAAAGATCGATCAATGCTGTTGTCGAAGGTGCAAGAGAAAAAGGGCATGAAGTGAAAATCGGTGGCGAACTCTATTCAGATGCAATGGGTGAAAAAGGTTCACCTGAGGGCACGTATACAGGCATGTATCGCCATAACATTGAGACGATTGCCAAGGCTTTGAAATAGATGTTGAAGGGAGCTTAAAAATGAATCCAATTCAAGTATCAAATTTAACAGTGGCATATGATCGGAAACCAGTTCTTCAGGAAGTAACATTTCAAATGCCAGAAGGAAAATTAATTGGTGTTGTGGGACCAAATGGTGCGGGGAAATCAACGTTAATTAAAGCCATTTTGGGGTTAATTCCTAAAGCTTCTGGATCTGTTGAGATATATGGAAAGTCTTATCGTACACAGCGGAAATTAGTTGGGTATGTACCGCAGCGTGGTTCAGTGGACTGGGATTTTCCTACCAATGCTCTTGATGTTGTTCTCATGGGAAGGTACGGTCATATTGGATGGTTTCGCCGACCAGGGAAGAAGGATACGGCGATTGCGATGCAGGCCCTTGATAAAGTAGGAATGAAAGAATATGCTGATCGTCAAATTAGTCAGCTTTCAGGTGGCCAGCAGCAAAGAGTCTTTCTTGCTAGGGCTCTTGCTCAGGATGCAACAGTCTATTTCATGGATGAACCGTTTGTAGGTGTGGATGCAGCAACAGAGAAAGCGATCATTTCTTTACTAAACGAACTCAAAGCACAAGGAAAAACGGTGCTTGTTGTGCATCATGATTTACAGACCGTAAAAGAATATTTTGATTGGACGCTGTTATTAAATAAACAAAAAATTGCGCTTGGACCTACAGAAGAAGTATTTACAGTGGAAAATTTACAAAAAACATATGGAGGTCGTCTAGCCTTTCTCGATTCTCAGGTTAGTCCTTCCTATGTGGTGCAGCCATAAGGGGGACCAAGTATGTTTAATGACTTAATCTTAACGTTACAAGATGCAAACACACAGTGGGTCCTTTTTGGAACCATTCTTCTCGGGGTTGCAAGTGGCGTTTTAGGTAGTTTTGCTCTTTTGCGTAAGCAAAGCTTGATCGGAGATGCAATGGCGCATGCAGCCCTTCCAGGTATTTGCCTTGCCTTCTTACTTTATGGAACGAAATCAATAGGATGGTTTTTAGTTGGTGCTGCTTTATCTGGTTTGCTTGCCACATACTTCATTCAGGTCATTATTAATCATTCGCGTATTAAGGAAGATACGGCGATTGGACTTGTCTTATCTGTATTCTTCGGATTTGGTATTGTTCTTCTTACCAAGATAGCTCAATCCGAGAATGGAAATCAAAGCGGGCTAGATGACTTTATTTTTGGTCAGGCAGCATCGCTTGTAGGGAATGATGTTCGCGTCATATCTGGTGTAGCGATCGTCCTTCTTATTGTGACCTGGTTATTGTTTAAGGAATTGAAGTTGTTTACATTTGATCGTCAATTTGCGCAAGGAATTGGGTTGCCTACAGGTCTGCTTAATGGGCTATTGATGGCTTTGATCGTAAGTGCTGTCGTTATTGGGCTTCAGGCAGTTGGTGTAATCCTAATGGCGGCCATGCTCATTACGCCTGCTATTTCAGCAAGATATTGGACCGATCGACTTGATCGTATGGTAATCGTAGCTGGGACGATTGGCGCTTTATCAGGCATGCTTGGAACGTTGTTAAGTTCGATGGCAAATCGACTTCCGACAGGTCCAGTCATTGTTCTTGCGGCAACGGTTATCTTTTTAATTTCACTGATCTTTGCTCCTAACCGTGGGTTAGTTTCAAAAGGAGTAAAGCTCTATCGAATTCGAAAAATCGTTGCAAGAGAAACTGTGCTTCAAACGATGTATGATCTATCCGAAGAAGCAAGCATAACGAACAATAAACTTCTTTTCTCTAAGGAAGAGCTTCTCTCTAGAAGAAAAATGACGGTTCGAAAGCTTGATTCGAATCTAAAGCGACTACAAAAAGAAGGCTATGTTCACCGAAAAAAAGACTTGTGGTATTTAACAGAGTCAGGCGGACATAAAGCTTACGAGATTGTATTAAATAATCGCCTATTCGAAATATATACGATGTATGAGATGAAATTCGCTTCTCTTCAATTTGCGACGAATGATGTTTGGGATTATAAAACTATTAGTTCTTCCACGCTTCATGAGCTTGAACAACTAATGGCTATTCATGAGCGGACACCAAAGCTTGAGCCCGAATACTTTGGTGAAGGAGAAACGTTACGCAAGGAAAAGCCATCTCATAATCCGAAAAAACGTAAGAAAGAGGTGAAATCATCATGAGTTATGGAGCATGGATTATGCTTACGGGATCTCTTGTAGGTGTATCATGTGGCATCATTGGCTGTTTTCTTATACTAAGAAAAATGGCGATGCTTGCCGATGCCATTAGCCATACCGTCTTATTAGGGATTGTACTTGCATACCTCGTTAGCCATTCATTAGAAGGCATTTATATGCTAGTAGGTGCTGGTATTATTGGATTGTTAACCGCATTTCTTGTGCAGGTGCTACATTCTAGTGGCGTACAATCGGATGCGGCAATCGGGGTGGTTTTCACTTCTTTGTTTGCCTTTGGAGTTATCCTGTTATCTGCTTTTGCAGGTAAAGTTCACCTGGATGTGAACCATGCCTTAATGGGAGAGATTACATTTATTCCATGGAACACATTAACGATCGGGGGTATGGATCTTGGTCCATCAGCCGTGTGGATGCTTGGCATTGTTCTGATTATTAACCTCATTCTAATTTTTCTCTTTTATAAAGAGATTAAAATTAGTTCGTTTGATCCTGCGATGGCCACGGCCATTGGCATTCCTGTCATGTTCATTCACTATTTATTGATGTCGATGGTATCCATTACAACGGTTGCTTCATTTGATAGCGTTGGTGCAATTCTTGTCGTGGCCATGTTAATTGTTCCGGGAGCTACCGCCTATCTATTAACAGATAAACTTCTTGCCATGCTTTTTATTAGTGCAGTAATCGGCGTCATTTCAGCGATAGGTGGTTATTACGCTGCGCTCGTTTGGAATATTTCCATCTCAGGTTCGATGGCTTCTATTGCTGGTCTTATCTTCGCCGCAACGTTTATTTTGTCACCTCGATATGGTTTGTTATCAAAGTTACTCGCAAGGAAAAGTATAATCACAGAACAATCTTAATAGTTTAACGCGATGAATCGCAAAAGAAATGATTCGAAACTATATGAAAATTTCGTGATCTGTAGTATAGTAAAGAAACGCGATAGCTTGTGCCCACAAGTCTATCTCCTCAATTAACAGCTCTGTAAGCGAATGCTGGATTCGCTTACAGAGCTATTTTTTTATAAAAGATTAATTTTCCTAATAATGGTTTGAGAAAAAATTACCCTTTTAGATTGAAAGTAATAATTTTTGGGAATAGAGAGAGTGGATAAATGATCTGAGAGAAATGGAAGGGGAATGATGATGGAAACTGGGACAGCAGCAAAACACAAAGCAAGACAAGCATCAAACGATGTAAAGCCCTGGATTAGAGGGCTTGCAAGAGTGGGGTATGCAGCAAAAGGCGTTGTGTATTTAATTATAGGAATTTTAGCATTTCAGGCAGCGTTTGGTCCTGGAGGAAAAACAACGGACTCTAAAGGGGCTTTTGCAACGATTGCAGGAAAACCTTTTGGTGAAGTCCTTTTGTGGATTCTTATTGTAGGATTAATAGGTTACTCCGTTTGGAAAGGAATCCAGGCAATTAAAGATCCTGATAATTATGGCAATGATACGAAAGGTATTTTAATACGAACAGGATTCTTTGGCGCTGGCGTCATCCATTTATTCCTTGCGTATAACGCTGTTTCGATTATTACGAGAGCAGGTAGTTCATCTTCTGGTGGTAAACAATCAATGTCTGCTAAACTATTAGGCCAACCATTTGGTCAGTGGGTTATTGGATTTATCGGCTTATGTTTTATAGGTTTTGGTGTTTATCAGGTAATCAGAGGGTATAAGAAATCATTTATGAAGCAACTAAAGCAGTATGAAATGCATAATCAAGAAGAATGGTGGGGTAAGCGAGCTGGACAAATTGGCCTTGCAGCTCGAGGCGTTGTTTTTACTATGATGGGTGTGTTCTTTATTCAAACAGCGATTACAGCTAACCCTGACAAAACAAAAGGGCTTGATGGCGCACTGTCAGAACTAGCGAAACAACCATACGGCGCTATTCTGCTTGGATTAGTAGCTATTGGATTTATTGCTTACGGCATCTTTATGTTCGTTAAAGGGAAGAATAGAAGAATGAATTTTTCATAATCGCAACGATGTAAGAAGGTGATGGAACTGAAAAAAGTTACACTTGAAGAAGCAAAAGAAGGAATTGAACAGAAACGCCTGTACTTTTTGTACTTATATGGTACGAATTGTTCAGTGTGTCATGCACTGTTGCCTCAAGTTGAGGATGTACTTAAGGATTTTCCACAAATTACGCGGGAAAAGCTTAATGTTCATGAAATTCCTGAAGCGGCTGGAGCTTTTTCGGTTTTTACAATACCTGTTCTTTTGCTGTATGTTAATGGAAAAGAAAGCATTAGAGAAGCCAGGTTTGTCAACATCGAATCTTTTCGTTCTTCGCTTAATCGAATTGTGACATTGTTGGACTAAAAACACGCATTTGGTGGTGCACCCCGAAAGTTAGAGTTAAAAACTAACTTTCGGGGTATTTTTTGTTTGAAAAAACATATACACTCGAATGGAAAATTCAGTATACTGAACATATCTCTTTTGGAAAGGAATTATGTGACAGTAGAATGAATCACTCCAAACAATTAACTTCAACCTCTGAAACATCTCTTTTTATTATTTTATTAGTATTTAGTATTCTCACTTATATTTTCTTGTTTTTTTCAGTTATTGGAATCGTGATTATCGCACTATTATGGTTGATTTCCTTTTTTAGCCATGGCCTTTTTCTTGGACAAATCAGAAGCAATGGAGTGAAGATAACTGATAGCCAGTACCCTCAAATCAATCAAAAGGTTTATGATCTATGTAAGGAAATGAATATTTTTAAAACTCCAAGTGTTTATGTGGTGGAATCGGCAGGGATCTTAAATGCATTTGCGACGCGGCTATTAGGTCGTAATTTTGTTGTACTCTATTCAGATATCTTTGAACTGATTGAAGAAGGTGCTGAGGATGAAGTGACGTTTATTCTTGCTCATGAGCTCGCTCATATTAAACGAAATCACATTTTAAAACAAATCCTCCTTTTACCAGGTAATGTCGTTCCTTTTCTAGGTTCAGCCTATTCTAGAGCATGTGAATATACATGTGATCGAATGGGGGCGTATTTCATTGAAAATGGAGAGTGTGCAGGGAACGGATTAATGATTCTTGCGGTAGGCAAGCGCTTATACCAAAGTGTGAACAAAGATGCTTACATCATGCAACTCCAATCTGAGAGAAGCTTTTTTGTGTGGTTAAGTGAATTGTTGTCGACCCATCCACCACTACCTAAACGAATAGCTGCAGTAGAGACATTTATGAATATGCGGGAAGAAACGCATTTTCCTGCTCCTCGAAAGAAAATAGTCATTCTTTCACTAATCATTTTTCTTTTCTTTGTAGGTGGAGTTGGATCAGCGGTAGTTGCATCGGAAGTGATTATTCCGTCCCTTTCCTCAGTATTTGAGGAGGAAAGCGTGTTTGATGATGGGGGGGTTACTGGCATTACCCCACTTATGGAAGCCATTATGTCAGAAGATGAAGCGGAATTTCAGTCGCTGATCTCAACCGGCAATCTGGAGGCAACGGATTCTGACGGTTGGAATGCACTTCATTATGCAGCAGAATATCCGGAAGATGAAAAAATGCTTGAGACACTCCTGGATCTTGGAATGAATCCCGACCAAAATGATCATTATGGTATGACCCCGCTCATGGTTTCAAGTCAAAATGGCTTTGTTTCTAAAGTTGAGCTTCTACTTGTCGCTGGAGCAGATCCAAATCTTGAAGATCAGGAAGGGTGGACCCCACTTATTTATATTGCTTACATGGAGCCAACCAATCGAAACGATCTTTATAAAGTGCTTCTTGCAGCTGGTGGGGACCCTTTAAAGGAAGATGAAGCAGGTTATACTGCAATTGACTATGCACGAGATGCAGGGAATGAAGCAGACGTTAAGTTGTTATCTCAATAATGGAACAGTCACAGGGTGTTGACCCTTTTTATGAAGTGACACTAATAGGAGAGGCGGAAGTAAAATGAATGATTCGCAAGTGTTAAAGCAATTTACGTTTTGGCGCTATCGTACGATTCAAGCGCTGGATGCTGTCACTAAAGAACAAGCTGATTGTCTTCCGGAAGGTTTTACGAATACGGTTCGATGGAATTTAGGGCATATTCTTGTGACGGCTGAATTTGCTTTAGACCGCTTTACAGATATGGAAAAGAGTCTTCCAGGAAATTACACACCATTATTTAAAGCGGGTACGCGACCTGAGCAATGGGCGGAATCACCGCCTTCACTTGCAGAGATAAAATACTACTTATTAGAGCAAATTAACCGTATAAAGGAGTTGGAAGGTAAACTTCGCGATCCGCTTCAACATGAATTTTCAATAGGCTCTTATTTGGAACTCGAGACAATTGGAGAACTTTTATTATTTCTAATGAATCATGAGAATCTTCATCTTGGAACAATTAGTGGCATTAAACGAGCTCAAGGTATAAAAGAACTTTGGGAAAAAGCATCTGTATGAGTACAGTCAAAAACGCGTGTGATTCACGCGTTTTTTTGTTTGGTTACAAAAAAACGTGTAAAAAGGCAAGTTAAGACGCTAGGTATTTGTAAAAAACACAGGAATTTTAAATTTTCTAAAAAAAGGTTGAACACTTTCGAAAAGTTGTTATATAATACTAACAAATAAAACAAATTGTATTATAACAGATGGAGGGAATCTAAAATGGATTGTTACACTTGTTATGGAAATGGTGAACTTGAATGTCCGCACTGTCATGGGAAAGAAAGAAAAAATGAAGGTTGTCACCACTGTGAGGGAGAAGGATGCGTTGGGTGTCACCGTTGTAACAGTAGCGGTAGGCTTGAATAGGAGGGAAAGCTGTGCTTGATGGAATTGTTGAAAGCGCTAACGTTCACGGAAGTGACTTACTAACAAATGAAGCGATGATGTTTCTAGAGAAGCTTCATCGTCGCTTTCATCAAGATCTACATCAGTTAGAAGAACAGCAAAATCGGACATCGAATGGTCAACTTCTAATGGAAACAAAGGATATAAGAGAAGCTAGTTGGGAAGTGAAAAATGTTCGTAAAGACCTTCAAGAGAGACGCGTCGTTCTCAAGAATTCGGCCTCTCCATTAGAGGCGGTACCTCAAAAATCTGGGGCCAACCTTTTTATAGCTGATTACTTTGCTGAATCGCTTTCTTTCACTGATCGTTTGATCGCACAGGAAAATCTGAAGTCGTTTATTCAAAAAAATTTTTTTCACACGGTCCAAAAACCAATTGCCGTAATGATTACACCTTCTGACTGGAGAAGGAAAGATACGATTAATGGTTTGCAAATGTCAGCTAGTCTAGTAGATTTTGGTCTTTATGTTTTTCATCATACTGAAACTTTAAAAAGAAATGGTTCAGCTCCATACCTTTGCTTAAAAGGGCTAGCGACTTACGAGGAAGCGAAGTGGTGGAATAACGTTCTTACTTATTTAGAAAGAGAAATGAATTTGAAAGAAGGCACAATGAAAGCAACAATCACGATCACAATGGAAAATGTTCATCAAACAGAAGAAATGCTTTATGAACTACGTAACCATTGTGCGGGGATTCACTTGATAGAAGGAAACAGGGGGATAACGGACGTAGCAAGGTATGTTATTAGTATTGGACACAAGCGAAAAACCCACGTCATTAGTGAGGGTAGTGAAAAGAAAAGACAGGCGGATCTTTTCGAAACACTCACGCGAGAAGCGGTAGAAGGATTTGATGGTAAATGCGTCACAGACGCCAGTTTGATACAGATGATAAAAGGCATTTGGAATCATTATATGCCTGAACCAAATCAAATGTGGAAAAAGCGCCATGAATATTTAAGTATATTGGCTGATTTGAACCAAACAAAGGTTGTATAACTTAAAAAACTTAGGGGGAATTAATTATGACAAAGCAAACGGCAGCATCACTTCAAGAAAATTGGAAGCAAGAACGTTTTAAAGGAATCGAACGCCCATATTCACCTGAGGAAGTGTTGAGGTTGCAGGGATCCATTCAAATTGAGTACACCCTTGCAAAGAGAGGGTCAGAAAGGTTATGGAAGCTCGTTAACGAGGAGGATTTTGTTAACGCGCTAGGTGCTCTTACTGGTAACCAGGCAGTTCAGCAGGTGAAAGCTGGCTTAAAAGCCATATACTTAAGCGGTTGGCAAGTAGCCGCAGATGCGAATGTATCAGGTCAAATGTATCCGGACCAAAGTTTGTATCCTGTAAACAGCGTACCACAAGTTGTAAAACGAATTAATCAAGCGCTTCAACGAGCGGATCAAATTGAACATTCAGAGGGTATTCACGATCGAGATTGGTTTGTCCCAATTGTGGCTGATGCTGAAGCCGGTTTTGGTGGGGCGCTAAATGTTTTTGAACTTATGAAGTCCATGATTGAAGCAGGTGCAGCTGCTGTCCACTTTGAGGATCAACTTTCTTCAGAGAAGAAATGTGGTCACCTTGGAGGAAAGGTTCTTCTTCCAACACAGCAGGCGGTGAAAAATTTAATTTCAGCACGTTTAGCAGCAGATGTGATGGGCGTACCAACGTTAATCATTGCGCGGACGGATGCGAATGCAGCCAACTTAATTACGAGCGATGTTGATAAATATGATGGTGAGTTTTTAACAGGTGAACGCACTCCTGAAGGCTTTTTCTACACGAAACCAGGTCTTGATCAGGCGATTGCAAGAGGCCTTGCTTATGCGCCGTACGCTGATCTTATCTGGTGTGAAACGTCTGAACCTAATTTGGAAGAAGCTCAGAAATTCGCAAATGCTATACATGAGCGTTTCCCTGGAAAATTGCTAGCTTACAACTGTTCGCCTTCTTTTAACTGGAAAAAGAAGTTGGATGATGAAACGATCGCTAAATTCCAACGCGAATTAGGTAAGATGGGCTATAAGTTCCAATTTGTTACACTTGCTGGTTTCCATGCGCTCAATCACAGCATGTTCGAACTTGCACGCGACTATAAGGATAATGGAATGGCAGCTTACTCAAGACTTCAGCAAGCAGAATTTGCTAGTGAGGCAGATGGTTACTCTGCTACAAGACACCAGCGTGAGGTTGGAACTGGTTACTTTGATGCTGTATCGCAGGTCATTACAGGAGGAACATCCTCTACGACTGCTTTAAAAGGTTCAACAGAAGAAGAGCAGTTTACTTCAACGAAATAAGAGAAAAAACCGGCTGAAATCCAGCCGGTTTTTGTGTGGATTGCGTTTAAGTAGAGAAAGCGGATGAGAAAGAGTACTAGAAAACGGAAGGGTAATGAGTGAAAAACACTTATTTCCGCGATACTTCCAAGAATTCCGCGAAATTTCGTATATATCCGCGAAAGTAGGATTAATTCCGCGAGATTGGTTTTGGATCTCTCACGGCCCACTTCCGCTTTTCATGTCCAGCTGCAGCGCCCAGACACTCGGTCACTTCACCTTTTCATCCGAACACAAAGACCGTGTTCAAATGAAAAGGCTCCAGTGCCTGCCGTGTCTAAACGGGCGCTTCCGCTTTTCATTATTTAAACTTAATTCCTGATTCTTCTACGTTTCCGCCTTCTTTGGCTTCGACTAGGGTGTTGAGGGCTTTGTTTAGGACTTGTTTATGTTGTTCTTTGTTGTTAGGTTGTCCTACGGCGCTGCCGAATGGGAAGCGGTTGTAGAGAGAGCGAGGTACGTTAACTTGTTCGCTGATTTCTTTAGACATTGTTAATGTGATTGTTGGAATGCCGTTTTCTTCAAGTACGCGTGCGACCAGACCGGCCGACTGTTGACAGACTGGTCAGGAAGGCACCAACAAAGCGAAGTCTACGTTTTCATTAAGTAACTTTTGCGCCACCTCTTGAGCTGTCACATTTTTTAGTGGGTGAGGTGTTGGGATATATCCCATAAAGCTATAGTGCGTTTCTGCAAGTTCACCAATACGTCCTTCTTCTTGAAGTTCTTTCATGACATCAAGAGGGAAGAGGACGTTTGCATCTTGCCTCGCATTTGTTTGATCATAGTGCTCATGAGAGATAGAAAGATCTTTTAATGAAGTTGAAACAGGGATCTCACGATAAGATGGGTCACCAAGTCCATAGTTATCATTAAAAGGTGTTTGTCCTTTTACATAAAAGCCACCAGTTGAGATTAAAGCACCTTTGGCTTTACTTAAGTCTTTATTAAACGGTGTAAAGGGACTTGTTTCATTCTTTTCGTAACGAAAAGAGGGTACCCAATTTTGTTGAACGGCTTGTTCGACTTTTTCAATCATATATTTTCCTCCTTCATTTAAAATTTATGGTACCTGTTTGTTTTAGCATGTATACAAAAAAAACAAAAGTAAAACGTCTTGACCAGCATAAACGGCTTCCTTATGAAATAGGATGAATAGTAAAAGAGCAAGGAGGGACAGGCCGCTATGATAAAGAGAAGAAACGCCATAATCAAATGATCATTCGCTTCTTCACTTTCTTAATCGGATTTGGTCTCTCCGTTGCGGGCGGTGTTACGTTAATTCTTCAACTAAATTTAATTATTATTGGACATAGCTTGTTTGAATATTTTGCGTATATTTCACAAACAACGGAACTTTATTTATTTGTTTCGGGGGTTATCGTCGTTTGGTTTAGTGTTTATTGGCCGAGGTTGTAGTTCTTAAGAATTCGAACTTCTCCGCTAATGCCCCTTCCCGAATAAGAAACCTCTCATACCCTATACTGTAGGCAACCATCATGATAGCCAACAGGAAAGGGAGGAGACCTATGGACAATTATCTCCCCTCACAGGGGAATTTTTTTCAATATCCAGAAACAAGAGTGACTCATGAAATGAGACAATATGCTCACCAGCGGCCATATCCCTTTATTGGTGGTTTTGCAGGAGGGCTCGCTGGAGGACTTGCAGGAGGCTTATTAGGTGCTTTTCTAATTCCAGGATTATACGGTGGTGGATATGGCTATCCTCCGCCGCGACCAGGATATGGTTACCCAGGTCCTGGCTATGGCGGTTATCCTGGATATGGATATCCTGGAAATCCTGGAGGACGCCCCCCTTATGGATATGGACCATACCGGTCATAATTGTAATAAAAAGCAAAGGACTTCCTTTGCTTTTTATTTTGTCATTTTAAAAAGGTTTCCATGTTAATTGACGAGCTTTCGCAAATCGCTTGTTTACTTCATTCCAATTAACAATACTCCACCAGTTCTCAATATATTGCTTTCGTTTATTTTCGTACTGTAAATAATAAGCGTGTTCCCATACGTCGATGGCAAGAAGGGGAACGATATCCCATTGGCTCAAGTTTTGATGTTTCTCTGCTTGAAGAATTTCAAGTCTTCTTGATACAGGAGACCAAACTAAGATTGCCCAGCCGGAACCTTCTACTTTATTCGCAGCATTCGTATACTGTTGCTTAAATTGATTAAAGGAGCCAAAACTCTTTTGAATTTCAGATAGGAGTTCACTATCCGGTTCTCCACCTTTAGGACTCATAACACTCCAAAATAATGTGTGAAGATAATGACCCGCTCCGTTGAAAGCTAATTCACGTTCCCAATGCTTAATGAGGTCAAAATCATTGTTCTTTCTAGCTTCCTGTAGGGCGAGTTCCGCTTTGTTTAATCCATCAACATAGCTTTTGTGGTGAATATCATGGTGTAGCTCCATAATCCTTGAACTAATTGCTGGTTCAAGTGCATTGTACTTGTATGGCAAAGGAGGTAGTGTATGTTCTCCAATCGGAACGGAGGTCGTATTCTCTGGCAAGTTTCGCCATTGATCATATAAGTTGTGAGCTACTTCATTCCATGCGTTTTCTTGTTCACCATCAAGACGCCCTTCTAAACGTTGCATGTCGTCTAACCACTTTTCTGTTCGACGAAGTAAGGGGGATTTCAATTGTTCATGAGCTTTACTAGCTAAGATTCGATCTCTTAGTAGATATCCCCATTCAAGCAGTTCATCTGACAATTCTCTCAACCCCTCAATTCTTATTTAGACGTTATTACTATATGAGTCGTGTTACTAAATTGTTTCAATCTCTTAATAAATGTTTTTAATATGAAACATTTGGGTAACCCCTCTTTATGGAGTTTTACGTTAAGGGGGATTATTATGGGGAAAAAAATGAATGAAGAACCACATACAGGAAAAAACGAGGGGTTAAGGAAAAAGAAGCGTTTTGCTCGAAATGTATTATTAACAGCAGCTTTTTTAATGGTGTTTGTCTTAACTTTTGGGGGTTACCAAACGTATGCGTACATTAACGAAGCACCAACGCTTGAAGGAAATAAACTGAGCTTACCGCAATCTTCTACTTTATTTGATGCTAAAGGAAACAAAATAACTGACATCGTCGGAAAAGAACATCGAAAGGTTGTTTCATTTGATGAAATACCTGAACATGTCGTGAATGCTTTTATTGCAGTTGAAGATGTAAGGTATTGGGAACACAATGGCGTTGATATTAAACGAATTGGTGGAGCCGTTGTCGCAAATATTCAAGATGGGTTTGGGGCAGAAGGAGCAAGTACGATTACACAACAGGTCGTTAAAAATATGCTTCTTGAACCTGATAAGACCGTAAAGCGGAAAGTTCAGGAAGCTTATCTTGCAATGGAATTAGAAAAGCAGTATTCCAAAGAAGAAATTTTAGAAATGTATTTAAATAAAATTTATTTTGGTCAGGGAGCCTATGGCGTTGCAACGGCAGCTGAGACATATTTTAATAAGTCACTTGAAGAGTTAACGACGGCTGAAGCTGCTTTATTAGCGGGACTTCCACAGCGTCCGTCTGGATATGATCCATATAAACATCCGGACATTGCTACTGATCGTCGAGCAACGGTACTAAGCTTAATGGAGCAACATGGGTTTATTTCTGTTCAAGAACGTGAAGAGGCTTCTTCTGTAGCTATTGAAGATACAATTGTAGAGAAGAAAAATCAGTCTACAACGAACGATGCTTTTATTGATCAAGTGATCGATGATTTAGAGAAAGCAGGTATCCCTGAAGATGCTCTTTATTCAGGAGGATTAGAAATTCATACAACGCTAGACGCTCAAGCACAGAAAATTGTCGACGAGTCGCTTACAACAAATCAAGTAGTTGAATACCCCGATGAGGAATTTAGAGCGGGTATCTCTCTTGTTGATACTCAGTCTGGTGCTATTCGTGCCATAGGTGGGAATCGTCAAACCGGGGAAGACGACGTGCAAAAAGGCTTTAATTATGCAACTCAATTAGAACGTTCACCAGGTTCTACGATCAAGCCAATTCTTGATTATGCACCAGGTATAGAAAAACTTAAATGGTCGACAAATCAACAGTTTATCGATGAAGAGCTTGAATTGAACGGAAAAGAATTTAGTAATTGGAATGACGAGTTTCAAGGCAGCGTTTCAATTCGAGAAGCGCTACAATGGTCTTATAATATTCCTGCTATTAAAGCATTTATGGAAGTTGGGGGAGAAGAAGCTCAAAGCTTTGCAAAGAAACTTGGCATTTCAATTGAAGAAACATATCCGGCCTATGCAATCGGTGGCTTTGCGAATGGAATCTCACCTTTACAGCTTTCAGGAGCGTATGCGGCGTTTGGTTCTGGCGGAACTTTTCACGAACCTTATAGTGTAGAGAAAGTGGTCTATCCAAACGGAAAAGAAATGCAACTTTCCTCAAAACCTGAAAAAGCAATGAGTGAAGGAACAGCCTATATGATTACAGATATGCTACGAACCGTCGTTAAAGAAGGGACGGGCATGCAGGCAGCTGTAAAAGGGTTAGATATAGCCGGAAAGACGGGAACAACGAGTCTTGAAGAAGGCATTCATGGAGATGGTGTATCAGATGCATGGTTCTCTGGATATACAACAAACTACACTGCAGCAGTTTGGACCGGATACGATAAAACCACTCAAAGTACTTACATTCATAAAAAAGATGATGACATTGCAAAATTGCTATTCCAGCATGTAATGAGTGAAGTATCAAAAGGGAAAGATACGCCAGATTTTGAACAGCCTGATACAGTTGAAGAGATTGAAATTGATAAAACATCTGGACTACGTGCAAATAATGCAACGCCTTCATCAAATATTATTAAAGAACTTTATTTTAAAGGAGAAGAGCCGAAAAGAGCTCCTTTGCCTAAAAAGAAAGAACCATCAAATGATAGCGAAAATGATCAAACCGATAAGAAACGCGAGACCGAAAAACCTGCAGATAACGCTGCAAAAGAAAAAGATCAACCTGAGAAAAAAGTAGAAGAAAAGCCACAGCCGAAACCAAATAATTCTGTAAAGGAAAAAGAAAAGGAAAAGGAAAAGGAAAAGGAAAAACCTAAGAAACAGAAAGAGCCGGAAGTAAAACAAGAGGAACAAAATAAACCAGAAGAAAAAAAGGAGGAACAAAATAAACCAGAAGAGCCATCAACCGATCCAGTAGAAAGTTCAGAGTCCGATAGCTCTGGAAATGCTGATGGTGAGAGTACCGATGAAAGTGAGACGACACCAGATACGAATAATAGTGAAACAGGTAATGAAGACTCAGGTAATGAAGAAACGAGTGAAGATGAAACTGGTACCGAAGAAAGTGGTGACAACTCAGGAAACGCAAACGCTGATCAGTCTGACGATACGGGAGAAGGTACGACTGGAAATGACTCCTCTTCAGGTACAAATGATGACAGCGGAAGTAGTGAGGAAGGCGAGGAGTCAGAACCTGTGGAAAGTGAAGAAGCAAGTGAACCAACAGAAAGTACAGAAAATCAGCCTTCTGAAGAAGAGACTTCCTCTTCTCAGAAGAACAATGATTCTACTGTAGAAGAAAAAAAGGAAGAAAATCCAACTGAATAACCTCAATTTGTGACGAATGTAACAGTCGTAGCAAGTAACCTCCATTATGATGAAGAAGGAAAAGAAAATTCATCATATGGAGGTTTTTATTATGAAAGCAGCCGTTGTACATGCATTTAAAGAGCCCTTATCTGTTAAGAATGTGGACAAACCTGTTATTGGTCATGGTGAAATATTAGTGCGTATTAAAGCATGTGGCGTGTGTCATACAGATTTACATGCTGCACACGGAGATTGGCCAGTAAAACCTAAACTACCGCTTATCCCTGGTCATGAAGGTGCAGGAATTATTGAGGAAATAGGAGACGGCGTAACACACCTGAAGGTAGGAGACCGCGTCGGTGTACCGTGGCTCTACTCTGCGTGTGGCCACTGTGAGTATTGCTTGACTGGACGCGAAACGCTTTGTAAAGAGCAACAAAATGCTGGCTATTCTGTAGATGGTGGCTATGCACAGTATTGCAAAGCAGATGCTGATTACGCAGTTAAAATTCCAGATAACTTAAGCTTTGAAGAAGTAGCGCCAATCTTTTGTGCAGGAGTTACAACTTACAAAGCTCTGAAAGTGACGGAGGCGAAGCCTGGGCAGTGGGTCGGTATTTATGGAGTTGGTGGCTTAGGACACGTTGCTGTTCAATACGCGAAAGCGATGGGACTTCATGTCGTTGCGGTTGATACGCATAATGAAAAACTTGCTTTAGCAAAAGAACTTGGCGCAGATCTTACGGTGAATCCACTAGAAGAAAACTCAGCAGAATTTATTCAACGAGAAATTGGAGGGGCCCATGGTACAGTTTGTACAGCTGTTTCTAAGCCCGCTTTTAGTGAAGCTTATGCTGCTGTTCGCCGTGGTGGAAGTGTCGTTGCAGTCGGATTACCACCAGAAGAGATGCCGATTCCCATTTTTGATACGGTACTAAACGGAGTAAAAGTAATTGGGTCTATTGTTGGAACGCGTAAGGATTTGATGGAAGCTCTCCAATTTGCTGCTGAAGGAAAAGTGAAAACGATCATTGAGACTCGTCCACTAGAAGAGATTAATCAAATTTTTGAAGAACTCGAAAATGGAGACATTAATGGAAGAGTTGTTCTTACGTTCGAATAAAAAAACCGCCACTGGCGGTTTTTTTATGTTGGAGGAGCTAGTGGTACATATGGTGTTGTTTCTGAAGTTTGTGCACTTGGGAGTTCAGGAGCAGGTTCGGTATATCCGCCTGTGTTATATAGGTTTGAAAGTGGTTTAATAATACCAGCACTACCAATTTGGAGAACGGAAGAATTCGAGATTCCCTCGACTCTTAGCTGATGAATGACGATGTTTTGGTTCACAAAGAAATTCACGAATCCTCAGCTCCCTAATTGTTAGCAGTTATGTTTTCATCGGCAACGTCTGGATCAAGCGAATTAGTTAAGCTGAATCCATTGTTTACAATATGAAAATCCCCTGTATTGAATCCTCCTGAACCAGCATATGTTTTAGAGGTTGATTTCGGTGTCGTGTTAAAACTATCACCGAAGTTGACGACTCCACCTGCGCTATTTATTTTAACTGGTCCTACAATTGAAGGCATGATTGAACACCCTTTAATTCGTTATACAGTAGTGTATGTGCTTGTAAGCCGATACGTTCTTAATCTTCGTCTGCATAAGGATCAGAGAAATATTCGCGGTTATGTTTTACTCGAGCTTCTGTGCGAATCGTTCTTGTAGATCCTACGTGAAGAACAGATGAAGCAGCGATACCTGTGATACGTATACTACCAACTTTAATAATTGGATTCTCATGGATCGTCGTTTGCCTTAGATCTTCAGTAAGAAGAGGGAGGGGCAGAGGTTGTGAGTAAATCGGGAATTGGGTCAGGTCTTCAACTTCATTGCCACTAAAAATGGGTTGTTCTCTTTGTAAGGCATAAATTTTTGCTTCAGGTGTAATTTGATTGCTATCACCAATTTGCACAATGCCACTACTATCGAGTGAGGTGACATAAATCCAGTTTACAAGTGAAGATCGGCTATACATAAAATCATATCCTTATGACGTTGATAGCGGTACAAAAGGTCTTGAGATGATTAAAGATTCAGGAGGCGTATCAAAAATAGAAGAGCAAACAATCGATTCGGTGTCACCTATGAGAAATACAGACGAACTTGCGACCGCCGTAATATCTATGTGACCGACTGATAATCCCCTGTTAATTACGGTGTAATTCACTTTAAATCAGTCCTTCCGGGTAAGTTTTTAAGGAAAGCTTCCATTCCATTTGAGATGTCTCGCTTAATTTTAGCTGATACATCCTCTACCAGTTGCTCAACATTTGCTTCGGGTGAACGCGTCGTTTGTTGGTTCACATAATAATTAATTCTCTGATCAAGCTGCTTTTGAATGTCATTTAAGATAAAGTGGCGATACGGGTCATCCAGCGGATACTGATATTTTTTTTCTAATTCGCCTAGCTTCTGTAGCGCCCCGTTTTGCATATACGACTCCACATTCTGTTGAATGGATTGGATCGCTTCAGGTGGAACATTTGAGGGATTCATCCCATTCCCACCATTTACGGTGAAGTCATCAAGCACGTCGGCCCCTCCGTTAGGAGTAAGGCCAATATTTAATGTTCCATCAAGTCTTTCAATTTTTAATTGATCGAATTTGTATTCGATTTTTTCGATATTGGTTTTTGGAGATTTAGATAATTCATTGCAATTATCTCTTAACTCATCAATCATATCTTCAAGCATTTTGATACGATTGTTTTGTTGTTCAATGCTTTGTTGCATCCGCTGTAAGATCGCGTAGAAATTATCGTTTGGATACATTGACCATCAACTCCCGTATCAAAATGTTGGTTTCACCTTATTTAATTGTATGTTGTAAATAAATTTAGGTGAATGCCCTCTTATATATTCGCAACCACATTTTGATCTGCAACATCACTATCGTCTACACTTGTTACGCTATAAGAACTGCTCACGTTCAAGCCATCCCCAGTGTTGAATGAGCCTCCACCTGCAAATGTCCGTATGACGCTGGTTGGAGATACAACAAAAACATCACCGACGTGAAATACTGCGCTGCTCCCCATCGTGTTTACTTTAATAGCTCCGACGATTGCCGGCATGGTTTCACATCCTTAGAAACAGATTTCACTTATTACTGTATGCGGGATAATAGCGTATGTTCGAAAAGAAGAGGTATGGTACACTACCTGAGTAAGGTAGGTGTGAAGAATGAATGAGGTAAGTAAACTAAATATAGAGCTTGTCCATGTGATTAAAGAATGGGACCCGCTGTCCATTGGAATAGATGATTATGATACGGAAGCAGCAGATGTGGTCCAGCTTGTTCATCAGCTAGATGATGTCGCCGAGTTAAGCAAAGAAATTCAAGCCATTTATCATTTTTCGTATGAAGAAGTGATTCCACTCTCGAAGTGTGAACAGATAGCCGTTCAGCTTCTCGCGAAAAAAAACAATTCATCATGTGAGCGATGAACATGAAGCAGATCCTAAGAGGGTCTGTTTTTTTATGAATAATATTTTTCTTTCGGTAAAAAATAGGCAAGTCACCAAACAAAGCAGAAGGGATGTAATTTTTATGAAATGGATATGGAGTTTCATTATGGTGGTTGCACTTTTAGTAGCCGTCTCTCCACAAAGTTTAGCAGCGGAAAAGAATAACAATGCGAACGTTCGAGTCATTCATGCTTCACCAGATGCGCCAGCAGTTGATATTTATGTAGATGGGCAACCAGCCTTTAAGAACGCAGCTTTCAAAGATGTGACAGACTATGCAATGTTGGCACCAGGTGAGAAGACAATTCAAGTATTTGCTTCTACTGCTAATGGAGAAGGAAAGCCAGTCCTTGAACAAAAATTATCTGTAGAAGCAGGGAAAACTTATTCCGTACTGGCGGTCGGTAAGCTCGAGAATCTTGCGCTAAAAGTACTAGAAGACCAAAAGGGATCAGGGGAAAAAGCTGGTTTAAGGGCAGTACATGCATCACCAAATGCGCCGGCGGTTGACATCGGGGTTAAGGGTGGAGATGCACTTATTAAAAACCTTGCTTTTACCCAAAACTCGGAATACCAGTTTATTGATCCAGGAACGTACAATCTAGAAATTCGACCGGCTGGAACGGATAAAGCCGTGTTGGATCTACCTAATTTACCAGTAGAAGCTGGAGTAAACTACACCGCGATTGCATTAGGTTTATTAGATGGAGATCCATCATTAAATGTTATTCTTCTAAAAGATGGGAAATAATGATAAAACCGCAGCTTAGCTGCGGTTTTATTTATCTATAAAATCGATAAAGGAGCAGAAAGAAAGATGCATACTAAACATACTGTAAGGTACATTTGTGAACGCTATTCTAGCGGAAATTGTTACTATTATAAACAAGAGCTTATTACACATGATTCCTGGCAAAATCCAGCTTCAATCAACTGGTCAACGAAAAGACCAATATCTAGTAGAACGTTTTTTGCTAAGGAGAGGGAAGGGTATAAAACAGTCAACATTTTGCATCGTAAAAAACCAGCTGAAGTTCTTCCATTCTCAAGAACATAAGAAGGTTTATGTGATTAAGAAGGAAGGAATGTGATAGAAAAAGGGGGAATTATTAATGATGAAAACAATTTATCATGTTCAAACTGGAAAGACCAAATCATGGGAGATAAAAAAAGAAGGAGCCGAACAAGCGACAAAATCGTTTGAAACAAAAGAAGAAGCTTACCAGTTTGGAAGAAAAATGTGTGATGAAAATCGCCCTTCAGAGCTAGTCGTTCACAAAGAAAACGGTCAAATTGATGATCGAAGTCTTTATAATAGCTAGGCAAATCTTTTCGATTCGTACATATTTTTCAGCTTATGAATAAACATAGTACTAACTACTATCCTGATGAAAGAAGGGAATATTCATGGATTTTATAAGTCCAACAGCTGGAAAAGTAACGATCGAACAGGTAACACATTTGATTGAGGATTATACGAAAGAAGATCCTAAGGGTATCTATCGGATTGTTATTGGAACCGATTCACAGACAAGCCGTAAAGCGACGCAGTTTGTGACGGCGCTTATTATTCACCGTGTCGGCAAAGGAGCAAGGATATTCTACCGGAAAGTGAAACAAAAACCGATTCATGAGCTCAGGCATCGCATTTACAAAGAGACTGAAATGAGTCTTGAGCTCATGGAATCGTTAAAAAATGAAGGGTTTGCAGAACTATTAGAAACGTGGCCAATTGAAATTCATCTTGATGTTGGAAAACAAGGTGAAACGCGGAAAGTGATTCAAGAAGTCGTGGGATGGGTTACTTCTGTAGGATATATCGCACGCATTAAGCCCGATTCATATGGAGCAAGTAGCGTTGCAGATCGTTACACGAAATCTATTAGCTAAACTGGCCGAATGTGCCGGTTTTTTTGTTGTGAAAATAGGATGAAATGCACAATGATTGAAACCTCATCTCTGCTCACTCGTATTACTAGTAGAGTAAAAATATAGGAGGAGAGCTAAATGAAGTTTCGAATGATTGCAATGGTTAGTGCACTCATGCTTATCTTGGTTGCATGCAGTGGGACAACGGAATCTGGTGGAGAAGTGAGCGTGGAAGAAGGTGTCGACGCCAAAGAAGTTTTTGAGAGATCCATTTCAGCTCAGGAAGACATAGAAAACTTCCATATGAAAGCGGATATGATTCAGAGCATCGGTTCAGGTGAAGAAGAGATGGAAGTGAAAAGCGTGATTGATGCTGACATGGTGATGGACCCAATGGCTTTTCATCAAATGATTGATATGACAGCAAATGGAGAAAGCATGCAAGTAGAATCATACTTTACTGAAGAAGGCTTTTTTATGAAGCAAGGTGAACAGTGGATGAAATTTCCTGATGATATGACGGATACGCTGCTTTCTCTTCAGGAAACACAAGGGGATCCACAAGAACAAATGGAAATGTTAAAAGAATTTGTTGATGAATTTACGTTAACAGAAGAAGAAGATACGTATGTGATGACACTCAAAGCATCTGGTGAGAAATTTCAAGGTCTAATGGAAAAGACAGCGGAAGAAATGGGTGGACAAAATCAAATGATGGAAGAAGCAATGGATCAAATGACCGTAAATGAAGTTGCCTACACCTATACAATTGATAAGGAAAATTACCTTCCTGTGCAAATGAAAATGACGATGGATAGTGAGATGACCATGGAAGGTGAAACGATTTCAAGCGTGATGGAAATGAACTCCACTTATGATCAGTATAATAAAATTGATGAAGTAAAGGTGCCGGAAGAAGTGATTGAACAGGCCAAGGATATGCCAGGAATGAGTGAGTAATCAAACGAGTGCTGTGTAAAGCAGCACTTTTTTTGATGTTGAAAACCGAAGAAATGCGATATTACTGGAAAAAAGTGCACGAAAGCGTTACGATTAGCTCATTCGTATTGTTAGAAAGGAGCGAAGATAATGCCATCAGAAAACCTTGTATACGATCAATTTAAACGTCCGCTAAGGGATCTTCGTATATCAGTTACAGACCGGTGTAACTTTCGCTGCCGTTATTGTATGCCTGAAGAAACGTTCGGACCAGATTATGAATTTCTTCCAAAAACAAGTCTCCTTCAATTTGAAGAGATTACAAGGCTTGCTCGTTTGTTTGTTGAAATGGGGGTTGAGAAAATTCGCCTTACTGGTGGCGAACCGCTTTTAAGAAGAGACCTGGATGTGCTGATTACCATGTTATCTGAGATTAACGGGTTAACTGATATAGCGCTTACGACAAATGCTTCGCTACTTAAAAAACAAGCCTTCAAGTTAAAAGAGGCAGGACTAACTCGAGTGAATGTTAGTCTAGATGCCATTCATGACGAAACATTTGGAAAGATGAATGGAAGAGGCACGAAGATTAAACCTGTCCTTGAAGGAATTCAAGCAGCCGCTGATGCCGGTCTTCAAGTCAAAATCAATATGGTCGTTCAAAAAGGTGTTAATGACCATGAAATTGTACCTATGGCTTCTTATTTTAGAAATAGTGGTCACATCGTCCGTTTCATCGAGTACATGGACGTAGGAAATTCAAACGGATGGAAATTTGATCATGTGATGAGTAAAAAGGAAATCATTGATCAATTATCAGAAGTTTATGATTTAGAACCTCTTGATGCAGCATACTTCGGAGAGGTCGCGTCCCGTTACCAATACAAAGATGGTAGTGGTGAGGTTGGCGTCATTTCCTCTGTTAGCGATTCATTTTGTTCAAGTTGCACAAGAGCGCGTCTTTCTGCTGATGGTGCTCTGTACACATGCTTATTTGCTTCAAAAGGGACTAGTCTTCGAAACCCACTAAGAAACGGAGCCACTGATGAAGAGCTAAGGACCATGGTAGCAAACTTATGGAATGGACGAGATGATCGTTATTCAGATGAGCGAACGGAAGAAAGTGTATTAAATCGAGAAAAGATTGAAATGTCCTTTATAGGTGGTTAACAATGGAGAAACACTTAACAGATCGAATCGTATTAAGCTATCGTGAAGGCGAATGGGTGGAAAAAAATGATCAAATTGCATTAGAAAAGCCGTTCACCATTCGAGTGAATCGTAAAGAGTTTGCAACGCTCGTTTGCACACCGGATCATTTAGAGGATATGGTTACAGGTTTTTTAGCATCAGAGGGAGTCATCCGGTCTTGCGCGGACATTGAGGAAATGCTCTTTAATGAAGGTCAAGGAATTGTGAATGTCAAAGCCAATGTTCACATTCCTTTAACATCTGAAACGTATACAAAACGAGTGATCGGCTCCTGTTGTGGGAAAAGTAGACACTTTTACTTGCAAAGCGATTCCAGGACAGCTAGGACTATAACCAAGGCGCCACAGCTAACAGCGCAAGAATGCCTCGGGAACATGATGGCGCTACAAAGCCAATCAACGACTTTTAAAACAACCGGTGGTGTACATAATGCGGCTATCTTTCTCAATGGTGAGCTTTTAGCTTCACGAACCGATATTGGAAGACACAATGCGCTCGATAAATTATATGGTTATGTTCTTCGTCAGCATCTTAGGCCGTCCCATCTTAGCGTAGCCTTTAGTGGCAGAATATCGTCTGAAGTCGTCATTAAACTTTCTAAAATGGGTATTGGTGTTCTTCTCTCGAAGTCTGCCCCTACTGAGTTAGCGATTCAATTGGCTGAGGATTTAAACATAACAACCGTAGGTTTTATCCGAAACGGCGGATTTAATGTCTACACAAAGCCCGAACGCATTAAACGCTAAACACCTCAACTTTTGAGGTGTTTTTTTTGATGAAGTCGTTCATACTACAGAACAAAAGGCGTTTAGAGAAAGGCGGATCAAGTATGGCTTGGACAATAGCTGTCGTTTTTTGGGTTGCTGGTGTTGCGTTAGTAGGAAGTCCCCGGTATTTGTTTCATCGCCTTGAGGCTATGAAGTCTAATACGGCTGGCCGTGCAAGAGCCTCTGAAGCTTCCAACAAAGATGAAAGTATTTTTTTCTTTATTGAAACAAAAGCCCTTGACTCAATACCATGGTGGGTCGTAACAATCACTTGTGTGACAATAGGACTTTTTTTCATTGCGTTCGGTGTCATCGCCTTAGTTTTTTCATACTAAATTGAAACTTTCTTGTTCTTTTATTCGTCATTAATAGAGGAAGGAGACTGTGAGCGGTTTGGTTTCCCTTCTTTAGTGGTAAATAAAGAGAAAGCTCGTTTGAGATAGGGAGATATGAGGGGTGCATAATTGATGGATGTAGAGAGAAGAAAAGAAAAGGATTTGTGGCGATTTTATTTTTTATTAATAGCGTTACTTTCCCTAAAAACGTACCTTGTTTATCGGTTTGAATTTACTTTTTCGTTAAACGGTATTGGGGAAGAGCTATTCCTGATGATAAATTCAATAGGATCAATCGCATTACTGCTAGGTATCGGTCTATTTAGAAAGCAGTCAAAACCAGGCCTGATGCTAGCAGTTTATTTTGTTTTGTCAGCACTACTTTATTGCAACATTTTATATTATCGTTTTTACATAGACTTTGTAACAGTACCCGTCCTCTTTCAGTTTGGGAATGTTGGAGGTCTTGGTCAGAGTACAGTTGAGTTATTGAACTTATATGATCCATTCATTGTTTTTGATTCAATCGTTTTATTTTGGTTATTAAAGCGTAAAGGACTACATAAATTAGCTCTTTCCAAGAAACTTAAGAAAAGGACAGCGATTAGTAGCGTCGCAGTTCTTCTATGTACAGCTACGTTAGCACTTATCATGCATCCTCTTTTATTTGAAAAATCATATGATCGAGAACTTTTTGTTAAATCGTTAGGAGCCTATACGTATCATGTTTATGATATCGGGTTTAATTCTTTTACGTCAATTAATAGTGCATTTGCAGATGATACCGAGCTATCTGAAATTGAGAAGTATGTGAAAGATAAGGAAGTTGAACCTTCCTCTTATGAAGGAATCGCAAATGGGAAGAACCTTATTCTTATCTCATTAGAATCGACTCAAGCATTTATGCTTAATGAGAGTGTTGACGGAGAAGAAGCAACACCTTTTTTAAATAAGTTAAAAGAAGACAGTTTTTTCTTCCCTAATTTCTACCATCAAACCGCACAAGGAAAAACTTCCGATGCTGAATTTATGATTGATAGTAGTTTATACCCTCTTTCAGGAGGATCTGTTTTTGTAAGAAAGCCACAAAACGAATTTCTCTCTCTGCCAGAGGCATTAAATAACGAAGGGTATACAACAACATCTTTTCACGGAAATGATCGTGAGTTTTGGAATCGATCAGAAATGTATGAGACACTAGGTTATGATCGCTTCTATTCGAAAAAAGACTTTGACGTTAGTGATGAGAATTCCATTAACTATGGCTTAAAAGACATTCCATTTTTTAAACAGTCGATTCCCTATCTAAAAGAGTTGGAACAGCCATATTCTGCTAAATTCTTAACGCTGACGAATCATTTCCCTTATTTATTAGAGGAAGAAGATACAATGATTTCTCTTCCTGAGACGGAAGAAGAGGTAGTGAACCGCTATTTTGCAACGGTGCGATATGAAGATGAATCGATTAAAACCTTTTTTGAAGAAATGAAAGCAGCCGGTTTATATGAAGATTCGATTTTTGTTTTATATGGTGATCACTATGGTTTATCTGAAACGTACGATAAGGCGCTTGGCGAATATCTTGGTAAAGAAATTGGCCCGGTTGAACACGTTGATCTCCAAAAAGTTCCTCTCATCATTCATATTCCTGGGGAGGATGGAGAAGTCATTAATACGGTTGGTGGACAGGTTGATCTTAAACCAACAATTTTAGAATTATTAGGTGTAGAAGAAAGTAAGAGTTTAAATTTCGGAACGAGCCTTTTTTCAGAAAAACGAAAAGACCTTGTGATTTTTCGTGATGGAAGCTTTATTACAAAGAATCTAATTTATACAAAGAATACGTGTTATAACAAAGAAAGCACGTCAAAAACGAATCGAAACAAATGTGCTCGTTATTTTGGTGATGTTCAAGATGAACTCGATTATTCAGATCAGGTTATCTATGGTGACTTACTGCGTTTTATTCAATAATTCCAGTGTTTTTTCTGACAAATTCATGATAGGATTTAATTGGATATACTTTGCAAAGGGATGAGGATATATGGACTTACAAAGACTGCAAATACTCACTGAAGTTGTAAGAGAGTACAAAACCGCTCTTCATATGGATCAAAATAAAAATGAAGTTGGAAGAGAAGTGCTTGATATTGTGATGAACTCACAGGATCTTGTTTTATACGGTCATGTAAAAAGAGCAAAAGACATTGATAAATTTCCTGGTGAAGCAATTAAGCATCTTGATCAGGCAACCTCATACCTCCATGAAAAAATAGATGAACAACTAAAACGCTCCTAGTATAAGGAGTGTTTTTTTGGTTGTAGTACTTTGTGGTAATATGTGAAAAATAGGAATAGTTTGCATTTTGAAGAGAGCGTTGTAACAGTTGCAATACAATGTCATATAGTGATAAGCTTTTGCTGTTTACTAGATTAAAGGAGAGTGAAATAAATGACGAATTTCATGAAGCGACTGGCTCCTGTTCTTTTAATGGGACTAGTTGTTTTTGTTATAAGTGCTTGTTCGAATGGTGGGAATGAATCGAATGGAGCTTCAGACGAAAAAGAAGCAACGAAATGGGAAGAAATACAAGAAGAAGGCAAACTTGTCGTTGCAACTTCAGGAACGCTTTATCCTACATCTTATTACGAAGAAGGATCGGATAAAGTGACGGGCTACGAAGTAGAAGTTGTAAGAGAAGTGGGGAAACGCCTTGACCTTGATGTAGAATTTGAAGAAATGGGCTTTGATGGTATGTTAACAAGCATTAATTCGGGCAAAGTTGATTTAGCAGCCAACGATATTACTTCAACAGATGAAAGAATGGAAAAGTTCACTTTCTCTGAGCCTGTTAAGTATTCTTATGGTACAGCGATCGTAAGAAAAGATGATCTATCCGGTATTCAATCTCTTGATGATCTAGATGGAAAGATTGCGGCTGGTGCTTCTACGACGGTTTATATGGAAGTTGCCCGTGAGCATGGTGCAGAAGAAAAAATTTATGATAATGCGACGAATGAACAGTATTTACGTGATGTATCGAATGGTCGAACGGATATTATTTTAAATGATTATTACTTACAAACACTTGCTCTTGCTGCTTTTCCAGATTTAAACATAACCATCCATCCTGATATTGAGTACTATCCTAACAACCAACATATTGTAATGAAAAAGGATAGTGGCGAATTAGAAACAAAAGTGAACGAGACGATAAAAGAAATGAAAGAAGACGGCACGATGAAAGAACTATCTGAGAAGTTCTTCAATGGAGCTGATGTATCGGTTAAGCCAGATCTAGATATTGAAGAATAAGTGGGAGTTGTAACAAGTGGGGGAAATACACTGGGAATATTTATTTGATGCAGGTCTTGCGTTAAAATCATTTCCCTATGTGATCCAGGGTCTTGGGTTAACGCTATTAATTGCGTTTGTTGGAATGATTATTGGTTTGGGTATGGGCTTATTTCTTGCTCTTGGTAGAATGTCCAAATGGAAAGCCCTCAGATGGCCAGCGCGCCTCTACATTTCCTTTATGAGAGGAACGCCAATTCTTGTTTTTCTTTATATTCTTTATTTTGGTCTACCGGTTGTAGGAATTCAATTCTCAGCGTTAACGTGTGCGTTAATTGGGTTTAGCTTAAATAGTGCGGCATATATTGCAGAAATTCAACGCTCTGCTCTTTCATCAGTTGAAAAAGGCCAATGGGAAGCTTCGACCGCTCTAGGCATGTCCTATTGGACGACGATGAGAGAAGTGGTTTTGCCACAAGCAACGCGAATCGCCATACCGCCTCTATCGAACGTGATGCTCGATCTGATCAAAGCGTCTTCTTTAGCCGCCGTTATTACCGTTCCAGAACTGCTCCATCATGCGAAAATTGTTGGCGGAAGAGAATTTGATTTTATGACAATGTATATCCTCGTAGCTTTTATATATTGGGGAGTATGCGTTTGTGTTTCCTTCTTCCAGGAACGACTAGAAAAGCGGTATCATTATTTACACTAACCCTGGGTTTCTTTCCAGGGTTTTTTCTTTCGATTTTTTAAATAGAGCGCTCAATTGAAACAGCACTTTTATTATAAGGCTCTTTTTCTAATAAATTGTTACTTTTGAATCAATTATTGAATAAAAAAAACACACTTCGCTAATTGTAGCGGAAGGAGGCTCACCGCCCGCCCGGCGGAAAGCGGTGAGGAGCGGAAATTAACCACTTATCTAAAAGCAACAATATCTACGAGCAGAGTCTATTAAAAAAACAAAAATATCCCATATTCTTCATGAAGTTTTTTTAAGAATGTTATACTAAGTAAAATAAACACCATAGACGATTCGTCATATTGGAAGGGAGTTCATCAATTGCATGAAAAAATATCTTAATTTATTATTGATTGTTGGGGTTCTAATGCTTGCTGCTTGTAGTAATAATAGTGAGGCAACGGACGAAGAACCTGCTTCTGAAGATTCAGCAACTGTAGAAACGCAAAAAGAACTTGAAGCGATGAAGGTAGAAGAAGACAAGGTTGTCGCAACGGTTAATGGTGAAGAGATCAAAGGAAAAGATTATAATTCTATGCTTGTACAAACTCAGCTTCGCTATACGATGAGCGGGGAAGATCCATCAGATACTGAGGTAGCGAAATCGATTGAGCAAGAAGTGATGGATAATTTAATAGGACAGGAACTTTTACTTCAAAAAGCGAAGGAAGAAGGTTTCTCTGCATCAGATAAAGAGGTTGAAACAGAACTTGAACAAATAAAAGCACAATTCGATGGGGAAAAGGAGCTTGAGAAAGCGCTACAAGGTCAAGGGATAACTCTTGAGCAGCTTGAAAGCCAGTATGCGGATATTGTAGTTGTTGATAAATTTGTAAAAGAAAAAATTGGTACACCAGAAGTATCTGATGAAGAAGTAAAGGCATTTTATGATGAGCAATTCTCAAAAGATGCTGAAAATCCCCCTTCTTTTGACGAAATGAAAGATCGGATAAAAGACTATTTAGTTGAAACGAAAACACAAGAGAAAGTTCAAGAAATGAAAGCTGAACTGATGAAAAAAGCAGAAGTGAAAGAGAATTTATAGGTCAGCATAGAGCTGGCCTTTTTCTATGATAAGCAACGTTAAATTGAAACAGGGAGAGATCAAGTTATGGACCATGTTATCGCTGAACTCCGTACATATGTGAAACAAAAATTAGAAAAGGAAGGAAGTGGACATGATTGGTACCACATTGATCGTGTCGTAAAACAAGCGCGCAGCATTGCAAAAGAAGAGGGGGCTAACCTCTTTATTTGTGAAGTTGCTGCACTTGTTCATGATCTTGCTGATGATAAAATCGCTTCATCAGAACAAGCTGGATTAGAAGAAGTAGAGCAACTGCTTTTCCCTTTAAATAAGGCTGATCTCGAGCACGTATTGGAAATCATTACAACCATTTCCTTTAAAGGGGGGAATCGTCCACCTGTTCGTAGCCTCGAAGCAAAGGTTGTTCAAGATGCCGATCGTTTAGATGCGATAGGTGCGATTGGAGTTGCCAGGACGTTTGTTTATGCTGGCTCGAAGGGAGATTTAATTTATGATCCATCCATACAGCCACGTGAGCACATGTCAGCTAGCTCGTATCGGAATGAAAAGTCGACAGCCATCAATCATTTCTATGAAAAATTATTGAATTTAAAAGATTTAATGAATACGAATACAGGTTTAAGAATTGCTGAAGAGCGACATGAATTTATGACATCATTTTTAACACAATTTCATGGAGAGTGGGAAGGGTTAAAATGATGATTATTCAGCCAATGACAGAAGATACTGCAAAAAAGATCCAAACGTGGCAATATGAGGAGCCCTATTCCTTGTACAACCTAAATGGAGATTCAGAAGTGTTATTAGAACTTTTGAACGGCTCTTATTTTTCAGTTACAGAAAACAACAAATTAATCGGCTATTTTTGTTTTGGGAAGTCAGCTCAAGTTCCTGCTGGTTATAAAGAAAATGCTTATGCGGCTCCTTTACTTGATTTTGGGCTGGGTCTTCACCCGATGCAGACCGGAAATGGAAAAGGCCTTCGCTTTGTTCAAGCTGGGCTCGCATATGCGTATGAGAAGTACGGTGATAAGAGCGTTCGACTTACGGTAGCCTCCTTTAATAAACGCGCAAAAATAGTTTATGAAAGGGCAGGATTTACATATGAGCAATCCTTCTTAAAGGTAAGTGATAGCGGTTCGACAACCTTTGAAGTTATGGTAAAAAAGATATGAAAATAGGGAGAAATGGGCTGTGGTCACAAACTCTGGATTAAACTGTGAAAAAGCGGGAATAACAGAAGTATACAAGCAAGAAAGAACAGGAGGAAGGTTTCATATTCATAGTGCTATAACTAAAATAGAATCGAATCCTATTGGTCCAACTTGTCTTATTCTTACTAATTCTGACAGACTATAGGAAGTTTGGTCGAATGCGTTTTGATTCCTCTGAGATTTGGGCATAATGATAATGTATTGGCATGAGGAGGAATGAGCATGTATGATGCAATTGAAAGAAAGCGTAAAGAAATGTTCGATATGGCGGGACGTTACGGCTTTGCATCAGAGAGAACCATTCGCTGTAGTCAGGAATTGGACCGATTATTAAATGCCTTAATGCAAACAAAACAACATAATGAGGAAGTATTGTGAAACTTAAATCTAATTTTTTCTTCCTGTAGGGTAAAATAAAGGAGGAAACCTTATGAAATTTGATCTTAAATCAATTCTCACAAAAGAGTTATTTGATTGGATAGATGAACATCCTAAGCGCAATCAGTTGATTGAATCCATTCAAGGAGAGATCTTTCAATCCGTTGTCCATTTCCGTGAGTGGAATGACTCTGATTATAATGGGAACGATGACTGGATTCTGTATGCGCTTCGAAATGAAGAAGTGTGGCAAGATGAAGTCGATCCGATCGATCAGTGTGAAAGCCGTTAGAAGCACGGCTTTTTTTTGTGGGATTTTAGAACTTAATGTAGATTTAAGCAGGAATCATTTGCTTGGAAAGAGAAAAACTACATACTATGGAATTTATCCGGAGTACGTAGGGGGACTTATGGTGAAACATTCACAAGACGTTCTTATAGATAAGCAAGAGCTTCATGAACTTCATAGAAATTATCAAACGTACAAATCGCTATTTGCCCATTATCCAGGTATGATGTACCTTTTAGATCATAATGGACTCATTCAAAATATTAACCACTTCGGTGATGCCTTATCAAAGTATTACAATGTCACAATTAAAAGTAAGCATTATACAAACTTTATTCTAGCTTCAGAACATGACGAAGTTAATCACTTTTTTTATAAAACGCTTCAGGGGCAAGTTACACATTTTAATACGGTTTTCCTTACACCCGATCAAGAGCCATTCGAGGTTGAATTGGTAAATATTCCTGTTTATGTTGACCATGAAGTAAAAGGTGTATTTACGTACGTTCGAGATATTACGGAAGAACGAGCAGCAGCATTTGCTCTACGAGAAAGTCAGGAAAAGTACCGGCTGATTGCTGAGCATACATCAGAGTTAATTAGACTAGTGAATGTCGAGAGCGGTATCATTACCTATGCTTCTCCTTCCCATGAAACCATTCTTGGTTTCAAAACTGAAGAGTATACAGGTCAGTCGTTTTATGAAGACATCCATCCTGATGACCAGGATGCCGTTATTCATTTACTACATAGTACGAAAGATAAGCCAGCAGTCGCAGAATTTCGACGGAGGCATGTAAATGGAAACTGGATTACGTTAGAAGATAGAGCAAGATCCATACCTTATGGCGTCAATGGAGAAAGAATGAATGTTGTCGTCTCAAGAGACATTACTGAGAAAAAAAGAGCTGAACAGGAGCTTCAAAGCACGCTAAAACAGTTAAAAGATTTAAAATATGCCCTTGATGAAAGTGCCCTAGTTTCTGTGACAGATGAGTCTGGGAAGATTACTTCTGTGAATGAGAAATTTTGTGAGATTACGGAATATACCGAAGGCGAACTCCTCGGTCAAACACATATGATTCTAGATTCAGGGTATCATCCGCAGTCTTTTTTTGACGAAATGGACTTGCAAATTCAATCGGGTGCAGTCTGGAAAGGCGAAATCAATAATAAAACGAAACATGGAAACGATTTTTGGGTCGATACAACGGTTGTGCCGTTCACTGGTGATAACGGAGAATCGTACCAATATGTTTATATCCGTAAAGATATTACAGATCGTAAGCGCGCCGAAGAACTGCTTCGAACGTCCGATAAATTATCAGTTATAGGTGAACTAGCTGCTGGCGTTGCTCATGAGATTCGAAATCCATTAACTTCTCTTAAAGGTTTTACACAAATTTTAAAATCAAGGCTGGATAGTGACAGTGATCAAGAGTTTATTAGCATTATGCTTGATGAATTGGATCGCATTAATATGATCGTTAATGAATTTATGGTGCTGGCGCGACCGCAGGCTTTAGCTCCTGAGAAAGCGAACTTACAAGATTTACTTCAAAATGTCCTTACCTTGATTGAAACGCAGGCAACGTTAAACAACGTGCAAATAATCACTAGAGTGATTGAAAACATTCCTAACATATCTTGCAATGAAAATCAGATCAAACAAGTTCTCATCAATGTTATAAAGAATTCGATCGAAGCAATGCCGAACGGTGGAGAAATCATACTCTCCCTTTTTCCAATTAAAAATGAAGTTATCATTGAAGTGAGAGATAATGGGGAAGGCATTCCAAATCACCAGCTAACCCATCTAGGAGAGCCTTTTTATACGACTAAAAAAAAGGGGAATGGCCTCGGTTTGATGATCTGTCGACGAATTGTTCAAAATCATCAGGGCAACTTGTTAATCGATAGTAAAGAAGGAGAAGGCACTGTGGTAACGATAAAACTCCCTTATCGTCTTTCTGATGAATCGCGCTGAGCAAGCGCTTTTTTCTTTTATGCAACTCTTTACTTTAGTTAAGTAAGCGCTTACAATTATAAAAAAGAATAGTTGTAATAAGGGGCGTGTTGAGAATGAGAAGCGAGACGAGTTATCGAATGCTTGCCTTTGAAAAGTTCAACGCTGAAAAGAATTGGTCAGAAAACAATCGCCTTTTTAATTATTCCATTGTAGGATGCGGAACATTATTTTATATTTTATCGAATATATTTTAACGAACAGTACGAATGGGCTTCTCAAAAAAATCGAACTTCTTTTTATTAAAAGAGAAGTTCCTTTTTGAGAAGTCTCTTTTTATAATGGTCGTCTATTCATTATGGCTAAAGTGAAAGGTTCGAATCTCAAATGGAGTCGTCTGATAGGCTTTAGCGATTCCTTCAACTGCTACTAATTCTTTCGGAACCCGCTTTAATTTAACATGAAACGAGTGCTCTTCATGAAATAGTGGGTATGAGATATGAATGTTTTCCTTAGAAAGCCAGTGTGTAAGAATGGCATTATCTGTCGTTAGAAAATAAAAAGATTGTGAAAACCCTTTCTTAAACCACGAAAGTTCTTCGCTTTTTGAAACTCCAGGTTCTTGAAAGCAGACGTATAGTGACAAGTCATCACAAAATTGTAGTAATTGGTAATGAAAGATGAGTAGGGATTCCGAAATGCGAAAAGTTTCTAACAGTTGATTCTGTCTAGTATCCTCTTCAGCATAAAACGTTTTAGCTGCCATAGATGTAGCATTGTAAAAAAACGATTGATAATGTTTGCTACAAAGAAAACCGCCGTAAGTCGTCTTATTTATAACATCTTCTAATCCTTTTTTGTAAAAGGTTAGCTTGGGAGCAAGTGGGAAATCTAGAAAAGTATAAGGGGCCTCGCGTCGATCGTTCCAAAACGGTACGTCATCGATCGGGATCCATCCACAATCATGATAGCGAATCGCATGTAAGACCTCTTCACGATAAAGCGAATCGGGCCAATAGTCTTCACGTAACGCTTCTGCAAACTGGCCCGATAAAAGCGCATGATCATGCTGACTAGTCATCACAAAACAATCATTCTCCTCATAAACAATCATCCAATCCATCCTTTCAAGATAAGCGAATTTGAAGCAATCGTGAGGCTGGTCAAAGAAGGTAGCCAAACAGTTGACCGCTTAGCCTCAACAAAATAAGGGGTGAGGATTTGTATTTGAAAGCGCAAACAAATAAATCGAGACAAAAAAGCGAGTCCATTAAGGAGCGCTTTTTTGAATTTCTTTAAAATTAACGCGTGCATTCGTCATATCTATTTTTGAGATTACAAATGGTTTTGTAATCGCTTGGGTGACCATATCCTCTTTTTTAGGATCGGTATAGTAATAAGAGACGACAAGTTCATTGTTTATTTTCTCGATGCTTTCGATGTTAACCGAATAGCCGCCTGTGGGCATCTCACCGCGAGTAATGATAATATACAGTTCTTCACCTGATGGAATCGTAAAGGTCGATTTCTCTAACCACTTTTGTTGAACGGTCGTTTGAATATCTCTTGGCGCGTTTTGCATTTCTACTGTTTCAAAAGTGATTTCCTCCTTCATTTCATCTCCCCCACTTGAATCGTCTGTAGACTGTGATGAATTATCTCCACATCCTGTCAAAATGACAAAGACCAGTGATAGTAGCAATAATATTGGACGCAATGTCTTACCCCTTTCTTCTCGTAACCTCTATATTTAGAAAATGATTCCATTAAGTTATAACGCTATCTTAAGTTTAGCGAATTTCAATAAGCTTGGAAAGAGTAAGGAGATTAAACGATTACATTTTCTTTACATAGGGTATTGAATAATTGTGAGTAAATGGCGTAAAAAAAGGAGAATAGACATGCAAAAAGAAATTATAAGCTTTTTAAAGAACGTAGAAGAACCCGTAACAACAAGAGAGATTATGGAATATTTATCTGGGAAGGGATACAACCCCGATGAAGAAGAGCTTGTTCGAGTTATAAAAGATATGCCCCAAGGTGTTGTGAAAGAAGAATACGATGCATCTGTTATTGATCCTTCCCCATCAGTTGTTTATAAAGCAGGACCAAACGCTTAAGGATTCATTTTCGAAAAAGATCGACGAAATACAAACCAATGATTAGAAAAAATACGATTCCAACTCCATAGAGGATATCCATGATCAAGTCCATTCGATAACATCCTTTCGAGAAGCTTAATGTAAGTGTATCAAACGTTCTTATTCCTTTCAGATTTTTTTGTTTTGTTCGAATGAGGAAATGATATAATAGTAGCATTGAGTTAAGCATGGAAGGATGTCGTCATGAAGAATTGGAAGTTTGATAGCTCTAAACTGATCATCTTATTTTTTATTGTGTTTATTATTGTAGGCGCTGTCAACGTCATATTTAGCGACCGGAAAATGAATACGAGTGAATACTTACTGAGTGAAAACCAACGAGATGTTGTTTCACGATCTGAAACGCAGCCTAAAGTACCGGTCGGTGCCCTTGTAAATAGCAAACTCGCTGAAAATAACGCCATCACTCTTACAGCTAAATTGAAATATGAAGGGGAAGAAGAAACGGGAATAAAGGTAGTCGAAAATAGTATGTTAGATTATCAGATTACGGAACATCAGACAAACGATATTGTTATTCCTTATACATCCCCTGACCCATCTGTCCTGAAAAACGTCTCAACAGATGATATAGTTGAAGGAGAGTCACTAAAGACTGAACCACTTGACTCTGGTGCTTACCAAATAGAAGTAAAGGTGCCGATTATAATTGATGATAAGGAAGAGAGTTTCCTGTTTCGTATTCCTGTCGAAATAACTCCATAGTGAGCGCTAAAAAAACTTCCAATTAGGAAGTTTTTTTAGTGACTGTTTTTGAATGACCCACGTAGGGTTAAACATGGTAATAGAAACTGATAGAATAGAAGTATATGACAGAAATGGGGGGCTATATGAAGAAGTTAAATCTCTATAAAATTATTGGAATTTTCGTATCTTTCGCTTTGTTTCTTATCATTTTTAATCAACTCAAGAGCGGAGAACCGAATTTTAAGGTTGATGAATCTTTGTTTGAGGTTTATGAATCCGCTAACCAATGGGAGGATTCTATGAATGATATGATCCCTCAGCTTCAACTAGCTAGAGAGATCGGAGCATTAAATAGCAGTGATCACCTTATCCCCATATTGGCAAATGATCGTGATCTTGTTATCCATGATGTGATGGTCATTAATTTTGGAGCTGTGTACATTACATACTCTTTCTCATTGAAAGAAAATGATCAGCCGTCTAATTTACCGACCTTTCATATCGGTTCCTTGCGATTTAACGGCACCAGCGATACGGATCAATCCTTTTTAGTTAGTCAGCAGGAAGTTTCAAACCAGCCAGGAAAACAGCCAGCGGTTATTAATCATCGTATTTATCGAGCAGAAATTCTATACCCGAATAGTGAAGAGGCTGATTTCATCGAAGAATTTGCTCGCTTTTCAGATGCAGATTCGGTTATCTTCGAGAATGTGTACGCACAGATTGATGATGACAAAATAAAACTTGAAAATCAAGAGCTTGCTTTGGAAAGCGATTTTTCGAACAACATTTATGCCAAAGCAGATCTGAATGAAACAATTCATACAGATGAAGGCGATTTTACTTTTACACATTTTGAAGCTGGTCTTAATACGAATAAATTATATATGAAGGGCAATGATGATCTACATACACGACTCGTCATGACGAATGCAACAGAAGAAGATTTTTATCCATTTGAACGGGTTTTATTAAAGGATGAGAAAGGGACTTATGTAGCGCTAGAACCGTTTCGTACGTTACAAGAGACGTTTTCTTATAAAGTAAATGAAGTCGTTTTTAATAAAGATGGCCTCATTTCTAAGAGGATTACAAATGAGGATTGGGAAGCTATACAAAATGGGAAAAAGGTCAGCCTTGGAGACTATAGCGGGTTAACTTATACTGTACATACCCAGAGTAGTGGTGATGGCAATCAGCTGGTAATTAGAATAGATGGAAATAAAGATCACTCGCCCAAATTATTGAATCAGATTTACATGGAAAGCAGTCAAGCTTATGAAGATCGTCTAGGTTCTATACCGGAAGAAGAGCGAGAATCTTATGAACAACAAAAGCCTGTATTGTTAGAAATAAAGGATAAGAATAAAAGTGATATTCTGATTTATCAAACCTCTTCTACGGAATCACCGAAAGAATTTCGGCTTGACCTTGATTATGAGCATTTTTCTTCAGGATTGCCTGCGGTTATGACCTTATCAAATTTACCAAATTTCGAAACTGTCGATGTTGATTTAAAAGGGTCTCTTCAATTAAATGAAAAAAAGTAGTATCCATTTTAAATTTGTAGTTTGGTTTTTATAGAATCGGGAATATTCTTTATCAAACCCCCTAAGTAGTTTGAAAGTGATTTTCCCCCTGTTAACCGTGCTCAAATGAGTACGGTTTTTTTATTATTTTTCTCATAAGCAGTGCGATTCTGTGAAGCGTTTCCATTATGCGGAATTCGTGGTAATCTTTTAGAAGAGAGTCGATAATAGTAAGTGAAAGGATGAGGCATTTGGCGAAGAAAGGAATTTTGACGGAACTTAATGAGGATCTTGTATCTTTTTTTGAAGGAGAGAAGCTTGTTATGCTTTCAACGATTGATCATGAAAGCCAAACTCCAAACGTATCTGCCATATCGTGGGTGAAATGTTTAGATAAGAACAATATTCGGTTTTCAGTTACAACAAATTCACGTACGATTCAAAATGTCAAAGAAAATCCTCATGTAGTATTCACGATCATTGGATTGGAAACCGTGTATTCCATTCATGGAAGTGCCTCAATCCTAGAAGATGCCATGAAAGGTGTTTCACTAAAGCTTGCGAAAATTAATGTAAATGTCAATCAAGTGCTTGAGACAATGTTTTGGGGAGCTAAAATCACAACAGAACCTCAATACGAAAAAACATATAATCAAAAGAAAGCAGAAGAATTGGATAAAGAAGTGTACGATTCCTTGTTGAAATAGCACCAAACTTTCTTATCGCAATTTTTTGTGATTTAATGGTGTAAACAAGCATTTCGTGCGATCACTCTGACGAAGGCACCAGGAAACGAGGTTGATTCCCAGATGGAGTGGGAAATGATTAAAGACTTTTTAAATGAAGAAACAATCAGACAATGGCTCGGTCAGTATCGTGCTCTTGGACCATTACCAGGAATTTTGCTTCCTATGCTAGAAGCAGTTATTCCGATATTGCCGCTATTTCTATTTGTGGCAGGCAATGCAGCAGCGTATGGTTTCTGGTACGGCTCGTTGCTTTCATGGCTTGGTGCATCTCTAGGTGCTCTGATTGTTTTTATGGTGGTCAGGCGGCTTGCAAGACAGCGATTCATGCGAGTGGTAACAAAACACGCCAAAATAGAAAAAACACTGCGCTGGATTGAGCGACATGGGTTTGGGATGGTGTTTTTGCTTCTATGTTTTCCATTTACGCCCTCGGCTTTAATCAATGTGGTAGCAGGCCTTTCGAATATGAGTATTCGAAGCTTTGTATTAGCTGTATTACTTGGAAAAATGGTGATGATTTCGATCGTTTCTTTTATTGGACATGATGTTTTTGCGTTAATTCATCAACCTCTGCAAATGGTTCTTATCCTAGTAGCGATCGTTCTTCTTTGGGGGGCAGGCAAATTAATTGAAGTGAAACTAAATCAGCGTCCTCGTAAGCATCGTACCGAGGATCAGGCGAGATAGAAGGAAAGCCATGCCGGTTTCGGCATGGCTTTTGCATGTTTATGGAATGAAAAAGATATGTTTAAGAGTTCTAAATATCTCCCTTCTAACCGGGCGTCTCCGCTTTTCGTGTCTAGCTGCAGTGGGCAGACACTCTGTCACTTCACCCTTCAATCCGAACACAAAGGGCGTGTTCTAGTTCAAGAGTTCCAATATCTCCGTTTCTAAACGCTCGTCTCCGCATTTCGTGTCCAGCTGCAGCGCCCAGCCTCTCGATCGCTTCACCCCGTAAAATGAACACAAAGACCGTGTTCTTTTTACGGGGCTCCAGCGCTTGTCGAGGCTAAACGGGCGCTTCCGCATTTCGTGTCTAGCTGCAGTGGGCAGACACTCGGTCACTTCACCCTATAACTCGAACACAAAGACCGTGTTCAATTTATAGGGTTCCAGTGCCTGCCGTGTCTAACCGCCCACTTCCGCATTTCGTGTCTAGCTGCGCGGGCCAAATCCTCCGGCTGTTTCGCCCTTTCGATTGAGACAAAAAGCGTCTCATTCGAAAGGGCTCCAACATCCTGCGGATTTAAGCGGGCCCTCTCCGCATTTCGTGTCTAGCTGCAGCGGGCAGGTCCTCGATCGCTTCACCCTTCAATCCGAACACAAAGGGCGTGTTCATATTGAAGGGCTCCAGCGCTTGTCGGACCTAAACGCCCACTTCCGCATTTCGAACTAAAATATCCTTTTCTTATCTCTTTCTTCTTTAAGTATTTCAACGGCTTCTCGGAAGCGTTGGGAGTGGATGATTTCGCGTTCTCTTAGGAAGGCGAGGGAGTCGTTTAGGTCTGGGTCGTCTGAGAGGTCGATGATCCATTGGTAGGTGGCTCTTGCTTTTTCTTCTGCGGCGATGTCTTCGTATAGGTCAGCGATGGGATCGCCTTTGGCGGCGATGTAGCTTGCTGTCCATGGAACGCCTGCTGCGTTGGAATAGAAGAGAGCACTGTCATGATTGGCATAGTGGGCGCCGAGTCCGGCTTCTTTCATTTGGTCTGCTGTGGCATCTTTTGTTAGTTTGTATACCATTGTGGCGATCATTTCTAGGTGAGCGAATTCTTCTGTTCCGATATCCGTTAATAAACCAACAACTTTATCTGGAATCGTATAACGCTGGTTTAGGTAGCGGAGAGCGGCAGCAAGTTCACCATCGGCTCCTCCATACTGCTCGATTAAAAACTTTGCTAGCATGGGGTTACATGTGCTTACTTTGACTGGGTATTGCAATTTCTTTTCATACACCCACATATCATGTACATCCTTTCTGAGTTAAACTTGCCACGGCCATGGTGCATCTTTCCAATCCCATGGATAGTTTGAATAACTGTTCCCATATTGTTGTAATGGACCATATTCTTTTTCGTATCGCTTTTTAAGTTGTTTTTTCATTTTTGCGTATTCATTGAATTGTTGAATGGCTTCATAATCATTTGGATGGGTATCAAGGTAAAGGGTTAGGTCTACGAGAACGAAATCCACAGCCTGAAGTTCTTCCAATAACTCATAATACTCTTTGGGCAATTGTTTTTGAGACATGGTTTACTCCTCCCGCTTTGAAGGATAAGGGTACGGATCATAGAAAGCTTTCCAGAGCGTTCCTTTGCGTAGCGCTTCACGTGCAGAGTATTGTTCAAGACCAGGCGGCTGAAATCCCATGTAGAGGTTAGGGGGAGTTGAATAAGATTTCACTCGAATCGGAGGACATGGATCAAACGGACTAACATACGGCTCGTAAAACTTCCTGTGTGTATACATTTAGTGACCTCCTTCTGTACGAATCTCTACTCTTAAGATGTATGAACAAAAAAAGAAATCATGAATGACAAATAAAGAAGCACTTCCAAAAGTGGAAGTGCTTCTTAGGCTTTACATTTTATTAACTGTATTGTTCCAGGTTGCGAGCATGTTCTTTAAGTCATGAAGATCTGATTTGAACGGATAGTCCGTTGAAACACTGCGCTTCTGCCCATCATCTAGCTTTTCATAACTATGAACAAATTCGGTCATGTCTCGTGTAAGCCGATTTAATTCCCATTTAAACGTTTCAAATTCCTTTTCCATTTTGAAAACTCCTTTATGATCAATTTCTTATGAGTACTATACCCGTGCGTATGTAGGAGGAAACCATCAAGTCTTCCATTTGGCATAATTTGTCGGGTGCTATACGAACGTATCTTCCTATTTGCTATTCAATTCATTGAAAACATGAGATAATAGACAAAGAATTTACGGTGTAGGAGGTAGAGCAAATGACAGTGAAATTTGTCATTGGTCGTTCAGGAAGTGGGAAATCGAATCATTGTTTAACAGAAATGCAAAATGAACTAACCGATCGGCCAATCGGACAGGATATGATTTACCTCGTTCCTGAGCAAATGACGTTTCAATCAGAGTATGAATTAGTACATAATAGAGGTTTAAAAGGAATGATTCGAGCGCAGGTTTTTAGTTTCACAAGACTTGCCTGGAAAGTACTTCAAGAAACTGGGGGCATGGCTCGTCCTCATTTAAGTAGTGTTGGAACAAGTATGATGCTTCGACAGATCATTGAGGAAAATAAGCAGCAATTACGAATTTATCAGCGTTCTTCTGAGAAAACAGGATACGTGGAACAGCTAAATGATATGGTAACGGAATTTAAGCGGTATTGTCTCGAACCAGATGATATCAAGAGCTTTGCTGATGATTTTTATGTAGAAGATGAGCGGAACATACTTCGAGATAAGCTCTATGACTTGCATCTTGTTTACGAAGCTTTTCAAAAGAAGATGATAGGTCACTACCTCGATTCAGAAGACTATTTAGCGCTGCTGGCAGAGAAAATTGAGGAATCAGACTATCTAGCGAACGCTACAATATGGATAGACGGCTTTCATAGTTTTACCCCTCAGGAACTACTGGTCATTCAATCTTTAATGAAAAAAGGAACCACCCTTACGTTTACGATTACGATGGATTCTGAAATGGTCCCTTCCGCTATTCATGAACTCGACCTGTTTCATGAACCAGGTAAAACATATCAAACCCTTCAGGGACTGGCGAATGAAGAAGGGGTAGAAATCGAGGAACCTCTCGTTTTAACAACGCAGAAGAGGTATCAAAACAGAGAGATCTCTCATTTAGAAGCTAATTATGGTGAACGGCCGCCGGTTGTTTATCGTGGGGAGTTGCAGCACATACAAGTTCATCATGCAGTGAATATACGTTCTGAAGTTGAGGCAGTAGCACGAGAAGCGCTAAGGCTTGTGCGAGATGAAGGTTATCGTTACAGGGATATTTCAATCATGGTACGCAATATGTCAACTTATTATGAACTTGTGGAAACGATATTCGAGGATCACGGGATTCCAATTTTCTCAGATCAAAAGCGGACAATGCTTCATCACCCGTTAATTGAGTTGATTCGCTCAAGTTTGGATATTATCCAGTACAACTGGCGCTATGAATCGGTTTTTCGATGTGTCAAAACGGAGCTATTGTTTCCAGACGATACGGGGGAAAGCTTTGAAACCATTCGCGAACGGATGGATGAGCTTGAAAATTACGTTATAGCAAAAGGCATCAAAGGCTATCGTTGGAAAACTGGTGAAAGATTTAAAGCAAATATTTATCGTCAGCTAGAAGATAAAGAAGTCATCACTTCCGATGATCTCGAAAAAATGGAAGATCGCCTCAATGAAACGAAAGACTGGATTGCGACGCCGCTTGAGAAATTTGAGAGACACATGACAAAAGCAAAAACCGTTGAAGAAATGTGCGAAATTCTTTATTATCTTCTTGAAAATTGCCACGCAGCGGAAAAAATCGATCGTTTAAAAGAGCGGGCAGAAAAGGCAGGTCACCTTGCCAAAGCACGTGAACATGATCAGGTTTGGGACGCAGTGATTTCGCTACTTGATGAAACAGTGGAATTAATTGGTGATCAGAAACTCTCCGTGGAGCAATTTACAAAGTTGCTTGAAGCCGGAATGGAAAATATGAAATTTGCTCTCGTACCTGCTTCACTTGACCAGGTAGTGATTGGAAGCATTGATCGTACAAGATTTACTGATGTAAAATGTGGCTTTCTTCTAGGTGTAAATGAAGGTGTCTTACCGGCTCGCATTCAGGAAGATGGACTGTTAAGTGAGCAGGATAGAGAAAAGTTAGAAGAACAGGGAATTCAGTTAGCACCTGGGTTGAAGCGGCGTTTGCTTGATGAAGAATTTTTGATTTACCATTCGCTAGCTACACCTTCGGATTCTTTATGGGTTAGCTGTCCACTTGCTGATGAAGAAGGAAAGGGTCTGCAGCCTTCTATCGTCATGAATCGATTGCAGGAGATGTTCCCGGATCTTGAGATGGGACTGAAATTTGCAGAGCCTGGTGAAGAAGCAACGGAAGAACTCTCTTTCATAACAAACCCATCCAAGACAATAGGGCGACTGACGGGACAGCTTCGACAATGGCACCGAGGGTATCCGATTGATCCTATTTGGTGGGATGCATACAACTGGTTTATTTCGGCTCCAACTGAGAAAGATCGCGTACGCTTAATTGATAGTCTTTTTTATCGAAATAAAGCCGAACGTCTAACTGAATCAACGAGTAGAAAACTTTATGGTCACCAAATTCAGACGAGTGTTTCAAGAATGGAAAGATATAAATCTTGTGCTTTCTCTCAGTTTGCTTCTCATGGTTTACGCTTAAAAGAACGAGCGACATTCAAGCTTGAAGCGCCTGATATCGGACAGCTGTTTCATGCGGCGCTCAATATGATCGCCGAAACGATTAAGCAGCGTCACTGGGATTGGGCAAAACTCTCATCTAATCAATATTATGAACTTTCAGGACAAATCGTTGAACAGCTCGCACCAAAGTTACAGAATGAAATTCTATTAAGTTCAAATCGCTATCATTATATTATGAGAAAGCTAACGCAAGTTGTTGGCCGCGCCTCGTCCGTTCTTGGGCAACAGGCAAAGAAAAGCGGGTTTCAACCAGCAGGACTTGAATTAGGATTTGGGCCCAATCAAGAGCTCCCTCCAATCGAGTTCACGCTTAAAAATGGTGTTAAAATCCAGCTCATCGGACGTGTCGATCGGGTTGATCAGGCACTGAACGGAGAAGAGCTTCTCCTTCGTATTATCGACTATAAGTCTAGCGGTACTTCTCTTGATCTATCGGAAGTGTATTTTGGACTCGCGCTACAAATGCTGACGTATCTCGATGTTGTTATATCCAATGCGAACGTCTGGCTTGGAAGAGAGGCAACTGCTGCGGGTATGCTTTATTTTCATGTCCACAACCCTATGCTCCAAACATCAGCGCCTGGACAAGCGGCAATTCAACAGGAGCTTTTCAGAAAGTTTAAGATGAAGGGACTTCTCCTTGCTGATAAAGACGTTGTGAGCTTAATGGATAATGAGATAGAAACGAAGAAATCGGATATTATTCCGGCCGCACTGAAAAAAGATGGTAGCTTTTACAAAAACTCGTCCGTCTTATCTTCTGATGATTTTCATGCGCTTCGTTCTTATACAAGAAAAACGATTCAATCGATTGGATCGGAAATTTCAGATGGCCGTATTGAGATTGATCCTTATAAAATGAAAGATCGAGTACCATGTACATTCTGTTCATACCGATCCTTTTGCCAGTTTGATCAGGCGATGGAAGATAATGCTTATCGTCCTATTACTGCTCAGGATGACGAAACGATTTTAAGACGCATGAGAGAGGAGGCAGATGATGATAACTAAACCTGAAGGATCAAGATGGACTGATGAGCAGTGGGAAGCCATTGCTTCAAGAAACCAAGATGTTTTAGTAGCCGCTGCGGCAGGGTCGGGGAAAACCGCTGTTTTAGTTGAACGAATTATAAGACGTTTAGCCGATGAAAAAGATCCGGCTGAAGTTGATCGGATTCTAGTCGTAACATTTACGAATGCAGCAGCTGCTGAAATGCGCCACCGAATTGGAGAAGCGCTTGAAGAAAAGCTGAAGGAAGATCCTTCTTCGCTATACTTAAGAAGACAGCTTTCTATGTTAAATCGTGCTTCTATTTCTACACTACATTCGTTTTGTATGGAAGTTCTTCGCCGCTATTATTACAAGATCGATCTTGATCCTGCTTTTCGAGTAGCCGATCAAACGGAAGCCGCTTTACTTCGTGAAGAAGCGATGGAAGAGCTCTTTGAAGAGCACTACAGCCAGAAAGAAAATGAAGCATTTTATGACCTCGTCGACCGCTATAGTAGTGATCGGAGCGACGTCGATCTTCAGCTTCTAGTTGAACGACTTTTTCATTTCTCTTCAAGTCATCCTTGGCCGAAACAGTGGTTGGCAGATAGTGTAGATTTATATAAACATGCAGGTAATAAAAGCTTCGATGAGCTGATCTGGGTAGAGGAATTAAAGAAAGATGTTGTGCTTCAGTTAGAAGGAATGCGTGAAGTGCAGGAAAAAGCCCTTTCCATTTCATCTTCCCCAGGTGGTCCAGAACCGTACCTTTCCACGTTAGAAATCGAGCGCGAAATGGTGAATGGACTTCTCCAGGCTTCTAAGGAATCATGGGCAGCATTAAAAAACGCGTTTGAAGCTGTTTCATTTGGACGCTTAAAGCCTTGTAAAGGTGACCAGTTTGATCCTGAGCTTATTGATGCTGTCAAAGGAATGCGTGATCGGGTAAAGAAAACCGTTCAAAGTATGAAAGAAGATCTGTTTCAACGGGAAGCAGAGGAGTATCTTGAGGATATCCAAAAACTTGCGCCTGTTCTTGAAACGTTATCTTCTCTCGTAAATGAATTTAGGGATAAGTATGCTGATCTAAAAAAAGAAAAGGGACTTGTTGACTACAGTGACCTTGAGCATTACTGTCTTTCGATTTTATTAGATGAGGCATCAACATCTGATAACCCTATCGCTTCAAGTGCGGCGAAGGAATATCAGACGCAGTTCGCTGAAGTGCTCATTGATGAGTACCAGGATACGAACTCTGTTCAAGAAACGATTCTTAATGCCATTAGCCGAACGTCCGAACACGGTGGGAATCGTTTTATGGTAGGTGATGTTAAACAAAGTATATACAGGTTTAGACTTGCTGAGCCTGGGTTATTTCTAGCAAAATATAAGTCGTTTGGCCGCTCTTCAGATGAGCCTACTAAACGCATCGATCTTGCACGAAACTTTCGAAGTCGTGAGGAAGTTCTAAATAGCACCAACTTTATTTTTAAACAAATTATGGATGAACGCGTTGGAGAAATAAAATATGATCGTGCAGCTGAACTTATTCCTGGTGCAGAGTATCCGAAGTCTCAATCGGTGGTACCAGAAGTTCATGTGATTGATCAAAGCTCTGATGTAGAAGAAGATGAAGAGGTTGAAAAAGTTCAGCTTGAAGCACGTCTAATTGCATCGAACATTAAATCCATGATGGGAAAGAGCGAAAACGAGCGAACGAAAATATACGATCGAAAAGAAGATCGGATGAGACCTATTCAGTACAGAGATATGGTGATCTTAATGCGCGCCACTAGTAGCTGGGCGCCGGTTATGATGGAAGAATTAAAGCAGGCGGGTATTCCATCTTATTCAGACCTTGCGACAGGGTATTTCGAAGCGACAGAAGTAGCGATCATGATGAGTCTTCTAAACGTGATCGATAATCCCTATCAGGATATTCCGCTCGCATCTGTCTTGCGATCACCGATTATTGGGTTATCGGAAGAAGAACTTGCGTTGATTCGGATAAATGAGAAGCAATCAAGTTATTATCTCGCCATGCAGGCGTATTGTGAGACAGAGTCAGCTGAGCTTTCAGAGAAAATAGCACGATTTATCGATGATTTAAATCGCTGGCGAGAACAGGCAAGGCAGTCATCGTTAAGTGAATTAATTTGGCAATTGTATCGCGAAACGAATTACTATGAATTTGTCGGCGGAATGCCCGCTGGTTTGCAACGCCAGGCGAATCTGCGTGCTTTATATGATCGTGCAAGACAATACGAAGCAACCTCATTTCGTGGATTGTTCCGCTTTCTGCGGTTTATCGATCGAATGAAAGAGCGAGGAAGTGATCTTGGAACAGCCCGTGCGCTTGGAGAGCAGGAAGATGTTGTGCGCGTGATGACGATTCACAAAAGCAAAGGACTTGAATTCCCTGTTGTCTTTGTCGCAGGCATAGCAAAGCAATTCAACATGAGAGACATGGCAAATCAAATGCTTCTTCATAAAGAATTCGGTTTAGCAACGAAATACATTGATCCAATCAATCGTATTAGTTATCCGACGTTACCTTACTTTACATTACAAAAGCGAATGAAACTTGAGCTATTGGCTGAAGAAATGCGGGTTCTTTACGTTGCTTTAACGAGAGCAAAAGAAAAATTAATTCTAGTTGGTACGGTGAATGACTGGGAGAAAGAATTACTCTCCTGGGCAGAGGCACCAGGAGAGGAGTGGCTCCTTTCTGATTATGAGCGCTCAACAAGTAAAACGTATTTGAGCTGGATTGGACCATCTATTATCAGGCATCAAGATCTTTCTTCCATAACAGACGGCATCGCTAGTTTCCTGAAACATGATGAGGTTTTTCATCACCCATCACGATGGTCGTTAACGCTCCATCAAGCTTCGAATTTTTCTCAAGTTGAAGCAGAAGACGTTAAGAAACACGAGGAATACGAGGAACTCATTCGAAGGAAAGCCTACGTTCCAGAAGAAAGTGCCTTTAAAGACGTTGTTCATAATCGTCTTAATTGGACATATCCACACCAGGCAGCTGCTGAAACAAGATCAAAGCAGTCGGTAACGGAAGTGAAGCGTCAGCGGGAAATTTTCCAGGACGAACGGAGTGACGATCGCCTTGTAAAAGGCTTTAGCCAATCGTTAAAAGAACGCCCACGCTTTCTTCAAAGTAAAAAGCTTACGCCTGCTGAGCGCGGAACCGCGATGCATATCGTTATGCAGCATATTGATTTGCACCAACGGCATGAAGAAAAGGATATTAAAGAATTAATCGCAAAGCTTGAAACGAAAGAATTATTAACTAACGATCAGGCTCAAGCCATTGATGTGAAACAAATTAAGCACTTGATTGATTCTGATCTAGGTGACAAGATGAGAAATGCGGTCGAAATATATAAAGAGGTTCCCTTTAGTCTCGGGGTGGATTCGAAGTGGATTTATCCAGAATTCAAAGGAGACCAAGAAACGGTCGTGTTACAGGGGGTTATTGATTGTATCCTGCGCGATCAACACGGAGAATTACTGTTAGTCGATTATAAAACAGACGTGATTGAAAATCGTTTTTCTTCAGAGCAACAGGCAATGGAGACAATGAAACGACGTTATACAACACAGCTTCAACTATATGAAAAAGCGATTAATGAGATTTGGGGTTTGCCTTGTAAAGAAAAAATTCTTTTCTTTTTTGATGGTGGCAAATCACTCTTAATCGATTAAAAATAGCCGGGCGAATGTCCGGCTTCTTCATTTCAAAAATAAAACGATAAGGAGTGAGAAACATGAAATTGCTTCATACCGCTGACTGGCATCTTGGCAAAACATTAGAAGGTAGAAGCCGCCTTCCTGAACAGCGAGCGTTTCTTGAAGAGCTTCAAATGATTGCAGATGAAGAAAATGTAGACGCGATTTTAATGGCTGGTGACGTGTTTGATACAGTCAACCCCCCAGCAGCCGCAGAAACCCTTTTTTATGAAGCTGCTGTGAAATTAACAAGCAGAGGCGAGCGTCCACTTATTATTATTTCGGGCAACCACGACAATCCAGAACGGTTATCGGCTTCACGTCCACTAGCTCATACAAGTGGCATCACGATTATTGGCTTTCCAACAATAGATCCGGTTGAAATAACGGTTCGAAATGGACAAAAGCTTTCGATCGCGGCTCTTCCTTATCCGTCGGAATCCCGATTAAATGAATGTTTAACAGAAGGCCAGGAAGAAGATGCACTCCAGCTCGCTTATGACGATCGCGTAAAAAAACTATTTAGCGATTTATCTGAGGCAGGTGGTGAGGATGCTGTTCATATTGCGATGAGTCACATTTACGTAGCTGGAAGCCGTGAAAGTGATTCAGAAAGGCCGATTCAAGTTGGCGGAGCTTATACCGTGTCTGCCAATTCCTTGCCAGAACAAGCGCAGTACGTGGCGCTTGGGCATTTGCACCGCCCTCAGACGATTACGAAAGGTTCCGCCCTTGCCCGCTATTCAGGCTCTCCTCTCGCATATAGCTTTTCGGAGGCCAATCAAGCCAAATCAGTAACGATAATTGATGTTGAGCCGGATGGACTAGCTCACATTAGTGAAATTCCGTTACAGTCTGGAAAACCCCTTGTGCGCTGGGTTGCAGATGAGGGAATCGAACAAGTCTATACATGGTTAGAAGAAGGAAAAGACGAGGAAGCATGGATCGATCTCGAAGTGCATTTAAACGATACGCTTTCCATTGAAGAAATCCATCGTCTTCGCAGTCAACATAAAGGCTTTATACATATTAGACCCGTTTTTAAAAAGAAAGAAGAACAGCGTGAAGTGTCGTATGCGAATTTACCAATAGAAGAGCTTTTTAAACGGTTTTATGAAAAGCAAACAGATGGTGCTGTCCCAGATGATGAACTTGTCCAGCTTTTTCTAGATTTATCACAGTCAGAGGAAGAGGAGTAAGAGAGGAGTGAGAAAATGAGACCAATTACATTGTCCGTTTCAGGACTGCATAGTTTTCGTGAAAAACAAGAAATTGACTTTGAAACGCTTTGTCAGGGAGGGATTTTCGGGATTTTTGGCCCAACTGGTAGTGGGAAATCCTCTCTTCTTGATGCGATGACGCTTGCTCTTTACGGCAAAGTTGAACGGGCAACAAATAATACCCAGGGGATTATGAACCACGCGGAAGACACCTTATCTGTGTCATTTACGTTTGCACTGAGTGACTTACGCTATCGCGTAGAACGTACGTATAAAAGGTCAGGCGATGTATCCATTCGCTCTGCTAATTCTCGTCTTATCGAAATCGGTGAAGAGAATACGGTACTAGCAGATAAAGACCGCGATGTTTCTCAAAAAATCCAGGAAATTCTCGGATTAACAATTGATGATTTCACTCGCGCTGTTGTTCTACCTCAAGGGAAATTTGCGGAGTTTTTATCACTCAAAGGAACAGAAAGAAGGCAGATGCTCCAGCGCCTTTTTCAGCTTGAAAAATATGGTGATCAGTTTAACCGTCGATTAAAATCACGAGTGGATGAGAAAAAACATCAATTAAATGAAGTATCCGCGGAGCAAACTGGCCTTGGCGATGCCTCAAAAGAATTTCTTAAAGAAGCTAAGAATGCTGTGGATATCGCTGATAAAGCAGCTCAAAAAGCGAAAGAAGACCTCATTTCAGCTGATAAGCAAAAAGAACACGTGATAGAAATCTGGAACCTTCAACAACAGCTTGCGGACCTCCAAGCTAAGAAAAACACGCTTTCAGAAGGCCAGGCTGAAATCGATGCAATTGAAGAAAAGATCGCCCAAGCAACGGCGGCTGCACAAATAAAACCCTATTTAGATGCGGTTGAAGCGACTGAGAAAGAAGTGCAGGATGCAAAGCTTCGTTACGAAGAGACGAAACGTGTATTAGAAGAAATGAAGTCCTTCTTTCAAACAACGAAAAAAGCTTACGAGGAAGAACGATCGAACAAGGAGAAGCAAGAGCCGCTTCTTATTAAACAAATTAATGATCTTGAGCGAGGCTTGGCTCTTGAAAAAGAAATCAATCAGCTTACCAAACAGTTAAAGGATATTGAACAGCAATCTACCCGACATGACAAAGAAGCGAAAGCGGCTGAAGAGGAAACGTCAAAAGCGCAACAAGATTTAAAGAAAGCGCGGACGCTTCAGTCTGATTTAAATGAAGAACTTACAAGTCTCCAGGTCACCCCAGAAAAACGAAAGAAAATGGGAAGAGCACAAAGCTTAAAGCAGGAGTTTGAGTCGCTCAGTAAACAGCTTGAATCGGCTAAGATTGAAGAAAAAAAGCAGGACAATGAACAAAAGCGACTGCAGCCTCTTTACGAGGAAACCGTAAAAAATCTGAATGAAATGAGAGAGCGGTATACAGGTTATTACCAAGCTGTGCTTTCAACTTACCATGCCGTTTCTTCCCACAAATTAACGCTCGAACAGCACATTCGAACGGTTCAAGAGGAAGTCGAACATAACGAGCGTAAACTAGACGAAAGTCGAGCGCATGCCATTGCGATTCGGCTTGCAAAAGGGTTAGGAGAAGGCGACGCGTGCCCTGTTTGTGGAGCGAAGGAACACGTTCATCTGGCAGATGGAGAAGATCATACAGCGGAAATCAAAGATCTCCTACAGCAAAAGGAACAAACGCGTGAAACGTTAAAAGATAAGCTCCAATCAGCGAAGCAGCTTCAGTATCAGCTAGAACAAATGTCTGATGCGATGATAGCGCAAGAAGAAGGGTTTAACGTTCAGAAGGACTTGAACGAAGTGAAGCGTAACTTTTCAGTAGAAGAAATTCTTACTGAGATGAAGTCCCTTGCTCAAGATGTACGTGAATTAGAAGAGAAAGTGAAGCTTTTAGGGAAGAACATTCAAGAGAAGCAGTCAAAAGTTTCTGAGTATGCGTATCAGCTGACGCAAGTTCAGAACGAGCTTCAATCCAAGACCGAGAAACGAATGGATCTAAGCAAAGAAACGGCATCGATTGAGGAAACCATTCAGAAAGAATTATCTCTTTCAGTTCACCAGATTGAAGCGGAAGTGGTTCATATTGAAAAAATGGATCAACAAGCAGACGTGATTCGTGAAAGACTTTCGAAAAGTGGGCCATATATTGAAGCCAAGGAACAACGTCTTCAGGAGCTTCAGGAAAAGATGCAGCAGTATTCTGTCCGAAAGGTAGAGTTAACAAGCTCGATTCATCAACTATCTGAACAAATGAAAAAAGCGGATGCAGATTATATTGCGATTGTCGGAAATACGTCGGCTCAAGAAGGTTTAACGCAAGTAAATAAGCAGCTAAATGAGATTCGTCAGGCTGAAAAAAGTTCGCTCGAGCAACTGCAACATGCACAAGAACGCTACCAGCAAGCTGAAAGACGTGCAGCTGCTGATGAAAACTATAATAACGATGCGCAACTTCGTTTAAAGAAGGCTATCGAAACCTATGAAGCGGCTGAAGCATCTTCTATATTCGAAAATCGAACTCAGATTCGAAATGCTGAAGTATCGCAGGAACAGAAACTTAATTGGGAAAAGCGTGTGGAAGCGTATCGGAATGAATGGAAGCAAACGGAGTACTCAATCGGTGAGCTTAACAAAAAGCTTGCGGGAAGAACGATCTCAGAAGATCATTACAACGAAACGATCCAGCACGCAACAAGAGCAAACGAAGTTCGAGAAGAAGCGCTCTCTCAATTTGCGGCAGCACGTCACCATCTCGATGATGTGACAAAGCGACATGACCGTTATATGGAACTCGAAACGATGCGAAAAACAGTCAGTGAAGAACTCGAAAAGCTTGGTAAGCTTCAAACAGTTTTCCGAGCAAATAGTTTTGTTGAATTTATTGCATCTGAACAGCTCGAACAAGTGAGTCTCGACGCCTCACAAAAACTTGGTGATCTAACCTCCCAAAGGTATGCGATTGAGGTTGATTCAGCTGGAGGTTTCTTAATTCGAGATGATGCGAATGGAGGAGTGAAGCGACCTGTTTCCACCTTATCTGGAGGCGAAACGTTCTTAACCTCTCTTGCGCTCGCACTTGCTCTCTCTGGACAAATCCAACTAAGGGGAGCGCATCCACTGCAATTTTTCTTCCTGGACGAAGGGTTTGGTACATTGGACGAATCGCTGCTAGATACGGTGATTACGGCGCTTGAAAAGTTACAAAACGAGAGTTTATCCGTGGGTGTCATCAGTCACGTTCCAGAACTTAGGGCAAGACTGCCGAGAAAAGTGATTGTCTCTCCTTCAGAACCATCTGGTCGAGGAAGTCGAATCGAAATGGAATCGTTGTAAGTGCAGGTATGGTTGCGAGAATAATTCTTGTTAGCCAATAAATTGGGATTATAGCTAAAATATTTCGAATATGGCCAATAAAAAGGAAAAATGGCCAACTTATCAAGATTTTAGCCAATAAAGTGCCATCCCACCCACATCGGTACTAGTCTATAGCATAGGTATGTCTAGGTGCGTCTAAACAGAGAGAAAACATGTCCTTTAGACATGTTTTCTCTTTTTTTCTTGAAAGATACTGTCAAAATACGAGAGTTTATGTAAAAATATGAATAGTAGTTGAGGTAACTTACATAGGAGGAACATGGATGTCGCATTCTATGAGACTAGTTTTAGGAAGTTTTAAACCTTATTCACACTTTCGACCACTTCATTCAGCCTATCGGTTGAAAGGGTCATGGTGGCGCTTAATTTTACTCGCTATTTTTTCTTTTCTAATTGTTGGGATTACATCATTTATGAACATTAAATATGCTGGAGAAATGCCAGAATATACGGGTATTGCCCCTGACGAGCGTATACTTTTTGTCCTCAGTGAAGTCATCACAGATGGTTTGCTTGGTGTTCTGACACTAATCGTCATTGTGGTAGGAGGTGCGCTACTATACTGGCCGTTTTTTCAGCAAGTTGGCTTCAAAAGACTTGCTTACATACATAGCTATGTTGTCTTTATTCTTTTAATCGGTATGCTTCTTCAGCTACCCTTTATCCCATTTCTTCATGAACCGTCGCTCATTTCCCCGTATAGTCTAGGTGTTTACGTTGATTTGTTAACAAACATTCCATTCTGGCTGTATTTCAGCTATAGTTTGTCGCTATTTCTTGCATGGGGCACGTTTGTTCAGTATGCGGCAATTAGGCAGAGTACTACGGTGTCCAGAGGATACGCTCTTTTCTGGATTATCATTTTGAACGTATTTATGGTTGCGATCACGGCTTATATGAGAACGGCATTTTAATGAAAAAGTTGGAGGGTCAATCTGTGAAACGTAAGTCACTGTGGATTAGTATTAGCGTTACGCTTGTTATACTTCTTTTTATTACTGCGAACACGCTGATCATACAGAGTGTTATTGCAGGAGAGAAGAAGCTTGAGACCGTTACGGTAAAAGGGAAGACGTATCAGGAACTTTCAACTTTTGAAGGGGTCCTTATTCCAGAATTAGAGGAATCCTATTATTATCAATCATCTCGAGGGGATATCTCGAATGTGCTCGTAAAAGAAGGAGACGATGTCTCTATAGGTACGTCCCTGTTTGAATATGATGAAGGGGAGGTCGTTAATGTATCTGATTTGAAAGCACAAGTGAACAAGGCGGAAACAGCTGTTTCTGTCCTTGATGATCAGCTAAGTGACCTTGCTGTTCAGTCATCGAGAATTGAATCGAACGAGGATCTAGAAGATGAGCAAAAGCTTCAATTACAGTTGGATGTCGAAGAACAAATAAGAGATACGGAGTATAAGAAAAGACTTGCAGAGCTTGATGTGAAAGAGTTGGAGCGCCAAATTGCTGAAGTAGATACTGAAAAAGTAGAATTATCCGTTGATTCAACGCTTGATGGAACGGTGGAGCAAGTAAACCGGACACCAGAAGACGGGGAGAGCGTCGTAACGCTATTGTCAAACAAGCTAACTGTTCAAGGTTCGGTTAATGAATTGAACTATCCGACGCTAGCTGTGGATCAGGAAGTTGTTATACGTTCAGGCGCTTATCCAGGACAACCAGCAACGGGCAGGCTGACAATACTAGAAAATCGACCTTATGAAGTGGATGAAGAGACGGGTCTCAGTATGTATCATTTTAACGTTATGTTAAATGAGGAAAGTGAAATGAAGGCAGGTACGCACGTGGTCATTGACATCCCTCTTCATCAAAATAACAATGCTCCTTCAGTCCCAAAAGGAAGTATAATTGTAAAAGATGATAAGAGCTATGTTGTTGTCTATGAAGAAGAGAAGCTTCATTTAAGAAAAGTAGAGCAAGGCCGAATAGAAGGTGGCAAGGTTGAAATTCTTTCAGGTCTTCAGCTAAAGGAAAAAGTGTTAACTAAGCCTAGAGAAGCTTTTACTGAATTGCTTTCTGAGAAGGATGAGCTGGAGAAAGACCAAAAAGACCAAGATGAAAATCCAGAGATGGATACCGAAAGCAAAGGATAACGGAAAGACCTGTCGCGCGACAGGTCTTTTTTGTATGTCGACATAAAGTTATCAAACAATTCATGAAACAGTGCAGTGTTCATGTCATAATAGATTTAAGCGTTTTAAAGCAAAGGAGAGGTTAGTGTTATGAAGTTTGTTTCATTTAAGGACAAGAAAGCAGTTGGATTTGGAATTTTAGATGAAAAAAATCAGCAAATTATTAATCTAAAAACGTATTTTCACGACCAAGGTCTAGACATACCTGACCTGCGAATGTTTATCCACTATGGGGAACTTCATTTGGATGACATTACCGAATTTTCAGCTCAGTATAACGTTTTAGTCGAAGATGTGGAGATCATAGCTCCTATCATGAAACCCGCCAAAAATATCGTTTGTGTCGGAAAAAATTATCGCGACCATGCTATTGAAATGGGGAGTGAGAAAGACATTCCAAAGCATCCAATGATTTTTACGAAAGCGCCGACAACCGTTAGCAACCCGGACCAAGTATTAACATTTGAACGTGAGCTAGCTGAAGCGCTTGACTATGAGGGAGAACTTGCGATTGTGATCGGTAAGGAGGGAAAAGGAATTAACATGAATGAAGCCATGGAATACGTTTTCGGCTATACGATTATCAATGATCTTACAGCGAGGGACCTACAAAAAAAGCATGGTCAATTTTTTGTAGGGAAAAGTCTTGATCAGTCCTGCCCAATGGGTCCTGCTATTGTACATAAATCTTCCTTAGTCGATCCTCATCAATTAACGATTGTCACGAAAGTAAATGGAGATGTGAGACAAAATGGCAGCACGTCTGATTTCATTTTCAATATTCCTGAGCTGATCCACGTTCTCTCGAAGGGCATGACGTTAGAGCCTGGTGATATCATCGCAACCGGAACACCGGCTGGGGTAGGCAAGGGATTCAATCCGCCTAAATATTTAGGAGATGGAGACGTCATCGAAATAGACATAGAAGGAATCGGCACTTTACGTAATGAAATAAGTATAAGATAACGTTCTCGTGTTTAATTTATTCTCAAAAAAGGAATTGTTATCCAGAGAACCGACTAGGAGGGCTAGCAAATGGAAAAGTTTCATTACATTAATGGTGAGTGGACAGGTCAGGATCTAGAAAAGCTTGAAGTGAACAACCCTGCAACTGGAGAACTCGTTGGTACTGTTCCGGTAGGTGGTAAATCGGAAACGAAGAAGGCAATTGACGCTGCACACCAGGCATTTCCAGCATGGTCAAGCCTCACTGCTTATGAGCGGTCATCCTACTTAAAGAAACTCCATAGTCTTATGATGGATCATGAAGCTGAACTAGCTGAGCTGATGACGCTTGAGATGGGGAAGCCGCTTCATGAATCAAAAGGGGAAGTAGCGTATTCCGCTTCTTTCGTTGAATGGTTTGCAGAAGAAGGGAAGCGTGTATATGGGCGAACAATTCCTCCACACAAAGAAGGGCGCATGATGGAAGTCCGCAAACAGCCGGTAGGTGTTGTCGGTGCGATAACACCATGGAACTTTCCGGCAGCAATGATTGCGCGGAAACTTGCGCCAGCTTTAGCTGCTGGGTGTACGTTTGTCGTTAAGCCACCTTCTGCAACGCCACTAACGGCCGTAAGACTTGTAGAACTTTGTGAAGAAGCAGGAATACCAAAAGGGGTTGTTAACCTCGTTACGGGAAAATCTTCTGAAGTTGCAGGCGAGCTCATGAGTAACCCCCACGTTCGTAAAATGACGTTTACAGGATCAACTGAGGTCGGTAAGAAATTGATGGAACAGGCTGCAGAAACGGTGAAAAATATTTCACTTGAACTTGGTGGCCATGCCCCAATTATTGTTCTGGATGATGCGGATATTGATAAAGCGGTAGAAGGCGTGATTGCGTCGAAATTTCGAAATGGCGGTCAAACGTGCATTTGCGGTAATCGCGTTTACGTACAAGAAAGAATTTACGATGAGTTTATTTCAAAGTTCGCTGATAAAACGAAAGATCTTAAGGTAGGAAACGGATTGGAAAAAGGTACAGACATTGGTCCAATGATTGATAAAGATGGTTACGAAAAAGTTGAAAAGCACGTCCAAAATGCGCTTAGTCAAGGTGCTGAATGCGTCGTTGGTGGAGAAGGATATGAAGAGAACGGCTCCTATTTCTACCGTCCAACAATATTGAAAGATGTAACGCCTGGCATGCTCATTATGAATGAAGAAACGTTTGGACCGGTTGCACCGATTCAAAAGGTGAACACGGATGATGAAGCGATTAAATATGCGAACCAAACACCATTTGGTTTAGCGGCATACGTCTTTAGTGAAAGCGTTCGAAGAGGAAATCATGTGGTTAATGCGCTTGATTATGGAATTGTTGGCTGGAATGACGGCGTGCCGTCAGCTGCACAGGCTCCGTTTGGTGGCATGAAGCAAAGTGGCATTGGTCGTGAAGGCGGTCATGAAGGGATAGAGGCGTATCTTGAAACAAAATACGTTTCGATCGGATTATAGAATAGTAGAAAGCCTCGCTAAATTTAGCGAGGCTTTTCTTTATTGCTATTGTACAGATAATACTTCAGTAATTTGTTCGATTGCCCAGTTTAGGTCATCTTCACTAATGATTAGCGGAGGAGCAAATCGAATGACGGTTTCGTGCGTTTCTTTACACAGTAAGCCTTTTTCTTTTAGCTTCTCGCAATATGGACGAGCTGCTTCATGAAGTTCAACACCTATGAAAAGACCGCGGCCGCGCACTTCTTTAATGAGAGGATTGTTGATGGCTTTCAATTTATCTTGAAAGTAGTTTCCTAGTTCAAGAGAGCGATCGGCAAGCTTTTCATCTTCGAGAACTTCTAATGACGCAACCGATACGGCACACGCCAGTGGATTTCCTCCAAATGTTGATCCGTGTGAGCCAGGAGTAAATACGCCGAGTACTTCTTCGTTTGCTGCTACACACGAGATTGGAAATACACCGCCTCCAAGTGCCTTACCTAGAATGTACATATCAGGTTCAACGTTATCCCAATCACATGCAAAGCGCTTACCAGATCGACACAGTCCGGCTTGAATTTCGTCCGCAACGAATAGAACGCGCTGCTCTTTACAATAGTCATACGCTTCTTTAAGGAAGCCTTCAGGAGGAATGTTAATACCAGCTTCGCCCTGAATCGGTTCAAATAAGAAGCCCGCTGTATTTGGCGTGATTGCTTTTTTCAATGCCTCAAGATCACCGTATGGAATCAATTTAATTCCTGGAAGCATCGGTCCAAATCCACGCTGGTATTCTTCTTCAGAAGAAAGGGAGACAGCTGTCATTGTACGACCGTGGAAGTTACCTTCACAGGCAATGATTTCTGCTTTATCTTTCTCGACGCCCTTCACTTCGTAAGCCCAACGGCGCATGGCTTTTACAGCCGTCTCCACTGCCTCTGCACCCGTATTCATTGGAAGGATCATCTCTTTGTTCGTAAATTCAGAAACTTTTTGATAAAAAGGAGCCAGTTGATCGTTATGGAAAGCACGAGAAGTTAATGTCACGCGATCAGCCTGATCTTTCAAGGCCTGAATAATCTTTGGATGTCTGTGTCCCTGGTTAACTGCAGAATAAGCACTAAGCATATCCATATAACGATTACCTTCAGGATCTTTAACCCAAACACCCTCTGCTTCTGCAATAACAATTGGCAGTGGATGATAATTGTGTGCACCGTATTGCTCTGTCATTTGGATAATGTCTTTTGTTTGTACCATATTACCTTTCACTCCCATTCGTTTAATTCTTGCTTCCTTTCTAGTATAACAATGAAATCGTTTTCTTCCTATCATTTGAGGAAAATTAGGAAGGATGTTCCATTCTCTGCTCAGAACGGTTTTTCGTGATATGATGAGTAAGATACTGTGGTAAAAGGAGAGATCATGAATGCTACATGCCCATTATACGGCCTGGGGGTTAACACTTATTCTTTTTCTTGTAAGCTACTTTTTAATGAGAGCTGGAAAAGGAAAAGCGCAAAATAAAATCCATCTGGTTCTTCGGATATTTTATATTCTTACAGTCATTACGGGAATGTTCCTTGTAGTAGGTTATCAATTTTGGGGTCCTTCAATTGTAAAAGGTGTGGTTGCGCTTTGGCTCATTTTTACAATGGAAATGATTCTTGTAAGAGGAAAAAAAGAAAAAATCATTTGGCCATTTTGGCTTCAATTTATGTTCGCTTTTCTCCTCGTTGTTTTTTATGGGTATTCTGTACTGCATCTTTATCAGCTATAAGTCCTAAAACCACCTCATTATAGGTGGTTTTTTTCTATTAAACGTTTCATTTATTTGTGCCGATATAGGAAGTAGGGTAGATTGGCATATTTCTGGAATAGATGTATTCGTACATTCTAGTTTTTGATATTATAGACATAATAAAAACTTTCGAATTAAAGGCATTGAAGGATGAGGTGTGAAAAGCTTGAGAACATTTTCAGTTAAGGTCACTCACAAAGAAAACCTGCGCGAATATATGGTGAATCACTCGGAATTGTTTCAGGCGCATGCCGTATTCGTTCAACTATATAGTTTTTCGCATAACAAAGAGCGTGCGGCTGGTGTTGCACAGACGATAACGACTTTTTTACCTCATGCCGTGCTAATTGGGACCACCGCGGAAGGCGCATTTTATGAGAGTAACTCGGTAACAGAAGGCATTCTGGTTTCTTTCACAACGTTTGACAATGCGGAAGTGAAACCATTTGTGATTGAAAGTTCCACTTTGCATAAACCGTTTGAAGGGGATTCAAATGAACTTGTCATTTTATTTAATAGTGGAATCGATGATCACACTGTTTTAACAATGATGGGAAAAACACCCTTCATTGGTGGTAAAGCTTCTGGAATGAACCAGACTTCCTTCATAGTAGCAGGTCAGCAAATTCTATCAAAAGGAATCGTAGGGGCCCGCATAAGTGGACAGAACTTGCATACAAAAGTTTATGAGGAAACCTTTTGGAAACCAGCAGGACGATCGTTCGAGGTTACAAAAGCGCTTGGATCCCGTCTTTTTGAAATAGAAGGTCTTTCTTCACTAGCGTTCTATGAGAAGTATGTAGGATACGATATGGCGAAACGGCTACCTGAATCGTCCGCTCATGTGCCTTTGCTTCACTTACTAAATGGAAAAGAAACGCCAATTTCCGTTTTAAAGAAACATCGAGATGGTTCTGTGACGATAAACGCGTTTCTTGCTAAAGGATCGAAACTACAGTTTTCTTATGGAGACGCCACGCAAATGGCCCACTCTTATGAGCGAATTCAAAAACACGCTGAAATGGATGGCTTAGAAAGTCTCTTTTCTTTCTCATCTGCTTCGCTTCCGAAGCTTTTTGCAAACGGATTTGTTCGTTATTTTGATAGTCTAGAGGAACTTTGCACACTTACATCTGTTTTGCTTGAATCTGAATATTACTCAGATGGCACTGATTTTCACTACGAAGAGAACAGGATGGTCTTTGCGCACTTCAACGAAAAAGATGTCAAACAAAAAGCTGTAAGGCATCTACCATTACACAATCAGGAGATGAATGACTTGGATGGTTTAATGGCACTATCACATTTAATTAAAGCTTCCACAGAAGAGTTAGAGACGTTAAACACCAATCTTCAGCAGTCAGAGCAGCGCTTTAAATCTCTGTTTGAACAAAACCCGAATCTTGTTTATTCTGTTGATGTATACGGTAAAATTACGAGTGTCAACCCGGCACTAAAATCGTTACTTGGATATACTTCTGAAGAAGTGATGAGTAAGCATTCCCTTCAGTTTGTCTCTTCTGAAGATGTCCAAATGACAAGAGAAAAATTTTATCAAACGTTCCAGGGGATGGCTCAAACGTATGATGCTCATCTTGTTCATAAATCCGGAGTCAGTGTGTTATTTACCATTACAAATATCCCGATCATTGTAAATGGAGAAATTACAGGTGCGTACGGAATTGCCAAAAATATTATGAATCAGCGAAAGGCTGAAGAGAAAATTGCTCATCTTGCGTATTACGATGTTCTTACAGAGCTACCTAATCGCCTATTGTTTGAGAAATTATTAAATGAATCATTAAAGAATGAAGAAGAAAAACTAGCTGTGATGTTCATCGATCTTGATCGGTTTAAGTTAATCAATGATAGCCTTGGTCATCAGCGCGGAGACCAAATTCTAAAACAAGTAACCTTACGTATAAAGGAAGCTATTAAAGATGACGCCGTTCTTGCTAGGTTTGGTGGGGACGAATTTACCGTTCTCCTTCCAGGACTTACGTGTGAAAAGGATGCGTTAATGCTCGCAAAACGTGTTGTTGATCATCTAAAACAGCCAATTCTCTTTGATGATGTGGAGTACTTCATGACAGTTGGCATCGGGATTAGTCTGTTTCCACTTGATGGACAGGATTTGGATACGCTCATGAAAAATGCTTATATCGCCTTGGATCGAGCCAAACAACAGGGTGCTAACTATATTGAGTTTTATACAGATGAAATGACAGATGAAGCTTTTGAGCGTTTAGAACTAGAAAGTTACTTACGAAGAGCGCTTGAGAAAGAAGAGCTAACATTATTCTACCAACCTCAAGTGAACCTTGATGAAAAGAAAATTTATGCTTGTGAAGCTTTGATTCGCTGGAATCATCCGAAGCTAGGTCTCGTTTCGCCAGCTCAATTTATACCGCTCGCAGAAGAAACTGGTTTGATTGAAGAAATTGGCATTTGGGTGTTAAATGAAGCGTGCATGCAAACGAGCCGGTGGCAGGCGCTTGGATACGACGATTTATCTATTAGTGTTAACGTGTCTGGTCGACAGTTCCAGAGTGAGCGATTCGTTGAATCCGTTAGAGAAGCTTTAAGAGCTTCAGGACTCTTGCCTCATTCGTTACATCTAGAAGTAACGGAGAGCACAACGCTTGTGAATACCGATTACAGTATTTCGATGTTGAACGAATTACGAGGAATGGGTATTAAAGTTTCGATTGATGATTTTGGTACTGGTTACTCTTCTCTTAGTTACTTAAAGGATTTTCCGCTTGATATCCTAAAAATAGATCAATCCTTTATTCGAAACCTTCAAGAAAATAATGCAGATGCTGCCATCGTAAAAGCTGTGATCACAATGTGCGAAGGGTTGAATTTGTCAATCGTGGCAGAAGGAATTGAAACGAAAGAGCAGGGAGACATTATTCGAAGTTTTGGCTGTAATTTTGCTCAAGGATTTTTCTATAGTAAACCTTTAAATAAGGACCGTTTTGAAAAGCTTCTTCTATCAAAACGCTTCCCGCTAGCAACGTAAGAAAGATCGACCCACTGTGGTCGGTCTTTTTTTTGAGTAATCGAACTGGAAATATCGGTGTAGGATGCTCAACATTCAAACAGTCGTTTTATTCGCCGGCAGAGGCTATTTTCGAATGTGCTTTGACTGTTTCAAGCATTAATTGGAAGGGAATAGAAAAAGTAGCGAAGAAGAGGTGATGGTACATGGATTATGATGTGATGATCATTGGCGGAGGCATATCAGGCCTTACACTCGCTGTTAAATTAGGGCAGTGTAATGTGAAAACGCTATTAATTGAAAAAGATAAAAAGAGCGGGTTGATTTATAAAGGAGAACTGCTTCAGCCAAAGAGCCTTGAAGTTCTTGATCGGATTAATGTGCTAGAAGTTGTGAAAGAGAACGGGTTTCTTTTACCTTCGATTGAATTTTACGAGTATAACCAAACAGATGACGGATCAATGGAACAGCTGAGTGCGAATGAGTTCCGTTACGATGTGATTCCGTCTCCATACAACACGTCACTTATGATTCCACATGAGCGGCTAAAAGAGCTTTTGTTTCAAGAGGCTTCGAAATATGATTCGGTTGATTATATACAGCCGGCGAAATTAACGGGTTTTACTGAAGAAGAGCCTGAGAACAGGAAAGCCATTATTCAAACGAAAGAAGGAGAGCGTGAAATTCACGCAAACTTTTATATTGGCGCCGAGGGAAGGGCATCTCCGACAAGAACGGCAATGGAAGTTGAGATGAAGAATACGAAATACAATCATCATTTCTTAACAGTTTCGTTTCCGAGACCAGAAACGCTCGATCAGTCAACGATCATTACGACTCAAAATAAATTTGTGGGTCTTTTTCCGCTCCCAAACAACGAAGTGAGAAGCGTTCTCTTAATTAAACCAGGTGAATTTAAGACGATGCGAGAAGAGGGACTAGAATCGTTCTACCGTGCTTATTGTGAACTGATGCCTGAACTTGAAGGTTACGTGCATCAGATTGATACGTGGAAAAAGATTCAGCTCATGATTCCGGTTAGACACAATGTTTCAAATTACGTGAAGAATAATTTCATTTTAACTGGAGATGCAGCTCATAGTGTTCACCCTATGGCAGGTGAAGGCATGAACCTGGCGATTCAGGATTCAGACGTATTAGGAGAACTTCTCTGCTGGATGTTTCAAACAAATCAAACGGATTGGAAGCACCTAAAGTGGTATGAAAAAGTAAGAAAGCCGCGAGCAGAATATGTTTCAACATTAAGCCACCAGGCTGCATTGCTTTACTCATTTCCTTATCGTTCTTGGCAGAAGCTTCGTATAAAGGGAGTGAACCAAACGGAGCATTCCCCGCTCCTTCATTTTAAACAGATGCTGAATACGTCAGGGCTGGGAATATGGAAATTCACCTTATTGGATCGTATGAAACAAGCAGGATTCATTCCAGCTTCAATAGGGAATGGGAAATTAAGTAAATACCCTGAGGAGAAAATGATGTTTTCGAAAGAAGATGACTATCCGTGGTATCGCAAATGAGACGGGAGGAAGTAAAATGAAAGAAATAAAAAAGATCTGGCGTGCTCGAAAATGGATGAAAAGTAATGAGCCCTTTTTATATGCCTGGCACGCTCACGTAGGATATGTGCATGATTTATTTGATGAATTCGAATCCGGCTCAACCGTCTCAAGCGTTGCGACCAAACGAGACATGAATGAACTGCTTCTAACAAGATGGGCCGATGTTGGTGTGGCAATCGGTCATTTAACACATGAAAAGAATGGAAACATTCGTTCAAAGAAACATATGGTGGAGTCTATCTCCAAAAACAGTGACCAGTCTGTTGGCATTTTATTAAAAGAAATGATGGAATTACATATTCCGATTCTGCTTTCTTATCCGGACTTACTAAACAAAGATCAGCATGCCTTATATCAGGATGAAGATTATGGTGGAACTGTTGCAGCGACATCAAGCTTTATTGAACGTTTTGCTTTTCCAAAAATTTATCAAGCCATTAAATCAACAAATGCAAATTCTGTCATTGATTTTGGTGCAGGATATGCGGGTTATTTATCGCGTATTGGGGCGAAGCTTGAACATATGAAACTTGTTGGAATTGAGAAAAATCGATCGGTTTGTTTGGATGCAGAGGAGAACATCCATTTTCCGTTAAAATCACCGATTAACCTGTATCCTGATGATATGATGACGTGGAAGTGGGACGGGGAGCCATTTGATGTAGCCATGATGAACAATTTACTTTACTATTTTGCCCCTGAGGATCGAGTGAAGCTGTTTGAGAAAGCCTATGAAGTAACAGGGGAAAATGGTCAGCTTCTTATCATCACCCCAATGCATGAATCCAAACATGGCCTTGCCTTTTCAGCAGCGTTTAATAGCTTTATGAGTGCACACGATAATCTTTTTCCGCTGCCAAGTCGCAAGGAAATGGAAGAGCTCGCTGCTGAAACTGGATTTCAATTAAAGCAGGTAAAACCCGTTGTCAAAGAAGGCGCATGGTACTTCTTGCGTTTTCAAAAAGTGTGAGGCCTTTTAAAAGGTCTCTTTTTTTCGTTGTAACTGAGACATTTTGCACGAAACTTAGGCGTATGCATAATGTGAAAAGAGAGCAACGAGGGGAGGAAGATCTTTTTGTGTGGGATAACGGGATGGGTGGATTGGAAGAAAAGTCTAACAGGCGAAGAGAAAGTCCTCCAGCATATGGCGCAAACTTTATCAAAAAGAGGACCTGATGCATCAAACCATTGGGTTGATGGTCATTGTGGATTTGGTCATACGCGTTTAGTCGTTGTCGATCCGGCTGGTGGAAGTCAGCCGATGACAAGAAAACATGGTGAAATCAACTATACAATTTGTTATAACGGTGAGTTATACAATACAGAGGATTTACGCAAAGTTCTCCTCGGTAAGGGGTATACTTTCCAATCTCATTCAGATACGGAAGTTCTTTTAACATGCTATGTTGAGTGGGGAGAGCAGTGCGTGGATCATTTGAATGGCATATTTGCCTTTGGGATTTGGGATGGAGAACGTCTCTTTCTTGCAAGAGACCGACTTGGAGTTAAACCATTATTTTATCGTCAAAGTGGAAGTTCGCTTCAATTCGGATCTGAACTTAAAGCGATCCTTGCGCATCCAGACGTCAAGAAAGAGATCGACCGAAGTGGTTTACAAGAAATCTTTGGCCTAGGTCCATCTCGTACGCCAGGTCACGGTGTTTTTCGTGGAATCAGTGAGCTCCGGCCGGGGTTTGCTATGAAATTTGAACGGAGCGGAATTCGAATTTGGCGTTATTGGAATGTTGTCAGTACCGAGCACACGGATGACCTTGATACTACGGTGGAAAAGGTTGGCGATCTTTTAAAAGATTCGATTAAAAGGCAGCTTGTAGCGGATGTTCCCGTTTGCACGTTTTTATCCGGTGGGGTTGATTCTAGCGCGATTACTTCTGTTGCTAGAAGTGCATTTCAGGATGATGGGAAAGGTACGCTTCGTTCTTTTTCCGTAGATTATGTGGATAATGATAAATACTTTAAGAGTAGTGAATTTCAGCCTAATTCAGATGCGCCTTGGATTAAAAAGGTTTCAGCAGAACTTGCAACAGATCATACGAACTGTGTGATTGACACAGCTCAGCTTGTTCATCATCTAAAAGAAGCGATTGAATGTCGTGATCTTCCAGGCATGGCTGACGTCGATTCATCCTTGCTATGGTTCTCAAAAGAAATCAAAAAACACGCAACTGTAGCGCTATCTGGTGAATGTGCAGATGAGATCTTTGGTGGTTATCCTTGGTTTCATAAACCTGAACTATTAGATCAAGAACAGTTCCCATGGATGCGGTCCACTCTTGAAAGACAGGCGATGTTAAAAGAAGACGTTCGGAATAAGTTGAAATTAGAAGACTACGTGATTGAAAGGTATCGTGAATCGATTAAAGAAACCCCAGCGCTTGATGGCGAAAGTGAAATCGAAGCAAAAAGAAGAGCCCTCTTTTATTTAAATCTAAATTGGTTTATGACAACGTTACTTGAACGCAAAGATCGTATGAGCATGGGGGCTAGTTTAGAAGTTAGGGTGCCGTTTTCCGATCATCGAATCATTGAATACGTTTGGAATGTACCGTGGGAGATGAAGATGCTTGATGGAAGAGAAAAAGGGCTATTGCGTAAAGCGATGACTGGAACACTCTCGCATGATGTGCTCTACCGTAAAAAAAGCCCTTATCCTAAAACATATAACCCGGCTTATACGAAAGCTGTCTCTTCATGGCTTCAAGATACGCTCAATAATAAGCAGGCGCCACTCCTCGAATTAATCGATCAAAAAGTTGTTCAAGAAATTATCGATTCAGAAGGGAAAGCATTTAAAGTGCCTTGGTTCGGTCAACTAATGGCTGGTCCACAATTAATTGCTCACCTTGCTCAAATCAATTACTGGATGCAACATCATAACGTGAATATAGTAGATTAAGAAAAGGACCGGAGCGAGGTGCTCCGGTCCTTTTCTATTGGTGTTTATAGTTTAGGGCTTGAAGTGCCTGCCGTGTCTAAACGGGCGCTTCCGCTTTAAATGTCTAGCTGCGCGGGCCAAATCCTCCGGCTGTTTCGCTCTTTCGATTGAGACAAAAAGCGTCTCATTCGAAAGAGCTCCAACATCCTGCGGATTTAAACGGGCCCGCTCCGCTTTTCATGAGATCCAGCTGCGACTCGCAGAAACTGCGATATTTCACTCTTTCACCAGAACACAAAGGGCGTGTTCTAGTTCAAGAGTTCCAATATCTCCGTTTCTAAACGCTCGTCTTCGCCTTTCGTAGATCCAGCTGCAGTGGGCAGACACTCTGTCACTTCACCCTATAACTCGAACACAAAGACCGTGTTCAATTTATAGGGTTCCAGTGCCTGCCGTGTCTAGACGCCCACTTCCGCCTTTCGTGTCTAGCTGCAGCCTCCAGACCCTCGGTCACTTCACCTTTTCATCCGAACACAAAGACCGTGTTCAAATGAAAAGGCTCCAGTGTCTGCCGGGTCTAAACGGAGGCTTCCGCTTTTCGGTTTTACCCGCTGGTTTTTGCTTCGGCTTGTGGCTCTTTAACGCCTGGTTCGAGTCCGTTGAGTCTCTCGACTAGGCCGTGGCCGAATGGAGAAGGCGATGATGGGCTTTCGTTGTTGTTTAGAATGCCGCCTCTAAGCTCGTATGCTGTTGAGCCGTGCTCTGCGAAGTCAAGTCCTTGAATTTCTTCTTCACGAGAAACGCGGATTGATGAGAAACGTGTATAGATGAATAAAAAGGTACCAACAGTTCCCATTGTCCAGGCCATAACAGCTAGAATTCCGATTGCTTGAACGAGGATGAGTGATGCGCCGCCTCCGTAAAATAAGCCGCCATCGATAGCAAATAATCCGACTGCTAAAGTTCCCCATACCCCGCATACACCGTGAACCGCAATTGCTCCAACTGGATCATCTAATTTCACGCGGCGATCGATCAATTGAACGGCTTCGATTAGAATAACTCCAGAAATCAGACCGATAAACATAGCACCAATTGGGGATACGCTTGCTGTACCTGCTGTAATACCGACTAAACCAGCTAATGCGCCGTTTAGTGTTAAGGAAGCGTCAATTTGCTTATAGCGAATATAAGAATAAAGGGCACTGCCGATGACGCCACTTGAAGCTGAGAGAAGAGTGGTTGCTACGATAGTAGGAATAAGTGCGTCGCTTGCTGAAAGGGTACTACCTGCATTAAAACCAAACCAACCGAACCAGAGAATGAATACGCCAAGAGCGCCGAGTGGAATATTATGTCCTTGAATAACATTTACCTTGCCGTTCGAATATTTCCCAATACGTCCTCCGAGAAACGCTACGACAACAACTGCTCCAAGCGCACCAGTCATGTGAACGACCGTTGATCCTGCAAAGTCCGTGAATCCTAATTCTGCTAGCCATCCGCCACCCCAGATCCAGTGGCCTACGACAGGGTAGACAAATCCAATCATGATTACTGTAACAGCGATATAGCTAATCAGTTTCATTCGTTCAGCTACTGCGCCAGAAATAATCGTTGCACAAGTTGCTGCAAAGACGGCCTGGAATACAAAGAATCCAAGATTTTCAGATTGTCCAAAAAGAAAGAAGCCATCACTCCCAATAAACCCGCCCGCTGAAGAACCAAACATTAATCCATAGCCAACAATGAAGTAAAGAACTGCACCGATCGACATCGTTAGTAAGTTTTTCATTAAAATGTTTAATGCGTTTTTCGAGCGAGTAAACCCAGTTTCAACCATTGCGAATCCTGCGTGCATAAAGAATACGAGAAATGCAGCAATCATAATCCAGACGGTATCCATTGAAGCACTTAAGGCACTGACTTCTGTAGCATCACCTGCTGCGAAGACATGCCCACCTGAAAGAAGGAAGAGAAGAGCGAACAAACCAGTCATTTTTTTCATCGAATTTATCATCCTTTTCTTATTATTTAAATGCCGTTAGTCCATGTTCACCAGATCGTATGCGAATAACATCCTCAACTGGATAGACAAATATTTTCCCGTCCCCAACTTCTCCAGTTGCACATATATCTCGAATATTCTTCACCACATGATCAAGGAGATGGTCGTCGAAAATGAGCTCTACTTTAATTTTTGCTTGAAGTGAGACTTCGAAGTGACTTCCTCTAAACACACCTGTTTGCTTTTTTTGTAATCCGCATCCGGCTACCTCGGAAACGGTCATCCCGGTGATTCCCTCATCTCGCAATCGATCTCTCAGATCCTGGAATGCTTCAGGACGAATAATAGCTTCTACTTTTTTCATGTAAGACCCTCCATGTCAGTTTTTCTAACATTGCCTTTTTTCTATATCCTAATGTTATGCTCAGAAAACGTGAAATTCAAGTTTATTTTTAGAAAATTTAAAATACTTTGTTAGAAAATCTTACTATGGCAAAAAGTAATTATCAGAATATTTAAGGCGTGGTAAGGGTGGTTGCGCTTACAGGGTAGGTAGAACGTAGGAAGCAAAAAAATCTCCCGGATTCAATATCCGAGAGATTCCTCCTTAACTTAAAAGCAATACCGCATAGCCAAATGATTTGAGATGAAGTGGAGAACCGTGCTCATAGTGACTGCCCAGTATACTTTTAGATTTTTCTTTCAAGTTAGAAAGATCAACATCTACTTCATTTGATGAATTGTTTAACAGAAAGAGAAGTGTTTCATCGTTCCCTTGCTTCTTGTATTGAATTAGCGTTTCATTTGAATCGATAATTTTAAAATTTCCGCCATTGCCAAATGCGGAGTGCTGTTTTCGAAGAGAGAGAATTTCTTTTAAGAATTCAAAAAGCTCGGTATCCTGTTCGTTCTCGTACCAGATCATGCATTCGCGACATCCAGGATCTGCGCCACCTTTCATGCCAATTTCATCACCATAATAGATGCATGGCGTTCCCGGAAAGGAGAATTGAAGGAGGTACATGAGTTTGACAACTTCTTTTTTTTCTTTCGCTAACGTTAAAAGTCTTGGTGTATCATGACTTCCTAATAAATTAAACGCAACCTCATTGACATTAGCGGGGTAAGAGTGAAGCAGTGAAGAGAGACGGTCTCCCATCGTTTCGGCAGTGATCGTGTTAGAGGCGTAATGGTCAAGAAGGGCAGACGTTAGAGGATAGTTCATCACAGCATCAAACTGATCCCCCTGTAGCCAAGGCATCGAATCGTGCCAAATCTCCCCAAGAATATAAAGCTCTGGTTTAACTTTCTTTACTTCTTTCCTAAATTCGCGCCAGAAACGATGATCAATCTCATTGGCGACATCTAAACGCCAACCGTCAATATCGAACTCTTCAATCCAATAGCGACCAACTTGAAGTAAGTACTCTCTTACTTCTGGATTTTCTGTGTTTAATTTAGGCATTTTTGCTTCGAAAGCAAATGTATCATAGGAAGGCAGAGGCTTTGTTTCAATTGGATAAGATCGGACGTGAAACCAGTCTTTATAACGAGACTGTGCACCGTTTTTTAGTAAATCTTGAAACGGTTCGAAGTAATAGCCGCTATGATTGAAAACAGCGTCTAGCATCACTTTGATTCCCCGCTCATGACAGGCATCTACGAGTTTTTTAAACGTTTCTTTATTTCCAAATTGAGGATCAATCTCCATATAATCAATCGTATCGTATTTATGGTTTGATTCAGCTTTGAAAATAGGGGTGAAATAAATCCCGTTTATTCCAAGCTCGATCAAATGGTCAAGGTGGTCTAAAACTCCTTGAAAGTCGCCACCAAAAAAGTTATTTTGCTGAGGAGGATATTCACCCCATGGCAGTGTTCCTTTCGGGTTTAGCGAAGCATCACCGTTTGCAAATCGCTCAGGAAAGATTTGATACCACACTGTATCCTTCACCCAATAAGGCGCAGTGAAAACATCAGCAGGATTGAGAAAAGGAAAACTAAAATAGTCATTTGTGTCTTCAGGTTGTTTTTCATAGAAGCCTTTTTCTGTATAGAAATAAGTTTCATCCTTATCTTCAAGATAGAATCCGTATCGTAAACGGCGATAAGGCGGTTTGATCGTTATGGTCCAATAATCAAAGAGTGAATCTGAACCGCTGACAACTAGCTGCTGAGACGTAAATTGCCATTTGTTATTTTGCCAGTCGTAGGGGTCGCCATAATTGAGTGAGACTGAAGTAAGATCGTCTTTTTTTGTCCGAATCATAACATGTAGTGTTTCTTGATCATAAGCATAAGCATAGTTGTTCTTTGGACGGTGATAGATGGCTTCTTTAAGCATAAAAGATATACCTCCTCGTGCAATCGTTTGCATTTAGTTTTAAAAAAATCACCCTAGCTTTTTGTGATAGAAGAAAGGCGTGTAATGTTTCTTCCCTATCAAATGTAGAAGATCAATCGCTTCTAGTCAAATGTAAAAAATAAGGAGGGTATGGTATTTCGAAAAAATTTCGAAAAAATTTTGAAAAAACTTTGTGCAAACGGTTGCGAAAAAATAATAGGCATGTATAATAGGTTATAGATAGTCAGTGCAATCGTTTTCACGTAAATCAATGTAAGCGGTTGTATGATGATCGAAAATTTAAGAGGGGGTTAACACATGAAACGCTTTTTCGCTTTGTTTCTTACTCTAGTTCTTGCAATCGGCGTTCTTGCAGCATGCGGACCGCAAAACAATGAAAACGCTTCAAGTAACGGTGGAGGCAGTGATTCTGAAGGGGATGACGCTAACAAACCTGAGAAGCTCGTTGTTTGGGAAGATACAGATAAAGGGATTGCGCTTGAACCGGCAATTGCTAGTTTTGAAGAAGAGTATGGTATTAAAGTTGAATTTAAAGAACTAGGTATGGCGGATGAAATTAGAGAACAAATTCGTCTTGACGGCCCAGCAGGTACTGGACCTGATGTTATTACACTACCACACGATCAAATTGGACAAGCTGCGGTTGAGGGACTTATTTCTCCAATCGAAGTTGAGCAGTCCGTTGTTGATACATTTACAGAATCTTCTATTCAAGCAGAAAATTTTGATGGAAAGCTATACGGACTACCAAAAGCAACAGAAACACCTGTTTTTATTTACAACAAAGAACTTATGGACAAAGCACCAGAATCCATGGATGAAGTCTATGATTTCGCAAAAGATTTTACAAAAGACAAGCAGTATGGCTTCTTAGCACTTTGGGATAATTTCTATTTTGCAAACGCTGTCTTGGCTGGTTATGGTGGCTATGTCTTTGATCGCACAGATGATGGCCTGAATCCGGAAGATATCGGTCTGAACAATGAAGGTGCAGTAGAAGGTACTGAGTACATTCAGAAATGGTATGAAGAAGGGCTATTCCCTAAAGGTCTTATTGGTGAAAACGGTGGATCAACGATGGACGGTCTCTTTAATGAAGGAAAAGCCGCTTCTGTTATGAACGGACCATGGTCTTTCCAGGGTTATAAAGATGCTGGAATTGATATTGGTGTAGCACCAATGCCTAAACTTCCAAATGGCGAAAACTTTAAAACATTTATCGGTGTTAAAGGTTGGCACGTAAGTAATTTCTCTGAGAACAAAGAGTGGGCTACAAAGCTAGTAGAATGGTTAACAAACGAGGAGAATGCGAAGATTCGTTATGAAGAAACAGCTGAAATTCCTCCAGTTAAATCACTGATTGAAGATCCAGTTATTGCTGATAATGAAGGTGCTTCTGCAGTTGCAGTTCAATCTCAATATGGTGTTCCTATGCCTAACATTCCAGAAATGGCAGAAGTATGGGAGCCGGCAGCATCAGCCCTTCAACTAGTTGCTACGAAAAAGCAAGAGCCAAAAGCTGCACTAGATGAAGCAACAAAAACAATTAAGTCTCAAATCGAACAAAATCACAGCAACTAATGAGTTGAAAATTCAAAGCGGTACTCCGGAAACGGGGTACTGCTTCTCACTTTAAAGCTAGAAAAGTGGGGAGAAGAAAGGGGATTGCCATCACGATGGAGGCAACTGAACGTCAAACCAAGCATCGCAAAACAGCATTAGCACTTTCAATCATACCTGGATTTGGTCAGTTTTATAACAAGCAAATCCTCAAAGGACTAATGTTCTTTATTCTAACTGTTTCCTTTGCAGTTGCTTTTGCTGACTTAATCAACATTGGATTATGGGGGATCGTTACGTTAGGAGAACAGCTACCGCGAGATCATTCCATCTTCTTGTTAACACAGGGAATTATCGCTGTCCTTGTTATCCTAATCGGATTGGTTATTTACTTCTTAAACCTGAGGGATGCGTACTTGAACGGAAGAAATCGTGATCTTGGCATTCCTCTAAATTCTGTGAGAGAGCAATATCGAAATGTTGCAGATCAAGGATTTCCTTATTTAATGTTAACACCAGGCTTTTTCTTGTTAATCTTTGTTGTTATTTTTCCGATATTGTTTGTTATTTTGCTTTCATTTACAAACTACGATCTCTATCATTCTCCACCAGCTAATTTAGTAGACTGGATCGGGATTCAAAACTATATTGATATATTTAAATTAGATATATGGCGCGATACATTTTTGGATGTATTTTCGTGGACGATCGTTTGGACATTTGTTGCAACGACTGGACAAATTGCGATTGGCATTTTTCTCGCTGTCTTAATGAATCAGAAAGACCTTAAATTTAAAGGCATTTTCAGAACAATCTTTATCTTGCCATGGGCCGTACCAGCATTCGTATCTATTCTTGTGTTTGCAGGGATGTTTAATGAAACGTTTGGTGCGATAAACAATGACATTTTAGCAGCGTTCGGTATCGATGCGATACCATGGCTTACAGAGCCATTCTGGACGAAAATTGCTTTAATTTTGATACAGTTCTGGCTTGGATTTCCGTTTATTTTTGCAATGGTGACAGGTGTACTGCAATCGATTCCAGATGAGTTATATGAGGCTGCAACAGTTGACGGAGCGAACATGTGGCAGAAGTTCAGAGGAATTACGCTTCCAATGGTGCTGTTTGCCATCGCTCCAATCTTAATCACGCAATACACGTTTAACTTCAATAACTTTAATGTTATTTACCTGTTTAACGGCGGTGGGCCTGCAGTATCAGGTCAAACAGCTGGTTCCACTGACATTTTGATCTCGTGGATTTACAAGCTAACATTTACTTCCGCACAATATGGTAAAGCTGCCGCAATTACTATGATACTATCAGCGATCGTGATCGGTGTTGCACTGTGGCAGTTTAGAAGAACGAAATCATTCCAAGAAGAGGATATGATGTAATATGAGTCCAAAAATGCAGAATACCTTACGCTTAACCTTGTCCTATATTGCCATCGCGATTGCATGCGTCATTATTTTATATCCAGTTCTCTGGATCGTTGGATCATCGTTTAATCCTGGAGATAGCTTATCTGGCTCATCGATTATTCCAAAAGATGCAACGCTTGATCACTACAAATCGTTATTTAATACAGAAGAAAGTGACTATCTACTCTGGTACTGGAACACACTTAAGATTTGTATCATTACTATGATTCTAGCTGTATCTATGATTTCTTGTATGGCCTATGCTTTCTCACGTTATCGCTTTGTTGGTCGTAAAAATGGATTGATGACTTTCTTAATCCTTCAAATGATCCCGAACTTTGCGGCACTCATTGCGATTTACGTTCTAGCTTATATTACCGGATTATTAGATACACACTTTGCATTAATCCTTGTTTATGCAGGTGGGTTACTTCCGATGAATACGTGGTTAGCGAAAGGTTATTTTGATACGATTCCTAAAGAACTTGACGAGTCAGCACGTATTGATGGAGCAGGGCACTTTCGGATCTTCTGGCAAATCATTTTGCCGCTTGCGAAACCGATTCTTGCTGTAGTAGCGCTTTTCAGCTTCATTACGCCGTTTACGGACTTTATCCTTGCTCAAGTTATCCTTAGAAGTGAAGAGAAATTCACGCTTGCTGTTGGATTGTATAAAATGATTTCTGATCAGTTCGGGAATGAGTTTACAACATTTGCTGCTGGATCTGTTTTGATCGCTATTCCAATTTCCATCCTATTCCTATCGCTTCAACGCTACTTTATTTCTGGCCTAACTGCCGGAGGAACAAAAGGATAGATATCAGACTGGAGAAAGAAGATGAAGAGGAAAGCTTCTCTTATTCCTTCTTTCTCTTTTTTATCTTAACCTTACGGGTGAAAAACCTACCTAATAAATACCGATTGAGCCATTTAGGTGTGGGTATATGATTCTGTAGGTTAGGCAGAGATGTTTTTTTAGTAAGAAATCGTTTACAATAAGTGATTAGGTCATGATTAATGAAATCGTGCTAGGCGCTAAAGTGCTACTAGCTTTGTATAGGAGGAATTCCAATGGCTGTAACGATAAAAGATGTAGCAAAACTTGCGAATGTCGCACCTTCTACAGTGTCGCGCGTTATCGCAAACAATCCCAGAATTAGTGAACAAACGAAACGCCGTGTAAGAGAAGCAATGGAAGAGCTTGGCTATCATCCTAACTACAATGCAAGAAGTCTTGCCAATCGGAGTACCCAAACAATTGGTCTTGTGATGCCAAGTTCTGCCGATAAAGCTTTACAAAATCCATTCTTTCCTGAAGTTCTTCGTGGGATTAGCACGAAGGCGCACGAAAAAGAATATACTCTTTACCTTTCAACAGGCGCAACTGAAGAAGAAATGCTGCAAGGGGTTATGGGGATGGTCCACGGTCGGAGAGTGGATGGAATCGTCATGCTGTACTCAAGAATCGATGATAAAATCATGGCGTTTCTTGAGGAACAGAACTTTCCATTTACAGTGATTGGCAAGCCATTAGTGAATCCTGATTCCATTACTCACGTCGATAATGACAATTTTCGAGCCGCGAAAGATGTGACCGATCACTTTATAGGAAAAGGTCACAAGCGGATTGCGTTTGTCGGAGGGAATTTAGATCTTGTTGTAACAGTGGATCGATTAAGCGGGTATGAAAAGGCACTACGAGAAGCTGATATTCCTTACAGTGATGATTATGTCGTACACGTAGAGTTTCTTAAAGAGGGTGGACATGAAGCCGTAATGGAGCTGTTTTCATTAGAAAAACCACCAACCGCGCTCGTTGTAGCCGACGATCTAATGGCCTTAGGAATCATGAGTAAATTAGATGAAATGGGACTATCAGTGCCTCATGATGTTTCCATCATTAGCTTTAACAATGTTATGCTAGCCGAATATGCTAGCCCCCCATTAACGTCTGTGGATATTAATATTTTTCAACTAGGCTATCAGGCCGTTAATTGCTTACTTGAAAAAATCGATGACAATGAGATGGCGAGTAAGCGAGTCTGCATACCGCATCAAGTCGTAGATCGGTGGTCAGTCAGAACGCTCAACGAAAGCGAAAAAGTAAACTAACCGTCTTATAGATGGTTAGTTTTTTTGGTGAGTAGCCAGTCTAATATTTCTTTTAAGGGTTGCTGATCTCTTGCCTTTTCATAATCGCGGAATGGTGTCAATTTACGCTTTAACACGCGTTCCATTGAAAAATCAGTAGGCGTTAATCCATCTTTTAATTCATTCCATTCAATTGGTGCGGCAACTAACCCTTCAGCATTTCCACGAGGGGAATACGGTGCAATGATTGTTTTACCTGAAGCATGTTGGACATAGTCAATATAAAGTCGCTCATTTCGGTTCTTTTTAAGACGCTCAATTGTGAATAAGTTAGGGTTCGTTTCAACTAAGAATTTTGCCATAAATGCAGTAAATACCTTTGTTTGTTCATAAGTGAACGTATCGATTGGAAGCGGAATATGAATTTGAAGTCCTTTGTTTCCTGATAGTTTCAAAAAACCTGTTAAATGAAGGCGATCAAGGTTGTCTTTTATTTGTTTTGCGGCGAGCACCGCTAGATGAAACGCCTCATTAGAAGGAGGATCAAGGTCAAAAACAATTTCGGAGGGCTTTTCGGTTTGATAGGTAGAGAAAGGAATATGAAATTCAATTGCAGCCTGGTTACCAAGCCATAGCAAGGAAGGTAGATCCGAGCAAATAATGTAATTGTTATCTTGGTGCTCAACTGTTTTAATAAAGTCTGGAGCGTATTCAGGACAGTTTCTCTGATAAAAGGCTTCTCCGTTAATACCATCAGGATACCGAATGACCGTTAACGGTTTGTTATGTAAAAATGGAAGCATTAGGGGAGAGATTCTAGCTAAATAATTCAAATAGTCAGCTTTGGTAACGCCTTTCCATAGAAGCTTCTCCGCATTCGTAATCGTAAGCTCTACATCTCCCACAGTGATTGAATGTTGTCCCATGTACAATCCTCCCATGATCGATCAAAACAAAACTGATGAAACCGCGGGTGTCTCAACTTTTCTTTATATAGATCAAGGTATTTAAGCTGAATGACTATGCCTGGATCTACATACGTTAAACCAGCTTTTTCGTATACTTTATTACGTTTCATCACTTCAAATAAAGCTGTTCTTTCTTCTGAACGGAGCCCGTGTGTAAAATTCGCCACTTGATAAATATCACCCGATCGCTTAACAGCTGTATGAAAATACCCGTTTGTTTGATCGTATGCATGCAAGAAAACAGTAGCAAGTTTCCAATTTTTCACCTTTAACCAGTTTTTCGTTCGTTTTCCAGGAGAATAGATGCTGTCAGCTTTTTTGCAAACCATTCCTTCCCCGTTGTGAGAGGTAATCAAATTCCATAGGGGATCGGCATGAGTGTATGAAACAACATAATAAATACTGTTGTTCGAAGGGATTTTTTTCATGATTTTTTGAAGATATGTCTTTCTATTGATTAGTGGAGTTGATAAAAAGACATCATTGTTTAATTCTATAAGATCAAACGCCATAAACGAAAGGTTATCTTCTTGACCGGTATGAAGGGCTTCAAAATTTGCGAAATATTTATTTTTTAACACACACACTTCACCATCTAAAACGCAAAATGAAATGTTAGTCTCTTTAAACAATTTGATAAGCGAGTGATGCAACAATTGAAATTTCTTATTAAAATTGTGACCATTTCGACTCGTTAACGTTATCGTATTCCCATCCCAGTATAAGAATGTACGATAGCCATCATATTTCACCTCATACAACCAGTTTGCTGTATCGGGAATTGAGGCGGTAAGTGTAGGGAGCATAGGAAGATAAGTTGAAGTCATTTAGCGACCTTCTTTTTCCTTGGTGCAGCTTTTTTCTTTTTTGGGGGCGCCTTAGGACTTGTATCTAAGCTTGCTTGTAGGGCATCCATGAGATCGGCAACATTTCTTTTCGGTTTTTCTTCCACAACTTTTATTTCATTCCCAGAAATCTTGCTCTCAATAAGGGCTAATATCGCTTCACGTCGCTCATCTTTGTATTGAGAAGGATCAAATTTTGTCGTTAGTTGCTCGATTAACTGTTTTGCCAACTTCTTTTCTTTATCGCTAACTTCGAGTTCTTCGGGTATATCTGGAACATTATCGATTTCCCTTACTTCATCAGGGAAGTACATCGTTTCAAGCATCAAACCTTTGTCATATACTCGCACCGCTGCAAGGTGTTCTTTAGAGCGTATCGTTATTTTAGCGAGCCCAATTCTCCCAGACTCTTCCATTGCTTGTTTTAACAGCATATACGGTTTACTTCCGTGATCATTTGGACCGATAAAATAGGAGCGATTGAAATAGATTGGATCAATGTCATTTAATTCAACGAAATCTACAATTTCAACTGATTTGTTTTTTTCATGAGCCAGTGCTTCAATCTCATCCTTTTCCATGATGACGAACTTACCATCTTCGTATTCATAACCACGCACAATATCTTCTGATTCTAACGGTCGATCACAATTTGGGCATCGCTTTTCATATTGGATCGGAGTATGACATTCCTTATGAAGGTAGCGCATCTTAATATCCTTATCCTCTGTCGCAGCATAAAGCTTAACAGGTATATTAACCAATCCAAAGCTAATAGCCCCCTTCCACATCGTATGCAACACACTCACCCTTTCCAATTCTTTTCACTTAGTTTCTCACAAGAATCAAAAATCATAATAGAAAAAAATGGTGGGAAGTATTGCAGTCGGTTAGCAAAAAAACCTCCAGTGGAGGTTTTTTTAAGAAGTAACGTATTGTCCGCCATTAATGTGGATGGTTTGACCAGTCATATAGGAAGAATCATCCGAGCCAAGAAGGACGTAAGCCGCAGCTAATTCCTCGGGCTGACCCGGTCTTCCCATTGGTGTATTCGTTCCAAAGTTCTTTACTTTTTCAGCAGAAAACGTTGAAGGGATTAGCGGTGTCCAAATGGGGCCAGGTGCAACGCTGTTCACCCTGATTCCTTTACCTACAAGTGATTTCGCGAGACTTCTCGTGAATGTTGTAATCGCTCCTTTTGTACTAGAATAGTCAATGAGCTGTTCATTTCCCTCATAAGCCGTAACGGAAGATGTGTTAATAATCGCACTACCTTTCTTAAGGTGAGGAAGCGCTGCTTTCGTTAAATAAAACATCGAAAAGACGTTCGTTCGAAAAGTCTTTTCAAGTTGCTCGGCTGTAATTTCTTCAATGCTCTGCTTAGGGTGCTGTTCAGCTGCATTGTTAATTAGAATATCCAATTGTCCGAAGTGTTCAATCACCTGATTGATCACGCTTGTCGCAAAGCGTTCATCTCCAATATCTCCAGGTAATAATAAGCACTGAGCACCTTCATCTTCTATTTGTTTCTTCGTATTCTGTGCATCTTCATGTTCGTCCAAGTAGACGATGGCTACATGAGCACCTTCCTTCGCATAAGCGATTGCAACTGCTTCGCCAATTCCGCTATCTCCTCCAGTAATGAGGGCAACTTTACTTGTTAATTTTCCAGAACCCTTGTAGTCTTGGTCCTCTGTAAGGGGGAGGGGGTTCATTTCTTTTTCAGATCCTGGTTGGTGATTTTGATGCTGGGCAGGTTGTCCTTCAGTTTGTCTAAAATCCGGTCGCATGTTAGCACTCCTTTTCCTTTGCCTTTATGTAAGAGTTTACCAATAAAAATCTTTTCTAAACCTAATGTGGGAGAAGTAATGATGACCTTTCCATTACATGATAAAATGAAGCATACTTAAATGTAGTTTGTGAGGCGAAAGGCATGAATGTTGATTTAAAAGAATCGGAATTTAAAGAACAGCTCGCTTCGTTTTTAGAAGAGAGTCAGCCCCAAATTGTTGAAAAATGGTTGGTGGGGGCAAAAATTTCTCCTGATGATCCTTACTATGAAGAAATCATAAAAAATGGAAAGCGCACGGTTGAACTGATTTCTCGCTATATTCGAGTGCAGGATGAAAATTGGATCATCACGCTAACGAAAAAAATTGCTAATGAACGAATTGAGGCAAATGTTAATATAGGCGAATTTATTGCGAATATTAACTTCGGTCGATCCGTTGTGCTCTCAGTTCTACATGAGTCATCTTTTAACAGAAATGAATTGTCGCAAGGACTGCAAATTATAAATAATTACTTTAACGCTTATTCTTATCATTCGGTTACGGAATATACGAAGCTGAAAGATCATATTATTCAGGATAAAAATAAATTTATTCAAGAAATGCACAGCGATCGGTTAACCATTCTTGGCCAACTTGGGGCGAGTTTTGCCCATGAGTTTCGTAATCCCTTAACCTCAATTAAAGGGTTTTTGAAACTAATTGAAGATGAGTGTGAAGCGAATCACCCCTCAGGAAAGCATTATTTTGAAATACTTAACAGTGAAATGAAGAGTCTGGAAGAAAAGGTAAGTCAATTTCTCTTTTTATCGAAAATGCGCGGAATCGATGATCGCCCTCTGTCTTTAAACTTAAGTGGTTTATTACGATACACTATCGACATTCTTTATCCACGTCTTCTTGAATCAAATATAGAAGTCGATACCGACATTGCTGACGATATTCCGTTATTTGGCGTTGAAGAGCAAATGAAACAGGTGGTTCTTAATATCATGATTAACTCCATTGAAGAGTTAAATGAAAACATCATCGAGAAACGAAAAATTCAGGTAAAGGCAAAAGAAAATCACGGAAGAATCACGGTAGAAATTTCGAATAATGGACGTCAAATACCATCGCATCTTGTTGAAAGCATCTTTCAACCGTTTATTAGCACGAAGAGGCTAGGAACAGGACTAGGGCTCTCGGTTTGCAAACAAATTATTGAAAAGCATGAGGGTGTCATCTCCGTTACGTCCAATCCTGAACAAACAACTTTCGTCATCGGGCTTCCAGTGATGGTTGACAAAGGTGTCAAAGAAGAGTAGTTTAATAGTATCAAACGATTACATGTAAAGCTTTTATATATCCACTAGGGGAGTCATTTTAATGACTGAGACAGGTGTACCTGGACCCTTTGAACCTGATCTGGTTAGCGCCAGCGGAGGAAAGTGGAGACGGATGCCACCGCAGCCGCTCCATTTCTGGAGTGGCTTTTTGACGTAGAAAAAACGTTGAAAGCGAGTTGCTTCAGAAATGACGGATCAACGGTATTCAAGCTCCTTTCCTCTTCATCAGGTGGATGAAAAGCGGAGAGGAGTTTTTTTATGTCATTTACGCAACAGTTAAGAGAAGAAGCGGCACCGATTTTTGAGGCGATTTTCAACCATCCATTTGTGAGAGGAATCGCAGAAGGAAAGTTAGAGAAGGAACAATTAGTACACTACGTAAAGCAGGATTTTGAGTATTTGAATACGTTTGTAAGAATCTATGGCATTGCGTTATCAAAGTGTGAAAATCGAGAAGAAATGGCACTTTTCAATGAGCAAATATCTTTTGTCCTTCATAGTGAGATTCATCCACATAACAATTTATGTCGCGCCGCTGGCGTTTCTTATGAAGAGCTACAAGGCTATCCACTTGCGCCGACGTCACACCATTATACGAGACATATGCTTGATGCCGCCCATTCCGGAACGCTAGGTGAAATTATTGCAGCGCTTCTACCATGTCCTTGGACTTACCTTGAGATCGGTCAGCGATTAATGGAAGAGGTAAACCCTAAAGAAGATCATCCTTTTTATGATTGGATCACGTTTTACGGAGAGAAATCAATGGAACCTGTTACCGATCAACTTAGAGGGATACTTGACGGCTGGGCTGAAACGGCACCAGAACGAGAGTTAAAGCGAATCAAAGACTATTTCATGCTTAGCTGTCAGTTGGAATATGGTTTTTGGGAAATGGCTTATCAAGTGGAAGAGTGGCCAGTAGCGATACAAAAAGGTGAGCGCGTATGAAACGATTAAAGCTTTCAGATATTTTAATAACAATTGTGATTGCCCTGGTGTTTGGGATTATTTATAAACTATGGGGACCGGTTTACACCATTTTAAAACCTTTTGGACTACATGTTGGGGACGTCATTTACGGTATGTGGTTCATTGCGGGAACAGTTGCGATTCTTCTTTTACGTAAGCCAGGAGTCGCTTTACTAGCGGAAACCGCTGCTGCATCTGGAGAGTTTCTCGTTGGATCAGAATACGGTTTATCTGTTCTTCTATATGGAATCGTACAAGGACTAGGAACGGAATTAATGTTTGCTTTATTTGGTTACAAACGATACACCGCTTTTGTTGCAGCACTTGGAGGAATTGCTGCAGCGGTAGGCTCATTGGTCATGGATGCTGCCTATGGCTATGTGATGGATCTCGCGCTTTGGAATTTACTTCTTCTTATCGGCGCCCGTTTGTTAGGTGGCTTTTTGATAGCCGGAATTCTTGCCTATTTTCTTGTTGAGGCTTTAGAGAAAACCGGCGTAACCACCTTAATTAGACCTGCAAGCGATGAGGATTACAAGGCGTTGGATCAGTAAGGAGTGGTAACATGAAAGTTGGCGTATCAAATCTTCGTGTAAAGTACGCAGGAGCAAAAACGTTATTGTTTAACAACTTGTCACTTCAAGTTAAAGAGGGAGAAAAAGTCTTATTTCTTGGACCTAGTGGTTGTGGCAAGTCGACACTGTTACAAATTTTATCTGGGTTAATTCCGAATGCCGTTCCAGTTCCGATGAAAGCGGATCAAGTGAAAACCCCTGAGTCTTCGGGCGTCGTCTTTCAAGATCCAGATTCTCAATTTTGCATGCCTTATGTAGATGAAGAGATGGCTTTCGTTCTCGAGAATCGAGCAGTACCTCAACCTGAAATGAAGAAGTTGATTCGTCTCTATCTTCATAAAGTGGGTCTTTACTTTTCTGATCCACATGTTGAAATAAGCTCTCTTTCTCAAGGGATGAAACAGCGTCTCGCCATCGCTTCTATGCTTGCTCTTGAACCAGATGTTATCTTTTTAGATGAACCAACAGCATTGCTCGATCCTGAAGGAACAACGGAAGTGTGGAATACGATAAAGCAAATCAATGAAAAACAAACGATGATCATCGTGGAACATAAAATTGATGAAGTGATTCACTTTGTTGATCGAATTGTGCTATTTGATTCAGAAGGAAAGATGATTGCTGATGCCGATCCTAAAAGTGTGTTTTCATTTTATAAGCCTAAACTAAAGGAATACGGCATCTGGTACCCGGGCGTTTGGGATGAACATAGAGAAGAAAAGAAGCTTCCAGCCCCTTATGTAAAAGGACAGCAGCTGATGGTCATCCATCAGCTTCAAGGCTACCGAGGAAAAACGCCAAAAATTGAAGTATTAGATGCGGTCGCTCATGAGGGCGAATGGATTGTGGTTACAGGTAAAAATGGAGCTGGGAAGAGTTCATTTCTGTTAAGTTTGATGAATGTAATGAAAACAACAGGTACGAAAAGCGTAAGAGGGCAATTAAAAACAATCAAGGCATCGCGAGAGCAGCTTGCTTTTGTTTTTCAAAATCCAGAATTTCAGTTTGTTACAAATTCCGTTTATGATGAGCTTGCTTACTCGCTTGAAATGATGGACGACAAGAAGGTAGCAGAAAAGGTGAAGAACTGGCTAGAGGCTTATGAGTTACATCACGTTCAAACCCTCCATCCTTATCAGCTTTCTACAGGTCAAAAGAGACGGCTAAGCGTGGGGACGGCATTGTTTGGGAATCAACCTGCTTTGTTGTTAGATGAACCAACATTTGGACAGGATGCAAGCAATACATTTAAGCTTCTAGCTTTATTTGAACAATTAAGGTCTAAGGGTATGTTAATAATAATGGTTACGCATGATGAGATGATTGTGCAAAACTATGCTACGAGAGAATGGGTCATACATGAGGGGAAGCTGATAGAAGATAGGGAGTTAGAACGTCGGGAAGAGGAGGAACGTCATGCAGTGGACTCTACAATATGAAGAAACCTGGCTTCATCGCTTAAACCCTGCCTTTAAATTGGTTTTCTTTCTTTCACTATTTCTCACTCTCTTGTTTGTTCATAATCCGAATGTGATGAGCAATTTAACCTTTGTACCATTCATTCTAGTTTTGTTTGCAACAGGACATCGAAGGATCGTCATAGCGCTATTGCTTATCCCGTTTTTATTATTATTTTTCTCAAGTGCATCGAGCATGATGTTTTTTGGGCAGGGGTCCACAACATGGTGGAGATGGGGGATTATTCACATTACGGAAGAAAGCTTTTTTCGAGGGCTGCACATTGGATTTCGAGCTTTAAATTTTGCTCTTTTAGGTTTGTTATTTGCGCTTACGACCCGACCTGTCTTTCTATTTTATTCTCTCATTCAACAGCTTAAAGTGCCGCCGAGGTTTGCCTATAGTTTCATGGCAGCTGTGCGAATTCTTCCCGTAATGGTGGAGGAGTTCCAGCAGCTTAGGGCTGCTTTATTAATTCGAGGAGTGAAAAAGAAAAAAGGGCTGCGACGCGTCACGCAATCCATTATGCTCTACGCTGTTCCGCTACTCTCACAAAGCATTCGTAGAGCTCATCGGATTGCTGTTGCGATGGAAGCGAAGCAGTTTAATAATAAAGAGAGAACGTATTATTACAACCAGACTTTTTCGAAAGTAGACATTTATTTTGTTCTCTATATCATAGCGGGCTTTTGTCTCTCATATTGGATCGGTTATACGTTCCCATACTTTGAGATAACAGATGTTCGAAATTAAGAAACCAGCTAGTTAAACTAGCCGGTTTCTTCGTGTTTTAAAGCCTTATAAATGATCGGTGTCTTTTGAATATTGATGTTTACCGCCTTCACGGTTTTCTTCTTTTAACCTGTTTTTTAACATTCGTTTAGCGTTTTTATCAACAGGTTTTTTGTTGTTATCTTTTGTCGATGACAATTCAAGTCCTCCCTTGCTGTCAGGATGGCCATGCACATTTATAGAGTACACGATAATGCGACATCCTATGTAAAAGGAAGCTACTTATTTAGGAAAAATAAAGCAAGCGTGCCTGGACCCGAGTGAGAACCGATCGTTGCGCCTACTTCATGAATGACGAAGCGTTCACTACCATATGTTTCTTGAATCGCGCTTTTTAACTTTTCGGCGCTTTCAAGATCGTCACCGTGAGAGATACCGATTAATTGAGACTGTAGATTGACACCGCGTTCTTGCATGATCTCGACCATCCGCTTTGTCACTTTGTTTTTACCACGTATCTTTTCAATTGGGATAAGCTTTCCATCATCCACATGAAGCACTGGTTTGATTTTTAACATTCCGCCAAAGAAGGCAGAAGCTTTACTTACTCGACCGCCACGCTGAAGAAATTCGAGGTCATCTACTGTGAAAATGTGTTCCATATGCGTTAAATAATCGCTGTGCAAGCTTTCAGAAATTTGTTCAAAGGATTTCCCGTTCTCAGCAAGCTCTGCAGCATGAATCGCCATAAGTCCATAACCAAGTGACGCTGCCTTTGAGTCAATCACTTCCATTTGAACGTTGGGGAATTCTTCCTGGACTTCATTTTTTATAATAGCAGCAGATTGATACGTTCCAGAGATACCTGATGATAGGGCGATATAAATGAATGGCTGACCTTTTTCGGCATATTTCATAAACGTTTCTTTTATTCTTGCTGGAGGAATTTGCGACGTTTTAGCCATAGTTCCTTCACGTAACAGTTTGTACAATTCTTTCGCCTGAATTTCTTCTCGGTCATAATATTCTTCCTGGCCAATGATGACCATTAAAGGCATGATTTCAATTTGGTGCTTTTTCACAAGATCCTCAGGTAAATCTGAGGCGCTATCCGTAATAATTTGAACGTTCATATTGGACCATCGTCCCTTCATCAATTATTAAATACGTATGTAGATTGAAGCTTGTTTTCTTAAAGTTTATCCCCTAGTCCAATGGAAATCAATCCTATTAAAGAAGTTGAATAGAAAACAGTTGACGTAGTTGAAATTGTTTGTTTAGATAAACATGGCAAAGTCGAAGGGTTTATTTGAAACCTAACGATGAACGACAAAGTGTTTGAGCGAAAAAAATGATTACGTGAGAACTCAACTAAAATTCTGTAAACGAGTTAAAGCTCTGTTTCAAAAAGAAGGTGCTATGTTTGGAAGAAGTAAAAAAAATTATTATTATTCTCTTAGGTGCGGTTCTCGGGGCTGTTTCTCTTAACTTGTTTCTAATTCCTGCAAATGTGTATGCGAGCGGGTTTACAGGGATCGCGCAGCTCATTTCAAGCGTACTAAGTGACTATACACCACTTAACATCTCGACAGGTATTCTGCTCTTGTTACTCAATATTCCTGTTGCCATTCTTGGATGGAAGAAAGTAGGGAAGTCCTTTACATTATATAGTGTGATTAGCGTAGGGGCTACCACTATATTCCTTGAAATCATTCCGGTCCAAGCGCTTTCAGAGGATATTTTGTTAAATGCTGTATTTGGAGGCGTCATTGCAGCGATTGGTATCGGTTTTACGTTAAAATGGGGGGCTTCTACGGGCGGAATGGACATTGTCGCTATGATCCTTTCTAGAATGAAAGATCGTCCGATTGGTACGTATTTCTTTAGCATGAACGCGTTGATTATTCTAACAGCGGGAATGCTGTACGGCTGGGAAAAAGCGCTTTACACGCTCGTTACCTTATATGTATCCTCTCGCGTGATTGATGTCATTCACACTCGTCACGAAAAACTAACGGCCATGATCGTAACAGCGAAAGGTGACGAAATGCAAAAAGCCATTCACGATCGTTTAGTAAGAGGAATCACCAAGCTTCCAGCCAAAGGAGCCTACCGCGGTGAACCAAAAGAAATGCTTATGATCGTCGTCACAAGATATGAACTCTATGACCTTGAACACATCATTCAAGACATCGACCCAACCGCCTTCACCAACATCGTCAACACCACAGGCATATTTGGTTTCTTTAGAACGGATGGTTAGAAAAGCGGAAGTGGGCGTTTAGACACGGCAGGCACTGGAGGCATCCAAATTGAACACGCCCTTTGTGTTCGAGTTGGATGGTGAAGTGACCGAGTGTCTGCCCACTGCAGCTGGATCAAAGAAATGCGGAGACGAGCGTTTAGAAACGGAGATATTGGAACTCTTGAACTAGAACACGCCCTTTGTGTTCTGGTGAAAGAGTGAAATATCGGAGTTTCTGAAAGTCGCAGCTGGATCAAGAAAAGGGGAAGCGTCCGTTTAGCCTCGACAAGAGCTGGAGTCTTATCACCGAAACACTCCCTAAAAGCTCTCATTAAAAAACGAAAAACCCATAATCAACAAAAAAGTTCCTCAGGATTACCCCTGAGGAACTTTTTTCTATGCGTTATTAGAGATGGTTTCCTTTACTTCAGGAAGTAAAGTTTCCCAGTCCGCTTCAGGCATTTTGTTAATCGTAATGAAATCCTGGTAACCAAATACATTATCCACGCCTTCTAATTTTAGAAGGGCAGCTGCCATCGCATGGTCAGGGGTGTCGTTCTTCTTAAAAGAGTGACTTGAAGACCCTTCAAAAAGCTGCTGATCGGCAGTAATTTTAACTGCATTTGGATTTGGTGTTCGGTCTACGCGTAGTTCCATAGTATACGCCTCCTTTCGCTTTCATCTATTAGTGTATCAGAAACGCTCTTTGCAGCAAATAACCATTCTTGTTAAGAAGAGAAAGTAAAGCCGTAGCGTTTTGAGACAATATCGTGAAACCCAAGAGAATTATACAAATGCTTCGTAATCGCATTGTTAATGCCTGTTTCAAGTTCGATGCCTTTAATGCCCTCATTTTCTGCCCAATAGATCACATGAAGAAGTAGTTTTCTACCAATCCCTTGATTTCGAGCATCTGGGTCTACAAACAATTCGTTTAACCAAATATAAGGACCTCCACTAGCGAGACTAACTCCGATATTAAAAAAAGCTACGCCGAGTACATCATCGTCAGATTCTGCAATGACGATCCTTGAAGCTGTTTGTTCTTCAAGGGCAAGCTTTACCCCTTTAACGAGCTTTTCATAGCTTCCATTCTGATCAGAACGGGTAATTTGCTTCATTAATAGACTTGAAACCTTTTCAATCATTTCGTCATTTGTCTGGCTCGATAATTGGTACACATTCATTACCGTTCCACCTCCGTCATACTGTTTCGACCCCATCAACAACAATCCCTTTTTAGTGGTCGAGAATAAAATATTAATTTAATTGCTGGAAATTTGAAACATTCAGCCATTTCCATTCGTCTATAAGATAGGGAAGGAGCTTACAAGATGAATATGGTTTTTTCATGGAGCTCTGGAAAAGATAGCGCCATGGCTTTATATGACTGTCTCTCACACTCTCATTTTCAAGTGAAAACGTTATGGACAACGGTGAATGAAACGAATAGGTCCATTCCATTTCACGGCGTCGATACCGCGTTGTTAAAAAAACAAGCAGATGCAATCGGAATCCCTCTAACGATAACCAATTTACCAGATAATTGTACAAATAAGCAATACGAGAAGCTTGTTCGGAAGCAATATAAATCATTTCGAAAAGAAGGACTGGAAGGTGTCGCTTTTGCAGATTTGTATTTAGAGGACATACGCCACTATCGCAACACTCTTTTACAGGACTATCAATTAAAAGCCATCTATCCCATCTGGAAACAGTCAACTTTACATACAGCGAAACGATTTCTCGCCAATGGATTTAAAGCGATCATCACAACTGTCGATGAAACGAACCTTCAGAGTGATTGGGTAGGGGAACAATTCGATGAAACTTTTTTAAAAGCGATTCCAGAACACGTCGATCCGTGTGGAGAGAATGGTGAATTTCATACATTTGTTTATGATGGACCAATTTTCTCTAAAGCCGTTTCTTTTGATATAAAGGAGATTAGAAAAAAGGGATCCTTCCATACAGTGCGATTAACTACGAAATCGGAAAGGTAAGGAAAGAAGGGGGGAGAAGAAAATGCCGGTACTTGTTTGTTTTGGGGATTGTCTCACCGCTAGAGAAGTGGACGATAAAGGAAATGAGCGACTGACGTCTAGGATTAGAGGAGCTCTTGATGAATGGATTGTGATCAACGCAGGTTCAACGCCAACTTCTCGTGAAGGGGTGTCACGTTTTCAATCAGATGTTTTAAGTTACCAACCGGATTATGTCACCATTTTTTTTGGTACACAGGAAGCTTGCTTGATCGATGGTTCAGATATCAGTGAATTTGAAAGAAATATTGGGTATATGGTTAACAATCTTCCTCCGGAGCGAGTGATTTTGATATCACCTTCACCTGTGATGAATGAGGAAAATGCTTCGGTGACTAATTTGAAAATTGAAGGGTATGCTGATCGAATTCGTTTTTTGGCTAAGAAGTTTGGGACGAGACATATTGATCTCTGGCAACTGATACATGAAAGTCGAAAAAGTAAAACACTTTATGAGAAAGACGGTGTTCAGTTAAGTTCCAGGGGGTATAAACTGATTACGAAAGAAGTTTTAAAATCCCTTGGTAGAAAAACAAGGCTGAAACCGATGATTAAACTATTCTAATGAATCGGACGACAGAATTTTAGGAAGCGGCAAGTCCGAAAATAAAGAAACCCGTCACGAGTTGACGGGTTTCTTTTATGGGGAAAAATTAAAAGGGTTTATTGGATACTTCATGGCTAAGTTCTTGAATGACTTCCTGGTATGAAGTGAGCTGTTCTTTTTCAGCGCTAGTTGATTGATGGAAAGCTGCAGAAAGATTGTTAAGGGCCACGTTAATTTGATTTTGTGTATCTGGATGTCCGCTTGTAGCCATTTGTTCTGCTCTTTCTACCGCTTCACGCGCAAGTTGGAAATAACGATTTCCCATCTTCATTCACCACCAGACAAATTTTCTTGTTGCTGTTTCTTTCTTTGCTGACTGCTTAAACTTGTCAGGTCGTGCTGATCCATGTTTTGAACGGCACGATCTGCGCCTTCTTTTATCATTCGCTTTGTTTTGCTGTTCTTTGCCATGATTGAATCCCTCCCTTTCTCTTATAGGATGAGTTCATCAATCAGTTATTATTCTGCATTGATCTCTCCTTTTGAGAAAATAAAAAAGACAGCTTATGATAGCTGTCTTTTGTCAGAAATCGAGAGTTTCAGTCTTTCCTCAAGAAAAGTTGCAATCCCGTCTTCTTCATTTGTTACGGTCACTTCATTCGCGATATTTTTTAATTCATTAATTGCATTTCCCATCGCAACGCCAGTACCAGCGTATTCAATCATTTCAAGGTCATTGTCTTCATCGCCAAAAGCAATAATTCTCTCTTGAGGAACGTTAAAGTGAGTTGCTAAACGCTGCAAACCGACTGCTTTGTTTAATCCTGCTCGAACGATCTCGATGATATTTAATGGAGCAGCCCAAACCCTGTGCTCAATCATTTCCGCATGATGGTCTCTTAACATTTGGCGAAGATCCGCAAGCTGTTGTTCGTGCGGATGAATGAGAAGAGAGGTTGGATCATCTTTGAGATTTTTATGGATTTCCCCAGTGAAAATGGAAGAGTCATTCATAATCATATTTTGCATAATAAGCTCATCATGCTGATGCAGGTAAACATCATCAAGCACTTCAGCCATAATGTTTTTTACATTGATATCACTACAGGAAGAAACGATGGATTTCGCAGTAGTTAATTCCATTGGAGAATGAAGAGTTCCAAAAGAGCGATCGAGGGGATGGTGAACAAATGCCCCGTTAAAATTAACGATTGGAGAATCAAGTGCTAGTTCGTTATAATAGCGAACGCTTGCCCGATAAGGGCGACCTGTTGCGATTGCGACGTGATGACCTTGCCTTTTCGCTTCAAAGATGACAGATTTCGTGCGTTCTGAAATATTCTTTTCGCTGTTTAACAACGTGCCATCAAGATCAATTGCGATTAGATGCGGTTTAGTTGTCATAAAAGCTCCTTTGAAAAGTGTCTTTTTGGTGTAGCGCCTACAAACTTATTGTACATGGCATAAGATTACGTGTCTATTTTGTAATATTAAAATTTTGACAAAAGTATTAAAAGGAAACGATAGTCGTTTGAGGAATTATTAAGTAGGGTACACTTTAACTAACATTCCATTGGAGGTGGCAGTCGATTATGACTAAGAAACAAACATGGCTAATATCAAGTATTGCGGCAGGGACAATCGGCATTTCATCCTATTTGCTAAAGGATGAAGAAAAGAGAGCGAAACTAAAAACGAAGGCAAATGGTTTGCGTAAGCAAGTCTCAAAGAAATTTAGTGACAGCTTGCCAATCGAAAAAGCAGGCAACCCAACAACACCCGATCAATCAGATGATAGCGGAGATAGCAAGATGGTTTATGAAGGTTCACAGTTTCCAACTCAATATTACAATAAATTAGAAAATATGAAATCAGTTGAAAAAAGTCACGAAGAGCAAGTGAAAAATTAACGAATTTGACATGCAAGCATTGCTTGCATGTTTTTCTTTGCTATCCTTCCTTCAAATTTCTCATGTAACCATATGAATGGTACGATAGATAGGACGGTTACTAGAGGAAAGGGGTAAGCTAATGATTACAATTGTAAATGAATACATAGAGAATATACCCGTTCTACACGTTGTAGATGGTGAACTTGCTGATGAGAAACTGCCGCTCGTTATGTTTCAACATGGTTTTACTAGCGCAAAAGAACATAATCTACATATTGCCTACCTTCTAGCTGAAGAAGGGTATCGCGTACTTCTTCCTGATGCTGTTCATCACGGAGAACGCGAAAATGATTTATCAGGGAAAAAGCGTCAGTATGTGTTTTGGGAAATTGTGATTCAAAGTTTAACGGAGCTTGACCAACTGAGACAGCATCTTGTTGATCGAAATCTTGTTCAAGAAGATCGGATTGGGATGTCAGGCACTTCAATGGGAGGCATACTAACATTTGGGGCGCTTACGCAATATCCATGGATTAAAGCAGCTGTTTCCTTAATGGGGTCGCCGTCTTATTTTAAACTGGCGAACGCTCAAATTCGCTATTTGAAAGAAGAAGGATTCAGTCTTCCGATTTCTGAAGAAGAAATGAAAAAACAAATTGAAGGTTTACAGTCTTATGACCTTTCTTTACAAGAAGACAAACTTGATGGTCGTCCACTCATGATGTGGCATAGTACAGTAGATAAGGTCGTTCCGTATACACTTACGGATGATTTCTATCACCAGATTAAACCGCTCTATGAAGGGAAGGAAGAGCATCTTAAATTTATTAAAGATGAGACTTCCGGCCATAAAGTTTCACGAGAAGCTGTTCTTGCTTTAGTGGACTGGTTTAAAACTCATTTATAGAATTAAGCCTTTTCGGTTTAAGTTAAATCTGAATTTGTTATAATGAAAGTTGGAAGCACTTGTTATGAAAGGAGAGATTTCAATGTCTGATCAAACAGATCAAGAAATGAGAGATAAATTATTTGAAGCTCTGGAGAATGTAATTGACCCTGAGCTTGGGATAGACATCGTAAACCTTGGCCTCGTCTACGAAGCCGATCTTAACGATGAAGGTGTCGCTCAAGTCGTTATGACATTAACTGCAATGGGTTGCCCATTAGCAGGTACAATCGTTAATGACGTAAAACGCGCACTATCCGATGTGGAGGAAGTAAACGATGCTGATGTTAACATCGTTTGGAATCCACCATGGTCGAAAGACAACATGTCACGTTATGCAAAGATTGCACTTGGCATTACATGATTAGAAAAGGAAGAGGGGCTCCCTCTTCCTTTTTTTATGTTTTGTGAGCAATTATAGTAAAATGACGTTTCTATTCTATTCTATTCTGTGCGTTCAACGACGATTTTTTCGTTAATCATCTTCCAAATCGCAGGGTCTTCCATACCGAGTCGCCATAAGGCAACACCCTGGACACCAAGTTCATCGGCTAACCGAATTTTTGCTTCAATGCTTTGTTCGTTTTCAAACCAGACTTCGTGCTTATTTTCTTCCTCATCTGTATAGCGAAAGAAAGGTGTTTTCCGTTCTTCATCAAATTCGACTTCGGCGTTGTACTTCTTTTTTAATTTCATCGCCATATCATACGTGACGTAGGTGCTTTTTTCTTTATCAAGATTAAAATCAAAACCAAACACAGAAATAGCGGATACTAACTTTTCAGGAGGAATTCTCGTTTTGGCATATGTCATGACTTTCTCCATCCACCCGGCCGTCACGGCAGGACCTGGAGGGCTACCTGGCCAGCCAAATTCGTTATAAAGCATCACGATAAATTGATCAACAGCTTTGCCGATCTCAGCATAATTAAATGGATCTGAGAATGGATTAACGAGTTCATCTGAAGCTCTTGAAGGAACACTTGCTGAGAAGAAATACCCTTTCTTACGAAGCTCTTCTCCGATTGTCTGGTAAAGAAGCGTTAGTTTATCCGCATCTTCAATATAGACGTCTTCAATGTCAATATCGACCCCATCAAAATTATATTTTTCGATTAATTTAACGAGATTTTTTGCAAATGCTCTTCGGTTTTCCTCGCTTGAAACGAGTGTCTGAACTACCTTCTTACTTGGTTCGGTGTCGCCCCTTTTATACAGTAAGTTATGCACAACAGGCATGATTTTAATGTTTTGATCATGGGCAAGCTGGACGAGTTTCTCAATTTCTCTATCGCTAAACTTGCCGAACTTCTCAATTGTTGTTGGATTCTCTTGGCTGATCCGAAAAAGAAACAGAGCTAGCTGCGAAAGGGCGGATCGATTTGAAACAAATGATTTATAAGAAGAAGGGAGCGACGGGCCTTCTTCAAGCGTATAGTAACCGATAATCCGCGATACCGGCTTTTCATCTCCATACGCTTTAAATGTAACGAGGCTATCTGCTATCCACCCAGTCGTACCATCATATAACTGCACTTTGTACCAATTTCCACGAATACCTTCAACCGCAAGCTTTGCTCCAGTTCTCATTTGAGCAATGATATTATACCCTTTGCCTGGGCCAGTTCTTACATTCGCTCGGTCAGCTTTCACAACGACTTCTGTATATACTGGAATTTTCAATGTTTGACCTATTGAGAGCGCATCTGATGTTAAATCATTCATCACCTGAATACTTTGAGCTGTCGTACCATAATTTTGGGCAATGGTGTATAGACTGTCTCCTGCTTTTACTGTATAGTCAATGCGCATTGATCGAGAACGGTTTAGTGGGAGTTCAAGGTGCTGACCAACATAAATAAGGTTAGATGGCAGTTGATTTAGCTCTCTAACTTCTTCAACTGGAACACGGTAATCTTCTGAAATACTTAATAATGTATCACCCTGTTTTACGGTATACGTATGGTTAGTAGAAGAAGAGGGGATTCGTAGCATTTGTCCAACGTAAATGATGTTTGAATTAAGCTGGTTCATTTGCTTGATTTCATTCACGGATTGATCGTGCGATTCTGCAATTTTAAGCAGCGTATCGCCAGGCTTAACCCAATATTCTTTTTGAGGCATGATCATCACTCCTTTCCATATAAGATGCATCACTAACAATCTATTCACGGCCTTCTTTATTCATTCGAGTTTTCCATTTAAACGAAATGAGCGAATTTTTGTTACAATGAAGAGGAAAATGTGAACAGATGGAGATGAGATGATGGTCGAGAGAAGAAAACCAATCACAGTGGAAGAAGCTGTTCAAAAGGTAATGAACCTCTCTTATGAAGGAACGCTTGAAACAGTGCTATTAGAAGAAAGCGATGGGCGCCATCTCGGAGTCGCCGTTAAAGCCGATCATGATGTTCCACCATTTGATCGTTCACCTTATGATGGCTTTGCGATCCGAGCGGAAGATACATATGAAGCTTCGAAAGATACGCCAGTTAAATTGAAAGTTATTGAAGAAATTGGAGCAGGCACTGTGGCCTCCAAAGTCCCTGAGAAAAACGAGGCGATTCGTATTATGACGGGGGCCGCTATACCTGAAGGGACGAATGCAGTGTTCATGCTTGAACTTGTTCAAGAAATCGAGGAAGAAGATCAGCCATTCATTCAGGTGAAGCGGAAAGTAGTTAAGGGAGACAATCTTTCTTTACGTGGAGAAGATACACAGGAAGGAACCGTACTTATTGAAAAAGGGACTCTCATTACGCCTGGCGTGAAGGCGCTTCTTGCAACGTTTGGATATGCAAACGTTCCAGTTGCTCGTAAACCGGAAGTAGGCATATACGCTACTGGTACAGAACTATTGGATCCTGATCAAGCGCTTCAACCAGGAAAGATACGGAATAGTAATTCACCTATGATCGAAGGACAGGTAAAGGAGGCGGGAGCCACACCGCTTTATTTTGGAAAATTAGAGGATAACTTTGAAACGAGTTTTTCTTCAATCAAAGCTGCGTTAACAAAAGTAGATTTTCTCATTACAACGGGAGGCGTATCGGTAGGCGATTATGATTACCTTCCTGCGATCTATGAGAAATTAGGGGCAACGGTGTTATTTAATAAAGTAGGAATGAGACCGGGTAGTGTGACGACGGTTGCTGAATGGAATGGGAAATTACTATTTGGTCTATCTGGAAATCCTTCTGCCTGTTTTGTAGGCTTTGAGTTATTCGCAAGACCCATCATTAAGCGTGCGCTCTTTTCGAAGTATCCTTATCGCATGAAAAGCCAGGGAGAACTGTTAACGAACTTTCCAAAACCTAACCCGTTCACAAGGTTTGTACGAAGTAGAGTAGAGGAGAAAAACGGTCGACTTTATGTGAAACCAACGGGACTTGATAAATCAGGAAGCGTGACCTCTCTCGCCGAAGCAAATGCTTTTGTCGTATTACCTGGAGGAACACGTGGATTCGAGGCTGGAGATACAGTTGAACTACTCCATCTTCGTGAGGATGGATCAGCTACGTGGTAAAAACGCCGGTGATTCAGGTCGTAGGGTACCAAAATAGTGGGAAGACGCTTTTTGCTGAAAAAATGATTGAACAAGCGTCATCACACGGCATAAAGGTTGGCGTGATTAAGCATCATGGACACGGAAGACCTGACGTATATGATGAGAAAAAAGATACAGGACGCCATCGGAATGCCGGAGCCGTTGTTACGGGGGTTAGCGGTGGCGGAATGGTTTCTATTCATGCAACGCAGGGAAGCGAATGGGAACTTGAACAGTTAGTTCGTTTATACGATTCATTTGATCTTGATCTTATTTTAGTGGAAGGGTTCAAAGATGAGAACTATCCAAAGATTGTGCTTTTAAGAAATAAAGATGATCTTCACTTGTTAAACAAAACTCACATCATTGGAACGATTGTGAAAGAAGCTCACGATGTTTCGGTTGATAATAGCTACTTTTATGATCAAATGTACGACTGTATAGAAGATGTGTTGAAGCATGTTAGGAGAGGGTAACAATGGAATATTATAAGATAACTTCTGAAGAGATTGATATTAATCAAGTAATAACTAGCGTGATCCGTCCTGAAGCTGGGGCAATCAACTCGTTTATTGGCACGGTAAGAGAATTTACTGGTGAAAAGCAGACCGTTTCGCTACAGTATGAAGCCTATCCTTCTATGGCTGAAAAACAGCTGAAAAGAATCGGAATAGAAATTCGCGAGCAGTGGCCTAATGTCCAAACATCGATTGTTCATCGAATCGGAAAATTAGCTATTAGTGATATTGCTGTTGTGATTGCTGTCGCATCCCCTCATCGAGCAGAAAGTTATGAAGCAAGTCGCTATGCGATTGAGCGAATCAAGGAAATAGTCCCAATTTGGAAAAAGGAATACTGGACTGATGGACAAGAATGGATAGGAGATCAGCTTGAAAACACGGCATACAAAAATGGAGCACCGAAGGAGGAGAAAGAATGATTACTGTTCTTTTCTTTGCAAAACAGCAGGAACAACTTGGCTTGGAAAAGGTAGAGCGCTCTGAATCAAAGCTCCCTGTTTCTGAGCTGAAACAAAAACTGATAGAGGATTATCCTGAGCTTTCTCTTGCTCATACGATGACAGCGATTAATGAAGAGTATGCGGAAGAAGATCAAGTCATAAACGATCGCGATGTTGTCGCGTTTATTCCACCGGTTAGTGGAGGCTAAGTATTAAAACACCCAAATGGGTGTTTTTTGTTTGAGAAGGTGCTTGAGCAGTTTCGCGGATATATTCGTGTTTTCGCGGAATTATTAACCGATTTCGCGGAATAAATCAGATTATCGCGGAATTGATGGTCGAAAGGGGGCGATATCCTGCGGATTTATGCGGGATGGTTCGGCTTTTCGATGATCCAGCTGCGCGGGCCAAATCCTCCGGCTGTTTCGCCCTTTCGATTGAGACAAAAATCGTCTCATTCGAAAGAGCTCCAACATCCTGCGGATCTAAACGGGCCCGCTCCGCTTTTCGATGATCCAGCTGCGACTTTCAGAAACTGCGATATTTCACTCTTTCACCAGAACACAAAGGGCGTGTTCTAGTTCAAGAGTTCCAATATCTCCGTTTCTAAACGCTCGTCTTCGCTTTTCTTTGATCCAGCTGCAGTGGGCAGACACTCGGTCACTTCACCATCCAACTCGAACACAAAGAGCGTGTTCAATTTGGATGGCTCCAGTGCCTGTCGTGTCTAAACGGGCGCTTCCGCTTTTCATAAGATCCAGCTGCGCGGGCCAAATCCTCCGGCTGTTTCGCCCTTTCGATTGAGACAAAAAGCGTCTCATTCGAAAGGGCTCCAACATCCTGCGGATTTAAGCAGGCCCGCTCCGCTTTTCCTATAACCTACAAATCGTTATTGGGCAGTCTTCGCAGTGGATGGCGCAGCGGAGGAATTCGAGGTTGTGAATGGTGATGATTCCTTGTTTGACTGAGACAATGTTGGCTTTTTTTAGTTCGCTTAGGATGCGGTTGACGCTTTCTCTTGTAAGACCGCAGAAGTTGCCTAATTCTTGATTGGTCAGGGGAATGTCGATTAGGATGTCATCGTTTTTTTTGACGCCATATGTATTGGATAGACGAATTAAAGTAGAGTAGAGAGCTCCTTTTTTTCCGTGTAACAATAGATCTCGAAACTTAGATTGGTTTTTTCTAAAATTCTCGCCCATGAATTTCATGAACTGAGTGGCGAGGATGGCATCGCTCGTTAATGTTTCTTCAAGGTGGGCCTGTTTAACGAAGGTAGCTTTTACTTTATCAACCGCCCAGGCATTTGCAGAAAAGTTAAGCTGCCCTGTATAAAGCGCAAGTTCTCCGATAAGATCACCAGGCTGACAAATTTGAAGCGTTAGTTCTCTGCCTTCGGAGGTCAGTTTGTTTAATCGCACGTTTCCAGACTGTATAAGAAAAAGGCGATCCGCTTTCATCCCATCCATATAAAGTGGTTCGTCTTTTTGAAATGAAATTGATTCGCCTTCTTCAGCAATCCACTTTTTTAGTGCATCAGAGTTGATCGTATCTTTTTTCATTTTCAGCCTCCCTGGATCAATTTACGTACTATTATCCCACGTTACCTTTCTCCACTACAACCATCATTTCCTTGTATTTGTCATATTCTATGTTATAAAGCATATAAAAAACCGGCATTAGCCGGTTAGAAAATAAGGACAAGTGCTCCTACGATAAAGCAATAAATGGAGAAATAAATCAAATTACCTCGAGCCATAATATTCATAAACCACTTTAATGAATAGTACGAAGCTGTAAGGGATAATAAAAAGGCTATAATATAAGGGATAAGCATATCGCCAAATTGAAGGTCGCCAATGCTGAGGATCATTGACCCTACGCTAACTGGGATAAACAATAAGAAAGAAAAGCGTAGCGCAGTTTCTTGCTTCATTCCAAGTCCCATGGCAGCTACAATCGTTGCACCAGAACGACTAATCCCAGGAATTAAGGCCACCGCCTGAGCTAGCCCTACAATTAGCGCATCTTTAAAGTTAAGAGCGGATTCGCCTTTTGATCCGCGCAAGTTACGAATAAGCCATAGCGCGAGACCCGTAATGATCAAGGTAGCTCCTACTACTTTAAGACCTTTTAATTGTTCACCAATGAAATCTTCAAATAGTAAGCCGAGAACCGCTGCAGGAATCGTTGCAACGACAAGGTAAACGATGAACATAAATTCGCTTTTGGACTCTTTATCTCGAGAGACAACGTATCGTACCCCGTGAGAAGTGAGGCGAATTAGGTCATTGCGGTAAATAAGAAGAACCGCAAGTAATGAGGCAAAGTTCATTAAAATTTCAAAACTAAGTCCTTTAATTTCTACCCCAAATACTTTTTGTGCTATGACAAGGTGTCCACTTGATGAGATTGGAATTGGTTCAGTGAAGCCTTGTAGTAAACCAAGAAAAGCGTATTTAAGTAATTCCAACAGTTCCATGAGTAATGCTCCTCCAGTAATTGTTACAAGATAAATTGACACATGTAACCATTAAACACCAGTCCTTCCATTTTTGTAAAGGGAAATTTTTAGTCAAGTTACATAAAAGAGTATTCGCTGATGAATGCTGATAGAGGGGGCAAATTTAGACAAGTGGAAGGAGGGGGATGTATGGGCGGAGAAAATCGTCAGTTTACACCTGGGCAAAAAGCGCCAAACAATGGAGTATACATTGAAATCGGAGAGACAGGTGGAATGGTGAAAGATCCGAAACAAATTGAACTACGTGCCGGTGAGGCGTTTCCTGAATGTTCAAATCAAAATCGGAAGTGGTCAAGGGAACCTAAACCGCATCACTAATAGCAAACAAAGATTGCACAAAAAAACAAGCGCCGCAAAAGGCGCTTGTTTTTACTGTTCTGCAGGATCGGAGATGAGACCTTCTCCTATTACCATTGCCGCAACGGCTATAGCTACTCCAAAAAGAGATGCGGCTCCAAATTCATAATGGCCGCCTTGCATGGATGCAAGTACGTAGAAAATCATATTACTCAGTAGAAAACCCCAAATAATTGCCCATAAAAAACGCACGAAATTCACCTCATTTGTAAACGTATTCTATCGAATATCATACCACAAAACGATCCCGTTCATCTATCAATTTTAATTCATCGAATAAATTAGCCACGATAAATAAGTCGCAAAGGATGTCCAAAGGAAATAAGGGACTAATAACCAGCCTGCGACTCGATTTTGTCTGCCTGCAAGAAAGATAAGAATGAGCGTTGTAATCGCGATAAACAGTGCATCCATAAAGGTTGCAAACAGCGCGTGAAGATTAAATTGCAAGTAACTAAACGCTTGATTCAATATGTAGTTAATACCCAGCAGTGAAATGTACTCACTATTATGGCGATCAAAGCCGCGTTTTTGGTAGACAATCGCTGTCGACAATGCGATGAAACCAAAAAGAATTGCCCAAATCATGCCGATAACGGAGCCGTCTGGTGTCCAGTCTGGCTTTGATAACGAGGTATACCAATCGGCGTCAAAAGGAAAGAGGAAACCAGAAATACTAAAAAGAAGGTACACAGCTACAAAAACGAGAATAGTTGATTTTTTCATTCTTTATCACCACCTTCTTTTCAATACCCAAAAATATCCTAACTCATGCAAAGGTATAGTTGGAAAAAGGGAACATATAATGGCGGAAGGGGTTTTTATCATTTTTTTAGTAAGTGAAAAGGGGAAATTCCCGATAAATAGGCACTTCACCCTTTCTTCCAAATGCCACTTGCATACGTTATACAGAAAGTGATAAAAGGGCGAGGGGAGAGTATGTGTATTCGTAAACGAGCCTATCAATTAGACGGGGAGTGGACGATCGTTCTCGTCCCTGAACGGCCTAACGGGTTTGGCATTTTCATAATAGGTGGTTTAGCTCATTTTGTAGACGATAATACGAGTTTTTGGTTGCAAAATCACACCCGTCAAGGAATGGTTGCTGATTTTCTTGATGCGGGCTATACCGTATACACAAGCAACTTGTATGGTCGGCACTGGGGTTCACCAAAAGCTGTGAAATTAACGGAAAGAATCTATAATCTAGTGCATAAACAAGAAATTCTTAATCCAAGGATCCATGTCGTCGCAGAGGGAATGGGGGTTCTTGCTGCAAATGCTTTCTTAAACAATCGTCAACCCCTCATTCGTTCAGCCGCACTATTCAATCCTTGTTTTGATGTGAAAAGTCTTGTTCACCAAGAACAGCTGAATCGGCTCTTTTATAAAAGGTTAGTCAAGGAAATGGCTCGAGCCTATGAAATTCAAAGTGAAGAGGTTATTTCTAAAATAGAAGAAAAAGAAATGATAACGTCTACTTGTCCGATTAAAGTATGGCATCATTCGCTTAAAAGTCCATACTCGCTTGAACAAATTCGAGTGTATGAACGTGTTCAGAGGGAGATTGGCTATCCCATTGAACTTGCACTATTAAGCGATAGCTATCAATCCCTAGGTAAAAAAATGGTTCGCTTTTTTCAAGAACATGAAAAGCTCTAAGTAACTAACGCTTCAGTCTTGTAATGTCCATTGCTGGATGATGCCCGTATAAAATAAGATCTTTAAGGATTTCAGCACCAAGCATACTGTAAACTGTACCGTTTCCACCATAACCAAGCATAAAATAGACGCCGTCATATTTGGGGTGCTTCCCAATGTAAGGAAGACCGTCTTTCGTTGAGCCGAAGATGGCACTCCATTCAAAAGCAATTGACGTTTCGATGGAAGGAAACAGTTCATGCAGTTTATTCAACAATTGCTGACCTTCCTGTTCTAGCTTTTCTTCTTTATTTAAATTGGCATCCAATCCACCAATGAGGATACGGCGATCTGGAGTTGTCCTTAAATAGTAGTATGGGCGATCCGTTTCCCAAATGAGTGATTGGTTGTGCCAACCAGGAAATTGGTCAATGGGTTCTGTTGCGATTGTATAGGTGCGCTCTAGTAGGGCGCCTTTTGTTTTGGCAAACTCTTGTGTTCCATAGCCAGTTGCATAGATAACGTGTTTCGTACGAATTTCTCCCTTTTCAGTTTGGAAAATTAGTTCTTTATTATGAAATTGGTGAGAAAGCACTTCAGTATGTTCAAATATGTTCACACCTAGATCGGCTGCATGACTTGCAAGAGCTAGGGCGAATTTATAGGGATTTACTTCTGCCTCGGCTTTCGTGTAGATTCCCGCAGGTGCCTTGAAGGAGTAGAGGTTTTCAATGGCAGTGGAATCTAAATAATCAGCGTTAAAACCATGTTCTATTAAAGCATCGTACTCCTTTTTCAGTTTTTTAGCATGGTGTTCATTACTTGCGAAATAAAGGCTCTCCGCCCGCTTGAAATCGGTTTTTTCTTTTAAAGTGGCGTTATACTTATCGAGTTCATCAATTGCCTTTAAACAAAGCTTATAGAAATAGACAGCTTTTTCTTTCCCGAACTGGTCGATAAGGTCTATTAACATGGCGTCATTAGAAAATTGGAGAAGACCAGTATTCGCAGAAGTACTTCCAGAGGCAATTGTATCTTTTTCAATTAAAACGGTATCGATATGGTAGTCTGCAAGCATTCTGGCCATAACTGATCCTGACATTCCTCCACCAATGATTAACACATCACATGTAACGGTGGTTGTAAGTTCTGGAAATGATCGTGCCTTTTCTACAGTTGTTGGCCAAAATAGATTTCCATGATGTAGCTCCATGATAAAAATCCTCCCTTTTCAATCAGCGACAATGATAACGCTATTAGAATGATCGTACTGAAAGAAAAGTATTCTTAAAGAAGTTGAGGTGGGAATATGAAGAAAGTGTTTATAACGGGTGGGTTAGGGTTTATTGGTTATCATTTAACCGATTTTCTTTTAAATAAAGGAATTGAAGTCGTAGGAATCGATGGGAAAGTAGAGGAAAGAAGAAAAGCTGAATATGAGATGAAAGAAATGATGCTTCTGAGAAACGCGAATTACAAACAAATAAACAGTCGGATTGAGGAAGCTTCCTTAGATCATCTATCGAAAGACTGTGATACGATTTTTCACCTTAGTTCTCCAAAAGTTATAAATATGAAACAAGGTTCAAAAATGATTGAAAATAGTCTGGATTGTACTCGAAACGTAGTGGAAGCTTCCAAAGGAAAAGTGCTCGTTCATTTATCGAGCACAGAGGTATTTGGTACACGGTATGGAAGTATTACGGAAAGAACGCCTCATCATCCTCATTCGAATGTTGGAAAGCTAAAATCAGCAGAGGAACACATTCTTCTGAATCGAAAAAGTGATATCGTAAAAATTTTACGTCTGCCGCTTGTATATGGTCCGTGGCAACCGTCCCATCATGTTTTTCAACACTATTTCTTACATCATAAGCTTCCACTTAAATATGAGGAAGAAGGGTTAAACGCTCATTTCGATGCTGTATATGTAAAAGACGTTTGTGAGTCCATTTATCAAGCCGCAATACGGCGTGAACAGTCAGAAACGTTCAATCTAACGAGTGGAAGAGAAGGAGAATGGCAAAGAGGAGTCGAATGGTGTATAGGAGATTCAATAGACTTACATGGTGAAAAGAAACTAAGGTGTGGGATTTCAAACAAACAATGTGCAAGTAAGCTTGGTTTTACAAACATCACGTCTATTGAAGAAGGACTGCACCAACAGCGTCTGCACACTGAAAAAATGATCGCATTTGATCCTTCAATCTACTTAACGTAATTTCACTGACTGAGAAGGGAAGATTCTGGATGATTGAAAAAACACTTGGTAATTATGATGTACATGATTCCTCTCATGGCCTTCAAGCTTTAAAGGAAACGAGGGGAAAACTTCTTTCAATGGTAAGTGACATTGAATTTCAGGAACTTCACTATGGATACTCAAGTTTTCCTACAGTAGGAGCTTACTTACTTCATATTGCACAAATCGAGCTTTGGTGGGTGAAAAATGCGCTTATGGGTGAAAGTGTAACAGAGGAAGAGAAAGAGCGGTACTATTTTCAGGAAGCACAAGTTATCGCTGCACCTGATGACAAAGAACTTTCCTGGTTCTTAGCTCGTCTTGCCGAAGCTCGTGATTATATTCGAGCGTATTTTAATCAGTTATCAGACGTGGAATACCGGAAGCCTGGACCAGAAATTACGATTAATGGGGAAACGCTTCGCTATTCTCCTGAATGGATTATTAGCCATTTAATTGATCATGAAGCATACCATAGAGGACAGGCTGCAATGGTATTGAAAATGGTTTCCGGACAGCGAGAAGCATGGGAGCATTTCAATACGCCGTATTTGTCGTTATAATAGAGGGTGAGCCTTTTAGGCGAAAGTGAAATAGGAGTGAATGAAATGGATCAAAACATGAGATTTATGCAAATTGCAATGAAGTATTTACCTGAAGCGAAACAATCGCTCGGTGAACAGGACATTGAACTTGATCTTGAAAAAATGCAGCCGCTACTTCAGCTCTTTCTTAAAGCGATGGATGATGCTTATGAGCTTGGAAAGCAGGATGCACAGGAGTAAGGAGAGTATAAAATGGGCCGTAAAGCTTTCTGGATCTGGTTTGTCCCACTTGGTGGCTTATTGATAGGCATCTTGATTGGCAGTTTTAGTTTAATGGTCATCTCTGGTATCTTATTATTTATTAGTGCAGGAAGCATGCTGTTTCTTTCCAAATGAATTGAAAAGACGTGAAGCCACGTCTTTTCAATTATTTTACGAATAAGTTAAGCAATGATCCCATTTGTTTTACCATAGGTGTGATTTGTTGAACTGTATTCATCATTTTAGGAAAGTCATATTGGCCGTTTTGCTTTTTGAACTGGTTCATAAATGGCTGCCCACCGGGATATCCCTGATAAGGACCGTATGGTTGTTGGTAATAAGGATGGGGGTAGTAGGGCTGCCCACCGGGATGATAATTTTGCCCCTGATAGGGTGGTGGATAAGGCGGATAAGGTGTGAACGGCTGTTGCTGATACGGTTGATAGCCAGAGGGTTGATGATAATATGACTGTTGCTGATAATACGGATACATCCATCTATCCTCCTTCAATAAAGTTTACTTATAGCTTAGCTTATGAAGCGCGCGCGCAAAAGGTGTGTGCTAGGCAGTCAGGTAGACAAATCATTCAATATGGCTTAAAATTAGTACCAGCTACTAAAGATTGGTTTTAAGTACGAAAATATCCTATAAAGGGGAAATTCAAGATGAACGCTGGTTTACTAGGTGTAGGACATTATGTACCAGAACGTGTATTAACCAACCACGACTTAGAGAAAATGGTTGATACATCTGACGAATGGATCCGCACTCGAACAGGTATCGAGGAAAGAAGAATCGCAGATGATGATATGAATACATCGGATATGGCTTATTTAGCTTCAAAAAAAGCCCTTGAAGATGCTAATATAAAAGCGGAAGATCTGGACCTTATTTTAGTTGCGACCGTAACTCCAGACTATCCATTTCCATCAGTTGGCTGTTTGCTTCAAGAGAAACTAGGAGCAACTAATGCTGCTGCAATGGATTTAAGTGCAGCTTGTGCAGGTTTCATGTATGGCATGATTACAGCTGGACAGTTCATTAACAACGATACTTACAAAAACATCCTAGTTGTAGGGGTTGAAAAACTTTCGAAAATTACGGACTGGGAAGATCGAAACACCGCGGTTCTCTTTGGTGATGGTGCTGGAGCTGCAGTCATTGGCCCAGTAACAGAAGGAAGAGGGATCCTTTCATTTGAACTTGGTTCAGATGGGGCAGGTGCCAAGCATCTCTACCAGGAGCCAAATGGCTTTATGGCAATGAACGGCAGAGAAGTGTTTAAGTTTGCCGTAAGACAAATGGGTCAGTCAGCTATTAATGTGATTGATAAGGCCGGTTTAACAAAGGAAGATGTTGATTTCTTAATTCCTCATCAGGCAAATATCAGAATTATGGAAGCATCCAGACAACGACTGGAACTCCCGGTTGAAAAGATGGCAACAACGGTGAAGAAGTATGGAAATACATCATCATCGACCATTCCAATTGCGCTTTCAGAAGCAATGGAAGAAGGCAGAGTGAAGGATGACGATGTTGTGATTCTTGTTGGTTTCGGAGGCGGTTTAACTTGGGGAGCCGTTGCCCTCAAATTAGGACGCTAAAACGGTAGTAGTGAAAAAAGGAGCGCTGGTATAAATGAAGAGAAGAGTTGTTATTACCGGGTTGGGGACAGTTTCCCCACTTGGAAATTCATTAGAGGAAACGTGGACAAATGTATTGAATGGTGTTTCTGGGATCAACCCATTAACTCGTTTAGATAAAGATCAGTTCGCAGCAAAAGTTTCAGGAGAAGCGCTTGAATTTGATCCAGAAAAATTCATGGACCGTAAAGAAGCTCGTAAAATGGACAGGTTTACACAGTTTGCTGTAGCCGCTTCTCAAATGGCTGTTGAAGATGCTGGTTTAAAGATTAATGAAGAAAATGCTGAGAGAGTTGGCGTTTGGATCGGATCAGGTATAGGCGGTATGGAAACGTATGAATCACAATTCCGTACGTTCATGGATAAAGGCGCTCGTCGCGTTAGTCCATTCTTCGTTCCGATGATGATTCCAGATATGGCGTCAGGTCAAGTTTCCATTATGCTTGGAGCAAAAGGAATTAACTCATGTACCGTAACTGCCTGTGCTTCAGGAACGAACTCAATCGGTGATTCGTTTAAAGTGATTCAGCGAGGTGATGCGGATGTGATGATCACCGGTGGATCTGAAGCGCCGATTACAAGCATGAGCGTAGCTGGATTTGGTTCAATGAAAGCACTATCTACTAATGCTGACCCAGCATCTGCAAGTCGCCCATTTGATGCAAACCGTGATGGGTTTGTCATTGGAGAAGGTGCTGGAATTCTTGTCATTGAAAGCCTTGAGTCTGCTGAAAAACGCGGTGCAAAAATTTATGCAGAAATCGTAGGTTACGGTTCTACTGGTGATGCGTATCACGTTACGCAACCTGCACCTGAAGGAGAAGGTGGTGCAAGAGCCATGCAACAAGCAATTGATGATGCTGGTCTTTCTCCAACCGATATTGGCTATATTAACGCACACGGAACAAGTACAGATTATAACGACAAGTTTGAAACTGCCGCGATTAAGTCTGTGTTTGGAGAGCATGCTTATAAGCTTGCTGTTAGTTCGACAAAGTCGATGACTGGTCATTTACTTGGAGCAGCTGGCGCAGTTGAAGGTGTATTCTGTGCAAAGGTGTTAGAAGAAGGAATTCTTCCACCTACGATTAACTACGAAACGCCAGATCCAAACTGTGATCTTGACTATGTGCCAAATAAAGCCCGCAAAGCTGAAGTGAAAGCTGTTATGAATAATTCACTTGGTTTTGGTGGTCACAATGCAACGTTGGTGTTTAAGAAATTCGTGAAGTAAAGAACGTAACCTCTGGGGGAAATCCCGGGGGTTATTTTTTTATCTGAAATATCTTTATTTCTAAACGCTCGTCTCCGCTTTTCATGATCCAGCTACGCGGGCCAAATCCTTCGGCTGTTTCACCTTTTTGATTGAGACAAAAAGAGTCTCATTCAAAAAGGCTCCAACATCCTGCGGATTTAAGCGGGCCCGCTCCGCTTTTCATGATCCAGCTGCAGTGGGCAGGGTCTCGATCGCTTCACCATTTCAAATGAACACAAAGACCGTGTTCTTTTGAAATGCCTCCAGCGCTTGTCGACCCTAAACGCCCACTTCCGCTTTTCGTGAGATCCAGCTGCAGTGGGCAGACACTCGGTCACTTCACCATCCAACTCGAACACAAAGGGCGTGTTCAATTTGGATGCCTCCAGTGCCTGCCGTGTCTAACCGCCCACTTTCGCTTTTCGGTGTTCTAGCTGCGCGGGCCAAATCCTCCGGCTGTTTCGCCTTTTTGATTGAGACAAAAAGCGTCTCATTCAAAAAGGCTCCAACATCCTGCGGATTTAAACGGGCCCGCTCCGCTTTTCAGTGTTCTATTAATCTTTTCTTAATAATATATTGATTATGGAATAATTTAACTTGGTCCTGACTATACTGTTTTTACAAACAGTAGCGAAGTGAGGGGTAGCCAGATGTTGTATTTGCGAGATGTTTGGGTGAATTGGTTTGAGGGCGAAGAGAATGGATACAACGTATGTAATTTCCATGAGTGGCGAAAAGATGATTTTATTGAACTATTGGATCAAGTGCCTGTCATTAAGGTAGAATCGGTCTTGTATCATTATATCGAGAATGATCTTACTGAGCTTCCGGAGAGTTTGCTTAATGATGTTTTTCAACAGAGCTATATTCGAAAGAACAATGAACGATCACCTTTAGAATATTGCTTCCTGGCTACGGATGGCAGAGGTGTTATCGTGATTGATACATTAGGATATAAGATTCCGATTCGCAAAAGTCGAGTGATTCCAAGACAGGAAAAAGCGGTTTATGAAATGGTGGCAGATATTGAAGCAACACGTTACCCATTTGAAACGGATCAACCTGTGAAGGAGCATCATATTCTTTCACCAGGACCAGATATTATGATGGGGCTAACACGAAAGGAAAGACAGTTAAAACAGCTTTTGTTTATGGCACTAGATCAGCTCTACTCAAGTGGGAACTCAGCTGAAATTCGGTATTGGTTCACAGAATGCCAACCAAAAAAATATGTGCAGATTCAAAACATGGAAATGGACGAGGCATGGGAAGGGCTATATCGAGAAGTGAAAGCAGGTTGGTCAGCAAAACATGAGCAAATTTGTGAGCGGATTATTAAAGGGCAACCGTATTTTGAAAAAATATGGGAACTTGAAAAGGGAACGCATGTAAACTAAAAGAAGAAGGCTGCTGACGGCAGCCTTCTTCTTTGTTAATTGGATCAAATTATCTTCTTTTTCTCTCAAGACCCATCGCACGCTCTGCTTTTGCTAGCATTTTAGAAGCTTTACGATTTGCTTTTTCAGCACCATGATCAAGAATGTCATCTAACTCAGCTGATGCAATGAGTTCGTTGTATCGTTCTTGGATCGGTCTTAATGTTTCAGCAATCACTTCTCCGAGCTCTGCTTTAAAGTCACCATAGCCTTTGCCATCATAAAGCGATTCAATTTCTTCCACACTTTTTCCAGAACAAAGAGAGTAGATCGTTAACAGGTTTGAAATAGCTGGTTTCTCTTCTTTGTCATATCGGACAATGCCATCAGAATCCGTTACAGCACGTTTTACTTTTTTTATAATCGTTGCAGGCTCATCAAGCATCGAAATATAGGCATTTTGATTGGAGTCAGATTTACTCATTTTTTTCGATGGGTCCTGAAGTGACATAATACGCGCTCCAACTTTAGGAATGCGAGCATCAGGCATAACGAAGATGTCGTTATATTTACGATTAAAACGCTCGGCAAGATTTCGCGTCAGTTCAATGTGCTGTTTTTGGTCATCGCCTACAGGAACAATTTCTGTACCATATAAAAGGATATCTGCAGCCATTAATGGTGGATACGTTAGAAGACCTGCGCTTACAGCATCTTTCCCAGTAGATTTATCTTTAAATTGCGTCATACGCTCAAGTTCGCCGATATAAGATACGCATTGTAGCATCCATGCAAGCTGCGCATGAGCGGGTACTTCAGACTGAATAAATAACGTCGATTTTTCGGGATCAATCCCTGATGCCAGGTAGAGTGCGGCAAGACTTCTTGAGTTTTGTTTTAACGCCTGTTTTTCTTGAGGGACTGTGATGGCATGTTGGTTAACGACACAAAAGTAACATTCATTATCGCCCTGCATGTCAGTAAAATGTTTCATTGCTCCTAAGTAGTTACCAATTGTTAATGTACCACTAGGTTGAATTCCGGAAAAAATTACGCTCATTGTGTAGTGCTCCTCTCAATATCAATAAAATTGAATACAAAAAGGTCCATTCCTCCCTTTATTGCTAGGGACGAATGGACCGTGGTGCCACCCTGCTTATCCAGTAAGACTGGATCACTTATGGTAATGAATACCGCTAGTGGTAACGTGAATGCTCACGCCAATGCCTACTTACTCGTTCAGCAAAGGGGCTCAGAAGTCCATTCCAAAACGTGTGTTACCTGTTTTCACCAACCACAGGCTCTCTATAAACACAGCAATTTGTACTACTCTTCCTCAAAGCCGTTCTGTATCCTTCTACGTTACTAGTATAGCGCAATGATTTCATTCGATGCAACAAGTTAGCTACTGAATGAGAGCAATGGAAATTATAATCGTAATGATCGTACAAAAAGCACCAGCAAGTAGAAGAGGATAAGTAATGGGGTTATCATAATCCAGCTGATATTTAATTTCAGAATGATCTTCTTCAATCATTTGGCGTTTGGCTGTATTTCGAAAATAGCGTTTGAAGGAATACACGATGCCGTCGAAGAAGCCAGTCTGAACCACATGAAGAGCTGCACCGATTAGTAACATTCCGAGAGCAATCATAAAGAGAATATCGGACACTGGCTGTAAGCCAAACCCTACATCAGATGTAATCGATATGATCATTGAAGCAACAATAGCCAGGAAAACCAGTATACCTGACTTAAATGTAAGTGATTTCATAGTAACCCCCAATTTTCTTTCTATTATTAAGTATAAAAAAAGAATGGTTCAAGAACAATAAACAAACGAAAAAAAGCGTAGAATATGTAAGGACTTTACACACCGTTCATATTTCAGAATATTTCGCGACATGCATACAGTATACACGAACGTATACTGTATACTTTCAGGTAAGGGGGGGAGATAGATTTTCATACATTTCATTGTAAAAATTAAAATGTTACCCATAAACCAGAGAATTTATACCAGGACTAAAGAACTATTTTCTGTTATGCAAACGTAATGGTGACGCGGTTTTTGTAAATCAGTGTAAAAATTGTGTATGCAAAATAGTTAGAAAACTTGTATAATACGAGTTGTGGGCGAAACGAATCAAAAAAATCTCTCGTAAATTGTTGGATAATTTGATGAATTTCGTCATGCGGATTACTAGCTTTTATAGCTACATATTTTAAGGGAGGTCACACAGCATGAAGAAATCAAGATGGACGCTTGTCCTATCTCTTGTGCTTGTATTGAGCGTATTCCTGTCGGCTTGCGGCGGCGGCTCAAACAACGGGGGGAACAGTGGCGGAGAAGGCGACGGAGAAGGCGGTTCTGCTGAACAAGTACTTAACTTAGTAGAAACAGCTGAAATTCCTTCAATGGATACAACTCAAGCTACTGATAACACATCTTTTAAAGCAATGAACCAGGTTTTCGAAGGACTTTATCGTCTTGACGAAAATAACGAGCCTACACTTGGTATGGCTGCTGACGAACCAGAAGAAGAAGAAAAAGACGGTGAAACTGTTTACACATTCACAATTCGCGATGACGCTAAATGGTCTGACGGATCTGATGTCGTAGCAGGAGATTTCATCTATGCTTGGCATAAAGCACTAAATCCAGATACAATTTCTCCTTACGCTTCTATGTTTGGTACTGCAGGAATCAAGAACGGTAATGCGATCATTACTGAAGGCGATCCTCTTTACGGTAAAGTAGAAGAGCTTGGAGCTAAAGCAGTAGACGAGAAAACACTTGAAATTACTGTAGAAAATCAAGTTCCTTATTTCAAATCATTGCTAACTTTTGCAACTTTCTATCCACAACCAGAAGGTTATGCTGAAGAGCAAGGCGATAATTTTGCACTAGAAGCTGACACGATGCTTTACAACGGACCATTCGTATTCTCTGAGTGGAATCACGGTGAAGGCTGGACTTTCGAGAAAAACCCTGAGTATTGGGATGCTGACACTGTAAACCTTGAAAAAGTTACAACTAAAGTTGTACAAGATACAGCGACAACAGTTAATCTATACGAAACAGGCAAGATTGACCGTGCAGGTCTATCAGCTGACTTCGTCGACCAGTTCAAGGACAACGAAGAGTTCTCAACTCTTGTCGATCCTACAATGTACTTCATGCGTCTAAACCAGGAAACTGAAGCACTAGCGAACAAAGATATCCGTAAAGCACTTTACCTTGCATATGACCGCGAAGGACTTGTAAATGTACTTCTTAACAACGGATCAATTGCAGCTAAATATTTTGTGCCAAAAGACTTTGTAAAAGGTCCAGAAGGTGATGACTTCCGCGAATTCGCTCCAGACGGCTTCTATGCTGATCAAGGTGAAGAAGAAGCGAAAAAAGCTTGGGAAGCTGGACTTGAAGCACTAGGTACAGATTCTGTTGAACTTGAATTCCTAACAACTGATAATGAGCTTGCTGCTAAAATTGCAGAATATGCTAAAGATCAGTTTGAAACAAAGCTTGACGGTCTTACACTTACAATCAACAAGCAGCCTTGGAAACAGTTCCTTGAGCTTGAAGATTCAGGCGACTTTGATATCTCAACTGGTGGTTGGGGACCTGACTATCCAGATCCAATGACGTTCCTTTATATGTTTGAAACAGACGGCGCATACAACCGCATGGGTTACTCAAGCGAGAAGTATGACGAGTTAGTTTCAGGAGCTAAGAAAGAAACAGATGAAGCGAAGCGTTGGAAAATGATGCAAGATGCTGAGAAAGTTCTAATGGAAGAGGACATTGCAATCGTTCCTACTTACCAAAAAGGTAACGCAGTCCTTAAAAAGGATTACGTTAAGAACTTCTATGTTCACTCCTTTGGAGCTGACTCATCTTACAAATGGATCAAGATTGAAAAATAAGATTAGATTTTCAGGAGAGTATATGTCATCCTGACATATACTCTCTTTTTTACCTGTAATAAGAAATATGTCGAAAAGTAACCTAGATATGAAATAGATAGAAAATTTATTCTAGTGAAATTCCATTTTTCGACTTATAATAAACAGGCAGGTATCTTTTGAGGAGGTTGGTTGTAGTGGGACGTTATATTGGCGGAAGAATCATATCAATGTTGATTACCTTCCTAATTATTGCTTCGCTAACATTTTTTCTAATGAAGCTTCTCCCTGGTACACCGTTTAATAACCAGGATAAGCTAACAGAAACACAAATTGTTCAATTGAATGATAAATACGGTTTGAACGATCCAATTCCAGTACAGTACTTCAATTATATGAAGAACTTATTATCTGGTGACCTCGGTGTTTCCTTCCAGCAGGATGGCCGTGAAGTATCAACAATTATCGGTGAGCGTATTGGACCATCTGCTTACCTTGGATTACAGTCCTTAGTAGTTGGAACGATTATTGGTCTTTTCCTTGGAATCATTGCAGCATTAAAACACAATTCATTCCTTGATTATGGAACAATGGTGATTGCCGTTCTAGGTATTTCCATTCCAAACTTCGTTATCGCTGGCCTTATGCAATACTGGTTTGGCGTAAAGTGGCAGCTTTTACCAGTAGCTTACTGGGATGGCTTCGCCTATACGATCATGCCAACGATTGCAATAGCTTCGATTGTTGTGGCAACTATAGCTCGTTTTATGAGAACGGAAATGTTAGAAGTTCTTGGACAGGACTATATTATAACAGCGAAGGCAAAAGGCTTAAGTAGCACAGCGGTTGTTATTAGACATACAATCCGTAATGCTTCTATACCTATCATTACCATTATGGGACCACTGGTTGTAGGTCTAATGACAGGTACTCTCGTAATTGAGCAAATTTTTGTTATTCCAGGACTTGGTGAAAAATTCGTTAACTCGATTTTAACAAACGATTTCCCAATTATTATGGGTACAACGCTTTTCTTCAGTATATTATTTATTGTTGTTATCTTATTGGTAGATATTATGTATGGTATTATTGATCCTCGAATTCGTCTAGCGGGAGGTAAGAGTTAATGAGTATGAAACAAGAAAAGCTACACGACATCTCAGACGACATGTTTCAACCCGCTAAAATTGATTCTTCTGAAAATGAACAAATAGCACGTGAAAGCACAGGGTTTTGGAAAGATGCGTGGAGAAGACTAAAAAAGAATCCAGGGGCTATTACTGGACTGATTATCATCGTTGCGATTATTTTACTTGCGATTTTTGGGCCGGGAATGAATGAACACTCATATTCGGAACAAGAATTAACGCGTGCCAAGCTCCCAGCAAAAGTTCCTGTTTTGGAAAATGTTGATTTCCTCGGTGTAAATGGGGTCGATATTCGTGGAACGGATCAGTACGAAGCAAAAGGTTATGAAGACGAATACTTCTGGTTTGGTACCGATGAGTTCGGTCGAGACCAGTGGACGCGTGTATGGCAAGGAACGCGTATTTCTCTCTTTATCGCAGCAGCAGCAGCGTTTATTGATTTTGTAATTGGAGTAGCTTACGGTGGTATTTCCGCCTATTACGGTGGACGAGTGGATAATTATCTCCAGCGTATTATTGAAGTGCTAGTTGGTATTCCAAACTTAATTTTGATTATTCTCTTTATTTTAATATTTGAACCAGGTATATTCTCGATCATTTTGGCCTTATCAGTCACCGGCTGGATAGGGATGTCGCGGATAGTTCGAGGACAAGTTTTAAAACTTAAAACACAAGAGTTTGTATTGGCTTCTCGTACTTTAGGAGCTACAAGCGGACGAGTAATTGGGAAGCACTTAATTCCAAACGTGTTAGGACAAATTATTATTACAACGATGTTTACCATTCCGAGTGCAATATTCTTCGAGGCGTTCCTAAGCTTTATCGGTCTTGGACTACGCCCACCAGAGGCTTCACTAGGATCCATTATCAACAACGGATTTAAGAGTCTACAAATTTATCCGCATCTTGTGCTATGGCCATCTATTATCATTTCATTGATTATGATTGCCTTTAACCTTCTTGGTGACGGCCTTAGAGATGCATTTGATCCAAAGCTACGTAAATAGGGGGGAATTAGAATGGAAAAGATTCTAGAAGTGAACAATTTGCACGTCTCCTTTGATACGTTTGCTGGAGAGGTACAGGCAGTTCGTGGAGTAAACTTCCATTTAAATAAAGGTGAAACATTAGCAATTGTAGGAGAGTCAGGGTCAGGTAAATCCGTTACATCAAAAGCAGTTATGCGCTTGATTCCAAACCCTCCTGGACGTATTAAAGAAGGTGAGATCAAGTTCGGTGATCGTGATCTTGCTCAGCTGTCCGAAAAGGAAATGCAAAAACTTCGCGGATCTGAAATCTCAATGATTTTCCAGGATCCAATGACATCATTGAACCCAACCATGACAATTGGAAAACAAATCATGGAAGGGTTAGTAAAGCATCAAAACATGAGTAAGTCTGAAGCGAAAGAACGTGCGATCGAGCTTTTGAAACTTGTTGGTATTCCAAATGCAGAGGGAAGAGTGAATGAATTTCCTCACCAATTCTCTGGTGGTATGAGACAGCGTGTTGTTATCGCAATTGCCCTAGCGTGTAATCCACGTGTTCTTATTGCGGATGAGCCAACTACAGCACTTGATGTAACGATTCAGGCACAAATTCTTGAACTATTAAATGACCTTCAAGAAAAAATGGGTACGTCGATTATCTTTATTACGCACGACCTTGGGGTTGTAGCAAATATTGCAGATCGTGTAGCTGTTATGTATGCAGGTAAAATTGTTGAAACAGGAACTGTTGATGAAATCTTCTACAACCCTCAACATCCTTACACTTGGGGACTTCTTGGTTCCATGCCAAGTCTTGATTCAACGGATGAAGAGCTAATTGCGATTCCAGGTTCACCTCCAGATCTTCTTGATCCGCCTAAAGGTGACGCATTTGCACCACGTAATCCTTATGCGATGAAGATTGACACGGAGATGGAACCACCTTTATTCAAGATTTCAGATACGCACTATGCAGCTACATGGCTATTGCACGAAAAGGCACCTAAAGTAGAACCGCCTGCAGCGATTAAAAAGCGGATGCAGGGAATGGCTCCAAGCGAGCCGATCATTGGCGCGAAAGATGGTGGGAAGAATGTCTAGTCAAGAGAAACTATTAGAAATCAAAAATTTGAAGCAGCATTTTAAAGTAGGTAAAAGCACTGTAAAAGCTGTTGATGGTTTAACATTTGATATTTATAAAGGTGAGACGTTCGGCCTTGTAGGTGAGTCTGGTTGTGGGAAATCGACAACTGGACGAACGATTATTCGCCTCTACGATGCAACAGATGGTGAAGTTCGTTTTAATGGTGAAGATGTTCATGGAAAGAAGTCTGCAAAAGAGCTTAAGAAATTTAATCAAAAAATGCAGATGATTTTCCAGGATCCTTATGCTTCATTAAATCCGAGAATGACCGTTTCTGATATTATTGCTGAAGGCATTGATATCCACGGTCTTGCAACGTCTAAGAAAGCTCGTATGGACAAAGTGGTTGAGCTTCTTGAAACAGTAGGATTGAACAAAGAGCATGCGAACCGCTACCCCCACGAATTTAGTGGTGGACAAAGACAGCGTATCGGAATCGCTCGCGCCCTTGCTGTAGATCCGGAGTTTATCATTGCTGATGAGCCAATTTCTGCACTGGATGTTTCGATTCAAGCACAGGTCGTTAACTTGATGAAGAAGCTCCAGCGTGAAAAAGGCTTAACGTATTTGTTTATTGCGCATGACCTTTCGATGGTGAAATACATCAGTGACCGGATTGGTGTTATGTATCGTGGTCAAATTGTTGAGCTTGCTGAAAGTGAAGAGCTTTACCGTAACCCGCTGCATCCCTATACGCAGTCGCTACTTTCTGCGATTCCACTTCCGGATCCAGAATATGAGCGTTCAAGAAAGCGTAAAATTTATGATCCTGAAAAGCACCTTCCTAAAAATGGGGAAGAGCGTGTCCTTCGTGAAGTAGTGGAAGGCCACTGGATTGCTTGTACAGAAGAAGAGTACCAAAAGTATCAAGTAACGGTTTAAAACCGTTAAGGACCGCATTTCAGCTGAAATGCGGTCCTTTTCTATGATGCTTTTTTGTTTTTAAATTTTGTTACAAGATAAGCGATGTAAGTGATGAGTGGTACGATCAGAAATCCTTTAATATAAAGGGATAAGTCAGTGTACACCGAATAGTCTACTAAAATAAGGCCACATAGAATAAAAGTGGAAATGAGTAAACTAAGTTTCAATTTAGACATAAGAGCTCCTTTTGGATGGTGAAGTTTTAAATTAAGCTAGCGTTAAATACAAAATAGGTCGTTTAAAGAGGAGGTATTGTATGATTTTTTACGCATATAACCCTGACTTTGATAACGAAACACTCGAATCAATCAGGTCTGAAAACGTCATAAGAGTCGGAAATGCACCTTCCCCTTATTCTACAATATACCTTTTTGAATCAAAAGATCAAACAGTTGGTTACGTGTGGATGGAAAGTTTATCAGAGTGCATGGAGTTATTGGAGTTTTTTTATCAAGGTTCAGAAGAAAAAAGATGGGGTCTTTATGATTTTGTGGTTAAGTTAGCTGAAAAACAGAGAAAAAAAGCAATTAGAATGAAAACGCCGGCTAATGAAATGGGAGAGAAGTTTCTTAAAAAATGGGGAGGGATGGTGGTGGAAAGGGATGAAAGGGGGATGCTCATTGAAATCCCTTTCCTATGCGAATAGGAGTAAGTCTATACACTTTGTTGCCACTCATTTTGATTGTTTAAACTACTTTCAACTAAGTCATCCAATGCATTAAGTTCAGCTCTTGCTTCCTCTTCAGACATCACTTTGTAGTGGTGTTTGCCACCGGGCTCTTCGTCAGCTTCATCAGCCATAGCGACGACTTCTTGCAAAGCATTGCGGTTAACGGTACCCATAAAGTACGAATCTGTATGAAAAAGAATGGCGACGGCAATTTCTTTAGCTGATACAGGATTTTCACCGAGGCGAATAAGCATTTTGTGTGCTCGCTCAGCTCCCTTAATCGCATGAATGTCATTTTGTTTATATAAATTATAGTCCCATTGTCCATTGCGGTACCATGTATAGTGACCAATATCGTGAAGTAAAGCTGCTTTTGTCGCAAGATCGGGATTAACCTCATGCTTATTTGCAAAATGATAAGCGTGTTTGGCCACGGTAATCGCATGAGCCAGTCCAGCGCGTTTTAGGTATTTTCGTGCAAATGGAAGTTGGAAAATATCTGATAAGGTGACGTTTCTCATGTTAATGGCCTCCTAACTTTCTTGAATTTATTTTTCTAAACATCATACCATCTAGAAAAAAATAAATCAATCATAAGAGTTCACGAAAAAGACATGAGAAATTTTACTGGAAGTTCTTTCAAAGCCCGGTTATTCGTCTTATAATAGAGGAGGCAAACTAATAAAGGGGAGAGAAGCTGTGCGTATTTTTAAACTTGGGTTGAAAAGCCTGCTCGCGTCATTTTTGCTATTTTCTGTGTTCGGACAACCTGTATTTGCAGAAGATGGACGATCCGCGACAAATCTTAAAGGTTTTGAATTAGAAAACAAAGAATTAACACTTCCAGATCGTCTTCCAAGATTTGTATATGATTCTGGACTGGATTTTAAGTATCCAGATGCAGTACGAGGTATTTATGTAACGGGAAATTCAGCTGGGGGAAGTCGTTTTAGTAAGCTCACGGAGTTCGTGAATTCAACAGATCTAAATGCAATGGTCATCGATATTAAAGATGATTTTGGAAACCTTACATATGAACCAAAGAAGGACTCGCCATTGGCAGAGTACGAGATTGGGAAACCTTATATGAAAGATCCTCGTAGCGTATTAGAAGAAATGGAGAAAAACGATATTTATCCAATTGCGAGAGTAGTTGTTTTTAAGGATACTGTTCTTGCGGAAGCGAGACCAGAACTTTCCTATAAAGAGGGCGGTTCTGTTTGGAAAAATGGACGCGGAGAAGCGTTTGTTAATCCATTTAAAGAAGAAGTGTGGGATTATAACGTGGAAATTGCGATTGAAGCAGCTAAAATGGGCTTCAAAGAAATCCAATTCGACTACGTTCGTTTCCCAGAAGGATTTGAAACACGCGAAGACACATTAGAGTATTCGATGGGCAAGTATGCCGATATGGATATGGACAATGTCCAAAAACGAGTTCAAGCTGTCACTGATTTTGTGGAGTATGCTAATGCTAAGCTTGAACAATATGATGTGGATGTATCGGTTGATATTTTTGGCTACTCAGCGACGATTCCTGAAGCACCGGGAATTGGACAAAACTTCTCTAAAATTTCAAGTAATGTTGATGTGATTTCGTCCATGATCTACCCAAGTCATTGGGGATCTTACTTTGGCATCGCTAAGCCGGATCTTGAGCCATACAACTTAGTGAACGAATATGCGAAGGTAGAAAACGCAGTGTTAGGTAAGCTTGAAGAAGCACCTACAAGTCGTCCTTGGATTCAGGATTTCACTGCAAGCTATCTTGGTAGCGGAAATTATTTAAACTATGGTAAAGCGGAAGTTGAAGCGCAAATCAAAGCTTTAAATGACAACGGCATTAATGAATTCCTACTATGGGATGCGAGTAATAGTTATACAAAAAACGTCGATTATACACCATGATTTCAAGTAAAGACCGCCAATGATGGCGGTCTTTTCTAATTAGTTAGGATCATTCGATAATTTTTTCCAGTTTTTTTGACTACTATGAAGTGGTTTCTGAAAAATATTCTTTTTCTTTTGGAAAAGGAGACGACCTGAAGCATTTAAAAATATAGCAATAAAAGCTGTAAAAGTAATAAGTAGCGCAGCTAATAAAAGAAATTCACTAAAAAAATTCATGTCCTTCCTCCTCAAATCTTATTATAGTATGAGTGTACTAAATGTTTACTTATTTAAGAAGAGGGGAAAATAACGATTAGCATGTCTAGCACTATTTTACTGGATAAATGTGTTATACTGATAGTGAAGAATTAATTATAAGGGAGTAGATCAATGAACTGGTATGAGAAGCTGAAGCAATATTTCCCCATTGAAGAGATGAAATCAAAAGAGCATATGGACTTGCTATTGGAAGAAAAGGGTGACATTTACAATAAGGACGAGGGACCGCACCATGTTCTAATGTATGCCGATCTTCCTGATTTCATATTCGTGGACTATATTTTCGTTTCCAGGGATGCCAGAGGTCAGGGGCTAGGAAAGAAATTAATTGAACAATTGAAAGAAAAGCAAAAACCAATTATCCTTGAAGTTGAGCCAGTTGATTATGAAGAAACAGATACGGAAAAAAGACAGCGCTTTTATCTTCGAGAAGGTTTTAAACATGCGAAGTCAATTGGCTATCGTAGAAGATCTCTTGCTACTAACGAAATTAATGAAATGGAGATCTTATACTGGTCACCGAGTGAAGCTGGTGAGAAAGAAGTATACGAAGCAATGAAACATACGTATCAAGAGATTCACACCTATAAGGATAAACAGCTTTATGGTGAATCGTATCAGCCGGTAGAAGAAGTGCTGAGCCTTAAAGAAGAGAAGGAACTTATCGAAGAATAAGAGTACTGTTTTCGATCAGGAGGGAAACTTCTTATGAAGAATCGTGAGAAGAAAAAGCAAAAGAAGCGCGAATGGTTGAAGGATTTATTGAAAAGACGCTGGAAAACCTGGAAACCGCAGTCTTCGAAAGAGCCCGCCTCAAATACGAGAACCTCTGCTTAATGCTAGCGATTATAAAAACCGAAAGCCAATGACGGCTTTCGGTTTTTTCTATTGATTCATTTCCATTTTCTTTTCTAGCCGTTTTTGGCGACGAAGATCAATTAGGTAATACACTACTGGAATAAAGACTAGCGTAATAAAAGTGGCAACGCTTAGCCCAAATACAATGACAATCGCCATAGGCTGTTGAATTTCAGTTCCTTCTCCAAATCCAAGCGATAGTGGTACAAGGCCAAGGATCGTTGTTAAGGCCGTCATGAGGATTGGTCTTAAACGAATAGGTCCAGCTTCTAAAATCGCTTCTCGCGTGTTCATTCCTGTCTCACGTAGCTTATTAATATAATCAACAAGGACTATCGCGTTATTTACAACGATCCCAGTTAAGATAAGCATGCCGACGAGCGAACCTACGCCGAGAGGTTGGAAGGATATGAGCAGCCCAAAAATAATACCGATGGCCGTTAGTGGAACAGAGAACATGATAATAAACGGATAGAGAAAGGATTCAAATTGTCCGGCCATTACCATATAGACCAAAACGATAGCAAGCGCAAGTGCTCCAGATAATTTAAAAAAAGCATCATTCATTTGTTCATCTTGACCACCAAACGTGATTTTATAAGAATTACCTGGTAGCGGAACGTCTTTAACAAGCTTCTCACGAATTTCGTCGGTTACTGTTCCAAGGTCTCTGCCTAACAAACTGGCTGTAATTTCAACTTGCCTTAGTCGATCAGTACGTGTAATCTCCGAAGGACCTAATCCTCGCTCAATTTCAGCTACAGCGGAAAGAGGAACTTTTTCACCGGTTTGTGTTTCGATAAGCAGACTCGAGAGTGAATCTAGTGAATCTGTATATTTATCTTCGACTGCAAGGCGAATGTCCAGTTGGTTTCCGTCTCGAGCAAGATTACTCGCAACAAGCCCCTTCGTTGCATTTGAAATAGCGGTTGAAATTTGAGAACTTCCTATTCCATAACTAGCTGCTTTCTCGCGATCAATTAGGATTTGAACTTCAGGATTGTTGGATTCAATACTAGAAGTTGGTTCTCTTACGCCATCAACCTCTGAAATGCTTTCCATCACATCATCTGATAGCTCTTTAAGAACATCAAGGTCTGATCCAATAATATTAATCGAAATCGGATCAGCACTAAATCCAGAGTCACTTGCAGAAACAGATATATCAGCATTTGGAATATCTTTGAGTTTCATTCGTATATCCTCTGCTACTTCTAAATCGGACTGCTCACGCTCATCAATAGGTACGAGCAGTACGCTATAAGTAGCTCGATTCGTCTGGCTTCCTGCACCAATGCTAAAATTGTCAGAACCACCTGCCGTTAAATAAGAAAGGTCAACTTCAGGAATCGAATTTAACACATTGTCAATTTCCTCAGTAACGTTCTCGGTTGCATCTAAAGAACTTCCCGCAGGCAGATTAGCTGATATGTTTACGAAGCTTTGGTCCTGTGCAGGCAGAAACTCCGTGCCAATAAAAGGGGTTCCTGCTGCAGAAATGGCTAATAGTAAGACGGTAAAACCAACCGTCTTTTTAGGATGAGATAAGGTTTTATCTAATATCCGTCTGTACCAATTGTTCAGGCGATCGAATTTTAGTTGGAAAATGGATTTTGATTCATTTCGATTCATTAATAGTGAAGAAAGCAAAGGTACAATAATCAGAGCTGTAAACAGCGACGCCAATAAAGAAAATGTTACAGCAAGCGCCAGTGGTTTAAAGAGCTGAGCGGCAAGACCAGTAACGAACACGATTGGCAAGAACACAACAACGGTTGTGAGTGTAGACGCAATAATGGCGCTACCTACTTCTTTTGTTCCTTCTACAGCTGCTTCTTTCAGTGATTTTCCTTCTTGTCTTAACCGGTAGATATTCTCGAGAATAACGATCGAGTTATCGACCATCATACCAACGCCTAGCGCCAGGCCTCCCAATGTAAGAAGATTAATGGTTTGGCCGGAAAAGTACATTAAAATAAATGCCCCTACGATCGAGATTGGAATGGACAGACCAATAATCAGCGTGCTGCGAATGTTTCGTAAAAACAGATAAAGCACTGCAGCTGCTAAAAGGCTTCCTATGATAATGTTCCATACAACTGCACGAATGGATTGATTAATAAATTTAGCTTGATCAAACACCGTTTTAATTTCCATATTTTCTGGAAGAGAAGGCTGTATTTCTTCAAGCTTTTCATTAACCTGTTTCACGACTTGAACCGTATTTGCACCTGATTGCTTTTGAATTGAAAAGCCAATCGCTGGTTCACCGTTTAGGAAACTTTCTTGAACAGCAGGCTTCATCATCTCTTCAATTTCAACGAGCTGATTGAGCTTTACCGTACCGTTTTCTGTTGGAACGGATAGATTCTTTAAGTCATCTACAGATTTAAACTCACCAGTCACACGAAGCGGTAAGTTCTTATTTTCGGTTTCGATGGACCCGCTCGGTAGGTTAAGATTTTCTGAGCCAATGAGCTGCTGTAAATTTGTTAGTGTAACCCCATATTGACTAAGTTTATCGGGATCAGCTGTTAGTCGTATTTCTTTTTCAAGCTGTCCTTCAATGGTAACGGCAGCAACTCCAGGGACGGAGTCAAGTGATGGCTTAATTTGATCTTCAATCACTTTTTTAACAGCGGTAAGGTCTTCTTCTGAGCCGGCAACACCAAGCTGCATAATGGGGATATCACTTGGATTAAATCGCAATACTTTTGGGATTGGAACTTCAGATGGAAGAGTATCTCTCACGGCATCAATTTGTTCCCGCATATTAAGTGTCGCAAAATCCATGTCGGTACCCCACTCAAAAGAAACGAGGATTAACGCTCCGCCATTTTGTGAGACGGAAGAAATGCTTTCGACATTTGGAAGAGTCCCCATGACATTTTCAAGAGGGGAGGCGAGTAGATTCTCAACCTCTTCAGGTCCAGCGCCTTCATAAGTAACGGTTACCGCAGCAACAGGAAACGTTAAATCTGGGAAAAGGTCGACCGGCATGTTTCGAAGTGAAACGGTTCCGATGATGAGAATGAAAATAATGACCATCCCCATGGCAATGGGGCGAAACACGGAAAGCTTAGCAATATTCATATGGACTCAACTCACTTCTGTACCTGGATTTCGGATGCCTCATTTAAGCGGTCTTTTCCTTCTGTAATCACTTGGTCACCTTTTGAAAGGCCGCTTGTAATCTGGATGGTTTTATCAGTTTCTGCACCAAGTTCAACATTGACTTGTTTTACTTTCTTCCCTTGAGGAACGTACACAAATGTTTCTTCTTCACCATAGATGATTGATTCTTTTGGCACAACGATGGCATTCTCAATTAGGTCAGTCTGAATGGTAGCAGTAGCTTTCATGCCGCCTTTAATTTTTAAATCTTTATTCTCAAGAGGAATTTCGATTAGAAACGAGCCCGTTTGTTCATTAGCGGTTGGTGGGATGGCTTTTAATTTTCCATCAAATGTACCGTCAACTCCGTCGAATGTAATCGCTACATCTTGATCCTTTTTTAATTGCGATATTTGAAAGCTATTCACCTGAAATGTTGCTTTGATTGGATTTAAATTAACGACGACTGCAAGAGGCGTACTTGGAACGGCCGCTGCATTTTCTTCGGCATTAATCTGAGAAACAATGCCATTAATAGGTGATTCAATTGTTGTCGCATTTAAGACATCCTGTGCTTGATTCAAACTTGCTTTTGTTTCGGATAGCTGTGTTTCTAATTGTGTGACATTACCCGCAGACATTGAAGGTACCTGTGCAGCTGCTTGTGATAGCTGTGCTTGCTTGATTGTCACTTCAAGACTTTCTTTTAAAACATCTGCTGCTGTTACTTCTTCAGAATCCAATTCACTTAGAAGCTCTTTAGAGCGCTCGAGAGAATGATTTAATTCTGATTGAAGATCTTTCAGTTCCTGAGCACTTTTCTCAGCTTGTCCAGAAAGCTCCTTGGCTTGATTAACAGCCTTCTCGAGTTCGTTCACTGCATTAGTTAGTTGAGTGACATTTTCTCTTGCAGTTGAATCATCTAGAGCAGCAATTAAATCTCCCTTTTCGACTGTGCTTCCAACCGTCACGTTTATCTCCGTCACTTTAAGTGGAGAAGGTGCAGCAAGAGGGATGGTTACTCCAGGGGTAGCTTGACCGGATAATTCAAGATCATTTGAAATATCTTTTTGATCAACCGATGCTACTTCTACCGGTATTGGTTCATTTGCAGTTTCTTGATTTGTAATCTCTTCTGTTGTACAAGCGCTTGCAAAGACAAGCATACTAGCAAGGAAAACAGCCTTTTTCATATTATTCACCTCAGAATTAGTGTATCTCTTACGAATCGTATCATGTGAAGCAAACTTTTTTTATCTGAAATTCAAACATTTTTATAACAATACAGGTTTGGATAGTTGGCGATGGGGAATATAGGAGTTAGACTTAACATTAAACAATTGTATAGCTATTGTATAGCTTTTATGTAATTTTTGTCATCCCCTATTTATTTGATAAGAATTGTAGTATAATACAAATTGTGAAAAGATAATTTTTCTAATGTGGATTTGACGTTTACTTATAGAAAGGAGCAATTCCTTATGGTAACACTCTATACATCTCCAAGCTGCACATCTTGCCGAAAAGCAAAAGCGTGGTTGCAAGAGCATGATATTCCGTTTACAGAACGAAATATTTTTTCCGAGCCTCTAACAATCGAAGAAGTGAAAGAAATTCTACGGATGACGGAAGACGGAACAGATGAAATTATATCAACTCGCTCTAAAACATTCCAGGAATTGAACTTAAATCTTGATACGGTTTCATTACAGGAATTGTTTGAACTGATTAGCGAGCATCCCGGATTGCTTCGCCGTCCAATTATTTTGGACGAAAAACGACTTCAGGTTGGATATAACGAAGATGAAATTCGTCGTTTCCTACCTAGAAAAGTTCGTACGTTTCAACTTCAAGAGGCACAGCGTCTCGTTAATTAATAAAAAACTTCTACAGCATTGCCTGTAGAAGTTTTTTTGTTAGAAAAATTATTTATTGGATGTAAACGATATTCCCTTTTAGTTTCTTTACGAACCAGCCTCCAACAATTACTAAAAGAAGGAAGGCAACTTGAGTCGCAATTTCTAAGGAAGGGTAAGTATAGAAAAACGTTTTTAATTCAGCTGCGCTTGTTAACATTTTGGCCGATGTAAAAGCTAAAATTCCAGCACCGATGTAAATTAAAATCGGAAAATGATCAAGGGCATGCATGATCATGCGACTCCCCCATACGATAATAGGGATAGAGATCACTAATCCGAAAACAACAAGCGGTAATTTTCCTTCAGAAGCGCCTGCTATTGCAAGCACATTATCGAGGCCCATGATTAAATCAGCTACGACAATTGTACGGATCGCTCCCCAGAAAGAGAAAGTCGAATGAATGTTTTCACTGCCCTCACTATCAATCACAAGTTTAAAGGAAATGTAGAGAAGAAAGAGGCTACCGACAATTAATAAGAAAGGGAGCATTAATAAATAGACAGCCACTATTGTTAGTGCTATTCTAAGTCCAACAGCAATAGCTGTACCCATCATAATGGCCTTACTTCGATGAGAGGGAGGGAGATTACGACAGGCGAGTGCAATGACAACTGCGTTATCTCCACCAAGTACGATATCAATTCCGATAATGAAGAAAACCTGAGTAATGGTTTCTAAGTTAAACAAGGAATCCACTCCCGAGTAGCGAATTTTTTAATCTCATGACAGGAGCACTTTTGGGCAAGCTATACACATAAATAAATATATCGTGTATATGGTGTAATATGAGTGAAAAAATCAAACGATTTTTTATTTCCATTCTTTGATGGTTTATCATAGAATGGTATTACAAGAGAAAAGTGGTTAATTTGAACCGCTTAAGGGAAAGAGGAAATTAGGAGTATCCCAGAGGGAATAGCCTTCCGGTTAACTAAACAGGAGGGAGAGAGTGCACATGGAAATCGAACGCGTCAACGCGAATACATTGAAATTCTTTATTACGTATAGAGACATTGAAAATAGAGGATTCGATCGAGAAGAAATTTGGTACGACAGAGAAAGAGGAGAAGAATTGTTCTGGGAGATGATGGATGAAGCTCATCAAAGAGAACAGTTTTCACTCGAGGGCCCTCTCTGGATTCAGGTTCAAGCTCTTGAAAAAGGACTTGAGATCATTGTCACTCGTGCTCAAATGTCAAACGACGGATCTAAACTTGAATTACCGATTTCAGAGGAAAAGCAGCTTGATCTTCCACTCGATGAAAACATGGATAAAATTCTTGATGATAAGTTTGCCCTTCAGAATAATTTAGATCCAGAAGACGAGCCTGAACCTCTTGAAGGAGAAGAGCTTTCCTTTATGATCGCGTTTAGAGATTTTGAAGATGTCATTTCATTATCGCACGGATTTGATCCTGTTGGAGTTGAAAATGGTCTATACCATTATGAGGATCGTTACTATCTCCACGTTGTCTTTGATGATACATTGATAGAAGAAGATCAAGACAACCGTTTAAGTCAGCTGTTGGAATATGGATATGAGACAGAATTGACGATTCACCGCATACAGGAATACGGTAAGGAGATTCTCTCTGAGGAAGCTCTAGAACAACTCCGCGGACACTTCCCACTCTTATAAAATGATGCCGATTTCCAATGGGAATCGGCCTTTTTATATGTAATATACAAAATCCAGTTGCGAAACGAAGAAGGACTATGGACCTTCGAAGCGAATAGAGGTTAAGGAACAATTGAAAGAGAGGTGTTGTGATGTTAACAGCCCGAGCAATGAATGGAAATTTGCTCAATCTTGCAGACCGGCAATATCGTCTAGATGAACTTATCAAATTAAGACGTTCCACTTCCTACTTTTGTCCAGGATGTCGACAACCTGTCGTCATGAAACTAGGTGAGAAGAGGACCTGGCATTTTGCTCATCATGGAACTCACACGTGTGAAACCCAGTGGGAACGTGAGTCAAACGAGCATCTAACTGGAAAGCTTCAGCTCTATGAATGGTTGAAAAAAGATTATTCTAATGTGGAAGTGGAGTATTTCCTAACCAAAACTAATCAGCGCCCCGATTTATTTCTTCCTCATTCGCAAACGGCAATTGAATATCAATGCTCTTCTATTGAGGACAAACTTCTTACAAAACGAACGCTTTCTTATGAATCAGCAAACATTCAAGTTCAATGGATATTAAGTGCAAAGCGCCTAAGAAGATCGTACCAATCCGTTTATACGATGTCTTCAATGGATTGGGCAGCAGCTTCCCACCATCACCGTTTCCCAACCATTTATTATTATTGCCCCGTAGAACGAAAATTCGCGACTGTCCTTCTTCATCATAGCTTAACTCCCACCAAATTTATTTGTTCCACATTGTATACCTCTGCATTAAAGACATCATACAACCCCCTTTTTACAAAACTTCCTGATTGGGAAGAACAGCTACATTCCTATTCCATTTGGTTTAAGCAAAAGAAAATTTGGCGCCAAAATCCCCATGGTGAAAGGTCATATGCCTTTTTTTATCTGCGTAAACGTTTATATGCTGGCGGTCATTCAATTCGGTTTTTTCCTTCAGAAGCCGGCATTCCCTCTGACGATAATTACTGGATTGAAACACCTGCCTATTTGTGGCAGACGTGGATTCTCCTTTGCTACCTTCCTACGATCCATTTCCACAGTGGTTTTACCTTTCAATCATTGTTTCATGCATTTGCACAAGTTATTTCTTCTGGCTTGATTCTACCAAGATATTGTCCAGCTCATATTGATGGTGTTCGTGCTGCTCTTCAAGGTTATGTAAAGCAATTAGTTCGGTTAAAAGTGTTAAAAAAATGGGATAATGAACGATATGAAAAGCTTTATCAACCGACGATTCATAAACAGGTAGAACAGTGCTTCCATTTTGACAAATTGATGTATAAGAAGCTTATTTAGCTTGCAAGGTTTGTCGAGCGAAATTGTAAGCATCATTAAGAGAATATGGTACGATAATGAATGTGAGGAAATTATTTGATGGAGGTGTCGATTCATGGAAGAGAAAAAAGTAAATGCACTACCTAAAAGAGATGAAATTCCGGTTGAAGATACGTGGGAATTAGAAGCGATCTATGAAAACGATCAGCAGTGGGAAGAGGAATTTAATGAAATAAAAGCACTTCTTCCACAAATGAAGGAATATAAGGGAAAGCTTGCAGAGTCGGCTGATAAGCTATATAACGCTCTGCAAAAACAAGATGAAATTACGATTAAACTTGGTAAGCTTTATACATACGCTCATATGCGCTATGACCAGGATACAACGAATTCGCATTATCAAGGGCTTAATGACCGAGCGGCTAATCTTGCAACACAAGTTAGCAGTGAATTAGCCTTTGTTGTACCAGAAATTTTAAGCGTACCTGAAGAGACGATTAAGCAATATTTGAGTGACAAGAAAGAATTAACGCTCTATGAGCACGCCCTTGATGAAATTAACAGAGAGCGGCCACACGTTCTTTCAAAGGAAGAAGAAGCGATCCTAGCAGGTGTGAGCGATGTTACAAGCAGTTCCAGCAATACGTTCGGTATGCTAAACAATGCAGATATGAAGTTTCCGACCATTAAAGATGAAAATGGTGAAGAAGTCGAAGTTACACACGGGCGATACATCCGTTTTCTTGAAAGTAGCGATCGACGTGTAAGAAAAGATGCGTTTAAAGCTGTTTATGACACGTATGGTAAATTTAAAAATACGTTTGCATCTACTTTAAGTGGCGCAGTAAAAAAAGATAATTATTATGCAAAAGTGAGAAATTACGATTCAGCAAGACAGGCAGCGCTTGATAGTAATAATATTCCAGAAGATGTTTACGACAACCTAATCGAAACCGTGCATAATCGCTTGGATTTGCTACATCGATATGTAAAGTTACGTAAGAAAGCGCTTGGACTTGATGAGCTTCATATGTATGATATGTATACACCTCTCGTCTCTGATGTGAAAATGGAAGTTTCTTATAACGAAGCAAAAGAGTATATCGTAAAAGGGTTAGAACCACTTGGTGAAGAGTACAAGAATATCCTTGAAGAAGGATTTGCCAATCGTTGGGTAGATGTTCAAGAGAACGTTGGGAAGAGAAGTGGAGCTTACTCGTCTGGAACTTACGGGACGCGTCCTTATATTTTGATGAACTGGCAAGATAATGTTAATAATCTCTTTACGCTTGCTCATGAGTTTGGTCACTCGGTTCATAGTTATTATACAAGAGAAAATCAACCATACCCATATGCGAACTATTCCATTTTTGTTGCGGAAGTAGCTTCCACGACGAATGAATCATTGTTAAATCATTATTTACTTGAAAATACTTCAGATAAAAAAGAAAAGCTTTACTTATTGAATCACTATTTAGAAGGATTTAGAGGAACAGTGTTTAGACAAACGATGTTTGCGGAGTTTGAACATATGATTCATAAGAAAGCTCAGGACGGTGAGCCGCTAACGCCTGATTTACTTTCATCTCTTTACTATGACTTAAACAAGACGTATTTTGGGGAAGATCTTGTGATTGATGATGAGATTGCTCTTGAATGGGCGAGAATTCCTCATTTTTATTACAACTATTATGTGTTCCAATACGCGACAGGATTTAGTGCAGCAGCCTCACTCTCAAATCAAATTCTTGAAGAAGGGGACGACGCTGTCTCAAGATATATTGATTTCTTGAAAGCAGGTAGCTCGGACTACCCAATTGAGGTGCTAAAGAAAGCTGGTGTGGATATGACTTCATCTAAGCCTATCAGTGATGCGTTGGACGTATTTGAATCCATTCTAAACGAAATGGAAAACTTGTTGTTCGAAGCCTAATTAAAAGACCTTCTCCACTTTGGAGAAGGTCTTTTTTAGCGATTAAATCCTCTGAATTGATTGCGAGAATTGAACATACTAACAGTAAAGAGAATGGAAGCAAATAAAAGTGCTGCTCCAATTGGTACAGGAATGAATTTTAGTAGACCCATAAGAAACATTACAAAGCTAATCACAATGAAGGCAATGCCGATTATTAGATAGAAGCGCATCATTTTCCCTCCTCGACCTATACGTATGACACATTTACATACTTATAACTCGTATGAAAAAGCCGAAAAAAATAGCCCCGCTGGGACCATTTTTTTCTTTATCCATTTTTTACAGTACGCCAGAAAGAGCCGTGTTTGGCAGGAACTTTCTCTACTTTTTGTTTTAGTGCTAGCTTCTTCATCGCTGCATCCGCTTCTTCACAGCTCATGTCATACACGACTGCGACTTCTTTTGTCGCAACAAAGTGATACCGATCCATAAAAGCATCTAGAGACGGGAGCGGTTCTGGCGTTGGCTTTGTCTTCAACATTTCGGTAAGAATTCGTACATACACATCATAGTCATAAAGGCCTGTAATCTTTAGCCCTTCTTCTTCAATGTTTTCATTGAAAAAGACAAGTGTAGGTAGTTCATTGACTTCCATTTCAGACGAAATTTTCAAATCACATTGAAAGGCTTTTACAGCTGCTTGAGAATGAAGATCTTTTTTGAATTCGTGAACGTCAAGGCCCGTTTCTTTAGCAGCTTGTACGAGATTTTCTTCCTTCGTCATATTTTGCTTCTGTATAAAAAGTAATTCTCTCATTTTACGAAGGAAGTTAAAGCCAGGTAGCTTTCCTTGAAGCTCTGCAGCCTTAATGGCGATCGATGCGATATAAGGGGTGTCCATAGGGTCCTCATACCATAGATCGCCGTCACAGGACATGCCAGAGCGGCTTGCAGTTCGTTCCCAGCGTTCGGCTACATCAGCGTGTGTGGTGATGCCTTCATTTTTTCGTTTAAACGAGTTAAATGTTTTAATGTTTCCTCCAACTAAATGTCGGATCCGGAACGTATGTCCATATTCAAGTTGTAGTTTCTTAATCATTGGTTCAAGACCCCAGCAGTCAGGACAGAGAGGATCTATAAATGAATATATTTCGATCGGTTTGCCCTTTTGAGTCTGGGCTGAACATGCTACATCGGATTGTCCATTTGGATTGTAAGAATCGCAATAGGAACCAGTTACATTCGGTGTCAATTCGATTCTCCTTTCTCTTCCTGATCACCCGAGTTAACCATGTGATGGGCAGTGAACGTTAATCGTGTTAATAGGTGTTCTTTTAAATCTTCATCGAGTTGTACCTCATCCATCGCTTCTTGCATGCATGAAAGCCATGCCGTTGCTCGTCTCGGTGTAATTTCAAATGGGAGGTGTCTCGCTCTTAACATAGGATGTCCATGTTCTTCTGAATATAGCGGAGGACCTCCAAGAAATTGAGTTAGGAATTGAGTTTGTTTTCGAGCTGTTTCAGTTAAATCTTCTGGAAAGATTGGTTTTAATTCAGGATGCTCGGCAACCCGGTTATAAAAAGCAGTCACAAGCTGTTCTAGCTTTACACCGCCGATATGATCATACATGTTTTGCTTCATAATGATTTTCCCCTTTGGCAGGTAGAACCTTATTTCAATTTCATTTTAGCAACCTCCCTACATAACAGCAAATAATCCGATTTGAAATCATTGCCAAACAAAAAAGAACAGGCCGTCTAGACCTGTTCTTGGGAAGCAAGAAAGAAGCGTAAGATCTTGTTTTTCGCCTCTCGCTTTGGTATCTCATGCTTTTGAAGGAGGTGACTAAAAGCACGTTCCCCAGCTTCAAAAGCGCTAACTTCAAATTCGAGTTCAAAATCTTCTCGGTTAAGGTATTCGCTATGATCAAGAACGAGAAGTCCTTCATCCAGCATGTATTCTGCACGATGTGTTGTTAAACGTCCTAAATAGATAAGCTGATCCTGAATACCGAACGCTTGTAGTTGAGTTAAGACTTCTCCTTCGGGTAAAGAAGCACTTTTCTTAATCGCTTCAAATGTTTCAAATGAAATTGGCTGATGTGTTTCAAGCAATCCTTCATCTGCAGGTTGCTTTAATGTTAAGACAAACTTATCTTTTTTGTTGCGAACGCGTAATGCAGCTCCATTTTCTCGAATTAGAAAATCAGCTGTATCAAAATAATCATTCGTTTGCGTTTTAATGTTATTTTCTAACTTATGAGCAGTAAGTAAAGAAGTGTATTCTTCTTTCGTAAGCATATTTTTAAATTCAATTTCTAGTTCCTGTGCCAAGTACGAGTCCTCCTGTTTTGTTGGATATAAAAGAATTATGGCATATGTCTTGAAACAGAACAACAACGATGAAATCCCCCAATGCATTATGATAAACTATTAGGTGATACATAATGGAAAGATTGAGAGGAGAGGTATTTGTGCCAGAACAATACTACATTATAACAGGGGAACTAACCGATCACACACTTACCTTTGGTTTGAATGAAAAAGTTGATCTAAGCCTCTATACAGCGACAGGCAATATGCTAGTGGATTCAGATTCCTTATCGTTTGTTTATTTACTGGACGGGGGAGAAGGGTATACATACATTCGATTCCAGGAAGAAGTTTGGCCGATGTTAGCAAAAGTTCTTGAACAGGACGTGAACGTTACTGTTACTTCTGAACACGGTTCATCGTTAGAACTTGTCGATCTAAAAGAGGAACTTGGCTACCTCATTGAGAATATTAAAGGTAATTCGAACTATGGAGAAGACATGAATCAAGCTGTTGAGAAAGTATTTCTAACAGCCTCGTAATAGATATCGTCGTTGGTGGTGGTTGGATGAAAAATTGGGAAGAATTTTTAGCCCCGTATAAGCAAGCAGTAAACGAACTAAAGATAAAGTTAAAAGGTCTCCGTGAGCAGTTTGAAAAAGCCGATGATCATTCTCCTGTTGAATTTGTAACGGGGCGAGTGAAGCCCATTTCGAGCATTCTTGATAAGGCAAAAAACAAAAAGATTTCACTCGACCGGTTGCAAGAGGAGATGCATGACATTGCTGGGGTACGGGTCATGTGTCAGTTTGTGGAGGATATTAATAAGGTGATCCATCACCTTCGTGGAAGAAAAGACTTCGATATCATTGAAGAACGTGACTATGTGACGAATCAAAAAGTAAGTGGCTACCGTTCTTATCATGTGGTTGTCCAATATCCGGTTCAAACAATTCAAGGTGAACAAATGCTTCTTGTTGAAATTCAAATCCGCACGTTAGCGATGAATTTCTGGGCAACAATTGAGCATTCGCTTAATTATAAATACAACAAGAAGATTCCGGAGGATGTTAAAAAGCGTCTTCAGCGTGCTGCAGAAGCGGCATCTAAATTAGATGATGAAATGTCTGAAATACGCGGTGAAATCAAGGAAGCTCAAAAAGTATTTATGCAAAAAAAAGAAAATGAACAAAAGAAAGCTGAAAATTAAAGTAGACGAGGTGCCTATAGTGAAATTTGCGGTAAAGTCCAAAGGGGATCAAACCTCCAACCAACTTCAGCAGCGAATTAAAAATTATTTGCGTGATTTTGATCTAGACTATGATGAAGTAGAACCAGATATTGTGATTTCAGTTGGCGGCGATGGAACGCTACTTCATGCGTTTCACCATTATCAAGACCGATTGGCAGATACAGCGTTTGTTGGTGTTCATACCGGGCATCTCGGATTTTACGCTGACTGGACACCTGAAGAAGTCGAAAAGCTAGTGATTCATATTGCAAGAACGCCTTTTCAAATTGTGGAATACCCACTGCTTGAAGTAACGGTTCGTTATTTGAATAGCTCGAAAGAAAATCGTTACCTTGCACTTAATGAATGTACAGTGAAAAGTGTGGAAGGTTCTCTCGTCATGAATGTGGAAATTAAAGGCGATTTATTCGAAACGTTTCGTGGTGATGGGCTCTGCATTTCCACTCCTTCTGGAAGCACCGCTTATAACAAAGCGTTAGGAGGAGCGATTATTCATCCGGCGCTTCCTTCGATTCAGCTTTCTGAGATGGCGTCCATTAATAATCGCGTCTTTCGTACGGTAGGGTCGCCACTAGTCCTTCCGCAACATCATACGTGTCTTTTAAGACCTGTTAACGACGCTGATTTTCAAATTACAATCGACCATCTTTTCCTACTTCAGAAAGATGTAAAGTCGATTCAATATCGAGTGGCGGAAGAGAAAGTTCGATTCGCCCGTTTCAGACCATTTCCATTTTGGAAAAGGGTAAAAGAATCTTTTGTAGATGAAGTATATTAAGAAGAGAAAGTACTGTTCAATTTTGGACAGTGCTTTCTTTTTGCTAAAGTAGTAATGAGGTGAATTTTATTGGAAATTAAAATGAACTGGACAGTTTTAGAGAAAGAAGCACACATGGTACTTAGAGAATTTCTTTTAAGAGAAAAGAACCTATCACGAAGTATGTTAACGGATATCAAGTTTAAAGGCGGGCACTTGTTAGTAAATGGGGTCCACCAAAATGTCAGGACCATTTTAAATGAGGGTGATGTCGTCGAAGTAGTTTTCCCGGAAGAACAAATAAGCGACACGATGTACCCACAACAATTGCCATTAAGGATTTGCTATGAAGATGAGCACTTTTTGCTGATTAATAAGCAAGCAAATCTGCCAACAATCCCTTCTCGCCATTCGACAGCATCCCTTGCAGAGGGTGTTTTGCATTATTATAAAACAAGCAACTTAAACAGAACCATTCACGCAGTCAATCGCCTTGATCGTGATACGTCAGGTCTCGTTCTCTTTGCAAAACATCGTTATGCTCATGATCTACTTTCAAGACAGCAGAAAAATAAAGAAATGAAACGATCTTATCTTGCGTTAGTACATGGTGAGCTCAAAGAAGATGGTGAAGTAGAAGCCCCAATAGGAAGGAAGGATGATAGTATTATTGAAAGAACAGTGCGATCAGATGGACAGTACGCTTTAACCAGGTATCATACAGTGAAGCGATACAAGGGTTTCTCTCTTCTCCAACTATCCTTACAAACAGGGCGTACACACCAAATTAGAGTGCATATGGCTCATTTAGGACATCCTCTTCTAGGTGATGATCTTTATGGGGGGAAGAAAGAACTTATTTCAAGGCAAGCACTGCATAGTGCCCAGCTTGAATTTCACCATCCTTTCCTACAAAAAAAGCTCCGATTTGAAGCGGAGCTTGAAGAGGATATGCGTGAACTTATTGAAACGAAGTGAACTTCTCTGAAACGTAAGGCATGGATGATTGAACCGACGTTGTTTTCAGTTCCGGATAGCTCAGCGCTGTTAATTTGCCACCAAATACGCAACCGGTATCAATGTTCACAGTATGATTGACCCACCTTGGTTCTAAGACAGGGGTGTGGCCATAGACAATGAGCGCACCACCTTCATATTGACTTGCCCAGTCTTTGCGAATAGGCATCCCGTTTGGATGGGATTCGCCTGTTATGTCGCCGTAAAGTACAAAGGTTTTTACTTTTTTCCCAACTTGTCCAATGTATTTCTCTGGTATACCTGCATGTGCAACAATCAACTCTCCATCATCAAGAGACAAATAAAGCGGGGCATTCTCATATAGCGCAATAAACGATTCTTTTATCATCGTACGGTCTTTAGCTGGTAACGCATTAAGTTCGGCCGTCGTTGTCTCAAGACCGTGGGTTTGCTGAACGTTCCTGCCAATCAAATAACGATAGAATTTATTACAATGATTACCAGGGCAATAGAACGCCTGTCCACTTGTCACGAGTTGAGAAACGATTTTGACAACCGCTAGAGAGTCGTTCCCTCGATCTGTGATATCGCCAGGGAAAACAAGTTTTCTCCCATCAGGATGAAGGGGAACACCACTTTCCCAGTCATATCCAAGACGCATCGTGAGTGTTTTCAACTCATCATAACATCCGTGTATATCACTGATTATATCGAACACTTTCTATTCCCTCCTTATATGTTCTATCTTTTCCCTAAAGATAGAACAAGTATCACCATGAATCTAAGTTCCATATAAAAATAACCTGCCGCGGTGGCAGGTTATTCAAACATATACGTTTTAGTTCGAGAGCGAACGTTTAAGACAAGACCAACTGCAATCATGTAGGTTAAAAGGGCACTTCCTCCGTAGCTGACAAAAGGTAGTGGAATTCCGGTGATCGGTAAGATTCGAATCGTCATTCCAATGTTTTGAAATACCTGGAAAGTAAGCATTCCGATGACACCAGCACAAAGGTAGCTTCCGAATGATTCATTGCTTTCAAGAGCGGTATGAATCATGCGATAAATGAGCATGAAGAAAATCGAAATCGTAATGCTTGCACCAATGAAACCAAATTCTTCTCCGATAACGGCAAAAATAAAGTCAGTGTGTGCTTCAGGAAAGTAAACAGTACCATCTGCATAGCCTTTTCCTTCAAGTTTACCTGACCCAATTGCTAGAATCGCTTTCGTAGCTTGATAGCCAGCATCCGCATATTCTTCTGGAGCAAGCCAGCCGTAGAATCGGGCTAGTTGATACTCATCAAGTAAGTAAGCTTTAAAGAATGCGGGAAACTTGAAGAAAATAAAGACGAAAGTAGAAATACCCGCTACACCTATTAAACTTAAAAGAGAAAGAAGTCTCCAACGTACGCCGGATACTAGCGTAATGCTAACAACGATTGCTGTAAATACCATCGCTGTACCAAGGTCAGGTTGAGCCATAACAATAAGCAGAGGAGCAGCGGCAATACCGAAGATCTTCGCTAAAAGGATCAGATCTGTCTGAATGGTTTTTGATGGATGGTTTTCATGATGCGAGACAGAAGCTGAAGCAATGGCAATAATTAAAAAAATCTTCATAAACTCAGATGGCTGCACACTTCCGAGACCAGGAAGAACGAACCAGCTTTTGGCACCATTTCGAATTGGCGCGATTTGATAACTTCCAATATATTCTGGACTTACTGCTAGTAAAATTAGAAGAAGAATTCCAAATCCGTAGAGATACCAGGAAAGCTGCCTAAAGCGATCAAAATCAATGACCAGTGTGAGCGAAAGTACGAAAGCACCAACGAAATACCATGTAAGCTGTCTTCCTGCAAAGTTAAAGTTTTTCAATTCTCCAGGGAGTGAGGCCTGGGCACTGTAGATCGCAACAGTACTAATACACATCAGAAGAAATACAAAGAACAAAAGTGTAAAATCTATTTGTTGCCATGGTGTTTGATTGTCATTGTTCATGATATAATCCTTTCTAAAGAAAAGCGTTCCTTCTTTTAATCACATTTCCTATCTTATCTGAAATCCTTCCGTTTGCAAATCGGTTCCTGTATTTATTTTTGACAAAATAACTACACACCGACTAAGATAGGAAGGTAATTTTACTTTCTTTGCGTAATCGATTAAGGGAGCAGTACCTAAGCAAAGCTTATCGAAGTTTTACGATAAATGATATAGCCATATTTGAGCATTTGTAACTTTGTTATAAAAAACAACAGGGAGGTGTGCAGAGTGGCTTACCAGGAGCAAGAGACGCAGGCTTTATACGACGCACTCATACGTCACTTAGATCAAGAAGAAATAGACGCATTTCGTGAGTTATTTCTCGACATTCACCCATATGAACAATCGCAGTTCTTTTTAACAGTATCAGAACATATTAGGCTACTCGTGTACACCTATTTATCACCACGAGAGATGGCAGAAATCTTCCAGAACTTCGATATTGAAGAACAAGAAGAATATATTTCAGAGATGGAGCCGGCTTATGCGGCGAAGATGCTTGCTGAGATGTACGCCGATGATGCCGTTGACGTATTAAATGAGTTAAATCCAGAACAGATTGCAAGCTACTTAACCATCATGGATGATGATGCAGCGGATGAAATTAAAGAGCTGCTTCACTATGAAGAAAAGACAGCCGGTAGTATTATGACGACCGAATTTGTATCAATCCGCGCACACCAAACGGTAAAGCGAGCGATGCAAATCTTAAGGCAGGAAGCGCCAGAAGCAGAAACAATCTATTATATCTTCGTATTAGATGAACAAAAAACGCTCGTCGGCGTTATTTCTTTGCGAGATTTAATTATTGCAGAAGAAGATACGTTAATTGAAGAAATCATGAATGAACGAGTTGTTTCAATTTCGGTTGGCGAGGATCAGGAAGAAGCCGCGAGAATTATGCGAGATTATGACTTTCTAGCTCTTCCGGTTCTTGATTTTCAAAACCATTTACTCGGGATTATCACACACGATGATATCGTTGATGTAATCGAAGAAGAAGCATCAGAGGATTATTCAAAACTCGCTGCGATTTCAGATGACGGTTCATTTGATCGCAATCCGTTTTCTTCAGCAAAAAAGAGACTTCCCTGGCTGATTATCCTTCTGTTTCTAGGGATGATGACAGCGAGTTTAATTGGTCAATTTGAAGTAACGCTCGATAAGGTGCCACTTCTTGCGGTCTTTATCCCTCTAATAGCCGGGATGGCAGGGAATACGGGGACGCAGGCCCTTGCGGTTGTTGTTAGGGGACTTGCAACGGGAGATTTTGAAGAGAATAGTAAGTGGACCTTAATTGTGCGAGAAGCAGGAACTGGTCTCATTACAGGCGCAACCTCTGGTGTTCTTGTAACGATTATTATTTTTTTGTGGAAAGGAACCTTTTTACTTGGCTTATTGGTTGGCTTTTCGTTATTATTTACGTTGATTGTCGCAACACTCGCTGGTGCACTTGTCCCATTATTAATGCATAAGCTTAACATAGACCCTGCTGTTGCTTCAGGGCCATTCATCACGACGATTAACGACATTATCAGTATACTTATTTATTTTGGAATGGCGACTGCATTTATGAGCCAGCTTGTTTAGCGCTTAAATGCAGACGTTTGGAGGAGGAAAGAAATGGAACACGGTGCATCCGTATCATCACTTGTTATCGTAGTCGTTATCGCATTTGTTATACCGTTTATCTTACACCGCTTCAGACTGAATTTCTTGCCGGTTGTAGTTGCTGAGATTATTGCTGGGATCTTCATTGGCCAAAGTGGGTTTAATTTAGTTCAGGGAGATACGTGGCTTGATACGTTATCAACGCTAGGCTTCATTTTTCTCATGTTTTTAAGTGGTCTTGAAATTGATTTTTCGGTTTTTGCGAATAAAAAGAAAAAAGTAAAGCTCCCGAGCGGTAAGTTTGAACCAAATCGTGTTCTTGTGTCGTTCATTGTATTTGTTCTTATTTTCGTTGTATCCTATCTCCTTTCATTACTGTTTGTTGTTCTTGGATACACCGACAATGCGTTCTTTATGACACTGATTATCTCCACCATCTCGCTTGGTGTTGTTGTGCCGACATTGAAGGATGCCAACATAATGAAAAGCAGTATCGGACAAACGATTCTTCTAATCGCCGTTATTGCCGATCTTGCTACCATGATTTTATTGGCCATTTTCGTTTCTCTGAATTCAGGTGGAGAAGGGAATATGTGGCTGCTTCTCATTCTTTTCGGAGCTGGGATTCTACTTTATTTCCTTGGCGCTTATTTCAGACATCTTTCCTTTATTGAAACGATGTCAAAAGGGACCATTCAAATCGGCACGAGAGCCGTATTTACGTTAATTATTGTATTGGTAGGGATTTCTGAAACAGTTGGTGCTGAAAACATTTTAGGTGCCTTCCTTGCAGGGGCACTCGTTTCGTTACTCTCTCCAAATACAGAACTTGTCCAAAAGCTTGATTCATTTGGATATGGTTTTCTAATCCCGATCTTTTTCGTTATGGTTGGGGTGGAGTTGGATATTTGGTCTCTATTCCAGGACCCGAAAGTCTTAATCTTAATTCCACTTCTATTAATTGCGCTTTTCGCTTCAAAGCTTGTGCCAGTAGTCGTTTTAAGGAAATGGTATGATACAAAAACGGTGCTTGGTTCAGGAATGCTACTCACATCAACACTTTCTCTCGTTATTGCGGCCGCAGAAATTGGGGAACGTATTAACATCATTGATGATCAACTGTCATCTGCATTAATTTTGGTTGCGATTATGAGCTGTATACTAGCACCAATTCTCTTCAAGAAATTAATGCCGAAACCAGAAGAAAGTTCACATGCAAAGAAGCTTGCGATTATTGGGGCGAACCAAATTACGTTACCGATCTCGCTTGAACTTGATCCTGCGAATTATGAAACATCCATTTATCATACGAAGCAGGAAAAAGTGGATTCTGAGAAGCAAAGTAGTCACTTTAAAGTCATCGAACTATCTGATTATAGTATCGATACGTTAAAGAACAGTGCGGTTTTTGATGCAGATATTCTTCTTATTTCTTCAGGAGATGATGAGACGAATTCAGACATCGCTGTATTTGCGAAAGAATATGGAACCGAGCGTGTCATTGCACGAATTGAGCTTACTGAAATAGCGGATCAGCTACGAGAGCTTAATATTGATGTGTTTTCAGTGTTCTTCTCCACAAAAGCACTGCTAAAAGCGCTCATCGAATCGCCAGGTGTTGTGAATATCTTTACTCGCGAAGAAAACGCGCTTTATCAAATTAACATGAACAATGTGGAATACAATGGCGTTCCACTGCGTAGCTTCCCGTATCTCGGGGATACGATCATCGTTCGTATTTTCCGCGGAAAAGATTCCATTGTCCCTCACGGCGATACAGAACTTCGAATCGGTGATCGCTTGATCGTAACAGGAAGTAGTGAGAGTGTCGACGAAGTGCGCACGCTGTTAAGCTACTAGTGCTAACCCCTTTCTCATCATGAGAGAGGGGATTTTTATGTTTTGAGGGTTAGGGAATAAATGTATGGGACAGGGCGATACTTCTATCATAGGCGAACGGAAGGAGGAGAAGAGAATGAATACTGAAATTCCAAAAGTAATTTGTCCCGTTTGTGGAAGAACCAATGAGATGGAGAAGTCCATAACGGCTCAGTCAAATCAAAACATCATTTTTGAATGTCCCGCATGTGGTTATGAGAGACGAAATATTCAAACAAGTAAAGGGTGAAAAATCCTCATGGTACATGTTTGATAAACCATGTTATACTTAGGACGTGGTGCTAATAACTAATAATAAATTCGAGGAGGAGCATGGATATGAACCTGTCTCTTGAGAACCGTACATATGTTGTGATGGGCGTTGCAAACAAACGAAGCATTGCCTGGGGGATTGCACAGGCATTAAGCAGTGCTGGTGCAAGATTGATCTTTACTTACGCAGGTGAGCGTCTAGAGAAAAACGTTCGCGATCTTGCAGGTACACTAGATCGTGATGATTCCGTCATTTTACCTTGTGATATTACAAATGATGAGGAAATTGAAGCTACATTTGCTCAAATTAAAGAAGAAGTCGGTGTGATTCACGGACTAGCTCACTGTATCGCATTCGCGAAAACAGAAGAATTAAAAGGGGAGTATCTTGAAACAACGCGTGAAGGATTCTTGCTAGCGCATAACATTAGCTCATATTCCCTAACTGCTGTATCAAAAGCAGCTCGTCCACTTATGACTGAAGGTGGAAGCATCCTTACGATGACATACCTTGGTGGCGAGCGTGTTGTAAATAACTACAACGTCATGGGCGTAGCAAAAGCATCGCTTGATGCAAGTGTGAAGTACCTTGCGAATGACCTTGGCAAAGACAACATCCGTGTTAATGCGATTTCAGCTGGTCCGATTCGTACGCTTGCGGCAAAAGGAATTGGCGACTTTAATTCTGTTATTAAAGAGATTGAAGAGAAATCTCCAATGCGTCGCACGGTAACGAAGGAAGACGTAGGAAACACAGCACTATTCTTAATGAGTGATCTTTCTGGAGGAATTACTGGTGAGATGATTCATGTGGATAGTGGGTATAACATTATTGCTACTTGATCTAATACGAAACCAAGCCCATCTTACAATTTGGAGATGGGCTTGTTCTAATTAGAAATACATTCAAACTCAAAAAAAAATCAGCTCCATACTCTTATTCGCAGCCTAAATTTGTAATTTTTATACATGATCTGGGCGAACTTAGAGCTATTATTAGGTATTTTAGTTACTTTTGAATCAACATACGATATCAGAAATTGAAAGGTAATCTGAAATATTTTAGATACAAGTGTATCATCGTATGACAACTTAGAGCAGAATGTTTTCAGGGATAAAACGAATCATTGAAAATCAATACCAAACCATTATATGATTCGAAATTTATGTTTCTATGATACTGAGTCTAAAAACATCGTAAATACAATTTCGACGTTTGGAAAAATGCAATTAGACTAATGTGATTAATGATTGTTTCGGTCGACCTAAGTTTACTTTAGCTCTCTGTAGAAATGACTTTTTTTTAGTTATGAGAAAAGGGACGTATTGAAAAACAGCCTATTTATGTGAAGAAATTCGCATAAATAGGCTGTTTTTCGTTGTGTCTGACAACTTACTAACGATAATAACTGGAGAAGAGGAGACATATTATTGGAAATTCATCAGATGATCGTGACGGCGCTTCATTTTCTTTTCTTTTATATTAAACAAAGTCCTTGGGCCTTCTACCTTTACTACCTGAGAAAGTTTGATATTCACGTCAATCTGCTTGAAATAATTAGAGCTACAGTCCTCTTCCGTGCAGATCACTTTTACATCACAGCTATAGTCATTAATAAAGCAAGATACATTAGCGCCTTCCGGTCTATGAAGGAACAAATTTTCTATTATAGAAAATGGTTGTGCTAGTGATGTACATCCTTCGTTCATTGAATTCGTAAGTCGAATGACATAATAACCCTGTATGAGAAGTTTTACCTTTTGATAAACGACTATTTCACCAGAGGGAAGTAATATCTTCACATCTTTATGGCCGTTTTTAATCGGAATTTCAGTACATTGAAGATCATGAGAGGTTGTAGGATTGATAGGATACCCATCTGGATCAGACAAAAAACATTCACCAACGAGTGATTCTTTTTTATCTGAGTGAGCAAGTTCATCACATAGGAAGTCTAGCCTCACTAATCCATTACAACCTATGAAGCTTTGTGGAGGAACCTCAATTTTCCTGACAACATGATCATAAATGGGTTTATTGACACAAGGTCTATTTTTTGAATCTTTATTTAATAATTGCAATTCCCTCTCTCCTTAAGTCTATTTATATCTATTTTATTGAGGTTCAAAGGTACTTGTTCCATTATTCCACTATGGCCCTTTGCTTCAAAATTAGGTATCTCTACTTTTAAAGAGCATAACATTATAAGAGATCAGAATCCTTAAGTCTTACTGGAAAGGGGGGTTATCTGATATGTCAATGGTGATCCATACAATGCCTGTTATGCTACGTAACGATCGTGATCTATCAATGTTGAATTTATGTTTGGAGAGCTTGTCAAAATCAGAAGATAATCCTTTTATTGTTATGTTTAATCAAGGGGACTACACGAACGATAAGTTGAGGGAGATAGTGAATAAGCATTTGGTTAATTTCTATATTATGGGTGATGGAGAAAATACCGGTATCCCCTATGCTAGGCAAGCTTGCTTTGAGTATATATGGAAACATTACCCTCATTGCTCCTTTATTACCGAAATTCATCCAGACATGATCTTTTCTCCGCAATGGACGCTTCCTTTACAAGCATTCTTGCACAATAATCCTGATGAACCTTGTGTGTCTCCAGGAATACTAACAGCTAATGGCGAGTGGCATCCCCATCAGAAGGGGATACAAAGTGTAAAGATACCTGATTCGCTTGATATGTTAATCAGTCTATTAAATGAACATATTAGACCGGAAATAAAGGAAGGGTTTGTTCACCCAGTGATGCATCGTTCAATTGACCTTAAAAAAGTGGGCGGCTACATAATTGAAGATCTGCCTGGTAAACAAGGTTATGAAGATGATTATCTATTACTGTCTTACTATCATATACTGCGGTTACCAAAGAATTGGAAACCGAAAGCTGATCTTCGAAGCTGTGTTTTTCATTATACAATGGCTCAAAGGATGAGGTTACCCGGTATTGTAGAAGAGTCTAATAAGAATTTACAGGGTTTGATCCGTCGTTTTGGGACAATGGGGCTCCAGGAACTTAGAGGCATACAGGAAATTCCTGTTCAAAATGAAGTGACAAGTAAAAAACTTGTTCACTTTCGAGACGATGAGTATGGTGACCTAAGCGATGTTTCTAGCATACAGGGGTATTCTTCTATCGTGGTGTCAAGGAGAGAAGAAACTTCTCAGGGGAATGGATTCACATACCTTCCAATCTCAATGACAAAGCAACTTGATCCGCAATGTTGTATTGCGATCGTAAACCATCCATTTTGGTTCAAGGAAGTGAACCAATGGAGTCCGAAAGCCATCATCAGTTATATACCAGATTCGTTGCTTACGAATAATAGTGACCACATCGATTTTTATACGAATGCATTGTGCTTAAAATCAGATGTTATTATAACAGATTCAGAAGAGAGCTTTATTAAATTGTCATTAAACTATCCGGTTGTCTTTTGTTACTCGTCTTCAGCCTATTGCGATATCCATCAATCATCTATCGAATCGCCTCCTTCTGCAGATCAGAACACTTTATTATTAGAAATAATAAAGTGCCTAGAGAAAGATGGAATTGTCTCTTCTCAAGAACTTAGTCAATTGAGTTATAGGAAGAGGAAAGCTAGAATAGATGAATTAAAAATGTCTCTTGAATCAGAACCGCACCACGAAGAGAACCTTTTCTTACTGGCGAAGTATCTCTATTTGAGCGGTGACTTTTCTGAAGCTGAACATTACTTTTATCAGGCGTTTTCAAGAAATGTAGTATTTAACAGATTCGACGGATTAAAGAAATATTATCCATGGTGTTCTCTTGTTCAGGCTAGACAGGGAAAGACGAACTCTGCTCTTAATTCGCATGGAATACTTGCAACGACACCGGAATTAAAGGCACATTATTATCAGTTGATTGCTATATATGATGAACAAGCCTATTCATTTATTAACGCGGAGATTTGTCGAGTTCATGGTGACTCACAATATGCTTTGAAACAATATGAAAATGTTCAATTCAACTTAGCAAAGTTAATTAAATATAAGCTTTATAGAGAAAGAATGGAATTTGATCGAGCTTTGGATCTTTTATCAGAACACAAGGATGAGCTGAATATTAGAAAAGAGAAATGGCTAGTCCTTGGGGAGAAGGAAGAATTAATGGGAGACAAGAGCCGTGCAATTAATTATTATCTTCAAGCAGCCAGTCATGATGAAGCAGTAATAAGCAAGGTTCTTAGAATTGAAGCTATTGATCAATTTATCCGTTTGTTGTGATTCATCATACAAATGAAAGGAGGAGTATAGATGCAACCGGTTCGTAAAACATCTGAAAATACCCTAACAGCGCTTCTCCAAGTGCGTAATGAAGAAGGCCGCTATTTAAATGAAGTATTATCAGAGTTGAGCGATTATGTAGACGATATGGTCATAGTGGATGATGCAAGTACGGATCGAACAGTGGAAATATGCCAATCCTTTCCCAAGGTGAAGGAAATTATTCCACTTCCCCAAAGTCAATTTAACAGGGAATGGGAATTAAGAAGTACACTATGGCGTGAAGGCTGTAAATATGAACCAGATTGGGTTCTAGCGATTGATGCAGATGAGGTATTTGAATCTTCTTTCAAGACACACGTTCGTGATTTGATTAATCAAGATCAATTCGATTGGGTTAGTTTTCGAATGTATGATTTCTGGGGAGGTCGAACTCATTATCGTGAAGATGAATTCTGGAACTTGCACAGACACCATACGATGATGTTAGTTCGCTATTTACCTGATTTCCCTTACTACTATATACAGCAGGATCATCATGTGAATCGTTTACCCTTATCATATGGTGCTCTTACAGGGTATTTATCCGACATACGTGTGAAGCATTATGGTTGGGCAGGTGATGAATCGGATAGAAAGCGAAAATATGATCGATACATGAGTATTGACCCTGAAGGAAAGTGGGGAAACTTGCAACATTACAAATCTATACTTGATCCTTTCCCTAATTTGGTTGAATGGGAGGAGGGGGCTACTTGAAAAAAGTTTCAATACTAACTCACAGTTTCCTGGATGCTTATAATAATCAAATTACGAAGCTATATGGGGGAGGGCTGGAACGTTACCTTTATGAACTATGCCTCATTCTTAAAGAGAAAGAAATCGATGTGGAGGTTCACCAGCTCTCCTTCAATGAATCTTTCGAAACCAAGTTAGAGAGTACAGAGATCGCAGGAACGATTGTGTATGGTTACTATTGTGATGATCTTGATAAAATTGCTGATATTTTTGAAGAGATGGCCAAAAAGGCATCTGGTTCACTTATTTATGCAAGTTGCATCTGGCATCCCATTCAATATCGTCCTAATAGTCTCGGTATTTGCCATGGAATAAATTGGGATAGGATAGACTTAGTGATTGAAGCAAAGGATCAGGTAAAAGAAAATGTCCAACGAGCCGTCACCTCGTTATCAAAAATTGTATCGGTTGATTCACACTTTCTAAGTTACTGTCGCTCTGTTTGTCATTATGATGATCCTGAAAAAATTGAGTTGATACCTAATTTTGTTGATACAGAGAAATTCGTACCAGGGGATGCGAAAGCTGTTGAAGGAGGGCGCTTACGCGTACTCTTTCCTAGAAGAATTAGTCATGAAAGAGGTATCCTCTTAATGATGGCTGCCACTGATCTATTGTTACAGAAATTTCCTCAAGTCGAAATCATGTTTGCTGGAGAGATGATTAAAGAGACTGATATTTGTAGAGTATTTCAATACTGGATGAAAGTACACCCGAACAAGGATCGGATTATACATGAAGTTTGTTCGTTTGAAGATATGCCAGATGTCTATCAAAAAGCTGACATTGTTGTGATTCCTACTGTTTATTCAGAAGGGACTTCTCTATCATGTTTAGAAGCATTAAGTGCCGGATTACCTGTTATCGCAACGAACGTGGGAGGACTTAATGACATTATTGTTGACGGCTTTAATGGATATCTCATCACTCCTACAACGAACCGACTAGTGGCAACGATTTCAGAATTAATAACAAATAGAGAAAAGCGGTCGATGATCGCTTCGCATGCTAGAGAAACGGCAAAGGCTTTTGATCGAAGCATTTGGCAAAATAGCTGGAGAGGTGTCCTAGAAGAGTATTTGCAGGAATAACTAAGGAGGCGATCGTATGCCTAACTATAATGTGTTCTCAAACATTAGGGACCCCCTCACTACAGAGGATATTGCCGCTACGTCAGCAGCAAATGGGGTAAATTACCGAGCTACTACTGGTTCGGTGGGAGTAGCAGCTAACGCTTTCCTTGCTTTCCAATTGTTGAACCCCACCACCTCTAGATACGCAGCGAGAATCGGAAGGATATTGGGGGGCGCCGTAACAAATACCGCCATTTTTCTAATGCGTAACGCTACAGTTTCGGGTGCGACGACATTGCAGGCAATAAATACGAATTTTGGTTATGCCAATGCTAGTCAATTAATCCCTAGTTTTTCGACAAGTACAGTTAATCCTGTAGTAGGAGGAGGGACATTTAGTACACTGATACAGACAGCGGGGATTATTACGGATGATGAACTTGGAAAAGTGATTTTACCTCCGAACAGTCGTTTGGTCATTGATGTCCAGAACTTAACGAATCAAACGAATACATTAGCAATAACACTAGGATGGTCAGAAGTAAGTCCAACTTCTTAAACAGAATTCAGGAGAGAGTGCGTAGCGTGAAGCTAACTCTCTCCTTTACCTTTTTCTAAGAAGATAAATGAAAAGCAATAGCTATTAATCTATTTTCATCTACTAGCTTCTCGGATGATCCATGTTGTTTCGCTAATAAGTAATAGAGATAAGAAAGAGTGATTCGGGGTAAGGGGTTTGTGGGGGAATGAGTAATTAATGAGTTGAGAATTTCTTTTGCGCCATGATAGTTCTTAAGTTTCAGAAGAAGTATACTTAAAGTTAATTTTTCTCGTTCATTTAAATGAAGTAAGATTGAAGTCAGCTGCTTGACTATCCCCTTAATGAACCATTGAGGAGAAGCAAGGATCAGATAGAAATGGGACAACGGGTACAACATGTCCTCAGAAGTTAATGCTTGCGTCGTATTAATAAGGCGCAAATACCCTTTCCAACACTGCGTTTCTATAAGCATCAGCTTTGCAAGATACAAGGCGTATTTGTGTTCGTCGGATTGTTGTCCATGTTCCAATACTTCGTTAAGATTTCTTAAGACAAGATATTTCGAGGAATAAGTGTTCAAGAGATCTATGCCGTCTTGATTTTCTTCATAAACTATCGCCCATTGGAACAGAATTTCCTCCATCTTTAATTCACGCTTCTCCGAGTGGAGAGCGGCTAGCGCTTCCTGTTTATGTCCTTCTATAAAAAGTTTTATGGATACGGAAAGTGGTTTAATAGTAGATATTAGTTCAGCACGTATGTCTAGCGGGACTAAACCCCATATTTCTTCCAGAAAATGAAACTTTCCATTGTAGGTTAAAGATCTTATTAAAACTATCCATTGTTCTTTTGTTAGCTGCTCTTTCCAACTAGTTAATTTATTCATCATTTCAGATGAGGAAGAGAAGAATAAGTGCCCTAATACCCAACGGCTCCATGCAGGTATGTAAGCCGGGTGAAAATCTAATGCCACTTCATAATAATATAGTGCTTCAGTTGGTTCGAGGAGTTTCTCGTATATAGTGCCTAAAATATAAGCAGATCGATAGGATCCTGATCCAGATAAAGAAGAATAATTTGAATTGTCTCGATAAGAGTTTAATGAACGTAATAGCGTATTTTTTGCAGATTCATACTGGTTCAGAAATAGGTGAAGATCTGCTTTTACATCAAGAAGGTCAGGGAAATCTGGATAATAAGTTAGCCCCTGTTCGATAAGAAGAAGGGCTTTGCTATCCTGATGGAATAAGCGCATGAGATGAACGGTTTTTAGAAGTAGATCAGGTACATAATCTGAAGTTGGTGGGAGTTGTTCCAGCAGTTCGACAAATGTATTCAAAGCTTGAGAATTCTGACTTGCTTGTAAATGTTCAACCCCTAAAGCATATTTCATTCGTATATTCTCAGGGGTTACTTGTAATGCTTTCTCTATTATTCTTACATTTCTTGTGTTTTTTTTCTTGAGAGTAATCATGTCATCGAGATAGCCATAGTGAAAAATAGTCAAGTCACTTTCTTTTATTTGTAACTTTAGTTCATTCATTGAAGATGTTATTTCTTCATGGATCTTTCCACGAAATTGTATGTGAAAATGGTTTTGAAAAAGTCGACATGCACGATCGGTGAAATAATGGGCTTTATCAAATTTTCCGTAGTAATTAATGAAGTTCAGATAGTATCCTTCTGCATTTGATGTCGTGATGAGATCGACAAGTTTTGGATGGCAAAGAATATCAAGCTCCTCATCCGCATCTAGAATAAGAATCCAGTCACCTGTTGCCTCGTTAACTCCTCTGTTCCTAGCTTCACTAAAATCATCATTCCATGTGTAGTTGATAATGGTTGCCCCGAACGCTTCGGCAATCGTGACTGTTTGATCGGTTGATCCTGTATCTACTATGATGATCTCGTCAGCAAGATTCTTCACAGAATTTAAGCAACGAGTTAAGTAATGCTCTTCGTTACATACAACCATACAGACAGATAAACTTGTTTTTTTCACAATTTTAATTCTCCTTACTCAATTAATCCTTCTTCAAAAGGAAGTGTCATTTTGGCTGCACGAATTAACTCAAATGATGGATGGTTCTTTAAAACCTTATCAAAATGATGTTCAGCGTTAAATGAGAGTGTTTGGACAATTTGGAGAACCGAATGAGTTTGAAATTTCATTTCTTTCGTCGCATGTTCTTCCTTCCATTTTTCGATATACTGTTGAAATGCACGGTGAAATCCTTGTGAGTATAAGATCCTGGCAATTCTTTCTGTATTCAGTATGCTTGTTAAAGAATGACCATCTAATCTAGGGTGAATGTCTGAGGGGAGGTTTGTTTCTGAAGAATTCTGCAAGAGAAATAATCTCGACAATTGTTCATTTATAAGGAGTGGCTTCGGTGAATTTTTTTCCTTGTTCTGATAAGATGTGTCTAATAGTCTGCATTCTTCTTTAATCTGTCGCCAGAGGTCTTGATCCGCTATACTTGAATTGTTTTCTTCTAGCCATAACGTTAGTAATTGTTCAGCTGTGGAATAGCAGTGGGTTCGTAATAATATGTTCAAGATTACTTGTCGTTGCTCCTTAGAATCCAATTGGATTTTACTTGTTAATAATGTAAGTAAGTCATTTTGTCTTTCTGTAGAGCGTAATAATTGAAAAATCCGATAAAGTGGTCGGTGAGATGTTGGTAAGTATTGATAAGAGCAATAATAATGGTCAATCGCTTCATTATCTTCACTAAGACTTTCGTTCACTAATCCAAGCAAGTAATGAGTTGAGAACGTTCCAATGCCAGCCTCTGTATGGTAGTACTTGGGTTCTGATAATTGAATCGCTCTTGTTAGGCTTTCTTTTGCAGAAGGAAAGTCACCGCTGGCCATAAAGTAACTTCCTTTGTAATGATGAAGATCTGTATACTCAGGAAAAGCTTCAATTCCAGCATTACAACATGTGATTGCTTCATCAATTCGATTTAGTGCACCAAGACACCTGGCCTCACATTTATACAAGAGGTGAGTATAATTAACTTTCGGATCAACGAGTTCTCGTGATTTCTTAAAACAGCGTAGTGCATTCTCGAAGTCTGATAACTGTAAATACTCAATACCGATATTGTAAAGGTGGAAAGGATTGTTTGGATTGCTTTGTAACTCTTCCTTTAACAATGTAATGTTTCTTGTCGTTTTGTTTTTTTGATCACGGATTGTAGGTTGATACCCATAGTGATCGACACAAACGCTCGTCATCACAAAGCGAGCTTCTGGGTTAAATCTTTGGATGCTATCTGCAATTTGCTCATGAATAGCGCCTGAAAATCGGTACTCGGGACGGTTTTGGAACATCCTTATTGTTGGGTTTACACTTGCCTCTTTTCCTTTTTCTCCGAAATGGTTATACACTCTAAAGAAGTAAGCATCTGCATCGGGGTAAACGATCCACTTCTTCAATTCTTCAATGGATTCCGAACATAGTTCCTCATCAGCATCTAAAAACAAAATCCATTCCCCATTTGCGTGTTCAAGTCCGATGTTACGGGAAAGAGAGAAGTCATTCTTCCATTCTTCTTCGATAATAGTAGCATTATGTTGTTTGGCAATTTCTATCGTGCGATCCGTAGAGCCTGTATCAACTATAATGATTTCCGAAACAACCTCCTTGACGCTGTTCAAACAATTACTGATAAAATCCTCTTCATTTTTAACAATCATGCATAACGAGATGCTGTTTTTCATTATTTCGATTCCTCCTTTGGCGACCTCTCCAATTCGAATGCCAGCTGTATTTAGAAGATAATTCAATCGATAAATTGACTTTCTTTAAATTAGCCGTAAAGAGGGGGTACTCAGGTGTTTTTTCGTTCGAATCTTCAAGCAGCGCTTTAGCTTGCTGGTTGTAACAAAGGGAAGCGCCGATATGAGCTCTTACATCATCTGGTTGTTCCATTAGCACTTTCTCAAACAATAAAGACGCGTCATCCCACTTGCCTTGATCGTATAAATATTCTCCGATAAGAAAAGTTCCCTCAACGTCAATTGAACCTTCTTCCATTAGCCTAAGCAATTCATCATATCCTTTTTTTGCATACCCTTCATAATACTTCATTTTAGCAACGAACAAGTGAAATACGGTGTGTAAAGTAAGCAAGCGATTAAGCGTTTGTTCTGCACCTAGAATGATGGCTTGGTGTAAGAAATGTTTAACGAACAAGAGAAAGTCAATATCATTCTCGGACTCTTCTAAAGTAACGTTCGAATCCAATGATTTCTGTATTCTGTCATAGAAAGAAGCTTGAGGAAGTTTTTGGATATAGGAAATTAATTCTTTTGGAATAGGCTTCGCTTGTTCCAAATAAATCAAAACTAATGATTGAATAAGAGTATTTCGGATTGGTTGTACTTCTTCGGTCAATGCCATCAATTCATCACTAGCCTTCTTTAATTCACCTACTTGTAGATAACTCATTATGATATTTTCCTTCATGTTATTTGACTGATCTTCTAGATCGTCAATCACTTCTAGAAATTCTTGATAGCAGCCACCAGTGTATAGTACATTGGCCAGTTGTGTTAAACAATGTTGCTTTAAGTGTGGGGCGTCTGGTCTGTTTGCAAGTGATGGAGTTAATAAATGAATCAGTTCTTTCTTTATTTCCTGATTAGAGATGTTGGATGCAATTAGGATATCTACAAATCCATACAATGCATGATCGTAGTAAGGGCAATGTTGTAATGCATTCATATAAAATTGAAGTGCATCAGCATAAGCGAGCCATTTGACAGCGATATCTCCCATTAAAGTCCAAGCGCGAAATGTACCTGCTCCCATTTCGAGTACGTATTTAGAAGAGGGTGACTCTTTCGTTGCGTTTTGAAAAGCACGAATGGCTTTGTCTTCTTCGTTCATACTGAAATGACATAAGCCCAAATAATAATGAAGATCTGGATAGTTGGGATAATTTTGTATTTCCTTCTCAACTAACAAAATTGCAGAATCATATGATCCAACTTTTATCATCACTTTTGCAAGGTCACGTACGATAGTGGGTCTAAAAGACATGTTTTGTTCCGTTAGATTAAGTGCTTCCTGCATTAACTTGATGGCGTGATCGGATTGCGCCAATTGATCGTAAGTCAATCCAAGGTGATATAAATAGTATGGTGGTTGTGGAGTTTCTTCAATAGCCTTTTCTAAAATCTTTAGATTTCTCATCGGTTTCTGATTCACTCTAAGGGCATCAGGTAGGTATCCATAGTGAATGATTTTTGTCCCAATTTTACCCACAACTTCGATTGAGTGGTTATGCTCTAAGATAGATGGGAGGATGTCTTCATGTATAGGTCTCTGGAAAGAATAATATGGTCGAGATCGAAATATTCGAATAGAAGAATGAGATAATTTCTCGTATGGGAGTGGTCCTGTTAAATTTTCAATTTCTGTCCAAAAGGCTTCTTTATCTGTCTGCATTAATGTTTTACGAATTTCCTGTACATCTCCAGTGAAAATTTCGTCAGCATCCATATAGAGAATCCATTTGGTTTTCGCTTGTACTAGTGAAACATTTCGAGCTTTGGAGAAGTTATCATCCCATTTGATTTCAATCACGGTTGCACCGAAGGATTTAGCAATGGCGATGGTATTATCTTGCGAACCGGTGTCAACAATAATTATTTCGTCTACCAATGACTGAACGCTGCTAAGACATTTTGCTAAGTGTTCGGACTCATTTTTCACAATCATATGTAGCCCTATTAACATAAGAAGTTAGCCTCCTAACAAAAGGATCCCTCTGCTATGAACAGAGGGAGTATAGTTTGATTTCATTTTATGAGCCTTGCGCATTAAATATTACAGAGATAGTACCTGAAGCAAGAGTAGTTGAAGATCTATAGGAGAGTCTCGTATATTTTAAAAACCTCTGTGGAACAAGGACATCTACTGAGCCGGCTCGTAAAGCAATAGTTGTTACATCTGTGTACCAATTTGTTCCATTTGCGCTTATTTCTACAATTGCATCGACTGTTCCTGTAGGACTTGAATTATACACAAAGAATGAATAATCTTCTAAAATAGACGTCGTGATGGATGATAATGGTGTGAACGTAGAGCTTGTTGTGCCCACATTGACATTGAGAAAACTTTGTTCAATAAACGTATTCTGTGAGACGGCTGTAAGTGTTCCGCCTGTAATCGTAACGGAAGGAATTTCAGCTGTAAGTGTCCCAGTAATGGCATTAATTGTTCCACCTAATATAGTGGCATTGATGAAACCAGACGTGATTGTAGCGCCGAGCACACTGGTAATGGTTCCGTTCAAGATGTTATTGAGTGTACCGCCCAAAATGGTTGCGTTGATATTCCCGCCTGTAATGGTAGCGCCAAGGACACTTTGGACAACGTTAATAGTTCCACCAGTAATCGTAACAGAAGCGACTTCCGTCGTAACGGTTCCCGTAATAGCGTTAATGGTTCCGCCGAGAATGGTAGCGTTGATAAATCCGGATGTGATGGTAGCGCCAAGCACACTTGTAATGGTTCCGTTCAAAATGTTATTCAGGGTCCCACCCAAAATGGTGGCATTGATATTGCCAGCCGTTATCGTGGTACCTAAGACGCTTTCGACCACATTAAGCGTACCTCCTGAAATGGTAACAGAAGCGATCTCCGCGGTGACAGTACCCGTGATGGCATTGATGGTTCCGCCGAGAATGGTAGCGTTGATAAACCCTGATGTGATGGTAGCGCCAAGGACGCTCGTAATGGTTCCGTTCAAAATGTTATTGAGGGTACCACCCAAAATCGTGGCATTGATATTTCCAGATGTGATCGTCGCACCTAAGACGCTTTCGACCACATTGAGCGTGCCGCCAGAAATGGTAACCGAAGCAATATCAGCCGTAACAGTACCCGTGATGGCGTTGATGGTACCACCAAGAATGGTGGCATTAATAAATCCGGCCGTGATGGTGGCACCGAGCACACTATCTACGGTATTAAGTGTTCCGCCAACAATTGTAGCTGCCTGCAATTCATTGACGGAATCGAGGGTACCCGCCGTGATCGTCGCTCCCAAAAGATTTTCAACGACATTGAGCGTACCTCCTGAAACGGTAACGGAAGCGATCTCCGCAGTGACAGTGCCCGTGATGGCGTTAATGGTTCCACCCAGGATCGTGGCGTTGATATTCCCAGCCGTTATCGTGGCACCTAAGACGCTTTCGACCACATTAAGCGTACCTCCTGAAATGGTAACAGAAGCGATCTGAGCGGTGACGGTGCCCGTGATGGCGTTGATGGTGCCCCCGAGAATCGTGGCGTTAATAAATCCGGACGTGATGGTGGCGCCGAGCACACTTTCCACGGTATTAAGCGTCCCGCCGACAAGGGTAGCCGCCTGCACTTCATTGACGGAATCGAGGGTACCCGCCGTGATCGTAGCTCCCAACAAATTTTCGACGACGTTGAGCGTACCACCTGAAACGGTGACGGAAGCGATCTCCGCGGTGACAGTACCCGTGATAGCGTTGATGGTGCCGCCCAGGATCGTGGCATTGATGAAACCAGACGTGATGGAGGCACCTAAGACGCTATCCACGGTATTAAGCGTCCCACCCACAAGAGTCGCCGCCTGAACTTCATTGACGGAATCGAGGGTACCCGCCGTGATCGTAGCTCCCAACAAATTTTCGACGACGTTGAGCGTACCACCTGAAACGGTAACGGAAGCAATCTCGGCGGTGACCGTACCCGTGATAGCGTTGATGGTGCCACCTAGAATCGTGGCATTGATAAACCCTGAAGTAATCGTAGCCCCAAGCACACTTTCGACGGTATTAAGCGTCCCACCAACAAGGGTAGCGGCCTGCACTTCATTGACCGAATCGAGTGTACCAGCGGTGATCGTCGCTCCTAAGAGATTTTCGATAACATTGAGCGTGCCCCCTGTAACCGTAACGGAAGCGATCTCCGCGGTGACAGTCCCCGTGATGGCATTAATCGTTCCGCCGAGAATGGTTGCGTTGATAAATCCTGAAGTAATCGTAGCGCCCAGGACACTTTCGACCGTATTAAGTGTTCCCCCAACAAGAGTCGCAGCCTGAACTTCGTTGACGGAATCAAGCGTTCCCCCAACAAGAGTCGCAGCCTGAACTTCGTTGACGGAATCAAGCGTTCCAGCTGTAATAGTCGCCCCTAAAAGATTTTCGACGACATTGAGCGTGCCACCTGAAACGGTAACGGAAGCGATCTCGGCAGTGACAGTTCCCGTAATGGCGTTGATGGTGCCGCCAAGGATCGTGGCATTGATGAAACCAGACGTGATCGTGGCGCCTAAGACGCTATCCACGGTATTAAGCGTCCCACCAACAAGAGTAGCCGCCTGGACTTCGTTGACGGAATCCAGTGTTCCCGCAGTAATCGTCGCTCCCAAAAGGTTTTCGATGACATTGAGCGTGCCGCCTGAAACGGTAACGGAAGCGATCTCGGCGGTGACGGTTCCCGTGATGGCATTGATGGTGCCGCCGAGAATGGTGGCATTGATAAACCCTGAAGTAATCGTGGCCGCAAGCACGCTTTCCACGGTATTGAGGGTCCCGCCGACAAGGGTAGCCGCCTGCACTTCATTGACGGAATCCAGTGTACCAGCTGTAATGGTCGCCCCAAGAATGTTTTCAACGACATTGAGTGTGCCCCCTGTAACCGTAACGGAAGCGATCTCCGCTGTGACCGTTCCCGTAATGGCGTTGATGGTGCCGCCGAGAATGGTTGCGTTGATAAATCCTGAAGTAATCGTAGCCCCAAGCACACTTTCGACGGTATTAAGTGTGCCCCCGACAAGAGTGGCAGCCTGCACTTCATTAACCGAATCCAGTGTTCCCGCCGTGATCGTCGCTCCCAAAAGGTTTTCGATGACATTGAGCGTGCCACCCGAAACGGTGACAGAAGCGATTTCAGCTGTGACAGTGCCTGTGATGGCGTTAATGGTGCCACCCAGGATGGTAGCATTAATAAACCCGGACGTAATCGTAGCCCCAAGCACACTTTCGACGGTATTAAGCGTCCCACCAACAAGAGTCGCAGCCTGAACTTCATTGACGGAATCGAGGGTACCCGCCGTGATCGTCGCTCCCAAAAGATTTTCAACGACATTGAGCGTGCCACCTGAAACGGTAACGGAAGCGATCTCCGCTGTGACCGTTCCCGTAATGGCGTTGATGGTGCCGCCGAGAATGGTTGCGTTGATAAATCCTGAAGTAATCGTAGCGCCCAGGACACTTTCGACCGTATTAAGTGTTCCCCCAACAAGAGTCGCAGCCTGAACTTCGTTGACGGAATCAAGCGTTCCAGCTGTAATAGTCGCCCCTAAAAGATTTTCAACGACATTGAGCGTACCACCTGAAACGGTAACGGAAGCAATCTCGGCGGTGACAGTGCCCGTGATCGCGTTGATGGTGCCGCCAAGAATGGTAGCATTGATATTGCCAGCCGTTATCGTGGTACCTAAGACGCTTTCGACCACATTAAGCGTACCTCCTGAAATGGTAACAGAAGCGATCTCCGCGGTGACAGTACCCGTGATGGCATTGATGGTTCCGCCGAGAATGGTAGCGTTGATAAACCCTGATGTGATGGTAGCGCCAAGGACGCTCGTAATGGTTCCGTTCAAAATGTTATTGAGGGTACCACCCAAAATCGTGGCATTGATATTTCCAGATGTGATCGTCGCACCTAAGACGCTTTCGACCACATTGAGCGTGCCGCCAGAAATGGTAACCGAAGCAATATCAGCCGTAACAGTACCCGTGATGGCGTTGATGGTACCACCAAGAATGGTGGCATTAATAAATCCGGCCGTGATGGTGGCACCGAGCACACTATCTACGGTATTAAGTGTTCCGCCAACAATTGTAGCTGCCTGCAATTCATTGACGGAATCGAGGGTACCCGCCGTGATCGTCGCTCCCAAAAGATTTTCAACGACATTGAGCGTTCCACCTGAAACGGTAACGGAAGCGATCTCCGCAGTGACAGTGCCCGTGATGGCGTTAATGGTTCCACCCAGGATCGTGGCGTTGATATTCCCAGCCGTTATCGTGGCACCTAAGACGCTTTCGACCACATTGAGCGTACCACCTGAAACGGTAACGGAAGCAATCTCGGCGGTGACCGTACCCGTGATAGCGTTGATGGTGCCACCTAGAATCGTGGCATTGATAAACCCTGAAGTAATCGTAGCCCCAAGCACACTTTCGACGGTATTAAGCGTCCCACCAACAAGGGTAGCGGCCTGCACTTCATTGACAGAATCGAGTGTACCCGCGGTGATGGTCGCACCCAAGAGGTTTTCAATGACATTGAGTGTGCCACCTGTAACCGTGACGGAAGCGATCTCGGCGGTGACGGTGCCCGTGATGGCATTGATGGTGCCACCAAGAATGGTGGCATTGATAAACCCGGATGTGATTGTAGCTCCCAGCACACTTTCGACAGTATTAAGTGTTCCGCCAACAAGAGTCGCAGCCTGCACTTCATTGACGGAATCGAGTGTACCCGCCGTAATGGTGGCTCCCAAGAGGTTTTCAACGACATTGAGCGTGCCACCTGAAACGGTAACGGAAGCGATCTCCGCTGTGACCGTTCCCGTAATGGCATTGATGGTACCGCCGAGAATGGTTGCGTTGATAAATCCTGAAGTAATCGTAGCCCCAAGCACACTTTCGACGGTATTAAGCGTGCCCCCGACAAGAGTGGCAGCCTGCACTTCATTAACCGAATCCAGTGTTCCCGCCGTGATCGTCGCTCCCAAAAGATTTTCGACGACGTTGAGCGTACCACCTGAAACGGTAACGGAAGCAATCTCGGCGGTGACCGTACCCGTGATGGCGTTGATGGTGCCACCTAGAATCGTGGCATTGATAAACCCTGAAGTAATCGTAGCCCCAAGCACACTTTCGACGGTATTAAGCGTCCCACCAACAAGAGTCGCAGCCTGCACTTCATTGACGGAATCGAGTGTACCCGCCGTAATGGTGGCTCCCAAGAGGTTTTCAACGACATTGAGCGTTCCGCCTGTAACGGTAACGGAAGCAATCTCCGCGGTGACGGTGCCCGTGATGGCGTTAATCGTGCCGCCGAGGATCGTGGCATTGATAAACCCGGATGTGATCGTGGCACCTAAGACGCTTTCCACGGTATTAAGCGTTCCGCCCACAAGGGTAGCGGCCTGAACTTCGTTGACGGAATCGAGTGTGCCAGCAGTGATGGTCGCACCCAAGAGGTTTTCGACGACGTTGAGCGTGCCACCAGTGACCGTAACGGAGGCGATCTCCGCAGTAACGGTTCCAGCAATGGCATTGATCGTTCCGCCGAGGATCGTGGCATTGATAAAACCAGATGTGATTGTGGCGCCAAGAACACTATCGACGGTATTAAGTGTCCCCCCAACCAGGGTAGCGGCCTGGACTTCCTTGACGGAATCGAGTGTACCCGCGGTAATCGTCGCTCCCAAAAGGTTTTCGATGACATTGAGCGTACCACCAGTGACCGTAACAGAAGGGATTTCGACGGTGACGGTTCCCGCAATGGCGTTGATGGTACCGCCGAGAATGGTAGCGTTGATGAAACCAGACGTGATGGTAGCTCCCAGCACGCTTTCGACGGTATTTAGCGTTCCACCGACAAGAGTGGCAGCCTGCACTTCATTGACGGAATCAAGCGTTCCAGCTGTAATGGTCGCCCCTAAAAGATTTTCAACGACATTGAGCGTCCCGCCGACAAGAGTAGCGGCTTGAACTTCGTTGACGGAATCCAATGTTCCTGCAGTAATCGTCGCTCCCAACAGATTTTCGATGACATTGAGAGTGCCACCCGTAACCGTAACGGAAGCAATCTCGGCAGTGACAGTCCCTGTAATGGCGTTGATGGTGCCACCTAGGATCGTAGCGTTAATAAATCCGGACGTGATGGTGGCTCCAAGGACGCTTTCGACCGTATTAAGTGTTCCCCCAACAAGAGTTGCAGCCTGGACTTCGGTGACGGAATCCAACGTACCCGCCGTGATGGTCGCTCCGAGGAGATTTTCAACGACATTGAGTGTTCCACCGGTAACCGTAACGGAAGCAATTTCCGCCGTGACAGTCCCCGTGATGGCATCAATAGTGCCGCCAAGAATGGTGGCATTGATAAACCCTGACGTAATCGTAGCCCCAAGCACACTTTCGACGGTATTAAGCGTCCCACCAACAATTGTAGTGGCCTGGACTTCGTTGACGGAGTCCAGTGTTCCGGCTGTAATGGTCGCCCCTAGAACACTTTCGACTGTATTAAGTGTTCCGCCGACAAGAGTGGCTGCCTGCACTTCATTGACGGAATCGAGTGTTCCAGCGGTGATCGTAGCTCCTAAGAGATTTTCAATGACATTGAGAGTGCCACCCGTGACCGTAACGGAAGGAATCTCGGCGGTGACGGTTCCCGTGATGGCATTAATCGTTCCGCCGAGAATGGTGGCATTGATATTACCGCCCGTGATAGTCGCGCCTAGGACATTTTCAACCGTGTTGAGTGTCCCACCCACAATAGTAGCCGCTAAAACGTTTTTAACAACGTCCACCTTTGGACAACAACAATGACCTGGCTGACATTTACATTTTGCGTTTGCTATTCCTTGTAAAGAGCAGTCAATCTTTGGATCTTCTTTCTTACGAGGTTTGGAGTTATTATCGTCGTTACTAGGATGATAGCGGCTGATAAAAATCACCCCCAAAGTTGGATTTATAAAGTGAAAAAATTTATTTTTAGCGAAAATGCACGCGAAAAATAACCGATAAGCTCTTTAATCATATAGAAGAATATGGATTGATTTAATAAGCTATTTACTCACCGGTAAACAATTCGACAATTTATTAAATAATTTGACGGATTAATTTTCCCTTGAAAGTTAGTTGGATTGGCATAAATAATCATAATTAGCATCCCATTATACAGTTGCCTCAAGGTGATATATCCACTTTGTGAATATATCCAACATAATTGATAAGTGCATAGACAGGTTTATGTGATTTCAATTTTCTAATGGCTATAATTAGGAGAGGTTTTATTCATTAATTCCTTTTTTGTTTGAGCAAAATGTTTATTTCTCGATTTATGGGTCAGTTGAGTAGGTCATTCACTTTACTCGTTTATCAGCTATGGTGAAAATTTGTAAGGACCTCCCAACCCTAAGCCCTATTCACTGAAATGATAGGTTATGAATAGCGGTAATGTGGGGATAACGCATAGTGTTTTTAATATTCTATTCTTTTTATAGAGATATTTGCGTATTTTAGCAATTAAAGAAGTTGTACAAACCAAATGTAGGAGGAGAATTATAGTTTATTGATGTAGGTGGAAGCATCCTTACGATGACATACCTTGGTGGCGAGCGTGTTGTAAATAACTACAACGTCATGGGCGTAGCAAAGGCATCGCTTGATGCAAGTGTGAAGTACCTTGCGAATGACCTTGGCAAAGACAACATCCGTGTTAATGCGATTTCAGCTGGTCCGATTCGTACGCTTGCGGCAAAAGGAATTGGCGATTTCAATTCGGTAATTAAAGAAATTGAAGAGAAATCTCCAATGCGTCGCACGGTAACGAAGGAAGACGTAGGAAACACGGCACTATTCTTAATGAGTGATCTTTCAGGTGGGATTACTGGAGAGATGATTCATGTGGATAGCGGATATAACATCATCGCAACTTAATAACAAAAAAGACAATGGGAAGTTAAAGGTTGTACATGCATACCGTGTATAATTCTTTAACTTCCTTTTTTACATAAGGGTATATTGAATCAGTTATTATCTACCGCAACCCGCAGTTGCATGAGATTGCAACTAGAGTTATCTTTACTATTATTCATTCTATCCATAATAATGGAGAATAAGAAAAGAGGTGATAGATGAAATGATTTTCGGTGAGAAATTAAAAAGTGAACGAAAGAATAAAGGCTGGTCCCAAGAAGAGTTAGCTGAACAGCTATTCGTAAGTAGACAGTCCGTATCGAAATGGGAGAATGGTCAGAACTATCCAAGCATTGAAATCATTATCAAGATTAGTGATCTATTGGGTATTACAATTGACGAATTGTTAAGAAGCGACGAAGACTTGAAAGAAAAGGTTATTCGAGATAGTCAGCAGTTAGCACATCCGAAGTTAAAATTTTTATTTGATGTGTTATTTTTAATAGGTGTCACTCTTTTGATGATTAAAATTGGCCTTGTGCTTCTATCAAAATTCACTTCTTTAGACATTACCTTATCTGGCGGGTGGTTCTTATGGAATTTTGGGCCATTGATACTGATGGTTGGTGCAGGGATTGGGTCAGGCATTCTTAAAGAACAATACATAAAAGAGTGAAGCGTCACAAGGAAAATTTTGAATACAAAAAGAGCAAGTCGTTAACGATGACTTGCTCTTTTTACTATATTGATATGTGTCTTCTATGATTATAGATTAAAGAAATTGAGAAAGTTGTTCTTTCTTACGCTCTTCATACTGGAATGCAGCCATTAATTCTTCTGGCATGATGTCATTCTTTCTTCCAAAGCGTTCACTTGCAGTTTCATAGAGTTCATAGGGAAAAAGCATATCAATGTACATGACATTTTTTTGTTCTGAGGTGAGTGGTGAGCGTTCTTCATAAGAAGCAAGCATCAGATCGAACAACTCCTGATCCCAGGTACCTGTATCGCCCATCAAAGGAATAATCACTTTTCGTAAGTCGCGTATAGGCAGATCGAAAGTCGTCGTGTCTAGATCAATGATCCAGATTTGGTCGTTTGATAATAGCGTATTCCCCGTACCATAGTCTTGATGGCAAAGGTTAGGCTGTTTTTTGCACTGCTTTACCCATTCTGGATAATGGGATTGTTGAAGTAACTTTAGCGTACTTCTCCCAGATGAAATGTATGAATCAATTTCGTTTAAATAAAGTTGGCAAAATGGATCATCTGGCGACTTTTGCGCAATCAATTTCCAACTCTCCATCTGTTGGCATCTTTTGATATAGTGTTTTGGCCATTTTCCTAGCTTAGAGAAAACTGGAGCAGCAGGTGGAGGCGTATAGCCAATTGATTCAGTATGATAATCGGCAAGGCCTCTCATGATCCACTGGAGGTCGGTAGAGACAGTTAAATCAAATGATCTGCCTTCAATCCAATCATAAACAACAAAAAGAAATGGGCCGTGTTTTGTATACAAGTGGCCATCACGATTAGGAATGATGGCAGGAACGCGCATTCCTTTTTTAGCTAAATAGTCTTGAGCATGAATCGAGAAGAGGGCCTTCTTCTCAGGACGGTGAATTCTTTTTAAACATTTTGGTCCTTCATCCGTCATGAATTTCCACACTAAGGCCATTTGTCCTCCTTGAATCACTTCGATTGATTGTACGTTTACCTCCCAATTAGGTAGTAAAAGTTCAGCCAATTTAATCAGCTTTTCCTGCATTTCAGGGGTAAGCTCTTGCACAGATTCTTCTTTCTTTTCTTCTTTCTTTTCTTCTTTTACTTCTACTTTCTTTCGTTCGCTCTGCTTCTTGATGCTCTCCTCACTTTTTAAAGAAGGCTTAGGTGCGTCACTTGAGCGAAATATCGTCTGATTATTGGTTGGAATGTTACTTCTCTTCTGCCAGTTCGTCATAAACTTCACCTACCAATTAAGTCTTTTCATATTACCGTATGGAACTATCTAAGGTCATGACACAACTTTCAAAGGATTTAGTAGAAAGTTGGATAATCAAGCCCTTTTTCATAAATAAGAAAATGAATTCGCACAACCCTCAATTCCACTCCGTATCATGGCTAATAAACGTCTATTTGTTAGTTATAGGTATATCCTTTGCTCGACGACAAAACGCTGGCGTGACATAGGAGAAAAGCTGTTCTTCTTTGTATTTAAAGGAGGGTGAAAATGAAAATTGCCTTAATTGCGACTGAAAAATTGCCTGTGCCAGCCATTAGAGGTGGCGCAATCCAAATTTACCTTGAAGCTGTTTCAAAACTATTGGCTAAACATCATCATGTGACAGTGATATCGATTAACGATTCAGATCTTAAGCAATCAGAGACAGCTCAAGGTGTCCATTATGTGCGACTTAATAAAGACAACTATGTGGCTGATATCAAACAATTTATTGAATCGAATCATTTTGATGTGATTCATGTTTGCAATCGACCGCTTTGGATTGAAGAATTAAAAGCGGCTTCACCAAAGAGTAAGTTTATTTTAAGTGTGCATAATGAAATGTTTGCTCAAGGAAAAATGACAGATGAAGAGGGGAATCAATGTCTTTCCCATCTTTCAAAGGTCGTAACAGTAAGTGATTACATTGGTAAGACGATAACGAGACGTTTTCCAACTGCAAAAGGAAAGGTTCAAACCCTTTATTCTGGCGTTGACTTAAGCACCTATCATCCCAAATGGACAAATGAAGGGAGAAAATTAAGAGAAGCCATCCGCTCTCAATTAAATTTAACTGATAAGAAAATCGTTCTTTTTGTAGGGCGACTAAGTAAAGTCAAGGGTCCACATATACTCTTGCATTCATTACCAGAAATTATTGAGAAGCATCCTGATGCCCATATGGTGTTTATTGGGTCCAAGTGGTTTGGTGAAAATGATGTAAATAACTATGTCAAGCATCTCTATACGCTTGGCGCAATGTATCCAGATAACATTACCTTTATTAAATTTGTAGAACCAAAAGATATTCCTAAACTGTATTCAATGGCAGATGTGTTCGTCTGTTGTTCACAGTGGCAGGAACCGCTAGCGCGTGTTCATTATGAAGCAATGGCGGCTGGTCTTCCTGTTATCACAAGTGATCGCGGCGGAAACCCTGAGGTAATCAATGAAGGGAAAAATGGTTATGTAGTTCACCAATTTGATCAGCCAGAAGCCTACGCGCAAATAATTCAATCTCTCTTTTCTAGCGACTCATTACGTGAAAATCTAGGGAAAAATGGGCGTGTGAAGGTAGAAAGCGAATTTGGATGGAATCGCGTAGCGAGTAATTTAAAAACGGTCTACGAAAATGCAGGGAAACGTTAGAGGAAGGTGAGGGAGAAGAAGTGGGGGAAGAAAACAATTTTGACCTAGAGGAAAACGAAGAAAGCTCTAAAAAGCATTCTATTCCGCATATGGAAGAGTTGAAAAATGTCTTAAGCTTTTACCCAATTGAGGTAAAAGACATCTCTTTACTTTTCAGTCGAGGCGGAAGAACAAAGTGGATAATCGAGTCAAACCCTGGCTCCTATGTGCTAAAGCAGGAATACATTCGACCGGACCGGATGTTGTATATAGCAGGAGCTCATTGGCACTTACAAGAAAACGGACTACCAATCGCGAGATTAATTCCAACAAAAAATAATGGATTATGTTTATCTGGAGAAGACCATGCTTATGTTTTATATGAACACTTTGATGGAGAGCCAATGCTGTATTACGATACGGAACAGGTAATGAAAACAATGGCCTTTATTGGTCAATTTCATCATGCCTCAAAAGGTTATAAACAACCTGACGGGAGCAAGAAAAGAAGTCGTATCGATAAATGGCATAAGCTGTATCGATGGAAAATTCAAGAATTAGAAGGGTATCAAAAACTGGCAGCCAATTACCTTGATGATCCTTTTTCAATTCTTTTTCTAGAAAATGTTGACCGTATGCTTACCCGTGCCAGAGAATCATTAGCCGAGTTAGATCAGCCTCATTTCAGTAGCTGGACAAAGGAAGTCTTTGAGAATAAATCATTCTGTCAACAGGATTTTACGATGGCTCGAATGATTGAAAAAGACGAAAGAGCGTTTATGAAAGATCTTCATTCTGTCAATGCAGACTTACCTGCACGTGATTTGCGTATTTTGCTAAACAAAGTTATGAAGAAGCTAGCTGTATGGGATGATCAGCTTGCAACTGAAATGTTAATCAACTATGATCAAGTTCATCCATTAACGGAAGGGCAATACCGTGTCGTTTGGTCTGATTTGAAATTCCCACACTTATTTAGTGCGATCGCTCATAAATATTACCTCAGTCAGAAGAGATCATGGTCTGATGAGAAATACATGATGCATATTCGGAATGTTGTATCGGTTGAAAATTCAAAAGAAGATTTCCTTCATTCATTTGATGAAACTTTTCAAAAGATTAAAGGAGGGAGTCAATAAGTGGCACACACATCTCAACATATGTCCATTCCTAAATTGGACTTAGAAGAATTCCATTTCTCTCCTCCTGGATCAATGGGTTGGAGCTATGCTGAATATGAAAAAATTGTGGATCATGATGACGAAAAGTTAGAAATAACGACGACATCAAATCTTCCTAAGACAATAGCTAGCCAAAACTTAGTTGAGCTCCCTGCCGGATCGGCTGTAGAAATACAGGAAGAGGTCGAAGAAGAGAAGCAGATTGAAAAAGAAGCGGGGTCTTCTGAGGAGCATTTGGAAATAGCCCCTATTGAAGAAAAGCAAAAAGTAGTTGTTCACAATGAGAGTGCTTTAAGGGTGAAGGCGATCTCACAACCACGTCAACTGTTTAATAAAAAACTGAAGCCTCACACACAAGAAATTCATACTGCGAAAGATACAGTAAGAAGTATGAGATTAGTGCCTGAAACAATTGAGGAGGATATAGAAGAAAGTGAAAGCCCTGATGTAACGAACGAAGTTGATCAGGAGTTGCTTCAAGAAACGAATTCAGAATTAGAAAACGAAACGACCTTAGTCGAATTAGAGCAAGATGAAGATGATGCGGAAGAAGAGTCTGAAGAAGAAATCGACTATGATTTTCAAATGAAATCGAAAGGTTCCACAAAAGCACCATGGCTTTCTATAAAGATAAGCTAAAAAATTACCATACTGTATCAACTGACCTATACAAATCAATTGCATAAGCATATCTTATAAAGAATTCTTTTATAGAATACTAAAAACATACGGGAGGAAAGTAAAAATGGCTGAAAATGCAAAGCATCAAGAGGTATTGGCAAAGCTACAAGAATTACTTGCAACGAATGAAGTAGAAGAAATTGGTCTTAAATTTGAAATGGTGAATGGAGAAGAGCATAAGTTTGAATTTGATTTAACTGAGGACGAAGAAGAAGAAGAAGAAGAGGAAGAAGAAGAAGAAGAAGAGGAAGAAGAGGAAGAAGAGGAAGAAGAAGAGGACGAAGACGAATAAACAGAAGAAGAGATAGAACCCCACGGTTCTATCTCTTCCGCTTTCTGTAGGATCGATCAACAATCCATTTTTTATGAGTAATTTTAGAGGGAATCTCATTTTTTAATTCAACTTCAGGTTGTAAATATGATTTATCTTCAGACTCTTCTTCCGACTCTTCGATGGCAGGATCGTTTGATTGCATGGAAAAATGACCGGCATAGGCTTTTAAATAAATCCTCTCTAACCGTTCTGCCACATGAAAATATTGGTGATTCGCTTCAACGACCTTTCTTCCATTTAAGCTAAACTCAAGTGCCTGATGGGGATGGCTAAACAGATCACAGATCGCAGCAGCAAAGTTAGCTGGGTTTGAATAATTTTTCAACACAAGCCCATTATGCATATGTGTGATCACCTCTGCATTGCCACCACGTTTTGTGGTGATGAGGGGGACGCCTGCTGCCATGGCTTCATAATGAACTCTGGCGAGTGGCTCTTGCCACTGTGAGCTACATACAAAGACATCACCAAGTAAAAAGGAGTGTGGAATTTGGTCATGCGGGACGTATTGTGTAAAGCGAACATGTTCACCTAATGGCTCAGCCATTTTGTGTAACATCTTAACATACTTATTCGGACGATTATCACTAAACCATTTACCACCACAAATGACGAGTACCGCATCAGGATATTTTTCAAGCACGTGTGGCATCGCTTGAATAAGGAGGTGTGGCCCTTTTGTTTTACTTAATCTTCCTATAAATAAAATTACTTTTTTTCCTGATAAATTGTTCTTTTGTTTAAGATACGAACTTATTTCTTGGCCTCGTTTTGTCCACTTCGGTTCAAATTGTTTTAAGTCTACTCCAGAATAAACAACGTGTGTTTTTTCAGTTGCCTCGGGAAATCGTAAGATCACTGTCTTTCGAATATATTCACTTACCGTCATGATTGAGCTTACCGTTTCAACAACCTGCTTCCCTTCTTCGTCTGAGAGCTTATGTTCAGCAAACATTTCATTATGAAGACTTAACACAAACTGACTCTCTGGACTAGCGGCCTTGTAGATCGGAATGGCTTTTGGACGATTGAAGATGTGAATGACGTCATAAGCTTCCTCTTTAGCTAGATGCGAGGCAACATGGTAAAAATAGTTCGCTCTCGGAACGCGAATATACTTAATCTGATCAATCTCCTCGGTTGTAGGGAGGGAAGGATCACTAACGGAGAAGATGGTCAGGTTATATTTATCGGACAAAAAAGGACTGACGCCATCAATCATCATTTGAATAGCGCCGCCTTTAATGGCTGGAGAAGGAAGTTTCTCAGTACAAACGAATGCTAAATTCACAAAGGATCCCTCCCGGAAAGGTACAGTTCCTCTAAATCTTCAATTTCGTAACGCAATCCTTCTTTTAATGAGATCTGAGGTTGATAGTTTAAAATCGTTTGCGCTTTTGTAATATCAGCCCATGTTTGGAGCGGTTCACCTTTTGCTTTGTTTGTAAATATCACTTGCGCTTTTTTGTTCATTAATTGTTCCAGAAGATGAATGACTTCAAGAACGGATGCCCGTTCTTTACCTCCTATGTTAATCGTTTCACCTATCACATCTTGAGCACGACAAACGGCAGATGTTGCCTTCACACAGTCATTCACATAAGTGAAATCTCTCGTCTGCTGACCATCTCCGTAAACGGTAAGAGGCTGATCGAGGAGCAGTTGTTTAATAAACCGATGAAAGGCCATGTCTAGTCGCTGTCGAGGGCCATACACAGTGAAATAACGAAGGATAACTATAGGAACATCGTAATACTGATGATAAACTCTGCAAAGGTGTTCACCTGTTAGTTTTGTAATGCCATAGGGCGATAAAGGAATTGGTCTCATCTCTTCTGAGACGCTGCCACTTTTTTCACCATAGACGGATGACGTAGAGATATAGATGAATTTCTTGAGGGATTCATTTTTGCAGGCATCTAATAGGTTCTGTGTCAATAACGCATTATGAAGAAGATAAGTCTCAAAGTCTTTTCCCCAGCTTGATCGGACACCAGGAATACCCGCTAGATGATAAATGACGTCCACGTTGTGTATAAGGTCTGAAAGGTCGCAAGTCAATAGGTCAAGTTCGATTGAAGTAAAACGGTCGTTTTTTAGAAGAGTTGTATTTCTCGTTTTCATGTTTCGATCAACGCCAATTACGGTGTCATGTGGGTTTTGTTGCAGTAATTCCATACATAAATGTGAGCCTATAAAACCTCCTGCACCTGTGACTAAAATGTTCATGGACGAGCCACCCCCAAGTACCGTAATCCTGATGCACTGATGGCTTCTTGGTCGAGGGTATTTCTTCCATCTAGTATGATGTTTCCTTTCATCAAGTGCTTCACCCTATTCCAATCGGCCTGGTTAAATTCATCCCACTCAGTAGCGACAATTAACGCGTCTGACTGATAAACGGCATTGTAAATGTTGTTTTCTTCTTTTATGTGATTGTTGTGAGATGTGGCTTTAGGATCATACGCGATAATCGTACATCCTTTTTCAATCAGGCGTTCACATAGCGTAATCGCTCTTGAGTCTCGTATGTCATCCGTATTCGGTTTAAAGGAAAGCCCCCAAACGGTAATTTGTTTGCCTTTAAAGCCATTTAATGGTTCAGCTAATTTATTTACGTAGACATCCACTTGTTGATGATTGACTTTCCTAACAGCATCTAGCAAGTTCGTTTTAATCCTTTTCTTTCGAGCAGCAAAGCTGATGGCATCTAAATCTTTCGGAAAGCAAGATCCGCCATACCCTAATCCTGATTGAAGAAAATGGGGGCCAATTCTAGGATCGAGACCAATCGCCTTCGTCACATCAAGAATGTTTACATTATATCCATCACAAATTCGCGCAAATTCATTAATAAATGAAATTTTTGTTGCAAGAAAAGCGTTTGATGCATATTTCACCAATTCAGCTCCAGTTAAAGTCGTTTCAATACATGGCGCTTGTAAACTCTCGTAGAGCTGCTTTACCTTGTTTATCGCTTGTTTCGATTTTGATCCGACCACGACTTTATCGGGATGAAATGAATCATAGACTGCGGTGCCTTCTCTTAGAAATTCAGGGTTCGAAACAATTTCGAACATTTTCTCATCTACTCCCTGATCGATTAGGTACTGATGAAACCACTCGTTACTTCCTGGTGGCACTGTGCTTTTGACAATAATCAATTTATGAGAAGTAATGTTCATTGCAATATGTTCAAACACTTTTTTTATAGCACTTAAATCACTATCTCCATTCGGTTTAGAAGGTGTTCCGACAGCAATCAAAAGAATCGGTGAGTTAAGAATACAGGCTTCACGGTCATCAGAAAAAACTAACCGGCCTCGCTGATGGTTTTTTATTAATAATTCTTCTAAGCCTGGTTCGTGGATTGGAGATTTCCCTTTATTTAAGATCTCAATTTTAGAGATATCTTTATCAATCACATGGACGTTATGACCAAGATCTGAAAGTAGGGCAGAAGTTGTTAACCCAACATAACCTGCTCCAACAGTACAAATTTCCATCTAGAATTCCCTCCAGTAGCAGCTCTCTATACAGCATCACCTTATATCGTATTAGGCCTTATAGGTAAGGTGTGTTGAAATAGCCGTTTTCGGAGATAATTAGGCGATTGTCTAAGGAGGTAAGTATGTAAAATAATGAACATAAAGAAAAAACCTGGTTAAACGCTCCAGGTTTTACTAAATTATCAATTAACCATTAACTAAGCGAATGGCTTCAATTTTATTACAATCTGCGATAAATGTACTCGTTTCATCTAAAAAAGTTGCACAGCACGTTTTAGAATCAAAGCATGTAAAGACAAGGTTAGTAAAGTCTTCACCTGACAAGATAATATCAACTATTCTACCAGCGGTTAGTTTTCTTAGCATGTTACAAATACAACTATTGCAATGATTATCTGAATGATTCGAAGCTTTTCCACACTCATTAAATAAGCTCATTTCTAATCCCCCCTTTTCAAAACTCATAATTGTTAGAGATACTATACTTTATTTATAAATTGGAGAATTGCTTGTTTATAAGCCTATTAATCAAAATTGTTTGGAGCTAGTTCTATTCAGTTTTATAATTTTTTTTTATTTAGAAGGTATTGTCCTATACAGATTTTAGCTGACTACATAAACATGAAGGGAGTAGACTTTTTACTTATTTCAAAAGGAGGCAAAATAATGGCAAGTTCACCAGTTGTAAAATACCGGAAGTTAATTGGGGTACCTCTTACCGAAGTAATTGTTCTCGGTGCTGATGAGGACTTAGTTTTAATGAACGTTGTAATGGTAGAAGTTGGGCGTGATTATGCAGTATTAAATCAGGGTGGTTCCGGTGGCTTAGGAACAGTTATTGTTCCATTAGATAAAATCGTTGCCATCGTTTAAGTAAAGAGCTCCTTTAGGGGCTTTTTTCTAATTACACGAAAGAGGCGGTAGTGATCAAAAAGATTAAATTATTATTTATTACAAAAGACTTAACTGATTACATTGAAAAAAGCACGATTTATTTAGTGGAGGAGCTAAGGGAGTTAACAGATTTAGTTATTTGGTCGAATGATGGACACATTGACTCCATATTAACTGAAGTAGGGTTTACCCCGGATTTTATTTTGCTGAATGATTTCAAGTCAGATTACTCTCCACAGATTCATGGGTTGAAGAATTGTGGCATCCCAAGGGCGATCATCATGCATGACTTGCATTACAGGCGTTCTTCTCGGAAAAAATTTATCGAAAAAGAAGATATTAATCATATTTTTTCTATTTATAGAGATAAGTTTAATCAGTGGTATCCCGAATACAAAGACTTCATGACCTGGTTTCCGCATCACGTACCTACAACGATCTATAAAGATTATCACTTAGAAAAAGATCGGAAATTGCTCCTAATGGGCAGTACCGATCGAGAACTTTATCCGCTTCGTCATATGATAGCACAGCAGCTTAAAGGCAATCCGGATTTTATTGATTATTCTCATCCTGGTTATCTTCCCATGAATCATAAGAAAGCTGGATATAAAGTAGAGCACGAATATGCCAGAGAAATAAATCGCGCTCGCATCTTTTTTACATGTGATTCGAATTTTCATTATCCTGTCTTGAAGTATTTCGAAGTGCTCGGTTGTAGAACGTTATTGTTAGCTTCAGGTTCACAGGAACTAAAAGACCTTGGTTTTATTGATGGAAAAACATTTGTAGAGATTAACCAACAGAATTTTATGGAGAAGGCTACCTTTTACTTAAATGAAGAGGTTATTTCAAAAGAAATTGTGATGAATGGGGCAAGGTTAATTGAAGAAAAGCACTCCACTGAAATACGAGCAACGCAACTCGTGCAAAAAATCATATCACTTATAGACGATAAGTAGTTATAAAAAAACTTTCCATATGAGTGATTGGAAAGTTTTTTAGTAGCTTAAGATTTTTGTGAGATTTGTTTTAGCATTTTAGTAAAGTTTTCGTTATATTTTTTGGGATCAAGCGTGCTTTTAATTTTTTTATTTGCCTGTTTAACTAGTTGATTTTTCATTTCCGCATTATTAAATACTTCTAGGCATTCTGACGTAGCTTTATCTAAATCATCAATGTTTATTATTTTACCCGTCTCGTTATGAGTAAGAAAACTTCTTATTCCATCTGAATCAGTACTTACTACAGGACATTGGCAACTCATTGCTTCGACAACTGCATAACCAAACCCCTCTACCTGTGATGTAGCACATAGGAATCCTCCTGAGTCTGCAATAATAGAATAATAAATCGCCATTTCTTGATGTGGGATATTAGAGTGTACAGTTACAATTTCTTCTAAATGATGCTGCTGAATAAATTGTTGGAACTTTGTTTTTTCGCTTTCAGAAGCAAGCGTAGCGTCCTGAAACATCCAAACGTTAATATTTGAATTTTTACTCAAAATCATATTTACTAGTTGAAGAAATCCGTACCAATTTTTATTCGGTTCTAATCGTCCTACCCATCCAATAATAGGGTTCTTTGCATGAAATGTAGAGGTTACATAATGAAAATGGTCTGTATCAAAACAATTGTGAAAAGAGTAAGACTTTACATTTGGAATAAAGGTTTGACATAACTGTTCAAGATGCGAGGTCCGAGGATAAAAAACAGCATTAGCGTATGTTTGAATAAATGGTTGCGCGCTGACCATCCAGTTTCTTGCTTCTTTTTCTGTTCCAAGACCCTGAATTTCATATAATAGGGGTCCTGAGTAGCCTAGTTCACGAATTCGTTTTAAAAACAGATGATCCGAACATATCATTACTGCTGAATAATTTTGTTTTTCCAATAGAAGCTTTATTTCTTGATTATCGTTTGTAACATATACAGGTATATCACAGATATTGTGATAGCCGGTACCTTGTTGCATGTATAGAAGTTCGCAAAAAATCCCTGCTTCTTTTAATGCCTTACATCTTTGCCGGTTTAATGTTTCAACTCCACCGCTTGGCAAGTAATAAACAAATAAAACCTTCATAAACGATCTCCTCCTAACTAACGCACCTCTTACACAACGTATGCTAAAATATATACTTTTCTACTAAACACGAGACCAAATCGACCTCGTGTTTAAAAAAGCTTTGTTATAAGAAATCCCATTCCATTTGGTATAGCTTATCCTATGCTCCACAAAATGAAAGGAATAGACAAGTCTCTAGATAAGTAAAAAAATGATTTCACTAAACTAGGAGATTGTCCCTTGCAAGCTATTCCAATCATCATAAATTATCTAGTACAACAAAGTAATGTAGAAACGAGGTCAGAGATGAAAGTTGCGACAATTCTTGGAACGCGACCAGAAATTATTCGATTAAGCCTCATTATTGAAAAGCTTGATCGTTTAGCAGAAGAGCATATTGTCATTCATACAGGCCAGAATTCCGTGCATTCACTTAAAGAAGTTTTCTTTAAAGAAATGGGAATTCGTACACCTGATTATACGTTGAAAGGAAATACATCTTCTCTAGGAGAACAGCTTTCCATTATGTTTAAAAATGTTGAACAAATTCTGTTAAAGCACCGTCCAGATCGTATCTTAATCCTTGGCGATACGAATTCAGCCCTATGTGCCTTATTAGGTGAAAGGCTCAATATTCCGGTAACTCACATGGAAGCTGGTAATCGATGTTTTGATTTAAACGTACCAGAAGAAAAGAATCGAAAAGTAATTGATGCGATTTCAAGCTATAACCTTCCTTATACCGTTCAAAGTAAGGAAAACTTACTGCGAGAAGGTTTTCCTTCAAACCGTATCTATGTAACTGGTAATCCGATCTTCGAGGTGTTAACACATTATAAGAAAGAAATTGAGCGAAGTCAGATCCTTCACACACTTAACTTACAAAAACAAGATTACTTTTTAGTTACCGTGCATCGCGCTGAGAATGTTGATAATGCCACAAACCTTTCTGAGATTCTTAATGGTTTATCAATGATTGCGGATCAGCATAACAAAAGAATGATTTGTAGTATCCATCCAAGAACGAGGTCAAAGCTAACTTCAGATCAATTACACCAGTTAAACTCGTTGATTGAATTACATGAACCGTTTGGTTTTTTTGATTTCATTCAACTTGAAAAGTCAGCTTTTTGTGTGTTGACAGATAGCGGTACAGTTCAAGAAGAATGTTGCTTGTTTCATATTCCAGCTGTAACAGTCAGAACGACAACTGAAAGGCCTGAAACAATTTCTTGTGGAAGTAACATCGTTTCAGGACTTAATGCAAAGCAAATAAAAGAAGCTACAAATGTCATGATCAATAGTCAGCGGAATTGGTCTTTTCCAACAGGCTATGATGACCCGGATGTATCTGACCGAGTTGTGAAATTTGTATTAGGAGGAATGAAGATTGTTCCGTAATAAAGTCATTTTAGTCACAGGGGGAACGGGGTCGTGGGGTAACGAACTGGTAAAGCAGCTCTTGCAAAAATCTCCTGCTGAAATTAGGATTTTTTCTCGTAATGAAACAAGTCAGGTTGAAATGAAGAGGAAATTTCAACAGAGTCCCCTGCTCACTTTTGTTATTGGTGATATCAAAGAACGAGAAGCACTACTTGATGCGAGTAAAGGGGTTGACTATATCTTCCATCTAGCGGCGTTAAAACACGTTCCCGTTTGTGAAGATCAACCGATTGAAGCATTAAATACAAATGTCATTGGCACTCAGAATGTGATACGTGTGGCCATTGATAATAAAGTGAAGAAAGTGATTTATATCTCAACAGACAAAGCAGCCAATCCTTCAAATTTCTACGGTTTTTCCAAAGCAATGGGTGAGCGTTTAATTATCCATGCGAATACGTTGAAATCTGATACAACGTTTGTTTGTGTTCGTGGAGGAAATGTTTTAGGAACAAACGGCAGTGTTATTCATGTTTTTAATAATCAAATTCGATCAAATCGAGAGATCGGGATAACGCATCCGGATATGACCCGCTTTTTCTTAACACTTGCAGATGCGATAAAGTTATTATTTAAAGCAACCTATGAAAGTCGCGGTGGAGAGATCTTCGTCATGAAGATGCCGACATGCAAAATTTATGATCTAGCTGAAGTGTTAATCGATGCATCAGGTGTTCAGGGGGTTAAGATCGTTGAACAGGGAATACGACCAGGTGAAAAGCTTCATGAAATCTTATTCTCTGAATATGAAAGTCAAACAACCCTTTATTATGATCAAGAATATTTTGTTATTTTACCATCAATCGAAATTAAAGGTCTTGAAGAACATTATGCAGCATTCAAACCTGTTAAGTTAACAAACTACAATTCAAGCGAAGATCTTATGACAAAGGATGAAATAAAGGCGATGCTGATTAAAGGTGGTTTTATGTAATGAAAATTCTTGTGCTCGGTGGAAAAGGAATGGCGGGGCACGTGATCGTTAAATACCTTAAAGATCAACGGAAATCAGATCAAATTCTCTATACTTCAAGGGATCCATTGGATATAGAAGGATTCTATCTTGATGTTTTAAGTCAAAGCGAGTTAGAGACGCTCATTGACAAAACGGAGCCGGATTTAGTGATTAATGCAATTGGCGTACTAAATAACGATGCAGAAAAAAATGAGCAGAAGGCATTCAAAATAAATGCGCTACTGCCACACCAGCTTGTAAAACTAATGAATCGAAGACGTGGTAAGGTGATTCATATTAGTACAGACTGCGTTTTTTCAGGAAAAAAAGGGAGTTATACCGAGTCAGATGCTCCCGATGGAGATAGCGTCTATGCACGTACAAAAGCAATAGGGGAGATTACTCAAGCACCACACCTAACGATACGAACCTCCATTATTGGACCAGAATTAAAAGCGGATGGCATTGGTTTATTTCTATGGTTTATGAGTCAAAAAGGAGAAATACCAGGATATCAAAAGGTTTTTTGGAATGGGGTTACTACGTTAGAACTTGCCCGGGTAATCAACCAGTTAATTGATGAACAGGTGGAAGGACTCATTCATCTCCATTCAAAAAACACGATTTCAAAATATGAGCTGTTAAAATTGATGAAGGAAATATTTGAGAAAAAAGATGTATCGATTATTCCTTCAAATCCCTTCTTTTTAGATCGTACCATTCTAAATACACGCGAAGACTTTCGTTATACGGGTCCTTCGTACTGGGAAATGCTAATTGAACTTAAGAAATGGATGAACAACAGTGGGTAAGCCAATTCTTCTGATTACAGGGGCTGATGGATATACAGGTAGACATGCTTTAAACTACTTCAAAGATTATCATGTTATTGGAGTAACGAGAAAAAAGAATGAATCGAAAAACAAACACTTCGCTGATTTAACTAATGAAGAAAATGTTAATCGATTGATTGAGCTCATAAAACCGGATATGGTCCTTCATTTAGCTGGTCAGAACCATGTAGGAAAGTCCTGGGAATCTCCCGTATCTACAATTCAAACCAACTTTATGTCTACGTTGTATTTACTATCTGCCGTGAAAAATTATGCTTCAAAAGCTAAGGTTTTAGTAGTCGGATCAGCTTTGCAAACAGAAAGCTCATACCCACACCCTTATAGTTACAGCAAGTCGCTGCAGGGAGAATTATTAAAGGTTTGGCAACAATTCTACGGAGGAAATGCAATCTTTGTCAAAACAACAAATTTAATTGGACCGGGACCATCGACGGGCGTATGTGCAAATATTGCTAGGAGCATTGTCGATCTGGAAAATAAAAAAATAGATAACGAGGCAATCCTTTACCTTCAAAATAAACAAGTTATGAGAGATTATGTGGATGTCCGTGATGCCGTACGTGCCTATCATCTCATTTTAGAACAAGGTAAGCCTGGCCAAGAATTCGAGATTAATTCAGGAGAAGTACGTTCACTTGAAGAGATTTCACGTATTTTTCAGGAATTATCTAAGGTCCCATTTACAGTTCAATTTGCTGAAAATAAGCATGATCAACCCAAGTTACTAACTAGTTTAGCTTTGAAGAGACTAGGATGGGAACGAGGATTCGATATTCGTACTTCTTTAGAAGATACGCTAAATTATTTTAGAAAGTTTTATAGAAATGAAGGAGGAGATGGCATTTGAAGAAAGTCTCCATTATTATTCCTTTTTATAATTGTGAATACATCGATAAAGCAATAGACAGTGCATTAGGGCAAACGTATAGCAATATTGAAGTCATTGTGGTTAACGATGGGTCAACGACTTTCGCTGAAAAAATTGTTCCCTATTACAATTCAATTCGTTATATTGAACAAAGTAATAAAGGTACTGCAGGGGCTTTAAATACAGGAATTAAAGCAGCTACTGGTGATTACTTCACCTGGCTTAGTGCCGATGATCTCTACGCAAAAGATAAAGTTGAAAAGCAATTAGCTTTTTTAGTGAAAAACAAAGCCATAATCGGCTATACTTCTTACAAACTAATTGACCACAACGGGGATATAACAAGTGATTCGGTGGGCGTATCGTTTCCAAGTCGACTTGCTTTTCTTAGACACTTAAAAAAAGGCTGTGCGATTAATGGATGCACCGTTATGGTTGAAATGCAGCTATTGAGAGAGTTAAATGGTTTTGATGAAGCACTGCCTTACACACACGATTACGATCTATGGGTAAGAATTGCTGAACGATACCACTTTGTTTACCAGAATGAATGTCTTGTCTATTATCGCGTTCATAATGAAATGGGAACAAAGAAATTTCCTGAGGCGATTCGAGTGGAGCTAGCAAGTGTTCGACGAAAGCATCGTTCTGCGCTTAGTTTGGCGATTCAAGCGGAACGGAGGAAGTTATGAAATTTACTTTTCCGATCCTTACTCTTTGCAAAGGCGGCGCTCAGCGAATGCTTGCTGAGCTTGCGAATGGATTAGTTGACCGAGGACATGAAGTGATTATTCTCATGCCTTCATCAGGAGTGATTGAATATTCGGTTCAGGCAGATATAAAACGCATCCCCAATTCATACGAGTTAAAAGAACAAGATTATCCTAAAGCAGATGTGATTGTATCAAATTACTATACGTTAGTTAATGAAGCTCAAAAAGCGAGTTTAAACCAAAAAGGGATTCATATCAGGTTAAGCCTCTGCTATGAACCTACTTTTTTACCTAAACAAGACCTTTCGTTTCCAAGCTATCACGTAACACCCCATCTCCTAGTGCTGTCAAAGTGGCATCGTGACTTAATTCAACTCAATCATGGAATTAAAGGAAAAATCGTTCCCGTAGGTATAAGTAAAGATTTTCACAACCAAAATATACGGTCACAAAACAAAGTTCCCAACGTAACAGCAATTATTAGAAAGCCCGAGGGTGGTTTTTCATGGCATCGAGAACAGGAATATTTGTTGAATCAACTCATGATTGTGCGAAAAGCAAATCCAGAGGTTCAGCTAACCTTAATTACGCCACCAAATGAACTATACACTTCACCTACCCTTCAATCCATAAAAGCTTCAGGATTGTATACCTTTCGTACACCCGCAGAGGATCAAGAATTAGCATATTATTACAACCAATCGGACATCTTTGTGAATTCTTCTACTTATGACACAGCTTCACTTCCGAGTCTTGAAGCGATGAAATGTGGTGCGGCGTTAGTAACCACATATAATGGCGGTAATGCTGATTATTGTGCCGATGGTATCAATTCGTTAATTTCGTTTCGTTATGAAGACCGACTTTGTTCAGATATTCTAAAGCTTTTAAATCAACCTAATTTGAGACGGAAATTAGCACAAAAAGGAGAAGAAGAAGCGGCGAAGTGGACCTGGAATCGAAGTGTTCAAGCGATGGAAGAAGCTATTACACAACTATTAAAAACGACTTAATTTTGTCGTTTTTTTTATGTCGGTTGTTTTAACCGCCTGATTATCAACGTACAAGTTACTGTCATGATTTCTCTCGAATAACTTAGAAGGAAAGATAAAGGGGGGAGAATGGCTTGATTAAGAAGGCAATCATACCGGCGGCTGGATATGGAACGAGGAGCCTGCCTATTACAAAAGTGATCCCTAAAGAAATGTTTCCAATCGGTGGAAAACCTGCCATTCAATATGTCGTGGAGGAGGCAGTAGCTGCAGGCATTGAAGAAATTTTAATCGTCGTATCTAGGTCCAAGAATTTAATTATGGACTATTTCGACGAGTCACTAGAGCTTGAAGCTTTCCTGAAGAAAATGAACAAAATCCATTTGTTAGAGAAAACGAAATTACCAGATGTGCACATTCAGTATATCAGACAGCCTTATGCAAGAGGCCTGGGTGATGCGATCTTACACGGAAAGCATTTTGCGAACAATCAACCAGTAGCTGTGCTTTTACCCGATGATATTTTTATTGGTAAAGGTAAACTGGCGCTTGAGGAATTGCTTGAATTATATAAAGAAAAAAGAACGAACGTTATTGGGATCAAAAGCGTTGATAAACAGAATTTGAAAGACTATGGGGTTATAAAAGGAAAAGAAGTGGCAAACAACATTTATCAAATATCCGATATCGTTGAGAAGCCTGTTTATGATCCTCCTTCAAATCTTGCTGTAACAGGTAGGTACATTTTTAATGCATCTATTTTTCGTTATCTTGAAGGGTTAACAACAGGAAGAAATGGAGAAATGCAGCTAACCGATGCCATTAATGCTTCATTAAAGGAAGAAACCTGTTTTGCACGCGAATGCCTGTCAGAGAGATACGATATTGGAAAGGAAAAAGAGTACATTTCTCTTGTAAATAAGATACTAGAAAGTTGATTGTCTAAAATGCTTTGGAGTGAAAGGATTGTGGTTAGTTTGAAAGGAGTAATATTAGCGGGAGGAAGTGGCACTCGACTTTCACCCATTACGAAAATCGTGAATAAACATTTCTTACCTGTAGGGAAGTATCCGATGATTTATTGGGCACTATTAAAGCTGAAGGAAGCTAACGTAGAGAACGTGCTTTTAATTATTAATGAAGACGATCAGCCTCTCTATGACAAGTTGATTGGTGACGGAAGGGAACTAGGTCTGAATGTCACTTATAAAATTCAGGATGAACCACTCGGAATTGCTCACGGTGTTTCCTTAGCGAAATCGTTTGTTGGAGATTCTAAGTTCATCGTCTTATTAGGTGATAATTTATTTCAAGATTCGTTAAAAAAGGCAGTAAGTGATTTTGAGAAAGATCAAAAAGTGGCTCATGTCTTTTTGAAGAAAGTGACGAACCCTATCGCTTATGGGATTGCGGAAATTGATTTGAAAACGAACAAGATTAGCGCCATTGAAGAAAAACCTGTCAATCCTAAATCCGATCTTTGTGTGACTGGAATCTATCTATATGATGCTAGTGTTTTTCGCTATATGAAGCAGCTGGTGCCTTCACAACGAGGGGAATTAGAGATCACGGACTTAAACAATCTACTCATTAAAGAAGGACAATTAGGGTATCAAATGTTAAATGGCTGGTGGATTGATGCGGGTACTCATGAAAGCCTTTACTATGCAAATCAGCTAATCAATGGTGATCGAAAGGAGTCTAAACATGAGTAAACAAATTCTTGTCACCGGAGGGGCGGGTTTTATAGGGTCAAACTTTGTTCGGTTGCTTTTAGAGACAACTGATTGGTATGTCACCAATATCGATGCCTTAACTTATGCGGCTCATCCAACCATAGTGAGTGAATGGTCAAACCGAAAGAACTATCGGTTCATGAAAATCGATATCGCTGACATAGAACAATTAGAAAAAGCATTTGATGTTACCTATGATGTTGTGATCAACTTTGCTGCTGAAACACATGTTGATCGAAGTATCGAGGATGCTAATGCTTTTGTTCGTTCAAATGTGATTGGTGTATCACATTTACTCCATTTGGTGAAGCAAGGGAAAGCAAAAAAGTATATTCAAATCTCAACAGACGAGGTATACGGATCCTTAACTTCGAAGAAAAAGCCTTTCAAAGAAACTTCCAAGCTTTCACCTAATAACCCTTATTCAGCAACAAAGGCAAGTGCAGACCTACTTGTTCAATCCTTCTACCGCACGTATGATCTTCCAGTTATTATTACGAGATGCTCAAATAATTATGGACCGTATCAAAATAAAGAAAAGCTTATCCCGAAAATTATTGAGCATATATCGTTAAATAAAAAAATACCTATTTATGGAGATGGGTTAAATATACGAGAATGGCTTTATGTTGAAGATCATTGTCGAGCGATTAAAAAGGTGATGTTGTCAGGTGAAGTCGGTGAAGTATACAACATCGGCTGTCATCAGGAAAGAACAAATCTTGAGGTCGTTCACTTTATTTTGAATTATATGGGAGGGAAGGAAGAATTAATCGAGTTAGTGAAGGATCGTCAGGGCCATGATTTTAGATACGCACTTAACTACAGTAAACTTAGTAAGCTTGGCTGGATGCCGCTCGTCTCTTTTGAAGAAGGGATGTCAAAAACGATTGATTGGTATGTTCAAGGTTAGAACAGATAAACCTCTTTCATGAGGAGGAAATCAATTGAAAATACTAATTACCGGTGGAGAAGGTCAAGTGGGTAGAGCTTTGTGTAACAAATTTCCAGGTAAAGATGTGATTGCCCTTGGAAAACAAACCTTAGATATTTCGAATAAGGATCAAGTGATAACTCTGTTTCTTGATGTGAAACCTGATATCGTTTTTCACTGTGCCGCATTTACTCAAGTTGATCAATGTGAAAAGGATAAGAAAAAACCTTATGAAGTAAATGGTATTGCAACAGGGCTAATTGCTCAAGCATGTGAAAAGGCTGGAGCAAAACTCATTTATTATAGCAGTGATTATGTGTTTAATGGAGAGAAAAACAAGCCGTATATTGAAAATGATCAAACAGATCCCCTATCAACCTATGGAATGAGTAAATGGATCGGAGAGAGACTTGTGCAGCAGTTATCTTCGAATGCAACCATTATTCGTACTTCATGGGTTTTTGGTCATGGAGGGAAAAACTTTGTAAATACGATGGTGAATTTGGCTAAACAACAAAAGGTGATCCGTGTCATAGATGATCAAGTCGGTTCTCCAACCTATGCGGAAGATTTAGCAGAGTATTCCGCGTCCATCATGCTTCACACTCCAGGCATTTATCATGTGACGAATGGGGGTTCATGTAGCTGGTATGACTTTGCAAAAAGGATTTACGAAGAAAGCGGCTATGATCCATCACTGATTCAACCCATTTCATCACTAAATTATGGCGCTCAAACGAAACGACCAAAATATTCTGTTCTAGATCATCAAAAGCTACTGGAGCTTGGCTTACAGGCTCCTCGAAAATGGGAAGCCGCCTTAAACGAATATGTAAAAAAGGAGTTTGGAAATGATTGAGGGAGTGAAAATAAAGCCAATCCAAAGACACTGTGATGACAGAGGTTTTTTCGCTGAGCTCGTTCGAGATGATGAACCAGAATTATTAACGAAATTCGGGCAAGCATCGTGGTCAATGAGTTATCCAGGAGTGATTAAAGCCTTTCATTATCATGAAAAGCAAGACGACTTGTGGTTTTTTCCTTCTGGTCACGCTCAGGTGGTGTTGTTTGATCTAAGAAAGGATGCTTCCTCTTATGGTATGACAGATGTTTACTATATGGGGGAATCTAATCAATGTCTGCTGCTTATACCTAAAGGGGTAGCACATGGTTATCGGGTTTTAGGTGAGGTGCCAGCCACCATTATTTATTTTACTACTGAATCCTACGATGCTAGTAAGCCGGATGAATTTCGAATTCCATGGAATTCTGAGGAAGTTGGATTTGATTGGGAAACCAAACATAAATGAAGGTGGGAGGATGCGATGAATCGTTTTTGGGGCAGTGTGATCAAGCCCATCTTACTTTCATTAAAGTTAAATAAAATCATTGAGATTGGAGCATATAAAGGTGAAACAACCTTTCGATTACTAGAATATTGTAAAAATGTTGAAGGGAATTTAATTGTTATCGATCCCTTACCTTTATTTAACGAGGAAGAGATTAATCAAATGTACAAAGGAAGCTATCAATTATACAAAAAAACAAGCTTAGAAGTTTTACCTATGCTTAATGACTATCAAGCTGTTTTGATTGATGGAGATCATAACTGGTATACGGTTTATAACGAATTAAAAGTGATTGAAAAGAAGAGTCTTTTTAATGAGAGCAAGTTTCCGATCGTATTTCTGCATGATACGGAATGGCCATACGGGAGAAGAGATATGTATTATAATCCAGAAAAAATCCCAAAAGAATTTAGAAATCCTTATAAAACAAGTGGTATAAAACAAGGGCAATCAGAATTAGTAAGGAGTCTCGATGCGGTTAATGTTCAGTTGAACAATGCACAATTTGAAGGCGGGAAACAAAATGGGGTATTAACGGCTATTGAGGATTTTTTGGAAGAAACATCAATCCCTTTAAAACTATTAAGACTCCACTCCAACAATGGGCTAGGTATCTTATGTCAAATAGATCCTTATGAGGAAAAGGTGATTCGTTATATCTTGAATGACTCAAACCTTTAAGTTAAATGACTGCTATAGAAAGAAGGTGTGGCCATGGCAGAGAAGTATAGTAGGTTGGCTTTTGATGAGAACTATTATAGAACAGGTTTAGGTGATATTCCTTATGATAGAGATATTCAGGGAGGAAAATGGCTTAACTTCTTTTCTACTATTGCAGATCAAGTTTTGTTAAATAATGACATCAGCAGGGTTCTAGAAGTTGGTTGTGCAAAGGGGTTTTTAGTTGAATGTTTAAGAGACAGAGGTGCTGAAGCATATGGATTTGATGTATCTGAATACGCCATTTCTACTGTAAGAAATGATATTAAGCCTTTTTGTAATATAGGATCTGCGGATGATCCTAGTCAATATAATGGTGTGTATGATGTGATAATTTGTATAGAAATTTTAGAGCATCTTACTGAAGAAATGGGTATGAAAGCCATCGATTTGATGTGTAAGCATACTAAGAAAATCCTTTTTTCTTCCTCACCTGATGATTATGAAGAAAAAACACATATCAATGTTCAACCCCCAGAATATTGGGATCTCCAGTTTGCAAAACATGGCTTTATGAGAAGTTTAGAAATGTGGCCAGAGCAGGTAGTGGCTAGCCATACTGTTCTTTATGTAAAAGAAGAGGACTTGAAAATCCCTGCAGAAATCCAAATGATGGAAAAAGAACTTACGCGAATAGAAAAATTGTATCCTATTAAAGGTCAAGAAGAAGAGTTTGATATTATCAAAGCACAACTAGCTTATGAGCTTGATAGGGTCATTCACAAAAAAAGTGTCATTAATACAAAGCTCAAATACGTTGGAACTGAAATTCATACGTTAAACAATTTGGATAAGAAAACGGTTAGTAATGATGTAGATTTAGAACAAATGCAATCGTTCATCTTTGAAAAAGAGGTCGTTTTAAAGGAAACTAATGAATTTCTAATGAATTTATTACAAACCATTAATAAAAAATTGGTATATTGCCATCAATCCTTTGACGAAAAAGCGTTGCTTTGGGAAAAAGGGAAAAACAATTGGCTTATTAATACATGTGTAAACGATCCTTTAGAAAAGTTAAAACACGAAAATGAGATGAAACGATTTACTCGAAAACCGCTAATAAGTATTCTGCTTCCTGTATATATCATTGACCATCGTATTTTGAGAGAGACGATTTCAAGCGTAAGGAATCAAACTTATCAAAACTGGCAGTTATGTATTGTTTATGCTGATAAGAAAAATAGAGATAACTTAAGTTATCTTAAAACCATCGCAAGAGAAGATCATCGAATTGATTTAATGTGTTTAGAGAAAAATGAAGGTATTTCTAAAAATACAAACCACTGTCTTAAAATGGCTCGAGGAGAATACATTGCGTTTCTAGATCATGATGACTTAATCACTGAGGACGCCCTTTATGAAGTAGTCAAAGCAATAAACGAGAATGAAAAGGCGGACATTCTCTTTTCAGATCGGGATCTGATTAATCAAAATTCTGATGTTAGATCTTCTCCATTATTTAAGCATGCTTGGTCTTGGGTAACCATGCTATCCGCTAATTATGTCATCCACTTTACTGTGATGAATAAAACGCTATTTGAAAAAATTGGCGAAATTGATGCACATTGTGACGGTGCTCAGGATTGGGATCTTTTTTTAAAGGCATCAGAATTTGCTCGAGAAATTGTTCATATTCCTAAAATTCTTTACCATTGGAGAGTAATCCCATCCTCTGCAAGTTCAGGCATACAAGCTAAACCATATGTTTTAGAAGCGCAAATGAAAGCTCTAAACCGCTACGTAACAAAAAGCGGGTTTGATGCAAGTATTCAAAGGAATGCTATGGGATTTATCCAATTGAACTGGCACTTGAAGCAAAGGAAACCTTTTGAAGTAGTGATTTATTTTGATGAGAAATATAACGAGGATTTATTAAAAAAGACACTAACTTCACTTGAAAATCAATATTGCAAACCGAAAAAAGTGACTATTATTGTACCGGCTGGATTTGATGAGTTGAAACTAAAACTAGATGAACGATTTACATTACTAAAGGAAGACTCGTTTAAGAAATTAGGGGAATTGGAAGTTTTTAAACAACCCTCTGATGGTTATCTCATGATCTTATGCGCAGGTGTGAAGTTTAATAGTAAAAATACAACTAGTCAGCTCATAGCCTGGTTAGAAGAAGGAGGATTTGAAGGGGCTTCAGGAAAAATAATAAATCAAAATCAATTGATTGAAAACGCAGGGTATGTGATGGCCCCAGATGACCAATTGATTGAACCATATAAAGGTTTTGATGAAAATGCCAATACAACATATGGGAGTGTGAATTGGTATCGCGAATACCTTGCAGTATCGGAAGCTTGTATCATGATGAAGCCAAAGTGTTTTAGTAAAAAAATAGCAGAAAAACAGCGTTTGGATAGAAAGAACATTCTTGAAGCTCAATTAGCTATATGTACAGAAGATGATGTGAGAATGGTATATGATCCATTTACCATGATTGAAACGTTCATTCCTTTCATTACCCCTACTACTAATGTGAAAACATCACGACAAGATAGCTATTACAACAGCGCAATTTGGGATTGGAACAGGGATTATCTCAAAAAAAATCATGCAGACCGAAAGGCAAAACTACTGAGTGGAGTGAAGGTTAAAACTGGCGCTGGCATCGAAATTGGCCCCTTAACGAATCCAGTTGTTACGAAAAAAGAGGGCGCTGTGTATTATATTGACCATACAAGTAAAGATGAACTAATTAAAAAATACCGTCATGATCCTAATATAGATATTACACAAATCAATGATGTGGACTTCATATGGGGAGAAAAAACGTTAAGAGAAGCGATTTCACGTGATTTAACGTTTGATTATGTGGTGGCTTCACATGTTATTGAACATGTACCTGATGTGATTGGTTGGCTAGACGAAATGAACGAGATATTAAATGTAGGAGGACATATTTGCCTTGCTATTCCTGATAAACGTTATACGTTCGATTATCAAAGGCAGCTGACTACAGTTGCTGAACTGATTGATTCATACCTGAACAAACTAAGAAGGCCAAGTCCAAGACAAATTATTGATTTTTATGCAAATGCGATAAAAATTGATACCTATGATGCGTGGAATGGAAATATTGTAGTTGAGAAATGTGAGCGTTTTGGCTCAGAGGAGACTGGTTTAAAATTAGCACAAACTAGTATGAATGAAGGTATTTATGTAGATGTCCATTGTTCCGTATTCACGTTTAATTCATTTTTTAAAGTATTAGAGACATTGTTTTTGCTCGATCTGTTGAATTTTAGAGTCGCAATGGCCTATGGCCCTGAGATCTATTCAAATGAATTTATCGTGGTTTTAGAAAAGCTTCCTCAAATTGATAATTTAGAAAAAAAGCGTCGCATTCAACTACATTCGTTATCGCGTTTTCGAAATCTATAGGTTTTAACGGTGGTGAAGGTAAAGGACTACTCATAGATGTCTATGGTTAGTCTTTTATTTCTGTTAAGCCGTGTTAAAGGAGGAATTGATTTGTCAGATCTAATTACGGTAATTCTTACGAGCTATAATAAACCGGATTTAGTAGAAAAAAGCATTCAAAGCGTGATTAATCAAACCATATCAAATTGGGAATTATGGCTTATGGATGATCATTCAAATAAAGAAACTCAAAACATTATTAAAACATATTTAAACGATAAGCGAATCAATTTCTTTAACAGTAACATTAAGAATGAAGATCGTTACAAGAAAACAAGATACGCTACATTAATTAATAAAGCAATTTCTCTTTCTAAAGGAAAGTACATTACGTACCTTACTGATGATACCACCTATCGATCGAATCGTTTAAAGGTAATGGCAGAATATCTTAATCAAAATCCTTCGCATCATATCGTTTATGGTGGTCAATTACTACAATATGTTGATGAAAGTTTTAATATCTTTTATGAAAGTGAGAGCAAGGCAAAAGAAATCTTATCGAATGCAAGTAATAAGGTCGATCATTGTTCTGTCATGCACACGCGCGAAATTGCTGAAAAAGTGTATTCAACGTACGAGAGTTATTGGAATGATGACCCTATATTTTGGCATAATGCCGATGCTGAGTTCTGGAACCGTTTAACAGACTTCGCCCCCTTTTATCCAGTAGACGGCAGTTTTGAAGTGGCCCTAAAGACCCCGTCTTCTTTTCAGGTACTAAACAAAGATGTCCCAGACCCTTTACCTAATGGTGTTCTTGTTAGAGGGTTATCGCAGGATATTTATTTAATAGATAACCAGAAAAAAAGGTTAATAAATGCAAAATGGTTTAACTACTTTAAATACCAACCATCTAAAATTGTTCAAATACCTGATCCACTTTTATATAAATATGAAACTGGAAAGTCCGTCAATATGAGTGACTTACCATACCAAATTCTAATGAAGGAGGACGGGGTTGAACAATACTTTTTGTATCAAAACAATCAAAAGAGAAAGATTCCAAATAGAGAAGTTCTTCAATTTTTTTCGCTTAATCAAATGTTAGCAGTAGAACTTTCTCCTACTTTTATTTCATCCATATCTTCTGGCAGTCCTCTTTCTTCAAAGATCAATCAACTTCAATTCCTACCGGATGGAAGGCTGTTCTCTTATAAAGATGAATTGTACTTGAGTCAAAATAACCATTTGCATAATATTGATGTTAACGTGGCTTTAAAATTAAAGTTTAATATCAGAGAAGCCATTAAGTTAAATGCTGAAGAATTCGGAAGTTATCAATTAGGGAATTCATTCATTTGGACGTTTAAAACATATTAACCCTTTTTCTTTTCGACAGTGGTGAAAATGTAGTCCAAGGAATGAGAGATCGTATAATGCTCTGATACTTTTTTCTCAGCATTCTTAGCGATCGTTTTTCTCAAATCATCATTTTTTAAGTAAAAGGTTACTGTTTCTAATAATTCTTTGTCGCCTTCAAAAAATACAACTTCTTTCTTATTTTTTAGATGAATAGGCAAATCTAGAACGGGTGTGATTAATTGAAATGATTGACATGCAGCAATATCAAAAGTTCGGTTGTTTACACTCTTAGGAATGACACCACTTGAATTAGAGTTGACTTCAAGATTAAACGGACGGTGTATATTTAAATTGATTTTCGCATTAGAAAAGTAATGAGAGGCAAGTTCGGGCTTTACCCAAGGGATAATAGTAAGCGAATCTCGATGAATATAGTTCCATAGAATATCTGCCCATTCAGGGCCAACGACTGTCATTTTATAATTGGAGTTATTTAATAAATATTTGACCAATTGAATCCTATTTGGATAAGGACTACCAATTAAGCAAATATCACTGGCATAATTCATATTTTGCGCTCTTTTTTTATGGATACCACAGTCTGTGCCAAGTGGCAAATAGTAGACCTGTTTATGATCCATCTTAAGATACCTTTCATAGGCTGCCATGTCTATCGTGAAGATGTAGTCATATTTATGAATGATGGGTACAGTTAAATCGATATAGTAGGGATCTTCCGTTAACCAAATGGCAATAGGCACACGTTGCTCGTCTATCCAATCTCTTAACTGAGGAGGAAAGGTATATCCAACTGTTGTGAGGATAAGGGCTGGCTTGAATTCCAATATCATTTCTTTTAAATGATTTAATCCTTTAAATAAAGAAGCAGAGCAGCATTCATGTTTACTAGCGTGAATCGAATTAATGATTTTAGAGTCAATGTACTCGTATATACCCTGAAAGCCTGAAGAAATATAGAATACCTTCACCAATCACACCTCCATCTTTGTAAATGAGAAAAGCAGGCTGTAGAAACAGCCTGCAAAAGTATTAAAGTGGAGTTACTGAAATACTTGCAATGTCTCTGCAGTCTACAACCGTTACAGCACCACTTGTAGAAGCTTGGCTGATAAATGTTGCACAGCATGTCTCAGGATCAAAACAAGCGAATGTAACAGGACCAAGTGGTAAAGCTACACCTACGATATTGATCGTTACTCTTCGACCTGGATCCAAGTTTCTTAGTGTGTCACAAGCACACCCGTCGCACTTGTTACATTTTTGCGTCTTGTGTCCGTGATTATCATCAAAAAGACTCATAACTATGTCCTCCTTTTTTTCGAATCTCACCTGAATTTTACAGGGTTAATACACTATATTCTTTTGGTAAGCAATGGAATAGATTGATACCTATTTATCACTGTAATTGGATTAACAACCAGATGACTTTCTAAGTGTTGTTTCCATGCAGCAGCGGTTCGTTCTGCGATTGCGATAGCGATCTCGGCGATTTGTTGAATGCTTGTCTGAACATGGTTCAAGTTTTTTTACTTGCTTTTTATTGCATAAACAAGCCATTTTATTCCCTCCTTCGTACAAGCCATACTATATGTTATTGATCAGCTGTTAAGATGTGATGATGATTACGTGGAATTTTAAAGAAAATAAAAAGGAGCAGGATTACTTTCTCCATTGGTAACTTATTATGCGAAATCATATTGGAAATACATCAGGGGCAAAGCTAAACGAATAAACATCTCGACAATCAGCTGTTATGAATTCAGTGAATGGCGTTCCATTAAATTGAAACCCAATCTTAGCGCAGCACGTTGTAGGATCAATTGAGAACAAGGTGATTCCACTAATGCGGCGTGTACCTTGTGGAAGTGGTGGTTGTTGAAGTCCCAGTGTAAAGGCCTGGTTTGCTATTTGAATGGCCCCAAGCGCTACGTTTGATTTACCCGCGAAAGTTTTGCAAAAACAGCTCTTACAAGCCGTATGAACAACTTCCTTTTTATTGCAACAGCTCATTTCTTTTCCTCCTATCTTGATGGTTATGCTGGTAGTGTTTGATACGCTTGAATTCGATTACAATCAATCACGGTTTCTGCAGTATAGATGCCATTTGGGAAGCCTGGTACTACAACTGGAGCGTTAAAAAGCGTAACCACTACAAAATGCGCACAGCACGTTTCTTTATCAATTTTCGTTAAAGTGATACTTGCAACGATTAACGTGTCTCCTGTTCCTGGAACTGGCCCGACCTCAACTGGAAAAGGAGCATCTTGTACAAAAATTGCTAAGAAATTGGGTGATTTTCCCCTTGTATCTTCAAAGTTGTCACAAAAACAGCTGGTGCACTTGATTTCTTCTTCCATATCTACCTCTCCTTTCAACTGAGGATGATAAATTACTATAATAAGGTATGTGCTATATCAACTGATGTATAGATGAAAGTCTATTTATTTAAGGAGCTAAATTCATACATAAAGAGAGATGAGGGAATATTCCTCATCTCTCTTTATTGGTCGTTATTTGGTTTCCATGTTACTTTTCCACAAGACTTGCATCCAGGTTTCTTAATTGTAGGCTGAGTGGTTTCTTGTAAACCAGATCTCCTTCTTCTTTTCACTTCTTTGTATAATGCCTGTATATCTTTCTTTTTCATGGTTAGCCTCCTGCTCTCATGACTATTCGTATTGATAGTATAGCTTATTCGAGCAGGAGGGACGGGGTGCCGGCAAATCAGTGTTTATTTTGGAAAGGATTGATGATTTTGGCTTCATTTGTTTTCGTTTGAAATTTAAAAGGATTAAATGTAGTGGTCTCTTGATTTTTTTGTTGATTAGAAAAAGGAGAGAGGGAACCCTTTTTTGTTTGGTTAGGTGATGTCTCATTTAGGTGTGAAGGCATTTTAGGGAGATCTGGCCATTCGTTTAAAGTCGAAAGATGATTAAGCTGCAGCTTGGCGAAGTCAGGATTGATGGTCATTAATATCCGATCCACGATTTTTCTATAAATAGAAAAAGAAATTTCGTCGAGGGGTTGGAATGTTTTTCGATGGAAACTCTGTATGATTAAATAGTTAAGCCATTGGACGGTGTACTCTTTCAATCTAGGATGAATACGTACAATGATTGGTGAGAGCACTGCGGGGAGCCAAATCTGTTCATGAATGACTTGTTTTAGATCACCATAACGACCACATGGTTTTAGATTGTATGTCATATTCATCACAGTTAAAGAAATGGGATAGGAAAGTGTTTCTTCATATGAAATGAGAAACTCAACATCACTTGAGATACTTTTGGTGGTTGTGCATAGTGAAACTTCTGTATGACGTAATGTTTTATTGAGGTCTCTAAAGGAGGAGGAGTTCAACCCCCTCACATCAACTTTACAATCAGTCAATGCTGGGACAATTTTTGATTGGTCTAGAACGATTTTAAGGCCCCAGTATGGTAGTAGAATTTGCAGTGCTTTTATTTCTTCAGTCGGTAATGTAAACTTTGTTTTCTCCCAAAATAAAATATTCATCGAAACCTCTCCTTCAAGAATTGCACAATAAAGTTTTCATTCTTCATTCAAAAAAATTTGGGCAGCCCCGGTAGTTGCAAATCTGTGCTCTTTCCATACTATGTAGGGAATCAACCTATCATGAGAAAGAAAGGAAGGAACGATATATGGGTCACAAACCACATAAGAATCGCACTTCACCAACAGCTGCAAACAGCTTACAGGATGAGTGTATTCGCGTTCAAAAAGTATACGACTGGGTGACTGATCAATTATCTGTAAGAAAGACAATTGAATTTACAGATGAGCAGATCGCTTTGATTGAAGCAGCCATGGAAGATCCAACGAGACGTCCGTTACGTATCGTTTGTAACGTGCCAGAAACACCACCTTTGTTCCCGCTTTCTGGGAGCGACCAAGAAGGAGAAGGGTTCCTTTGTGAACAAATCGGCGATAAGAGAGATGTCAATGTTGCACTTCCTGGGGGAGGATTAGCAGACGCTCAGCTAGTGGATTTACTATTCACTGCTGATTTACAAGTTCTTGTTGTTGACCGAAATGGTGTAGTAGTAACAGAAGTTGATTGCAGTACATCAATATTAGAGTCATTTGTTCTTTGTTTTCCGGATGGAACTGACTTATTCTGCCGCATTACAAAAATTGTATGCCGAATTCCTTCGGGAACCGTGCTATTAAACTGTCCATCGCCAACTTCATTCGATCTAGAAGTGATCTTCTGTGTGGATATCCAAGTAGAAGCTGAAGTGAAGCTAGAAGTACTTGCGAAATTCTGTTCACCACGAGACAACGACTTGACAGCTGGTATTGATGATATTATTGACGAATGTCCACCGATCGAATTCCCAGCTCAGTGTCCTGATATCTTCCCTAGGCCGAACTGTGACTGCTCTCTAACTGGAGAAGCAAGTGGCAGAACGACAGGAGAAGATGAAGGTACAGCTACACTACTTGCAAACATTTGCGGAGACTGCAGTTTAAATGGAAGTACATTAAAACTCAATTTCCATGATACTGATAGTAGTGATGGAGGCCATGACTTTACCTTTACAGCCACACGTTTTGAACAGGATACCTTACACTGCAAAGAATGTGAAAGTGGACTAAAATTTGTTGTTGAAGGCTCAGGTGTGACCGATTCAGGTAAGTTACTTGATTTCAAACTAGCTGTTGTCGGAGATGGCCATGAGCAAGCGTTTGAAATGCATCTTATAAATCGTCGTGGAAAAACGGTATTTAATACTGGAACAGTTGAGGTTCATGAAGGCGAATTGGAGATTGAAGACTGTATTAATTTTGATGATGTAAAGTTTAAAAAGCAGTCATAAAGTCTAAGTGCAGGAGAATACTTCCTGCACTTTTTTGTTATGAATTGGGTTTACATTCATACATATAGAATAGTGAAAGTTTGTTTGCGAGGGGGGCGAACAGTATGCAAGGAGAAAAGCTAAGTTATTCTCGTCTCGTTACCCGAACGAAGTATTTTCAGGAAAAGTCACTAGAGCTAGAAAAAGAACTGATATTCGCTCAAGATCAGGTCAACGCTTTAAAGGGGAAATTAGCCTCTTTAGAAGAAAGTGATCAAGAACGAATCAATTTAAAAAATGAACTGGAACAATTACAGGAGGACATTGAGCAAAAGACAAAAGAAAACGTTGCTAAGATCGTTGAGATTGAAAAAAGAAGTGCCGTACAAGAAAGCATTAAAAGTTATGTCAATAAGATTAAGGGATATGAAACACTTTTAGCAGAGATGCAAATTGATATTAATGAAAAGGATAAACTGATTAATCATTTGCAGGGAAAAATAAAAAACTTGGAAAAAAGAGCGAAATTCTTAACAAAACCGAATGAAACGGAGGGAGATACGGAGACAACCGAAGTAGAGGAATCTTATGCTGTAGCCTATTTTAATACTTCCGTTATTTTGAATGGGGAAAACTCATTTATTATTCGAGGCGCCTTACAAATTGAGAATTGCGGAACGAGGAAGCTGCATAATCCGATTATTTGTTTCCGGTTCAATCCCCCTAATATCGCTGTTTTAAAAGGAAAGATTTTTCCTGTTGATGAGGCAGAAATGCGTTCAAAATCAAATAGTGAGCAAACGCAATGGGTATTTACTGAACATGATTGGCTTGAGAAAGCGAAAGAAAATGGAGAGATTTGGGTAGCGCCATTACATCCAGTGACTCTTTTACCAGGTGAGCAGATTGGAATTGACAGTTTTCAAATTCCCATTAAGTCAGAATTTAAAGAGTCAATCAATATAGAAGGGTTTGTGTATTTTCAACAGGATAACTATCGGATCAAAGTCTCCAATCAGATCGCAATTAGTTATTAAAAAGGATGCCCAAACCTAATATGGGATGTTTGCATAGAATACTACGTATTAGGAGTAAAAAGGGAGGGCATCAAATGTCAGAAAAGAAAAGAAAGCCGCAAGTTATCCATGTTAATAAGTTAATAGTAAAAGCAGACGAAGTGATCATTAAAGATGAAAGAGAGCATCATCATAAAGAGGAAAAGCACAGGGAAGAAAGACGAGAAGAAAGAAGAGAAGAAAGAAGAGACCCATGGGGGTTTTTTAATCACCGAAAGAACAATGAAGTGGAAGATAAAGAAGATAGATACAAAGAAGAGGATAAAGGAAATGAAGGTTTTTCTTGGTTTTAAGAGCAGATATTATCTGCTCTTTTTATGTGTCTGAATATATGCGCCATTAGTTAGTTGTTAGCTTATTCCATTTGAGGCTACATATTGAACAGATGAAGTCTAGTTTGATACGAAAGAATCATTGCATCTATGTAAATAATGAAATGAAAACTGAAGCATTGTTTTAAATTTTTCTCATATAAAACTTGATTAATCATATATTGTTTGAGGATATAACGTCAAAGTAGTGACATTAACAGTCAATAAAAGTGGATAACACTGAACACAAGAGAAGGGAGAGAAGGTGCTACGATTAACCACTGGTCCGATTAAAAATTCATTGCAAAATGGTTTAGGACTTCTAAGCGGGTGATGATTATGATCGTTAATAGTAGTGATGTTAATACCAGCACGGTAGAAATAGTGGGAACGAACCTAATACTGCTAATCAGAATTGATCAGTGTGGTTTCAAAGGATTATTATGCTGAACTAGATGGATTCCAGTTGTCAATTCATATTTCAGGTCTCGCACTTTCTCAAACAAGAATATCTGTTTGGGGAAACTCGGATGGAGTGATCCAATGAGCCCATAGACTTGTTCTATCTGAATTGACAATTAATTAAATAGCCTTTTACTCTTTTTTATTTTTAAATTAATGATCGTAAAAAAAGGAGGAGTAAAATGCCATTATTGTATACTGGCCCAATCGATAATGCTCCTGTAAATGGCAGTAGAACTACCCAACAGTTTTCGGTAAAAATAACAAATCGTAGTACAACAATGTATGGAACTGTTTCCATAGAGGGATATATTTTAAGCAGTACGAGAACTATATATGTTCAAGAATTATTTAGTATTGCTCCGAACCAAGTAATTACTAAGACATTTGTGGCGAATTTTAATGCCTTTGAGTTTATATTCATTACAGGTGGAGCGGCTGAGAATGTCATTGATGTATCTGCTGGGGGAAAAATGTTGAAGGTCAATTGGTTTCAGCCCATCGATTAGTGTCATCCGAATTATTAGGAGCTCAAATAGAAGGAGTAACAGGGGCAACTGGAGCAACGGGAGCGACCGGGGAGACCGGTGCAACTGGAGCAACGGGAGCGACCGGGGAGACCGGTGCAACTGGAGCAACGGGAGCCACCGGGGAGATCGGTGCAACTGGAGCAACGGGAGCCACCGGGGAGACTGGAGCAACGGGAGCAACTGGAGCCACCGGGGAGATCGGTGCAACGGGAGCAACTGGAGCCACCGGGGAGATCGGTGCAACGGGAGTAACTGGAGCGACCGGGGAGACCGGTGCAACTGGAGCCACTGGGGAGACCGGAGCAACCGGCCCAGGAGTATTTCAGTGGGGTGAAGAGACCGTTATTTGGGCGGACTCCAGTGCAACTGGCCCAGGAGACGGTACACCTTCAGACCCATTTAATTCGTTGCAAGCTGCTGTTAATGCTGCAACAAGCAGTGTTTTCGCCACAACATTTGGCATGAGAGCTCGATTAGTTATTTTAATTGCAGCTAATTCAGTATTTAATGAAGATATCGTAATACCTCCTGCCAGACATGTGCAATTGCTTGGTCTTGGCCCGTGGGTACTTGGAAGTGGCGATTTAGCATTTTTTAATTCTTCTGTTTCTAGGAATATTACGATTCAAACCGATTCTAACCTAGAAAATTCTTATAACTCTCAAGGTCCAGCTTTCCAGGCGCGACCTGTTACAGTTATCGGAACGTTAGATAATGGTACCTCAGTGAGTACCCATACTAACTATACAGATGGTGCAATTATTAGCGGTGACGTAATATTTGAGAATGTTTATCTTCCAGATCCATTCAATACGATTGAATTTCAAATATTAAATGCAAGAGTTCAAGGAAGTATCATAGGGGATTTAGTAAATCCTGCACTGGGGCAACTAAATACCTATATTTATCACAGTAGAATCAATATTGTTGATAAACCGGGTATGAGAATTAATCGTATGGTCGACACGAGGGTAGACGGAACAATGAATTTTACGGGATATTCCAATATAGTAGATTCCTGGATTCGTGGCGATGTAACCGTTACATCTGCGATTTCGGATGTACCGCCAGTCGGAATCTACGATACACAGTTCGATACGATCACCTGGAATGGGCCGCTTGTATTGGACACTTCTTCAAATTATTATTTTGTAACCTCGGGTTCTAGCTTAATAGGAATTAAAACAATCCTATATAGCTTAGCGTAAATTTAAATATGAAAACAACACTATAATTTACGATTTTTAAAAAAGTGGAAATCTCAATGTGATGTGTGTAAGTTTTTAAAAATCCTTTCTTATTTGAAAGGGATCAACATATAGTGTTTGAGATTTAACTTAGTAATGAAACACTTCATAAAGGGAATGTGGATCGATTGAGGTTATTAAAGAGGTTGAATTGTATGGGATAAGGAGGTGAAAGGTTGGTTACATTGACGACTGGGCCAATTGAAAATAAACCCACTAATGGTATCAGGACAACGCAACAGGTGACAATTAAGATTTCGAATCGTAGTTCTGTCAATACCTCTACAGTAGAAATTGTTGGAAAGAATTTAAACGGAACTCAGACTGTGTATGTCTTAGAACTAATAACCATTCCTGTGAATGGTGTCGTTTCAAAGACTTATTTTGCAGATCTTGATGGTTATCAATTTTCGTTTAATATAACTGGTCTTGCCATGACTCAAACAGGAATATCAGTTTGGGGAAAGGCGAATGGCACATTGCAACCAGCACATAGACTTGTCCTATCAGAATTGAAAGGTGATTAAACAACGCAATTTTACTTTCCTTAACAAACGGTTGGAGTGAAGCTTTAAAGGGGAAAAAGGGGGGGGTAAAATGGCAACATTATATACTGGACCAATCGAAAACAATTCTGTAAATGGCGCTCGAGCAACACAGCAGTTTTCAGCGAAAATAACAAATCGAAGTTCAACGTTGAGCGGAACAGTCTTAATTGAAGGATATATATTAAGTAACACTAGAACTTTGTATGTTCAAGAATTGTTCAGTATTGCACCGAATCAAGCCATAACTAAAACTTTCGTGGCTAACTTTGATGCATTTGAGTATAGCTTTACGACAAGTGGAGCGGCTGAAACCAATATTGAAGTATCTGCCTGGGGTAAAAACGCGGCAGGTCAATTGGTCACTGCCCACCGTTTGGTTTCTTCGGAATTGTTAGGGGCGCAATTGAATGGCGTCACAGGAGCCACCGGAGCCACAGGAGCCACAGGAGCCACAGGATCGACAGGAGCCACAGGATCGACAGGGGCCACAGGAGCAACTGGATTTACAGGGGCTACAGGAGCCACAGGATCGACAGGAGCCACCGGAGCCACGGGTGCAACTGGAGCCACGGGTGCAACTGGAGCCACGGGTGCAACAGGAGAAACCGGGGCAACGGGAGAAACAGGAGAAACCGGAGAAACCGGGGCAACCGGAGCAACAGGTGCAACAGGAGAAACCGGGGCAACTGGAGCCACGGGTGCAACGGGAGAAACAGGAGCAACGGGAGCAACCGGAGCCACGGGAGAAACCGGGGCAACCGGAGCAACGGGAGAAACAGGAGCAACGGGAGAAACAGGAGCAACGGGAGCAACCGGAGCCACGGGAGAAACCGGGGCAACCGGAGCAACGGGAGCAACAGGAGAAACAGGTGCAACGGGAGCCACGGGAGCAACGGGAGCAACAGGAGAAACCGGGGCAACCGGAGCAACGGGAGAAACAGGAGCAACGGGAGAAACAGGAGCAACGGGAGCAACCGGAGCCACGGGAGAAACCGGGGCAACCGGAGCAACCGGAGCAACGGGAGAAACAGGAGCAACGGGAGAAACAGGAGCAACGGGAGCAACCGGAGCCACGGGAGAAACCGGGGCAACCGGAGCAACGGGAGCAACAGGAGAAACAGGTGCAACGGGAGCCACGGGAGCAACGGGAGCAACAGGAGAAACCGGGGCAACCGGAGCAACGGGAGAAACAGGAGCAACGGGAGCAACCGGAGCAACGGGAGAAACAGGAGCAACGGGAGAAACAGGAGCAACGGGGGCAACAGGAGCAACAGGAGAAACCGGGGCAACCGGAGCAACCGGAGCAACGGGAGAAACAGGAGCAACGGGAGAAACAGGTGCGACGGGAGCAACAGGAGAAACCGGAGCCACGGGGGCAACGGGAGAAACAGGTGCAACCGGAGCAACGGGTGCAACAGGAGAAACAGGAGCAACGGGTGCAACAGGAGCAACAGGAGCAACGGGTGCAACCGGAGCAACGGGAGAAACAGGAGCAACGGGAGCCACGGGAGCAACAGGAGAAACCGGGGCAACCGGAGCAACCGGAGCAACGGGAGAAACAGGAGCAACGGGAGAAACAGGAGCCACGGGAGCAACAGGAGAAACCGGGGCAACCGGAGCAACCGGAGCAACGGGAGAAACAGGAGCAACGGGAGAAACAGGAGCCACGGGAGCAACCGGAGCCACGGGAGAAACCGGGGCAACCGGAGCAACGGGTGCAACAGGAGAAACAGGAGCAACGGGTGCAACAGGAGCAACAGGAGCAACGGGTGCAACCGGAGCAACGGGAGAAACAGGAGCAACGGGGGCAACAGGAGCAACAGGAGAAACCGGGGCAACCGGAGCAACCGGAGCAACGGGAGAAACAGGAGCAACGGGAGAAACAGGAGAAACGGGAGCAACCGGAGCCACGGGAGAAACCGGGGCAACCGGAGCAACGGGAGAAACAGGTGCGACGGGAGCAACAGGAGAAACCGGAGCCACGGGGGCAACGGGAGAAACAGGTGCAACCGGAGCAACGGGTGCAACAGGAGAAACAGGAGCAACGGGTGCAACAGGAGCAACAGGAGCAACGGGTGCAACCGGAGCAACGGGAGAAACAGGAGCAACGGGAGCCACGGGAGCAACAGGAGAAACCGGGGCAACCGGAGCAACCGGAGCAACGGGAGAAACAGGAGCAACGGGAGAAACAGGAGCCACGGGAGCAACAGGAGAAACCGGGGCAACCGGAGCAACCGGAGCAACGGGAGAAACAGGAGCAACGGGAGAAACAGGAGCCACGGGAGCAACCGGAGCCACGGGAGAAACCGGGGCAACCGGAGCAACGGGTGCAACAGGAGAAACAGGAGCAACGGGTGCAACAGGAGCAACAGGAGCAACGGGTGCAACCGGAGCAACGGGAGAAACAGGAGCAACGGGGGCAACAGGAGCAACAGGAGAAACCGGGGCAACCGGAGCAACGGGAGAAACAGGAGCAACGGGAGCAACCGGAGCAACGGGAGCAACAGGAGCCACGGGTGCAACGGGAGCAACAGGAGAAACCGGGGCAACCGGAGCAACCGGAGCCACGGGAGCAACCGGAGCAACAGGAGCCACGGGTGCAACGGGAGCAACGGGTCCTACCGGAACTGTAGATCCAACCGTTACGATTGCAAATGTAGGTCCAAATGTCAGTTCACAATTTAGTGAATTAAGAACGGCTGCCAAAACGCCTATTATTGAATTGACTTCCGTCTACGGTCTATCTGATTTACGAGATATTGTTTCAACTACTGGTAGTGCAACCGTTTCAAGTAATGATACTGAGTTTGTTTTAACCACCACAGCCAGTGGAGCTGATTCTGCAATATTGTCTAGTGCGGAAAAAGGTAGGTATCAATCTGGCTACTCTGGAGAGGCAGGTATTGGTGTCCGCCTTCCTGATCTACCAACAGGCACTCAAGTTGTAAGGTGGGGATTGTTTGATGATGAAAATGGTGTTTTCTTCGGAGTGGATAATACTTCATCGTTTGTAGCGATTAGGAGAGCCGGTGTAGATACGGTTATTCCGCAAGCTTCTTGGAATGTTGATCCACTCGACGGAACAGGTCCAAGTGGAGCGACCTTGGATTTATCTAAAGGTAATATATTCCAAATAGATTTCACATGGTATGGCTATGGTGTCATTGAGTTTCGAGTTGTGATTCCAAACCCAACTACTCTTGCACAAGAAGTTATAACCGTTAATCGTTATGCTCCAAGTGGAGAAACGAGTCTTGCTGATCCTAACTTACCTTTACGAGCCGAGATTAATAATGATGGAACTGCAAGTGCGCTGCAGGTATTTGTTGGAGGCAGGCAGTATTCAATTATAGGGAACTACAACCCGACATTTAGAATCACATCTGAACGACGAACGATCACAGCAACAACAACATTAACACCAGTTATTTCTTTTCAACGTAAGACTGAATTTCCTACAGGGTCAGGTAGACCTAACTCAGTAAGCGTAACTCTAGAGGGGATTGATCTAGTTACAAGTGCTGATATTTATTATCAAGTTTTACTCGGTGGAACTCTGAATGGGTCCTTTGTCACCTTTCCAACTGCAACGACGAATATTCCAAACTCCGAAACGGCATTACTTGTAAATACTACATCCACTACTTTAACGGGCGGGCAGGTAATTTTACAGGGTCTTGCAGCTTCTAGCTTTTTTAACAATCGAGTACTGGCATCTGCATCCTTGTTGGATTTCGAACTCCCTGACACCGAATTTGTGACACTAGCCGTTGCAACATTTTCCGGAAGTGGTTCCGTAGTTGGTACGTTCAGAGTAACTGAAGAATGGTGAGAACTTGCAGAGAAGGGAGGGTTGATTTTGGCAGATATAAATATTACTAATATTGGCCCAAATGTTAGTTCACAATTTAATGAGCTTCGAACTGCTGAAAGAACACCAATTGTAGAGTTGACATCCACTTATGGTGTTTCTGCTTTACGAGATATTGTAACTACGACTGGTGGGGGAACCGTTACAAATGATGCTACTGAATATAGCGTCAGTACTTCTACAGGCGGCACTGACGCGGCTACACTGGATAGTGCATTAAGAGGAAGGTATGAACCGGGGTATGCTGGTGAGGCGGGGATAGGAATCCGTCTCCCCAGTCTTCCAACAGGTACACAAGTTACGAGGTGGGGGTTGTTTGATGATCAGAACGGGGGTTACTTTGGTCGGAATGCAACAGATACCTTTGTAGCTGTTAGAAGAGGTGGAGTCGACACGGTTATTAATCAATCATCCTGGAATGTTGATCCATTAGATGGAAGCGGTCCTAGTGGAGCAACCCTTACGTTAAGTGAAGGGAATATCTTTCAAATTCTTTTTACTTGGTATGGATATGGAGTTATCGAATTTAGAGTCGTATTGCCAAATCCTACCACCCTTGCACAGGAAGTAATTACGGTTCACAGATATGCGCCAACTGGAGAAACCAGTTTTATTGATCCCAATCTTCCACTTAGGGCACAAGTCGATAACGATGGCACTGCCTCAGCACTTTCCGTTTTTGTAGGTGGGAGACAATATGGGATTGTAGGGAGATATAATCCCACATACAGGGTTACTTCTGAGAGAAGAACCGTTAGCGGGATTGGAGCAACGTTGACACCACTCATTTCTTTTAGGAGAAAATCAGTGTTCCCTGCAGGTTCAGGAAGAGCCAATTCTGTTCAAATTAGTCTGGAAGGAATTCAGGTTATTTCTTCTTTAGATGTTGCTTACCAGGTCTTGATCGGCGGCACAATTAACGGTGCATTTGGCAATTTCCCTACTGCTAATACGAATATACCAAATACCGAGACGGCTTTAGAGGTGAATAATACGGCGACAACGTATACACCGGGGGAAGTAGTTTTTCAAGGAGCAACTTCAGGCGGTGGTTTTAGCAGAGTAGTCGGCATTGATGAATTAATTGACTTCACTCTCCCAACGGATGAAATTGTTACGCTGGCAGCAGTGAATTTGGTGGGAGGTACAGCAACAGTAACGGCTACGTTTTTACTCACTGAAAGTTGGTGAAGTAAAAAATAGCAGTTCTCTAATACTTGTATAAACTTTCTAGAACGGGATCTCCCATGGTTGTGTTTAAATCTTTACTGCATACTTTGTTAGCCATGGGAGTCCTGTTATTTTTCTAATGAATGTGGGGTTTCGTAATACGTTTCACTATAAAGCAGTTGAAATAAATAAATTATACTAATTCTTAGGAGGAATGAGATTTGGTTTCAATCAGTTTATGCTTAATTGTAAAAAATGAGGAAGCTGTATTAGGGACATGTCTTCATTCGATTCATGACATTGTTGATGAGATTAATATTATCGATACAGGATCGGATGACAAGACAAAGGAAATTGCTAACAGTTATCAAGCAAATATTTATGATTTTAAATGGGTGAATGATTTTGCGAAGGCTCGTAATTTTGCTTTTTCTAAAGCTACAATGGATTATATTCTGTGGCTTGATGCTGACGATGTCTTTTTAGAAGAAGACCGTCAAAAATTAAAGGAGTTGAAGAACGCTCTCGATCCCTCTGTCGATTCAGTAAGGATGCATTACAACCTTTCCGTGGATGAATTTGGGAATGTGACTTCTAGCTTGATGCGAAATCGTCTAGTAAGGCGAGAGCGTCACTTCAAGTGGATCGGAGCAGTTCATGAGTATTTAGAAGTTGGTGGTAAAATAATCAACAGCGACATTGCTGTTCTTCATAATCCCGTCTATCACGATGCAACAAGAAACCTAAGTATCTATAAAGAAAGGCTAGAACGTGGAGAACAATTTAGTCCGAGGGATATGTATTATTTTGCTAATGAGCTTAAAGACCATAGCGAATTCGAAACGGCAATTGAGTATTATGAAAAGTTTTTGGAAGGGCAAGAAGGATGGATTGAAGACAATATAGCCGCGTGTGCAAAACTTGCTGATTGTTATGCAGCCCTTGGTAACCAGGCAAACAGCTTGCGCTCCATCCTTCATTCCTTTTCTTATACTACACCAAGACCTGAATTTTGCTGTAAGGTAGCCAATTATTTTTTTGAAAAGAAGGATTATCAACCAGCTATATTTTGGTATAAATTAGCTACGGAAACAGCTGTTCAAGAAGACAATTTAGGTATCCAAAAACGTGTCTATTCAAATTGGATTCCCTATATTCAACTTTGTGTTTGTTATGATGTTCTAGGAGATTATGAAACGGCTTATTACTTTAATGAAATTGCAGGAGTTACTAGACCAGGTGACTCTAAATATCTGCAGAATAAACAGTATCTTGAGAAAAGGCTTCTTTCAGTTAAGAAAAAGGTTTTAATAGCAAGCCCGATTCGGCAAGATCCTGAGATTCTAAGGTGTTTTCTGAAGTCATTGAAACGCCTTAATCAAGAAGGGTTATCATTTTATTATTATTTTATTAACGACAATCAGGATAAGAAGTCAACGTTATTGCTAAAAGATTTTCAAAAGGAAATGCAGGAAGTGACGATTAATGATATTGATTCTGAAGAAGAATACCGAAAAAACCAGATGACTCATTATTGGAATGAGAGCCTCGTATGGAAGGTAGCTCAATTTAAGGATTCAATGATTGAACATGCAAAAGAACATGACTTTGATTATATATTTCTAGTAGATTCAGACCTTGTCTTACAAAAGGAAACAATTCAACATTTAGTTGCACAGAAGAAAGATATTATATCTGAGGTATTCTGGACAAGATGGCAGCCTGAAGCGATGGAACAACCTCAAGTATGGCTGAGTGACGAGTATACTCAATTTGAAATAAAACCTGGCGAAGAGTTAAACGATTCAGAAGAAGCACAGCGATATCATGATTTCATCAATCAATTAAGGCAACCAGGTGTTTATGAAGTGGGCGGGCTTGGTGCATGTACATTGATTTCAAGGAATGCGCTTGAAAAAGGGGTGTGTTTCAAAAAGATCCCGAATTTAACATTTTGGGGAGAGGATCGTCATTTTTGTATTCGAGCGGGTGCCCTGGGTGTTTCTTTATGGGCGGACACTCATTATCCTCCTTATCACCTTTATCGGCAATCGGACCTTGAAGGTGTTAATGATTACTTGGAGGAAGACGTGATTGAAATGCCTGTAACGGATAAGAAAGTGGCTGCTTCTCAAAAACCACGAATAACGTTGTCCATGATTATTAAAAACGAAGAGAAAAAATACTTAGAAAAAGTATTGAGAAAACATAGTGATTATATTGATGCGGCTGTCATCATCGACGATGGGAGCACTGACAATTCAGTAGCCATTTGCAAAGAAATTCTAAAAAACATTCCACTAACAATCATTAGTAACTTTGAATCAAAATTTTCCAATGAAATCACGCTTCGTAAACAACAATGGGAGAAAACAATTGAAACAAACCCCGACTGGATATTAAACATGGATGCTGATGAGATGTTTGAAGAAGGTATCGCTTCCCAACTCCGAGCACTAACAAATCAAGAAGACTTTGATCTTTATTCATTTCGGATTTATGATATGTGGGATGAAAGCAACTATCGAGAAGATGAACAGTGGAAATCTCACCAACTTTATCGTCCATTTTTACTAAGATACAAAACCAATTTTACGTATAAATGGAAAGAGCAGAAACAGCATTGTGGAAGGTATCCTGAGAATATTTTTCAACTTCCAAATAGCATATCTCAATTAAGAATTAAACATTTGGGTTGGTCAACAAAAGACCTTCGAGCAGAGAAATACAATCGATATAAGAAACTAGATCCAAATGCTGTATATGGTAGAAGAGAACAGTATGAGAGTATTCTTGATCCTACCCCGAAACTAGTTAAATGGAATAAATAGTTAATAAACAGAGCGTGGAGTTGTCTCTATTTCGAAATGACTTAACTTATTTCAACGTCGTTCATTGCTATCCAGTTATTGGGTAACAACTTACGTATATAATGTTGATAAGGTAGAGGTGTTTTGATTATCATTCATCTACTCCTTATCTTTTTTTTGTAGAAATATACCCTCGTCCTTTTGCCATTCCAATACCAATAAATCTTCTGAGTGGTCGATGTTATTTTCCTTAAGAAACTTATATAACCATTCTTCATTGAATCCTGAATCATGTATGTTTTCCCAGTCAATTTTACCATCTGAAATAAAATCAACTGATAAATAACCTTGTTTAGACTGGAGATCAAAGTCTTTTTTTGCAGGCTGCTGATAATCTGACTTCTTTAATACGCTAATACTGCCATTCGTTTCAAGTATAGCGAATTCAACTTCTCGAAATGAAAATACATCTTTTTGACGAAGTAAATTCTTTAGTTGATTGATATCCAATTTGTTTTTCTTAAGTTGATGACGATTTATTTTTCCATGATTTATTACTATAGAAGGATTACCCTCTAAAATGTTTCTCGTACTTCTAAATTTTTGCGTAATCCATTCCACGACATAAATCAATACACCCCATAACAATACTGCATAGATAATCGATAGTAGATTGACTTCTTTATCGTAAATTGCATTTCCTACGAGTTCTCCAAGTACCAGTGATGAGATAAAGTCAAAAGGTGTGATTTGAGTAATCTGTGTTTTGCCAAGTGCCTTCGTAAGTATGAGTAAAGCGAGAAAGCCAACGAGTAGCTCTAATGTAATAGATCCTATACCCACAGATTCACCATCTCCCTTTCCATTGGCATCAATTTTAGGATGCACGAAAAAGGATGATTTAATTGGTTTTTTTAAATTTTTGTCGATAAGTACATATTTAAGAAAAACGAATAGGATAAGTCTTTAGCTCGTGGATAATCGAAAAAGCAAAAATAAAAAAGACACTGGCTAGACCAGCGTCATAATGTTTTTATCATTGTTACATGAGGAATTCCAGCGTCTATAAATTCTCCAGATACCGTTTTGTAACCAAGTTTCTCATAAAACCCTACTGCGGTCCTTTGTGCGTTAAGTTTTATTTCTTTAAGGTCTAATTCTCTCGCATGTTTTTCAATTGATTTCATGAGTAGTTGACCGAGACCTGTTTTACGATAGCTACTTAGCACGCAGATTCGTTCAGCTTTAGCTATCTGATTGATTACTCTAAAACGACCAGCAGCAGTTGGTTTACTATTATCGTAAGCCACAAAGTGATAAGCTTGGCTTTCATAATCGTCTATTTCTAATTCAGCGGGCACTTGTTGCTCTCCAACAAATACAGCATGTCTTACTAGAAAAGCATCTTCCAATTCTTGCTTCGACTCAACAATTTTCACCTGCATTAGCGAACTTTACCAAGGTGGAACGTTTCGAACACCGTCCACATCCCGTTTTCAAGCTGATAAAGTAGTTGGAAACGATCGATCATTTCTTCGTGGTTAACGTCCTTCATTTGCAAACTGCCATAAACATCAGAATGCTCATCATCTGAAAGGTTCTGTGCGATTGTAATATGAGGAACGAAGTTGTAATCCCGCTCAGAAAGTGCCTCTTCAGGATTCAACTTTCTGTGCAAATCATCTAGTACTTCATTGTCTTTTACTTTAAAGTAGATCACGTTGTTAACGGGGTTAAAAGAACCTACTTTATAAACATGCATCGAAAAAGGTTTAGATTCATCGGAGATTTTGTGTAGCACAGGTGTTAACTTCTGAATTTCTTCTTCTGTTGCCTCAAAGCCCTCACGAAGCGTCAAATGTGGTGGAATGAGCGCATAGTGCGGATCATAACGTTTTCGAAAGGAATTAGCAACGTCTGCTAGTTTTTTCGATGGGAAAATTGCAATGCCGTATTTCATATTCCATTCCCTCCTGGTTGATATACTCGATTGCCATTGATCGACAAGTCATATAATGTTCCATTTATAATTATACCAAAAATTCGAAAATAAGAAACGATAGACTCATTTAGAGTTTAAACATGTGTAGAAGTGAGCGTTTCATATCTGGTTGCCAGTTCTTCCAAAGATGACCGCCTTCGAATTCATCATAGAAGTAATCAAATTCTTTCTCAGTAATAATCTTGTTTAACGCTCGATTTGGTTCGATAAAATTCTTTGTTTTGCCATCAGTGGTAGGAACCTCTGTTTCTTCCTTTCCAATAATGTGATACAGCGAAAGAAGTTCAGGCTCTCTAAATCCTTTTACTTGATTCATGATAGCTTCATCAACATAGGGAGAGTGAAGAATCGCACGTCCAAATGTGCGTGGATAATCAAGAGCAGCTCGCAGCGCAACGGTAGCAGCTAAAGAGTCGCCGATAAGCCCGCGACCATATCCTAGGTGATAGGTTGCATATTCTTCGTCCAAATAAGGAACGAGTTCATTCGCAAGAAAACGCAGATAGTCATCACTTTGCTCTCCATCAGGATGATATTTGCGCCAGCGATCTTCTACACTTTTGTAAGGAATGCCCACTATGATCAGTTCTTCAATTTCATCATTTTCGATAAGTTCATCCGCTGTTCGCCCAAGACGTCCTAACTTAAAGTAATCGCTACCATCATTGGCGATTAAAAAGGAGTATTTGTATAAGGGAGAATAGTTATATGGTAAATAAACTTGAAAAGGTATTTCCTCTTTTAAGTACTCACTATAAATCGTTTCATCCTTGTATGTACCTCTGTTCATTGTGATGCCTCCTATAAATTGTTGCAATTGTTAGATTGTTTGACAATGTAAAAAACATTAGTGATATAATGATTCTAACACATAAGTATTTATCGTTGACAGAGAGGGGTCTTATTATGAAGAAACGCATCCATAGTAGAGAGACAGAAGCAGCAGCAAAAGCCCTGATAAAAGAACGAGGCGTTACAATAGAGGATATTGCGGAGATTGTTTATGAAATGCAATACCCTTATGTAGATGAGCTTTCCATGGATGACTGTGTGGAGAGTGTTGAGGCCGTTTTAACGAAGCGAGAAATTCAACACGCTGTTCTTGTTGGTGTTGAATTGGACAAGCTAGCTGAACAGGGGAAACTATCAGAACCACTTCAATCGATCGTGGAAACGGATGAAGGGTTATTTGGCGTTGATGAGACAATTGCGCTAGGCGCCGTATTTGGCTACGGAAGCATTGCGGTTACAACGTTTGGTCACCTAGATAAACAAAAGTTCGGTATTATACAGAAGTTGGATACAAAAGTAGGCGAAAGTGTTCATACTTTCCTTGATGACCTTATCGCAAGTATTGCCGCAAATGCGTCCAGTCGTCTTGCACACCGCCTTCGTGATCGAGAAGAAGCCTTAGATAAGGAAGAGCGTGAAAAGCGAGATAAAGAAGAACGGATCGGTTAAACAAAAGGGCATCAATCGGATGCCCTTTTTCTAATATTTTCCGAAGAAAGGATTGACAGTTGTTTAAGGAGTCGTGTATATTAATAAATGTCTTAATGATCCGTTAGCTCAGTTGGGAGAGCGCTACCTTGACAGGGTAGAGGTCGTTGGTTCGAGCCCAATACGGATCACCATACATATAACGTACAAGCTGCATCTCAATTTTTGAGTTGCAGCTTTTTTATTTGATTAATTTCTCTAAAACTCTGGCAAATGATCTAAATTATTTTCTTTAATCCCATCCGGCTCACTCCGAATGATATCTCTTCCATACTTGTGGAAAACATCAAGGCCAGAAAGTTGCCCATTTTTGGCCATTTCTAGTGTTTGTAAATAATCCAGTTCTTCACCAGTATTGGTTTTAAATGCAATGAGATCACCGTCATCATTTTTTCTGACAGCCTCAATGAAGGTGGCGTCGTCATTCGGTGTCTTGATGCTAATCTTATTTGTACCGTTTTTTAGATATTCTTCATATGTTTCAGTGAATCGATCCATTGTGTCTCACTCCTTTTAATGATTGGCAATTGTTAATAAACTTGGTATTTCAAGCTCCCATCGATTTGATATTGGATTTTTTTTGGCTGTAATCTCAACAGTCGTTGTAATAACGCCGGCATCTTTAATATAAACTTCAACCTTTGTTTTGATAAGTTGCTCAAAAGGTTTTTCGGTACTTTTTGTAACTTTCCACTTTGTAAAAGACAAGCGTGACAGAACCTTAAGATCCGTTGTTGTGACGTTTTTAGAAAGAATTTTTTTTAGGATAGAAGCATCAGTGTTATTAATCGCAAGCATCAGACTATCAACCAATTCATCAGGTGTTTGGTTCAATAAAAAATGGTCTAATTGTCCGCTCGCTTTCATGATCATTAAGCGGTGAGCAGGATCAGGGGTTGGTGTTTTATGTGTCGTACTGTTAAGAAAGTGAAGACAGAAGTGTCCATTGAATCCATTATCCAGCGCCCCTGCTCCGTGAGGCATACCGTTCATGGAAGCCGCTATTGTTCTTCCTTCGTATAAGACAATGACAGCTCTTCGCTTCCAACTCCATTCTCCATAAATCTCTTTTAGCACTCGCGTATCTTCTTTTGTTAAGGGTTGGATATCAGCATGCTTGCTTCCAGCTCTTCTCTGAACCTGAAAAGAAGCACCGCTTTCAACATCAATCATCGTAAAAATGGCTTTGCGTGGTATGACCTCATCTACTTTCTCCCATGGTAGGAGGGTAATTTCGCTATCAATTGGTAGGAGGTCATAAAAGGGTTCTACTGCAAAAGTGCTTTCAGAAACGACCATTGGGCAAAGCAACAATGAAAAAATGAGTAACCGCTTCATTAACTCCCCCCTGTTTCTGTTTATCATTCTTATTTTGCTCAAGGCATTTTGAACTATTCGATTTTATTAAATAGGAATATGAAGCATACTACGATCGAGTTTAGAAAGGGGAAATGAAATGTTTAGTCTTATTTTGGCATTATCACTTGCCTACGCAGGAGATGGAAAAGAACAAATAATCATTCATCGGAACGGAGAAAACCCACATCAGATTGAAAAACAAGCGCTTTTTTCAGAATGGCTCGGATCCCCATTTTATGAGGAGGAAGAACTAAATCACTTGATGGAGAAAGTGGAGAAGTCGATTTCAACATCTCCAATAAACGCCTCTATCGATTCACAAGGAGTTATTAAAGATGGGGTAAATGGATATGCGTTAAATCGTACTATTTTTAGAGAAGTACTTCTGCAAACGTTGTATCAAGAAGGGACGACATGGATGGAACCAGAAGTGACCATTCTTTATCCAAGAGTAAATGCAGAGCTGCTTGCTTCGATTCGAAGTAACGAAGTAGGTGCATTTGTTACCCATTTTAGAAAAAATAATCTAGAGCGAACGTCAAATATTGTGTTAGCTGCTGAAGCGATAAACAATACTGTTGTGTTTCCAGGTGAAACGTTCTCATTTAATCAAACAGTCGGAAAACGTACAAAGGAAAGAGGATACTTACCGGCTCCGATTATAGTGAAAGGGGAATTGTCTGAAGGGGTAGGGGGAGGGATATGTCAGGTGTCATCCACCCTATTTAATGCAGTGGATCAAGCTGGCGTTCAAATTATCGAACGTTATTCACACAGTCGAAGTGTTCCGTACGTAAAGCCTGGACGAGATGCAACGGTAAGCTGGTACGGTCCTGATTTTTCGTTTCGCAATAATAACCAACAGCCATTGCTCATTAGCGCAAAAGTAGTAGAAGGGTCAGTGGTCATTCGTATTTATTCATCTGAAGAGAAGGGATAAAGGTGTCATCGATCATTACTCTTAAGAATTTCTTGTTTTTTAAAGCAGTAAATCATTAAGTTCTATACGCGTCAATGCTATAATTAAATCATTCTATTCAAAAGGAGACCGCGTATGGAATCTAATAAAACAAATCATCCGAAAATTTCCATGCTTAAAGCCGGCTCTGAATTGGAAAAGCAAGATATTAACCTCGAACTAATGGAGAAAAGCAGAAAGCTTGATCACATTTTTAATCATTCCCGAGATGGTATGACTCTTTCAGATCAAAATGGAAACTTGGTGGAAATTAATCAGGCTTGTTCCGAGATTTTTGAATTAGATATGGAATCGATTCATTCTAAAAAAATTGGCCACCATGTCGCTCCTGAAGGAATTCGCACGTTTCAAAAAATGAGAAGACATTTAGTTGAGGAAGGTTATGTCATTGAAAAGCTTCCTGTTATTCTTGAGAACGGAAAGCTTAAATTCATTGAGTTATCGATAACCTATAAGGCATACCGTGATTTAAATTTATCGATCATTCGAGATGTAACAGAAGAACAGCTTCTTTTGAACAAGTTAACGGAAAGCGAAGATAAACTTACGAATATTTTTGAAAATGCTCTTGATGGTATTTTAATCTGGAATCCAGAGCGAATGATTGTAGATGCAAATCCTGCCGCGTGTAAGTTATTTAACATAAGTCTTAACGAAATAAAAACGTATCATTTATTTGATTTTCTCGAAGGTAAAAATATTTCAATTGGAAAAACTTTTCAGGAAAAAGTGGAAAGACATGGAGAGGTCCGTGGAGATATTCAGTTTACAATGCCTGATGGTGAAAAGAAACAATTGGAGTTCACAACAAAAAAAAGTGCATATGGCAATTTATATTTAACGATTTATCGTGATATTACTCATACAAAACAAATGATCCAAGAGCTTCAACAAAGTGAAGAACGCTTTCGACAGCTGTTTGAACGGGCGCTAGATGGGATGGCAATTCTCGATCATAATGGCTATATAGTTAATGTGAATGAGTCATTTTGTCAAATTTTTGAAGTAGATAAAGATCTCATTATTTCAACTCATTATTCTCATCTTGAAAATGGTTGTGATATTACCTGGGATAATCCTGCAATGTTAGGAAGAAGTGGTGAAGGTAAAAGACATCGTCAAAGTACAGGTGAAAAGCAATATTTTAGTTTTACGCTAAGTTACGAGATTTACCCGAATCACCATCTTGTTATCATTCGAGAGGTGACAGAGATTAAGAATGCTGAAGCAGATTTACGTAAGACTGAGACAACCAACGTACTCGGTGATCTTGCTGCAAGCGTTGCGCACGAAATTCGAAACCCGTTATCGACTGTAAAAGGTTTTCTCCAATTACTTGATGGAAATGAAGCTGTAAATCAAGAGTTACTAAAAGTAGTGGGAGTTGAAATGCAGCAGCTAGAGGAGATTGTTAACGAGTTTCTTTTACTTTCAAAGCGTGAATTTGTGTCATACGAAGTAGTTAATTTAAATGAAATGTTGGCTGAATTGGTTGAAGATTTATCGCAAAAAGCAGCCGATCGCAAAATTAATATTGTAGAGGCCTACGGCAGTATAGATGTGGAGTATAGATGTATTCGCTCACATATTAAACAAGTGATGATGAATTTAATCAATAACGGAATTGAGTCCATGCCAAATGGTGGTCAGTTAAAGACTAAACTATTAAAAACTGAGAATGGCGAAATTCTTATTGAAGTGGAGGATCATGGTGATGGAATACCTGACCATTTAATCAATCGCTTAGGTGAGCCTTATTACCAGACTTCCGAAAAAGGTACGGGGCTCGGATTAATGGTAAGTTATAAGGTAATTAAAGAACACGGTGGTCATATCGAGGTAACGAGTAAGAAACATGAAGGAACAGTTTTTCTTATTAAGCTACCTGCAAACCCATCATTCGTTCATATGGAAAAGGAGGAGTAGAAGTGATTGAAGTTCAAGAAATACACCACGTGAGTTTAGCGGTTACTGACATTGAAAGAGCCAAAAGATTTTATCGAGAAATTTTGTGTCTAGAGGAAATTGATCGACCGAATTTTGGCTTTCCAGGCGCCTGGTATCAAATCGGAAGTCAGCAACTTCATCTTATAGTTTATCCGGAAGCGAAAACCCTTCGCGGGACAAATGAATTATCTTCAAGGGAAGGGCATTTTGCCTTTCGCGTGAAGAGTTATGACGAAACGCTTCGCTGGTTTAAAGAAAAAGGCGTAACAATTTATGAAAACCCAACGAGTAAAAGTGGTTTTGCGCAAATTTTTGTTGCCGATCCTGATGGAAATTTAATTGAGCTAAATACAGAGCAATAAAAAGACGCCTTATGGCGTCTTTTTATTATGGATGAGAAGGAAATTCGTTCTTTTCACGCTGGGGATTAGCGTTTTTTTTCGCTTCCTTTACAACTTCCTTCGCTTTTTGTGCACGTTTTTGATCTTCCTTCGCCTTTTCTTCAATCTTTCTAATCTCTTCTCTTGAATGTTCCACTTTTATTACCCTCCTATTTTTAGCAAAAGTTGATGAGTGAATTGGATAAATGTTTATTTAACGTACCTTACCGTAATTTCATAAAAGAATCAAGTTTTTTCTGTTTATTCCGACATCTTATCTTTTCTCTACACATATGATGGAAAGAAATAAACAGAGGAGGACTTCGATGGTAGGGGTATTGCTAACGATGGTTGTACTGTTTCTTGGACTGGCTCTTTTTATGGCAGTTGTATGGAATGCAATCAAAACAGATTCTGCAAAGTCTGACCTTGAAATGGTGTGGGAAAAGTATGAAGAAGTGATTAGGAAGGAAGACGTGCTCTAGCCCGATTTGGGGCTTTTTTTCTTTGGCAAAACGAGGAAGAGTTGGCTAGAAGGTGATGATGTGTTTTTAAATCTTAGAATCAGGGTATTTTAAAATAGAATTGAGGTGAAGTAACAATGGGGATACGAACGAAATTAAGAAGAAATCGAACTCAAAAAAAAGGAATGCCACCAGGGTCTCTGGTTTATATTGGGGATGAACAAACAGAAGAAGTAACCATTTCAGCTATCGCTTTCGACAGTGATGGAATTGACGAATACGAGAATGCATCACTTGATGAAGTGAAAACGATGATTGATTCCGAAAAAGTTACTTGGGTTAATGTAAATGGTGTACATAATGTTCAACTAATTGATCAAATAAGCAAGCATGTGGGGTTACACCCATTAACAACAGAAGATATTTTAAATACCGAGCATCGACCAAAAATCGATTTTTTTGAAGATCATTTATTGGCGATTGTAAAAATGCTTGACTTACCAGAAGAAAGCCCGGATCTTGATGATGAGCAAGTGAGTTTTATCTTGATGGAAAATACCGTCATTACTTTCCAGGAAAAGCGGGGTGATTTATTTGATCCTGTTCGCCTTCAGCTACAAGAAAGTAAGGGGCGTATAAGAAAAAGCGGTTCTGATTTTCTTTTCTATTCGTTACTCGATGTCATATTTGATCAATACCTTATCATAATGGATGAGATGGATGATCGAATTGCTCAGCTTGAAGGAATGATCATGGAAGATCCTGATAATCATTCGCTTCAAGATATTAATCAGTATAAGAACACCATCCTTCAATTAAAGAAAACAGTATGGCCTGTTAGAGAAGTTGTGAACAAATTAATTAATCGCAAAGTTTCTTACATTAAAGAAGATATCTCTTTTTACTTACAAGATATCCATGACCACATCGTTCAGGCGAACGATATGGTCGAAACATCAAGAGGTCAATTATATGGCTTATTGGATGTGTATTATTCTAGTTTAAGTATGAAAATGAATGAAATTATGAAAGTGTTAACCATCGTTTCCACTATTTTTATTCCATTAACGTTTATTGCAGGAATTTATGGAATGAACTTCAACAATATGCCTGAATTAAGTTGGGAGTGGAGTTATCCAGCTGTGTGGATTGTGATGATTATCATTACTGGGGTAATGCTTGTTTATTTCAAACGGAAAAAGTGGTTCTAGGAGGAGAAATTGATGGATAAAGTCGCTGTTGTAACAGGTGCTGGTCATGGAATAGGGAGAGGCGTTGCGATTGCTTTTAGCGAGCAGGGGTATCGCGTTATCCTTGCTGATGTAAATGAAGAAGGTTGCAAAGAAACGAAACGTTTAATGACAAAAGATGCGACAGATATCATCCTAACAGATGTAAGTGAGCCAGAGGCGATCACCAGTCTTTTTAATAATGTAGAAGAGAAATATGGACGATTAGACATTTTAGTTAACAACGCAGGATTATCAGAATTCAAGCAAATGGATGAGCTAAGCGTGAACGAATGGGACAAGGTTATAAACACAAATTTAAGAAGCGTTTTTCTTGGGTCACGAGCAGCGGCAGCCGTAATGAGAAAAAATAACGGAGGATCAATCGTCAACATCGCTTCTACAAGAGCTTCTATGTCAGAACCAAACAGTGAAGCATATGCTGCTACGAAGGGTGGAATCGTAGCGCTCACACACGCGCTTGCTATTTCCCTTGCTGACGACCGTATCACCGTCAATTCAATAAGCCCTGGTTGGATTGAAGTGGAGAATTATGATTCTCTGCGTAAGGTCGATCATGAGCAACACCCGGCAAAAAGAGTGGGGAAACCTTCTGATATTGGACGTGCGTGTCTCTTTCTAACAAATGAAGCGAATAATTTTGTGACTGGTGAGAATCTGGTGGTGGATGGTGGCATGACTCGAAAAATGATTTATGAGCATTAATTGACTTACAGTTAACGGACAATCCCCATTCATGTTACTATAAAAGCAGACCTTCCTTAGAGAAAATTAACAGGGCGAATCATGCTTGAGGGGACGTTTTAAATGGCAAAACATATGGAAGTACCTAATTTGTATGAAACAGGAATTGAAGATCTTGTAATTTCAGCAGAAAAAGTGGCGCATGTACAGCTGACGAATCCTTTGGAGCACGCAATGCTTATCTTGATCAAGTCAGGCTATTCATCGATACCCGTATTAGATACAGAATATCGGTTAAAAGGATTGATCAGTCAGCCGCTAATCCTCGATTCTATATTAGGGATTGAGCGAATTGAATTTGAAAAGTTAAGTGAATTAGTTGTCCAGGAAGTCATGAATACGGATATACCGTGCATCAATGAAAAAGATGGTTTTTTTAAAGGGTTAAAGTTAGCGATTGACCACCCGTTTCTCTGTGTTGTTGATGATGAGAACATCTTCAAAGGTATATTGACGAGAAGAGCGCTTCTTAAATTCGTTAACCGTTATTTACATGAATCTTCCGTACGACAGTCATAAAGATTTACCCGGTTCTTTAACCGGGCTTTTTTACATAGGTGGAGTTGAGAAAAATGAAATCGCTAACAAATCAAATATCCTATAGTATTAGAAAAAAAGAAACAAACCGACCACTCGTTCTCGGAGCGATTATAATTGGTATGTTTATGGCGGCAATTGAAGGAACGATTGTTTCCACAGCTATGCCTGGCATTGTAGGTGATCTTGGTGGATTTTCAACATTTAGCTGGGTTTTTTCAGCATACTTATTAATGTCTGCCATCACAGTGCTGATTTTCGGGAAACTTTCTGATTTATTTGGAAGAAAGCCTATTTATACGATTGGCGTCGTGATTTTTCTAATCGGGTCACTTTTATGTGGGTTTGCGGAGTCAATGGAAGCGCTTATCCTTTTTAGGCTCATTCAGGGGATTGGAGCAGGGGCCGTTCAACCGATTGCTCTTACGATTGTAGGAGATATGTATACAATGGAAGAAAGAGCGAAAATACAGGGATATCTTGCAAGTGTATGGGGGATTTCAGCTATTGCAGGACCAGCCCTTGGCGGTGTTTTTGTTCAATACTTAGATTGGGCCTGGGTTTTTTGGATGAACATCCCGCTTGGTATTTTATCGCTGATTGGGATTGTTCTTCTGCTTCATGAATCCATTGATAAAGAAAGAAAATCAATCGATTATGCAGGAGCAGCACTTCTACTTATGTCCATCAGTGCGCTAATGGTCGTGTTAATTGAAGGAGGAGTTCACTGGGCTTGGACATCAGCTCCGATCTTAATTTTCGTCAGTATTTCAATTGTAGCGATGGTTCTGTTTTTTAGAGTAGAACGAAAGGCGAAAGAACCGCTAATGCCACTTGGGATTTGGCGGGACCCTGTTATCGCTATTTCAAATTCAGTTACGTTTACAACCGGGATGATTTTAATCGGAGTTTCGAGTTTTCTTCCGACATTTGTTCAAGGAGTTATGGAAGAGCCCCCTATCATTGCAGGTTTTACCCTTACAACGATGTCGATTGGGTGGCCGATTGCATCAACGATTGCTGGGAAGCTTGTGATCAAAATTGGATTTAGAGTCACTTCAGTGCTCGGAGGTATCGCGCTTATTAGTGGTTCTGCCATCTATCTTTTAATGACTCCTGCACTTGGCCCTATTTTTGCAGGAGTTGGTTCGTTTTTCATTGGGGTAGGAATGGGGTTAACCTCTACAACGTTTATCGTAGCCATTCAAAGCGCTGTCTCATGGAAACAGAGAGGCATTGCAACTGCTACAAATATGTTTATGAGAACATTAGGAAGTGCAGTCGGTGCAGCATTACTTGGCGGTATTTTAAATAGCCGTCTGCAGAAATACTTAGCAAATCATACCTCAAGTGATGAGGTGAATATCAATACAGCGAATCAGTTACTTGATGAAGCAAAGAGAAAAAGTCTTGACCCAACAGTTCTTGAACTGTTACAAAATGGATTAACTACTTCATTAAAATGGGTATATGGGGGAGTAGCTGTCTTCGCACTCATAAGTTTTGTTCTGGTTCTTTTTTTACCCAAAAAAGCGGAGTCAACTTCCGACGAAAAAGAATTTCATCATGAATAAAATTGAGGAAAAACCCGGCTCGGTCAAGAGTCGGGTTTAGCTATACGTGAAAGGAATTCAATTCGATTACAGAAAGGATCAAAGAAGGTAAAGCGCTGAAGACCTTCGATTGGTGTTTCTTCTTGAATCGTAATGCCACGTTTTTCGAGATACGCTCTTACATCATTTAGGTTATTAATCTCAAATGCAGGGTGTCTTTTACCAGGAATGATCGTGTCCTCTGTTCCAATATGAAGCTCAATGTTCGCTCCTTTAAGCCAGAAGCCACCATTTTTCTTTAACGCTTCTGGTTTATTTATTTCTACAAAGCCTAATGTTTCAATATAGAATTGTTTCGCTTTCTCTTCCTTCCCTGTCGGTATGCAAATTTGAACATGGTGAAGGCGTAGATAGTCGATAACCATTTCAGCTCACTCCTAAAATTGAGTTTTTATAAGGCTATAGCAAACTTGAAAAATCAAAAGAATCGTCATCGACCGTAGTAACCAGTTTACTTGACGAAAAGAAAGTTTATTTGCCATTCGAACAGAAAGTTGAGCCCCGGTAATGGATCCAGCTGCAAGAGGAAGGGCAATTGCCATACTAAGATGACCGTTAAGTAAATAGACGATGACGGCTCCCGTACAGCTTAAAAATGTATTAAATCTTGTGAGTCCAATGGAAGTCAGATAGGCGATTCCGCTTTGACGAAAGAGATGCATCTGTAGGGTCGCCTGTCCAGGACCGAATGTTCCGTCATACCACCCAATAAGACCAATGAAAGGCAAAGATTTACCGGGTACCTTATGCGATGAATGATTTGACTGCCCTTTTTTTATAAAGGATAAAGCTAATGCAAGAACAAGCATTGTACCTGCGAAAATTTGAAGGGCCTGCTCGGAAAGTAAGGAGGCAAATAGACCACCAAGAACGCCACCACATAGCGCAATAGGGCCAGTTTTTAGTGCTTCCTTCATTGATAATTCTTTTCTCTTCAATAATACATAAAAGCTAGAGAATGAGCTTAGCATATTGGAAAACTTGTTCGCTGAAATAATAGAATGAATGGGAAGGCCTAGTAACATCATCGAAGGCACGTTAATCAGACCTCCGCTTCCTGATAAAGTGCCGACAAAGGTGGCAATAAGCCCAATGCCAAATAAGAAAAGCGAATCCATGAACATCATCTCCATACGAAAGATCTCATTCATAGTATAGTCACCTTTCTTCCATAATGAAATTAGATTATAATAATGAATTACGATAAGTTATTCTTATAATTAAATCTTATTGGTGAGAAAGGAGGGCTTCGATGAGCTCTGAATATCAAGTGTTATCGATCCTAGCTGAAGAAGCAAATATGCGAAGAGCCGCTGAAAGATTGTATGTTTCCCAACCAGCGTTAAGTCAACGACTTCAAACAATTGAAAAAGCGTGGGGTGTTCCGATTTTTCTTAGATCCCAAAGAGGATTAACGATTACACCAGCGGGTGAGCGAATTATTGCTTTTGCGAATGATACGATTCGGAGAGAAGAAAAAGTGTTTGAAGCGTTGACTGCGTTAAGCTCAGAAGTTCACGGAACGTTAAAATTAGCTGTTGCGTCGATTATTGGACAATATTGGCTTCCGGCAGTGTTGAAGAAGTTTGTTGAACATTATCCAAGCGTAAAAATCTCACTTGTTACAGGATGGAGCAGTGACATTTTACGCTACTTGTATGAAGATGATATTCACATTGGGATCATTCGAGGAAAGCCGGATTGGCGAGGGAGAAGTCAGTACTTGCTTTCAGATGAGCTTTACCTTGTGGATACAGCGATTCAATCGATGGAAGAGTTGAAGGAAACAGAAAAACCGTTTATCCAGTTTAAGAGTGATTCGACTTATTTTCAGGAAATACAAGAGTGGTGGCAAACTCAGTCATTCGCACCCCCAAAGAAAACGATCGTCGTAGATCAAATTGAAACGTGTAAGCAGATGGCGTTAAATGGGATCGGCTATGCCATACTACCTTCGATTAGCATTACAGAGAATGATAAAGAGTATTTTCGCATTCCTCTAAAAGATGGTGAGGGATTGCCATTAAAGAGAGATACGTGGTTATTAACCAATGATACCGCAATGCAATTGAAGCAAGTTCAAAAGTTTGTGGAATTATTAAGTGAATAGCTTGTAAGATTAGACTTCACGTAAACGATCATGTACGATAAAATGTGTAACATGCTTTGTTTTATAAGCATGATAACAAAGGAGGAATTTTCCAATGAAAATGATGGATGCAAACGAAATTATTAGCTTTATTCAAAACAGTGAGAAATCAACTCCTGTGAAAGTACATATTAAAGGAAACCTTGAAGGAATTGACTTTGGTAGTAACACGAAGTCATTCATTACAGGGAATACTGGTGTTCTTTTCGGAGAGTGGAAAGACATTAAAAAGGCACTTGACTCTGAAGCTTCAAATATTGAAGATTACGTTGTAGAAAACGATCGCCGTAATTCTGCAATTCCAATGCTTGATCTTAAAGGTATTCAAGCACGTATTGAGCCTGGAGCTGTTATTCGCGATCAAGTGGAAATTGGAAATAACGCTGTTATCATGATGGGCGCAATGATCAATATTGGATCTGTTGTGGGTGAAGGAACTATGATCGACATGAACGTTGTTCTTGGTGGACGTGCGACTGTCGGTAAGAACTGTCATATCGGCGCAGGTTCTGTTCTTGCAGGTGTTATTGAGCCTCCATCTGCTAGCCCTGTTGTCATCGAAGACGATGTTGTGATTGGTGCAAACGCAGTCGTTCTAGAAGGCGTGAAAGTAGGAAAAGGTTCAGTAGTTGCAGCTGGTGCGATTGTCACAGAAGATGTTCCAGAGTATACGCTAGTTGCTGGAACACCAGCACGAGTACTTAAGAAAATTGATGATCAAACTCGTTCGAAAACAGAAATCAAAAAAGAGCTTCGTCAGCTACAAAACGACTAATTCCGATGGATATGACATCTGTCCGAAGAGATTTACATCGAATTCCTGAACTAGGTTTCCAGGAATTTAAGACGCAGCAGTATTTGCTTCATTTTATTGAAAACTTACCACAGGACCGTCTCCAGGTGAAAACCTGGAGAACGGGTATTCTTGTGTTAGTTCAAGGAGAAAGTCCGTCAAAAACAATCGGGTATCGAACCGATATTGATGGCCTTCCGATTAAGGAAGAGACTGGGTATGAGTTTCAATCTGAGCATGAAGGATACATGCACGCATGTGGACATGATCTTCATATGACAATTGCACTCTCAATCCTTGAATACTATGCAACTCATTGCGTGAAAGATAATTTGTTATTTGTTTTTCAACCGGCAGAAGAAGGCCCGGGCGGTGCGCTACCAATGCTAGATAGTGAAGAGTTTAAAGCGTGGAAGCCTGATCAAATGATGGCATTACACATAGCGCCTGAATATCCAGTTGGAACGATCGCAACAAGACCGGGTTTGCTTTTTGCGAATACATCTGAGCTGTTTATTGATTTAACTGGTAAAGGTGGGCATGCCGCATACCCACATCATACGCGTGATATGGTCGTTGCTTCTAGCCATCTTGTTACCCAGTTTCAATCTATTGTAGCGAGGAATGTCGATCCGCTCGACTCAGCTGTTGTCACAGTTGGGAAGATCGACGGAGGTACGAAGCAAAACATCATTGCAGAAAAAGCGCGATTAGAAGGTACAATTCGTACGCTTTCGGCTGATTCAATGTCAAAAGTAAAGACACGTATTGAAGCGATGGTAAGAGGGGTTGAGGCCTCATTTGAGTGTAAAGCTTCTATTGATTACGGTTCAAACTATTATCAAGTGAACAATACGCCTGAGCACGTACAGACGTTTATGGATAACATGAAGCGTCTTTCTGACGTATCATTAGTTGAATGCCGAGAAGCCATGACTGGTGAAGATTTTGGTTATTTCTTAAAAGAAATTCCTGGATTTATGTTCTGGCTTGGTGTAAATTCTTCATCGGGTCTTCATACATCTACATTAAAACCAGATGAATCGGCAATGGAGACGGCGTACCTTGCGCTAACATCCTACTTAAATGAAATAGCAAACTAAGTACATGAGCCTTCAGGTAACTATACCTGAAGGCTTTTAACGTTTCGTAGTGTATATTTCAACGATCGTTGGGGAACATAAGGGGGTGTCATGTTACATAATTAAAAGGGAAGGATTGATTAAAATGAAACGAATCGCTGTTGAAGACACGCTTTCTGATGTGGCTCAAGCTTTACAAGCAAAAGGATATGAGGTTGTATCTCTAAAGCAAGAAAGTGATGCAAATGGCTGTGACTGTTGTGTTGTCTCTGGTCAGGATCAAAATGTGATGGGGATGCAGTCGGTTAGTACGCAAGGATCAGTGATTAATGCGGATGGCATGACAGCTGATCAAGTATGTCAGCAAGTGGACAGTCGCTACCAATAAGAAACGCAAAAAAACCCCTAATGCGATATTAGGGGTTTTTGCTTAGCTATTCATTATCTTTTTTTACCCAGTTTCCATCGTTATTCTTTTCGTATTTCTCTTCCACTGCACTCCAAGCGACTTTAAAGGCCGTTTTCTCAGCATCATATTGCTCAGAAGCGGAGTTGAACGCTTCTTTGAAAATATCCTGTGCGTGGCTCGGTAAGTTGTCTTTCACTTGATCTGGCAATTCACTTTTAGAATTGTAAGGCAACTGAATCACACTCCTGTTTTGTATGTGTGATTATATTACCCATGAAAAATCGGTGTTAAACTACTGTTCTTTCTTTTCGATAAATACTTGGTGAGGAAATGGAATTTCAATTCCGTTGGCATCAAGTGCTTCTTTAATTTCTTTGCGAAGCTGTCGTTCCACACCCCATTGTTCCATGTTTTGTGTTCGACATAGTACACGAAGAACAACATCAGATGAACCAAGATTTTGCACGCCTAGAACATCAGGTCCTTCGACAACGGCTTCGTTTGTTGCAGCAACGTTGTCACATACTTTTTGAATGACCCGGATCGCTTCATCAATGTTGTCACTGTAAGAAATGCCGATGTCAACAAGCGCCCGCATGTTACCACGAGAATGGTTGCTTAGTGAGCTAATTTCACGGTTAGGTACATAGTTCAATGTTCCATCGAATGAACGGATATGTGTGGTACGAAGACCAACTTCCTCTACAATTCCACCGAAACCGCCTGCAGTGACGTAATCACCAACATCCATTTGCTTCTCAAGAAGAATGAAGAAACCTGTGACAACGTCACTCACAAGACCTTGAGCCCCAAAACCGACAGCAAGTCCGATAATACCGGCCCCAGCAATTAACGCTTTAATGTCAAAGCCAAATGTTTCAAAAATAATAGCAACAGCCATAAAGAGTAGAATGTACGTAAAAATGCTTTTTGATAGATTCTTCAGCGTGTTCGCTCTTCCAGGGCTCATGTTTTGTTTCTCAGATACTTGAGTAAAGGTTCGTTCAATAAATCGGTTTCCAATTGCTTTTACAATGGCGTAAATGATTAAGATAGCAATAAGCTTAAGAACAATTATGCCCGTATCCACTAAGAAACCTTCCCAGTTAATGTTGTCAAATAAATTCAATAGACTTCCTCCTTTGGTTCCTACTACATAAATAGGATAAGCACTCGGTCAAATTATAGCGAAAATTGTCATCATAATTCAAGTAAAGCGTTAATACGCGACGAATGAAATGATTTTCGATATACTAAAACTACCCTGTTTAGTACGCGGTAAACGTGGGTACGATAGTGGGGGAAGGTAATTAACCCACATTAAATTAATTATCATTTAATATTGACTAAAAATAAATCGTGTACTATAATGTCATTTGTGGGCGAAAGCCGCAGGATATTTTCTAGGAGGGATTTACACATGGTAGAACGCATGGTAGGTAAACAAGCACCTCGCTTCGAAATGGAAGCAGTGATGACAAACAAAGAATTTGGCAAAGTAAGCCTTGAAGAAAATATGAAGAACGATAAATGGACAGTCCTTTTCTTCTATCCAATGGACTTTACATTCGTATGCCCAACTGAAATTACAGCACTAAGCGATCGTTTCGAAGAATTCGACGATCTTGATGCTGAAGTAATCGGTGTATCAACTGATACAATTCATACACACCTTGCATGGATCAATACAGACCGTAATGATAATGGTCTTGGTGATCTTAACTATGCACTAGCTGCAGATACAAACCACAAAGTATCAAAAGAATACGGCGTATTCATTGAAGATGAAGGTGTTGCACTTCGCGGACTATTCATCATTAACCCTGAAGGTGAGCTTCAGTACTCTGTTGTGAACCATAACAATATTGGCCGTGACGTAGACGAAACACTTCGCGTCCTTCAAGCACTACAAACTGGTGGCCTTTGCCCGGCTAACTGGAAGCCAGGCCAAGAAACACTTAAATAAAATCAACTAACCCCAGAGAGCGCTGCTCTCTGGGGTTTATTTTAGTTTAATTAACCTTTTTGTCTTGGAAAAACTCTGCACAGTTACCACTCATTTAAAAAATTCCGAATTTTAGGCCGAATAGGTGGTTATTTATTTCGAATTCCGATATATTATGTATATTGTCACTCTATTTATCATTACATACTGTCAAAAGGTGGTGTTGGAATGGAAACGTTTAAAAGATTGAAAGACTTTTATTGGCCATATAAGAACCTTTTTCTATGGTCTGTGTTTTCCCTTCTATTTGTAACAGGTATTACCGTCCTATATCCTATGCTTCTTCAATTCACAATTGATGACGTCATCCTTAAGCAAGAATACAAATGGGTTCCGTATCTTGCATTTGGTTTTATAGGAATTATGATCGTGAAAGGGACAGCTACATTTTTTCAACAATATTTAGGAGATCTGTTTGGCGTTACCGCTGTTTACAGGCTAAGAGAGGAGCTTTATAAAAAACTGCAGTATTTGCCTTTTCGTTATTATGATAATGCAAAAACGGGAGACTTAATGTCGCGTTTAACCGCTGACGTAGAAGGTTTTCGCTTTTTCTTATCGTTTGGATTTGCTCAGGTGATCAATTTTGTTCTTATCATAAGCTTTAGTTTAATCGTAATGTTTAGCTATTCAGTTCCGCTAGCTTTCGTTACGTTAGGGATGCTGCCTTTTCTTGCGATTGTCGTTTATCAATTTGATAAGCGGGTCCATCCTGCATTCCGTGGGATTCGAAAGTCGATGGCACGCTTGAATACAAAAGTACAAGAAAATATTAGTGGCATTAACACCGTCAAATCGCTCTCAAGAGAAGATTTCGAAATTGATAAATTTGTAAATAGTAATACGGATTACCGTGATAACTACTTAACAACGTCTTATATTTGGGCCAAATTCTTTCCGCTAATGGAGTTTATCGGTAACTTATGTGTTGTTTTTCTTCTATCTTATGGTGGTTATCTTGTCTTTCAAAACCAGCTACAGCCAGGTGAACTAGTCGCTTTCTTTAGTTTAGTCTGGTATATCATCTGGCCAATAATGAATCTTGGATTTGTCATCAACACCTTCTCTCAATCAAAAGCGTCAGGTGAAAGGTTGCTGGAAATTCTTGATGAGCCCGAAGATATTTACGATTATAAAGACGCTGTTAACGTTGACCGTCTTGAAGGAAATGTAGCCTTTAACAATGTAACCCATCAGTATGCTGTTGATGACGATGAAGCGTTAAAAAACATTTCATTTCATGCTCCGAAAGGGACGACGATTGGTTTATTAGGAGCAACAGGAGCTGGTAAAACGACGCTTACTCAGCTCATCGCACGGTTTTATGAACCTAATAGCGGTGAGATTATGATTGATGGTCGAAATATTAATGAGTATAGCTTGAAATCGCTCCGAAAAAATATCGGCGTCGTTCTTCAAGAGACATTTCTTTTTTCGTCAACGATCAGAGACAATATTGCTTACGGTGATCCTGACATCTCGTTTGATGCTATTCAGGATGCTGCAAAAAGAGCACAGGCACATGACTTTATCATGGAAATGCCAAATGGATACGATACCGTTTTAGGAGAGCGTGGTATGGGACTCTCTGGTGGCCAAAAACAGCGGATCGCGATTGCACGTGCAATTTTAACAGATCCAAGTATTTTAATTCTTGATGACGCCACTAGCGCAGTTGATATGCAGACGGAAGTAAAGATTCAGAAAGCATTTGAAGAAGTGATGAAAGGGAGAACAACCTTTATCATCGCGCACAGAATTTCTTCACTTAAACACGCAGATGAAATCCTTGTATTAAACGAAGGAGAAATTGTTGAGCGTGGGAAGCACCAAGAATTGATTGAACAGAATGGATATTACCGGAGTATTTACGATATTCAATACCAAGATCGTAAGGAGATAATGGCCAAACAGACTGGATGAAATGGGGTGAAGGCTTGAAGCAAAATCGAAGAGAACGGTTCCATTATTCGCAGGATACAGCGATTGAAAAGCAGTTTAACTGGAAACAGATGTCACGCCTGCTTGGGTATATGGAACCTTATAAGAAAAGTTTATTACCAAAAGCGATTATTTCAATGCTGCTTTCAACAGCAGTTCGACTAATTGTCCCGATTTTCATCGGGGTCTTGTTGTTTGATCACGCAATAAAGAATCAAAATCAAACGTTACTTGTCCAATTGATTTTTGGAATAGCAGGCTTGTATTTGCTATCGTGGATTGCCAATACGTATCGAATTAAATGGACCAATCAACTTGGTCAATATATTATTTATGACATTAGACAGGGTTTGTTTAAGCATATTCAGCGACTTTCCCACGGCTTTTTCGATAAACGATCGGCAGGTTCGATCCTCGTTCGAATTATCAATGATGTGAACTCCATGCAGGAGCTTTTCACAAGTGGTGTTATTAACCTACTAATGGATATTGTTTTATTACTAGGAATCATTGTGATTATGTTTGTGTTAAGTCCTCAATTAACGCTCGCAATTATGATCATTTTGCCGCTTATGTTTTTAATCTCAACGAGCTTAAGAAAACGAATCCGTCGATCCTGGCAGGATGTTCGAATCAAGCAGGCGAAAATTAATTCACACTTAAATGAAAGTATCCAGGGAATTCGCGTTACTCAATCCTATACCCAGGAAAAAGGAAACATGGAATTTTTCCAGGGCGTAAATCAAGAGAATTACGCAAGCTGGAAAGATGCCACGCAAAAGAGTGCTATTTTTAGACCGTTTGTTGAAATGTCAAATGCAATTGGAACGGCCATTTTAATTTGGTTTGGTGTTTATCTTATTCAAAATGGAATGGATTACGGTGTTTTCGTAACGTTTGCTTTCTATTTAGGGATGTTCTGGGAACCTATTTCTCGTTTAGGGCAAGTTTACAACCAACTCCTTGTAGCTATGGCTTCTTCAGAAAGAATATTTGAGTTTCTAGATGAACAACCAAATGTCCCTGAAAAGAAAAACGCAATTGAGCTCGACGATATTAAAGGAGAAATCACGTTTGAAAATGTTGAATTTTCCTATGATGAAAGTCGTAAAGCGCTCCATGAGTTAAGTTTGAAAATGCAAGCGGGTGATACAGTTGCGCTTGTTGGCCATACCGGTTCAGGAAAATCAACCATTGCAAACTTAATTAGTCGTTTCTATGATCCGACCAGTGGAACCGTTCGAATTGATGGAATGGATTTAAAAGACGTGAAACTCGATAGTTTGCGAGAGAAGGTGAGTGTCGTTCTTCAAGATACGTTCATTTTTTCCGGAACCATTATGGAAAACATCCGTTTTGGACGTCCAGGTGCAAGTGATGAAGACGTGATCGAAGCAGCTAAAGCGGTAGGGGCTGATCACTTTATTCAGCGCTTAAGCAATGGTTATGAAACAGAAGTAGAGGAGAGAGGAAACGTTCTCTCGGTTGGTGAGAGGCAGCTATTGTCCTTTGCGAGAGCACTGCTCGCTGATCCCCGTATTCTTATCTTAGATGAAGCTACTGCAAGCATTGATACAGAAACCGAGCTTAAAATTCAAGAAGCATTGAATGTCGTCCTAGAAGGTCGAACGGCCATTATGATTGCACATCGACTTTCTACCATTCGTGAAGCGGATAATATCATCGTTCTTGACCACGGTCGAATCCTAGAACAAGGAAATCATAGTGAGTTGATGCGTAAAGGCGGAACTTACTATGAGCTTGTAAAATCACAGTTTAATATGATGGATGCTGTTTAAAAAAAGAAGCCTGCTTGGCTTCTTTTTTTTGGGGGATAGAGCTTATCGATAGGAAATTTTAATAAATGTGAACAGATTATTAACGAACAAAAAATTATTCTTACGAAAAAAGATTGTGATACTTGTCACAATCTCAGTGATGATTCATAATAAAGGTGTAAACAAGAGGTTCACTGTTTCTATGAGCATTGATAAGGGAAGATGAGTAACAGATGATGAGAAATTGGTACAAAGGGGATGAGCAATTTGGAACTAGATTCAGCGATGCTAAGTCGTCTTTTAACAAGTCTAACGTTAGGCTTTCACATTATTTTTGCGACGTTAGGTGTCGGTGTCCCGTTATTAATTAGTCTAGCTGAATGGATCGGGATTAAACGAAACGATCCCTATTATACGTTACTTGCTCGGAGGTGGGCGAGAGGTTTCGTCGTTACCGTAGCGGTAGGTGTTGTGACAGGTACTGCTATTGGGTTACAATTATCACTTTTATGGCCTAATTTTATGCAGTTGGCGGGTCAAGTCATTAGTTTACCGCTATTCCTTGAAACATTTGCTTTCTTTTTTGAAGCGATTTTTCTAGGAATCTATCTTTATACTTGGGACAGGTTTAAAAAGCCGATCTACCACTGGTTAATTTCAATCCCAGTTGTCATTGGCTCAACGTTATCCGCTGTCTTTATTTCAACAGTTAATGCTTTTATGAACTCCCCGCAGGGTTTTGATATGGTAGATGGTGTGCTTACCAATATCCAACCGCTTGCAGCAATGTTTAATCCTGCAACGCCAACAAAGGTTGGGCACGTTGTGATGTCAGCATATTTAACTTCTGCGATCGTACTAGCCGCTATTACAGCGTTCCATATGTTAAAGGGAAAGCGAAGTACGTATTATCGAAAAGCGCTCAAATTGACGATGACGGCCGGTTTTATCTTTGCGATCGGAACAGCTGTCATTGGAGATTTTTCAGGGAAATATTTAGCTGAGTACCAGCCGAGTAAGCTAGCTGCTGCAGAGTGGCATTTTGAGACGTCTGAAAATGCTGATCTCGTTGTTGGTGGTTTTCTAGATGACGAAACGAACGAAGTGAAATATGGTCTTGTTTTACCTAATTTCTTAAGTATTCTTGCCCATGGTGATCCTAATGCTGAAGTAATGGGACTTGATCAAGTTCCGGAAGATGAAGTACCGCCGCTTTACATCCACTATTTATTTGATGGGATGGTCGGCATCGGGATGTTTTTGGCCGCTTTAACGTTCTTTTTTATGATCGCTCTTCGATTAAAACGTTTTAATACCGAAAATAAATGGTTCTTGAGACTCATCGTCCTTGCTGGACCGCTCTCAGTTCTTGCAATCGAATTTGGATGGATTTTCTCGGAAGTGGGCCGTCAACCGTGGATTCTATGGGACATAATGAGGACGGGTCATGCTGCTACGTCTGCAAATGGTGTAGGATGGATGTTTGTTCTTTTCCTTCTCCTATATATTGTACTTGGCACGCTTTGTGTAACTGTGCTTAGAAAAATGTTCAAAACGAATCCAGCCGAAAATGAGCTAGAGGAAATTGCTAGAAGGAAATAAGAGCTTTCAATAAAAGGGGTGAAAAAATGGATATTCAATTACTTGGAATCACCGTTCTGTGGGTTTTTCTTTATGGCTATCTCATTACGGCCTCCATTGATTTTGGAGCGGGCTTCTTTGCTTACTATGGAGAGCTTACGGGACGCGACCACATTATTAATAAAATCATTAGTCGTTATTTATCACCTGTATGGGAAGTGACCAATGTCTTCTTTGTTTTCTTTTTCGTTGGCCTCGTAGGCTTTTTCCCTGATACGGCCTATTATTATGGAACGGCTTTACTTGTACCAGGTAGCATCGCCATTATTCTTCTGGCGATACGAGGGTCATTTTATGCATTTGGAAACTATGGAGCGAAGAAAAGCCGAGTTTATACGTTTTTATATGGGGTTACAGGCTTATTGATCCCAGCTTCACTTTCAACTGCTTTAACGTTATCAGAAGGTGGCTTTATTGAAGAGGTTAACGGAGAAGTGAAATTTCTTGCTGGAGAACTATTTTCAAGTTTTTACTCATGGTCTGTTGTCCTGCTTGCGATTGTATCCGTGCTCTTTATTAGTGCGGCGTTTCTCACTTACTATGCTAGTCGGGCGAACGATGAGCCCGCGCTTGAACTGCTTAGAAAGTACGCGCTGTTTTGGAGTGCACCAACGATTCTATCGAGTATTCTGGTTTTCGTAGCACTACAACAACATAATTCCGTGCATTTCGAACGAACGCTAGATTATGCCTGGTTCTTTATTGCTTCACTTTTTTGTTTTTTAATCGCGACGTATTTGATTTTCCAACGTAAACGATATGGAACAGCATTTATTTTCGTGATGCTTCAATTCTTTTTCGCATTCTTCGGGTATGGCATTTCTCACTTACCGTGGATTTTATATGATCACATTACCATTTATTCAGGGTATACGAACGAAACAACTGGCGTATATCTTGTTATCGCCTTTATAGCTGGTCTTTGCTTACTCGTGCCTTCCCTCGTGTTATTAATGAGGCTATTCTTATTTGACGCAGAGTATGTAAAGGGGAATAAGTCCTGAAGAAGAAATATTGACACTGATGATAAGAGTGGTAGGATAGATATGATAGTGCGTCAGCAATGTTGCTGGCGCGCGTTTCTTTCTGAATGAGTAGGAGGAGTGTGTCTTGAAAAAGCAATTTGCCGTTATTGGACTCGGTCGTTTTGGAGGAAGCATTTGTAAGTCACTAAGTCAGCAGGGAATGGAAGTTCTTGCGATTGATATGGATGAAGATAAAGTGAATGAGTTTTCTTCTGTAGCGACACATGCTGTTATCGCTGATTCAACTGATGAAAGTGTTCTTAAAAACCTTGGTATTCGTAACTTTGATCACGTTATCGTAGCCATTGGTGATAATATTCAATCGAGTATATTAACGACGTTAATTCTAAAGGAATTGGGCGTAAGTAAAATTACGGTAAAAGCCCAAAATGATTATCATGAAAAAGTATTAAACAAAATTGGTGCAGATAAAATTGTGCATCCCGAACGAGATATGGGTGTTCGGATTGCTCATAGCATGATCTCAAATAGTGTATTAGACTATTTAGAACTCTCTGATGAGCACAGCATTGTAGAACTGATCGCAAACTCGAGGATGGATAATAAAACAATCATTGAATTGGATATTCGCGCAAAGTATGGTGCAAATATTGTTGCCATAAAAAAAGGTGATGAGATTATCGTCTCGCCTCAAGCTGATCAAAAGATATCAAAAGGTGATATTCTTATCGTAATTGGCTCAGATCAGGACATTAACCGCCTTGAGCGACAAATTTTAAATCGTGATTAATCTTTACACATAAAAAACAGCCTGTCGAACGATCGACAGGCTGTTTTTATTTGATCAAATTTCCATAATGATTGGAAGGATCATTGGACGACGCTTCGTTTTTTCGTATAGGAAAGGTGCAAGAGTATCTGTAATTTCATTCTTAATTTCAGACCACTGGCTTGTACGCTTTTCCATTACACCACTCAGATGCTTTGATAAAAGCTCTTGAGCATCATTAATCAAATCACCGGATTCTCTCATGTAGACAAATCCACGAGAAATGATGTCAGGTCCGGAAAGAATTTTAAACTCTTTCATGTTAATGGAGACAACAACAATAACAAGACCTTCTTCAGAAAGGATTTTACGATCTCGTAGCACAATGTTGCCAATGTCCCCGATTCCTTTTCCGTCAACATAGACAGATCCAGAAGGAATTTTACCACTAATGGAGGCTTCATTTTCGCTTAGTGCGAGAACTTCACCGTTATCCATAATGAAAGAATGATCCTGCGGAATGCCACAATCTTGTGCAAGCTTTGTATGCATCTTAAGCATACGGTACTCACCGTGAATTGGCATAAAGAATTTAGGCTTAATGAGACGAAGCATAAGCTTCTGCTCATCTTGTCCACCGTGACCAGAAGTATGGATGTCACTTAGTTTATGGTGAATCACATCAGCACCTGCGCGAGATAGTTGGTTAATGATTCTCGATACGCTTACCTGGTTTCCAGGAATAGGTGAAGAAGAGAAAACAACTGTATCTCCAGGAATGATTTGAATTTGACGATGTGTCGCGTTCGCAATTCGAGATAGAGCAGCCATCGGCTCTCCCTGACTTCCTGTACAAAGAATCGTTACTTTATTTTCTGGAAGACGGTTGATTTGATTCGCATCAATAAATGTATCTTTAGGTGCATTAATGTACCCAAGTTCCTGACCAATCGTAATGTTAGATTCCATACTGCGTCCGAAGACTGCTACTTTACGTCCGTTTTCAACTGCTGCTTCCACAACCTGTTGAAGGCGGTGAATATTTGATGCGAAAGTTGCGAAAATGACACGGCCATCTACTTTTCTAAAGATATCCTGGATGGTTTCCCCAACGCGGCTCTCAGACATTGTAAAGCCTGGAACTTCACTATTTGTACTATCAGAAAGAAGCGCTAGAACACCTTCTTTACCGATTTCGGCCATTTTAGTTAAGTTTGCGGGTTCGCCAACCGGTGTGAAATCAAACTTAAAGTCTCCCGTATGAACGATGTTACCAGGAGGTGTTTTAACAACAACACCATAGGAATCAGGAATACTGTGAGTTGTTCTAAAGAACATTACTGATGTTTTACGGAACTTAATAATGTCTTCTTCTGTGATTTCATTTAAAGAAGCGCCTCGAAGAAGTCCGTGCTCTTCAAGCTTATTGCGAATAAAACCTAATGCAAGCTTACCACCATAGATTGGCACGTTAATTTCACGAAGTAAGTAAGGGATGCCGCCTATATGGTCTTCGTGACCGTGAGTGATAAATAAACCTTTGATTTTATCCTGGTTTTTAACGAGATAAGAATAATCGGGAATAACGTAGTCAATTCCTAGTAATTCTTCTTCTGGGAATTTAATCCCAGCATCAACAAGGATAATTTCATCCTGAAACTGAATACCGTACATGTTTTTACCGATTTCTCCGAGTCCACCTAAAGCGAACACGGCGGTTTGATGATTTTTAACAAATTTCATAGTCTATACATTCTCCAATTCAAAGTGCTCTGATTTTTGCTCAAACGCCAGGAAGTCATCTTCCACGGTTTGAATAAATTCAATATTAAGGTCGCGGTCCTTTAATTTGTAGCGAACTTCCCGTTCAGAAGTAGCCTCTACGTAAAGGCTCATTGTTCGCTCTCTTACAGGAACCTCCTTTTTTGTCTCTTGATAAAATACCTTATAAATCATTCTAAATCTCTCCTTAACTCAGACAATTTGTGTGCATCTTCGTTTATTATATAGGAAATTGGTTTCTTTTTCATGTTTCTAACCACATTTCCATAAGAAATAGGAGAATTTGCACGAATTTAAGGGTAGAAAAGGTTAATCAATGGAATATTTAGGTTGTGGAAATAGCACGTTCCTCCAGGTTTTTTTTAATTTACGTTTCATTTTTCGATACATTAAGCTCATCCTTCCTTTTTTTAATAACTATTTTTATTATTGATCACGGCGTAAAGAATTAGTTTGGAAAAAGATGGAGAAATGGTAGGGACACCATTTCCTTAATCATGTAACATGTTAATGAATTAGCTTATAAGGAGGATGAGATTTGAAGTTATATGTTGCGCTTATTTCATTGAGTTTAATTTGGGGCATGTCGTTCATGTTCATTAAATTGATTGTTCCGATTACGGGGCCTTGGGGCGTAGTCTTTTTTCGCTGCTTACTTGGTGCAGTATCGATTTTTCTTTATTTAATGATAAGAGGAAGAATAAAGAAGTTAAAAGGCAATCATAAGTGGGGAAGTCTTATTCTAGTAGGGATTATGAATGCGCTCATTCCCTGGGGAATGATTGCGCTTAGTGAAGAACGGATCTCGAGTAGCCTTGCTGCTACGTTAAATGCTACTACACCACTATTTACAAGTATTCTTGGCGCTTTTTTATTTGGGCGAATGCTATTTCTGAAACAGTGGACTGGTATTATCGTTGGATTTATCGGCATCCTTTTTTTAATTGATCTTGATCTAAGTGCATTGGTAAAAGGCGAGTGGAGAGGGGTTTTTCCAATGTTAATCGCTACAAGTTGCTATGGGTTTGCTTCTCAATATACAAAAAAGAACTTAAAGGGCGTACCTGTTGATGTGTTGTCGTTCATTACGTTAACGATCGGAGCGATAGGAGGACTTCTAATGATGCTTATTAGTGGAGAAGGGGGTATTCAGTTTACGTTACTCCTTCAACGTGATATTCTAATAGCGCTAATTGGTCTAGGTGTGTTCGGATCGGGTCTTGCATATTTGCTCTTCTATTATATGATTCAACATGGTAGCGCAGAGTTTGCGACATTAGTGACATACCTTGTACCTGTCACCGCCTTGATCTGGGGAAGCCTTTATTTAAATGAAAACATCACACTACCTATGATTGTAGGATTGCTACTTGTGTTTTTTGGAGTTTATTTATCAGGTAAACATCAAAGAACAGAAGCAAACACGATAAGAAAATCAGCATAACGTTTTTCAAGATAGTTATAGTAAAAAATAGCGGAAACAGGTGAATGACGATGCATAACGAAAAGATTGTATTTTTTGATATTGATGGCACACTTCTTAATCATGACAAAAAAATTCCAGTGTCAACGCGGAAAGCTTTAAAAACACTAACAGAGAATGGGGTTCATGTTGCCATTGCAACAGGTAGAGCGCCGTTTATGTTCGCCGATCTTAGAGAAGATCTTGGAATAGACACGTTTATCAGTTTTAATGGACAATACGTGAAGCACCAGGACAAGGTTGTTCATACAAATCCGTTAAGCCGCGATGAAATTACAGTTCTTGAAGAAGAAGCCAAAAAAAATGGCCATCCCATGGTATTCCTTGATCATGAAGCGATGATGAGTAACCATGATGAACATCCTCATATTATGAAAAGCATGGACGACTTAAAAATGCATTATCCTGGATATGATCCTTCCTATTATCACAATAGAGAAATTTATCAGGCTCTTCTGTTTTGCGAAAGTAATGATGAGGGTGGCTATCGAGATGCATATGGAAACCTTGATTTTATCCGCTGGCATGATTACTCCATGGACGTGATTCCGCCTGGAGGTTCAAAAGCGAAAGGGATAGAAGCTATGATTGATCACCTTGGATTTAAACGAGAAAATACGTACGCCTTTGGAGATGCACTCAACGATATCGAAATGTTGAAGTTTGCAGGCACAGGAGTCGCAATGGGAAATGGATATGAAGAAGTGAAACAAGTGGCTGATTACATCACGGATCCAGTCGACCAAAATGGTATTCAAAAAGGGTTAAAAAAAGTAGGCTTACTATAAAAAAAGGGGATCGCCTATTGATACGGCGATCCCTTTGCTCATTGTAGAATCAAGCTTATCGACCTAAAGGTGTTAATTCACTTGCTTCTTCATTGTTAATCCGATCGTAAAACATAACGCCATCAAGATGATCAACTTCATGTTGTACAACGATTGCAGGCAGCCCCTTTAATCTTAGCTTTAGTGGATTACCTTCAGCATCAACACCCTTGACTGTAATCCGAGCATATCTCGGTACAGCACCAGGTACTTCACGATCAACGGAAAGACAGCCTTCCCCTCCATCTAAATACGTTTTTTCAACGGAATGACTAATGATTTTTGGATTCATAATGCCATAGCTATATAGCGTGCCTCTATGGTCAGAGACGTGTACCGCAATCATACGTTTGCTAATGCCGATTTGTGGTGCAGCAATTCCGATACCTGAGCGTAATTCATACTTTAAGGCAGCTTCAGGATCTTGACTATTAATAAGGAATTCAAGCATTTCTCTTAAGGTTTGCTTTTCTTCTTCAGTTGCAGGAAGGGTAATTTCATTTGCAACTTCAGTTAGGATTGGATCCCCTTCTCTACGAATATCTTTCATTGTTAACATGGTATGTTTCACTCCTATTCGAAACGGTCTATCATAAGTATATTCAACTTTTTGTAAGGGTTAAAGCAAATGCTCTTTTATTAGTGACGGCTGATACTGAACAAGTACGAGTAGCATCATTTTTCACAGTGTAAAAGAGAATCTTACAATAGTGATAGTTTAGCACAAGCCGATTTAACAGGGAATCCTCTTGAATGATCTGTCTAGAAGGAATATGCGTAAATTATAGCATTGATTAAAAATGGAGTATTCTATTGAGATCTGTATTATGGTATAGTAATCAGGGATGTAATTATTATGGAATGAATTGGATATGTGGGGGGACTTTTTTTGCTACGTAAATATCGTTTGGGAATTATTTCTCTGTTTTTCTGTTTTCTAATGCTTGGGTTAGCTGGTTGTCAGTTTGGTGGTAGCCCAGCAGAAAAAATGTATGACCATTTAGAGGAAGCTGTTGCTCTTGAAGATCAATTTAGAGAACAACAAGAACCTTTGGCGAAGGCAGAGAAAAAGGAGCAAGACATTTATAATGAGATTGTTGCACTAAGTATGGAAGAGTTTGATAAGATTGAAAAGCTTTCGAAAGAAGCTGAAGAAAATGCAGATCAGCGACTTGAGTATTTAAAGAAGGAAAAAGAAAGCATCGATGAAGCATATGAAGAGTTTGAGGAAGTTAAAGATTTAACAGAGGACCTTGAAACGGATGCAGCTAAGAAAGATGCCAAAAGCTTGATTGAAATTATGGATAAGCGTTATGAAGCTTATGGAAAGCTACATAAAGAATACAAAACAGCTGTTGAACAAGATCAAAAGCTCTACAGCTCACTACAAGATAAAGAACTAACTTTAGAGCAACTCCAAGAACAAATTAAAGTCGTTAACGAGAAATATGGCAAAGTGGCTAAGCACAAAGAAAGTTTCAACAAATTCACATCTGAATTTAATGAAGCCAAAAAAGCTTTTTATGAATCAGCTGAATTAAATGTGAATTACGGAGAATAGAAACCGCTCATCTGAGCGGTTTTTTTTATGTAAGTAGAAAGTACTTTGAACGCGCGGCCGTTTAACGAATTAAAAAGAGAAAGCATTTTTAACATGGAACTTGAAGCCTTTTCTCGTCATAAAGAGTTATAAAGATCTGTTCTCCTAATTATTTACACTAATACAGTCTGTCAAAACAGAATGTAACAGTTTTAATATCATCCCTTAACATGCAATTAATAAATCAATTAATTGACTTGAAACTTACTGTATTGTAAACTTAAAAACGAACTTACTCATGAAGAGAAGCACTCCCTTAATCTTACTGATACAGACTATTATTCACAGTAATACATAGCACTAGGGATTATTTCTTCAGAATTAAGGGTATGACATTGAGTGTTGTCTTAAGTAATGCAAATTAATGAATGGTATTTGTCATTTAATAACGTTGAAATGGACATGCTAGTGATGTCTGTAAACTGAACGACCCACTCACAATTGCAACATTTGCAATTCAATAATCTATCTCTTTATGAATGAAAGGATGAGGTGAAAGGTATGGGAACTAAAACCATCGAAAACATCGAAGGCCAATTCGAAATGTTCCAGATTCTAAATGAAAATGGCGAAATCGTTAATGAAGAAGCAATGCCTGAACTATCAGATGAGCAGCTTCAAGAATTAATGCGCCGCATGGTGTACACACGTATTCTTGACCAACGTTCAATCTCTTTGAACCGTCAAGGACGTCTTGGCTTCTACGCACCAACTGCAGGACAGGAAGCTTCACAACTAGGAAGTCAATTTGCACTTGATAAAGAGGACTGGATTCTTCCAGGTTATCGTGATGTTCCTCAAATCATCTGGCACGGTCTTCCACTATATAAAGCATTTTTATTCTCCCGTGGTCACTTTGTAGGAAACCAGGCTGATGGTCTTAACGTATTGAGCCCACAAATTATTATTGGTGCTCAAATTACACAAACAGCTGGCGTTGCGCTTGGACTTAAGAAAAAAGGCAAGAAAAACGTAGCAATCACTTACACTGGTGATGGCGGTGCTTCTCAAGGGGATTTCTATGAAGGAATGAACTTTGCAGGTGCTTATGCTGCTCCAGCGATCTTCGTTGTGCAAAACAATCGATTCGCAATCTCAGTTCCAGTTGAAAAACAATCTGCGGCGAAAACAATCGCTCAAAAAGCAGTTGCAGCTGGTATTCAAGGTGTTCAAGTAGACGGTATGGACGTTCTTGCTGTTTATAAAGCAGTTACGGATGCTCGTGAGCGCGCGATTAATGGTGAAGGTCCAACACTAATTGAAACAATGACTTACCGTTATGGTCCACATACAATGGCTGGTGACGATCCAACACGTTACCGTTCTGAAGATCTTGATAGCGAGTGGGAAAAGAAAGATCCAATCGTTCGCTTCCGCAAGTATCTTGAGAGCAAAAACCTTTGGTCAGAAGAAAAAGAAAATGAAGTAGTTGATAATGCGAAGGACGAAATCAAAGCGGCTATTAAGAAAGCAGATGGCACTCCTAAGCAAAAAGTAACAGATCTTATTTCTAACATGTACGAAGAGCTTCCACAGAACCTTCGTGAACAATACGAACAATATAGTGCAAAGGAGTCGAAGTAAGCTATGGCGCAAATGACAATGATTCAAGCAATCACTGATGCGATGCGTACGGAGTTGAAAAATGACGAGAACGTACTCGTGTTTGGTGAAGACGTAGGTCAAAACGGCGGCGTTTTCCGTGCGACAGAAGGACTTCAAAAGGAATTTGGCGAAGATCGCGTGTTCGATACTCCGCTTGCTGAATCAGGTATCGGTGGTATGTCTATCGGACTTGCACTTACTGGATTCCGTCCAGTACCAGAGGTTCAGTTCTTTGGTTTCGTATACGAAGTAATGGATGCTATTTCCGGTCAAATGGCACGTCTTCGTTACCGTTCAGGCGGCTCTTTCCACGCGCCGATTACGGTACGCTCACCATTTGGTGGCGGCGTTAAAACTCCTGAGCTTCATGCGGATAGCCTTGAAGGATTAATGGCGCAACAGCCAGGACTTAAAGTCGTAATCCCTTCAAACCCTTATGATGCAAAAGGACTTCTAATTTCTGCGATCCGTGATAACGATCCAGTTATTTTCCTTGAGCACATGAAACTTTATCGTTCTTTCCGTCAGGAAGTTCCTGAAGAAGAATACACAATTGAAATTGGTAAAGCTGAAGTAAAACGTGAAGGTACTGACATTACAATCGTAACTTACGGTGCGATGGTTCAGGCTTCTCTTAAAGCTGCTGAAGAGCTTGAGAAGAACGACATTAGCGCAGAAGTAATCGACCTTCGTACGGTTAGCCCGCTCGATATCGATACAATCATTGCATCTGTTGAAAAAACCAACCGTGCAATCGTTGTACAAGAAGCTCAAAAGCAAGCAGGAATTGCAGCTAACGTTGTAGCTGAAATTAACGACCGCGCAATTCTTAGCCTAGAAGCTCCAGTGCTTCGTGTAACTGCACCTGATACAGTGTTTGCATTCTCTGCAGCTGAAGATGTATGGCTTCCTGATCATACTGATATTATCGAAAAAGCAACTCAAGTTGTTAATTTCTAATTAACTCTTTATAAAAAAACATGAAGTGAAGCTGCGATCCGCGCTTCGCTTCAGATCTTATATGAGCAAAATTTTTCTACAATTAGGAGGCGAAGTCCCGTGGCATTTCAATTTAAGATGCCGGATATCGGTGAAGGTATCCATGAAGGCGAAATCGTAAAATGGTTTGTTAAATCCGGAGATGAAGTTAAAGAAGACGATATTCTTGCAGAAGTACAAAACGACAAAGCTGTTGTTGAAATTCCTTCCCCAGTAGACGGAACAGTTAAAGAAGTTCACGCTGAAGAAGGCGCAACTGTAATCGTTGGAGACGTAGTGATTACTTTTGACGCAGAAGGTTATGAAGATGCTGAGGAAGAACCTGCAGCTGAACAGCCTCAAGCTGAAGAAGAAGCTCCTAAAGCAGAAGCAAAATCTGAAGCAAAAGAAGATAGTGCTGGATCAAAACCACTTCCTGAAGATGAAGAAGAAACGGATCCAACAAAACGCGTTATTGCTATGCCAGCAGTACGTAAATATGCTCGTGAAAACGGCGTAAGCATTTCCAAAGTATCTGGTTCAGGTAAAAATGGTCGCGTCGTAAAAGAAGACATCGACACTCACTTGAATGGTGGAGGCGAAACAGCTTCTGAAGCTCCAGCAGCGTCAGAAGAAAAAGCTGAAGCGAAGCAAGAAACGGCTACTACATCAGCTCAACCACAAGCATCCGCACAGCCGGAAACTCGTGAGAAGATGAAAGGTATGCGTAAAGCAATTGCGAAAGCAATGGTTAACTCGAAGCATACTGCTCCACACGTAACTCATATGGATGAAGTTGTTGTAACAGATCTTGTTGCTCACCGTAAGAAGTTCAAACAATATGCTGCAGACAAAGATGTGAAGCTAACTTACCTTCCATACGTTGTGAAAGCTCTTGTTTCTGCACTTCGCGAATTCCCTATGTTGAATGCATCAATCGATGATTCCACAGAAGAAATCGTACACAAGCATTATTACAACATTGGTATCGCTGCTAACACTGACGCTGGATTAGTTGTTCCTGTCGTAAAAGAAGCAGACCGCAAGCCACTTCTTAACGTTTCATCTGAAATTAATGAGTTGGCTAAAAAAGCTCGCGATGGTAAACTATCAGGGGACGATATGAAAGGTAGCACATGTACTATTTCTAACCTGGGTTCTGCTGGTGGTCAATGGTTCACTCCAATCATCAACAATCCAGATGCTGCTATTCTTGGTATTGGTCGTATTGAGGAGAAGCCAGTTGTTATCGACGGAGAAATCGTTGCTGCACCTGTTCTTGCTCTATCGATCAGCTACGACCACAGACTTATTGATGGCGTAACAGCACAACTTGCTCTTAATCACATCAAGCGTCTGTTGAACGATCCACAACTCTTAATGATGGAGGCGTAATAATATGGTAGTAGGAGATTTTCCAATCGAATTAGACACACTTGTAGTAGGAGCTGGACCAGGTGGATATGTGGCTGCAATTCGCGCAGCACAGCTTGGTCAGAAAGTTGCCATTGCTGACAAAGGAACTCTAGGCGGAGTTTGCTTAAACGTTGGTTGTATTCCTTCAAAAGCAATGATCAACGCATCTCATAAATATGAGTCTGCAAAGCACTCCGATGATATCGGAATCACAGCTGAGAATGTGAGCGTCGACATGAAAAAAGTACAGGAGTGGAAGTCTTCTGTTGTTGATAAGCTTACTGGCGGCGTAGCAGGACTTATGAAATCAAATAAAGTTGATGTTATCAGTGGTGAAGTTTATTTCGTCGATAAGAACACAGTTCGTATCATGGACGAAAAGAATTCTCAAACGTATACATTCAACAACTGCATCATCGCAACAGGATCTCGCCCAATCGAACTTCCAAGCTTCAAATGGAGCAAGCGCGTGATTTCGTCAACTGGTGCACTTGCACTTAACGAAGTTCCTAAGAAAATGGTTGTTATCGGCGGCGGATACATTGGAATCGAACTTGGTACTGTGTATGCAAACTTCGGTACTGAAGTAACAATCCTTGAAGGTACGAAACAGATCCTACCTGGATTCGAAAAACAAATGAGCTCTCTTGTTTCTCGTCGTCTTAAGAAGAAAGGTAATGTAGAAATCATTACTCAAGCTCTTGCCCAAGGCGTTGAAGAAACAGAAGACGGCGTAACAGTAACAGCAGAAATCAAAGGTGAAACGAAGACGTTTGACGCTGATTATGTTCTAGTTACAGTTGGCCGTAAGCCAAATACAAATGAAATCGGTCTTGAAGAACTTGGCGTTGAAATGACGGACAAAGGGCTTGTGAAGATCGACAAGCAGTGTCGTACAAACTTCGATAACATCTATGCAATTGGTGATATCGTAGAAGGTCCTGCGCTTGCTCATAAAGCTTCTTATGAAGGTAAAGTAGCTGCAGAAGTAATCGGCGGTGAAAACTCTGTGATTGACTATCTTGCAATCCCAGCGGTTGTTTTCTCTGACCCAGAACTCGCTTCAGTTGGTTACACTGAACAAGAAGCAAAAGATCAAGGATTTGAAGTGAAGGCATCTAAATTCCCATTCGGCGCTAACGGACGTGCATTGTCTCTTAACGACAGTGAAGGATTTATGAAGCTTATCACTCGTAAAGAAGATGGCCTAGTGATCGGTGCTCAAATTGCTGGTCCTAACGCTTCTGATATGATTGCTGAGCTTGGTCTTGCAATCGAAGCTGGTATGACAGCTGAAGACATTGCGCTTACAATCCATGCTCACCCAACACTTGGAGAAATTACTATGGAAGCTGCTGAAGTAGCTCTAGGTACTCCAATTCATATTGGTTAATTTCTTATTAAAAACTTCGGAGACTTAGTGTCTCCGAAGTTTTTTTGATGAGCGAAACTTGTTTTAGAATTGAATGAGGGAGAGGAGCCATTTTTAGCGATAAGAGGACATACATATTAATAGGATGATTGCTTCTAGTGGAGGTGGAGTGGAATGTATTGAAAAGTGCTTTGCTTTCAGTTCATGATCTGGTTTGCTTTTTTTCAAATCATTCATCATTCTCCACGAGATCCAATTGGATTTAAAATTGTATTGTTTCTCGTTTTTCTCTATCTGGTTTGTACGATTTCAATACAAATGGTGACGAGAAGGAAGGAGCTTCTTTTTCTCATTTCTTTCTCTACAACTATTGCATTAGTCATTAATTATTTCTACATCTTAATCATATGAGTTGTAGTCTATACAAAAGCGCACTACCCAATTGGGTAGTGCGCTTTTATTATTTTGACTCATCTTTTTTAGGTGGTCTTGGCGGTATTTTTTCTTGTTTAAAAGCTTTTAATAGAGAGATTATCATACCGATTATGATAATAGCAAACGGAAAAGCGGCTATGATAGACGCAGTTTGCAGGGCACCGAGGCCACCTGACCAAAGAAGAACTGCAGCAGCTGATGACTGAATCACACCCCAAGTTAATTTCACTTTGGTTGAAGGATTCATACTTCCATTCGTCGTTTGCATCCCAAGAACAAATGTTGCTGAGTCAGCCGATGTAATAAAGAAGGTACTGATTAGTAATATCGCAATGATCGACATAAATGTACCAAGTGGATATTGCTCTAGTACAGCGAATAGTGCAACTTCCATACCCTGGTTGTTAATAATGTCGTAAATACCTGTTCCGGCCATATCAAGAGAAATAGCTGAACCTCCAAACACAGAGAACCATAATCCACCAAAGATCGTTGGCACTAAAAGAACACCAAGAACAAATTCTCGAATCGTTCTACCTTTTGATACACGAGCGATAAATGTTCCTACAAATGGCGCCCATGCAATCCACCATGCCCAGTAGAAGATTGTCCAGCTTTGGATCCATGATGACCCTTCAAATGGTCTCATACGAAGACTCATGCTAGGCAAATTTTGAATATATGAACCAAGAGTTGATGTAAACAGATCCATAATAAAGTTTGTTGGTCCTGCAAAGAGTAGGAAGAACATAAGTAAAATCGCAAGGACAATGTTTGTATTACTTAAATATTTAATTCCTCTCGAAATTCCAGTTGATGCGGAAATCATATAGAGGACCGTTACAACTAAAATAATAATTAACTGTGTTGTAAATGAATTTTCGACCCCTGTTAAATAAGAGATTCCTCCACCGATTTGTGAAGCTCCGAATCCGAGTGAAGTAGCGACACCAAATACGGTCGCAATAACAGCGATAACGTCAATTATTTTACCAATAGGTCCATTTACTCGCTCTCCAAGAATCGGATAAAAAATAGCACTAATAAGACCTGGTGCTCCTTTTCTAAACTTAAAGAATGCTAGTGCTAACGCAACGGTGGTATAAATCGCCCAAGGGTGTAGCCCCCAATGGAAGAAACTATACTGAAACGCAAGTCGTGCAGCTTCATCTGACTGAGAAGCTGCGCCAGCAGGTGGATCGTAATAATGGAACATTGGTTCTGCAACGCCCCAGAATACAAGTCCAATTCCCATTCCAGCTGAGAATAACATCGCAAACCATGTAATGAGATTATACTCCGGTACATCCGTTTCTTTTCCAAGTCGAAGTCTGCCGTACTTCGAAAAAATAAGATAGATCGCAAAAATTAGAAAGCCTGACGCTGCTAATAAATAAAACCATCCAAACTTCACCTGAAGAAAGCTTTGAAGTGAAGAAGTCATTGCATCTAAAGACTCTGGAGAAATGGTTCCCCAAGAAATAAAGAGAAGAGATAACACTACAGAGATTATAAAGACTGCTGTAAGCTTATTCAAATTTCATCATCACCTTTCTGAATAATTAACTGTACTTTCATCCGAAAAGCTTTTTTAATAAATCAGAAATAAAATGCATGTGTACTCAATTTCACCTGTCGTTACCAAAACTATGCAGCAAGCACCCTATTTCCTATTATTAACAGGCTTTGTAACGGATCGCGAAATTTGCCACGTTGTCTAGTATATTTGTTGAAATCAACGTTGTAAAGGGAAATACCATGTCAGAGAGGTAGTCAGAATTGTAGGATAATGAAAAGGGATTTGTTGGTTAAATGTGACATTCTTCTCTTTCACCAGCTCCATAATTGGTTTATGATGAAGGGAGACTACATAAGGAGAGAGAGAAATGACAAATACGTTAAAATGGATGATGTTAGCACTACTGGTTTTTGTAGCAGCTTGCTCAACAAATGCAGGATCCGAACCAAATACCGATGCATCAAAAAACGAAGCTAGTAACAGTGAACAGGCGTCAAATGAGCAAGAAGCGAGCCAAGACTCTTCTGAAGAAGAAGCAGATTCAAAAGAGGCAAGTGACCAAGAGGAGAAGAAAGAGGAAGAAGAGGCCACTGCTGAAGAGACAGAGCCTGAGTATCGCTTAAATGAAGCATTTTGGGGATTTGAACCAATAAATGATGCTCCAGCTGAAGCAGTGCTTCTTACGATCGATGATGCACCAGATAAAAATGCAGTTGAAATGGCAAAGACACTTAAAGAACTTGACGCTCCTGCGATTTTCTTTGTGAATGGTCATTTTATTGATACTGATGAAGAAAAGGCTAGATTAAAGGAAATACATGAGATGGGCTTTGCAATTGGTAATCATACGATGACGCATGCTGATTTGAAATCTTTATCTGAGGATGAGCAAAGGGAAGAGATTTTGAAATTAAATGAGATGATTGAAGAAGTGATTGGTGAGAAGCCGAAGTTTTTTAGAGCGCCATTCGGATCAAACACTGATTATTCTAAGTCACTAGCTAAAGAAGAAGGCATGCTTGTGATGAATTGGACGTATGGATATGATTGGGTAAAAGAATATCAAAATAAAGCTGCACTAGCTGACATTATGGTCAATTCACCACTTCTACAAAATGGAGCAAACTTGCTTATGCATGACCGTGATTGGACAGCTGCGGCCATGAGTGACATTGTGTCCGGATTAAGAGATAAAGATTATGATCTCATCAATCCAGAACAAATCGAATTAGTTAAAAAATAAACAGCCAAATGGCTGTTTATTTTTTTGCATATCGCATTTTCCGACCATTAAAAAGGATGAGATCTGCTTTTAGTTTTGTAGCAAGAAATTTACATAGTTCATTTGCTTTTGCTTTATCACCATGAGTCGATTGATCGGGTAGAACAATCTGGATCTTTTTCTCAACAAGTCCAATGACAATTGTACGGTAAGCATCATTTTTACCCTTTAAATAAAACCATTCATCAGAGTTAGCATTTTCAACAAGTGTATAAGGAAAAGCAAAGTCACCATACGACCAGGAAAGCTGTTCTCCAGTTTTCGAAGTAATGTTCATGTAATAAGTGAGCAGTTCTTTAACATGAATGAGTGACAGATCCTCGTCTGTTACGGGAGTGAGGTAGGCGCTTTGTGGCATCAAATCCTCCTTTCTTCATCTCCATTAGTTTACAACCAAAAATGTTTTCTGACAATTAGTAGTTTAGAACACATAATAGCGTAAAAAGAATATAATGTGATATACAATATAGTGTTGACAAAACAATTGTGACACACTATTATGGAATTAAGCGAAACGGAAGCGTTTTCAAAACTAACTTAAGGGGTGTTGAGGATGGGTATTATCATTTGCCAAACTTGCGAAAAAACGATTGATCACGTTCATGAAGAGAAGGTAAGCACACTTTATAGCAGATGCCCGGAATGCAATAAAAAAGATAAAAAATAATTTTGATAAGACAAAGAGGCGGCCCTAGGGCCGCCTCTTATTTAATTGCTTTGTATTCTTTAATCACACGGATATCGTTTAATTCATCATCTTCAGGTCCTTGAACAGGAAGACCAGCTTCAATATTTTCCACAATATAATTCAAGTTTTCTTCCGTAATGATTTCACCAGGAATAAAGATTGGAATGCCTGGTGGATAAACCATAACGAATTCAGCGATGACGCGCCCCGCTGACTCAGTAAATGGAATGATTTCCGTTTCAGAATAAAATGCATCCCTTGGAGAAACGGCTAGTGTCGGTATATCTGGAGCATGAACGTCAAACTTTTCAGTAACTGTACCATCCGACTCTTTAAAAGCTTCTACCATATCTTTTAAGGCGTATACGAGGGCATTAACGGATTCCTCATTATCACCTGGTGTGACAATACAAAGCAAGTTATACAAATCGGAAAGCTCCACTTCCAGATTTGCCTCTTTTCGTAACCATACTTCTGCTTCATAGCCTGTAATCCCTAGATCGTGGACAGAGATAATTAGTTTTGTTGGATCATAGTCGTAAGTGGCATTCGTTCCAAGAATTTCATTCCCAACACAATAGAGTGGTGAGATATCATTGATTTGATTCCGTGCTCGGTCTGCTAGTTGTATCGCGTTTTCGATTAATTCGTACCCATCCATCACGAGTCTCTTTCTTGCAACATCAAGAGAAGCAAGGAGAATATAAGAAGTAGAAGTTGTTGTGAGCATGCTGATAATGGTTTGTACGCGCTTAGCAGAGATTAGGCCTTCTTTTACATTTAGCACAGAGCTTTGTGTCATTGATCCACCGAGTTTATGAACGCTAGTTGCGGCCATATCTGCACCTGCCTGCATGGCTGAAACTGGCAAGCGATCATGAAAATGAATGTGAACACCATGTGCTTCATCAACTAAAACGGGAACGTCATATTCATGAGAAATTGAAACAATTTCTTCTAAATTCGCAGAAATCCCAAAATAAGTAGGGTTAATGACGAGAACGCCTTTAGCATCAGGGTGCTGTTTGAGCGCTTTCTTTACTGCGACCGGAGTGATGCCATGAGAAATGCCGAGCTTAGGATCAATTTCAGGGTGAATGAATACTGGCGTGGCACCTGAAAAGATGATGGCAGACATGACCGATTTATGGACGTTTCTTGGCACGATAATTTTGTCACCAGGAGAACATACGGTCATAACCATTGTCATGATTGCGCCACTTGTACCTTGAACAGAGAAGAATGTGGAATCGGCACCAAAAGCTTCTGCTGCAAGGTCCTGTGCTTTTTTAATCATGCCATGCGGATGATGAAGATCATCAAGGGGCTGAATATTAATTAAGTCAATCGAAAGTGCATTATCTCCGATAAATGCACGAAATTCAGGATCCATTCCATTTCCTTTTTTATGACCAGGAATATGAAATTGAATGGGGTTTTTATTTGCGTGGTTAACTAAACCAGTGAATAATGGTGTTTCGTTTTGTTGCAAATCAAGCACCTCTTTATTTATACTTTAGTACAGATAGCATTCCACCAACAATTGGGGAATGAGAATTTGATCTTGAATAAGCTGTCGCGAATGGAAAAAGCTTCATTGTTCCGTCACTTCGACCTTTTTTATCCTTAAACAAACTGAGTATAATCACATAAGTACTATTTTGCAAGTTTTATTTAGATGCTAGGTCTCTTTTATAGTTCCAAAAAAGGAGATCCTCTCTTATTCTCGAAATGAATGATGGGAAGGAGAGGATAAATGATGAAATGGAAGACGCGACTTACGGAGTTATTAGGTATAAAGAAACCAATTGTTCAGGGAGGACTTGCCTACCTTGCCTATCACGAGTTAGCTTCTGCGGTTAGCAACGCAGGTGGGCTAGGTCAGCTCACAGCAATGTCTATGGACTCAGAAACACAGCTGAAAAAGGAAATATACCTTACAAGAAGTCTTACCGATCAACCATTCGGAGTCAATTTTGCAATTGGCCAGCACGGGAGGCCATTTGAACACATGCTTGAAACTGCTATCCAAGAAGGAGTAGAAATCATTTCGGTTACAGGTGGTAATCCTAAGCCTGTTTTTGATATGGTGAGAGGGACAAACGTGAAAGTCCTTGTTTTAACAGCTGGGAAGCGACAGGCCATTAAGGCAGAAGAGCTAGGTGCAACAGCCGTCATGGTTGTAGGTCAAGAAGGTGGTGGACATCTCGGAAAGGAAGATACTGGGACAATGGTTCTCGTTCCTCAAGTAGTTGATGCAGTTTCAATTCCCGTTATTGCATCAGGCGGTATAGGAGATGGGCGGGGATTAATGGCCTCTCTCGCACTTGGCGCTGAAGGAATTGAAATGGGAACAAGATTTATTGCTACGAAAGAGTGTACACACGCTCATGATGCTTACAAACAACGTTTGTTACAGGGATCCGAGACGGATACATTGATTATTAAACGAAGCCTTGGTGCGCCTGCAAGAGTAATCCGAAATGTATTTGCTGAACGAATTACTGAAATTGAAGCAAGTAATGGTGGATATGACCTGCTGAAAGAATACATAAGCGGTGAAGCGAACAGGAAGTTTATATATGAAGGAAAAGATGAAGAAGGTTTTGCGTGGGCAGGACAGGTGATGGGTGCGATTCATGATGTTCCTTCCGTACACGAGTTATTTGTACGGATTGATCAAGAAGCAAAAGAGATTCGAATGAAATGGCAACTTTAGAGAGGGGTTAGAAAATGGAAGTCCAATATCCTATTTCCATTGATTGGAGCAAAGACGAAGTAATTAAAGTAGTTAATTTTTTTGAATTGATTGAGAAAGCCTATGGTCAGGGTGTTCATAAGGGTGAATTAATTAGTAGCTATCATGAATTTAAAGATGTTGTTCCTTCTAAATCGGAGGAAAAACAAATCTTTAAACAGTTTGATAAAGAGACGGGCTTTTCAACTTATCACGTTGTCAAAGAAGCGAAGCAAACAGAACGTGATCGAGTAAAAATGACAACATAAAAACCAGGGGGAAACCCCTGGTTTTTATGTTGTCGGTTGAAGTGAAAGGTGATAAAACGGCATGAGCGTTTCAAACGTTTTTTTAACCTCTTGAATAAATTGTTCCCCGTCTTGCAAAAGTGGATCATCGCTCGTAAAATGACGTCCAATGAGAAATTCCCCTTTTTTTACATCGCGGAAGCGGGTTAGAACCTTATCAAGTTCAACATCTTTAAGAGGTTGACTTGCTTTTTTCTTTGTATGATCAGTCGAAATCCAATAAGATGCCGGAACGTCTTCTTTAAGCTTATCCATATGATCTAAAAGTAACGTAGCCATTTGTGGCTTTCCTGGCAGCTCATAAATGTAAGCGAGCCATACAAAAACATGATCATCAAATAGGCCAATTTGAAAGTGAGGGTGCATTTTGTATCCGCGTTTATTGTGAGAAAATGCCATCCATGTATCAACTGGTGGGTTCTTTGTTCTTCGTGCATGACGTGCAATGTGAAGGTGCATTTCATTACCAGCAAGCATTTCTAGATCACTTTTCACGTCGTCGCTGATCGCCTGAAACTTTGGCTGTATTCGTTCTTGAATGGCTTCCATTCTTGCATCAAGTCCTTCGATTTGGAAGGCGTTAAAATCGTGTTGAGTAAATCCGTTAAATGACATAATATCCTCCATTACGACAAAATTTTATACATTTATAGTAACATAGAACTGCAATTTATATGAAAACTGACGATTGATGTGTAAGGATAGGTTTGAAAAAGAAGCAAAAGAGGAAAAATAGTAACAAATAAAGAGGTTGCATAGTGAGCAGGGAAGGCATAAGATATAGTAATCAAAGCAGAAATATCAGAATATTCCGTCTTATAAGGTTTCTCTGATAACTATGACTGCTTAATCGAAGAAAAGGGGTGTAGGTTACCATGAAACAAGTGATTCAGTCATTACAAAGAAACGAAGCAGAGAAGCGGATTCCGGTATTGAGAATGGAGATTGACTATGAGCTGGCAACGCTACACGATGCAATGACGGCTAGTGATCAAGATGAAATGGCGAGATGTAAAGTGAAGCTTGAAGAACTTCGTAAAGAAATGGTTAGATTAGAAGCGTAGCAAAACGAACCTTGCAAAAAGGTTCGTTTTTTCTTCTTTTCCTGTCATAATAAGAACTAGCATGAAATATAAGGTAAAAGGAGATCGAACCATGACACAGCAGACGAATTGGAATCGCGTATATGATGATACCATTAAATGGATTAAAGAAGCGGGAGAAGAAATCATGTCTTCCTTCACAACATCTTTTAACATTGAGTCAAAAAGCAATCCGAACGATCTCGTTACGGACATTGATAAGCAAACTGAGAAATTTTTTATTCAGAAAATAAAAGATACATATCCAAATCATCGCATTATGGGAGAAGAAGGATTTGGAGATAAAATAGATGATTTAGATGGGGTTATTTGGTTTCTTGATCCGATTGATGGAACGATGAATTTTGTTCATCAACAAACCAATTTCGCTATATCGATCGGGATATACGAAGATGGAGTAGGGAAACTTGCTTTTATTTATGATGTAACAAAAGACGAGCTGTATCATTGTAAAAAGGGCTCAGGTCTATACCTTAATGATAAACAAGTAAAACCATTGCAGTCGACGAATCTTTCAGAATCCCTATTAGCTATCAATGCAACGTGGGTCACGGAGAATCATCGTATCGATCCGCGCACATTCTCACCTCTTCTTAAAAAAATAAGAGGCACCCGGTCTTATGGTAGTGCTGCAATTGAGATGGCTTTCGTAGCAGCGGGGCGTCTTGATGGGTATGTCTCCTTACGGCTCGCCCCTTGGGATTTTGCGGCTGGTAAAATGTTAATTGAGGAAGCGGGAGGCATTTGTACTACAGTGGATAATAAGGAAATTGATTTGTTAGATAAAAACACCATCTTTGTCGGTACTCCACTGTTTCATTCACAGGTTCAAAAAGAGTACATCCAACCAGCGCTTGATCAAAACTTCTATTTAAGAACTCCTTCAACAAAATGAAATCTGTAACTTCGACAAGCAAGGAAAGGTTTGCAAACCTCCTAATAGAATGGACAATGGAAGATAAAGATTGGCTTGAAGAAGAATTTGGGCGGATGCCAATCGCAGAAGATATATTTACCTATATACAAGCTTATGAAGGAATGGGATGTGAATTTAGGCTTTGGTTTAAAGATGAAGCCCCTGTAGCCATTACAGCCGTTCTTGATCAGGCTCCATCAAATCAAAAGTTTTGGTTAGGTACGATCGTTGTCGATCCTGTTCAGCGAAAAAAGGGAGTCGGTCATGAAGTTATTCAGTGTATAGTAGGTGAAAGAAGAGAGGTTGTTTTTGCTGGCATTCCCTTAGAGCAGAATGAGTGGAGTTTGTTTTTAGGGAAATGTGGGTTTGAACAATACGCTATTGAAGGTGAAGGAAAAAAGCATTTAATTTTTGTACATCCTAACGAGCATTAAAAGAGCATTAAAAGAGCATTAAAAGAACATTAAAAAGAGCTGTTCAGTGATGAACAGCTCTTTTTGATGTTATTGTTCAGCTTTACGTTTAATTCGAAAACCCATTCCCATAAAGAAACCTACTCCAATAAATGAAAGAAGTCCGCCGATCCAGCTTTGTTCAGCTATAGAAATACCGATTGCACACATGCTTGCAACCGCCAGAATGGCCATTAAGAGTAAAAGGAATTGATGCTTGTTCATGCGGAAAGCCCCCTTTATAGTACTAGTGTACAATAACCGGGTTAAGCTGGAAAGAAGAGAAATTTCGCCTTAAGCGATATCTGTGTTATAATGATCTAGTTATTGAGTTTATCGTCAGAAATAAGACGAGAATACGAGGAGAGAATAATTAATGGCAATAAGAGAAGATATTCGTAACATCGCAATCATTGCCCACGTTGACCACGGTAAAACGACGCTGGTAGACCAAATGCTTCATCAATCAGGTACGTTTCGTGACAACGAGCAAGTAAGCGAACGTGCGATGGATTCGAATGACCTTGAAAGAGAACGCGGGATCACAATCCTTGCTAAAAATACGGCAATTAACTATGAAGACAAACGAATCAACATTATGGATACACCTGGTCACGCTGACTTTGGTGGTGAAGTTGAACGTATCATGAAAATGGTTGACGGTGTTCTTCTAGTTGTTGACGCTTATGAAGGCTGTATGCCACAGACACGTTTCGTGCTGAAGAAAGCTCTTGAGCAGAAGCTTACACCAATTGTAGTTCTTAACAAAATTGACCGTCCTGCAGCACGTCCTGAAGAAGTTGTGGATGAAGTTGTTGATTTATTTATTGATCTTGGCGCGGACGAAGATCAGCTTGACTTCCCTGTTGTCTATGCCTCTGCAATTAACGGAACAGCTAGCCTTGATCCTGAAGTTCAAGATGACAATATGAAAGTTCTTATGAACACAATTATTGATAACATCCCAGCACCAATTGACAATAGTGATGAGCCACTTCAATTCCAGATCACGCTTCTTGACTACAACGATTACCTAGGAAGAATTGGTATCGGACGTGTGTTCAGAGGAACAATGAAAGTCGGCCAGCAAGTTGCATTGATGAAGGTTGATGGAACAGTTAAACAGTTTAGAGTAACAAAGCTCTTTGGTTTCATTGGCTTGAAACGTACAGAGATTGAAGAAGCAAAAGCTGGAGACCTCGTTGCAGTATCTGGTATGGAAGAAATCAACGTTGGAGAAACAGTTTGCCCATACGATCATCAGGAAGCACTGCCTATCCTACGTATTGATGAGCCAACGCTTCAAATGACGTTCCTTGTAAACAACAGTCCTTTTGCTGGTAAAGAAGGTAAGTACATTACAAGTCGTAAAATTGAAGAACGTCTTAGAGCACAGCTTGAAACAGACGTAAGTCTTCGCGTTGAGAACACAGATTCTCCAGATGCATGGGTTGTATCAGGACGTGGTGAGCTTCACCTTTCAATCCTGATTGAGAATATGCGTCGTGAAGGATTTGAGCTTCAAGTTTCAAAACCTGAAGTTATCGTACGTGAAGTAGACGGTGTTGCAAGTGAGCCTGTTGAACGTGTTCAAATTGACGTGCCTGAAGACTACACTGGTTCTGTAATGGAATCACTTGGTGAGCGTAAAGGTGAAATGGTCAACATGGTGAACAACGGTTCAGGTCAAGTTCGTCTTGAATTTATGGTGCCTGCACGTGGTTTGATTGGTTACTCAACTGAGTTCCTTACACAAACACGCGGTTATGGTATTATCAACCACACATTTGAAACGTATATGCCTCTTATTAGCGGTCGTGTAGGTGGACGCCGTGCTGGTGTACTTGTTTCCATGGAAAAAGGAAAAGCATCAGAATATGGTATTATGGGTGTTGAAGACCGCGGTACAATTTTCGTAGCTCCAGGTACTGAAGTTTACGAGGGAATGATCGTTGGGGAACACACTCGTGAGAATGACATCACGGTTAACATCGTTAAAGTGAAGCAGATGACAAACATGCGTTCCGCCAACAAAGACCAAACAGTTTCTATGAAGAAGCCTCGCGTTCTAACGCTTGAAGAAGCACTTGAGTATTTGAACGATGATGAGTATTGCGAAGTAACACCTGATTCGATTCGTCTTCGTAAGAAAATCCTTGATAAGAACGAACGTGAAAAGAACGCTAAAAAGAAAAAAACAGCCCAATAAGGGTGTCTAATGCGATTCAAAAGGGGCATCCCTTTTGGATCGTTTTTTTTATTGTTTTATCATTCTTATTTTTTCTGTCCTATGTAGGACTTTTTTTCTAAATGGAAAGAAATCGTTTACTTTTATTTATGATTTCATTTATTATGCTTTTATACCGGGGGTGGAAAAATGAATACAGAACCTACTATACAATCTGAAGATTTATCTTTTTTCGCTAAGTTAGTTGGCATTGAAGACAATATGACAATGGGATTTTATTTGCTATATGCGATTATTGTTATCCTATGTATTGTTGTTTATCGTCTTGGCTTTGCCAAAAAACTACCGATCCTTAAAAACATCATCGTATACGCTGTTCTTGTAATAGGGTGTTTTCCGCTAACCTTTTTTGGAATAGGATTGCCTGTTGCTGAAGGATTAGTGGCTTCTGCTGTCGTATTAATTATTTATAAGATGCGACTCAACCAGTCGAAGAAAAAAGAAGCCTAGCGTCAAAGGAGGGAAGCTTTGAATCTTCAGGATACAATGTACAATTGGCTCAGTATTAAAGTTGTGGCAAATCAAAGACAGAGCGATCAGGCGGCGCAAGATACGTATGAATTCTTTCATGAACTATTAACGGAAGATCATCTGGTCTCTGATTTGAAAGTGGAGGTGTCACATGACTATTACGTTGTCCATTATCGACAAAACGGAGAAGAAGATTCAAAGAAGTTTCCAGTTGAATTAATCGAAGCGCTGTTAACTTCGATTGAAAATGAACCAAAATATAACCATCAATAAGAAAGAGAGACGTGCTCCGAGCACGTCTTTCTTAAACGAAGTTATTTTTCACTCCATGTATAGATATAGAACAAGAGTGCAGCATAAATCAAATGCCCAAATGTCCAGTAGCTAATGGCTGTAACGTCCCATAAATCAGGAGTTGGCTTTATTGCCAGGTAGGTGAGCGGAAAGTATAGAAACACGGTGGGTAGTGTCAGCACATAGGCGAAAATAGCCTGCGCTTTTTTTTGATTAGGAAAATAGCGAGAATTTCCAATACTGTAGACAACACCGATAATAAGAGAGATTAAAAGGTGAAATAGGAATTCGATCCATTCAGACCACTTGATATCTCCGATAATCGGTATAAAATCAACGTTTAGGAGTAGTGTATAAACAAGCTTACCTGTTACGGCTTCGATTCCTTTTAAGATGAATCCTAGAGCAATTCCCGCAATCGTACCAGCAATAAGTCCTGGCTTGATTTTACCACTCATCATTTGTTTCATCCTGATGAAACAGTTTGAAATTTCCTGTATCTTTACGTTCTTTTGTGCGACTTTCAATTCGATCATTGCAGGTGTCACACATATAAGTGTGGATCGGTCGGTTGCGAAGTTTTTTAGCTAGCGGACTACCGCTTTCAATTTTTTCAATTTTATCACATAGTACACATTTTACACGCATTGTTAACACCTCTCATTCCATGTTGCTAGTATAGCATGAATAATCGTATCCTTTGCAGTATAATGCGTTAAATCGAAGGAATTAACTGGAGGGAATAGTATGCCTAATAAAGTAGACGTTACTCTTTCAAATGACCTTTTAACACTGCTTAAAAGAGAGCAGTATGTTCTTCTTTCGACAATTGATCATGAAACAGCCGGGCCAAATGTAAGTGCCATTTCATGGCTTTATGCAGTTGATCAGCAGTCAATTGTATTTGCTGTTGATCAAAAGTCGCGAATCGTCTCTAATATCAAGGCGAATGATCAGATCTCAATCACGCTAATTGGAAATGAAAGTACTTATGCCATTACGGGAAGAGCTCTTTTAATGGAAGAGAGGATGGAAAACGTTCCGCTGAAGCTTACGAAGTTTAAGCTTGATATTAAGGAAGTACGTGATATTATGTTTTATGGAGCAAAAATGTCGGTAGAGCCTGCATATGAAAAAATTTACGATCCAGAAGCAGCGGCTAAGTTAGACCGCTCCGTGATGGCACAGCTCAAAAAAGAAACGAACCGCTAATGGTTCGTTTCTTTTTTTGAAATAGAATCTAATTACCTGTCTAGATCCTGTTCTTTTTGCTGTTGTTTTAATTCGTTTTCTTTTGACTTAGGTAGCTGTTTATCGTTCGAGCGAACCGGCTCTGGTTCGGATTTATTGGATTTGCTAGGAACTTCAGGCATTAACCTACCAACAATATCTGCTAGTTCCTCCATTATGCCACCTACAGGATGCCCTCGTTTGATTTCAGTTGCCATTTGTTTTAATCGATAAGTTGTATCTGCATCTGCAGTAACGACAGCATTTGCTCCATAAGGATCTTTTAGGAGTGCTTCTGCAACAGTATACTTAATGGAACTTACACGTGTACGATCGAGTTTTTGATTCACATCAATTCCTACTACTGCATATTTTCCAGTAACAACTGCGGTTGCGTCATTGACATCAGGAACTTGTTTGGCAACAGTGACGAGATGTTCTGCGATCTCTGTCGCTGACATATCTTGATTCTCAGGTGTGCGCACCGACTGCTTTACGTATTGGACGCGCTCGGTCTGCTCCTTTTCTTCTGCAACAGGTTCATCATTTGCCTGACAGGCTGCAAGAAGAAAGAGAGCAATAATCCATTGAATTTTATACATTCGATTACCTCCGTAATGAGCAATTTAGTAACAAATCACTGCAGTTTGTTAATTATTTTCTGAATAACCGTCTAACTTTATACGCTAGTTCATAGATTATAGAAAACGTAGATAGTCCCAACTGTTTTTCGTACCTGTTATAGCAATTTAAATTTGGTCAGGAGGCGAAGTGTTGGATAAGGTTTACGTCCTAGATACGAACGTGTTACTCCAGGATCCAAATGCGATTTATTCGTTTAATACGAATGAAATTGTCATTCCCGCTGTTGTGTTAGAAGAAGTGGATTCAAAGAAAAGATATATGGATGAAATTGGGAGGAACGCAAGGCAAGTATCACGCATGATTGATGGCTTTCGAGAAAGAGGAAAGCTCCATGAGTCGATTCCTTTAGAAAATGGAGGAACGCTTCGAATCGAACTCAACCATCGATCATTTCAATACTTACAAGATAAATTTGTGGAGAAAACAAACGATAATCGAATTCTAGCCGTTGCGTTAAATTTATTTCTAGAAGAAGGAAAGTTAAAATCAGGACGTACCGTTATTCTTGTGAGTAAGGACGCGTTGGTTCGTGTCAAAGCTGATGCAATGGGAATACAGGCAGAGGATTTTTTAACTGATAGAGTCGTGGAATTTAACCAAATTTACACAGGGTATGAGGAGAGATATGTCGATTCAGAACTGCTGAATCAATTTTTTGAGAAGCAATTTATTGAGGCTAAGAAACTAAAGGGAAGGCCGCTCTATCCTAATCAATATGTGATTTTAAAAGACCCTGTACAGGCCTCTTCATCGGGTATTGGTAAAGTCGACAAAAATGGGAACAAAATTGAAAAAACGGCGATGGAAACGGAGTATATGTGGGGGATTGGTCCACGAAACGTTCAGCAAAGAATGGCATTGGACCTGCTTGTTCGGAGTGACATTCCTCTCGTTACGCTAGTAGGGAAGGCAGGAACAGGGAAAACGTTGCTTGCGATGGCAGCTGGTTTAATGCAAACAGAAGATTTAAATCGATACAAAAAGCTGTTTATTGCAAGACCGATTGTACCAGTTGGAAAAGATATTGGGTTTTTACCTGGTGAGAAAGAAGAAAAGCTGCGCCCCTGGATGCAGCCAATCTATGATAATTTGGAGTACTTATTCAATGTGAAGAAAACGGGTGAGCTTGAAAAGATTCTCTCGGGAATCGGTTCCATTCAAGTAGAAGCACTGACGTATATTCGTGGTAGGAGCTTACCTGATCAGTATATTATCATCGATGAAGCACAGAATTTAACGAAGCACGAAGTAAAAACCATTTTAACGAGGGTGGGCGAAGGGAGTAAAATTGTGCTTCTCGGTGATCCGCAACAAATTGATCATCCCTATCTAGATGAATATACAAATGGACTGACGTATGTTGTAGAAAAATTTAAAGATCAGCCGCTTAGCGGACATGTTAAGCTCGAGAAAGGTGAACGTTCTCTGCTTGCCCGAATTGCAGCTGATCTTCTTTAAATGACGGTAATACCTAAAATATTCTTAAGGGGGTCAGAAGCATTAGATCCGTCTCCAAAATAGAAGTGGGTAGGTCCATCTTCCCTGAGCGGCTTTCCGTCTTTTGAAAAGCGAAGAAAGCCGCTCATCGCTTCTTCCAGTGTTAAAACATGCTGTTTACCATCACTCGATTCAAGCTGAACCTTGTCACTAGCGGGCTCTGCATTTGAGAGGAATGGTTTTAAAGGAATAACAAAGCTTCCGGTTAAAACTCGTTCTTTCTCAAAACGTTTAATGCTTTTGTTAACGGGAGGTTTGATCCCCGTACGTTCTCTTTCCCGCCGCTCGGCTTGAGCTCGGATGTAATCGTTCTCATTCTTTTTAATTGAATCGTCAAATTTCAAAAAATCCTCTAGTTCAATCTTGCGATCATCAAAAATCCATACGCTTGCATCTAAGGTAATGGCATAATTGACTTTCCCCTTGATGGGTAGAATCGTTTCCATCTCATACACCCCACTATCAAAATCTTTTGCAAACCAAGTATACCGGTTATGCTTGCATTTGTCACATTTGGGGAACAGTAGGGCGAGAGTCAATTTTTTCGAGCGGGAGGATTTAATATGAGATGTCGTACAGAAGAAGAACTAGTAGAACTAGTTAGACGAAGTAAACCTTATACAAAGGATGGGAAAGTAGCGGACTATATCCCAGCTCTTGCAAAAGCAGAGCCCGATAAACTTGCCATTGCCATTTATTCTAAGGAAGATGGTTGCTTATCTGCCGGTGATGTTGGGGAGACGTTTACGTTACAAAGTATCTCTAAAGTTCTTACGTTAGCTCTTGCCATCATGGATGCAGGAGAAGAGCACGTTTTCTCAAGAGTAGGGATGGAACCGACAGGAGATCCGTTTAATTCAATTGCGAAGCTTGAGACAATGGTGCCCTCAAAACCTCTTAACCCAATGATAAATGCCGGAGCTTTGGTTGTAACAAATATGATTCATGGTAATTCAGTGGAAGAAAAAGTTGGACGGATTTTACAGCTCATACATGACATGACGAATAACTCGAGTATCGGAATAAATATGGAAGTAGCTGATTCAGAATATAAGTCGGCCAATCTTAATCGAGCATTAAGTTACTTTATGAAACAACATGGCATCATAGACAATGACGTTGAAATGCTTCTTGAAGCCTACACAAAACAGTGTGCCATTGAAGTGAATTGTAAGGACCTTGCTAGGATCGGGATGGTTCTTGCAAATGAAGGTAGGGATCCTGAAACAGAACGAAGAATTATCCCTAGATACATTGCGAGAATTGTAAAAACATTTATGGTAACGTGTGGGATGTACAACGCTTCAGGCGAATTTGCTATTAATGTAGCGATACCTGCGAAGAGTGGTGTCTCGGGTGGGATTTTAAGCCTTGTACCAAATGAAATGGGAATTGGAGTCTACAGTCCGCCACTTGATGCGAAAGGAAATAGTATTGCAGGTAATAAGCTCCTTGAAAATTTATCTTCACAGTATGGGCTCAGTATTTTTTAAAGATGGTTGCGTTTACCCTGCTTTTTCTTGCAATTTTTTTGTATTCCTTTTATGATAAGAGAAGGAATGGGAAAGGGAACGGAGGGATCAGATTTGTCAACTGGTATGGCAACAGGACATCGTGAAAAAGCATACGAGCTGTTAAAAGCCGATGCTCATAAGATCCTAAAACTTATCGAAGTTCAAATGGAGAATTTAACGATGCCTCAGTGTCCTCTGTATGAAGAGGTTCTTGATACGCAAATGTTTGGTTTATCTCGCGAAATTGACTTCGCGGTTCGTCTTGGATTAGTTAATGAAGAGGATGGCAAGGAATTGCTTGAATCACTCGAGCGCCAGCTTTCAGCTCTTCACGAAGCTAGTATGAGGAAATAATGAAAGCTCAAACTATCTACGATAGTTTGAGCTTTTTGTTTTTCTGTAGAGAACCAGTTTAAATGAGTTCAAAGTGAAAATCGCTTGTTCTCTTTAAGCAGACACATTAATTTCCGAGTATGAGCAGAAAATATGATAGAATACGAGTAGGTTATGAAAGAATTCAGAAGATTTTAGGAGTAGATACGAATGAATGATTTGCTCATGGTGCTCCTGATCATTGCTCCAATCAGTTTGTTATTTCATGAAGCAGGTCATACGCTGGCAGCAAACATTTTTACATCCTCCAGTGTAAACCTTCATCTTGGGATCGGACCAAGAGTATTGACATGGAAGCATTCTAGAGGAGAAGTAGCCGTTAACGCCTTCTATTTTGCAGGAGGAATGACCATCAGCTCACAACCTGAAAAAGCCTATGCAAAAGTAGCAATCGCCATAGCTGGTCCACTCGTTAACCTCATGATCGCTGCACTAACACTTCTTTATCCGTTCCATCCATCTATCACCACCTGGTTTTTATTCTTTAACCTCTGGTTAGGCATAACCAACCTGATCCCTTTCAAACTGCTAGGAAAAGAATCAGACGGATGGACCATAGTAAAAGCGATTATCAAAAAAACTTAATTTCTATAGGACAGGCAGGTTTCAAACAAAAACCATCGAAAACTTATACATACTTCGAAAAGCGGAGACGAGCGTTTAGAAACGGAGATATTGGAGCACTTGAACTAGAACACGCTTTTTGTGTTCTGGTGAAAGAGCGAAATATCGCAGTTTCTGCGAGTCGCAGCTGGACAAGAAAAGCGGAGACGAGCGTTTAGAAACGGAGATATTGGAGCACTTGAACTAGAACACGCTTTTTGTGTTCTGGTGAAAGAGTGAAATATCGCAGTTTCTGCGAGTCGCAGCTAGACAAGAAAAGCGGAAGCGCCCGTTTAGACACGGCAGGCACTGGAACCTTTTCATTTGAACACGCTTTTTGTGTTCTGGTGAAAGAGCGAAATATCGCAGTTTCTGCGAGTCGCAGCTGGACAAGAAAAGCGGAGACGAGCGTTTAGAAACGGAGATATTGGAGCACTTGAACTAGAACACGCTTTTTGTGTTCTGGTGAAAGAGTGAAATATCGCAGTTTCTGCGAGTCGCAGCTAGACAAGAAAAGCGGAAGCGCCCGTTTAGACACGGCAGGCACTGGAACCTTTTCATTTGAACACGCTTTTTGTGTTCTGGTGAAAGAGTGAAATATCGCAGTTTCTGCGAGTCGCAGCTAGACAAGAAAAGCGGAAGCGCCCGTTTAGACACGGCAGGCACTGGAACCTTTTCATTTGAACACGCTTTTTGTGTTCTGGTGAAAGAGCGAAATATCGTAGTTTCTGCGAGTCGTAGCTGGATCTTAGAAAAGCGGAAGTGGGCGTTTTGACACGGCAGGCAACACTTAAAAGGTATCTAAATGAAAACCCCCAACATCAAATCGAACTGTGAACTGATGAGGACTTCTTAAGAGAAAATAAACAGGTAGGATGACGTCTATGATTAAAAAATTATTTAAGCATTATGATTACTCGCTAATCATTAGTGTGCTACTATTGTGCGGATTTGGACTTGTGATGGTTTATAGTGCAAGTATGGTTTGGGCTGTTATGCGTCATGAAACAAATAGTGCTTATTTTTTTAATAGGCAAATTATTTGGCTAGCGGCTTCCCTTATTATGTTTTTCCTTGCGATGATGTTTCCTTATAAAGCGTATCGGAAGTTTATTGTACCGATCCTTGGATTATCCGTCATCTCGCTATTGCTTGTGAAAGTAATCGGCTCAACAACGAATAATGCTCAAAGTTGGATTGAAATCGGCGCCTTTAGCTTTCAGCCGTCTGAGTTTGTCAAACTTGGGTTAATTATTTACCTTGCTGCCATTTACTCCAAAAAGCAAGCTTATATTTCTAATTTTGTAAGAGGGGCTATGCCGCCACTTCTTGTAATTGGATTGATTTTTGCATTAGTTGCTTCACAGCCGGACTTAGGTACAGCTATGATTATCGCATTAACTTCTGGAATCGTGATTTTCTGCTCTGGAATGAAGTGGAGTCATATTTTGGGCCTTATCATAATCGGTGGCATTGTGTTCGGCTTAGCCTGGATGTCACTATCGCCTGAACAAGCTTCAAGATTTACAGGTGCTTATGATCCTTTTTCAGATCCAGAAGATAGTGGCTTTCACCTTATTAATTCTTATATTGCAATAGCATCAGGAGGCATTACTGGCCAGGGATTTGGACAAAGCATACAAAAATATGGCTTTCTCCCTGAACCCCATACCGATTTCATTATGGCGATTGTCGCTGAGGAGTTGGGGCTGTTAGGGGTTGTATTTGTAATTGGATTGCTAGGCTATATCGTCTTCAAAGGGTTTGTTATTGGAATTCGATGTAAGGATACTTTCGGCAGCCTGTTAGCGATTGGGATTTCTGGAATGATTGGTGTTCAGACCTCCGTTAACTTGGGTGCTATTACTGGCTGGTTACCCGTTACAGGTGTTCCGCTTCCGTTCATTAGCTATGGAGGTTCATCATTAATTCTACTTATGATATCAGTAGGGATATTAATAAACGTTTCTGCGTTTGTGAATATAAGAAAAGAACAAAAATCAGGTTATATCAACAAGGATAGTAACGTTCAAATGGAGCTTTAGTTTAAGGAGGAATTATCATGACAGCTATTTCAAAAATTCTTGTCGCCAATCGAGGAGAAATCGCAATTCGTATTTTTCGTGCCTGTACGGAGTTAAATATCCGGACAGTCGCGATTTATTCAAAAGAAGACAGTGGTTCTTATCATAGATATAAAGCAGATGAAGCTTATCTTGTTGGAGAAGATAAGAAGCCGATCGATGCTTATCTTGATATTGAGGGAATTATTGAAATTGCCAAAACAAATAACATCGATGCGATCCATCCTGGCTATGGTTTTCTTTCTGAAAACCTTCAGTTCGCTAAACGTTGTGAAGAAGAAGGCATAATATTTATTGGTCCAGAGCTTGAACACCTCAGAATGTTTGGAGATAAAGTGGAGGCGAGAAAGCAAGCGATTCTTGCGGGTCTTCCCGTTATCCCTGGAACAGATGGCCCAGTGGAAGGACTTGATGAAGTAAAGGCTTTTGCTGATGAAAATGGCTATCCTCTGATGATAAAGGCTGCTCTTGGTGGCGGTGGAAGAGGAATGCGGATCGTTCGAAGTCAGGAAGCGCTGGCGGATGCATACGATCGCGCGAAATCAGAAGCGAAAGCGGCGTTCGGTGCCGATGATATTTATGTAGAGAAGTTTGTCGAGAACCCTAAGCACATTGAAGTTCAAATTCTTGGAGATAAACATGGAAATACGATTCATCTCTATGAAAGAGACTGCTCTGTCCAGCGTCGCCATCAAAAAGTTGTTGAAGTAGCACCAAGCGTATCTCTTAGTGAGGATGCTAGGAGAGAGATATGTGAAGCTGCAGTTAAGCTGATGGAAAATGTGCAGTACGTTAACGCAGGTACAGTAGAGTTTCTAGTTAATCAAAACGGTGAGTTTTATTTTATAGAAGTAAATCCCCGCGTGCAGGTTGAACATACAATTACAGAAATGATTACGGGCATCGATATTGTGCAATCACAAATAATGATTGCAGAAGGTGAAAATATTCATGGTAATCGCCTCGGTATTCCAGAGCAAGAGGCCATCGACTGTCACGGATATGCCATTCAATGTCGTGTTACGACAGAAGATCCGGAGAACAACTTTATGCCAGACACTGGAAAGCTTATGGCTTATCGATCAGGTGGTGGCTTTGGCGTACGTCTGGATGCAGGGAATGCTTACCAGGGCGCGGTTATTACGCCGTATTATGATTCATTGCTTGTTAAGCTCTCGACCTGGGCACTAAGCTTTGACCATGCTTCATCTAAAATGGTCAGAAATTTAAAAGAATTCCGTATTAGAGGAATTAAAACAAATATTGCTTTCCTTGAAAATGTAATGAAACATGAGAATTTCCGATCAGGTGTTTATGATACGTCATTCATAGATTCATCACCAGAGCTGTTTGTTTTTCCAAAGCGAAAGGACCGCGGAACGAAGATGCTCTCGTACATTGGGAATATTACGGTTAATGGATTTCCTGGTCTTGATAAAAAGAAAAAACCAACATTTTCGAAAAGAAGGGTACCGCATTTAAAATACAGTGAAGAAATCCCTCGAGGTACTAAGCAAATTCTTGATGAAGAAGGGGCAGAGGGACTTGTGCAATGGGTGAAAGAGCAGAAGAAGACCTTGCTCACGGACACGACATTCCGAGATGGGCATCAATCGCTCCTCGCCACAAGAATGCGTACTACAGATTTACTTCACATTGCAGGTCCAACAGCGAGAATGACGCCGAATTTGTTTTCAATGGAAATGTGGGGCGGTGCAACGTTTGATGTTTCTCTCCGCTACTTAAAAGAAGATCCGTGGGATCGTCTAATAAAATTAAGAAAGCAAGTGCCGAACGTCATGTTCCAAATGTTACTACGCGCTTCGAATGCCGTTGGTTATAAGAACTATCCAGATAACTTAATTCGTGAATTTGTACAAAAGTCTGCTGATGCTGGTATTGACGTATTCCGTATATTTGACAGTTTGAACTGGGTGGAAGGTATGACAAAGGCCATTGAGGCAGTGCGTGAAACAGGGAAGATTGCTGAAGCATCGATTTGTTATACCGGGGATATCTCTGATCCCTCTAAATCAAAATACAACTTAACTTATTATCAGGAGCTTGCTAAAGAGTTAGAACAAGCGGGAGCACATATTCTCGGCATAAAGGACATGGCTGGCCTTTTGAAACCACATGCTGCATATGAACTCGTTTCAACTTTAAAGGAAACAGTCTCAATCCCAATCCACCTTCATACGCATGATACGAGCGGTAACGGAATCTATACATACGCAAAAGCCATTGAGGCAGGCGTAGATATTGTAGATGTAGCAGTAAGCTCTATGGCGGGGTTAACATCTCAACCAAGTGCCAATTCCTTGTATTATGCACTTGATGGTTCAGACAGAAAGCCGGACATCAATATAAACGCGCTAGAGCAATTGTCTCATTATTGGGAGGATACTCGAAAATATTATAGCGGGTTTGAAAGTGGCATGACAGCTCCGCACACAGAAGTGTACGAGCATGAAATGCCAGGCGGGCAATATAGTAACCTTCAACAGCAAGCAAAAGGTGTTGGTTTAGGAGAACGCTGGGATGAAGTTAAGCGGATGTACCGAAGAGTTAATGAAATGTTTGGTGATATTGTAAAAGTAACACCTTCTTCAAAAGTTGTCGGAGATATGGCGCTATACATGGTCCAAAATAACTTAACTGAAGACGACGTTTATGAACGTGGTGAAACGCTTGATTTTCCTGATTCTGTAGTTGAACTATTCCAGGGTTACCTTGGTCAGCCTTATCAAGGATTCCCAAAAGAACTTCAGCAAATTATTCTTAAAGGGAGAGAGCCCATTACGACACGGCCGGGAGAACTGCTCGAACCTGTGAATTTTACAGATTTGAAAGAGACTCTTTACCACAAACTAAATCGTCAAGTCACGAGCCATGATCTTATCTCTTACGCGCTCTATCCAAAAGTCTATCTAGAGTATGAAGAGGTTCAAGAAATGTTTGGTGACGTATCTGTTCTTGATACGCCAACCTTCCTCTATGGCATGCGTTTAGGTGAAGAAGTTGAAGTAGAGATTGAACAAGGTAAGACATTGATTGTAAAACTAGTATCCATTGGAGAGCCAAACATAGAAGGAAAGCGTACGCTTTACTTTGAGTTGAATGGTCAGCCTCGTGAAGTAGTTATTAAAGATGAAAATATTAAAACCGCTATAGCCGCTAAACCAAAAGCAGATCGCGCTAATCCTAACCACATTGGTGCAACAATGCCTGGAACTGTGATAAAGGTACTTGTTGAAAAAGGTGAGAGAGTAAACAAAGGCGACCACCTGATGATTACAGAAGCAATGAAAATGGAAACAACTGTTCAAGCTCCTCGAAGTGGGGTTGTGGAACATATCCATGTAGCAAATGGTGAGGGTATTGAATCAGGAGATCTATTGTTAGAAATGAACGAATGAAAAAAAGCTGCGCATTTTGCGCAGCTTTTTTCATTGCCTGCCACTTCGTAGGGAAAGCATGACAAGGTAGAGTAGAACGGTAAATAGTCCAGATATAAAAAGTCCATGGAAGAGGGCAAGAAATAAATTTAGATTTGAAACGACAACAAGCATACCACTCAATGCCTGTAAACTTACAAACACAAATGAAACAATAAGACCTGTTCGCATCGTTCCTTTAGATTTAAACTCTTTCAAACCAATAATTAAAATATAAAGCAGCCAAATAAAAATGAATATTGCTGCCGTTCGGTGTAACATTTGAATTCCCTGCGGTCCAGTTACCGCAAAGAGTTGACCATCGCTACAAAACGGGACATTCTCGCATGCCATGCTCGCCCCTGTATGGCGTACTAGTGCACCTGTATAAACCACAATGTAGGAATATATGGTGATCGCGTACAAATGAATGCGAATACGCTTAGGGACATGAGGCGTTTTTTGATTACCCGAAGCTTCAAATACGAGAATGGTTAAAAGAACGACACTTGCAAAACTAGCTAGCGAAAAACCAAAGTGTGAAGCAAGGATAATATCTGACTGCCCCCAAACAACAGCAGCAGCGCCAAGCAATCCTTGGAAGACTATTAAGAATACGGAAGCAATCGCTAGAAATTTCGTTTCGCGAAGATGTCCTATTTTTCTCCATGTCCATATCGCAAGAATAATAACGAGGAGTCCTAAAGCTGCTGAAACGATTCTGTGACTGACTTCAATAATCGTTTCAATTTCAGGTGCCTCAGGTAGAACCTTTCCATAGCAGAGCGGCCAGGAGTTACCACAGCCGTCACCTGATCCCGTTTTTGTTACGACAGCCCCCATTAATAGAACTAGTAACATTCCAAACGAAGTTAAAATCCCGAATAATTTCAACAATTTATTCACAAATAACACCTTCTTATCTAATTGAGTGTAAATCATAGTACAATGAATGTGTGAAGAGGCAAAACCAACATTGTGCGTATGAAAGGATAGACCATTATGAAACGACGTATACAAAACAATTAGATTCGTTTATAATGGATAAGGATTGCGGATACTGCTTCCTTTCACAAAACCAACATTATCTTACCATAGCTGTTAGCAAGATATAATAGTAAGATGTGAAGATTGATTTACATTTTGCTTAGCAGAATGGAAGAAACCTGGAGGGGTAATCGTGATAGCAAATAATAAACAGGGCTTACACAGTCTTCTTATAAGATTGTCTAACATGAATGATCGAAAGGCTGATTTACTTCAGTCGATTGAAAAAGGAGGTGTGTAGATTGAGTAAAGCTAGAACTGCATATGAAGCTTCGAACCGCGTTATGGAACCAGGTCCTTTATCAGAGGCCAATCCGTCTGGTACTTGGAAGGATTTCTTAACACTTACGAAATTAGGAATTGTGTTTGATAATTTAATTACCGCATTCACTGGACTATGGGTTGCCTCAGTTGCTGCAGGATTTGATCTATTCGCTAATCCAATGGTGCTTATTCTTACAATGTTGGGAACAGCTTTTGTTGTTGCCGGGGGAACATCGTTGAATAATTACATTGACCGTGATATTGATCAGGTGATGGCGAGAACAAACACACGTCCATCTGTAACCGGTAAAATTCCAGCAAACCAGGTATTATTTGTAGGTCTCGGGCTATCAATAGCTGGAACGATCATGTTGCTAATCGTTGAACCGATGGCGGCGTTGCTAGGTCTATTAGGGCTTGTGATCTACGTTGTGCTCTACACAATGTGGACAAAACGGACAACTTCATTAAATACGGTGGTAGGCTCGTTTTCTGGTGCGCTTCCGCCACTTATTGGCTGGGCGGCAATCGACCCAAACTTAAGTCCAGTCGCTTGGGGAATGTTCTTGATTATGTTTATCTGGCAGCCGCCTCACTTCCTCGCACTAGCGATGAAACGGGTTGATGATTATCGAGATGCTGGAATTCCAATGTTGCCAGTTGTGGCAGGATTTCCAATGACCAAGCGCCAAATTGTATTATATACAGCTGCACTTGTGCCAGTTTCCCTATTGCTTTACAGCTTTGGGCCAGTATATATTACAGTGGCAGCCATTCTTGGTTTCGGCTGGCTCGCAATTGGCATAGCAGGATTTTTTATGAAGGATGATATAAAATGGGCGCGAATAATGTTTGTATACTCGCTTAACTATATTACAATCCTATTCATTGTTATGATTGCTGTAAATATTAATCCTTAAGAGTATGAATGAAAGTATGGTCAGACATGGTGGGTAGGGATGCCCACCTTGTCTTCCTATAACTCAATTTTGAGTAAAAGCTATTATGAAAGTGAGGTTTAAGGTGCAAATGAAACGTTGGAGAAATGTTTGGCGTTTTTTACCACTGCTATCGGTAATTGCGTTAGCGCTTACGGGTTGCGGGAACGAACAGCTAACAGCTATGCTTCCTAAGGGAGAAGGGGCTGAAATGCAATTTAATCTCATGATGTTAAGCCTTTACATCATGATCGGGGTTTTTGTTGTAGTAGCACTCATTTATACAGTTGTGCTTGTTCGTTTCAGACGACGTGGTGAAAGCGACAATGAAATTCCAGAGCAAACGGAAGGTAACGTAGTTCTTGAGATTCTATGGACAGTCGTTCCGATTATTCTTCTTTTGATCCTTGCCGTACCGACAGTTATGACGACGTTTGCATTGGACGAAGGAACTGAAAAAGTGCCTGAAGGTGCAACCGTTATCAAGGTAACAGCACACCAATACTGGTGGGAATTTGAATATCCGGATCTTGAAGTGAAAACGTCTCAAGATTTGTACATCCCAACTGGTGAAAGAGTTTATTTTGAACTCGTTTCCAAGGATGTGATCCATTCATTTTGGGTACCTACTCTAGGTGGGAAAATGGATACGAACACAGCTACAACGAATAAAATGTGGCTGAATGCTCAGGAACCTGGTACATATTATGGTAAGTGTGCTGAGCTATGTGGACCATCACATGCATTGATGGACTTTAAAGTAATTGCTCAAGAAAAAGAAGACTTTGAAGCCTGGGCAGAAAAAATGAAAGAAGCCGGTTCACAGGCTGCTTCTGATCAAGCAGCTCAAGGGGAAGAAATTTTCGCAAACAGCTGTATTGGCTGTCACGCTGTAGGTAGTGATGGCGGTAACACAGGTCCAAACTTAACAAACTTTGGAGATCGTGAGAAAGTCGCTGGAATTCTTGATCATACAGATCAGAACATCAAAGACTGGATCAGTAATCCTTCAGAATTCAAGCCAGGTAATAATATGCCTGCTTTTGGCGATCAGCTAAATGATGAAGAGCTTGATGCCTTAGTTGTTTACTTGCAAGGACTAAAAGTTGAAGAATAGTCATCGGAAATAAGGAGGTTTCATTCGTGTCAGCACATGCTTATAAAAAGAAAAATCCTGTATGGGATTGGCTTACTACCGTTGACCATAAGAAGATCGGGATACTCTATCTCGCTTCCGGTGCTTTCTTCTTTCTACTCGGTGGTTTAGAAGCAATCTTACTGCGGGTGCAGTTGCTTTATCCAGAATTTGATTTTGTCGGAGCTGAAACTTTTAATCAGCTACTTACAATGCACGGTACTACAATGATTTTCCTGGCAGCCATGCCACTAGTATTTGGGTTTATGAACGCCATTGTTCCACTCCAAATTGGGGCGAGAGACGTTGCGTTTCCATTCGTAAACTCACTTGGCTTCTGGTTGTTCTCACTTGGTGGAGTGTTATTAAACCTTGGTTGGTTCATGGGCGGTGCTCCCGATGCAGGTTGGACCGGATATGCGCCTCTATCGACCACAAGTCCAGGGAACGGGGTTGACTTTTACGTTCTTGGACTTCAGATTTCAGGTATCGGAACGTTAATCGGGGGAATTAACTTCCTGGTCACCATTATTAACATGCGAGCTCCAGGTATGACATTTATGCGTATGCCTTTGTTCACTTGGTCTAGTTTTATTACATCGGGTCTTATTCTTTTTGCTTTCCCTGCACTTACAATTGGTCTTGCACTACTTATGTTTGATCGTTTGTTTGGTTCTCAGTTCTTTGCAGCTGAAGCAGGCGGAAATCCGATTATTTACGAACATCTTTTCTGGATCTTTGGGCACCCGGAAGTTTACATCCTTGTTCTACCAGCTTTCGGTATATTCTCTGAGATCATTGCAACATTTGCGAGAAAGCGTCTGTTTGGTTACTCAGCGATGGTCTTCGCAACAGCTCTTATTGGTTTCTTAGGCTTTATGGTTTGGGTTCACCATATGTTTACAGTTGGACTTGGTCCAATTGCAAACTCTATTTTTGCGGTTGCTACAATGTTAATTGCGGTTCCAACAGGTGTTAAAATCTTTAACTGGCTTTTCACAATGTGGGGAGGAAAAGTAAGTTTCCCAACCGCCAATTTATTCGCAGTTGGTTTTATTCCTTCTTTCGTACTTGGTGGTATGACAGGGGTAATGTTAAGTGTGCCACCTGCTGACTATCAATACCATGATAGTTACTTCGTAGTTGCTCACTTCCACTACGTTATCGTTGGTGGGGTAGTATTTGGTCTCTTTGCTGGTATGTACTACTGGTGGCCGAAAATTTTCGGTACATTATTAAATGAATTTCTAGGAAAGCTTCACTTCTGGCTATTCTTTATTGGCTTCCATCTAACATTCTTCCCGATGCATTTCCTAGGTCTTATGGGAATGCCACGTCGAGTGTATACGTACCTTTCTGGTCAGAGCCTAGATGAGGCCAACTTTGCAGCAACGATCGGTGCTTTTTTGATGGGCCTTGCAACGATCATCATGCTTTGGAACATTATTCAAACATCAATTAAAGGCAAGAAAGCTGGGAATGATCCATGGGATGCTCGTACGCTTGAGTGGGCGATTGCATCACCAGCTCCAGAATACAACTTTGCTCAAACTCCACTCGTTCGTGGTCTTGATGCATGGTGGTTAGAAAAACGTGCTGGTAATAAGGCAATGATTGCAGCGGAGCCGCTCGATGATATTCATATGCCGGACTCCTCAATTCTTCCACTGGTTCTTTCTACTGGGTTGTTTATTGCAGCTCTTGCAGCAATGTACTCGAATTGGGTGATTGCGATTGGTGGTCTTGTGATCACGGCAGTAGCGATGATTCTTCGCTCTGTCATTGATTATCACGGCTATCATATCCATAAGGAAGATCTGCCTGATGAAGGGAGGGAAGGCAAATGAAATCGAACGAAGCAATGACTAAGTTGCCTGCCAATCCAGAACGGGCTACGCTAGATGGTAAAAATAAATTTCTTGGTTTCTGGTTCTTCCTCGGAGGCGAAACCGTGCTTTTCGCCTCGCTTTTTGGGGTATACTTAGGATTAAGGAATGCAACAAACGGTGGCGTCACATCGAATGAGCTGTTTGAACTTCCACTCGTTTTTATTGCGACAATGCTTTTGTTATCAAGTAGTTTAACCTCGGTGTTTGCTACGATGGCACTCAAAACAAATCATTTTAAGCGTATGATTGGCTGGTTTGTGGTGACTGGACTTCTAGGCCTTGCTTTCCTAGGTCTTGAGATTTATGAGTTTAATCACTATGTCCATGAATACGGTCATACGATTCAAAGTAGTGCATGGGGGTCTGCTTTCTACACGTTAGTAGGTACTCACGGAGCTCACGTATTTGTGGGGATTTCCTGGATTACGATTCTTATTATTCGTAATCTAAGAAGAGGGATGGACCTGTATACGGCGCCGAAATTTTATCTCTTTGCTCTTTACTGGCACTTTATTGACGTTGTATGGATTTTTATCTTTACAGTCGTTTACCTAATGGGAAAGGTGGGTTAATTTAATGGCACATCATGAAGGTCATGATACACTGTCAGAGCACGATCAAAGTCATCTCGACATTCATCACAAGATTGCTCATGAAAAGGAATTTAAGCAACAGATTGTTTCTTTTGCCATGATGATTTTCCTAACGATGATTGCTTTCGTAGCTGTAGCTAGCGATGCGATCTCTGATGCTTTTACCGTTATTTTCATCATGATTCTTGCAGGTATTCAGCTGGTATTTCAACTTTATATGTTTATGCATTTAAGCCATAAAGGTCATCAGTATCCAGCATGGGGAATATTCTTCGGAGTATTCGTAGCTGGTACGTGTGTAGTTGGACTAATGGGCATGATCTGGTAATCAGAATGAAAGAGAGAAGAAGCTGTTCACATTGAACAGCTTCTTTTTTGTGCATAATAAAAAGCGCAGCAGAGTGCGCTTTATTATTAAAGTTTAAAATTAAATTTAATTAGTCCAGCTTCTCTTGCTGAATTGAATGCGATTAGAAGAATTGGTCCGATAATGAAGCCCATAATGCCAAGTAGCTTTAAGCCGATGTACATCGAAATGAGCGTAGACAGTGGAGAGAGTCCAATATGACGGCCCATTACTTTAGGTTCTACTGTTCGTCGAATAACAAGCAAAACGACGGCGAGGATCGCCATTTGACTTCCCGTTGCAATGTCCCCTGTAATCAAGTAATAAATGGCCCACGGCCCAAGAATAACAATCGAACCAATAATTGGAATGAAATCGATCACCCATATAATGAATGCCATCAAAAGCGCCACTTTTGGTGTAATCAGTAAAAGTCCAATTAAACTAACGACAAAAATGATGATGCTGACAAGAAATTGCGCTTTAAAAAACCCAAAAATAACGTAAGATAAACGACTCGTCATAAATTGAACTTTCTCAGCCGTTTGGACAGATAAATAAGAATAAGATTTTTTCTTAAGTCTTGGTAAGTCCATTAAAAACAAGAAAAGTGCAATTAAATAGACAACAATACTGACTAAATAATTTGGAATGCCTGTAACAATGATGGTAATGATTTTTAAGTAATCAATGCTGCTGATTGTATCCTTCGTGTTTTCAAGGAATCGATCAACTTGATTGGTAAATTCCTGAACAAATTCAGGGGGGAAACTTTTTGAAACAGCTTCCATGTTTGATTCCATGTTATCCCACAGCTGAGTAATGTTTTGTATGTACAGTGGGGAATTTTCGACTAACGCTATTCCTTCGGTAATCACTTTGGTTATAAGGAAGTAACCTAATAACGCAATGAGGATTACAAATAAAGTGAACACAATAATAACTGGAAAATACCGCTTCAGTTTCGTATTCTTTTGAATCAGTTTAACAGCTGGATCAAGGGCAAGGGCGCTGAGAAACGCGAGAATAAGAGGAATGGAGACGGGTAAGATCCAGAAAGCAAGCACTGCTAAAAGCGCAATGACCAATAATATTAGTAAGAATCGTTTTGTGAGGAACTTTGGCAATCTTGTTCTCCTTTCTAAGTCAAACCATCTTACTCTATTATAGTACGGACTTACACGGTTTACCAGTAGAGAGAAATGAATTATTTGACGAATAATTCATTTTCAGCCGTTCATATAATAGTAGGAGAGAAGGGCTAGAGGGGGGAAAACATCATGAGAAAACCACTTCAACAAGGAAGCCTGACCATCTCAGAAAACGTGATCGATTTTATTTTAGAAGTTGCAATAAAAGAGACAGAGGGGATCCACTCGATTGAAGCGCCAGTTAAAAAAACGCTGAGAAAGATGGTTGGGAAAGGAAAGCGATCATCTTTCCAGTATGAAAACATGCAGGAAGATGGGGGATTAGCGTTAAAGGTAGAGGTAGCTATTGATTTTGGAGAAGTTATTCCATATACATGCTTCGTTCTCCAGGAACGAATTAAAAATGATGTTGAAAAAATGACTGGGTTACAGGTAGATGAAGTGAACGTTGTTGTTGCAAGTTTACACCTAGAAGTGGATGATGAGCAGGTTTAAAGAAAACTCCCTCCTTAGCAATGGAGGGAGTTTCTTAGTATGCTTATTTTGAAATGAACATTTGCGTCCAGTAGTGGCCATATGAACCGCCAGAGATGTAACCTACACCAATTTCAGTATAACCGGGGTTCAAGATGTTTTTTCGGTGACCTTCACTATTCATCCATGCCTTCACAACTTCTTCAGGAGTAGCTTGCCCGGCAGCGATGTTTTCACCAGCGCTTCTATAGGACACTCCAAAATTTTTAAGCATGGTAAATGGAGAGCCGTAAGTTGGAGATTGATGAGAGAAATAATTTTTATTTCTCATATCAGCAGACTTATATCTCGCAACTCTGGCAACTTGCCAATTCCATGTTAACGGAGATAGGCCATTTTTTGCCCGTTCTTCATTTGTTAAGTCCATAACTTGTTGACCGACATCTTTTGATTTTTCGATGGATGGATTAGCGGTTGGTACGTTGACTTGATTACCAGGGTAAATAAGATCTGGATTTTCAAAATGCGGATTGGCGCTAATAATTTCTGTAAGACCGATTCGGTAGCGCTTCGAGATTTTCCATAACGTATCTCCAGGTTTCACCGTATATGTAGATTGACCAAGTGCCACATCTGGAAGGGCTACCATCGTTACGAGAAGACATGATAGCAGTAATAGCTTTTTCATATGATCATCCCCTTTCCATCGTAGTTTGACCAGAAGCGAAAATAATCATTCCGAATAATTTAATCATTTATTTCATTTTAGTTTGGACAGGATAATAGTAGGCGTATTAAAGGTTATTCAACCAAGTAAACATTGCAACTACACTGCTCGTTATACTATTATTAAAGAGTGACCGTGTTGTGAATTACAAAGGAGGCAAATGAATTATGAAATTTGATAAGACTGGTCTTGAATCTACGATCGTTCAATTTCCGATTCTCGATCACATCATGCATGAAAACGGTTTAGTTCTTGCTGGGCAATGGGATTATGAACGCGTTACATATGATTATAAGTTTGAGGATATGACAAACGGTGATGTTTACTATCTTCGAGTACCTGGCGTTGCAGTCGAAGGTATGGTTGAATCCTCTTATGCTGTCATTAAATTAGGCAAGCCTTATGTTGGAAAGCATTACTACCCACATGGCGTGGAGTATGATGAAGAGTTCCCAGAAACAATTCTTAACACATGCTATAAGAAACTCGAAATTCTTCGTGATCAATTAGGTTCAGCTCTTCAAAAAAGTATGGTTTCAGTAGGGGATTTAGCCCAATATGTTACGCCAACTAAACCATCTGATAGCGTTGCTGAAGCAGCTGCTATTATGAAGAAGGAAAACGTGACGATCGTGCCAGTGTGTGATGGAGAAAACTTGGTAGGTATTGTAACGGATCGTGCAATTGCGGTTGGTGGATTTGCCGATAATCAAGCGGGAATGACGAAAGTGGAAGAGCTTTTAGAAAAGCCATCAATGACACTTTCTCCGGATATGAAACCTGAGCAAGCAGCAGACTTAATGAATGAATCGCGCTTAACAGAAGTCATTGTCGTAGACGGAGAGCGTTTTGTAGGAATCGTTTCTTATTTCCATTTAAAAGAAAAAATGAACGCATAAAAAAAGAAGAGCCTGGTGCTCTTCTTTTTTTGTCATGATTAAGAGAAACGAACGATCGCCTTTAAGTATGAGTGTAGTCAGGGGAGTACCAGTCTAATCGTTGCAGTTTCTATAATGGATAAGGCATAATAGATACAACGAAATGGAGGCGACTGTACTATGAAAAATGTCCTTCGGTTCGCTTTGCTAATTGTTGTGATCGTTATTGGAATGGACGTTTACGACAAAATCGAGTGGCGTAACATCGGCACAGAAGTTGAACGAATCATTAACGAAGAGAAATTCGTGTTGGAAAACACGACAGAAGGTGTGAAGCAGGAAGAGTCTATAGCGAAAGATGAACCACTACCTGAGCTAACAGGCGTAGAAAAATGGGTAGGCCAAGAAGTTGATACAATGAAATCGAATCTAGGTGAACCTGATCGGATTGACCCTAGTTCTTACGGATATGACTGGTGGATCTATGAACAGTCTAACTCAGCTTATTTACAAATTGGTGTAGAGGAAAATCGAGTTGTCACGGTCTTTTTTATGGGAGATGTGGATGCTGGAGATAGATACCCAATGGGAGAACAAGCTTCTACTATTTTCGAGGACGAAGCACCTCAAAAGGAGCTTTCTGTGAAATTTGATGCTTATGACTATCGTTTTCAATTAACAAAAGAAGAACAGCAGCTAAAACCGTTAGTGGCCATTCACGAAGGATTATTTGCCCAATATTATTTTGATAAATTTAATGGGAGCTTGCGGGCGGTTAGAATTGCAGAGCCTAGTGTTCTCGTTAAACAAAGACCATATGCCGTTTCTTATCGCGGTGGATTGCTAGAGCCCGAAGAGTTATCAGAAGAAGAATGGCAGGGCGTCCAGGCGGCGATGGAAAAGCAAATACATGCAATGACAAATGTCCTTCGTAACCTTTCAGATAAAAAACCACTAGGTTATAACGATGAAGTTGCCGATGTGGCGTTTGGTCACAGCAAAGATATGGAAGAGAATAATTATTTTTCACATACTTCTCCATCTGAAGGAGAGCTTTCCGATCGTTTAAAGGAAGGAGACGTTCTTTATAGTTATGCAGGAGAAAACATCGCAGCCAGATATCCTGATGCAGGAGCTGCGATGATTGGTTGGTTGAACAGTAAAGGACATCGTGAAGCGCTTCTTAATGAAGAATTTACTGAAATTGGTGTTGGGGTTTTCCGCTACTATTATACTCAGAATTTTATTAAACCTTTCTAGGAATAACGATAAAATTACCGGTGGCAGTGGCAACGATCGTACCATCATCGCGATAGACGTTCGCTTTTATGACCCATCTCGTACGGCTTTTAAAAACGATATGTGAGCGGCATCTTAATTCATTGCCATCGCCTTTAGATAGGAAGTGGATGTTCATCTCAGATGTTACTGCTGCCTGATCAGAAGGAAGAGATTGGTGAACAAGGGAGCCCATCGCAATATCAATTAAGGATGCCGTGATGCCTCCATGAACCATTTGAAGAGGATTATGCACAAGGTCTCGAACGGGTATGATGCTTTCGTATGTATTTTCATCGAGAAGCTTGCTCTTAATTCCCATTAACCCAGCTAAATACGTCTTATACTCATTTCTTTGTTTCTTTAGCACGCCTTCTAATAATGAATAGAGAGAGCTTTTTTCATTTTCATCTGCCTCAGCTAGGATTTCTGAAAAAAATTGAAGTAGTTGCTGGTCTTCCATATAAGTACCATTCCTTTTGACAAGTTATTGTTTCTATTAGTTTATCAATAATGGTCGTATTCACCAATAAATAGGCGCACAATTGTTAAAAGTCTAATTATGATGTAGTAAGACCATTTAGGTTTCATGGAAGTGGAGGTGGCGAATTTGCCTGAAGCAAAGGAAAAGGGAAGTCAAAAAGTTCAGGAATTTAAAACGTTCGTCAAAGCTCATCCTCATGTACTAAAAAAAGTGAAGCAGAAGGAAAAAACGCTTCAAGAGTTGTTTGAGGAGTGGATGCTTTTTGGTGAAGAGGATCCAAGTTGGTATGAAGAAAATCAAGAAGAAGATCGAGAAGCAACTAATGAAAAAGGGATAGGTAGCATGCTTGGTGCGATTAAACAAATGAATTTTGAAGAGGTTCAAAAAGGGATTGAGCAATTCAGCGGTGCCGTATATTCAATTCAAGAGGTTTTGTCCCAATTTCGCTCTAAACCAAAGGCACAGCCTCCTTACTCCCAATCCCATTCTCCTTTCCCGTTTCGACATGACTAGGAGGAGATGCAATGCGTGAGGAAGTACAGGAGTTTTTAGCCAATCGTCAGGATCTTGTTTTTTTTCTAAGGAATCAGCCTGTTTGGTATCGCCGATTAAGTAGAGAACCATATGCGTTGAAAGAGTTTGAAGAAGCATCAAAAACGTTCTACGGTCAGACGTTTCCGCAAAAAGTTGACCGTTTCCAGAACCAATTAAATATGGTGAATATGATGCTTGCTTTAATGACCCAATTAAAAAATTAGGGTCTTTTTTTTATTATTCTTTTCAGTCGTGGGCACACTTAGGAAAGAAGGGGTGTGGATGCATATGTTTGTTAAGCGTTTAGGAAGGCATCTGATGGTCATTGCTTTAATGATTAGCTGTTGTGTACCAGTTGTTGGGTTCAGTCAAGCACTGCAAGAAAATGTCTCAGCTAAAGAGAACACAGAGCCAGTTATATTAAATCATCGGGTGAAAGGCTCTGACGTTTTTATTGAGTGTTTGATTCCAAATTTTTCATTTGACGATGGAAATACGACAAAAGAGTATCATGGATACTTAGATGTCTATCTGGATGGTGAAAAGCATCAAACAGTTGACCGAGCTGCGTTTGTCGTACGAAACTTACCTGAAGGAAAGCATTCGATTCGTCTTGATATTATGCGTAAAGACGGTGGGCGGTATTTATCGTTAAAAGAAATGAAAGTGGAAATAAAATAAGCCTCTAATAGGAGGCTTACGGTTAAGATATTTGCTTAAATGGCGTTGTTGGCGGGACGATAGGTGGAAACTGCTCTTGTAAATAGTTGAAAATCAATTTCTCAACTTCAATTCCCTGATGGACAAGTGCTTGATTACCAAATAAACAGTTGAATTCCAAAAAGTAATACTTTCCATTAGAACAAACAACATCAAAACCGGCATGATTAATCCCAAGCGCTTTTGCGGTCTGATCAACTAACTGGAGCGCTTCTTCAGGAATATCATGGAAAGAAAGTTTGCCGCCTTGTGCGACGTTATTTAGAAATGATTCTCCTCCAACACGCCAATAGGCTGAGACAACAGAATTGCCAACATAAACCACGCGAAGATCTTTCTCAATTGGCAAATATTCTTGCACATAGAGAACCTCATTGCGCTCTGCATAAGCATGGAACTCTTCCTCTGTGCGAATCAAAAAGACACCATTTCCCATTGAGCTTCTAACTTCTTTTGCTACAAAAGGGAAAGGGAACGTATTTAGAATGCGATCAATTGACTCATTAGAACGTCCTGCAATTTCGGTATAAGGCATAAGATCTGGCGAAAGGGACCAAAAAGCTCTTGTCATTTCGACTTTATCGAAGCCAAGTTGAATCGATTGGATCGAAGGGAAAATCTTTTTATTTAATCCATAAACAAGAGAATTCACCTGCCACTTTTCTGGAAATAGCAGCACATCTGCTTCTCTAATTGCATGAATATCTTTAAACATATGATCGGGTTTAAGATAAGATACGCCTGATATACCAAGAGTTCGAAACGGATTGAACGTAATAAGTTTCACAGTTTTCTTTGTCTTCCTTTCTTAGATGAAAACACATAAATCTAGAAAATTATAGATCCGATTACATAAAAAGTCAATAACCAAATCGTGGATATTCACTTAACTACTATAGTAGAGGACTGGTCAGGGGGTTCCTAAAAGTGGTAAGATAAGGGTGGAGGTGTAGGTATGATTGCTACTCTAGATAGTGTTATGATTTTAGATCAGGCTGAAGAGCTTGGATTTTTGATAAAAGATTCAGAAGTAGCTCATGAATATCATGAGGCTAGGAAGCAGTTATCCAAAGATCGGGAGGCGCAGCGTTTAATTAAACGCTTCACGGAAATGAAAGAACTTTATGATGAGGTTCAGCGTTTCGGGCGTTATCATCCTGACTTTATGACGATTACTGTAAAAGTACGTGAAGCGAAGCGAGATATGGACCTTCACGAAGCAGTAGCGGCATTTAAGAAAGCGGAGACAGAACTTGAAGGTCTTCTTGTAGAGGTTTGTTCTCTATTAGCTGGTGAAGTTTCTCCTTCTATTAAAGTTCCTTCCGGAAATCCTTTCTTTGATAACCAATCGTGTGGTGGAGGCTGCGGCTCAGGCGGCAGCTGCGGTTGTGGATAACCAGAGCATTTGCTCTGGTTTTTCAATTTCGAAACCGAATGCAGTCGGGACAAAGGTTCCCGCAACAAAACATCTTTTCTTGGGGTACTAAAAATCGCACGCGATAAACAAGCAGCTGCTCTTCTTCACGAACGAAGGAATATTCCATCCTTAATTGCTTTCCTCGCATGCTTTTAGCAGCTTCCAATTTAATTAACATCTCAATCTCAGCTTTTCGAATATTCGAATTTACTGTAAGATAGAGAAAGGGAATGCCGGTTATTGTTTGTTTTGAAACGGTGTTCACATAAGTTGATTCGGCCAGTCGATTTAGAAATGGATTCCATATCTCATTAAGATTCATTTTAGAGCATCCTTTCTTAAAGACGGTCTCCTAATATCGTAACTGAATCATCATCAAATGACCACTCCGTTTTAAGAGGGGAGTGGAGTTCATAAGTAAAGGGGAAACGCGTCATGTTTGTAGAACGGGTTGGCCTAGCAGTCTATATTCAGTCACTAAAGCATGCCAAACAGCTAAGAAGGTTTGGAAATGTTCACTACGTTTCCTCAAAACAAAAATATGTCGTGATTTATATTAATCTCGATCAATTGGAAACAACGAAAGAGCGCCTGAACTCTCTTCACTTTGTTAAGAGAGTGGAGCCATCAAAGCGTCCAGAGGTGCAAACTGAATATCAAAACGCTAAGCCTGATAAAGCAAAACAATATGATTACAAAATGGGTCTCTAAAAAGCTAATCCTTTTAGGAGGCTTTTTTTATGTCCTTTTTTAAAAAACCAGTCCTAAACGGTTGATTATTTCGGCAACCGAAGTATATAATGGTCGAATTAAAGGAAGTGACATGGTGGAGAATTGGAAACGAAATGTATGGATTTTGTTTGGTAGTCAATTTTTAGTCCTAGGTGCCATGACGATGATCATGCCATTTCTCCCTTTATACGTGCAAGAACTCGGTGTAGAAGGGGAAAGTCAAATTAGCCTCTGGTCAGGCGTCATTTTCGGAGCGAATTTTTTAACAGCATTTTTATTTTCACCATTCTGGGGACGTATGGCAGATCGACATGGACGAAAGCTAATGCTTCTTCGTTCTGGCTTCGGTATGGCAATCGTTATTATTTTAACCGGATTTGCCACAGGTCCCTGGTCTTTACTTGGTTTACGTTTGCTTAATGGGGTTGTTTCAGGATTTATCCCTGCTGCAATTGCACTTGTTGCAACGAATACACCAAAAGAGCACGTTGGGTACGCCCTCGGTACGCTAAATTCAGGAGCGGTTGCAGGTGCCATTTGTGGTCCTTTATTTGGAGGATTAATGGCAGAAACGTTTGGCTTTCGAATGATATTTAATATTACTGGTATTGTTATTTTACTTGCAGCATTTGTTGTATTATTTCTAGTGAAAGAAGAGAAAAAACCAGAACCCTCAGCCAAAAATGAGAAAAGCAACGCGATAAAAGATTTCAAAAAAGTAACGGTGCATTCTCCGATGCTATCTTTAATGCTTGTAGGTTTTCTTGTACAGTTTGCGCTTCTTGGTATGAATCCACTCATTCCTCTTTTTGTACAGCAGCTTACAGCAGGCGGAAATGTGGCTTTATTTGCAGGTATAGCCGCTTCTGTCATGGGAGTAGCCAATATGATAGCTTCACCTAAACTTGGAAAAGTTGGAGATCGTAAAGGCTCTCACCACGTTCTCTATTACTCGTTAATAGGGGCTGCGGTCTTTTCTATCCCTCAGGCGTTTGTTCAAGAACTTTGGCAATTAATTGCTCTCCGCTTTTTATTAGGGTTATGTATTGGAGGATTGCTTCCTTCAGTCAATTCGTTAGTTAAAACGTTATCGCCTGCTGGCATGGAAAGTAGAACGTATAGCTTCTCGAATAGCGCGGTATATTTAGGAAACTTACTTGGACCTATAACGGGGGGAGCCATTGTCGCGTTGGTTGGGACAAGAGGTCTGTTTTTATTTGCAGGGATCATATTGTTGATCAGCGTAGCGTATGTAAAAAGAAAAGTTCTCCCAATCCTTGATCGGAAACGCACAGTTTATGAAGCAAAAGAAATTCCATCATAAAAGCAGGAGCCATTGGCTCCTGCTTTTGTTTATTCTATGAAATTACTGAAGCGGAGGAATTAAGTTATTTAAGCGAAGTATCCCAACAATGTAGTTGAAATAAAGATCTACTTCGTTAAATTCACTTGAAGGCTTCACTTCAATAGGGATGATTGGCGTCTCGATCTCATTGCTTAATGCTTCAAATAGTTCTTGGCGCTGTACAGAAGGCTCTTTTGCAGGAATCCCTTCTCTAGATATGTAAAGAGGCTGTAGGTTTCCTTCTCCAGCGGGTTTTAAGACGACTACTGGTGATAAAACCTCCCTGTTATTCTTAATGGTTTTAAGTACGAGTAAACGGTGAACGCGATGTGAATTCGTTCTTGCAAGTTCAACTAATTCATATATATCAGAATAGCCTTCACCAAGCTCGATAAAGCGTTGAATCATGTTGTCACTCTCCTTTCCTTTAAATCAGAAATCCAATCATAATGTAGCATGAATTCTTTATGATGGAAAGGATGAAGCGTTTGCATTAGAATGAAAGAAAGGAGGTTCTTCTATGGGCTCGATTCTGCTCCTGGTTGGTTTAGTAGGTGGGTTGCTTTATCTATACTGGAAAGGAAGACATGCTAAAGAGGAAACCGTCGATAAAAAGTTGATTCAGGGATTGATTATCACAGACATTCTTGCTGCACTTGTGTTGCATGGTGTCATAACAGCAGCGGAGGCTGAAATGCTTTCAGAGCAATCTCTATCAGAGGTAGAAGATTATTTGTTTAATCATACGAGTATTACAGAAGGATCATTTAGCGACTGGGTTCATCACGGTTGGCATGGTGTGCAGTTTGATGCACTCGACATTGATTCTGGCTAAAGTAAGAAACCTCTTTTGTTCCGTATCGATAAAAAAACCCGCAGGATTTCCTGCGGGTGCCTTAAGCTGTGAAGCTAAGGCAAATGGGAGAGGAGAAACCGGAGGAAGAACTTATGGGGAAACGTAAGTCTTCTTCCGCGGTTGGCAACATCGTTATGAACGATGCTACTACGTTTAGTATCACCATCCCAAAAACGTTTATACATGGATTTTAGCTTTCCCTTTTTTTGTGGTAGGATAAGTAGGAATATGGAAACGATAAGGTTGTGAGAGAGATGCGTATAATTGCAGGAGAATGTAAAGGAAGGCAAATTAAGCCTGTCCCTGGAACTTCTACAAGACCAACAACAGATAAAGTAAGAGAATCAATTTATAATATCATTGGCCCATTTTTTGAAGGTGGTTTCGCTCTTGATTTGTATGGAGGTAGTGGAGCACTAGGCATTGAAGCTTTAAGTCGTGGTATTGAAAAATGTGTTTTTGTGGATCGCGAAAGTAAAGCGATTGAAACAATCAAATCGAATTTGGAGCAAACGAATTTTACGGAATCCGCGGAAGTTTTTCGGAATGATTCAAAGCGTGCGCTAAAAGCTCTTCAAAAACGAGAGGTTAAATTTTCACTTGTTTTATTAGACCCTCCATATCATAAAGAGCAAATCTTGCACGACCTTGAAAAGCTTACGGCTTATCATTTGTTACACGATCAAGCAACGATTGTCGTTGAGCACAAAAAAGAAGTGACGCTTCCAGAATCCTATGCGGGATTGCGAATGATTCGTGAAGAAACGTATAGCGGGAAAACAACGATATCCATTTATACATATGAACAGTTGGGTGTTGAGGAGGAGAAATAGTCATGGCAAAAATTGCAGTATGCCCGGGTAGTTTTGATCCAGTGACTTTTGGTCACCTGGATATTATTAAACGAGGTGCAAGAGTGTTTGATGATATTAAAGTTGTTGTGCTTAATAATCAGAGTAAATCCACGTTATTCTCTGTAGAAGAGCGTGTAGCTTTGTTAAAAGAAGCAACGAAAGACATTCCGAACGTTACCGTTGATTCTCATCACGGTCTTTTAATTGAGTATGCTAAAAAAGTTGAGGCGTCAACGATCTTACGCGGATTGCGTGCGGTATCTGATTTTGAATATGAAATGAAAATTGCTTCAATTAACCGAAAACTAGAAGATGAAATTGAAACTTTTTTTATGATGACCAACAATCAATACTCCTTTTTAAGTTCAAGTATTGTAAAAGAAATTGCGAAATACCATGCACCTGTCTCAGATCTAGTACCTGAGATCGTTGAAAGTGCTCTCAGACAAAAGTATGCAGAATCCCCGTTAAGTTAACGGGGGTCTTTTTTCTACTTAAATATCCGTTGATTCCCAGCACGGTAAGTAACAAGGATGATAAATGTAAGTAATGAAAAAAGGGTGATCCAGGGTCCTGTTTGCGTAAGAAAAGAATAGACGCTTTCAATAAAAGACGGTGCATCTTCTCGATTTAAAACAGGAAGAGAGCCATTACCTGAAGATAAATAATCCAAATAAATAGGTTTCCAAATGACAAGTGTAAGAAAAGCTGCGAAAAAGCCATGAAGTAATCTCGCGAAAAAAAATGGCTTGAACCGAATGTCGGTATCTGCCAAAATACTTGCTACCTGTGCCTGAACGGAAAATCCATTAAAAGCCAGAATGAAGCTTGTGACGATCGCTTGAGCAAGAAGTGTTGTAGAGCTTTCACTTGCTAGTCTGCTTCCTAACGTAATTTCAAACATTCCAGAAAGTAATGGGATATCGAGCTCAGGTGATAGCTGTAACAGTAGCAGGATGGACCGAATTACTCCTGCAAGTATTGCGGCGATTCCAATCACACCGAGTAGCTCATTTAAAACAGAAAACAGAATGATGAAGCCACCAACCATTAATAGTGTTTTAATCGAAGAATGAACAGCATCGCCCATCATTTTTCCGAATGGCCGTGTATCTATAAGCCGTGTTTGATGGAGAGCGGTAAAAGCAAGTCCGAGTCGCGACTCAGAAGAGCGAATCATTTCAGTAGGATGAGCGTCTTCAGGATGATGAAAACGCATCACGAACCCAACTAGAATATTACCTGTGTAGTGGGCGATCGCTAAAATAACGCCAAGTGCGGGATTATGGAAAAAACCAACGGCAACAGCGGCGAAAATAAAAAGCGGGTTTGAGCAGTTCGTAAACGAAACAAGGCGTTCTCCTTCAATGGCAGTGATGTCATTATTTTGACGAAGATGAGCGGTATACTTCGCCCCTGCAGGGAAGCCTGACGCGATGCCCATTGCAAATACAAAAGCACCTGAACCCGGTACACGAAAAAGGGGTCTCATCAAAGGTTCTAGTAAAATGCCAATAAATCGAACAACGCCGATGCCGATTAGGAGTTCAGAGATAATAAAAAAGGGTAATAAAGATGGGAAGACTATATTCCACCACATGGATAAACCGCTTTTGGATGCCTCTAGTGTATGATCAGGAAATAAAATAACGGCGAGAGCAACGAACGTCACGGACGTTGCAAGCATTATAGTTTTCATTACTTGAACGTTCACAGTTTCATTCCTCCCACTTCTCAAATCATGAGCAGTTAACGAAAAAAGATTCTCTAACCTGTCCGATTATTAAAATATACGTATGTGAGGCACAATTAGACCATATGATTAAGCAGGTATAGACAGGGAGGCGTTCTCAGGTGAACCGTCCAAAAATCGGATTAGCTCTCGGTTCTGGTGGAGCAAGAGGATTCGCTCATTTAGGTGTGCTTAAAGTATTACTTCAAGAAAAAATCCCGATTGATTGCATTGCCGGAAGTAGCATGGGATCACTCGTCGGTGCGATTTATGGATCTGGACATGATGTCGAAACGATGGAGAAAATGGCATCGCTTTTTCGTAGAAAGTATTATTTAGACTTTACCGTCCCTAAGATGGGGTTTATTGCAGGGAATAAAGTGAGAAGTTTAATTGAAACGTTGACTCATGGAAAACAGTTAGAAGACATGGATCCTCCGCTTGCGATTGTGGCAACAGACATTATTAAAGGAGAAAAGGTTGTTTTTCGAACCGGGTCTGTAGCGCAAGCGGTAAGAGCTAGTATTGCGATACCTGGGATATTAGTTCCAGAAAAGATTGGAGAACGCCTTTTAGTAGATGGAGGTGTAATTGATCGGGTCCCAGTTTCTGTTGCAAGAGAAATGGGCGCAGATCTTGTCATTGCTGTTGACGTATCCAACGTAAAGAAAGAACCTGATGTGACATCTATTATAGACGTCATTATGCAAAGTATTGATATTATGCAGAATGAAATGGTGAGGCTGCATGAAATTAATGCAGATGTCATGATAAAACCAGGGTTGGAATCTTTTCAATCAAGAGCTTTTACAAACGTAGTGGATATCATTAAAATCGGAGAGGAAGAAGCCTATCGCCACCTTGAACAAATTCATCGGGCGGTGAAGGTGTGGAAGGAGAAAAACAAATGAATCGAAGCACCAAGAAATTCACCTATGTATGGGCAATTATTATTGTATTGGTGGCGGCCTTTACATTTATTGACCTCCCCTATTATGTGACAACACCGGGAGAAGCGAGAGTATTAGATGAAGTAATCAACGTTGAGGGTGGTTCACAAGATGGTGGAGAATTTATGCTGACGACTGTGCGAGTGGGAGAAGCAAACGTTATCCAATATATCTGGGCCCAATTTAACGAATATCATGAGTTAATTGAAGAAGATTTGATTAAACGTGAAGGCGAGTCGGATGAAGAATACCATCAAAGACAGCTAGATGTTATGGCAAACTCACAAACGAGTGCGACAATTGTAGCATACCAGGCAGCGAATAAGGACATTACCATTACAAAAAATGGTGTTCTCGTAACCGGAATCATTGAAGGAATGCCGGCAGATGGGAAGTTAGAACTAGGAGATTTAATTGTCGAGGTTGATGGAGAGAAAGTGGAAGAAACCGAACAGCTTCTTGAGCAACTTGGCTCTTATGAAAAGTCAGACACGGTTAACCTAACCATTAAAAGAGAAGATAAGGAAATGAAGGTGGAGCTTGGTTTTGCAGAATTCCCTGAAGCTTATAATGCCGAAGACGGTAAAGTAGGCGTTGGGATTACAGGTCCTGTAACAGCAACGACAATCGAAACAGATCCTTCTATCAAAATCAATACGGACGAAATTGGTGGACCATCAGCAGGGTTAATGTTTTCACTTGAAATTTATAACCAATTAACAGAAGAGGATTGGACAAAAGGGTATGAAATTGCTGGAACAGGTACAATCAACGATGAAGGTGAAGTTGGACCGATCGGTGGAATAAAACAGAAGATCGTGGCTGCTGATGGATCAGGGGCAGAAATTTTCTTTGCACCGGTTGCTCACTCCAATTATGATGATGCCTTAGAAGCAGGAAAAGATATTGATACCGATATGAAGATTGTTCCTGTGGAAACATTTCAAGATGCTCGTGAGTACTTAAAACAATTGAAAGAAAAGTAAAAGCCCGGCTTACTGCCAGGCTTTGTTTAGATCATTAAAGGGACAGATTTATATTCTTTTTTAAGAAAGTCTTCTTGATGCTGACCATTGTAGCCGAGTGCATAAACAAGGCTTGCTCGTCTTTCAATTGTGAGAAATGGGTGGTCTGATTGATTGATATTGGAAACGAGGGGAATAGAAAGTGCCCCTTTTTTCTCACTAAGAAACGTTCGACCTGATTTTGTCATCCCAAGAATACGGATATATGGTGCTTCCCCATCAAGTGCTGGCTTCATGTCCTCCTTAGTCGTTTGCGTGAGGACGTGAATAGCGAACCGTTGAATTCTTGTCCACGTGTATCGTTTGGTTTTGACAAACTCCATAAATGATTGAAAACTTGGGGCTTTCTTCGCCATTGTAATAAGACGGTTCTCAAGCCCTTCCTCTGCTTCATAGATGAAAGAAAGATCCTTATTGTTCGTCGTAAGTAGTTTATAACGCAACAGGTGATAAAGCTTGTGCCACCCGTGGAAGTCGCTATATGTATGCTCATAGTCGAGGAGCTTCTGGTAAGTTGGATGTGGCACGTAATTGATGATGTGATCAAGGGTACTACCTTTTAATAGCTTGCTTCGAATACTTGTTGCGCTTGCAATTTCCACATCGTCAAAGTCTTGATCATGGTAACCTGCTTTTGTTCGTAAAATTGTAAAGGGCTCTAGATGAGAATTAAGATCTTGAATCGCTTTAACATAGTGGTAACCCAGTATGTTATTTGGTTGAGAGAGATCAAGCACGTTTCTGTGTCCATCAAGACTCTCAAAAGCAAGCGATGACGCTTTTGGATAGCTATTTCCCTGGCCCATGTAATATTTAATTCGTTCGTTATATTCTGGTTCATTGTGATGGATAAATGTTGTTGTCTTTTGGAACTCTTCTATTGAACCTGATTCACTCCCAAAACAGACGGAATCCACTCCGAGCGAAGATAGGAGTGAAATTGCTCCTTTTGCAAAGATTTCCGCTTTTTGGGTAGCATAAACGTAGGGGAGTTCAATCACAAGATCAACGCCATTTCTTAGAGCCATCTCTGTCCGTGTCCATTTATCAACGAGGGCTGGCTCTCCCCTTTGTAGAAATGAACCGCTCATAACGGCAATCACCACATCAGCATTAGTCGTTTTTTTCGTTTCTTCTAGATGATAAAGATGCCCGTTATGAAAAGGATTGTACTCCACAACAACTCCAGCAGCTTTCATACAGTCGCTCCTCTCGATCCAAATCTAATTGGACGTCCATTTTTATTAGTTGAATTAAAGGTTTTTTCTCTGGTATGATAAACATTATACCAAGATTACCAATGAAACAACTGGTGTAAAGAAAAAATATTGACATTTGCTTAATTTGTAGCTATAATACTTTTGTTGCCTTGAGGTGATACACAGATGAAATGGTCAATTGAACAATTGAAGTCCTATAAATTAAAAGGCCTTACAATTGACGAAGAAGTGAATGTAGAGGAACTGAAGGAACGTAATCCAGATATACGTGAGATTACGCCAGTTCATGTTACTGGTGAAACATCGTTTCATGGTAATAAGGTTACCTTTCATCTTACAGTGAAAGGCAAAATGGTTCTACCATGTGCCAATACACTTGAAGATGTTAATTTTCCGTTCGTACTTCGCCCAATGGAGACATTTGTGCTTGAAGCAAACACAAATGGCGTTGATTTTGAGGTGGAAGATGAAGAAATTCATCAAGTTTCGGGAAATACGGTTGACTTAGTTCCGTATATTAAGGAAAATATACTTTTGGAGATTCCGATTCGCGTTGTGAAATATAGCTCTGAATCGGAAGAAATGCCAAAAAAATCGGGTAATGGTTGGGAAGTAATTACGAAGGAACAACCGAAAGAAAAGGTTGATCCTCGTATGGCCGGTTTAGCTGATTTTTTCAATAAGGAAAATGAAGATAACTAGATCAAAATTTCCGTAAGACTGTTAACTTTTTAAGGAGGTGGAAACAATGGCAGTACCAGCTAGAAGAACTTCTAAAACGCGTAAAAACAAGCGTCGTACTCATTATAAATTAGAAGTACCAGGAATGGTAAAGTGCCCTAATTGCGGCGAATACAAACTTTCTCACCGTGTATGTAAAGAGTGTGGAAATTACAAAGGTGAAAACGTAGTAAGCAAGTAATCTTGCGAAACAGAGAGAGAAATCTCTCTGTTTTTTTTTACGTGTTTAATTATTTGACTTTTCTAAAAAGGAGAGGCCGAGATGACAAGTGTGATCGTTGAACATCGTAATCATGCGGCAATCGTAACGATTCATCGACCTGAGCAAAGAAATGCGATTAATGACGGGGTGATGGAACAATTAATGCACGCGGTTGAACAAGCTGAAGCAAACGAAAGCGTAAGCTATATTGTGATCACAGGTAGCGGTGAGAACGTTTTTTGTAGCGGCGGGGATTTGAAGGCATTTCAAGGACTTAAGACAGCTGAACAGGCTTATCCTATGCTACGTAAAATGGGTGATGTTCTTGATCGCTTATTTTTCTGTAAGAAACCGACCGTTGCGCTTTTGAATGGTCATGCAGTTGGGGGCGGGTTGGAGCTTGCGATGGCATGCGATTATCGGATTGCTAGAAAGAACACGAAGGTAGGGTTTATACAGGGATCGATCGGGTTAACAACTGGCTGGGGCGGATCTACATATGCCTTAACGAGAATGAATCATACTGAAGCTTTGAAGATGCTTATGAGCGCTGATCGCTATTCGAGTGAAGAAGCTTTTTTAAGCGGTTGCCTTACATATATTACGAATGATCTTCCATGGGAAGAGGATGCTTATCGCTACATAGAAAATCTTCTGAAACGGTCTCCACTAATTCTTTCTACTTATAAAACCTACTGGCTCAATAGCCTTGATCCACATCTCATCCGTCATCGAGTTGAAGAAGAAATTAGAAGCTGTGCTCGCTTATGGGATACAGAGGAGCATCATCAAGCTGTTAAGGCATTTTTAAACAAGAATTCGTAAATTTGTATCGTATAAATCGGTTTCATTCGATCAATTTTAGGTTGTTTTGGAATAAGAAAAGGTCTATCCCTCTCTCTCTAGGAATTAAAAAATAGATTCTTTCATAAATACAAGAGTCTACTATATCTAGTAAACGCATATGATGACTGTAAAACAGTTATTGGGGGGATTGTGATTGGTACCGATTCGCCAGGATGCTTGGTCGAAAGATGAAGATGTGTTATTAGCTGAGGTTGTCCTACGTCACATTAGAGAATCAAGTACACAACTCGCTGCATTTGAAGAAGTAGGTATGACGCTGTCTCGAACTCCAGCAGCTTGTGGGTTTCGATGGAATTCGCTTATTCGTAAACAGTATGAGGCGGCGATCACGTTAGCTAAGAAGCAGCGCAAGGAACAGAAAAAAAACCAAGTGGAAGTGAAAGTAGATTCAGCAGAAGAAGATCGAAGCATCGATTTAATCGATGAAGCCATTAGGCTGTTGATAACATCGAAAACTTATCTCACTGAAACAAGTAAAAGTGAAGCATCACTACAGGAGGCGCTGGCTGAAAACCTTCAGCTTAAGCAAAATCTTCATCAGTTAGAAAAAGAGTACCTGACAGTTCAGGAAGATTATCAATCATTACTAGAAATTATGGAGAAAGCAAGGAAAATGGTGATCTTTCAAGAGGACGATTCAGGAAGTTTACGGTTTCAAATGGATGCGAACGGCAACTTAGAAAAAATAAAGAAATAGGAGCGTGTCAGCTCCTATTTCTTCGTTACTCCTGTTCGCTTACGCCTTCAGGATACCATACATAAGGATTTTCTCCACGATCGCGTTCGGGCTGATAGGTGACTGCTTCAAAGCCCATTTTCTCCCAGAATTCACCTGAACCTTGTCTTGCGTTCGTTTTCACTGGCAAATTAAAGGTTTTTGCGAAATTCACAAGCGTGGAACCATAATCACGATTATGATATTGCGGAAGTACTTCAAGTTTCCAGAGCTCAAGGTAATCCTGCGGTGGATCAAAATAGCGATCGTATTTGCCATCGATACGATACAAGCTCATTCTAGCAACAAGCTTATCTCCATAGTAAATACCATAGAATGGAGATTCGCTATCATTCTCAATGATGTTATCTTGCAGGTCTTCCATCATTGAAAGTTCCTGAATACCAAATTCTTTAAACTTCTTAAACTCCTCGAGAGTTTTGTAATTGATTACAAGTGGACGAACTGTCAGATCTACCATAGTGGCCCCCTCCAAACATGCTTCTTATTCTCTTAGGTGATTAGAAGTAAAACAACTTCTACCTTTCTATTATAACCGAAAACACAAAACTTTTCCTTATTTCAAAAAACAAAGTATAAAAGGAATAATTTGAATATTTATTGAAACGTGAAGGTCATTTAATGATATGATAAATGTAAGGGTTTTCAAACCTGTTAATTCATTATTGTGGTGAGAGGGGCGATACTTTGAAAAAAATCCTAATTGCAAATCGTGGCGAAATTGCGGAACGAATTATAAGAACATGCAGCAAACTAGGTCTTCAGACGGTTGCTGTTTATTCGAGTGCAGATAAGGATCTTCCATATGTTAAGCAAGCAACAGTCGCATATGAGATTGGTGACCCGCCTGCAGCAAAGTCATACTTGAATCAGGAGCAAATTCTGAAGGTAGCAAGTGAAGAGAACGTGGACGCGATTCATCCTGGCTACGGATTTTTATCTGAAAATGCTGCATTTGTAAGGAAAATCAATGAACAGGGAATAACGTTTATTGGCCCTAGCGCAGATGTTGTGGAAGCGATGGGCGATAAGATTACAGCGAGAAAGACGATGCAGGAAGCTGGTGTACCGGTCGTACCAGGCAGCGGAGAAATTGTGGATGTAGCGGAGGCCGTTGCATTTGCGAATGAAATCAACTACCCCATTATGTTAAAAGCCGCTGCGGGTGGTGGTGGCATTGGTATGCAGCGTTGTGAAAATGATCAAGAGCTAGAAAAAGCATTCGTATCGAGTCAAAACCGTGCAAAGGCTTATTTTGGGAACGGAGCGATGTTTGTAGAGAAATTCATTGACGATGCGCGACATATTGAGGTGCAAATTGTAGGAGACAATCATGGAAACATTGTTCACCTGTATGAGCGAGATTGCTCCATTCAAAGACGAAATCAGAAGGTGTTAGAGGAAGCGCCATCACCATTTTTGTCTAAAAGCACCCGTATCCAAATAGGAGAAGCTGCTCTACTAGCTGCTAAGCATGTCCAATATACGAATGCTGGAACAGTTGAATTTGTCATGGACAAGGATGAGAATTTTTATTTTCTAGAGATGAACACTAGATTGCAAGTGGAGCACCCCATTACAGAAGAAACCATTGGTGTCGATTTAGTTGAGTGGCAAATCAACGTTGCAGAAGGAAAAGCGCTCCCTCTGAAACAGGAAGACATTCAACCTACAGGTCACAGTATTGAGCTTAGACTATATGCAGAAGACCCAACTTCCTTTATGCCTTCACCTGGAAAGATTGAAACGCTCCATTTTCCTAAAATGGAAGGAGTCCGGATTGATTCAGGTTATGAAAGCGGCTCAACCGTTTCCCCATTCTATGATCCGATGATTGCGAAAATCATTGTATCAGGCTCAAGTCGCGAAGAAGCGATTAAACGATGTACAGATTTCTTTACTTCATTTTCGCTGACGGGGATCAAGCATAATGGACCACTTTTTGCCCAATTACTTAAAGAAGAGAATTTTCAACAGGGGAAATATTCAACGTCTTATCTATCAAAAATTCTTGTCAAAAAATAATACGACTGAAAAGGAATGATGAACATGCAAGAAATTAAAGCATCAATGGCGGGAACAGTTTTAAATGTAATGGTCGGCGAAGGAGATGCGGTTACAGCAGGACAAGAACTCGTTATGCTTGAATCGATGAAAATGGAAATTCCGATTGAAGGTGTGGAAGAAGGAACGGTTGCAGAGGTTAAAGTGAATGTTGGCGATTTTGTAAACGAAGGCGATGTACTCGTTACGGTAAAGTAAGCGTGTGTTCTGAACGAGCGCTCGATCTAACCCTAACAGAAGGAGGAGTTTTCAATGAATCATCTAGAAGAGCTTTTATCGTCTAGAGCATCAGAGGTTGAGTCTGGCGGTGCTGAGAAATATCATGAGAAGTTAAAAGAATCAAACAAACTTTTTGTGCGTGATCGTCTGAAGCTTCTGTTTGATAATGGCGATTATATGGAAGACGGAAAATTTGCAAACCACCTTGCTAAAGATCTACCAGCAGACGGTGTTGTAACAGCGATTGGTAGCGTGAATGGTGAAAAGGTATGCGTGATGGCAAATGATTCCACTGTTAAAGCTGGCTCATGGGGAGCGCGTACAGTGGAAAAGATTATTCGCATTCAAGAGACAGCGATGAACCTTAAAGTGCCTCTTTTGTATCTAGTGGATTCAGCTGGAGCGCGTATTACGGATCAGTTAGAAATGTTCCCGAATCGTCGCGGAGCCGGAAGGATTTTTCATAATCAAGTAAAAATGTCTGGGATGGTGCCGCAAGTTTGTTTGTTATTTGGTCCATCAGCGGCAGGTGGTGCTTACATACCGGCATTCTGTGACATCGTAATCATGGTGGATAAAAATGCTTCCATGTATCTCGGCTCTCCGAGAATGGCTGAAAAAGTGATCGGTGAAAAAGTGACGTTAGAACAAATGGGTGGTGCGCGGATGCACTGCAGTACAAGTGGGTGCGGCGATGTTCTTGCTGATAATGAAGAGCATGCAATCGAACTTGGAAGAAGCTATCTAAGTTATTTTCCGGGGAATTTCCATAAGCAACCGCCTCATCTAGAAGGGAAACTTCCTTCACTTGAAAAATCAATTAGCGAGATTGTTCCTGAAAATCAAAATGCGCCATTCAATATGTATGATTTAATCGATGCACTCGTTGATAAGGAAAGTTTTTTTGAAATGAAAAAGCTGTTTGCCGCGGAATTAATTACAGGCTTTGCAAGAATTGATGGACGAGTTGTTGGGTTGATTGCAAACCAGCCTAAAGTAAAGGGTGGCGTGCTTTTTGTTGATTCAGCCGATAAAGGAGCTAAATTTATTCAGCTCTGCGATGCATATCATATTCCGCTTATTTTTCTTGCGGACGTCCCGGGCTTTATGATTGGAACGAAAGTAGAAAGTGCTGGCATTATTAGACATGGGGCGAAACTAATTGCGGCAATGAGTTCGGCGACCGTTCCGAAAATTTCGGTTGTTGTTAGAAAGGCTTATGGGGCAGGCTTGTATGCCATGGCTGGTCCTGCATTTGAGCCGGATTGTTGCATTGCGCTTCCAACTGCCCAAATTGCTGTAATGGGCCCTGAGGCGGCTGTGAACGCTGTATATGCGAATAAGATCAATGCAATTGAGGATCCAAAGGAACGGATCGAATATGTGAAAGAAAAACATCAGGAGTACAAAGAGCACATTGACATTTATAAACTAGCATCGGAGTTAATTGTTGATGATATTGTGCCTGGAAGTGAACTACGTCATGTGTTAGTCGAGCGATTAAGTTACTATGAATCGAAAGAAGTGGAAGCACCATCTAAAAAACATCCGGTCTATCCGGTATAAAATGCTGAAAATCCCTTAACTTAACTGTTAAGGGATTTTTTTCTCATCAACATGATGAACCTGTGCTAAACTTTAAAATAAAGACTCACGATAAGGTGGGGGAGAAGTTGAACGTAACGATAATTGGAGCGGGGTCAATTGGATTACTAGTGGCTGCGAAGCTTGCTATGAATGGCCAAGTAGTGACAGTTATATGTCGTCGCAAATATCAGGCTGATCAGCTCAGCAAAGGCATTAACTACATAAATAGACGCAAGACTCAGTGCGTCAAAGTACAGGCAACACATCTTCTGTCGTCAAAAAAAACGGATTTACTCATTGTGGCAGTCAAGTCAAATCAGGTTCCGTCTGTGCTGTCGTTGATTCAAGAAGTGTATCAAGATTCGAATTTGCCGGATATCCTTTTTATTCAAAATGGGATGAGGCATCTTTCCTATATTAAGTTGTTGCATCATAATGTTCTTGTCGGGGTAGTCGAACATGGTGCGTTAAAGATCGATGAAAGAACAGTTGAACATACTGGTGATGGAATTATTAGAATGAGCGCTTATTCAGGTGTTCCCAAGGTGCTAACTGCGCTTTCTAGCGAAGATTTTCCGGTTCATTACGAACATGACTGGTACGAGATGCTTGCGAGAAAATTAGTCATAAACTGCGCGATTAATCCACTTAGTAGTATATATGGTGTTTTAAATGGAGAGCTTTTGCAAAATGCAAGGTTTTATAGTCTGATGAGAGAATTAGTAAAAGAAGCTTGCGAAGTTCTCGAGTTAGAATTTGAACGGTCATGGAATGATGTGCAACTCGTATGCAGAAAGACGAGCGCGAATACGTCTTCGATGCTCGCAGATATACAAGCTGGAAGATTAACCGAAATCGATGCAATCACAGGATACGTACTAAAAGAAGCGGAGACACGGGGGAAATATGTTCCTTTTTCAAGGTTTGTCTTTGATAGCGTGAAGGGTCTTGAGATGGTAACGAGATAGAGAAGGGAGTCTCATGAAATGGAAAACCTCTTATCATGGATTGTAGCAACGGCTGTAACAGCCCCACTGCTCGCATGGTACCTGGTCTATATTATTACGGTAAAAATGACACGAAAGAAAAAATTCTCTTTTCGTCTTGCAGTAGATCTTTCTACAATCTTTTTTATTTTAAGCGTCCATTTTATTCTAATAGAATTAGTTGGAAAGTCTTTTCTATGGGTTATTTTATTAATGATTATTGGAGCTGCAGGAGCCTTTACGATTCTGCATTGGAAAACGAAAGATGACATTCACATTCATAAAGTGATAAAAGGCGCGTGGCGATTTAACTTTCTATTGTTCTCTACAGGGTATGTTGTTCTATTGCTTATTGGGTTAGTTCACCGAATTATTTCGGTCTAACTCATAAGCTTTTTTTTTGGTAGCGATGAGGAAGTTTGATATACTAACAAAGGATTAAATAGGCGGATTTCAGTAACGGTGTCAAGAAAGGAAGAAATATTAATGAGACTCAAAGAAACATTCCTTCCAGGATCAAATGTCATTGCGGCAGATTATATCGCTGAGAAAACAACGCTCTCAGCTTTTTTTGACTATACATATCAGCATGATTCCTCGTATGAAGAGCGTTACAAAGAGTTAATGGAACGTCATCAAGATCGTACGAATTTAACGGAACACTTGATGGGGTTTAATGAGAAATTTGAAGCTGAAGGACCTGCGCTTAGAAATATCGAGCGTTTACAACAATCAGAATCGGTCACAGTTGTTGCCGGACAACAGGCTGGCGTGTTAACTGGTCCTCTTTATACGATCAATAAAGCGATATCGGTCATTAAATTAGCAGAAGAGAAAGAACGAAAGCTCGGGGTACCTGTTATACCTATTTTTTGGGTAGCGGGGGAAGATCATGATTATCATGAAGTGAATCATATTTATTCGTATGATGAAGGACGCGAGCGTAAAGAAGCAGTGCCTCAAAAACAAATGACCAAGCAGGCATTATCCGATATATCGCTTGATCATGACGCGATGAACACTTGGACGCGTGACATGCTCAAACGATTTGGGGAAACATCATATACGAAAGAGATACAAGCGTTTCTTGAAGGAGTAACAGAGAAGTCAACTACTTACGTGGAGCATTTTTGTTACATCATGACAAAGCTTTTTTCAAAGCATGGACTTGTGCTCGTAGATTCAGGTAACCGAGATTTTCGCCAGCTTCAGACGGACGCGTTTAAAAAAATGATTCATCAAAACGAAACAATCAATGAAGCGGTTTTAACCCAGGCGGCTCGTCTTCGTGAAGAAAATTATCCAATTGGTGTTGACCTTGATGACCAACAAGCAAATTTATTTGTAAAGGTAAATGGCGAGCGAATCTTACTAGAACGACTAAACGGAAGATTTGAGGGAAAAACGGCTTCCGTTTCATTCTCGAAAGAAGAACTGCTTGATTTAGCGGAACGTCAACCGGAAGATTTAAGTAACAATGTTGTGACGCGACCGATCATGCAGGATTTAATGTTTCCTGTGCTAGGATTTGTGGCTGGACCGGGTGAACTTGCCTACTGGGCTTTACTGAAGCCTGCTTTTCATACTTTTGGAATAAAAATGCCTGTCATCGTGCCGCGACTTACATTTACGTTTGTGGAGCGACATATTCAAAAGTATGTCGCTGACCTCTCCTTATCAGATGATGAAATCCTAAAGTCAGGGATCGATCACTCAAAAGAGGCCTATATGCGCCAGTTAGATGATGTAGGGATTGGGACCACATTTAACGATGCTAAGTTAAAAGTGGAGGAAATTCATCAAAACCTTCGTGATTTAACAGAATCTGTTGATCGCGGACTTGATCGCTTTGCGGAAAAGAATGGCCGGTTTCTTCAAAGACAGCTTGATCTTCTTCAACAAAAACTCTATCATTCACTCGAATACCAGCATGAAAATACGTTGGCTAAATTCGATGAGGTGGGATTTGCATTAAAACCTAACGGCGCTCCCCAAGAGCGAAAGTGGAATGCTGTCTATTATTTAAATTGGCATGGTTTGGATTTTGTGGATCAAATGATGGATCTGGAGCTTCCCTTTAATGATCAGCATAAGGTGATTTATCTTTAGAGGATAGAAGGGACAGGAGCGGTTATTTCGATTCCTAACCATATAGTTGAAAAGCTGCCGGAGGATTCTGGCAGCTTTTTTTAGTTTGGCCAATATAGTTGAGATTTGGCCAATAAAAAAGGGTTTTAGCTAATATAATTCGTATTTGGCCAATATCCTCTGAAATTGGCCAATATAACACGATGGGGCATCGTTTCATTCGACAAATAGCGGGGGGTGACAGGCACCCGCGGAGAAAACCAAATATTTTTAAAGAAAAATCCTGCTGAACAGCAGGATTTTTGTGTTGTGGTACGAATTAATTTTTTAGTGGTGAAAAGTGGGGAGTTGTGGTAACTTAGAGGTAGAAAGTGGGAGAGGTGGATGGAGCCATGTTTATGGGGGAATATCAACATACTGTTGATGAAAAAGGCAGAATGATTATTCCCGCTAAGTTCCGTGAAGAACTTGGAGATAGCTTCGTCCTCACCCGCGGGTTAGATAAATGTATCTTCGGCTACCCAATGACCGAATGGGAAGTTCTTGAAGAGAAAATGAAATCACTCCCTTTTACAAAGAAAGATGCTCGTGCTTTTACCCGATTCTTTTTCTCAGGTGCAACTGAATGCCAACTGGATAAACAGGGCAGGGTAAATATTGCCGGAACATTACGCCAGTATGCAGGGCTTGAGAAAGAGTGCGTTGTAATTGGTGTTTCAAATCGATTAGAAATTTGGGACAAAGCGGTCTGGGAAGAGTATTTCAATGCATCAGAAGATTCTTTCTCTGAAATCGCGGAAAGTATGATGGATTTCGATTTGTAGAAGGTCAATATGGAATGAAGGTTAAGGTGTCGCTATGTTTGAACATATTACAGTATTAAAAGAAGAAGCAGTAAATGCACTAAATATTAAAGAAGATGGCATTTATGTAGACTGTACGCTTGGTGGCGGCGGTCATTCAAAAGCAATCCTGGATAAGCTTACCACAGGACACCTCTATGCTTTTGATCAGGATCAGTGGGCAATCGATAATGCCAAAACAACACTCGCAGGGTATGAGGAAAAGCTCACGGTTATCGAACGAAACTTTAGTTTTATTAAAGAAGCGTTAGCTGACCTCGGTGTTGAAGGCGTTGATGGGATTTTATTTGACCTTGGTGTTTCCTCTCCGCAGCTTGATAAAGGTGAGCGGGGGTTTAGTTATCAGCATGATGCACAGCTGGATATGAGGATGGATCAATCTTCCAGTTTATCAGCGTATGAAGTGGTGAATGAGTGGGAGTATGAACGTCTCGTCTCGATTTTTTTCAAATTTGGTGAAGAAAAGTTTTCAAAACAAATCGCTCGCAAAATTGAAAAAGCAAGGGACTTAAAACCGATTGAAACCACATTTGAACTCGTTGATCTCATTAAAGATGCTATTCCTGCACCTGCGAGAAGGAAAGGGGGACATCCCGCTAAAAGAATTTTTCAAGCGATTCGTATAGCGGTAAATGATGAGCTGAAAGTATTTGAGCAGGCTCTAATTGACGGAATGTCCATTTTAAACCCAGGCGGACGGATGAGTGTCATCACATTCCATTCTCTTGAAGATCGGATTTGCAAAACAACGATGAAAGAAGCGGCTTCAGGGCCAGAACTTCCACCGGGAATGCCGATTATCCCAGATGCATACCAGCCTGATATGAAGCTTGTAACAAGAAAGCCAATTCTACCATCTGAAGAAGAGCAGGAAGCAAACAGACGTGCACGATCAGCGAAGCTTCGTGTGGCAGAGAAAATGTAAAGATAAAAATAAAAGAAGGTGCAAGGGGGAAAATGATGAGTAACCTGGCGTATAAGTATCAGCAGCAGCATCAAACGCAAAAACAAGTTGAAACAAAAAAGCAAGCGGTTTATGTAGAACGTGGACGTATTACAAAAGGAGAGAAACTGCTCTGGACGATGCTTGTACTTACGTTTGTGGCCGCGTCAATCTTTATGGTTTCAAATTATGCTACGATTTATAATTTGAATACGGGTCTGCAGCAAGCAGAAGCAGATCAACGTGCTCAAGTGAAACAGAACGAAGAGCTTCAAGTGAAAGTAACTGAGCTAAGTGCACCCGGTCGAATTGTGAACATTGCCGAAGAAAAATTAGGCATGGAGCTAAATGATCAAAACGTAGAAGTGATCAACAAGGGATCATAATTTCGGAGGTTTGCACTGTCATGAAAGAATCAAACAAGAACTCACATATTAATGTTGGAGCAGCGATTTTAATGTTACTATTTGTCCTGCTCTTTTTTGCTTTTATTGGAAGGTTTTTCTATATTGAATGGACGCAGGCGGTTTCGGGTTCCGATGGTGAAAAAGTGGACTTAATGGAACTAGGAAAAGATAAGTGGACGCGAAGCAAGATTCTTGAAGCGGATCGCGGTACGATTTATGATCGCACAGGAGAAAACGCGCTTGCCACTGACATTCCTTCATTTACACTGCGAGCCATTTTAGATGAAAATTATGAAGATCATGTAAAAGATGTTTCGAAAACTGCGGCTGCTCTTGCGCCGATTCTAGAGATGGAGCAATCCGATGTTACTGAAATTCTTTCTAGAGAAGAACTATTTCAGGTGGAGTTCGGAGCATCTGGAAAAAATTTAAGCCTTACTCAAAAAGAAGAAATTGAAAAACTCGACTTACCTGGAGTTGGCTTTATTCCAACGAAAACGCGCCTCTATCCTAATGAAGAGTTTGCTTCTCATCTTCTTGGGTTTACAAACGAAAATGAAAAAGGTGTCCAGGAAGGCTTGTTAGGTTTAGAAAAGGAATTAAATAAGTATCTTGTTCCGCAAGAAGGGAAAGAAACGTATCAAAGTGATCGGGAAGGGTTTAAACTTCCTTATGGAAATGAAAACATCACCCCTTCAAAAAGTGGGAATGACGTCTATTTAACGATTGACCAAAAAATACAGGTATTAATGGAAAACGCATTAAATGAAGCGCAGGAGAAATATAACCCAGAGCGAATGACGGCCATCGTTGCCGATCCGGATACGGGTAAGATATTAGCGATGGGAAATCGTCCAACGTTTGATCCCAATTTAAGAGATGTTTCGAATTATACAAATATGGCATTAACTGCGTTTGAACCAGGCTCTACAATGAAAGTCTTTACTGCTGCTGCAGCTATTGAAGAGGGCGTGTACAACGGAGATGAACTTTTTCAATCAGGACAATATTCTGTACCAGGTGGTCGGGTAAGTGATCATAACGGTGGAGAAGGTTGGGGCATGATTAGCTTTGATGAGGGAATTCGTCAATCCTCCAACGTAGCTGCATCCATTTTAGTAAAAGAAAAACTGGGTTATGACAAATACGAAGACTATTTAACGAAATTTGGATTAGATGCTAAAACGGGGATTGACCTTCCTGGAGAAGCTTCTTCAAGAATTACTTATAGTGGAGAGCTTGAACGGATAACGACTGGTTTCGGTCAAGGGTCTACCATTACACCGATTCAACAAGTTCAAGCGATTACTGCAATCGCAAACGGTGGAAAGATGATGCAACCTTATGTAATTGAGAAGATTGTTGATCCTGAATCAAATGAAGTGAAACTTAATCACGAGCCAAAAGTAGCGGGAGAGCCAATTTCGAAAGAAACAGCAACACAAACTCGCGATCTACTTCGCACGGTTGTGACAGATGGTACGGGAACACCATATAACATTGAAGGTTACGAGATTGCTGGGAAAACAGGTACAGCACAAATTTCTGAAGGGTCAAAAGGATATATGAGTGGATACGGAAACAACATCTTCTCATTTATTGGAATGGCCCCTGCAGATGATCCAGAATTAATTGTTTATGTAGCGGTTGATCGACCTGAACTCGAGTATCCGGAACTAGGAAGTGACCCTGTTTCTCTCATCTTTAACACGGTTATGAAAAATAGCCTTCAATATTTGAATATCGATCCGATTGAGAAGGAAGATAATACTTCTGAGGAAGCTGAAGAGACAGAATCCGGTCAAATATTAAAAGATGTAACGGGCATGAGTGTAAAAGAAGCTAAAAAGCAGCTTGTAGACAAGGGCTTATCTGTCATATCACTTGGCGAGGGAGAGGTTGTTGGTCAATCCCCTAGGCCGAGTACGAAAATTCTCAATGGTGAACGAGTTATTTTGCAAACGGAAGGTAACGCCACAATGCCTGATATAACAGGTTGGTCTCTTGCAGACGTAATGAAGCTCGTCGAGTTGGTTGAGTTAAAACCAAATGTGATGGGGTCAGGTTATGTGGTGAAGCAAGGGATTGAAACAGGAAGTACGATCAAAAAAGATGACTATCTTGTAGCCGAATTAAAGACGCCTTCTTCTGAAACGGAAGAGGAAGAAGGGCCAGAAGAAGAACCAGAACCAATTACGGACTAGCAGGTCTATCCTTCCAACCGAACACATATAGTGAAACGAGCATAATCAGGGAGGATGAGTTTATGCGCGTTTCGAATGTCACTGTTCGAAGAAGACTTGTGATCGCACTTATTGTTGGGCTATTTGTTTTTGCTGTAGTTGTTGTAAGACTCGGTTATGTACAGCTTGTTATGGGGAGCTGGCTTAGTGAGAAAGCGAAGGATTCGTGGAGCCGAAACATCCCGTTTGAACCTAGTAGAGGAGAAATCCTGGATCGTAACGGTGTAGCTCTTGCCACAAACGTGAGTGCTCCGTCTGTTTTGATTGTTCCTAGACAGCTCCAAAATCCAGCTGCCACTGCCGAAGCTCTAGCGGCGTCCCTTAATACTAGCAAGGAAAAAGTTTATGAAACTATCACTCAGAATGAATCGATGGTCTGGATTCGCCCTGAAGGTAAGAAAATGACGAACGAGAAAGCAAATGAGATCCGAAAATTGAACCTATCTGGAGTTTATATTGCAGAAGATAACAAACGCCACTATCCAAATGGTGATTTTTTAGCTCATGTGCTTGGGTTTAGTGGCATTGATAATCAAGGTTTAACAGGGATCGAGCTCTATTATGATGCTGAATTAAGTGGGGAAAAAGGACAGGTGGAATATTACGCTGATGCGAAAGGAAAGCGAATGCCTTCCCTAGCAGATGATTATACAGAACCTGTCGATGGGCTTGATCTTCGATTAACGATTGATTCCCAAATCCAGACGATTATGGAAAGAGAGTTAGATATCGCTGAAGCAACCTATCATCCAGATGGCGCAGCGGCCATCGCAATGGATCCAAATACAGGTGAGATTCTTGGAATGTCTTCAAGGCCAGATTTTAACCCAGAAGAATTCCAGGAAGTATCTCCTGATGTTTGGAACCAGAATAAGCCTGTTTGGAGTACGTATGAACCGGGGTCAACCTTTAAGATCATTACTCTTGCTGCAGCACTTGAAGAGGGAGAGGTGGATCTTGAGGAAGATCATTTTCATGACCCAGGTAGCATTGAAGTGGCAGGAACAAAATTAAGATGCTGGAAAGCTGGAGGTCATGGAAGTCAGACGTTTTTGGAAGGCGTTCAAAATTCCTGTAACCCCGGTTTTGTCATTTTAGGAGAACGTCTTGGTAAAGAAAAGCTTTTTTCCTATATTGATAAATTTGGATTCGGTGACAAAACGGGCATTGATTTACAAGGAGAAGCGAGCGGAATTCTTTTTGATGTTGAAAACGTAGGGCCACTTGAACTTGCGACGACGGCATTTGGCCAGGGGGTCTCTGTCACGCCTATTCAGCAAGTAACGGCCGTTTCTGCAGCCGTGAATGGTGGAACACTTTATGAACCATATATCGCCAAAGAATGGCTGGACCCAGAAACAGGGGCAGTTGTTAGCAAAAACACGCCACAAGCGAAGCGACAGGTAATCTCTGAGGAAACTTCCAAAGAAGTAAGGCACGCGCTTGAAACGGTTGTTGCCCTTGGAACTGGAAAGAACGCCTATGTGGACGGTTATCGCGTCGGAGGAAAAACAGGAACAGCTCAAAAGGCTAAAGACGGAGCTTATCTTAAAAATAATCATATCGTTTCCTTTATCGGTTTTGCTCCGGCTGATGATCCACAAATTGTCGTATACGTTGCGATCGATAATCCGAAAGATACCCTTCAATTTGGAGGGATTGTAGCGGCACCAATTGTAGGTAATATAATCCAGGATAGTTTGACGGTTATGGGTGTTGAAAAAAGGGAAGACCAAATTGAGAAAGAAACGACATGGCAGGATGAAGAGATGATTGAAATGCCGGATTTAGTGGGTATGTCATCAAAAGAGATTCGTGAAGCGATGTATAATTTGAAAATTGATTCAAGTGGGGAAGGCGATATTGTTGTCGCTCAGGCCCCAGAACCTGGAGTGAAATTACCGGTTGGTTCAGAAATTCGGCTTTATATGGGTGACAAATAAGCGACCGGTGAGTACAATAAGTAGTGAACAAGCCAAGGCGTATGCTCTTGGCTTGTTTTCTGAAAATATGTCAGCAAACTAGAAAGGTTTGAAAGAAATGAAATTAAACGATCTTCTTCATGCATTACTTACATATAAACAGGTAGGAAAAGGCGATCCAGAAATAAAAACGATTGAAAGTGATAGTCGTGCCGTAACAGAGGGCAGTCTCTTCGTTTGCATTCCAGGTTATACAGTAGATGGGCATGATTTTGCAGAGCAGGCTGTTCAACAGGGAGCGGTTGCTCTTATATCAGAAAAAGAGATTCATGTTTCAGTACCCGTTATTCTCGTTCGTGATGCGCATCGCGCCTTAGCTGAACTTGCAAATCGTTTCTATCAACATCCGACGAAGTCATTTTCATTAATTGGCATTACAGGAACCAATGGGAAGACAACCGTTTCTCATTTAATAGAACAGATACATAGAGATAAAAAGCAAACAACAGGGTTAATCGGAACGATTAATATGAAAATAGCCGATGAAGAATTTGAAACGAAAAACACAACGCCAGAACCACTCTTGCTTCAAAAGCAATTTGCTAAAATGCGCGATCGTAATGTGCATACGGCCGTTATGGAGGTATCTTCTCATGCCTTAACACTAGGGCGCGTGAGAGGTTGTGATTATGATATTGCTGTGTTTACAAATTTGACGCAGGATCATCTTGATTACCATGGTACGATGGAAGAATACCGTCAAGCAAAAGGTCTTCTTTTTTCACAGTTAGGTAATACATATGATACAGGGAGAAAAAAGGTAGCCGTCCTTAATGGAGATGATGACGCTGCACAGCAGTATGAACAAATGACATCTGCTCATATTTTGAGATATGGCATTGATCGTCCCGCAGATATTAAGGCAGATCATATCTCTTTTTCTGCGAATGGGACAAGATTTCGCTTAAGTACCCCAGAAGAAAACCGTGACGTGAAATTGATGCTAACAGGCAAATTCAGCGTATACAACGCACTTGCAGCAATTGCGGCTTGTCTTGCAAATGGTTTAGATCTTGATCATATTTTGAACAGTCTTGAGAAAATTGCAGGCGTGCCTGGACGTTTTGAACTTGTAGATGAGGGTCAAGGCTTCCCAGTGATCGTTGATTATGCTCACACTCCAGATAGTCTTGAAAATGTCTTGTTGACAGTAAAAGAAATGACCGAAGGAAACGTTTTTGCAGTGGTTGGTTGCGGGGGCGACCGTGATCGAACAAAACGACCACTCATGGCTAAGATTGCAACCGAAATAGCGGATACAGCTGTACTAACATCAGACAATCCACGAAGTGAAGACCCAGAACGCATTTTAGATGATATGGTCGAAGGTGTGAAAGGTCACTATGTGCGGATAACGGATCGGTCAGAAGCGATTCGACATGCGATTCAAAATGCTGTTAATGGAGATGTAGTCCTTATCGCAGGAAAAGGACATGAAACTTATCAAATCGTTGGTGATCAAGTTCTTGATTTTGATGACCGAGAGATCGCACGTCAAGCAATAAAGGAGCGAAAAGGATGAAATTTTCATCGAAATTACTAAACAAAATTAGTCAAGGACCAGTTGATCACGAACTGGTCTTTGAAGGTGTGGCAACCGATACGCGTAAGGATTGCACAAATAAACTATTCGTACCTATCGTTGGCGAAGTTTTCGATGGCCATCGTTTTATCGATGCTGCTATCGTTAATGGTGCTACCGGAACACTTTGGGATAAGAGCAAACCGTTTCCTATAGACCTTGTCGGGAAAATCAATGTCTACGAAGTGGATGATACGACAGTTGGATTCCAGGAATTAGCGAAACAGGTTCTAAAACAGCAAAAACCTTATGTGATTGGTGTTACAGGGAGTAACGGGAAAACGACCGTTAAAGATATGCTTGAGGCTGTTCTAAGTCCGAAATATAAAACATTTAAAACGCAAGGTAATTTAAATAATCATTGGGGACTGCCAATGACCGTGCTTGCGATGCCTGATGACACAGACGTGTTGATTTTAGAGATGGGAATGAGCGGTCTCGGAGAAATCTCCCTTCTTACTCAAATCGCACAGCCTGATGTAGCGGTTATTACAAATATCGGAGAGTCACATTTACTTCAACTTGGTAGCCGCGAAAATATTGCTAAAGCAAAGATGGAAATTGCTGAAGGACTTAAGTCTGAAGGTGTTCTCGTTATTGATGGCGATGAGCCACTCCTGACACCAGATCACAAAAATGTGATTTCATGTGGCTATGAAGACAAAAACGACCTTCAAATTGATCGTATTCAAAAGAGAGAAAATGGCTATGTGTTTACATTGAAAAATCAAAAAGAGCCGTTCGAAATATCTTTGTTAGGTAAACATAATATTAAAAATGCTGTGTATAGCATCGCTTCAGCAAGAAAACTAGGGATGACAGATGATCAAATTCGCAAATCGTTATCTTCCTTAACGTTAACTGGAATGAGGCTTGAAAAATTCCGGTCATCTACTGGTGCGTTAATTATTAACGATGCATATAACGCAAGTCCAACTTCAATGAAAGCAGCATTAGAAACGCTCGCTGAGTTAGAAGGCTTTAATAAAAAAATTGCTATTCTTGGCGATATGTATGAACTTGGTGATCAGGAAGAATTTCTTCACCGGGACATTGCAACCGCGGTAAAACCGTCTATTACAGAAGTGATTACCGTTGGTGACAAAGCAAAGTGGATTTATGATGGGATGACGGAAAATGAAACGCAAGTATCTGCTGTTTCCTTTGACAACAAAGAAGATGCCGCATCATATTTATCGGGTCGACTTGATGAACAAACAGCTGTTTTATTAAAAGCATCAAGAGGGCTTGGACTCGAAACCATACTACAGGCATTAGGGAAAGAATCATAAGGAGGCAGTACAGTGATTGAACAATTATTAATTTTTAGTTTGCTAACATCATTTATAATAGCGGTGCTTGTATCACCGGTATTTATCCCTTATTTAAGAAGACTTAAATTTGGACAGAGTATTCGAGAAGAGGGACCAAAGTCACACCAAAAAAAATCTGGTACACCGACAATGGGTGGCCTCATTATTATTCTTGCGATTATACTAGGCACAGTGATCATCGCACTAAAATATGACGAAATCTCCACTCAAATCTGGCTACTGTTGTTTGTGACAGTGGGATATGGTCTTATTGGGTTTTTAGATGATTTTATTAAAGTAGTGAAGAAACGTAACCTTGGTTTAACCTCAAAGCAGAAATTGCTAGGTCAAATGGTTATCGCTATCCTCGTTTACTTCGGTTTAAGAACCATTGGCTTTGATACGGCGATTCGCGTTCCTGGTACAGAAATTAGCTTTGATATTGGCATTGGGTATGTTGTGTTACTGTTTGTTATGCTTGTTGGCGCATCGAATGCGGTTAACTTAACGGACGGATTAGACGGTCTTGTTGCAGGTACAGCAGCCATAGCTTTCGGAGCTTTTGCCATCTTAGCAGCTTCGGTTTATATGTACGACGTAGCTATTTTCTCAGTAAGTGTCGTTGGTGCTGTTCTTGGATTTCTTGTTTTCAATGCACACCCAGCAAAAGTATTTATGGGTGATACCGGGTCACTTGCTCTTGGTGGCGCGCTTGCCGCTGTAGCCATTATGACCAAGCTTGAGCTTCTCCTAGTGATTATTGGTGGTGTCTTTGTCATTGAGACATTGTCAGTTATTATTCAGGTGGCATCATTTAAAACAACTGGGAAGCGTGTGTTTAAGATGAGTCCGCTCCATCACCACTACGAACTTTCTGGTTGGACGGAATGGCGCGTCGTCGCTACATTCTGGACTGTAGGTTTACTTTGTGCAGCATTTGGAATTTATCTTGAGGTGTGGATGTAATGAAAAAAATAAATTATGAAAATAAATGTGTACTCGTATTAGGCATAGCGAAAAGTGGATTTGCAGCAGCAAAATTGCTTCGTTCGCTTGGCGCAACCGTTACAGTCAATGATCGCGAGCAAGTTGAGAATAATCCAAAAGCTATTGAACTTCAGGAATTGGGTTTTGAAGTGATAGGCGGGGGACACCCGCTCGAGCTACTTGACGGAATTGACTTAATTGTTAAAAATCCTGGGATTCCATATCAAAACCCGCTCCTTGTAGAAGCAGTAAAAAGAGATATCCCAATCGTAACTGAAGTGGAAATTGCCGGAGAGATTTCTGAAGCGCCATTTATTGCGATTACTGGTTCAAACGGAAAAACAACAACGACGACTTTAATTGGTCAACTATTAAATCAAACGCCGGCTAATCCGATCGTCGCTGGAAATATCGGCACGGTTGTTTGTGAAGTAGCAGCCGAAGCAACACCTGATCAAACGCTTGTAACGGAGCTATCAAGCTTTCAATTACAAGGTACGGTAAATTTCCATCCGCATATTTCGGTTCTTCTTAATCTTTATGAAGCGCATCTTGATTATCATGGTACAAAAGACGCTTACGCAGCAGCGAAAGCACGTATGTTCCGAAATCAAACCAATGAGGATTTTGCCGTTTATAATGCAGATGATTCGCTAGTTTCTTCGTTTGCAGAAGCTTCAAAAGCTTCTCTTGTTCCATTTTCAGCTACTAAAATACTTGATGATGGTGTTTTTATTGAAGATAGTTGGATCGTCTTTAGAAAAGAAAAAGTGATCAAAATAGATGATCTATCCATGAAGCAGAACATTGAGAATACACTTGCCGCTATTGCTGTAGCGAAGTTATCCGGTGTGTCGAACGAAAAAATTCATCAAGAACTTACGAATTTTCACGGTGTGAAACATCGCCTTCAATTTGTTGGCGAAGTAAGTGGACGTAAATTCTTCAATGATTCAAAAGCAACGAATTCAATCGCTACAAAAAAAGCGTTAGATTCGTTTGAGAAGCCAGTAATCCTTCTCGCGGGTGGCCTGGATCGTGGAAATGACTTTGATGATTTAAATATCTATTTTAAAACAAAAGTAAAGCACTTGATTACGTTTGGGGAAACCGCCTCGAAATTGAAACAAACGGCTAACCAAGCAGGACTGAATTCTGTCACAGTTGTCGATAATGTAGAAGAAGCTGTTTCAACAGCGTATCATCTATCCGGAACGGGAGATGTTATTCTTCTTTCACCAGCTTGCGCAAGCTGGGATCAGTTCAAAACGTTTGAAGAGCGAGGAGACATCTTTATTGAGGCAATGCATAGACTCTAATGAGGGGTTGTCTTGCTTATCCGCGAAGTTCGGTTAGGTAAAATCGACATAACGGAGTGTGGGTCCATTGCCGAAAACAAAATCAACGCCAGATCTGGTCTTTTTAACTGCAACACTTGTCCTGTTAGCAATTGGATTAATCATGGTTTACAGTGCAAGCGCCGTATGGGCCTCCTATAAATTTGACGATGCGTTTTTCTTTGCGAAGAGGCAGCTTCTTTTTGCAGGCGTAGGCGTGGCTGCCATGTTCTTCGTTATGAACGTTGAATATTGGACGTGGCGGACATGGTCAAAAGTAGGGGTGCTCATCTGCTTTATCCTGCTTGTCTTAGTACTTATTCCAGGAGTAGGACTTGTTCGTGGAGGAGCGAGAAGCTGGCTTGGTGTTGGTGCGTTTTCAATTCAGCCTTCGGAATTCACAAAGCTTGCAATGATTGCTTTTCTTGCGAAGTACTTATCTGAAAATCAGAAACGAATTACGTCGTTTAAAAAAGGTCTAGTTCCGTCACTCGGACTTGTCTTTGTTGCATTTGGCATGATCATGCTTCAACCGGATCTTGGGACAGGAGCCGTGATGGTTGGAACGTGCGTTGTGATGATTTTTATTTCAGGCGCAAGAATTGCACATTTTGTCTGGCTTGGTATGCTCGGTTTAGTTGGGTTTGCAGGTTTAATTTTATCTGCGCCATACAGAATTGCGAGAATTACATCTTACCTAGATCCGTGGAGTGACCCATTAGGTAGTGGGTTCCAAATTATTCAGTCCTTATATGCAATAGGACCTGGAGGATTGATGGGGCTTGGTCTAGGACAGAGTAGACAGAAGTTCTATTATTTACCTGAGCCACAAACGGACTTTATCTTTGCAATATTATCAGAAGAACTCGGGTTTATTGGCGGAAGCTTTGTGATCCTTTTGTTTGCTCTTCTTCTCTGGCGAGGAATACGGATCGCCTTACGAGCACCTGATTTGTTCGGAAGCCTCCTTGCGGTTGGAATTATTGGCATGCTAGCGATCCAGGTCATGATCAATATCGGGGTTGTGACCGGTTTAATGCCTGTTACAGGGATCACCTTACCTTTTCTTAGCTATGGAGGATCTTCCTTAACCTTAATGCTTGTTGCGATGGGCGTCTTATTAAATATTAGTCGATATGCAAAGTTCTAAGCGGTATATGTCGTAAAAGCGCTCATTTTGAGCGCTTTTTTCAATGTTTTTGTAACTGTTTTTTCCATTGACTGAACCATTTATAACAAAGAAATATTATAAGTGGGAATGCGGTGATATTTCTCTGGGATGAATTTCCTTCAAGAGGATAATAAGTGGTAAACTTATGCTATAATGATTGAAATAAGGACTATCTGCTGGATCATGCCGTTCGGTTGCCATGATAAGCGTTTATACATCTTAAGGGTAGACAGAAGTTCAATCACCGGAGACGGAGGCAAGACAATGGAAGATCGCAAAGTTGTAACAATTGAAGACCGGATCCCCACTCTGAAAGCACAGCGGAAGCAACGTGCGAATCGAAGGTTGGTTGTATATCTCTCAATCTTTTTCTTTCTTATTTTGCTGATTATTTACTTCCAATCTTCCTTAAGTCATATTCGGAACGTAGAAGTTTCTGGAAACAATTACGTTTCTGATAAAGAAATCATTCAGTTGAGCGAACTAGATAATAGCGTAAGCTTTTGGAACTTAAACACTGAGAAAGTAGAAGTGAAGGTTGAGGAGTCGAAAGAAATTGCAAATGTAACTGTGTCAAGACAATTTCCTGCGACTGCAAAAGTAAAAGTTGTTGAAAATGCGCGTGTGGCCTATTTGAAAAAGGGTAGTCAGTATTTCCCGATTTTACAATCTGGTGCGATTCTTGATGCGCTTCCTAAAGGAGATACGCCAGTAAGCGCTCCGATCTTAATGCAGTGGAATGAAAGTACAGAGCTATCTGACATGGCAGGAGAGCTTCGGAAGGTAAATTTAAGTATCATTAATCGTATTTCTGAAATACACTACACGCCGGATGGTGATAAAGCGTTTAACTTAACGCTCTATATGACAGATGGTTATGAAGTAAAAACAAGCATTGCTGATTTTTCTGAGAAAATGAATAGTTACCCACTAATTGTAGAGAAGCTTAAGGATAAAGCTAAAGGAGTTCTTTATTTGAATGAGGGTAGCTGGCTAGAGCCATACGAAGAAGTTCCTACAAATGATGAAGAGAATAAAGAGACTTCATAAAAATGTACGATAATACTTATTCGAATGGACAGGGAATGATTTTCATTAACGAACGGTTATAAGCAGGGTATCGCATAAGAAAACCACTTAATAACATAGCAGAATGAAAGAAAACAACAAATTTCTTTTAATTACCTGAAACAGTGACTTTTCTACTGCTTTCACATGGTGTAGACTAATACGTATGCACTGCTTTAGACTAACTCTTCTTGTAAATGGAAAGTAGGCGAGGAGAGTAGGGGTTTGGTACCCAAAAAAATGAGAGTAATTCTCGTATAAAAGAAGGGAAATAACCGGATTTGTGGAATAGAGTCCTTATATCATATTCTTCCTGGGACTTCATGAAGCAAGGCTTGAGGAAGTTTAGTTTGAATCAATGTTGTGTATATAAAGGTGTTGGACATTTTTTCAACCCTATTATAGAGAAACTATTAATACCTGAATATGGTAGCATTTTGAAGGAGGTGCCAGGAGAATGAACAGCAATGAGATTTATGTGAGTCTAGACATCGGTACATCCAATGTGAAAGTAATCATTGGCCAGATGACGAACGATTCTTTAAATATACTAGGAGTTGGCAGTGCGCCTTCCGATGGAATTCGTAAAGGATCGATTGTGGATATAGATGAAACTGTTCGTTCAATTAAACAGGCAGTAGAAAACGCAGAAAGAATGGTAGGTTTATCGGTTCGTTCTGTAATTGTGGGGATCAACGGCAATCACGTTCAGCTACAGCCCTGTCATGGGGTAGTGGCGGTATCAAGTGAGGATCGTGAAATTCATGATGAAGATATTGCTAGAGTAATTGACGCAGCACAGGTTGTTTCTATCCCTCCTGAGCGAGAAATTATTGATGTGATTCCAGGTCAGTTCGTGGTTGATGGACTCGATGGCATTACGGATCCGCGTGGCATGATTGGTGTTCGCCTTGAAATGGAAGGGACAATCATTACAGGTTCTAAAACAGTATTACATAATTTATTAAGATGCGTAGAAAAAGCGGGTCTTGAAATTGCTGATATTTGTCTACAACCGCTTGCATGTGGATCAATGGCTTTATCAAAAGATGAGCGTAATCTAGGCGTGGCTCTCGTTAACATGGGTGCTGGTTCGACGACGATTTCCATCTTTGAAGAAGGCAACCTGAAAGCCACATCTGTCTTACAAATTGGTGGCGATCACGTAACAAAAGATATTTCGATTGGTCTTAGAACAACGACTGAAGAAGCTGAGCGGATTAAGATCAAGCACGGCAATGCTTTCGTTGATCTTGCTTCAGAAGAGGAAGCTTTCACTGTATCGACAATTGGCAGTTCGGCTGAACAAGAATTTAATCAGTACGAATTAGCTCATATTATAGAACCTCGGATCGAAGAGATGTTAGAATTGATAGAAGACGAAATTAAGCGAATGGGAATTCGCGAATTGCCGGGCGGATTTGTTCTAACCGGTGGTATGGTCGGAATGGACGGTGTACTTGAACTTGCACGTGAAATTCTGCAACATAATGTACGTGTTGCTGTCCCAGACTATATCGGCGTACGCGAACCGCAATATACAACTGGCATTGGTCTTATCCAATTCACGTATAAAAACGTGAAGATTCAGGGTAAAGAAGTGGCAGCATCACTTAACCCTGAAGAAGAAGTGAAGCCCAAGCGTAGAACAAAAGCCGAACCTCAACCAGGTGAGAAATCTTCTTCACCAGGTATGAAAGAGAAAGTGAAGAATTTCTTTAATCTATTTGTTGAATAAAGGGCTATTACAAGATTAGGAGGACCTGAGATGTTAGAGTTTGATATGAATATGGAACAATTAGCACAGATAAAAGTAATCGGTGTCGGCGGAGGCGGAAGCAACGCTGTTAATCGTATGATTGAAAATGGTGTACAAGGTGTTGAATTTATTGCCGTTAACACGGATGCACAGGCATTAAACCTTGCTAAGGCAGGGGTGAAGATGCAAATTGGTGGTAAATTAACAAGAGGTCTTGGAGCTGGAGCTAATCCTGAGATTGGCAAGAAAGCTGCTGAGGAAAGCAAAGAGCAAATCCAGGAAGCACTTAGCGGTGCAGATATGGTTTTCGTCACGGCAGGAATGGGTGGCGGAACAGGGACTGGAGCAGCACCTGTTATTGCTGAAATAGCAAAAGAGCTTGGTGCATTAACCGTAGGTGTTGTGACGCGTCCATTTACATTTGAAGGTAAAAAACGTTCAACACAAGCTGTTACTGGTATTGCAATGCTGAAAGAAAAAGTCGATACGTTAATTGTTATTCCTAACGATCGCCTACTTGAAATCGTAGACAAGAATACGCCAATGCTTGAAGCGTTCCGTGAAGCGGACAACGTTCTTCGCCAGGGTGTTCAAGGTATTTCTGATCTTATTGCGGTACCAGGACTGATTAACCTTGACTTTGCCGATGTAAAAACCATTATGACTGAACGTGGTTCTGCACTAATGGGTATCGGTATTGCAACTGGGGAGAATCGCGCTTCTGAAGCTGCTAAGAAAGCTATATCAAGTCCACTCCTTGAAACATCAATCGATGGAGCGAAAGGTGTTCTAATGAACATTACGGGCGGGTCTAACTTGAGTCTTTATGAAGTGAATGAAGCGGCTGATATCGTATCTTCTGCATCCGATGAGAATGTGAACATGATTTTCGGTTCTGTTATTAATGAAGATCTAAAAGATGAAATTCTCGTAACTGTTATCGCCACAGGATTTGACGAGAATGAAAATAAGAAAAAGACGGTTCCACGTCCTTCTGCTCAATCGAAGCAAAGCGCTCCGATTCAGCAACCTAAGCACGAAGAAGAAGAAGTACAGCCAGAACCATCCAAATTTGGCGCGCGCTCTGACGAGTCCAATGACACATTGGACATCCCTACGTTCTTACGTAACCGTAAACGCAATCGACGCTAATATGAAAAACCAGCTCTTTTTGAGCTGGTTTTTTTATTGGAGAAATTTAGCGTCACTCATAAGTAGTTATGGAGTCTATCCTTAAAATGATTGCGCTTTCTAATAGAAATGTGAGTTGCTTTCCTCTTCTAACATTTGTTAACATAGTAAAAATTATATTTTTTCTGAAAATGGTGTTGTGTTCATGGGCAATCACACGTATAATGTCCATTATATAAAAACAAGTGTCCTCACCAGAAGGACAAAGGAGTGGAGAGAAAATGAAGGATTGCGTATCAGTTGGATTATTAGGACTAGGAACGGTTGGTAGTGGTGTCGTACATATGATTGATTCTCATCAAAAGGAATTGCAGCAGCGAGTTGGCTGTGAAGTGAAAGTAGCTAAAGTTCTTGTAAGAGATATTGATAAAGCACGAAGCGTAGATTTAGATGAAAGTGTACTAACGCTTAATCCAGATGATGTCATCAATAATCCCGAAGTTGACGTAGTGATTGAAGTAATTGGTGGAATTGATCAAGCAAAAGAATTTATTCTTTCATCACTTCAAAATCATAAACACGTTGTGACTGCAAATAAAGATTTGATGGCCATTCATGGAAGAGAGTTACTAAGCGCTGCGGTTGAGAATGAAAGTGATCTTTTCTATGAAGCTAGTGTAGCAGGTGGGATTCCGATCCTTAGAAGTTTAGTAGAAGGATTATCTTCGGACCGCATTACGAAATTAATGGGGATCGTAAATGGGACAACAAACTATATTTTAACAAAGATGACAAAAAACAATGTCCCTTACGATAGTGTGTTAAAAGAAGCACAGGAGCTAGGCTTTGCAGAAGCAGATCCTACAGCGGATGTAGAAGGACTTGATGCGGCTAGGAAAATGGTTATTCTTGGAACACTCGGCTTTTCGATGAAAGTAGGCTTAGACGACGTTAAGGTAGAAGGCATTACTCGAGTAGATGAAGATGATATTGCTTATAGTAAAAAGCTAGGTTACACCATCAAATTATTGGGGATTGCAAGCTCAACAGATGGTTCGATTGAGTTATCCGTTCAGCCAACCTTGCTTCCGTCAAGACATCCATTAGCTTCCGTTAACGATGAGTATAATGCAGTCTACGTATACGGTGAAGCCGTTGGAGAAACGATGTTCTACGGCCCTGGTGCTGGTCAGCTGCCAACCGCAACGGCTGTTGTATCGGATCTTGTTGCAGTGATTAAGAACATGAGACTAGGTGTGAATGGAAAAAGTGTTATTCTTCCACAGCATGATCGTAAGCTTAAAGATGATGAACAAATCAAAAGTAAGCATTTTATTCGCTTAATTGTAAAAGATGAACCTGGAGCTTTTTCTAAGATCTCACATCTCTTCCAGGACCGTGGATTAAGTTTAGAAAAATTAATTCAAGAACCTGTTGTCAATAAAGGAACTGCAGAACTTGTCATCATCACACATGAAACAAATCAGAGAGCATTTGAGGACGTTCATAATCGATTAAGAGATCTGGATGTTGTTGTAGAAGTGAAAAGTCGCTACCGCGTGGAGGGAATGTAATGAGCTGGAACGGACTAATTAAGCATTATAAAGAGTATTTACCTCTTACAGAGGAAACGCCGCAGCTCACTTTAAATGAAGGGAATACCCCTCTCTTAAAGCTTGATCAGCTGTCAGACGAACTTGGCATTTCACTGCACGTTAAAATTGAAGGGGCGAACCCGACTGGCTCTTTTAAAGATCGTGGTATGGTGATGGCGGTTGCTAAAGCGAAGGAAGAAGGCAGTGATGCGATCATTTGCGCATCAACTGGTAACACAGCAGCCGCAGCAGCTGCCTATGGAGCAAGGGCAGGTTTACGCTGTATCATCGTTATTCCAAAAGGAAAAGTAGCGCTTGGAAAGCTAGCTCAGGCAATGATTTATGGTGCAGAAATTTTTGAGATTGATGGAAATTTTGATGAAGCGTTACGAATGGTTCGTGATATTGCTGAAACAGAACCGATTGCACTCGTAAACTCTGTTAACCCTTATCGTTTAGAAGGGCAAAAAACAGCGGCTTTTGAAGTCTGTGACCAGCTAGGTGAGGCTCCAGATGTGCTAGCTATTCCTGTTGGAAATGCGGGCAACATTTCAGCTTATTGGAAAGGCTTCAAAGAATATGTCTCAGAAGAAAATCGCCCGCAAATGCGAGGATTTGAGGCTGAAGGGTCAGCGGCAATTGTTCAAAAGAAAATCATTCCGAATCCGGAAACGATTGCTACGGCGATCCGAATCGGCAATCCAGCTAGCTGGCATCTGGCTGAAGAGGCTGTTATCGAGTCAAAGGGGAAAATTGATAGTGTAACGGATGATGAAATCCTGCATGCTTATCAGGAACTTGCTAAAAAAGAGGGTGTCTTTGCAGAACCAGCTTCTTGTGCTTCAGTGGCAGGAGTGATGAAACAAGTCGCTTCTGGCGAGATTAAGAAAGGAACAAAAGTAGTTGCGGTCCTAACAGGTAATGGATTGAAAGATCCTGCAACTGCGATGGACAATGTGATCGCGAAACCACGAGTTGTCGCAGCAGATAAAACAGCGTTTCTTGAAGAACTTAAGGGATGTGTCAGCCATTGATAAAAGACGAATGTCTTTACTTGAAAGTTCCAGGAAGCACGTCAAACCTTGGACCGGGATTTGATTCAATTGGTCTTGCCATCAATCGTTATTTACATGTAAAAATTGAACCTTCGACAGAATGGTCTTTTCACTATATTGATTTTGATGACCGTTTTCCATCTGGAAAAGACAATATGATCTATCAAACAATTGAAGAAATTGAGAGAAAGTATGGGAAAGGGAAAGAGCCCAGGCCTTTCGCTGTCACGATGACAAGCGAGCTTCCTTTAGAAAGAGGGCTTGGGAGTAGTGCTGCAGCGATTGTAGCGGCTGTAGAAATAGCAAATTATGCAATGGAGCTTGGTCTAACGTTAGAAGAAAAAGTGCAAATTGCGACGGTGTTTGAAGGTCATGCTGATAACGTTGCTGCTTCTCTTTATGGTGGTTTAGTCATCGCTGCAGGGCAAGAGGGTTTAGACACGATATCACATAAAGTAATGGATTTAGAAATGGTAGCCTTAATTCCAAATCATAAATTGAAAACAACGGATTCTCGTTCTGTTCTTCCTAATATGTTACCTTATGAGGAAGCTGTCGAAGCGAGTAGTATTGCAAATCTTTTTATTGGGGCAGCACTCCAAAATAATTGGAAGTTAGCTGGTAAATTAATGGCGCGTGACCTTTTTCATCAGCCATATCGAAAGCACCTTGTACCTGATCTTGAACAAGTCCATGAATTTGCAATAAGTCATGGCGGCTATGGTGCTGCGTTAAGTGGAGCTGGACCAACATTAATTGTGTTTGCTCCAAGCGGCTCCTCAGAGTATCTTCAACAATCGCTAGCAAAGCGTTTTCCGATTTACCAATGCGAAGTGCTTCACCCAACGTCTACCGGGATAGAAGTAACCGTCGGAGCTTATGAAAATCAATCAATCTAAGAAGAAGTCGCCCTCAAACAGGGCGGCTTTTTCTATTTGAGAGGGATAGTTGATGGCTGACAAAACTAGTGATAATTATCCAAAATAACCTCAGTCTAACCGGCACAATCTGACAGGTTTATCTGTCAAATTAGTCTATACTTAGAATCAAAATCGCAAGGGGGGAGGTACTTAGTGGCAGTATACCTTGATGTGATTTGGCTATTGAATTTTTGTTTCGATTATATGCTACTTGCGCTAACCGGGATACTGCTAAAGAAAAATGTTAAGAAAAGACGACTTGCGACAGGTGCATTAGTTGCTTCTTTTTACGTTCTTTTTCTTTTTGTTCCATCATTGAGTTTTATGACACTTCCACTGATGAAATTACTTTACTCCTTCGTGATTGTTTTCATGACGTTTGGATTTACTCGATTCCGTAGTTTTATTCAATGCTGGCTTCTTTTTTACTTTGTGACGTTTATGATCGGTGGAGGAATGATGGGAGCTCATTACTTTTTTCAGCAAGACGTGACGGTCGTTAACGGAGCAATCGCGACAAAAAGTACTGGATTTGGTGATCCGATAAGTTGGGCATTTGTCTTAATCGGTTTTCCTGTAGTATGGCTTTTTTCAAAAAGGAGAGTTGAGAAACTTGAAACAACGCGCATTCATTTTGATCAATTGGCCAATGTGTCAATCCGAATTGATGAGGTAACAATTTCAGCAACTGGATTGATCGATAGTGGCAACCAGCTTCAAGATCCGTTAAGTGGTTCACCGGTAATGATTCTTGATATGACTGTTCATGAATCAAATTTTCCACCAACTTTAATTGAAAAAGCAAAAAACATTACTGAATTTCAGGAAGAGGGAGAGGGGGATCGCTGGGAACACAGGTTACGAATTGTTCCGTTCCGAGCAGTCGGACAAGATCACCAATTCTTGTGTGCTGTAAAGCCGGATGAAGTGCTTATCTCATTTGAAGATCGTTCGTTAACAGTAAAGAAAGTGCTTGTTGGGTTAAGCTTTCATTCAATTTCTGGAGAAAAAGACTATTCGTGTATACTTCATCCGAAAATGCTGACAGGACATAAGGCGACTGCGTCATAGAAGGTAATTTAAGACGATCAAGGAGGAGTTTGGATGGGGAAAATGAGAATTAAGATCGTTCTCTGGTGGCAGCGGATATTAATGAAACTAGGGATAAAACCTGATGAAATTTACTACATAGGAGGGAGCGAAGCGCTTCCTCCTCCTCTATCGAAAGACGAAGAAGCGCATTTGTTAATTCAGTTACCTAAAGGGGATAAAGCGGCAAGATCGATCTTAATTGAACGGAACCTTCGCTTGGTCGTTTATATAGCGCGGAAATTTGAGAATACGGGAATTAATATTGAAGATTTGATAAGCATAGGCACAATAGGATTAATTAAAGCTGTGAACACGTTTAATCCTGAGAAGAAGATCAAACTTGCTACCTACGCTTCACGGTGTATTGAAAATGAGATTTTAATGTTTTTGAGAAGAAATAATAAAATCCGATCTGAAGTATCGTTTGATGAGCCGCTTAATGTGGACTGGGATGGGAATGAATTGCTTCTTTCAGACGTTCTTGGTACGGATGAAGATATCATTACGAGAGGAATTGAAGCTCGCGTTGATCGTCGTCTGCTTGTTAAAGCGTTAGAAACACTAAATCCACGAGAAAAACAAATTATGGAGTTAAGATTTGGTCTAGCGGGAGAAGAGGAGAAAACGCAAAAAGATGTTGCGGATCTTCTCGGTATATCTCAATCTTATATTTCAAGGCTTGAAAAACGCATCATAAAACGTCTTCGAAAAGAATTCAATAAAATGGTCTAAGCATGTTAAGAGAATAGATGCATAAAATTCCCACTCGCGGAGATACTTTACTTTGACAGCATCTCCGATGAGGAGGGAATGAGTTGACACGAAACAAAGTCGAGATTTGTGGAGTAGATACCTCCAAACTTCCTGTACTTAAAAATGAGAAGATGAGAATTCTTTTTAAGCAGATGCAGGAAGGGGATATATCAGCACGTGAAGAATTAGTTAACGGAAATTTAAGGCTAGTTCTAAGCGTGATCCAGCGATTCAATAATCGAGGAGAATATGTGGATGATCTTTTTCAGGTAGGGTGTATTGGCCTGATGAAATCCATAGATAACTTTGATTTAGGGCAAAACGTGAAATTCTCTACTTATGCAGTGCCGATGATCATTGGTGAAATTCGTAGGTATCTCCGTGATAATAACCCAATTCGGGTTTCGCGATCATTGCGGGATATCGCTTATAAGTCTCTCCAGATTAGAGATAAGTTAATGACGAAGAATTCTAAGGAACCAAATCCCACTGAAATTGCAAAAGAGCTAGGCGTAACGAAAGAAGAAGTTGTGTTTGCGCTTGACGCCATTCAGGATCCCGTTTCATTATTTGAACCGATCTATAATGATGGCGGTGATCCGATCTTTGTAATGGATCAAATCAGCGACGATAAACAAAAAGATATTCAGTGGTTAGAGGATATTGCACTTAAAGAGGCAATGACTCGATTAAATCAACGAGAAAATTTGATTTTACAAATGCGGTTTTTCCAGGGGAAAACCCAAATGGAAGTAGCGGATGAGATTGGGATATCACAGGCCCAGGTGTCTCGTCTTGAAAAAGCGGCGATCCATCAAATGAATAAAAATATTCAAAGTTAGAATGAGACCTGAGAAACAGGTCTTTTCTTTTGCCTGCATTTCATATAATGAGTTGAAAGGTGGGTGCGTCATGATAAAAATTTCTGAATTTCAGGTCAAAGATGTTGTGAACGTATCGAATGGACGAAAACTTGGTCACATCGCTGATCTGGAAATTAATTTAACTACAGGTAAAATAGAAGCGATTGTGATTCCGGGTGCAGGTAAGATGATGGGGTTATTCGCGAGAGAAAGCGATGTCGTTATTCCGTGGCGAAACATTGTTAAGATTGGTTCAGACGTGATTTTAGTAAGGCATCACGATACGGCAGATGGCGAATCTTTTCAGAAAGAATCGTAAGCTCAGAAAGATGTAACAATCTATCTCCCTTAGCTTCAACATATTATGATAAAATAAGGTATAAACTGTATCATGGTATAAAGGGGTGCAACTGTGGCGAACGAACCATTTCATGCAACAATGAAACAAACTTCACTGGAACTGAAATTTCCAGATCAAGCTGAGCGAAAAAATCAACCAATTGCAGGTTTTTCGACTCGCAGAAACGGAGTTAGCCAGACTCCGTTTTCTAGCTTGAATCTTGGATTTCACGTACCAGATGAAGCGAAAGATGTGCTCGAGAACCGAGAAATTCTTGCTGGTGATATTGAGCGACCACTAAATCAGTGGGTCGTTGGAGAACAAATCCACGGCGCGGCTCTTGCAAAGATTGTTTCAAAGGATAAAGGACGTGGATCAACGGATCATCACGATGCGATTTCAAGCGTCGACGGATTATATACAGATGACCAGGATGTTTTATTAACGGCTCTTTATGCAGATTGTGTTCCATTATATTTTTATGCCCCAAAAGCGAATCGGGTTGGTCTTGCCCACGCAGGGTGGAAAGGAACGACGAAGAATATTGCTGGAGAGATGATAAACGCCTGGAAGCTAGATGGTATAAAGGCTGAGGATATTTATGCAGCGATAGGACCATCTATTGGGAAGTGCTGTTACGAAGTTGATGATGGAGTAGTCAATCAGGTCAATTCACTCCTTTTAAATAAAGCTACACTGTATGAAGAGACATCAAAAGGAAAATATCAGCTTGATTTAAAAACTGTTAATCGGGAATTGCTTCTAAAGGCTGGTGTTCAATCGAGTCATCTATCAATTAGTAGCTACTGTACAAGCTGCAGCAATCTGTTTTTCTCTCACCGAAAGGAAGAAGGAAAAACAGGAAGAATGATGGCATACATAGGACTCGGGGAGGTATAGCATTAACGTGGATGTAAGAGAAAGTTTCACTACGATTAAAAAACAAATAAACGCAGCAGCCGAAGCTTCTAGTCGAAATTCAGAGCGAGTAAACGTGGTAGCTGTTACAAAATACGTAAGTGTTAAACGTACAAAAGAAGCGCTCGATGCAGGGTTAACGCATTTTGGTGAAAGTCGTGATGAAGGACTTTTAGAAAAAGTGGAAGCACTTGGGACAACGCCATCCTGGCACTTTATCGGAACGCTACAGTCACGTAAAGTAAAAGAAGTTCTTCCATATGTAGAATATATTCATTCACTTGATCGTCGTTCTTTAGCAAAAGAAATACAGAAACGAGCGGATCGTGAAATTAACTGTTTTGTACAGGTGAACGTATCCGGTGAAGATTCCAAGCATGGCTTATCATTAGATCATACGATTCCTTTTATTGAATCGCTGAAAGAGTTCTCATCGATTAAAGTGATTGGGTTAATGACAATGGCTCCGCATACAGATGATCGAAATGAAATTCGATCAGTCTTTAAGCAACTCCGGGAGCTTGGAGAACGTATTCAAAACCTTTCACTAAGTCATGCTCCTTGCAACGAGCTTTCAATGGGCATGTCTAACGATTATGAAATTGCAGTTGAAGAAGGTGCAACTTACGTTCGAATTGGATCGTCACTTGTCGGTAATGAAAAATAAATTAAGCTCTCCAGGAGGTGCAGGGAATTGGGTATTAAGACGAAATTCAAACAGTTCTTTGAACTTGATGATGAGACAATAGGATTGGATGAGCAGCAGGAGAACGAAGCCTATATGGAAGAAGAAGAGCCTGAAGTAAGCAGGGCAAATCGAAAAAGTAAACAAAATGTTGTCAGTCTTCAAAGCGTTCATAAGAACTCAAGAGTTGTGCTAGTGGAACCTAGAGTGTATGCTGAAGCTCAGGATATTGCTGATCATGTGAAGAATCGGAAGTCCGTTGTCATGAATCTTCAACGTATTCCGCAGGATCAGGCGAGACGCATTGTCGACTTTTTAAGTGGAACCGTCTATGCTGTTGGGGGCGATATTCAGAAGCTTGGTCCGGAGACATTCTTATGTACGCCGGATAACGTTGAAATTTCAGGAAATATCACAGATGAAATTTATGAAGACGAGTAAGTAAGAAAGGGTGAAAAGTTTGAACATTGCTTCAATCTTAATTTCAGCAGTACAAATTTATACGTGGATTCTCATCATTTACATTTTTATGTCATGGATTCCAAATGCGAGAGAATCTTCAATTGGCCAGATGATTGCTTCGATCGCAGAGCCATATCTTGCACCATTTCGCAAATTCATTCCACCAATCGGAGGCATGCTTGACATTTCACCGATTGTTGCGATCTTTGCGCTTCAATTCGTACAATACGGAATCGCTGCTCTCTTTAGTTTCGTAAGTTAATGTCGATTTACGAACATTACCGCCCTGAAGAACGGACGTTTGTAGATCGCGTTTTGCAGTGGCAAGATGAGGTTCAGGAAAGATACGCCCCCAGATTAACAGATTTTCTAGATCCGCGAGAGCAGGATATGGTGAGACAAATCATAGGAAATCATCCTGATGTGGGAGTGTTTTTCTCAGGTGGAGTGGAAGGGTCTGAACGTCAAAGGGCTCTTCTTGTTCCACCTTACTTTGAGCCTTCAACCGAAGATTTCGAGATAACAGCATTTGAAATTACATATCCAGCTAAGTTCGTTACACTTACGCACCCTGATTTGCTTGGCGCAATGATGGGCCTCGGGATAAAACGAGAGAAATTTGGAGATATCATCGTAAATGATAGTCTTGCACATCTTATTGTCGCAAAGGAGATTGCAGACTTTGTTCAAATGAATTTGACGCAAGCTGGTAAAGCTTCTCTTTCTCCAGTAGAAATTTCACTTGAACATTTACATTTGCCTGAAGCAGTATGGGACGAGCAGGCAGGGACGGTGACTAGTCTTAGACTAGATACTGTTCTCGCTGAAGTTTATAATCTCTCAAGAGGTAAAGTGAGTACGATGATCGAACATGATCGCGCAAAATTAAACTGGAAGATTGTAAGTCAACCTTCTGCTGAAGTGAAAGAGGGAGATTACTTATCTCTTAGAGGTTCCGGTAGAAGTAAAATCGTTTCAATCGATGGGAAAACTAAGCGAGATAAATGGCGAATCACTTATCAAATTCGTAAATAGTTTGTCGCAAATAGAAGGAATATCCAAATCGCTGTCGAAATAAGATTAAGCCGGGTATATGAAATGAGAGTAAATCGGAGGTGGCTGAATTGCCTTTAACACCATTAGATATTCATAACAAAGAGTTTACTCGCGGTTTCCGCGGTTATGATGAAGATGAAGTCAATGAATTTCTCGATCAGGTAATCAAAGATTATGAAACGGTAATCAGAGAAAAGAAAGAATTGAATGAGAGAGTGAAACTATTAGAAGAACGACTAGGACATTTCTCTAACCTGGAAGAAACGTTAAACAAGTCGATCTTAGTTGCACAAGAATCAGCAGAAGAAGTAAGACAAAATGCAAAAAAAGAATCTCAGCTTATTGTTAAAGAAGCAGAAAAAAATGCCGATCGCATTATTAATGATTCACTTGCAAAAGCGCGCAAGATTTCAATGGATAACGAAGAGCTAAAGAAACAAGCTGCCGTTTATCGCACGCGTTTTCGTATGCTAGTTGAAGCTCAACTCGAAATGCTTAATAACGAAGATTGGGATGGTCTTGTAGCTCGGTTTGAAGAAGAGGAAGAAGAGCAGCAGGAACAAATCGAAGAAAAAGCGTAATGCACTTATTTATTTTTTTGTCATTTCCTTGACTTCTTATTTTTATTTAAACTATACTTCTAGTAATAGCAATAACGATCGACGAAGATGGGAAGAGTACCTAATTCTTACTTAACAAAGCGAGCCGGGTATGGTGTGAGCCGGTGTTAAACAATTAGGGAAGATCGCCCCTGAGTCCCGTGCTGAACGATAAGTAAGCCTCGGCGAATCATTCACGTTACGAATGCAAAGTGAGCGTAAAGCTTAATTTGGGTGGTACCACGGGAAAAACCTTCTCGTCCCTATTCGGGGACGAGAAGGTTTTTTTGTGTTTGACGAAAGTGATGCCGGGGATTTGCTTGCTACGGTTGTTGGTCGTTATAAGTTGAAGGAGGAAACCTCATGAGCTTTAAAGAAACGCTCTTAATGCCAAAAACAAAATTTCCGATGAGAGGAAATTTACCAAATAAAGAGCCTGACATGCAGAAAGAATGGGAAAAGATTAATCTTTATGCAAAAGTACAGGAAAGAACGAAAGACCGTCCATTGTTTGTGCTACACGATGGTCCTCCATATGCGAATGGTGACATTCATATGGGCCACGCTGAAAACAAAGTGTTGAAAGATATCATCGTTCGTTATAAATCAATGAACGGTTTCAGTGCACCTTACGTTCCGGGTTGGGATACACATGGGCTTCCAATTGAGCAGGCGTTAACAAAAAAAGGTGTCGATCGTAAAAAGTTAACGGTAGCTGAATTTAGAAAGAAATGTGAAGAGTACGCATTAAAACAAGTCGATCGTCAGCGCGAGCAGTTTAAGCGTCTTGGTGTTCGAGGCGATTGGGATAACCCGTACATCACACTTCATAAAGGCTACGAAGCTCAACAAATCAAAGTGTTCGGTGAAATGGCGAAGCGCGGTTATATCTACAAAGATAAGAAAACCGTTTACTGGTCTCCAACTTCTGAATCTGCATTAGCAGAAGCTGAAATCGAGTATCATGATAAGCGCTCTCCTTCCATCTATGTTGCATTTGATGTCAAAGACGGTAAAGGTGTGCTTGCAGGTGATGAAAAGTTTATTATCTGGACTACAACACCATGGACGATCCCTTCTAACCTTGCGATTGCGTTAAACGAGAAATTTGAGTACAGCGTTGTTGATGCTGACGGAACAAAATACGTCGTTGCAACAGAGCTTGTTGATCAGTTAAAAGAAGAGTTTGAATGGACGAACGTAAGTGAAGTGAAGCGCGTTAAAGGTAGCGAGCTTGAATACGTAACAGCTCAGCATCCGATCTATGACCGTGAGTCTCTCGTTATTCTTGGTGATCATGTCACGCTTGACGCTGGTACAGGATGCGTTCATACGGCTCCTGGACACGGGGAAGATGACTACTTGATCGGACGAAAGTATAAACTTGATATCCTTTGCCCGGTTGATGAAAAAGGGGTCTTTACAGATGAAGCTCCTGGTTTTGAAGGGATGTTTTATGATAAAGCGAATAAGCCAATTACAGAGAAGCTTGAAGAAGCAGGTGCTCTCGTAAAGCTTACGTTCTTCACGCACTCTTATCCACATGATTGGCGTACGAAGAAACCAATTATCTTCCGTGCAACAGAACAATGGTTTGCTTCTATTAAAGAGTTCCGTCCAGAGCTACTTCAAGCTGTGGCAGATGTGAATTGGTTCCCATCATGGGGCGAGATTCGCCTTCATAATATGGTGAAGGATCGTGAAGATTGGTGCATCTCTCGTCAACGTGCATGGGGCGTTCCGATCCCGGTATTTTATGGCGAAAATAATGAGCCAATCATTACAGATGAAACAATTTCTCACGTATCAGATCTATTCCGTGAACATGGATCAAATATCTGGTTTGAATGGGATGCAAAAGACCTTCTCCCTGAAGGATTTACTTCAGAGCACAGTCCGAATGGAGAATTCCGGAAAGAAATGGACATCATGGACGTTTGGTTTGATTCAGGTTCATCTCACCAGGCTGTACTAGAAGAGCGCAGTGATCTCGTTCGTCCTGCTGACTTGTATCTTGAAGGTTCTGATCAGTATCGTGGTTGGTTTAACTCATCTCTTTCTACAGCTGTAGCTGTAACTGGAAAAGCACCTTATAAAGCGGTTCTAAGCCACGGCTTTATCCTCGATGGTGAAGGAAAGAAAATGAGTAAATCTCTAGGAAATACAATGGTGCCGAACGATGTCATGAAGCAATTAGGCGCAGATATCCTTCGTCTTTGGGTATCATCAGCTGATTACCAGGCTGACGTGAGAGTATCAGATGATATTCTTAAACAAGTAGCTGAAGTGTATCGTAAAATTCGTAACACGTTCCGTTTTATGCTTGGTAACTTGGAAGGCTTTGATCCAGCTCAGCATCAAGTCGCTTATGAAAACCTAGGTGAACTTGATCAGTATATGCTTGTGAAGCTAAACAACTTAGTATCAAAAGTGAAGAAAGCTTACGATGAGTATCAATTCTTAACGGTTTACAACACGATTCATAACTTCTTCACAATTGAAATGAGTTCCTTCTACCTTGATATTGCAAAAGATACGCTTTATATCGAGCATGAAGATCATCCAAAACGCCGTGCGATTCAAACTGTTCTTTATCAGACGGCTGTAGCGTTAACAAAACTTCTTTCTCCAATTATCCCGCATACAGCTGAGGAAGTTTGGCAGTATGTTCCTGGTGAGAAGGAAGAGTATGTACAGCTTTCTGATATGCCGGAAGTGAAAAACTTTGAAGGCACTGCAGATCTAGAGCAAAAATGGAATCATGTCATGGAACTTCGCGATGAAGTGCTTAAGGCATTAGAAGAAGCACGTAACGAGAAAGTAATCGGTAAATCATTAACAGCTCAGCTTCATATTTACGCTGATAAGGGCACGAAGGAGTTGCTTGAAGGCGTAGCGAATCTTGAGAAGCTCTTTATCGTATCTGGTGCTACAGTTGCCGGTACGAAGGCTGAAGCACCTGCAGAAGCCAAAGTATATGAAGAACTAGCGATCGCTGTTTCACCTGCTGAAGGAGAAACGTGTGAGCGCTGCTGGCAAGTGAAAACGGATGTTGGCACTGATAGCGAGTACCCAACTCTTTGTGCTAGCTGTGCTGAAACGGTTAAAAATCATTACTAATCGTGATCGTAAACGAAAAGACGCTTTGCAATTGCAAAGCGTCTTTTCTATATGGCAACCGCAGTTTCGATTGTCTGCTGAAGCAAGCTGTGCTAAACTTTCATAGGAAGTAACATTTGATCGGAGGAGCGCTCGTGTGGAAATATCTCATAGCCATTGGCATCATTGTACTTGATCAGTGGACCAAATGGCTTGTTGTGAAGTATATGGAATATGGTGAAAACATAACATTGATCGATGGTTTTCTTTCTCTCACATCTCATCGAAACCGGGGCGCGGCCTTCGGAATCCTTCAAGGACAGATGATTTTCTTTTATATTATTACGATTTTCGTCATTGGAGCGGTTATTTATTATATGAGACAGTATAAACATAGCCGTTTCGTTAGTGTAACGCTCGCGCTCATACTTGGTGGTGCAATTGGGAACTTTATTGATCGAGTACTTCGAGGAGAAGTAGTGGATTTTGTAAACACATTCATCTTCTCTTATGACTTCCCGATTTTTAACGTTGCTGATGCATCCCTTGTTGTAGGGGTTATTCTCATTTTTATCGGAACCATTTTTGAAAGTAAGCAGGCTAAAGGGGAAAACTAATGGAAAAATTCACATTTAAAGTAGCAGAAGAAGAAAAAGGTGAGCGAATTGATAAGCTCATTACTTCTTATGAAAGTGACTGGTCACGTAGCCAGGTTCAAACTTGGATTAAAGAAAAAAACATTCAAGTAAATGGTGAAGCAGTAAAAGGCAATTATAAAGCAACAGCAGGCGATGAAATCGAAGTAACCGTTCCAGAGCCTGAGGAGTTAGAAATTGTTGCGGAGAACTTAAATCTTGAGATCGTTTATGAAGATGCAGATGTACTTGTCGTGAATAAGCCTCGTGGAATGGTTGTTCATCCTGCACCGGGCCACGCTAGCGGCACGCTTGTAAACGGACTAATGTATCAAGTGAACGACCTAAGCGGCATTAATGGCGTTGTTCGCCCCGGGATTGTGCACAGAATCGACAAAGATACATCAGGTTTGTTGATGGTTGCTAAAAACGATAAGGCGCATGAATCACTCGTAAAGCAACTGCAAGCCAAAACAGTTAACAGACTGTATACGGCCATTGTACATGGCAATATTCAACACGATGTAGGCACGATTGATGCTCCAATCGGACGAGATCGTCAAGATCGTCAAAAAATGACGGTGACGGATGAGAATAGTCGCGATGCTGTAACACATTTTCGTGTGCTTGAGCGGTATCAGCAATATACGTATGTGGAGTGTAAGCTTGAAACAGGTCGGACGCATCAAATTCGCGTGCACATGAAGTATATCGATCATCCTGTCGCAGGGGACCCGAAATACGGACCAAGAAGAAAGTCGCTTCCAATTGACGGTCAGGCGCTACATGCAGGAGTACTTGGTTTTCGTCACCCTGTAACGGAAGAGTGGCTTGAATTCTCAGCGCCTATTCCTGAAGATATCGAACGCTTATTAAAAAGACTTAGACAAGATTAGGGTTGACTTTAGAGAAGATCTCTGCGATACTCTTTGTAGACAACAGCATACCCTTTAACGACAGTCCCGTGAGGCTGCAAAGGAAAATCGGCTGCGTACGAACGCTACATTTGTATGCCCAAAAACCCTTTTGCCCTCATGGCAAAAGGGTTTTTTTAATGCTTAGGAATAGAAAAGAGAGGGGCGATCATCATGGAAAACAAGCGAATTTTGCTAGATGATCAAGCGATTCGAAGAGCACTAACAAGAATTGCGCATGAAATACTAGAACGCAATAAAGGCATCGAAAATACAATGCTTGTTGGAATAAAAACGCGAGGCATCTATTTAGCTGAAAGGTTAGCTGAACGAATTGAGCAAATCGAAGGCTCAGCGATTTCAGTAGGAGAAGTGGACATCACGATGTATCGCGATGACTTAACTCACAAAAATGAAGATCAGGATCCGCTGATTAAAGGAACAAGCATATCAAAAGATGTGAGCGATCAGAAAGTGATTCTCATTGACGACGTCCTTTATACTGGTAGAACCGTTCGTGCAGCAATGGACGCCTTAATGGATCTCGGTCGTCCATCACAAATTCAACTAGCTGTGCTTGTGGATCGCGGGCATAGAGAATTACCGATTCGACCTGATTACGTTGGTAAGAACGTGCCAACATCAAAAGAAGAAATCATTGAAGTCGCCCTTACAGAAGTAGATGACTTGGATCAAGTTAGCTTAACACAATCATAAATCGTGCTCCCTTTAATTTCGTCCAGAGAGACGGCCAAGGGAGGAACCGCGTTCCGTTATAGGACACGCGCGTACCTCCTTGCGGCCATGCAAGGAGTTTTTTTATAAGCATGGCCGGGACACGCACAACCAAGGAGGAAAACATCATGAAACAAGTACTAGGAATTCGAGACGTTCCAAAACCATCAAGTTGGCTTACATTAAGCTTACAGCATTTATTCGCCATGTTTGGCGCAACGATATTAGTTCCGTTTCTCGTCGGTCTTGATCCGGCCGTGGCTCTTGTCTCAAGTGGACTTGGTACACTAGCGTATCTCTTAATTACGAAAGGTCGAATTCCTGCTTATCTCGGCTCATCATTCGCCTTCATAGCGCCAATCATATCAGCAGTATCATTACACGGCCCTGAAGGAGCGATGATCGGAAGTTTCTTTGCAGGAATTGTTTATGGATTAGTTGCGATCGGAATTCGAACACTTGGCTTAAACTGGCTCTTAAAGCTGCTGCCGCCGATCGTTGTAGGACCGGTCATTATGGTGATTGGGCTCGGGCTAGCGGGAACGGCGATTGACATGGCCATGAACAACCCGGCAACGGAAGCTTATAGCGGCACACACTTTACTGTCGCGCTTGTTACGCTTGGGATCACCATTCTTGCTTCGATGTTTTTAAGAGGATTTTTCAGCCTGATCCCGATCTTAATCGGCATTGTATCAGGATATACATTTGCTTACTTAATGGGCATTGTGGACTTAACACCGATTAAAGAAGCTTCATTCTTTCAAATGCCTGACTTTATCATCCCGTTTGCAGATTACAACCCAGTAGACGTCTTCTCGTGGGAAATCCTGTTCATCATGGTTCCCATTGCGGTTGTCACGATTGCTGAACACATTGGGGATCAGATGGTCTTAAGTAAAGTAGCCGGAAAAAATTTCTTAAAAACACCTGGTCTTCATCGTTCTATTCTTGGTGACGGCGTAGCGACAATGATTGCATCTTGTCTTGGTGGACCGCCAAACACAACTTACGGCGAAAACATCGGTGTGCTTGCCATTACACGAGTGTTCAGCGTCTTTGTCATAGGGGGAGCCGCTGTGCTCGCACTCATGTTCGGCTTCGTAGGAAAAATAACGGCGCTTATCTCAACAATTCCAACGGCCGTCATGGGCGGAGTTTCAATCCTTCTCTTCGGAATTATTGCTTCTTCAGGCCTACGCATGCTAATCGATAACAAAATCGATCTTGGAGAAAAGCGAAACTTGATTATCTCCTCTGTTATTCTTGTTATCGGTGTAGGTGGTGCCTTCATCCAAGTAAGTGATAACTTGCAAATTGCTGGCATGGCTCTAGCCACGATTATCGGTATTGCGCTAAACTTGATACTGCCTGGAGGAAGCTCACAGCAATCAGTAGAAAAAATGTTTGAAGAAGATCTAGATAACAATGAACCAGCTGCATAGTATCATCCTTTAAAAAGGTACAGAGAGACCTAAAAGGGTGGAAATGAGAGGCGTTGACACAACGCGTCTACCTTTCTACACCCTGACAAACGCTCAGGGTGTTTTTTTTGAACAAAAATGAAGGAAATGGAGTGAATGATTTGAAGCATTTACTTGATATGACGTCTCTTACACTAGATCAAATCCAGGAGATATTACTACAGGCTGAGCGTTTTCGAAAAGGAAAAAGTCTTCAAACCCAGGAACCTGTATTTATTGCCAATCTTTTTTTTGAGCCTTCTACAAGAACGAGATTTAGTTTTGAAGTAGCAGAAAAGAAATTGGGATATGAAGTGTTGAATTTTGAAACTTCCTCATCCAGTGTGCAAAAAGGAGAAACGCTGTACGACACGATTAAGACGCTTGAAGCAATTGGTGTAAGCGCAGTGGTCGTTAGGCACAAGGATGAAAGGTATTTCGCACCATTACTTGAAAAAACGGCGATGTCGATCATTAATGCTGGAGACGGATGTGGTCATCATCCAACACAATCTTTACTTGATCTTCTAACGATTCGGCAGGAGTTCAAGCGATTTGAAGGACTTCACGTTGTGATTGCTGGAGATATAAAGCATAGCCGAGTGGCACGCTCAAATGCTCACGTATTAAAGAGGCTAGGAGCAAAGGTAAGCTTCTCCGGCCCACCTGAATGGCAAGATGAAACAATGAATGAATTTCCATTTGTAACGATAGATGAAGCAGCGGAACAGGCAGACGTTCTCATGCTCCTCCGTATTCAAAACGAACGACATGAAAGAAAAAGCAACACGGGTTCTTATCTTGAGTCATATGGGCTAACAATCGAGCGAGAGAAGCGAATGAAGAAACATAGCATCATTATGCATCCGGCACCGGTTAATCGAGGCGTGGAAATTGATACAACGTTAGTGGAATGCGAGCGCTCAAGAATTTTTAAGCAGATGGAAAACGGTGTTTATGTTCGCATGGCCTGCTTGAATTTAGTTCTACAACCTACACAGAAAGGGATGGTCGTGTAATGCTAATCCAACACGTGAAACTAGTAAACGAAACTGGAGAATTGATCGAGCAGGATGTACTTGTAAATGAGGAAGGACGAATTGAAGAAATCGCAAAAGGTATTGAAAAGGGCGCTCATGAAACGTTCGATGCGAAAGGAAACCTTCTCGTTCCTGGTCTTGTTGATCTCCACGTGCATTTAAGAGAACCGGGCGGAGAGCATAAAGAGACGATTGAAACGGGAACGAAAGCAGCAGCAAAAGGTGGATTTACGACAATAGCGGCGATGCCGAATACAAGACCTGTGCCAGACAATGAAGATACGATGGAGAAATTAATGAATCGCATTAATGAAACGGCTAGCGTACGGGTCCTTCCATACGGAGCGATTACAACGAGGCAGCTTGGTCAAGAGCTTACAAATTTTAATGGGCTAAAAACTCATGGCGCATTTGCGTTAACAGATGATGGTGTTGGCGTCCAGAATGCAGGAATGATGCTAGAAGCGATGAAGCGTGCGGCAGCGAGTAACCTATCCATTGTCGCTCACTGTGAAGAAAATACGTTGATCAATGGCGGAAGCGTTCATGAGGGGCATTTTTCAAAAGAAAATGGATTAAACGGTATCCCGTCTGTATGTGAAGCGGTACATATTGCAAGGGACGTTCTGCTCGCTGAAGCAGCAGGCGTACATTATCACGTTTGTCATATTAGCACGAAAGAATCTGTACGCGTCGTCCGGGATGCGAAACGGTCGGGGATTAACGTCACTGCAGAGGTGACACCGCATCATTTGCTTCTATCAGAAGATGACATCCCTGGACTTGATACAAATTATAAAATGAATCCTCCATTACGCTCGAAGGAAGATCGAGAGGCCCTACTTGAAGGACTGCTCGATGGGACAATTGATTTTATTGCAACAGATCATGCCCCACATTCACAGGATGAAAAGGCACAATCAATGGAGAAAGCACCTTTTGGCATCGTTGGACTGGAGACTGCCTTTCCGCTTCTTTACACTTATTTTGTTGAAAAAGGGACGTTTACGCTCAAGCAACTTGTGGATTGGTTAACGGTGAAGCCAGCACGTGCATTTGGCCTAGAATACGGCACGCTTGCGAGTGGCGTACAAGGTGATATGACCATTATTAATTTATCAGATGAAGAGGATATTAATCCGGAGTTATTTGTCTCAAAGGGGAAAAACACCCCATTTACTGGGTGGACGTGCAAAGGATGGCCAGTAGCAACATTTGTAAATGGAAAAATCGTATTTGACAAGGGGAGCGATCAATGATGAAAAGACAGCTAATTCTAGAAGATGGATCCATTTTTGTAGGAAAAGCATTTGGTAGTGACATCGAAAAAAGCGGTGAAGTTGTTTTTAACACAGGAATGACGGGCTATCAGGAAATTTTATCAGATCCTTCTTACTGTGCTCAAATCGTCACGTTAACGTATCCGTTAATCGGAAACTACGGCATTAACCGAGATGATTTCGAATCAATTAACCCATCTGTACACGGCCTGATCGTTAAAGAAGCAACGGCTGTGCCAAGCTACTGGAGAAATGAAATGACGCTTGATGAACTGCTTCGTGTGAAGGGCATTCCCGGGCTAGAAGGAATTGATACAAGAAAGCTCACAAAGCTGATTCGTTCGAATGGAACGCTAAAAGGAAAGATGTGTAGCATGGACGTCGATCCAGAAAAAATTGCGCGTGATCTAAGCGAAACGCCGTTAAAACGAGATCAGGTGAAGCAGGTGTCTATTAAAGCACCATATGCAAGTCCAGGAAGGGGCTTCCGCATTGTCCTTGTCGATTTTGGGATGAAGCACGGCATTCTAAGAGAATTAACAAAACGTAAATGTGATGTGGTTGTTGTTCCGTACAATACGTCAGCGGAAGAAATTCTTCGCCTAAATCCTGATGGCGTCATGCTTAGTAACGGCCCTGGGGACCCGAAAGATGTTCCCGAGGCTGTAGAGATGATCAACGGCATCCTTGGTAAAATCCCGCTCTTTGGCATTTGTCTTGGTCATCAGCTGTTTGCCCTTGCTTGTGGAGCAAATTCAGAGAAAATGAAGTTTGGTCATAGAGGATCAAATCATCCGGTAATGGATTTAACTACAAAACGCGTGGCGATTACTTCACAAAATCACGGGTATACAATCGCACCTGAAACGTTAGAGAAAACGGAGTTAGTTGTTACACATGTTGCAGTAAATGATGGGTCAATTGAAGGGGTTAAACATAAGGAATATGCAGCTTTCAGTGTGCAATACCATCCAGAAGCTTCACCTGGGCCTGAAGATTCCAATGAACTTTTTGACGACTTTATCACGATGATTACAACATTCAAGGGGGAAAAAACATATGCCTAAACGTACAGATATTCAAAAAATCCTTGTGATCGGATCAGGACCGATTGTCATCGGGCAAGCAGCAGAATTTGACTATGCAGGGACGCAGGCTTGTCAGGCGTTAAAAGAAGAGGGATATGAAGTGATTCTCGTAAACTCGAATCCGGCCACCATTATGACGGATACAACGATTGCGGACGAAGTTTACATCGAACCACTTACGCTTGATTTTGTTAGCCGCATCATTCGAAAAGAACGACCAGATGCTCTTCTTGCGACGCTTGGAGGACAAACTGGACTAAATATGGCAATGGAATTATCAGAAGCGGGCGTTTTGAAAGACTATGAAGTAGAACTTTTAGGTACTAAACTTGATGCGATTCAGCAGGCAGAGGATCGTGATTTGTTTCGTACGCTCATGAATGAGCTAAACGAGCCAGTACCGGAAAGTGATATTATTCATAATCTCGAAGAAGCCTATCGATTTGTGAAGCGAATAGGCTACCCGGTGATCGTTCGCCCTGCCTATACGCTCGGAGGAACAGGCGGGGGAATTGTAAACAATGATGAAGAGCTAGAAGAAATTGTTTCAAGCGGACTTAAGTACAGCCCGGTGACCCAATGTCTTCTCGAGAAAAGCATCGCAGGCTTTAAAGAAGTAGAGTATGAAGTGATGCGTGACGGTCAGGATCAGGCGATCGTCGTTTGTAACATGGAGAACATTGACCCAGTTGGCATTCACACAGGTGACTCCATCGTTGTGGCGCCGAGTCAAACGCTATCAGATCGAGATTATCAAATGCTAAGAAACGTCGCACTAAAAGTAATCCGCGCCTTAAAGATTGAAGGAGGCTGTAACATTCAGCTTGCTCTTGACCCATACAGCTTCCAATATTACATCATTGAGGTAAATCCTAGGGTTAGCCGTTCCTCCGCGCTTGCATCGAAAGCAACGGGCTATCCAATTGCTAAACTAGCAGCAAAAATAGCGGTTGGACTCTCTCTTGCAGAAATGAAAAACCCGGTTACAGGAAAAACGTATGCAAGCTTCGAACCAGCTTTAGACTACGTTGTATCAAAGATTCCAAGATGGCCATTTGATAAATTTGAAAGTGCGAACCGTAAACTAGGAACGCAAATGAAGGCCACAGGCGAAGTGATGGCGATCGGACGGACGCTAGAAGAATCTCTCTTAAAAGCTGTGCGTTCTTTAGAATCGAACGTCAGTCATATATGCATTCCAGAATTAGCTGAGCTTGACGACGAAACGCTGGAGAAACGAATTCGCTTCGCAGATGATGAGCGCATCTTTGTTGTAGCGGAAGCATTTAGAAGAGGAAAGACAATGAAACAAATTCATGACTGGAGCATGATTGATCATTATTTCCTCGTGAAGATACAAGGAATGATTGAACTTGAAAACAAACTAAAAGAAAATAAAGGGAATCTTGATCTTTTACTTGAAGCAAAACAAAAAGGGTTCTCAGATCACATCATTGCAACTCTCTGGAATCAAACAGAGCTTGAAATTTATGAGCTCAGAACAAAAGAATCCATCCGACCTGTCTATAAAATGGTTGATACCTGTGCAGGTGAATTTGAATCGGAAACACCTTATTACTATTCAACGTACGAGGAAGAAAATGAGTCGCTAGAGACGCCGAAAGAGAGTGTGCTTGTGCTTGGCTCAGGACCAATTCGAATCGGGCAAGGAATTGAGTTTGACTACGCAACCGTGCACAGCGTTTGGGCAATTCGCGAAGCGGGATATGAAGCCATTATTATTAATAATAATCCAGAAACGGTTTCAACGGATTTCAGTATTTCAGATAAGCTATACTTTGAACCATTAACAGTGGAAGATGTGATGCACGTCATCGATCTTGAAAAGCCTAAAGGCGTAGTCGTTCAGTTCGGAGGCCAGACGGCTATTAATCTCGCAGACGAACTATCAGCTCGAGGAGTAAAAATTCTAGGAACATCTTTAGAAGATATGGATCGAGCAGAGAATCGCGATAAATTTGAAATGGCGATGGCAGAGCTGAACATTCCGCAACCAGAAGGGAAAACAGCAACATCCGTTGATCAAGCTGTCTCGATTGCCGAGCGAATTGGCTATCCTGTCCTTGTTCGCCCATCCTATGTTCTCGGCGGAAGAGCGATGGAAATCGTCTATAAAGAAAGCGAACTGCTTCATTACATGGAAAATGCGGTTAAAGTGAATCCACAGCATCCAGTCTTAATCGATCGCTATTTGATGGGGAAAGAAATCGAAGTTGATGCGATCTCTGACGGAGATACCGTGTTTATTCCAGGGATTATGGAACATATCGAGCGAGCTGGAATTCACTCAGGCGATTCCATCGCGGTGTATCCACCTCAGAGCTTATCCAGTGATGTGAAGCAAACGCTTATTGATCAAACGATCACGCTTGCGAGAGGATTGAAAATCAAAGGGCTCCTGAATATTCAATATGTGATTCAAAATGAGCAAGTCTATGTGCTCGAAGTAAACCCGCGCTCAAGTCGCACTGTGCCATTCTTGAGTAAAATTACAGGGGTACCAATGGCGAATCTCGCAACGAAAGTGATCTTAGGAGCATCACTTACTTCCCTTGGTTACGAAACAGGGTATGGAACAGAGCGAGACGATGTGTATGTAAAAGTACCGGTCTTCTCGTTTGCGAAACTGCGTCGCGTAGATATTACGCTCGGGCCAGAAATGAAATCAACAGGTGAGGTAATGGGTCGCGATTATACGCTGGAGAAAGCTTTATATAAAGGACTAGTAGCTTCAGGTATGAAGATTCCTACGCACGGCTCAGTCTTATTCACAATCGCCGATAAAGACAAAGAAGAAGCGATCGATATTGTAAAACGGTTCAATGCAATCGGCTACCACATTCTTGCGACAGAAGGAACGGCTCAGATCATACGTGATCTTGGAATCCCTGTGACAGTCGTAAATAAAATTGGGGCAGAAAAGCCGAATTTGTTACACGTCATTCGTGAAGGACAGGCGCAATTTGTCATTAACACGCTCACAAGAGGGAAGCAGCCTGCCCGTGACGGCTTCCGCATTCGACGCGAGTCAGTGGAAAATGGCGTTGTGTGCTTCACGTCGCTTGATACTGCAAAAGCATTGCTACGGGTCATTGAGACGATGACATTTACAAGCACAAGCATGCCAAAGTTTCATGAAAAAGAAGTGGTTCGTACATGAAGCAGTTAAAAACCGAGCTTGTTTCTCAAAAAGAAATTGCAGCTTCGATTTATGAAGCGGTTGTTTTCCATAAGGAGATTGATGAAAGCTTTCAACCTGGACAATTTGTTCATGTTAAAACGGGATTCGGATCAGACCCACTTCTAAGAAGGCCGATTAGCATTTGTCATATCGATCCTTCAAGGCATGAGTTAACGATGATTTACCGTGCAGAAGGAAAAGGAACAAAAGTATTAGCCGAGATGGTACCAGGGGTCGAAGTGGACCTCCTTGGACCACTCGGGAATGGTTTTCCAGTTGAGAGGACAAAGGAGGGCGATACAGCTCTACTTGTGGGGGGCGGTATCGGCGTTCCCCCCCTCTATTACCTTTCAGAGGAGTTAACGAAGCGCGGTGTAAAAGTAAAACATGTACACGGTTTTCAAACGAGTTCTGTCGTTTTCTACGAAGAAAAATTTAAAGCATATGGCCCTGTCACAATCACAACAGCAGATGGCACATATGGCGAAGAAGGATTTGTAACAAACCAGCTTGATATGAACGCTGACTACCTTTTTGCCTGCGGACCATCGCCTATGTTAAAAGCTCTAGAGAATTACCGTGCCAAAAAAGGTGTTTACCTCTCACTCGAACAGCGAATGGGATGTGGAATTGGTGCATGTCTCGCATGTGTTTGTCACGTACAGGGAGACGAAACAGGCTTTGCTTATCGTAAAGTATGCAGTGATGGGCCAGTATTTCAAGCGGGGGAGGTTGTTCTATGAATCGATTACGAGTTGAGCTACCAGGACTGGATCTAAAAAACCCGATTATGCCAGCATCAGGCTGCTTTGGATTTGGTAAAGAGTATAGTCAGTTTTATAACCTGGATCAGCTTGGAGCAATTATGGTGAAGGCGACAACGCATGAGCCGCGTTTTGGCAATCCAACCCCTCGCGTCGCAGAAACAACATCAGGCATGTTAAATGCGATTGGTCTTCAAAACCCAGGACTTGAGCGTGTGATGACAGAGGAATTACCGTGGCTATCGAACTATAACGTGCCAATTATTGCGAATGTCGCTGGATCGACGATAGAAGACTACGTGGCTGTTGCAGAGCGAATCTCAACGGCAGACAACGTACATGCGCTTGAGTTGAATATTTCTTGTCCAAATGTGAAAGAAGGCGGTCTTGCATTTGGAACGGTGCCTGAAACGGCATTTGAGGTCACTAAAGCAGTTAAAGAGGTGTCATCGGTTCCTGTTTACGTCAAACTCTCGCCAAACGTGACAGATATTGTGCAGATGGCAAAAGTCGTTGAGCGTGCGGGCGCTGATGGGTTAACGATGATCAATACGCTTCTCGGTATGCGAATTGATTTAAAATCAGGTAAGCCGATCCTTGCAAATGGAGCGGGAGGATTATCAGGTCCGGCGATTAAACCTGTGGCGATTCGTATGATTCATCAAGTGAGTCAGCAAGTCAACATTCCAATTATTGGAATGGGTGGGGTACAGTCGGCGGAGGATGTAATCGAATATTTTCTCGCAGGAGCGAGCGCTGTTGCGGTTGGTACGGCAAACTTCGTGGATCCATTCACTTGTCCTACTATTATTGACTCCTTACCAGCTTTGCTGGATGAATTAGGTGTTCACCATATTTCTGAGCTGACAGGAAGGAGCTGGAAAAAGTCATGGGATCTTCAATCATCCTCGCACTAGATTTTTCGGAAAAGGAAGAGCTAAATGATTTCCTTAAGCAATTTGAAGGAGAGAAACTTTTTGTAAAAGTGGGAATGGAAGCATTTTATCAATACGGACCAAAGCTTGTAGACGAATTAAAACAGCGAGGTCACCATGTTTTCCTCGATTTGAAACTGCATGATATTCCAAATACAGTGAATAAAGCGATGAAGGGTCTTGCTGGTCTAGGTGTTGACTTAATTAACGTACATGCGAGCGGAGGATCACGGATGATGCAGGCGGCAGTTGAAGGACTAGAAGCAGGTACTAGCGGTGGCCAAAAACGGCCTTTGTGCATCGGTGTCACGCAATTAACGAGTACATCAGAAGAAATGCTTCGAAACGAACTGCAAATTGCAACAGATATGAAAAATAGTGTTGTGTCTCTTGCAGAACTTGCAAAGGGAAGCGGACTTGATGGGGTCGTTAGTTCAGCTCTTGAAGTTCCGATGATTAAAGAAGCGTGCGGAGAATCGTTCTTAACGGTAACACCAGGCATTAGATTAGAAGGCGATATGGCCGGAGATCAAAACCGGGTCTGCTCTCCGAAGAAAGCACGGTCTCTAGGAAGTGATTTTATTGTGGTCGGACGTAGCATCACAGGAGCGAAAAACCCATTAGCGGCATACGACATCTTAAAATCAGAGTGGAGGAATATAAATGAAATCAATCGCTAAAGCACTTTTGGAAATTGAAGCCGTTAGCCTTCAGCCAAATAACCCTTTTACGTGGTCATCAGGATTATTATCACCAATTTACTGTGATAATCGTTTAACCCTCTCTTATCCAAAGGTAAGAAAGGAAATTGCGCGTGGGCTTGCCGCTATGGTGAAAGAAAAATACGCTGATGCAGAAGTGATTGCCGGAACAGCAACCGCTGGTATTCCTCACGCTTCCTGGGTAAGCGACCTGCTCGATCTTCCGATGGTATACGTTCGAGGAAGTGCAAAAGGCCATGGAAAAGGAAATGTGATTGAAGGGAAAGTAGAGGAAGGACAAAAGGTTGTTGTAATTGAAGATTTGGTTTCAACAGGAGGCAGTGCGATCGACGCTGTGAAACAATTAGAAGCTGCTGGCGCTAACGTGCTCGGTGTAGCCGCCATCTTTACATATGGAATGAAAAAAGGAGCAGAGCAGTTCACCAGCGCGGAAATTGCCTGGGATACGCTTACCAATTTCGATGAATTATTAACATGTGCCGTAGAAACAGGTATGATTGAAGAAAGAGAGGTTCAATCACTGCTTCACTGGCGCGACAATCCATCCTCAAAAGAATGGTTGGAGCAGTTGAAAGATCTCTCCGTTTAGGAGGGGTAAGATGAGAAAAATGCAGGGAGAAGAGTTCGATTCACTCGTATCCTTTTTTGATGATATGGCACGAACAAAGTGGCTTGGTGCCGTTCATGATGAACTAAAACAAGCTTCCGGTTCATGGGAAGAAAAATCCGTTCTCGATGTAGGATGTGGGACAGGGAGGCTTCTTCTTCGTGGTGTTGAGGAAGCGAGCATGCTGACAGGTGTTGATCTATCATCTGAAATGATTAAAGCTAGCAAACAGAATTTTTTCTTTTTGAATCGGTCGAATAAAAGTCACTTTTCAGAAGGTGACGCATGCAACCTTGCGTTTGAGGACGACTCGTTTGATTTGTCTCTATCAACGTGCGTCATGTTTCTATTACCTGAGCCTGAAGCAGGCATGAAAGAGATGATTCGTGTAACAAAAGAAGGCGGGAAGGTTGTGATGTTAAATCCGTCTTTACAAATGGACCAAATGGCAGCTTTCTCATATGGAAAAAAGCATAATATGAGCGGTTTTGAACAAACTTCTTTGCTCAAATGGTCGAATGTTTCAACAAAAAGGCACCGCTACTCACCAGACCAATTAAGTGAAAAGCTTAAAGGTTTAGGTGCGAAGGAAACAAAACATGTTGAAGTGCTGGATGGTTTGGCCATTATTACAGTTGCATCCTTATAAAAAAGGTTCCCGCTAAATGTAGCGGGAACCTTTTCATTACTTCTTCATCCTAAAAACAAGATCCTGATCAGGTGTAACATATAACGTGTTTTGCTGATCATATGTCACAAACCCGGGTTTAGCACCATTTGGTTTTTTAACGTGACGCACTTCCGTGTAATCAACTGGAACAGAGCCAGACTCACGGGCTTTACTGAAGTAGGCAGCGAGATTAGCTGCTTCAAGTAGCGTCTCCTCTGTATATTCCTTATTTCGAATGACAACGTGTGATCCAGGAATATCTTTCGTATGGAGCCACGTTTCGCTTCGAGCGGCCAACTTATTCGTTAAATACTCATTTTGTTTATTATTCTTCCCAACCAGAATTTCTGTACCGTCAGAAGAAAGGTAAACATCAAGCTGAGGTTTTGTTGGCTTTGATTTTTTCTTTTTGCGTCGCTTTTTAATGTAACCTTCTTCTTCAAGCTCTTCCCGAATTTCCTCGATATCTCGAGGTGAAGCGGAAGTTAACTGCTGAATGAGCTGTTCAAGGTAAGCAATTTCTTGATGAGCCATCGTAATCTGCTCTTCAAGAACGGAAATAGAATTTTTGGCTTTACTGTAGCGCTTGAAATAAGCTTGAGCATTCTCGGACGGCGTTTTTTGTGGATTCAGCTCGATCTGAACTGTTCCACCATCTTCATCATAATAGTTTTGAACTTCTACTTGCTTATCGCCTCGTTTTACTACATGCATATTTGCGGTTAACAGCTCGCCAAGCAGTTGGTAAGTGTCAGCTTCTTGGGCTTGTTCGATCGTACGTGATAACTTCTTAATTTTTTTCTCGTTTTTCTTTAATTCATTCGATAGAAAACGCTCAAGATCATTTGACTGTTGTTTCACGCGATCACGATCGGCTTTTCCGTAATAGAAACGGTCGAGCAGTTCACTAGCGGAGTCAAATGCTCTTTTTTCACCAGCTAAGTGGGTAAGCTCAACGACTGAAAAGAACTCTTTTGAACTTGTCACCATTTGCGGCGCATAGTCGTGGTGCTCTAGTTTTTGGAAAACATCGAAGAAAGCTTCTGGTAGCGTTGAGCGATTTGCAAGGCCAGCTCTATGAATCACTTCACTTGCGATGAGAGGTGAAAGTCCACCAAAAGCTTGCACGAGCTGCTGGCTCAATTTCCCTGAGTTAAAATCGATTTTCTTTAGAAAATCATCTCTTGTTAATCCGAACGGCGAAACTTTGTTTTGCGCAGGGGGAGCGATATAATCCTGCCCCGGAAGTACCGTTCGATGTCTGTTTACAGACGGAGAAAGGTGCTTAATGCTATCTAAAATCATGTTCGATTCATTTAAAAGAATCACGTTACTATGGCGTCCCATTATTTCAGCGACTAATGTTCTTGTCGTTAAATCGCCAAGGTCATTTCGAGCTTTAAACGTAACGTGGATGATTCGCTCATTTTCAATTTGTTTAATTTCTTCCACAATACTACCTTCTAAGTGCTTACGAAGCAGCATGCAGAACATTGGTGGTTCTTTTGGATTCGCATAAGATTCCTGCGTAATTTGAATTCTTGCATAAGATGGGTTAGCTGATAAAAGCAACTGATGGTTTTTTCCACCAGAACGAATCACAAGTAATAAATCAGTCGCATAGGGCTGATAGATTTTTGTCACGCGCCCACCTTTTAATTGTTCGTTCGTTTCATGTGCAACGGCTCTCATTACCATACCGTCAAAAGACATATCGTTCACCTACATTCCTATCACTAGACATTATTCTTAGTATAGCATTTTTTTGAGCTTGTCTGAATATAGTTGAATTATTAGCGACATTACGTGCAGGATCGGGGTGTAGATCATGAACTGGTATAACATGACAAAAGGAGAAGTTGTTGAGGAATTGGAGACAAGCGAGGGGGGAATTAGTTCCGATGAAGTAGAGAGAAGAAGAAAAGTTTTTGGACTAAATCAATTAGATGAAGCAGAACGACCATCGATGATCTTAATGTTTTTAGCCCAATTCAAAGATTTTATGGTCGTCGTCCTCCTGGCGGCTACGCTTATATCCGGATTACTTGGAGAATATCTTGATGCGATCGCCATTATCCTAATCATCCTAATGAACGGGATTCTTGGCTTTGTACAAGAACGAAAAGCAGAAAAATCCCTCCAGGCATTAAAACAGTTATCATCACCAAAGATGAAGGTCCTTCGAGATGGTGATTGGACGACCATCCCTGCATTAGAAGCAGTTGTAGGGGATATTGTTCGAATTGAAAGCGGAGACCGGATTGGGGCTGATTTACGCCTTTTAACTTGTCAGGGGTTACAAATTGAAGAATCAGCGCTTACCGGAGAATCATTACCTGTAAACAAGCACCCAGAGGCGATACGGGATGAACAACCTGGTCCTGGTGATCAGCAAAACATGGGTTTTATGGGGACACTTGTAACGAAAGGAAAAGGTGTTGGGGTTGTGACAGCAACTGGGATGAAAACAGAGATGGGAAAAATCGCACATCTCATTCAATCCGCTGATACAATGGAAACACCTCTTCAAAATCGATTAGAGCAGTTAGGTAAAGTGCTAATAGCTGCAGCTCTTCTGTTAACGGCACTAGTTGTCGTGCTTGGGATTATTCAGGGACGAGATGTTTATAGTATGTTCTTAGCTGGAGTATCCCTCGCAGTCGCGGCAATCCCTGAAGGATTACCGGCAATCGTTACGATTGCCCTTGCGATTGGCATGCAAAAAATGAGTAAACGAAAAGCCATTGTTCGAAAGCTTCCTTCTGTCGAAACACTCGGGTGTGCGACCGTAATTTGTTCAGATAAGACGGGAACGCTCACGCAAAATAAAATGATGGTTACAAAGCTTTGGGCAGGCGGAGAGACGTGGGATGTTACCGGGTCTGGCTACTCTCCTTATGGCGACTTCTTTAAAGGCAACACGCGCGTTTATTCTGATGAGGAACGTTCGCTGAAGCAGCTGCTTACTTTTGGGTTACTTTGTAGCAATGCGAGAGTGATGGAAAAAAGCGGCGAATACGTTCTTGACGGTGATCCAACGGAAGGGGCACTCGTTGCCGCAGCAATGAAGGCCGGATTAACAGAAGATGTGAGGGAAGAGGAATTTATAATCATTCAGGAATTTCCTTTTGACTCCAACCGAAAAATGATGAGCATAGTAGTTGAAGATTCAGTTGGAAAACGGTATGTGATCGCAAAAGGTGCACCTGATATTGTTCTTAAGCAGTGTGAATCGGTGTTATGGAGTGAGAAAAAAGCGCCGCTTCGCAAAAGCTATGAAAGAGAAATTCAGGAGCAGTTAAATGCGTTTGGTGAATTAGCTTTAAGAACGATCGCCGTCGCTTTTAAACCGATCCAAAATGAAGACAATATGCTTCATAGCGTACAAGCTGAATCTCGCTTAACCTTTGTTGGCTTAGAGGGAATGATCGATCCGCCACGTGAAGAAGTGAAGCAGGCTGTAGCTGATTGTAAAACCGCCGGGATTAAAACGATTATGATTACTGGTGATCATGTGACAACAGCTAAAGCGATTGCCCTTAATTTAGGAATTCTACCTGAGCGTGGCAAAGTTATGGAAGGAAGTAAGCTCTCTTCCCTGAGCGTAGAAGAACTAGAAAATCAAGTAGAAGACATTTACGTGTTTGCGCGTGTATCACCGGAACACAAATTAAAAATTGTGAAAGCTCTTCAAAATAGAGGTCACATCGTTGCGATGACAGGAGATGGGGTGAATGATGCCCCCGCGATTAAAGCTTCTAATATCGGTATTTCAATGGGAGTGACGGGGACAGACGTAGCAAAAGAATCATCATCGCTCATATTAAGCGACGACAATTTCACAACGATCAGAGCGGCGGTAGAAGAAGGGCGAAACATCTATGAAAATATTCGGAAATTCATTCGCTATATGCTAGCCTCAAACGTTGGCGAAATTCTTGTCATGCTTTTTGCGATATTACTCATGCTCCCCCTTCCGCTCGTACCGATTCAAATTCTTTGGGTTAATCTCGTGACGGATGGGCTGCCAGCAATGGCGCTTGGACTTGACCCTGCAGAGGGTAATGTGATGAGGCGAGATCCGCGTAAGCCAAAAGAAGGCGTTTTTGCTAGAGGATTAGGATGGAAAATCATCTCTCGCGGTATCATGATAGGAGCCTGTACACTTGCTGCCTTTATGATTTGCTATAGTGAAAGCCCGAATGATCTAGTTCAGGCACAAACTGTAGCATTCTCAACACTCGTGCTCGCTCAATTGATTCATGTATTTGACTGCCGCAGTGAACGATCGATCTTTCATCGTAACCCTTTTGAGAATAAAGCCCTTGTCCTTGCGGTACTCTCTTCGGTTGGATTACTGCTCGCAGTCATCTATTATGAACCTCTTCAACCGATTTTCCATACAACTTATTTATCGATGAGAGAATGGATGCTTATATTAGTCTTTTCTAGCATTCCAACGTTCCTATTAGCAGGTACAACCTTTTTTAAAAGACAACGCAGCAGAGGGTAATGACCCTCTGTTTTTTCTATTCCAGATTCATAATAAGAAAGAGATATCCCTTTGTTTCAGTTTGATGAAGTGGTACAATTGGTTAGAATAGCTATTGGATGTGATAATATGGTTAAGAGTATGACCGGATTTGGGAGAGCATCGCATGAGGAAGAGGATGTTCAAATAACGGTAGAAATAAAATCCGTTAACCATCGTTACTTCGATGGTACATTTCGCATGCCAAAAGCGCTCCTTCATCTCGAAGGTAGAATGAAGAAGGCCATTCAGCGCACAATTGCGCGCGGGAAAGTGGAGCTTTATTTAACCATTGATGGAGCTGGGTTTCGATCATCGGACGTAAAGGTGGATTGGAATCTGCTTGACCAATACATAACGATTTTAAAACAAGCCTCCGAACGATACGAATTGCAAGAAGATTTGTCTACCTCTAAGCTTTTAAACATGGATGTCTATCAAGTGACTGAGAAAGAACAAAATATCAATCAGCTAGAGGATGAGATTTTTGCTACGATGAATTTAGCGGTCGCTCGACTTGTTGAAATGCGAGAAATTGAAGGGAAAGCCCTTGAGCAAGATATAAGGACAAAGCTTCAAAAAATGACAGAAGTCTTAACTTCCATTTCAATGCTTTCAAATGAAGTAACATCCTCATTTGAAGCTCGAATACGCACGAAACTCGAAGGTTTTAAAGAACTTGAAGCAATCGATGAGGCGCGTATTTTAACGGAAGTGGCGTATCTTGCAGATAAAGCGAGTATCGATGAAGAAATCACGCGACTCCGTAGTCACCTAGCCCAATTCCATGATATTCTTAGTAATGATGGTGTCGTAGGAAGGAAACTTGATTTCTTAGTGCAGGAAATGAATAGGGAGCTGAATACGATCGGTTCCAAGTCTCAACACCATAAGATCAGCCAACATGTTATTGATCTTAAGAGCGAAGTGGAAAAGGTTCGTGAGCAGGTTCAAAATATTGAATAGCCTTAGCGCTTTGTTTAAAATCACCCTACTGGTGTAAAAATAGAATCGTGATTCCTGGGAGGAACGACCATGAGTATTAAATTAATCAATATCGGATTCGGTAACATAGTGAATGCGAATCGAATTGTTTCAATTGTTAGTCCAGAGTCGGCACCAATCAAACGAATTATCACTGTTGCAAGGGACCGCAATATGCTTGTGGACGCAACATATGGAAGAAGAACGCGTGCCGTTATTATTTCTGATAGCGACCATGTTATTCTTTCGGCAGTCCAGCCTGAAACAGTCGCGCAGCGTCTCGGGAACAAAGACGAGCTTTCAGACGAGTAGCATCTATAAAGTGGAGGTTAGTATGGAAAAAGAACGTGGGTTGTTAATTGTTCTCTCTGGCCCTTCTGGTGTTGGAAAAGGAACAGTAAGAAAAGCTTTCATGCATAATGCGGACGAGGTACAGTATTCCATTTCTGTTACAACACGCAAGCCGCGTGAAGGCGAAGTGAACGGAGTTGATTATTTCTTTAAATCTCATGAAGAATTTGAAGATATGATCGAAAATAATAAGCTGCTTGAATATGCCCATTACGTTGGGAACTACTATGGCACGCCTGTTGACTATGTAGAAGAAACCTTGCAGTCTGGGAAAGATGTGTTGCTTGAGATTGAAGTGCAAGGAGCAAAGCAAGTTCGCAAGCATTTTCCTGAAGGAGCTTTTATTTTTTTAATGCCTCCTAGTTTAACAGAACTTCGCAATCGTATCGTTAACCGTGGTACGGAATCGAATGATTTAATTGATAACCGTATGGGCGTTGCGAAAGAAGAAATCGAATTGATTGATGAATACGATTATATCGTTGAAAATGATCAAGTAGAATTAGCTTGTGAGCGAATTCGTGCTATTATTACAGCAGAGCACTTAAGACGTGATCGTCTTGCCCATAAATATAAGAATGTAACGGAGGTTAAATAATGATTTTATACCCATCGATTGACTCACTAATGGACCGTATTGATTCAAAGTACACACTTGCAACACTTTCAGCTAAGCGTGCGCGCACGATTCAACAAACTGGTAATGTTTATGTTGATCGTCCAAAGTCAGTAAAGGCTGTTGGTAAAGCACTTGAAGAAGTACTTGATGGCAAACTACTTGCAGACGGCATGATAGAAGACTGAGTGAAAAGTAACAACCTATGAGAATAGGTTGTTATTTTTTTCTTAAATTAGCTTCTCTTTACTATATTTATATTATGTTAACTATTTGGACGGAAGGTGAAACTTATGAGTCTAAAGGGAAAGAAGATATTGCTTTGTGTTAGTGGTGGGATTGCTGTATTTAAGGCAGCCGCTCTCACAAGTAAGCTCTATCAAACGGGTGCGGAAGTGAAGGTGTTAATGACAAAATCAGCTACTGAATTTGTTACACCATTAACGTTTCAAACGCTTTCCAGAAATGATGTTTATAAGGATACCTTTGAAGAAAAGGACCCAACAGCAGTAGCCCATATTGACGTAGCGGACTGGGCAGACCTCGTTCTTATCGCGCCTGCTACAGCAAACATCGTTGGTAAGCTTGCGAACGGAATCTCAGACGATATGATGTCAACGACGTTACTTGCTACCGAAGCTCCCGTATGGGTAGCCCCAGCGATGAATGTTCACATGTACGACCATCCTGCTGTTAAGAAAAACATGGACATCCTCCGCTCGTTTGGCTGTCATTTTCTTGAGCCTGGAGAAGGGTTACTTGCATGTGGCTATGTTGGTAAAGGGCGCATGGCGGAGCCTGAAGATATCCTGGCAACGTTAGAAACGTATTTTAAAGAAGATACGAACGATTTAGCTGGGAAAAAAGTAGTCGTCACGGCAGGTCCTACGCGAGAACCGGTTGATCCTGTTCGCTATTTTACAAACTATTCTTCCGGAAAAATGGGATTTGCTTTAGCTGAGCAGGCGGCAAACCGTGGTGCGGATGTCACATTAGTGGCAGGTCCAGTCTCTCTTCCCACTCCTCAAGGTGTTGAACGTATTGATGTCGTTACCGCAGAAGAAATGTTTGAGTCTGTTCTACAGGCAGCTGAGACGGCTGATATTGTTATAAAAGCAGCCGCCGTTGCCGACTATCGACCTGCTACAATTGCTTCAGAAAAAGTGAAGAAATCTGAGGGTGAGATGGTGATTGAGATGGAGCGGACGAAAGACATTCTTTGGACGCTTGGCCAAAAAAAGAAAAATCAAATTCTTGTTGGGTTTGCGGCAGAGTCAGAGCGGTTGGATGAATTTGCACAGAAAAAGCTAGTAAAGAAAAATTTGGATTTGATTTGTGCGAACAATATTAAAGCAGAGGGTGCAGGCTTTGATAAAGATACCAATGTTATGACGCTTCTTCATCGTGATGGGGAACGCGTTGAACTTCCATTGCAATCCAAGCATGAGGCAGCGAATCGCATTCTCGATGAAGTGAATCGATTGGACGTGACTCGTTCATGATTGCAAAAGTCATAGTCGATGTACCGGCGAATCAAACTGATCGCCTGTTTGATTATGCGATTCCGGAAGAATGGGAAGAAATGATAGAACCTGGGATGAGAGTTGTGGTTCCTTTTGGACCGAGAAAAATTCAGGGATTTGTGATCTCGGTCGCGAATGAATCAGAACATGCTAAATTAAAAGAATTAAGTGAAGTAAAAGATGTTACCCCCATATTAACGCAGGAGTTACTTGATCTAGGGTTCTGGCTTACAGAAAAGGCGCTTTGTTACGCAGTATCAGCCCTTCAGGCTATGTTACCTGCTGCGATGAAAGCAAACGTGACGAAAACAGTTGTGCCTGGAAATCGTGTCAATGAAGAGGCTACATGGCATCGGATGGTATCCTCTAACGGAGTAAAATGGGACGATTTTCTTTCGCATTTTAGTCATAAAGAATTAAACCGGGCCATCAAAAACGATGAGCTTGAGGTACGGTATGATGTAAAGGAAAAGACCGCTCCTAAAACCATTCTTTCTGTATCAGCCGCACTTCAGAAGGACAAGCTTCAACAAGAAAAGGAAAAGATGGGAAATCGCGCATTGAAGCAACAGGAAATCATCACGCACTTCATAGAGAATGAAGGAGCTGTTTCTTACAAAGAGCTCATGGATATGCTTGATACAACGCGGTCAACGATCAAATCACTCGTCTCAAAAGAAATATTAAAAGAAGAAGAAGTTGAGCTTTACCGTGACCCCTATAAGGGACGGGAATTTACTCCTTCGACGGCTCTAGAGCTCACTGACTTGCAAGAACAAGCGATAACCCCCATTTTGACAAGTATTGAAGATCATCAACATGAGACGTTTCTTATTCATGGCGTAACAGGGAGCGGTAAGACAGAAATTTATTTGCAGTCGATTCACCGCGTGCTAGAGCAGGGCAAGGAAGCCATTGTGCTTGTTCCCGAAATCTCATTAACACCACAAATGGTGACCAGGTTTAAAAGTCGATTCGGTTCCGAGGTAGCGGTCTTACATAGTGGGCTTTCCCGTGGAGAAAAGTATGATGAGTGGCGAAAAATTCATCGGAAAGAAGTAAAAGTTGTTGTTGGCGCACGTTCAGCCGTTTTTGCTCCATTTACGAATCTTGGCATTATCATCATTGATGAGGAGCATGAGAGTAGCTACAAACAAGAAGAAAATCCTAGGTATCATGCAAGGGATGTAGCGATTAAGCGTGGCGAATATTACAACTGTCCGGTTGTATTAGGGAGCGCAACGCCATCGCTTGAATCGTATGCACGCGCATCAAAAGGTGTTTATACCCTTCTTGAATTGTTGCACAGAGTAAATAAGCAGGCTATGCCGACTGTATCAATTGTTGATATGAGAGAAGAATTACGAGCCGGTAACCGCTCGATGTTCTCAAACGACCTCTATGACAAATTAAAAGATCGATTAGAGAAGAAAGAGCAAACGGTGCTCTTTTTAAACCGTCGAGGTTATTCAACTTTCGTAATGTGTCGGGACTGCGGGTATGTAGCAGAGTGTCCTCATTGTGACATTAGCTTAACGTATCACAAGATCAACGGAACGATGCGGTGTCACTATTGTGGCCATGAAGAACGTTTTCCAACTCAATGCCCTGAGTGTGAAAGTGAGCACATTCGCTTTTTCGGTACAGGTACACAGCGTGTTGAGGAAGAACTAACAAAAATCCTTCCAGAGGCACGGGTGGTGCGGATGGACGTTGATACAACGAGACGTAAGGGAGCACATGAGAAGCTCTTGAATCAATTCGGAGAAGGAAAAGCAGATATCCTACTCGGAACACAAATGATTGCCAAAGGTCTTGATTTCCCAAATGTTACCCTTGTTGGGGTATTAGCAGGAGATGCCATGCTCCATATCCCTGACTTCCGAGCCTCAGAGAAAACGTTCCAGCTACTAACGCAAGTAAGTGGACGCGCAGGACGTCATTTGCTACCAGGTGAAGTGATTGTTCAATCCTATACACCAGAACATTACAGCATTGAAATGGCTGCCGAACACGACTATCAGTCCTTTTATCAGCGTGAAATGGTCACACGAAAACAATTTGGTTATCCGCCTTTTTATTTTCTTGCCATGGTGAATGTTTCGCATGAAGAGTTAACCAAAACAGTTGATGTGACAGAGAAAATTGCAGCTTATTTAAAGGACCACTTATCAAAACAAAGTGTTGTGTTAGGTCCTGTAGCCTCACCGATCCCACGGATCAAAGATAGATATCGCTATCAATGCATGATAAAATACAAAACTGAACCGAACTTAACTCATTATTTAAAAGAAATTCAAAAGCATTTTTCAAAGGAAATAAGTCGTGGTGGATTACAGCTATCCATCGATACACAACCTTATATGATGATGTAGAATGTGAAAGGGAGTATACGCGTGGCTATGAGAGAAATTGTGTTGCATCCAAATGAGGTGCTTGAAGTTGAATGCCATCCTGTAGAGGAATTCGATAAAGAGTTGCATCAGCTACTCGATGATATGTTTGAGACAATGTACGCAGCAGAGGGCGTTGGACTCGCTGCACCACAAATCGGTATTCGAAAACAAGTTGCCGTTGTTGATACGAGAGAAGAAGAGGCATTAGAACTAATCAATCCAACGATTATTAAATCATCCGGAAAAGAAGTCGACCTTGAAGGTTGCTTAAGTTTCCCTGGTCTATTTGGCGAAGTTGAGCGCCCATATTCCATCACGTTAAAAGCGCTGAACCGTTTTGGCAAACCGTTTAAATTAAAAGCGGAAGGGTTCTTTGCGAGAGCGATTCAGCATGAGATTGATCATCTTCACGGCGTATTGTTTACAGAGAAAGTCATTCGCTACATTGACCCTGAGCAGGAAGGAGACGGTGAATGACAATGACAAAAATCGTATTTATGGGGACACCGGATTTCTCTGTTCCTGTTCTTGATATGCTAGTAGAAGAAGGGTATACGATCGTCGGTGTCGTTACGCAACCAGACCGTCCAAAAGGGAGAAAAAGAGTGCTAACGCCCCCTCCTGTTAAGGTAGCTGCTGAAAAACATGGTCTTCCTGTGCTACAACCTGAGAAGGTGAAAGATCCGGCTCAGCTTCAACCTATTCTAGATTTAAATCCAGATTTGATCGTAACGGCAGCCTTTGGCCAAATCTTACCAAACCAGCTTCTTGAAGCACCGAAGCACGGTTGTATTAATGTCCATGCGTCACTGTTACCGGAACTTCGCGGCGGTGCACCAATTCATTATTCGATCCTGCAAGGAAAGAAAGAAACGGGCATTACGATTATGTATATGGTGGAGAAACTAGATGCAGGTGATATTTTAACCCAGTCAATCGTACCAATTGAAGAACGCGACCATACTGGAAGCCTTCATGATAAACTAAGTGCGTCAGGGTCAAAGCTTTTAAAAGAAACGTTGCCAAAGCTTCTTCATGGTGAATTAACGCCTGTGAAGCAAAAGGATGATGAGGCGACGTTTGCCCCTAATATTAAACGGGAGCAAGAGCGAATCGACTGGACAAAAACTGGTGAAGAAATTTATAATCACATTCGCGGATTACATCCATGGCCAGTGGCCTTTACTCAATATGAAGGCAAAGTAATGAAAGTCTGGTGGGGAGAGAAGATCGAAAGTGCTGAGAAGGCTGAGCCAGGCTCTGTCCTGTATACAGACGCGGATGGACCTGTTGTTGCAACAGGAAACACGACCGCGATTAAGTTAACGGAAATTCAACCAGCAGGCAAGAAGCGCATGACATCTGCGCAGTATTTACAAGGTAGAACATTCGAGAAAAATGAGAGATTTGGTGAATAGTATGACAAACGTAAGAGAAGCAGCACTTGATGTAATTGAAAAAATCAATAAAAACCAGGCATATAGCAACCTGTTGTTAAATGAAACAATTAAAAAGCACCAGTTAAGTCGCAAAGATACGGGATTATTAACAGAAATCGTATACGGAACGATTCAGCGAAAGAATACTCTTGACTTCTACCTCGATGATTTTCTAACAAATCGGAAAAGAATTCAGACATGGGTCATTTCTCTTTTACAACTTTCCCTTTATCAAATGGTTTATCTTGACCGTGTACCGGATCGTGCCATTATTCATGAAGCGGTCGAAATAGCTAAAAAACGAGGACATAAAGGCATCAGTGGTATGGTGAACGGAGTGCTTCGGAATACCCAACGAAAAGGGCTTAAGAACCCTGAAGCGATAGAGGATGTTGCAGAACGCATTTCGATCGCAAAAAGTCACCCACTCTGGCTCGTGCAACGTTGGATCGACCAACTTGGTGTTGAAGCAACGGAAGCAATGTGTGAAGAGAACCTACTTGCCCCTTATGTAACGGCTCGTGTGAATGTGACACGAACATCTGTTAATCAAGTGATCGACGATCTTGCAAAGGTAGGCGTAGAAGCAGTTCCAGGAAGTTTATCAGAAGATGCCATTAAAGTCATTCAAGGGAAGGTCCTTGATACAGACGTTTATAAGCGCGGTGACTTAACAATTCAAGACGAAAGTTCGATGCTTGTAGCACGAGCACTTGGCGTTGAACCTGGTCAGAAAGTTCTCGATGCGTGCGCAGCACCAGGTGGGAAATCAACTCACATCGCAGAGCGACTAAATGGATCTGGACACGTAAATTCTCTTGATCTTCATGCTCATAAAGTGAAATTAATCAAGAAGCAGGCACAGCGTTTGAACTTACGTGCGATTGAAGCAGAGACGCTAGATAGCCGAAATGTAGGTGAACGCTTTAAAGCCAAATCATTTGATCGCATTCTCGTTGACGCTCCATGTACTGGTTTTGGTGTGTTAAGAAGAAAGCCTGATATTAAATGGTCGAAAAAAGAGGAAGATATCGAGCGCATTACGGTTGTGCAAAAAGGAATCCTCGAAGCTCAGGCGTCTCTTTTAAAACCAGGTGGAAAATTGGTTTACAGTACGTGTACAATAGAAGGAGCAGAAAACCAGGAAGTGGTAAAACAATTCTTGGAAGAACATCCTGAATTCACCTTAGACAAAACACTCGCTAACCGTTTGCCTAAGGAAGTGGCGGAGTATTGTGAAGAAGGACAACTTCAGCTTCTCCCACATTATTTTGGCACGGATGGATTTTATATCGCATGTTTAGTTAAAAAATAATGCTGGATGCTGGTGAATCGTCTGTTTACAGGCGATTCTTCCCGCATTCTTGTGATAAGAGGAGACGGGGTAATCACATGCAAGCAATCGCATTGACAGATCAAGGCCAAGTAAGGGCATACAATGAAGATAGCACAACATTTCTCCGCAATCACCTAGACGAATATTTAGTTATTGTAGCAGATGGAATGGGTGGTCATCAGGCAGGTGACGTGGCAAGTGCACTAGCAGTTGAATCATTAGAGATAAGTTGGAAAGATGAAAAAGCAGGATTTCGCCCGGGAAGAGCGGAAGCCTGGCTTTTACATACGATTCGAAAAGCAAATGAAACGATCCTTGCCTTTTCAAAAGAAAAACCTGAATATGCCGGGATGGGCACAACGCTTGTCGCCGCAGTTTGTACAAATGAATTTATTACGATTGGCCACGTTGGAGACAGCCGGGCTTATTTATTTGGAGATCGTGTACTTAATCAAAAAACAAGTGACCATTCTCTTGTAAATGAACTCGTGAAGAGCGGTCAGCTTTCAGCAGAAGAAGCGGAAGATCATCCACGGAAAAACGTTCTCTTGCGTGCACTTGGAACGGATGATGATGTGAAAGTAGACATTCACACGTTCGAGTGGGAAGAACATGAAGCAGCGCTTTTTTGCTCTGATGGGTTAACGAATAAAGTATCAGACAATGACTTGGAAAAAGTGATGAACTCTGAAGGTTCTCTTAAAGAGAAGGCAACAGAGCTTATTCGATTAGCGAACGAAGCAGGTGGAGAGGATAACATTACAGTTGCAATAATTGAGAACTCTTCAGCTTCTGGAAGTGAAACCTCATGCTAGGTAAGCATATTAATGGACGTTACAAACTGCTTGAAGTCATTGGAGACGGCGGGATGGCTATCGTCTATCGAGCTTTAGATTTAATCCTGGATCGGACGGTTGCTGTAAAGCTGCTTCGTCCAGAATTCTCCCAAGATGATGATTTTATCAAGCGATTTCGTAGGGAAGCTGAATCTGCGACCAGCCTGGCGCATCCGAACATAGTGTCAATCTATGACGTTGGGGAAGAAGAAGATTTTTACTACATCGTTATGGAATACGTAGCAGGAACCACGCTCAAGCAAAAGATTCGTGATCGTGGCGCTCTGCCTATTGAAGAAGCGCTAGATATTATGAAACAAATGACGTCTGCTATTGAGCATGCCCATGAGAATCACATCATTCACCGGGACATTAAGCCCCATAATATTCTTATTGATGAGTATGGAGATGCAAAAGTAACGGATTTTGGAATCGCGATGGCGATGACCTCCGCAACGATTACGCATACCAATTCGGTACTAGGCTCTGTTCATTATTTCTCCCCTGAACAGGCCCGTGGTGCATTGGCGAATGAACGGTCAGATATTTATTCTCTTGGAGTCGTGCTATACGAAATGGTAACAGGTGTGCTTCCGTTTTCAGGGGATTCTCCCGTTTCTGTCGCGTTAAAGCACCTACAAGATCGTTTTCCTAAGCCTAGTTTAATCAATACCTCTCTACCAAGAAATGTCGAGCATATTATTATGAAGGCGATGGCCAAGGAACCTGTCCAACGTTATCAAAGTGCGCAACAAATGTATGAAGCGCTCGATATGGCTCTCGACCCGACAAAAGTTTATGAAAAACCACCCGAGCAGGATGATGAAGAAGCGACAAAAGTCTTAACACCTGTCACACCTGATAGTCGAGGTGTAGGACAGAATACGATGCCGCAACAACCTGTTCAAAATGGTGAATCTAGTGAACCTCCTCCCAAAAAGAAAAAGAAAGCAGGAAAGATCGCAATACTTGTGATGCTGATACTCTTACTTCTCGGGGGAGCAGGTGCGCTTGCATTTACATTTATGCCTGATCTCTTCTATGTAAGTGACGTGGAAGTTCCGGATGTAACGGGAATGGAATACGAGGAAGCAAGATCCGCATTAATTGAACAAAAACTTGATGTAAAGAAAGAAGAGCAGTTTAGTGAAGAAGTAGAGGAAGATGACGTCATCAGTCAAGATCCGGCCTCTGGGACAATGGTGAAAGAAGATAGTACGGTCACACTTTATGTTAGTATAGGGGCTGAAAAAACAGAGCTCGGTGATTATATTGGGAAACAGAAAGATGAAGTGGAAGCTTTATTAAAAGAACAAGGATTTGAAAACATTAAATTCGAAGACGAATACCGTGACACGCCTGAAGGTGAAATTTTTGATCAAAGTCCTGAAGCTGGAAAAATGGTCCTGCCAACAGAGGACGCGATCGTAATATGGTTTAGTTTAGGTTCGGAATCATTTCCTCTTGAAGATTTAGAAGATAAAACGAAAGCCGAAGTGGAGAAATACGCGGAGAAAGAAGAGTTAAAGCTAGCATATGATGAGCCGGAATACAGCGACTCAGTTGAAGAAGGGTCGGTTCTCTCTCATTCTCCAAGTACAGCAGCTCAAGTGAAAAAAGGGGATGAGATTACAATAACCCTGTCGAAAGGTCCTGAGCCCGAGCCAGAACCAGAACCAGAACCAGAACCAGAACCAGAACCAGAACCCAAGCCTGAACCCGAGCCTGAACCTGAACCTGAACCTTCACCTGAAGAGGAAGCGATTGTTGTTCCTAACTCCTTTAAGATCGATGTGAAAAAGGGTGAAGAACATTTAATTGAAATCCTTTATACCGATTCGACAACAGAAGGCGAAGAAATCTCGGAAACCATTACTGAAACAAAGGAAATTAATTTTGATTTAACGATCTATCCTGGCGAGGAAGCTTCGTATAAAACCTTTGTGGATAACAAAGAGAAGAAAGAAAACTCGAAGACTATCACGTACGAAGAAGCAAAACAAAAATACGGTAAAAATGAGTAAGGAGTCCTACATGGCAGATGGAAGAATAATTAAAGCATTAAGCGGCTTTTATTACGTGCAGGATGAAGTGAATAAAGAAATTTACCAATGTCGAGGAAGAGGTAACTTTAGAAAGCGGAAGATCACCCCTCTTGTTGGTGACTTTGTTGTATATGAAGCAGAAAATAAAACGGATGGTTACGTTCTTGAAATTAAAGAAAGAGAAAATGAATTGGTACGTCCCCCGATTGCGAACGTTGATCAAGCTTTTCTTGTTTTTTCAGCAACGCAACCGACGTTTAATACACAGCTTCTTGACAAATTTCTTGTTCATATTGAAGCGAGTGATATTCGACCGATCATCTGCATTTCGAAGATCGATCTTGTTTCAAATGCTGAAGAAAATGAAATTATGGCTTATGCAGATGATTACCGGGAAGTAGGGTACGATGTGGTTGTTTCATCTGCCCAGAGTCTTTCAGGCGTAGCAGAAATCGAACCTTATTTTCAAGAAAAAGTGACAGTATTTGCGGGACAATCTGGAGTTGGGAAGTCCTCACTCTTAAATGCGATTAACCCTGACCTTGAGCTTGATACAAGTGATATCTCTACGCATCTTGGTCGTGGAAAGCATACGACGAGACATGTTGAACTTATTCCTTTTGGATCTGGACTTGTAGCTGACACGCCTGGTTTTAGTTCACTCGACTTTAGAGGAATTGAAGCAGACGACCTATGGCTTTATTTTCCGGAGATACAAGAAAAAAGTAGTGAATGTAAGTTTCGAGCATGTACCCATCAATCAGAACCAGGCTGCGCGGTTAAAGTAGCGGTAGAAAAAGAAGAAATTAAAGCGTATCGTTACGATCATTATTCTTCATTTTTCCAGGAAATAAAGGATCAAAAACGGAGGTACTAACATGATAAAAATTGCCCCTTCTATTCTAGCTTCAGATTTTGCCAGATTAGGTGAGGAAGTAAAAGACGTCGAAGCAGCAGGAGCTGACTACATTCACGTTGATGTGATGGATGGACACTTTGTTCCTAATATTACAATTGGTGCACCAATTGTACGCGCGCTACGTCCGATAACTTCACTACCGTTAGATGTTCATCTTATGATTGAAAATCCCGATCAGTACATTGAAGAATTTGCGGAGGCTGGCGCCGATATTCTTACGGTTCACGCTGAAGCTTGCCCGCATCTTCATCGGACGATTCAACTAATTAAAAGCAAAGGTGTTAAAGCTGGTGTTGTCATTAACCCAGCCACACCTGTTGATGCAATTAAACACGTTATTGAGGATGTCGACTTAGTCTTACTAATGACGGTAAATCCTGGCTTCGGAGGACAGGCGTTTATTGACCGCGTGCTTTCTAAGATTACGGAGACGAAACAGCTTGCCGATTCATTAGGCGTCTCCCCTGAAATTGAAGTGGATGGTGGAGTGAACGCTGAAACGGCTCGTGCATGTATTGAGGCAGGAGCTACTGTGCTCGTTGCGGGGTCAGCAATTTATAGTCAATCTGATCGGAAAGCGGCCATTGATCAAATACGTCAATCATAAAACAGCGGGGCTCTACCCGCTGTTTTTTCATAAGACAAAGCTTAGGTAATGGAGGAATTAGGATTCATGAAGAAAGATAATCGGCTTCTTTTGCTTGTAGAGATCGCTTTAATGGCTGCTGTTGGCGTGATACTAGATTTATTGTCAATCAGGTTATGGCCAAATGGTGGTTCCGTGTCGCTAGCCATGGTGCCCATTTTTTTAATCGCTTACCGAAGAGGGCTAGGTGCAGGTTTAACAACTGGATTATTAGTTGGGATTTTGCAACCTCTTATCGTCCCGCCTTTTTATGTTCATCCCATTCAATTTTTACTAGATTATCCCATCGCCTTTATGATTGTTGGTATGGCTGGGGTTTTCAGTGTGACAGTGGACGCACCAAAACGAAAGCGCATGACGATGATCGTTCTTGGGTGCTTAACTGGATCAGCTCTTCGGTTGGTCAGTCATTTTATTTCTGGAGTGATCTGGTTCGGTGATATGGCACCAGAAGGAACACCTGTGGCATTATATTCATTCCTTTATAACGCGTCTTATTTACTGCCAACTGCTGCTGTCTCGATCATCGTTCTTGCATTGCTCTCAAATCAAGCACCTAAGTTGGTGCATAAACAATGAGCTCAAAGCACATTTATATTGTGGCAGGAGGACCGGAAGAGGACCTTCCAGCTCATCTTCTTAAAGAAAAAGATGTTAGGTGGATTGGGGTGGATCGTGGCGTCTATACACTATTAAAAAATGGTGTTATTCCTGAACATGGATTTGGGGATTTTGACTCAGTAAGCGCGGAAGAACGGAAATGGATGGAAACGCATGATTTGCCTTTTACCGTTTATCCATCAGAAAAAGATCACACAGATCTAGAAATTGCACTCGATTGGGCAATCGATGAAAACCCCGATGCGATTACGATGTTTGGAGTAACAGGGGGAAGACTTGATCATAGCTGGATGAACGTTCAAATGTTGATCAAGGGTGTGAAAGCAAACGTATCACTTTCCATTGAGGATAAATTAAACCGATTAGAAATGAAAGAGCCTGGTACATACTCTGCTCAAAAGGATGCTCGTTTTCCATATATGTCCTTTCTTTCTTTTACTCCTGAAGTAACTGGTTTAACGCTTGTTGGCTACCGTTATCCATTGATAGAAAGGCATATATCCTGGGGATCCAGTCTCTGCATTAGCAATGAACTGGTCGGGGAAAATGGGTCTTATTCATTCAGTAGTGGCATACTATTGGTGGTAAGAAGTTCGGACGCCGAGCAGGTTTAGGTACTATTTCAATTTCGGCGAATATAATAGTAATGCATCTTATATTCTCATATTGTTCATCCTGGGGTCCATCTTTGACTTTCTGAGGAGGGGGAAATATGAAGTTTTATACGATTAAATTACCAAAATTTCTCGGTGGTTTTGTGAGAGCAGTGCTCGGGTCTTTTAAAAAAAATGAGTAGTTGAAATGAAAAAAAGCACCCAATTGGGTGCTTTTTTTTACGTTTACTATGCGCGTTCGATTTTGCCTGATTTAAGAGCACGAGCAGATACATAAACTTTCTTAGGTTTACCATCTACCATGATGCGTACCTTTTGAAGGTTAGCACCAAATTTACGTTTTGTTGTATTCAACGCGTGAGAACGCTTGTTACCAAACGAAGTCTTGCGTCCAGTGATTGCACATTTAGCCATTGTTTCTACCTCCTTACTGTCCTACATTGCACAAAAAGTGCAGGATAAATCCTCCACTATAGTATCATGTAGGTGTAGTGAATGCAAGATGTTTAACACGTCTTATCAAGAAAAAAACTTAACAGTAAAAGCTTATCATAATAGAGGTTTTAAATGATGAACTTTTATTATATGTGATATTGTAGTAAAATAACGTTAGCTCTGCAAAGGATTTATTTTTACTTTATAATGTTATGAATAGAATCTTATTGAGGATAAAACTGTTAAGTGGTCAGTTCTTAAATCGCTAAGGGAGGAAATATAATGGCAATTGAAATGAAAACCCAGTACGGACAAATTGATATTTCGACGGAAGTAGTCGCTGCGATTGCAGGTGGCGCAGCAATTGATTGTTATGGTATCGTTGGAATGGCTTCGCAAAAGCAATTAAAAGACGGCATCACTGAACTATTGGGGAAAGATAACTTTAGCAGAGGGATTGTCGTACGTAAAGATGAAGATGACCTTAACATTGACATGTACATTATCGTAAGCTACGGCACTAAAATTTCAGAAGTAGCTCATAACGTGCAAACAAAAGTAAAATATCAGCTTGATCAAATGCTCGGGCTATCAGTTGATTCAGTAAACATTTACGTCCAAGGGGTTAGAGTGACCAACCCATAAGTGGAGTTAGGAGGAAAAGTCTGTGACGATTCAAAAGATTGATGGAAAGCGTTTTGCGCACATGGTTCTTGAAGGAGCAAATAATCTTTCAAAGAATGCCAAAATGGTAGATGCGCTAAATGTTTTCCCTGTACCAGATGGAGATACTGGTACAAACATGAACTTAACAATTACATCTGGAGCAGCTGAAGTAAGATCAAGCAGCTCTGATAAAGTAGGAGACGTGGCATCTCTTTTTGCAAGAGGCTTATTGATGGGCGCACGCGGGAATTCTGGCGTTATTCTATCTCAGCTATTTCGAGGGTTTTCAAAGTCAATAGAAGGAAAGTCTGAGATTACAAGCGTCGAGTTAGCTGCCGCACTTGAAAATGGCGTGGATTCGGCCTATAAAGCTGTTATGAAGCCAGTGGAAGGCACCATTCTTACCGTTGCAAAGGATGCTGCTCGTAAAGCAGTGAAGTCTGCAAAGAAAATATCAGACGTTGTCGAGCTGATGCAGGTGGTTGTAAAAGAAGGAAAAGAGTCTTTAAACCGTACGCCTGATCTCCTTCCTGTACTAAAAGAAGTTGGCGTAGTTGATTCTGGCGGTCAGGGTCTATTGTTAATCTATGAAGGATTCCTTGCTGTTCTGGAAGGAAAAGAAACACCTGATTCTTCCGTTGATGAAGAGAAGATGGATGAGCTTGTGCGAGCTGAGCACCACAAAAGTGCACAAGGTCATATGAAAACAGAAGACATTGAATTTGGCTACTGTACAGAGTTCATGGTTCAATTTGAAGAAGAAAAGCTTGCCAAATCACCTTATGACGAGGAAGCATTTCGAAATGAACTTGATAAGCATGGTGACTCCTTGCTAGTTGTCTCTGACGATGATCTCGTTAAAGTACATATGCATACTGAATATCCGGGAAACATTATGACGTATGCACAAAATTACGGGAGTTTAATTAAGATTAAAATTGAGAACATGCGCGAGCAGCACTCAACAATCGTGAAAGAAGAGCGTCCGAAGCGGGAGAAGAAAGAGAAACCTGCTGAACGTAAAGAGTATGGGATTATTACGGTGTCAATGGGCGAAGGAATCGCAACGTTGTTTGAGAGCCTTGGCGCTCATTACGTCATCCCAGGTGGACAGACGATGAATCCGAGCACAGAAGATATCATCAAGGCAATTGAAGAAGTGTACGCTAATAATATCATTATTTTGCCAAATAACAGCAATATTGTGATGACTGCACAGCAGGCTGCTTCCGTTGTTGATGAGAACGTCATTGTTATTCCATCTAAGACGGTGCCACAGGGTATTTCGAGTCTCCTTGGCTTTAACCCTTCTGCTAGTGCTCAAGCAAATGAAGAAGCGATGAAAGATAGTCTTTCAGCTGTTAAATCAGGTCAAGTAACGTTTGCTGTACGCGATACGAAGATTGACGGAATTGATATCGCAAAAGACGACTTTATGGGAATCGCGGATGGTAAAATTGTTGTTTCTGAACAAGAACGTCTTGAAGTAGCTAAGGCGCTTTTATCATCTATGATTACAGAAGACGATGAAATTGTTACGATTATTTACGGGGAAGACGCTGAGCAGGAAGAAGCAGAAACCCTTGTAGCTTATATCGAAGAGCGGTTTGAAGAAGTTGAAGTTGAGCTTCACGAAGGTAAACAACCGATCTACGCCTATATTATGGCCGTGGAGTAGATTGAATAAATAGTTGCGGAAAAAGAAACGTGGCATGAGCCAGGTTTTCTTTTTCTGTATAGAACTCCTTTTATTAAATAAAGCAAGTTGAGAGGTGGCGTCAACGTGAAGTTTCGCAGTGTATTCGATATTATTGGACCTGTAATGATTGGTCCATCAAGCTCCCATACAGCTGGAGCAGCTAGAATAGGTCGTGTGGCAAGACATTTGTTTGGTCGTGAGCCTAAGTCGATCACCGTTTCACTATACGGATCGTTTGCAAGAACCTACAAAGGACATGGTACTGACGTGGCGCTAATCGGTGGCGTTCTCGATTTTGATACATACGACGAGAGAATCGTGAATGCGCTTACAATAGCGAAGGAAAAGAAAATCAAAGTTCGCTTTACGGAAGAAGATGCGATCACAGATCATCCAAATACTGCGCGCATCCACCTATCTGACGAAAAGGGAGAACTTGAGCTTGTTGGGATTTCCATCGGCGGTGGTAAAATCGAGGTTATTGAACTTAATGGGTTTGCGCTAGGACTTTCAGGGAATAGTCCAGCGATTCTCGTTGTGCACAATGATCGATTTGGCGCGATTGCAGGTGTATCAAACACGTTAGCCAAACATGAGATTAACATTGGTCACATGAATGTATCGCGAAAAGAGAAGGGCAAAGAAGCGCTAATGACGATTGAAGTGGATCAAAACATTCCGCAAATTGTATTAGATGAAGTGGAATCGTTGCCTAACATTATACAAGTTGCAAAAATTAGCGATTGAGGTAAAGAGGAGGAATAGGTATGTTTCGTAACGTAGCAGAATTGGTAGAATTGGCGCAATCGAAAAATAAGCCAATCTCAGAAATAATGATTGAACAAGAAATGGATTTCAGAGGCCGTACACGTGAAGAAGTTTACAATCAAATGAAAAATAATCTTGTTGTCATGGAGCAGGCGGTTGAAAGAGGAATTAATGAAGATGTTAAATCACATTCCGGCTTAACAGGTGGAGACGCTGTTCTTCTTCAAAACTATATGAAGTCTGGAAACTCGTTGTCAGGCCATACGATGCTTGATGCTGTTAGTAAAGCGATCGCCACAAATGAAGTAAACGCAGCAATGGGCACAATTTGTGCAACGCCGACAGCAGGCTCGGCTGGAGTTGTACCAGGTACTTTATTTGCGATTCGTGAAAAAGTAAATCCGACAGAAGAGCAGATGGTAAGGTATCTCTTCACTTCTGGAGCATTTGGGTTTGTTGTAGCGAATAATGCTTCTATTTCAGGTGCAGCTGGTGGCTGTCAGGCTGAAGTAGGTTCTGCAACAGGGATGGCTGCAGCAGCGATTGTGGAACTAATGGGGGGGACGCCAGAACAATCTTCTCACGCATTTGCTATTGCACTTAAAAACATGCTTGGTCTTGTATGTGACCCTGTTGCAGGCCTTGTTGAAGTACCGTGTGTAAAACGTAATGCAATGGGCGCTTCTAATGCGCTCGTAGCAGCAGATATGTCTCTTGCTGGTATTACAAGTCGCATTCCATGTGATGAAGTAATTGATGCGATGTATAAAATTGGACAAACGATGCCATCTGCCCTTCGTGAAACAGCACAAGGGGGACTTGCAGCAACACCAACGGGACGTGAGCTCGAAGCGAAAATCTTTGGAGTATCCCTTGATAGGAAATGAGTGAGAAAGAATGGACGATCGGATTACGCAAATAAAAGGGATTGGTGATGAGAAAGCGGCTTCTCTTTCATCGATCGGAATTCATAACATACAAGATTTAACTGAATATTTTCCATTTCGGTATGAAGATTATGAGCTAAAAGATCTAGCTGAAGTGAAGCATGAAGAACGAGCAACGCTTGAAGGGAAAGTTCATAGTGAACCGGTAGTCCGCTTTTATGGAAAGAAGAAATCACGATTGTCCGTAAGGCTGTTAGTAGGGAAATTCCTCATAACAGCCGTTTTTTTTAATCGTGCTTTCTTAAAAAAGCAGTTTACGCTAGGTCAGATTGTTACGGTAACAGGGAAATGGGATCAACATAAAATGACCCTCTCAGCAAATGAAATTACGTTTTCTAGTCATAATCCAGACGGAACGATAGAACCGATCTACCCTGTCGGTGGGGACGTAACGGTGAAAGCGATGAAACGTTATATTCAGCTTGCGTTGAATCAGTTTGGGGAACAAATAGAAGAAAATCTTCCTCCGCAAATGCTTGAGCGGTATAAATTGATGCCGCGAAAAGACGCTGTCTTTATGATGCACGCCCCACCTTCACATGACGGGCTTAAGCAAGCAAGACGTCGCTTCGTCTATGAAGAATTACTTCAATTTCAGCTGAAGATGCAGGTGTTTCGTAAGCGTGAACGGGAAAGTACAAAAGGAGCTTCACAAGTGTTTGAAAAGGAGAAGCTGGATGCGTTTGTAGAAAGCCTTCCTTTCCCATTAACCGGTGCTCAAAATCGCGTAGTTGGCGAAATATTGAAGGATATGCAGAGTGACTATCGGATGAATCGACTGCTACAGGGAGATGTTGGTTCAGGTAAAACGGTTGTGGCTGCGATTGGCTTATACGCTTCATACCTTGCTGGTCATCAGGGGGCATTAATGGTGCCAACTGAAATACTTGCTGAGCAGCATTATGAATCTTTTCAAGAACTTCTTGGCGAGCAACTGAATGTGGAGTTGTTAACAGGATCAGTGAAGGGGAAGAAGCGACGTGAGATTCTAGAACGTCTGGCTCTTGGAGAAGTCGATCTTCTTATTGGTACACATGCACTGATACAGGATGAAGTTGTGTTCGAAAACCTCGGGCTCGTCATTACAGATGAACAGCATCGTTTTGGTGTAAATCAGCGTCGTGTTTTACGTGAAAAGGGACTAAGTCCAGACGTTCTCTATATGACAGCGACGCCGATTCCAAGAACGCTCGCCATCTCTGTTTTTGGTGACATGGATGTATCTACCATTGATGAAATGCCTGCAGGTCGCAAACCAATTGAAACGTATTGGGCGAAACCAGACATGCTTCCTCGAGTGATTGATTTTGTGAAAAAAGAACTGGATCAAGGGAGGCAGGGTTATGTCATTTGTCCTCTGATCGAAGAGTCTGAAAAGCTTGATGTTCAAAATGCGATTGACGTCCATTTTCAAATGCAAACAGCTCTTCCCGGTTATCAGGTGGGCTTAATGCATGGACGACTTAGCTCAGATGAGAAAGAAGAAGTGATGGAAGAGTTTAGTACGAATAACGTCCAGCTTCTTGTTTCGACCACAGTCGTAGAAGTAGGGGTAAATGTACCAAATGCGACGATCATGGTCATCTATGATGCTGAACGTTTTGGACTGGCACAGCTTCATCAATTGCGAGGTCGTGTTGGTCGAGGCAGTGAGCAATCTTACTGTGTGCTACTTGCTGACCCTAAATCAGAAGTTGGTAAAGAACGCATGCAAATCATGACGGAATCGAACGATGGTTTCGTCCTTTCTCAGCGTGACTTAGAGCTTCGTGGCCCCGGGGACTTTTTTGGACGAAAGCAAAGCGGGCTACCTGAATTTAAAGTAGCCGATTTAGTTCACGATTATCGCGTACTTGAAGTGGCTCGAAATGATGCTGCTGCACTTGTTGAATCGACCGCATTCTGGGAAGATGAGACGTATCGTAGTTTACGAGACTACCTAGCTGAACAAGGCGTTTTAAGCGGAGAAAAGCTGGATTAGCTTGCATAATGCTACCGCAAAGTATATACTACCTTTTAGGACCTAGTCATAAGACTGAGATAAAGAGGATCATGTGATCCTCTTTATCCGTTTATTAATGCTAGATAGGCGGCGGTAGTAGATGAAAAGGAGTAAGAAAGACCGGCAAAGTCAGCTTAAGGAAACAATCGAGAGCACACCCTTTATTACGGATGAAGAGCTTGCTGAAAAGTTTAACGTTAGTATTCAAACGATAAGACTCGATCGTTTGGAGCTTTCTATTCCAGAACTTCGAGAGAGAATAAAGTACGTGGCACAGCAGCAGCTTGATGAAGTAAAAGCTCTCCCGATCGATGAAGTGATCGGACAAGTGATTGATCTCCAGCTTGATGAAAGTGCCATTTCAATCCTTGATATTCGTCCTGAACACGTTTTTTCTAGAAACAAAATCGCAAGAGGCCATCATCTTTTCGCTCAAGCCAATTCACTTGCTGTAGCGATTATTGATGATGAACTTGCACTGACAGCCAAAGCGAATATTCGCTTTTCTAGTCAGGTGAAAGAAGGAGAACGAGTGGTAGCAAAAGCACTTGTCACAGACCAGCGAAAAGACAGAACGACGGTTGAAGTGAATAGCTTTGTCCAGAATGAGAATGTCTTTTCTGGTGAATTTGTTATGTATCGCTCGACTAAACCCTGAAGGGAAGTTGTTTGAAAATGAGACTTGCAATTGACGCAATGGGTGGAGACAATGCACCTGATGCCATAATAGATGGTGTATATGAAGCGATTGAAGCGTTCAATGATTTGTCTGTTACGGTTGTGGGAGACGAAAATAAAATCAATCCGCTGTTAAAAGGAAACAAAGATCGAATCACAGTCTTACATACAGAAGAATACATATCATCAGACGATCAGCCAGTAAAAGCTGTTCGAAGAAAGAAAAACGCTTCGATGGTTTTAGCTGTAAATGAAGTAAAGGAAGGGCGAGCAGATGCTGCTATATCAGCTGGTAATACTGGTGCGTTAATGGCAGCAGGATTGCTTTATGTCGGCCGCATTAAGGGGATTGATCGTCCTGGATTAGCGCCAACGCTCCCAACAATAGATGAAGCTGGTTTTGTTCTGCTCGATGTTGGAGCGAATATGGATGCGAAACCAGATCACCTTCTTCAATACGCTCATATGGGTTCGGTTTATGCTGAGAAAGTGCGTGGTGTTAATAACCCGCGCGTTGGTTTATTGAACATCGGTACAGAAGAAGGAAAAGGAAATGAGCTAAGCAAGCAGGCGTATGCACTCCTTGAGAATAGTGGCCTGAACTTTGTAGGGAACGTGGAGTCAAGAGACATTCTTGGTAACGAAGCAGATGTTGTTGTGTGTGATGGCTTTTCCGGAAATTTGGTTTTAAAAACAATTGAAGGTACAGCCTTAACGATGTTCAAAATGTTGAAGGAAGAACTTACAAGCTCGTTTACAAGTAAAGTAGCAGCGGGTGTACTAAAACCGAAGCTTAAGAATTTATCTACAAAGCTTGATTATTCGGAGTATGGTGGTGCAGGATTATTTGGTCTAAATGCTCCTGTTATTAAAGCACACGGATCGTCAAACGGAAGAGCTGTATTCAGCGCGATTAAGCAAGCTAGAATGATGGTGACAGGAAATGTAGTATCTGCAATTCAATCATCTCTTGTCAAAGAGGAAGGAGAATAATCATGGGTAAAACCGCTTTTCTATTTCCAGGTCAAGGTTCACAGGCTGTTGGAATGGGGCAAGAATTTATGGAGGCTTATTCAGTAGCGAAAGATGTATTTACAGAGGCTGATCATCGACTCAACTTTGAGCTAACGAAATTAATCATGAACGGACCTATTGAGACGTTAACAAGAACTGAAAACGCTCAGCCTGCGCTTGTAACGACAAGTGTAGCAGTTCTTGAAGCACTCCGAGAAAAAGGGATTACAGCGGATTATACGGCAGGTCATAGTCTGGGCGAATATTCAGCTCTAGTTGCTTCAGGAGCGCTTTCGTTTTCAGATGCTGTTTTCGCTGTAAGAAATCGCGGTCTTTATATGGAGGAAGCTGTTCCTTCAGGTGAAGGAGCAATGGCAGCAATTATGGGTATGGAACGTGAAGAATTGCAAAAAGTGGTTGATGAAGTTACGGCTTCGACCGCAACAGTTCAGCTTGCAAACTTGAACAGTCCTGGGCAAATTGTCATTTCTGGTGCAAAAGCAGGCGTTGAAAAAGCATCTGAAGTTGCTAAAGAAAATGGCGCAAGACGTGTCATTCCGCTTCAAGTCAGTGGACCGTTTCATTCAAGCCTTATGAAGCCTGCTGCAGATCAACTATCAGCGATTCTAGATGCGATTGAGATTAAAGATGCTTCGATTCCAGTTGTTGCAAATGTCACAGCTGAACCATCCACTTCAGGAAAAGAAATTCAAAAACACTTATTGGAACAAATCTATTCCCCTGTACTTTGGGAAGATACAGTGAGAAAGCTAATGGATCTTGGCGTTGATACATTTATCGAGATTGGTCCTGGTAATGTTCTTTCTGGCCTTGTGAAAAAAGTTAACCGTCGTGCATCCGTTCATGCCGTCGGGACGCCAGATCAGCTCGATCAACTTATTGAAAAGTTAGGGGAGGAATAAAGAATGGCTGAAAATAAAACGGCTCTAGTAACAGGCGCTTCTCGTGGAATTGGACGTGCAATTGCTTTAGAACTTGCGAAAGAAGGCATGAATGTTGCAGTCAACTATGCAGGAAGTGAAGCGAAAGCAAACAGCGTGGTAGATGAGATTAAGGCAGCTGGCGGCAATGCGATTGCCATTAAAGCGAATGTTGCAAGTATGGACGAAGTTCAGGGCATGATTAAGGAAGTTGTCTCAACATTCGGTAGCCTTGAAGTGCTTGTGAATAATGCTGGCATTACACGTGATAATCTGATTATGAGAATGAAAGAAGAAGAGTGGGATGCTGTTATCGACACGAACTTAAAAGGTGTCTTTAACTGCACGAAATCCGTTACTCGTCAAATGATGAAACAGCGCTATGGCCGTATTGTAAACGTAGCGTCTGTTGTTGGTGTAGCTGGGAATGCTGGACAAGCGAACTATGTAGCAGCGAAAGCAGGCGTGATCGGTTTAACGAAAACAACTGCTAAAGAACTTGCAAGCCGTAACATTACTGTTAATGCACTTGCACCTGGTTTCATTGAAACAGATATGACAGACGACCTTTCTGATGATGTAAAAAGCGGAATGAAAGGACAAATCCCACTTGGTCGACTTGGAGCAGCTGTTGACATTGCTAAAGCAACGAAGTTCCTCGTTTCAGATGATGCCAACTACATCACTGGACAAACGCTTCACATTGATGGCGGCATGATCATGTAACTTTTTTATCAACGTCTAGTTTTTTTGTTTTATATATCCTATAATAGCTTGAGGGGAGGTGAGTCTAATGGCAGATACACTAGAGCGTGTAACAAAGATTATTGTTGATCGTCTTGGAGTTGAAGAATCTGAGATTAAACCAGAAGCTTCTTTCAAAGACGACCTTGGTGCCGATTCCCTTGATGTAGTGGAATTAGTCATGGAACTTGAAGATGAGTTTGATCTTGAAATTTCTGATGAAGATGCTGAGAAAATTGTAACAGTTGGCGATGTAATTGATTACATAAACAGCCATCAATAATCTTCGGGTTAACCTGAAGTGATGGAATAAGCCCCGCTTGACGGGGTTTTATTCCTGTTAATAAAGCTCCAGAGTAAAAAGATGATAGTGATCAGTCGTGGAGGTATCTATGTCCAAATCAAAACATTCACCAAAAACGAGAGCCAGACGTTTCAAACCTAAGCATTCACGACAACTCGTGGTTGGAGAGGCAATCAAATCGCAATTCACTGCTTTTCAAAAGGAAATTGGTGTATCGTTCGAAAATGAACAACTTCTTTTTCAAGCTTTTACCCATTCATCCTATGTGAATGAGCATCGACTGCATCCGCAGATGGACAATGAACGTCTTGAATTTCTAGGAGATGCCGTACTTGAGCTTACGATATCAAGATACTTATATGAAAAGTACCCAAATATGAGTGAAGGCCAGCTAACAAAGCTAAGAGCAGCAATTGTTTGTGAGCCATCGCTTGTTCAATTCGCAAATGACATGAATTTTGGACATCTCGTACTTCTTGGTAAGGGAGAAGAGATGACGGGTGGAAGAATGCGCCCGGCACTTCTTGCGGATGTATTTGAGTCGTTCGTTTGTGCTTTGTATCTTGATCAAGGTCTTGAAGTCGTCTTTGAATTTCTTGAGAAGTTTGTTTATCCGAAAATTAACGCCGGTGCTTTTTCTCATGTGATGGATTATAAAAGTCAGCTTCAGGAAGTCATTCAGCGTGAAAGTCTTGGAGTTATTGATTACGTCATTACCGATGAAAAAGGACCCGCACATAACCGAGAGTTCTCATCGAAAGTTATGTTGAATGGAAATGACCTTGGCGTTGGAGTAGGACGTTCGAAGAAAGAAGCCGAACAAATGGCTGCACAAAAAGCACTTATAAATTTAAAAGAACGTAATGAAAAAGAATCCTGAGCTCAGGATTCTTTTTCATTAGGAGCTTATTCGACTGTTTAAGAAGCGCGCAATTTTCCTAGTTCAGCTAAAATCGCTTGCATTTCTGCAACGCTAAGCGATTGCTTCTTATTCAGCATGACATAAATTTCATAAATGTCATCATAAGAAGATAAATCGAATGATTCTGGTTTAATCATGCCTGAATTGATCACTTGCATTTTTTCTTTAATGCTCTCGACCATATACGCCAGGTTTTCTTCTGATTTAATCGTAAGATCCATTAGTTCCACCTGCCTTATTTAATATTCAATGACGACAGATCGCCATGTTATGTACCAATCCCTCATGAGTCCAACTTATGTTGTTGGACTCATGAGGTTTTCCTTATTGTAACATGTCTTAGCTCAGTATCGTAGAGGTCATTGTTTTATGATAAAATAAGACAGTTAGTGAATTGAAACGTACTTAATTTGCATACATAGATGAAACAGATGAGGGGGAAAGATGATGTTCCTCAAACGATTAGATGTAGTCGGCTTTAAATCATTTGCCGATCGTATTTCAGTTGAGTTTGTCCCAGGAGTAACATCAGTTGTCGGCCCGAACGGCAGCGGTAAAAGTAATATTAATGACGCCATCAGATGGGTGCTTGGTGAGCAATCCGCCAGGTCACTGAGAGGCGCTAAAATGGAAGATATCATTTTCGCAGGAAGTGATACAAGAAAAGCAGTGAATTTAGCGGAGGTTACGTTAACGCTTGATAATACGAATCAATATCTTCCAATCGACTATAACGAAGTCAGCGTAACGAGACGCGTTTATCGCTCAGGAGATAGTGAATATCTTTTAAATAACCAGACGTGTCGACTTAAAGATATTATTGAATTGTTTATGGACTCAGGTCTTGGGAAAGAATCCTTTTCTATTATTGGACAAGGTAGAATTGAAGAGATACTAAGTAGTAAATCCGAAGAACGCCGTAAAATTTTTGAAGAGGCGGCGGGCGTTTTGAAATACAAGACGCGAAAGACGAAAGCAGAAACACGATTAAAGGAAACGGAAGATAACCTTCACCGTGTTGAGGATATTTTATATGAGTTAGAGGATCAAGTAGAACCACTTCGGATGCAGGCATCGATTGCTAAGGATTATTTGCAGAAACGTGAGGACCTTGAAAAGATCGAAGCAGCGCTTACCGTTCATGAAATTGAAGAATATCACCAGGCTTGGAAGCTAAAGAAAGAAGAGCTTGATTCTTTAAAAGCGAAGGAACTTACGTTAAATGACTCGATCACTGTAAAAAAAGAGGCGTTGGCAAGTGCAAGAGAGAAGCTTGACAAATGTGAGCATAACCTAGAAACATACCAACAGCAGCTTCTTGATACGAGTGAAGAGCTAGAGAAACTTGAAGGAAAGAAAGAAGTTCTAAAAGAACGGAAGAAAAATGCGCATCAAAACCGGTCGAACCTTGAAGAGCGGATGACGTTTTTACAAGAGAAAAAGCGGTACTATGAAAAAGAAATTGAGCATCACCGCAGTCGATTTGATCAGCAGAAAAAAGAATTAGGTCAATTAAAGTCTAGTTTGAAGAAAGAAACAGAACTTCTATCTGATATCGAACAAGACATTGAGCAAGAGCTTGATCGCATGAAGTCTGATTACTTTGAACTGCTTAATGAGCAGGCGTCCATACGGAACGAAAATCGTTATCTTCAAGACCAGCTTTCGATACTTAGTCAGCGTAAAGATCGGCTTGATGGAGATAATCATAAATATATTGAAGAGCGAAGCGCTGTTGACGAAAAGAAAGCAGAACGCTCAGCCAAGTTAGCTCAGTCAAAACAAGAACTTGAAGCTCACGTCTCACGCTTCTACAAAAGCAAACATGATGTAGAAGAGAAAAAGAAAGCACTTGGTGAGAAAGAATCAAAGCTCTATCAAGCTTATCAATATATTCAACAATACAAATCAAAGAAAGAAATGTTAGAAGAAATGCAGGACGATTATGCCGGGTTCTTTCAGGGCGTAAAAGAAGTGCTTAAAGCCCGCGAAGACCTTTCAGGTATTGAAGGAGCGGTAGCTGAACTCATTACCGTACCTAAAGAAGTGGAAACAGCACTTGAAACAGCCCTTGGAGGAGCTATGCAAAACGTCGTCGTCCAAGATGAGGCTTCGGGTAGACAGGCAATCACTTATTTGAAAAAGAACCGCTTCGGACGAGCCACTTTTCTTCCATTGTCAGTCGTGAAGTCACGAAAGATATCAAGCTATGATTTAGAACGCGTAAAACAAAACGAGGCATTCGTAGGCGTTGCTTCTGACCTCATCACGTTTGATTCAAAGTATCAGACAATAATGGAAAATTTATTAGGCTCTGTTCTTGTTGCCAAAGAACTAAAAGGTGCGAATGAACTTGCAAAAATCATGCAGTACCGAACACGGATCGTTACGCTAGAGGGAGACGTTGTGAATCCTGGCGGCTCCATGAGTGGAGGAAGTGTGAAGCAGAAATCCTCATCACTATTAAGCCGTCAACGTGATCTTGAAATTCTGATCAAAAAACTTGAGGACATGCAGGAAAAGACGACGGGTGTCGAGCAAGAGATCAAGAAGGATAAAGTCGCTTTAGCTGATCTAGAAGAAAAGCTAGATGAGATGCGCGAACGTGGCGAAAATCTAAGACTTGAAGAGCAGTCTCTCTTAGGAGACTTACGAGCGATCGAGGGAGATGAACGTAATTCGAATGAACGTCTTCAGCTATACGATCGTGAGAAAAAAGCGATTGAAGAAGAGATTGAAACGCATCATAAGCGCCATATCTACCTTACAGAAAGACTCGAAACGATTACGAAACAAGCAGCAACACTTGAAAGTAAAATTGATAACTTAACTGCGAAGAAACAAACTCAGCAAACGTCTCGTGAATCAATTCAAACCGAGATTACTGAGCTGAAAGTAAAAGTGGCTGAGCACCAGCAATCATTCCAAAATCAAAAAGAAACGCTTGATCGTTTAACAACAGAACAGAATGAGACGAATACACAGTTGGCTGAAACAACAGAAGAATTCACCCTATTATCTGAAGCGATGTCTTCAAATTCTAACGGAGAAGAGAAACTGGACCAAAACATTGTCTCATTCCGCTCTGAGAAAGATAAATTGCTTGAGACGCTTCAAAATGAGAGAGAAGCAAAGCTTTCACTGCAACAAGAGATTGAAACAATTAGTACAAAGCTGGATTCTCTAGTCGCAGAGGACAAGCAGCTCTCAGGATTAATGCAGGCTGTTGAAGTTAGCATTAATCGTTTGGACGTTGAACTCGAGAACAGATTGGCGATTTTAAGTGAGGAATACGAGTTAACCTATGAGGCAGCGAAGGAAAAACATGTTCTTTCCCTTGAACCTGAAGATGCAAGGCGAAAGCTAAAGCTCATTAAATTAGAAATTGATGAGCTAGGAACCGTGAACCTTGGCGCAATTGATGAATACGATCGCGTCAATGAGCGCTATACGTTCCTTAGTGAACAGCAAGCGGATCTTCTTCAGGCAAAAGAAACGCTTTATGCGGTTATTGAAGAAATGGATCAGGAAATGAAGAAACGGTTTGAAGAGACGTTTACGAAAATACGTGCGCAGTTCCAAATCGTTTTTAAAGAATTATTTGGTGGAGGAAAGGCAGACCTTGTTCTCACCGATCCAGATAATCTTCTTTCTACAGGCGTGGATATTCTGGCCCAGCCACCGGGGAAAAAATTGCAGCATCTTGCTCTTCTTTCGGGAGGAGAGAGGGCATTTACTGCCATTGCGCTTCTATTTTCAATTTTAAAAGTTCGTCCAGTCCCATTCTGTGTACTTGATGAGGTGGAAGCCGCATTAGATGATGCGAATGTGGGTCGTTTTGCTAAGTACCTGAAGCAATTTAGTGAAAAAACCCAGTTTATTGTTATTACCCATAGAAAGGGTACAATGGAAGAGTCGGATGTGCTTTATGGCGTAACGATGCAGGAGTCAGGTGTGTCTCGACTCGTTTCCGTAAGGCTTGAAGAATCGAAGCAATTAATATCGCAATAACAAGTAGGGGGATGCAAAGTGAGTTTTTTTAAAAAGTTAAAAGATAAGTTCACGACACAATCAGATGATGTAACAGGGAAATTTAAAGACGGACTCGAGAAAACAAGAACGTCTTTCTCTACAAAAATGAACAATCTCGTAAAAAACTATCGGAAAGTAGACGAGGAGTTCTTCGAAGAATTAGAGGAGCTTCTCATTAGTGCTGACGTTGGTGTAGCAACGGTAATGGACCTCATTGACGTTTTAAAGGATGAAGCAAGAACGCGCAATATTAAAGATACAAAAGAACTTCAGAGTGTCATTTCAGAAAAATTAGCGGAGCTTCTCCATAAATCTGACGAAGATGGTTCACTTAATATCCAAGAAGAGGGGCTAACGGTCTTCTTATTCGTTGGGGTTAATGGGGTTGGTAAGACAACGACAATCGGTAAGCTTGCGCATAAGTTTAAGCAAGAAGGCAAGAAAGTTGTTCTCGCAGCAGGAGATACATTCCGAGCAGGTGCCATTGAACAGCTGGATGTATGGGGAGAAAGAGCTGGCGTAGATGTAATCAAGCATCAAGCTGGCTCAGATCCAGCGGCAGTTGTTTTTGATGCAGTACAATCTGCTAAATCACGTAACGCAGATATATTGCTTTGTGATACAGCTGGGCGCCTTCAGAACAAAGTAAACCTTATGAACGAGCTAGAAAAAGTAAAGCGCGTTATTCAACGTGAAGTACCATCTGGTCCACATGAGGTGATTCTTGTTCTTGATGCAACAACAGGTCAAAATGCGATGAGTCAGGCGAAACAATTTGGGCAATCAACGGACGTGTCTGGCATTGCGTTAACTAAACTCGATGGAACAGCTAAAGGTGGCATTGTGCTGGCCATTCGACATGAACTTGATATCCCTGTTAAACTCGTAGGGCTTGGTGAGAAGATGGATGATTTACAGGAATTTGATCCGGACACATTTGTGTATGGATTATTCTCTTCGATCATTGAAGAAGAGGAAGAAAACGAAGAATAAAATCTTCGTAAATTGTGTTAAGAAAAAATCTTGACAAATAAAATGACGCATAGTAATATAATTAACGTAAAGGTGATTACCTTAACAAGGGGCTGTTAACAATGCTAGAGAAAACGATGAGAATCAACTCGTTATTCGACTTTTATCAGTCGCTTTTAACACCGAAACAGCGTAATTATATGGCATTGTATTACCTTGATGATTATTCATTAGGTGAAATCGCAGAAGAATTTCAAGTTAGCCGTCAGGCTGTCTATGATAACATTAAGCGAACAGAACAAATGATAGAAGAATATGAAGCAAAACTGTTGCTATTCGAGCGATACATCAAAAGACAGGAGCTGTTAGAAAAGCTCAAGGAAGCGATCATGAGTGAGAATGAAAACTCGAAGGCGCTGTCGTTGATAACATCTCTTGAAAAACTGGATTAGGAGGCGGCGAACATGGCATTTGAAGGGTTAGCCGACCGACTGCAAGACACCCTGCAGAAGATACGCGGTAAAGGGAAAGTAACGGAAGCTGACGTAAAAGAAATGATGCGTGAAGTAAGGTTAGCCTTGCTTGAAGCGGACGTTAACTTTAAAGTCGTAAAACAGTTTATCAACAAGGTCAAAGAGCGCGCCGTTGGACAGGAAGTTATGAAAAGCCTGACCCCAGGGCAGCAGGTCATTAAAGTCGTTAATGAAGAGCTGACAGCGCTTATGGGTGGAGAACAGAGTAAGATTGCTGTTTCAAACCGCCCACCGACTGTGATTATGATGGCCGGTCTACAGGGTGCGGGTAAGACGACAACTGTCGGTAAGCTTGCAAACCATTTACGTAAAAATCATAACCGTAAACCACTTTTAGTAGCGGCGGATATTTACCGCCCTGCAGCGATTAACCAGCTTGAAACACTCGGTAAACAGCTTAGTATGCCGGTCTTCTCGATGGGTGATCAAGTGAGTCCGGTAGAAATTGCTACCAAAGCAATTGAAAAAGCAAAAGAAGAACATCTGGACTATGTCATTATTGACACGGCCGGCCGCTTGCATATTGATGAAAATCTAATGCAGGAGCTAAAAGATGTGAAAGAAGCTGTTACGCCTGATGAAATCTTCCTAGTGGTTGATTCCATGACAGGACAAGACGCTGTGAATGTAGCTGAAAGCTTTAATGATGCCCTTGATATTACAGGTGTCGTTCTAACAAAGCTTGATGGTGACACGCGCGGTGGTGCTGCACTGTCGATCAAGTCTGTAACAGATAAACCGATCAAGTTCGCAGGTATGGGTGAAAAACTTGATGCACTAGAACCGTTTCATCCCGAGAGAATGGCTTCGCGAATTCTTGGCATGGGTGACGTGCTAACGCTCATTGAAAAAGCCCAGACTTCTGTTGATGAAGACAAAGCGAAAGAGCTTGAGAAAAAGATGCGAACGATGAGTTTTACGTTTGATGATTTCCTTGATCAACTTGGTCAGGTTCGAAGCATGGGACCGCTTGATGAATTGATGGACATGATTCCTGGTATGAATAAAAAAGCCATGAAAAATGTAAGTGTTGATGAAAAACAGATTGGCCGGGTTGAAGCCATTATTCAGTCAATGACAACACGTGAAAAAGAAGAACCAGATATTATCAATGCGAGTCGCAAAAAGCGAATTGCCGTCGGAAGTGGTACGTCTGTTCAAGATGTCAATCGTCTCTTGAAGCAATTTGATGAGATGAAGAAGATGATGAAGCAGATGACCAATATGTCTAAAGGCGGTAAGAAAAAAGGCAAGGGCATGAATTTCCCATTCATGCAATAAAAATGAAGTAAATTTTCTCTTTACAAGAGTATAAATTTATGATATTATATTGATTTATGTGAACATTTTTTGGAGGTGAAAGACATGGCAGTTAAAATTCGTTTAAAGCGTATGGGTGCTAAAAGAGCTCCTTACTATCGCGTAGTTGTTGCTGATTCACGTGCACCACGTGACGGACGCTTCATCGAGGAAATCGGAACTTACAATCCGGTTGCTAATCCAGTTGAAGTGAAAATCAACGAAGAGAAAGCTCTTGATTGGATGCTTAAAGGCGCTAAGCCTTCTGATACAGTACGTAACCTATTCTCCACTGCAGGACTTATGGAGAAGCTTCACAACGCAAAAAACACAAAGTAATTTAACACCTTAGAGGAGGCTTTCTTGAAAGCCTCCTTTGGTGTATCCTGGTCCATCATTTCGAAAAAGGTGGGAGACGATCATGGAAGCCCTGGTTGAAACAATTGTAAAAGCTCTTGTCGATCATCCTGATGATGTTCGAGTTGAAAAAGAAGCAACAAACAGCCTGGACATCTACAAGCTTTACGTTCATGCCGATGATACAGGTAAAGTGATTGGAAAGCAGGGGAAGGTTGCTCGATCAATCCGAACAGTCATGAATGCCGCGGCTGTTCAGTCAAGTAAACGCGTACAGTTGGAGATACTTTAGGGGGGAGCTTACACTCCTCTTTTTTATTTGTAACTTTAAAGACCATTAAAATGACATTACATACGGAGGGCAGTGCGATGAAAATCATTGTAACGTATGACGTGAAACAAGTTTTAACAGAGCAAAGCCGGGCTTCTTATTTACAACAATGGCAAAAAGAACGCTCAGCCCTTCAACAGGAAAAGGAACATCTCCAATTTGAAATGAAACGATTGCAAAAAAAGCGTCCGTCTGACCACAAGTGGATTGCCGATCAGTTTGAAAAAGAAATCCGGTCGAGAACGGAACGGATGTCTTATTTGGATTTTAAAATCGATCAGCTTGACCAGTTATCGCCAGGGTCTGAAATCCACGATGGGGAGATTGAATCGATTCAAGAGGTTCGAGTTGGTGAAAAGTGGCATGCACGAGAGCAAAAAGGTAAAATAGTCATTAAAGACGGGATCGTGCAAAGCATTGTCCCTGATTCCACAGGAAAGGATATCACGATATGACAGAATGGCTTAATGTAGGCAAAATCGTTAATACTCACGGCGTGCGAGGAGAAGTGCGCGTGATTTCAAGAACGGACTTCCCGGAGGAACGTTATGCAGTTGGCAGCACGCTTTATTTATTTAAGGATGAAGAACCAGTGTCTTTAACCGTTGCATCTCACCGTAAACATAAGCAGTTTGATTTACTGACATTTGAAGGCTTTCATAATATTAACGAAGTGGTTCATATGAAAGAAGGCATTTTAAAAGTTAAGGAAGATCAAGGTGGTCGGCTTGCCGATGAAGAGTTCTATTACCGAGATATCATTGGACTTGAAGTTCATACAGAAGAAGGCGAATATTTAGGGAAAATCAAAGAAATCTTATCGCCTGGGGCGAACGACGTTTGGGTAGTTCAAAGCATAAGCGGTGGTAAAGACCTTTTATTGCCTTACATCGAGCAAGTTGTGAAGCAAGTTGATTTAGCGGAAGGGAAAGTTACCGTTCATTTGATGGAAGGACTTCGTGATTAGCATGAAAATTGATGTGCTTTCTCTGTTTCCAGAAATGTTTACAGGTGTGTTTAATCATTCGATCTTAAAACGTGCTCAGGATAATGGAGCCGTCTCTTACAATGTAACCAATTTCAGAGATTACAGTTTGAACAAACACAAAAGCGTGGATGATTACCCATATGGTGGTGGCGCTGGAATGGTATTAACGCCTCAGCCGGTTTTTGATGCGGTCAATGATCTTTCTGAAGGAAAGCGCCCGCGCGTCATCCTTATGTGTCCTCAAGGAGAGAGGTTTACACAGAAGAAGGCAGAAGAATTAGCGAAAGAAGAGCATCTCATTTTTATATGCGGTCATTATGAAGGATATGATGAGCGAATTCGAGAAAATCTTGTCACGGATGAGATCTCGATTGGAGATTTTGTATTAACTGGTGGCGAACTCGGTAGCATGGTTGTTATTGATAGTGTAACGAGACTTCTCCCAGGTGTTTTAGGAAATGATACGTCAGCTCCAATGGATTCCTTTAGCAGTGGGTTGCTTGAACATCCTCATTATACTCGTCCTGCCGAATACAAAGGGATGAGTGTGCCTGATGTGCTTATGTCTGGTAATCATGAGGCGATACGAAAATGGCGTCTCAAAGAGTCATTACGACGCACCTTGAATAGAAGAGCAGATCTTTTAAACGAGAAAGACTTAACAAAAGAAGAGCAGAAGTTATTAAGTGAAATAAAGAGAGAAAAAGAATGAATTCATTCTTGTAATCTAAAAAGTGCTATGCTATGATAACAGTTGTGGCATTAGTCACGTATTACGATGTTCCGCTGTAATGTAAGATGATTTATATGAGCATCTGTGTGGAAGGAGGGTTACTTGATGCACAAGTTAATCCAGGATATCACAAAAGACCAACTTAAGTCGGATCTTCCTAATTTCCGACCAGGAGATACTGTGAAAGTTCACGTTAAAGTTGTCGAAGGCACTCGTGAGCGTATTCAGTTATTCGAAGGTGTTGTGATTAAACGACGTGGTGGCGGAATCAGCGAAACATTTACAGTTCGTAAGATTTCTTACGGAGTAGGTGTTGAGCGTACATTCCCAGTACATTCACCGAAAGTTGCTAAGCTTGAAGTTGCTCGTCGCGGTAAAGTTCGCCGTGCTAAGCTATACTACTTGCGTGCACTTCGTGGTAAAGCCGCTCGTATTAAAGAAATTCGATAAAGTAAGACACGGAGAAGGAGCTTGCATTGCCAGGCTCCTTTTTTCTATTGAAAAAAATCGCCATATGAAAAAAACGTCACACTGTGATAAAATAAAGCGAATTACGAAGGTTTGTAGGAAAGGCATAAGGGGAAAGAAAGAGGTAAAAAAAGAGCCTTTCATTAGGAGGAACAAGCATGAATAGCACCAGATCAGCAGAGAAAAAAGATTCCTGGGAGTGGATACGGGCGCTCATTATTGCTTTTATTCTAGCAGGAGCCGTTCGCTATTTTATTTTTGCTCCTATTGTAGTTGATGGAGAAAGCATGATGCCGACGCTTCAAGACCGTGATCGGATGATCGTGAATAAAATCAGTTATAATATTGGTGATGCTGAACGTTTCGATATTATTGTATTTGAGGCTCCTGAAGGCAAAGATTATATTAAGCGAGTGATCGGTCTTCCTGGAGATAAGGTGGAGTACAAAGGTGATATGCTATACGTAAATGGTAAAGCAATGAAAGAACCTTATCTAGAATCATATAAGGAAGATTTATTAGAAGGTAACCTTACCTATGATTTTGATCTAACCGGAGTAACTGGTGAAGCAACCGTTCCAGAAGGGCATTTGTTTGTCATGGGTGACAATCGGCAGCATAGTAAAGATAGTCGATCCATTGGCTTCGTTCCTGTAGAGAAAGTAATAGGAGAAGCAAACGTTATTTTTTGGCCTTTAAATGATATACAAGTAATGGAATAATGTGGGGTGTATTCCTGCATGATTTGAGAATAGGTGGAGATTGCATGACGATTCAATGGTTTCCCGGACATATGGCAAAAGCACGACGGGAGATTACCGAAAAGCTAAAAATGATTGATGTTGTAATTGAACTAGTGGATGCACGAATCCCACTAGCTTCAAGAAATCCGATGATTGATGAAATTGTTTCGTCAAAACCAAGGCTTATTTTGCTCAATAAAGCAGATATGGCGGATAATCAGAAAACAGCCGAATGGAAGCATTATTTTCAGTCGCAGGGTCATAAAGCATTAGCGATTGATTCACAAACAGGTAAAGGTGTGAAAAGCATTCCTGCTGCTGCGAGAGAGCTGATGAGTGATAAAATTGATCGCATGATTGAAAAAGGCATGAAGCCCCGCGCTGTGCGTGCGTTAATTTTAGGGATTCCAAACGTCGGGAAATCGACGTTAATTAACCGTTTGGCAGGGAAGAAGATTGCTAAAACTGGTGATCGCCCTGGTATTACAAAGAAGCAACAGTGGATCAAAGTTGGAGATGAGATGGACCTTCTCGATACGCCGGGAATTCTCTGGCCTAAATTTGAAGATCAAATTACCGGATATAAGCTTGCTGCGACGGGAGCAATTAAAGATGAAATTCTTGATTTTCAAGATATTTCGGTATTTGTGCTGAAGTTTATGAGCGAACATTATCCCGATAGACTAATGGACCGGTATCATCTTGATCACATCCCGGAAGATGTTGTGGAGTTGTTTGATGAAATCGGAAAAAAACGCGGATTTTTAATGAGTGGTGGCTGGATTGATTATGATAAAACAGCTGAAACCGTTCTTCGAGAGCTACGAAGTGGTAAATTGGGCGACGTATCGTTAGAAACGCCAGAAAGGTAAGGCCATGAGCCTTACCTTTTTTTAAGTGAACATTAAGAAAGAGGGGATCATATGAGCGATCGAGTAAAGTCGATTAAAGAAATTGATCAAATGTTGAAGGAAGGACAGTATACGAACGAAGATTGGGACCAATGGAAGCAGGATGAACGAAAAGGGGTTGTACGCTTACTTGCTAGGGAAGGAAAGAAAGAACAAGAAAAAATGAAGATTCTTAAGATGCATGAAGAAATGAGCGTCCTAGAAGCTCACTACAGAGGAAATGGGCGTCTCTCGATAGCGGGAGTCGATGAAGTAGGAAGAGGCCCTCTAGCAGGCCCTGTCGTTGCTTCAGCAGTCATATTAGATCCTGAAGTCCCGATTCTTGGCCTTCAAGATTCAAAGAAACTGTCGCATGCGAAATTAAATGACCTTTTTGATCAAATACATATGGGTGCCGTCGCAATTGGAGTTGGCGTCGTTAGTGCAGCTGAAATTGATGAATTAAATATTTATCAAGCGACAAAAAAAGCGATGCAACAAGCTGTTGAGGGATTACGTGTACAAGCTGACTTCTTACTTGTAGATGCCATGCACATTCCGGTTCAGATCGATCAAGAGTCTCTTATCAAAGGGGACGCGAGAAGTGTTAGTATTGCAGCCGCATCTATCATTGCCAAAGTAACACGTGATCGCATGATGGTGAAATTAGCAGAAACCTATCCAGAGTATGGATTTGAACGACATGTAGGTTATGGAACAAAGGAGCATCTTTCTGCCCTTGATGAATTTGGTATTACAGAAGTGCACCGAAAATCATTTGCGCCTGTAAGAGATCGTTTAAGCGTATGAATAGGTAGAAAAGGTTGATACTATACCTATTCTAATGTGAAGGAGCAATTATTTGTGAAAGATCCAGGACCTCAAGAAAAGAATGAATCTTTTTATGAAGAAGCAGGAGAAGAGTTTGGTGTCTATACCCCAGCAGCAGCAAGAGAATTAACGATTACGGACCACAAGAAGAGGGAGCAAGAAAGCTCGCCTAAGAAAGCGGGAAGAAATGAGCAGGAAGAGGGGAGGTGACCCCTCTTCTTTTTTTGATTTTACTTCGTTTATTCTAAATTTACCACGTGGCACTCATTTTAGCAGAACAAGCGTGAAATAAGCGGAATGATTCGTTTTCAGACGATGAATTGGAACAATTTTTGCAAGAAAGAAAAGAGACTTTATGCAAAAGGGTAGACAATCGGTGTGAATTTTCTATACAATGAAAACGTCGTCAAAGATTTGATTGACTAGGATAGGAGGATGAGAGAATGAATATCCATGAATATCAAGGAAAAGAAGTCCTAAGAAGCTACGGGGTATCCGTCCCTAATGGACAAGTCGCATACTCCGCAAAAGAAGCTGTGGACGTTGCAAAACAATTAGACAGTAGTGTTTACGTTGTAAAAGCACAAATCCATGCAGGTGGTCGAGGGAAAGCTGGCGGAGTTAAAATCGCTAAGAACCTTGAGGAAGTTCGTACATATGCTGAGGAGATCCTCGGAAAAACACTTGTTACTCATCAAACAGGACCAGAAGGCAAAGAAGTAAAGCGCTTACTTATCGAAGAAGGTTGCGATATTAAACAAGAATACTACGTTGGCCTTGTGCTTGATCGTGTGACATCACGCGTTGTTATGATGGCATCCGAAGAAGGTGGAACTGAAATTGAAGAAGTGGCTGAACATAGCCCCGAGAAGATCTTCAAAGAAGTGATTGATCCTGCCGTTGGTCTTCAAGGTTATCAGGCTAGAAGACTAGCATTTAATATTAATATTCCAAAAGAACAAATTAACAAAGCAGTTAAGTTCATGCTTGGATTGTATAAAGTTTTTGTTGAAAAAGATGCTTCTATTGCTGAAATTAACCCACTTGTGACAACGGGTGATGGAAATGTAATGGCGCTTGATGCAAAACTAAACTTTGATCCAAATGCACTTTATCGCCATAAAGATATTCTTGAACTTCGTGATCTTGACGAAGAAGATACAAAAGAAATCGAAGCATCAAAATATGAGTTAAGCTACATCGCTCTAGATGGCAATATCGGCTGTATGGTTAACGGTGCAGGTCTTGCGATGGCAACGATGGATATTATCAAGCATTACGGCGGCGACCCCGCTAACTTCCTTGACGTTGGGGGCGGCGCAACAGCTGAGAAGGTAACGGAAGCTTTCAAAATTATTCTTTCTGACAAAAACGTTAAAGGCATCTACGTTAACATTTTCGGCGGGATCATGAAGTGTGATGTAATCGCTGAAGGTGTTGTGGAAGCTACGAAACAAGTAGGTCTTGAAATTCCGCTTGTTGTACGTCTTGAAGGAACAAATGTTGATCTTGGAAAGCAAATCCTGAAAGATTCAGGATTAAATATTACCGCTGCTGAGTCTATGGCTGACGGCGCGGAAAAAATCGTTTCATTAGTGAAGTAGAAAGGCGGGACTAGGAATGAGCGTATACATTAATCAAGATACAAAAGTCATCGTTCAAGGGATTACGGGATCTGTTGGTTTATTTCATACACAGCAAATGCTTGAGTATGGTACGAAAATTGTAGGTGGCGTAACGCCTGGTAAAGGCGGTACTGAAGTGGAAGGCGTTCCTGTATTTGATACCGTGGAACAAGCCGTTCAAAAAACAGGCGCTAATGCTTCTGTCATTTATGTTCCGCCTGCTTTTGCAGCCGATGCCATTATGGAAGCTGTAGACGCTGAAATGGACCTTGCGATTTGTATTACGGAAGGAATTCCGGTTATCGATATGGTGAAAGTAAAGCGTTATATGGAAGGAAAGAAAACGCGTCTTGTTGGACCGAACTGTCCAGGCGTGATCACTCCTGAAGAATGTAAGATCGGCATTATGCCTGGGTATATTCACAAAAAAGGTCACGTAGGCGTTGTTTCTCGTTCTGGTACGTTAACGTATGAAGCGGTTCATCAACTTTCAGAATCAGGTATTGGTCAATCAACAGCCGTTGGTATTGGTGGTGACCCGGTGAATGGCACGAACTTTATCGATGTCTTGAAAGCTTTTAACGAAGATGACGATACGTATGCGGTGATTATGATCGGTGAAATCGGCGGTACAGCTGAAGAAGAAGCGGCTGAATGGGTAAAAGCGAACATGACAAAACCTGTAGTTGGCTTTATCGGAGGTCAAACAGCACCTCCAGGAAAACGTATGGGCCATGCTGGTGCGATTATTTCTGGTGGTAAAGGTACGGCTGATGAAAAGATCAAAACAATGGAGTCTTGTGGAATTAAAGTCGCTCCAACGCCTGCAGTAATGGGTGAAACACTGATTTCTGTTTTAGAAGATAAGGGCTTACTAGAGAAGTGCACAACACATAAGGCTTAATCAAAATAGCTCCCGTTTTGGGAGCTATTTCTCTTATACATAGCGGGCATGCGATAAATTTTATTCTTGATAGGAGAGAACCGTGATTGAGAACATTTAGAAGCCGGTTAATTCAGTTGCATCAGTGCCGGGGGTGTACCTGGAAACTGATGCAATCCTTTCTCATATTTGACCCAACGCTTCAAAGCATATATGATATGTCTGCTACTCAGTTAAGGCAATTTGGTTTATCAAACGAACAAGCTGGATATTTATATGAAGATCTTCATTTTACTAAACCATGGAGATTGGCTCATTTTAAAGCGGGCGAAATTCGCGTAATAACAAGATTTGATAAGGCATACCCTGAACAACTTACGCATATTTATGATGCACCGTGGGTGATTTATTGCATTGGGAATACCACGCTTCTAAATGAACGTCGCTTGTTGAGCGTAGTTGGCTCACGAAAGCATTCACCAGATGCACGTGAAATGATGAACCTTATCTTAACACCGATCGTATCGAGTGGATGGACGATTGTTAGTGGGCTAGCCCTCGGTATTGATACGCTTGCTCATCAGCTTGCTCTCGATCATGGTGCAGGGACGATCGCTGTACTTGGCGGTGGATTTAAATGGATTTATCCGAAAGAAAACCAGCTGCTAGCTTCTTCCGTTGCAAGAGACGGTCTCCTTTTATCGGAATATCCACCCAATTGCCGACCTGAAAAACATCACTTTCCGGAACGGAATCGCATTATTAGTGGATTATCCGCTGGAACGTTTATCGTTGAAGCGCAAAAACGCAGTGGTTCGCTCATTACAGCTGACCAGGCAATGGAACAGGGGCGCGAAGTATTTTGCTTACCTGGAAAAATAACAGATCCGTCTGCTGAAGGGACAAATCGCCTCATTCAGCAGGGCGCTAAACTTGTTTTAGAAGCGAATGATATCCTCAATGAACTACCGAATTTTCATGAAAAGAATACTAGCACTATTTGACAAACAAGTTTTGACTATTGAATAATAAGGAAGATTTTAAAATTTACCTCAATGGGGGGAGGAAACGTATTGTGGCAGATTATCTAGTAATTGTTGAATCTCCCGCTAAAGCAAAAACAATTGAAAAATATTTAGGAAAGAAATATCAGGTGAAGGCCTCATTAGGTCACGTCATTGACCTTCCTAGAAGTCAGATGGGCGTTGATGTGGAAAATAACTATGCTCCTAAATATATAACAATACGCGGGAAAGGCCCTGTCTTAAAAGAAATTAAAGATGCAGCAAAAAAAGCGAAGAAAGTCTATCTCGCAGCTGACCCCGATCGCGAAGGGGAAGCGATTGCATGGCATCTTGCTCACAGTTTAAAAATCGATGAGCAAACAGAGTGCAGGGTTGTCTTTAATGAAATTACAAAAGATGCGGTTAAGGATGCGTTCAAGCAACCGAGACCGATTAACATGGATCTTGTCGATGCTCAGCAAGCAAGACGTGTCTTAGACCGTTTAGTTGGGTATAACATTAGTCCATTATTATGGAAAAAAGTAAAAAAAGGTTTAAGTGCTGGACGAGTTCAATCCGTTGCAGTTCGCCTTATTATTGAAAGAGAAAAAGAAATTCAAAATTTTGAAGCAGAAGAGTATTGGAAAATCAAAGCGTCGTTTGAAAAAGATGGCGAACAATTTGAGGCTGGTTTCTACGGAGTAGATGGAAAGAAAACGGATCTGCAATCACGTGAAGATGTCGACAATGTTCTAAAACGCATTGAAGGCGATCAGTTTAATATCCAGTCTGTTCAAAAGAAGGAACGCAAACGAAACCCGGCACTACCGTTTACGACATCTTCTCTTCAGCAGGAAGCGGCGAGAAAACTTAATTTCCGCGCGAAGAAAACGATGATGCTCGCTCAGCAACTTTATGAGGGGATCGCAATCGGAAAGCAGGGAACGGTTGGTTTAATTACGTACATGCGAACTGACTCAACACGTATTTCTGAAACGGCGAAGGATGAAGCGAAAGAATACATTCAAGGTAAATATGGTGACACATACTTATCAGCTAAAAAGCCTGCTAAAAAACAGTCAGGGAAATCACAAGATGCTCACGAAGCCGTTCGACCAACATCGGTTATGCGTGATCCATCTGAAATGAAGGCTTACTTAAAGCGTGATCAGCTTCGTTTATACAAGTTGATCTGGGAGCGTTTTGTAGCGAGCCAGATGGCACCGGCTATCATGGATACGATGAGCGTTGACTTAGAAAACAATGGAACGACCTTCCGTGCAACTGGTTCTAAAGTGAAATTTAAAGGGTTTATGAAGGTGTATGTTGAAGGAAACGACGACAATAAAAAGGAAGAAGATAAAATGCTTCCTGATCTTGAAGAAGGAATGAACGTATCCACTTCAGACATTGATCCGACACAGCATTTTACACAGCCACCGCCGAGATATTCAGAAGCACGTCTTGTTAAAACAATGGAGGAACTCGGTATAGGAAGACCATCTACTTATGCACCAACCCTGGATACGATTCAGCGTAGAGGGTACGTGGCGTTAGAAGATAAGAAATTTGTTCCAACTGAACTTGGCGAAATAGTGTTAGAGCTGATTTTGGAGTTCTTCCAGGATATTATCAACATTGAATTTACGGCTGGATTAGAAAATGATCTTGACAAAATCGAGGATGGCGAGGCAGAATGGATTTCTGTCATCAACGAATTTTATCAAAACTTCGAACAGCGCCTGAAGGTAGCTGAGGAAGAAATGAAGGAAGTCGAAATTAAAGACGAACCTGCTGGAGAAGATTGTGAGAAGTGTGGTTCTCCAATGGTAATTAAGATGGGACGTTATGGAAAGTTCATGGCTTGCTCAAACTTTCCTGATTGTCGCAATACAAAACCGATTCTAAAAGAAGTTGGCGTTACCTGTCCGAAGTGTAAAGAAGGTAATGTCGTTGAACGTAAAAGTAAGAAAAATCGCCTTTTCTATGGTTGTGATCGTTTCCCTGAGTGTGATTTCCTATCGTGGGATAAACCGATCAAACGTCCATGTCCTAAATGCGGTGACTTACTTGTTGAGAAGAAAACGAAGAAAAAGAAAGAAATTAAGTGTGTGAACTGTGATTTCGTTGAAGAAGAAAATTAGTAAGGGGTTTTAGCAATGAGTAAACACGTGACGGTGATTGGCGCCGGTCTTGCTGGCAGTGAAGCCGCGTGGCAGCTTGCAAAGCGAGGAGTGGATGTTCATCTTTATGAGATGCGTCCAAAGAAGCAAACGCCTGCTCACCATACTGATAAATTTGCGGAGCTTGTGTGCAGTAACTCGCTAAGAGCGAATACGCTAACAAACGCAGTTGGAGTATTAAAAGAAGAAATGCGAAAGATGGACTCTGTTATTATTAACTCGGCTGATGAATGTGCGGTCCCTGCGGGTGGTGCACTTGCAGTCGATCGCCATGAATTCGCCGCTAAAGTAACGGAGAATGTTAAAAACCATCCTAACGTAACGGTTTTTTCAGAAGAGTGCACAAAAATCCCTGATGGACCAACTATTATTGCAACAGGTCCTCTTACATCGAAAGATCTATCTGATCAATTGAAGGCGCTAAGTGGTGAAGAGTATTTATACTTCTATGATGCTGCTGCTCCTATAATTGAAACAGAAAGCATCGATATGGAAAAAGTGTACAAGAAGTCCCGTTACGATAAGGGAGAAGCAGCGTACTTAAACTGTCCAATGACGGAGGAAGAGTTTAATACGTTCTACGAAGCGCTTATATCCGCTGAAACGGTCCCGCTAAAAGAATTTGAGAAGGAAATTTTCTTTGAGGGCTGTATGCCGATTGAAGTCATGGCCCAACGTGGGCAGAAAACGATGACGTTTGGTCCTCTTAAGCCTGTTGGATTAGAAGATCCTCGCACAGGAAAGCGCCCTTATGCTGTCGTGCAGCTGAGACAGGATAATGCGTCGGGTACGCTTTACAACATCGTTGGATTCCAGACCCACCTTAAATGGGGACCGCAAAAAGAAGTGATTCGCTTAATTCCGGGTCTTGAGAATGCTGATATTGTTCGTTATGGCGTGATGCACCGAAACACGTTCATTAACTCGCCTAATCTATTAAAACCAACCTATCAGTATAAAGAACGTGAGAATCTCTTTTTCGCTGGTCAAATGACGGGTGTTGAAGGCTATGTCGAATCGGCGGCATCAGGCTTAATTGCTGGGTTTAATGCTGCTCGGCTCATGAATGATGAAGAGCCATTAGTATTCCCTGAAGAAACGGCACTTGGTAGTTTAGCGAATTATATTACGACAGCGAATCCAGATAATTTCCAACCGATGAACGCTAACTTTGGTTTGTTTCCACCACTTGAAACGCGGATCAAAAGCAAAAAAGAACGCAATGAAACGATCGCGAATCGAGCCTTAGAAACAATTCAGAATTTTGTAAAAAGATTGTAAATTTCTATTGCTAAGGCTTCTAAATTGTGTTACGATTTAGAAGCCTTTTGAGGTGATGACGATGAATAACAATCAACAAGCTCATATTCAATCATTTTCTGAGTATCTCCAGATTGAAAAGAATTGTTCACCACATACGATCTCAGGTTACTTACAGGATATTGAACATTTCCGGTCTTTTATGAAGCAGCAGACTATCGATGTCTTTGCTGCTGTTTCTTATGCAGATGTCAGAATTTATTTAACTGAGCTTCATGAGCGAGGTTACGCAAGAAAAACAGCAGCAAGAAAAATTTCAACGTTACGAAGCTTATATCGATTCCTTTTACGTGAGAACATTGTAGAGATTAATCCCTTTACAATGAGTTCCCTGCCTAAACAAGAAAAACGTCTGCCGCAATTTTTGTACGAAAAAGAACTTAACGTGCTGTTTGACACGCCAGATACCACGAAGCCGCTTGGTCAACGCGACAGAGCGCTGCTCGAAGTACTATACGGGTGTGGCATACGAGTGAGTGAGTGTGTTGGGCTTAATTTAGAAGACATTGATTTTGCGATTGGGACGATTTTTGTACTTGGTAAAGGACGTAAGGAAAGGTATGTACCAATAGGGAGTTTCGCTATAGATGCAATGAAAGAGTACATTCACGATGGACGAGAACAGTTGCTATCGTCAGGGAAAGAGCCGACTAAAGCCCTGTTCCTAAATTTTAGAGGTAGTCGTGTGACGGCAAGAGGTGTTCGGACAATTTTAGATAAGATTGTAAAAGATGCCTCTTTGCATGTACATATAAGCCCGCATGTGATGAGACACACATTCGCAACCCATTTGCTGAATGAAGGGGCAGACTTACGTTCTGTGCAGGAGCTATTAGGGCATTCTGATTTATCATCTACTCAGATCTATACCCACGTGACGGGAGATCGATTGCGAAATATATACATGAACCATCACCCAAGAGCCTAAGGGCTCGGGAGGAGGAACTTATGGGAGACTTTCATTCTACAACGATATTTGCCGTTCAGCATAATGGTGAGTGTGCAATGGCTGGTGACGGTCAGGTTACATTCGGAAATGCTGTGGTCATGAAGCATACAGCTAAGAAAGTAAGAAGGCTTTTTCATGGAAAAGTAGTTGCGGGATTTGCAGGATCCGTTGCTGATGCTTTTACTCTTTTTGAGAAATTTGAGAGCAAGCTTGAGGAATTTGGTGGCAACCTTCAGCGTGCCGCTGTGGAACTTGCTAAAGAGTGGCGCAGCGATCGCGTGTTAAGGAAGCTTGAAGCGATGCTAATAGTAATGAACAAAGATGAGCTATTGCTAATCTCAGGTACTGGTGAAGTGATTGAACCTGATGATGGCATTCTTTCAATTGGTTCAGGTTCAAACTACGCTCTTTCAGCAGGCAGAGCACTTAAGCGTTATAGTGATAACAAAACCGCTGAAGAAATTGCGCGAGCATCTATGGAAATTGCATCTGAAATATGCGTATACACGAATGATCAAATTATCGTAGAAACCATTTAGTATATAAAATGTATCTTTGGAGGAGATCGTATGTCTAATCCATTAACACCGAGACAAATTGTTGAAAAGCTTGATCAGTATATTGTTGGTCAGAATGACGCGAAGAAGGCTGTCGCAGTGGCATTAAGAAATCGATACCGCCGTAGCCAGCTGAGCGACAAACTGAAGGATGAAGTGAATCCAAAAAATATCTTAATGATTGGACCTACAGGCGTAGGTAAGACTGAGATAGCACGTCGACTTGCTCGCCTTGTCAATGCGCCATTCATTAAAGTTGAAGCAACGAAATTTACTGAAGTAGGTTATGTTGGTCGAGATGTGGAATCGATGGTTCGTGATCTCGTGGAAACATCAATCAGGCTTGTCAAAGAAGATCGCATGGAACAGGTGAAGGGCAAGGCGGAAGAAAATGCGAACAAACGCATTGTGGAATTGCTTGTACCTTCTAGTAAAAAGCAAACCCAATACAAAAATCCGCTTGAAATGTTATTTGGTAATCAAGGACAAGAGGAAACAGCGAACCAGTCCGCAAGTGAAGATCAGACCATTGCATCAAGGCGGAAGCAAATGGCTCAGCAGCTCGCACTTGGTGAACTGGAAGATCGCATGATTACAGTGGAAGTTGAAGAGCAAAACAACTCCATGATGGATATGTTCCAGGGAGCTGGTATGGAACAAATGGGTATGAACATGCAGGATATGCTCGGCAACATTATGCCCAAAAAGAAGAAAAAGCGTAAGCTGCCTGTGTCAGAAGCAAGAAAAGTTTTAACACAGGACGAAGCAGCAAAACTCGTAGATATGGACGAAGTTGCGCAAGATGCTGTTTCAAAGACAGAACAATCGGGTATCATCTTCATTGATGAAATTGATAAGGTAGCTGGGAAAAGCCAGCAATCAGCTGATGTTTCTAGAGAAGGTGTTCAAAGAGACATCTTACCGATTGTAGAAGGCTCAACAGTAACAACAAAATATGGACCTGTTAAAACAGATCACATTTTATTTATGGCTGCAGGAGCTTTCCATATGTCAAAACCATCTGATCTAATTCCTGAGCTACAGGGCCGTTTCCCAATTCGCGTAGAGCTATCTAGTTTAACGGTAGACGACTTTAAGCGGATTTTGACAGAGCCTGATAATGCTCTTGTGAAGCAATATACAGCTTTATTAGAAACTGAAGGTATTAAAGTTGAATTTTCTGACGATGCTATTCTTAAAATTGCTACAATTGCTACAGAAGTGAACCAGGACACGGATAATATTGGTGCGCGAAGACTTCATACAATTTTAGAAAAGCTTCTTGAAGATCTTTCATTTGAAGCGCCAGACATTAATCTAGACAGCATTACAATCACACCAGAGTATGTTGAGGAAAAGTTAGCTTCTATTGCGAAGAACCGTGACCTCAGCCAATACATCCTATAATACATACAGGAGGACAAAACAATGAATTTACTTGAAAAAACAAGAAAAATTAATGGTATGCTACAAAAGTCAGAGGGTCCAGTTAACTTTACCGATATGGCAGAAACGCTACGTGACGCTATTATGGCAAACGTATATGTTGTAAGCCGCAGAGGTAAATTACTTGGCATCGCGATTAATCAAGAAATTGAGAACGAACGTATGAAGAATATGTTCTCAGAGCGTCAGTTTCCAGAAGAATATACGCAGAATCTCTTTAACATTGGTGAAACGTCTTCGAACCTTGACATTACAAGCGAATACACAGCTTTCCCTGTAGAGAATCGTGATCTTTTCGAAAAAGGTCTAACAACGATTGTACCAATCGTTGGTGGTGGAAGCCGTCTAGGTACGCTTATTCTATCTCGTCTAAGCGATTCATTCTCAGATGATGATCTTTTGTTAGCTGAGTACGGTGCAACCGTAGTAGGAATGGAGATTCTTCATGAGAAGGCAGAAGAAATTGAAGAAGAAGCAAGAAACAAAGCAGTCGTGCAAATGGCGATTTCTTCTCTTTCCTATAGTGAACTTGAAGCAATTGAGCATATTTTCGAAGAACTTGAAGGAAATGAAGGACTTCTTGTTGCAAGTAAAATTGCTGACCGCGTAGGGATTACACGTTCTGTCATCGTAAACGCTCTTCGTAAGCTTGAGAGTGCTGGTGTTATTGAGTCTCGTTCTCTAGGAATGAAAGGAACTTATATTAAAGTTCTTAACGATAAGTTTCTTGTAGAACTATCAAAACTGAAGACGCAATAATTGATTAAACGCTCCGGGACTCTCGGAGCGTTTTTATTAGTATTTTCGGCATTTTTTTATGCGTGGTGCATTGGAATGCTAAGCTTTTATATGGATTATGAGAGTAAGATAGTATAGGTATTCATGGAATTTAAGATTTAAACTTGCGACTTGTCACATGATATGATATATTAATCAACGGTGTTAATCACACACGCTTGTTGATTTGGAAAGTGGTGCTGCAGACGCAGTTTTTTCCGAAATAGATGCAAGCGGAGGATAAAAAAACCATTAGGAGGAACACAATCATGGCAGTAATCTCTATGAAACAGCTTCTTGAAGCTGGGGTACACTTCGGTCATCAGACTCGTCGTTGGAACCCGAAAATGAAACCTTATATCTTCACTGAAAGAAACGGTATCTACATTATCGATCTTCAAAAAACAGTGAAGAAAGTCGAAGAAGCTTATAACTTCGTTCGTGACATCGCTCAGGACGGTGGTAAAGTTCTTTTCGTAGGTACAAAAAAGCAAGCGCAAGATTCCGTTAAGGATGAAGCGATCCGTGCTGGTCAATACTACATCAACCAACGCTGGTTGGGTGGAACGCTTACGAACTTTGAAACTATTCAAAAGCGTATCAACCGCCTGAAGAGCCTTGAAAAGATGCAAGAAGACGGTACATTCGAAGTACTACCTAAGAAAGAAGTTATGCTTCTTAAAAAAGAAATGGATCGCCTTGAAAGATTCCTTGGTGGTATTAAAGATATGAACGGCGTTCCAGACGCAATGTTCGTAATCGACCCTCGTAAAGAGCGTATCGCTATTGCTGAGGCTCGTAAGCTTAATATCCCTATCGTTGCGATCGTGGATACAAACTGTGATCCAGATGAGATCGACTATATTATCCCTGGTAACGACGATGCAATCCGCGCTGTGAAACTTCTTACTGCTAAAATGGCTGACGCTGTTATCGAAGTTAGCAAAGTAGAAGAAGAAGCAGAAGTTGAAGCGGTAGAAACTGAAGAAACATCTGTATAAGAACACAAAGGGGTGATAAAGGGGAACTCTAACCCCTTTATCACCTTTTTTTAACCCAAAAGGGTATGATTACATATCATAATTCAAGGAGGAATTACTAATGGCAGTAACAGCTCAAATGGTAAAAGAATTGCGTGCACAAACAGGCGCAGGAATGATGGATTGCAAAAAAGCACTAACTGAAAACGATGGTGACATGGACAAGGCAATTGACTGGCTTCGTGAGAAAGGTATCTCGAAAGCAGCGAAAAAAGCTGACCGCGTAGCAGCAGAAGGTCTTGCAACGATCGCTGTTGAAGGAAACAAAGCAGTAATCGCTGAAATTAACTCTGAAACTGACTTCGTTGCAAAGAACGAGAGCTTTACTTCTTTAATCAACGAAATCTCTCAACACCTCCTTAAAACAAATCCTGAGTCTGTAGATGCAGCTCTTGAAAGCAAAATGGAAAACGGACAAACAGTGACTGAATATTTGAATGATAAAATCGCGAAAATTGGAGAGAAAATTTCTCTTCGTCGCTTCCAAATCGTTGAGAAAACTGATGCAGATGCATTTGGCGCTTACCTTCACATGGGTGGACGCATCGGTGTTCTAACACTTCTTGAAGGTACAACTGATGAAGAAGTAGCGAAAGACGTAGCAATGCACACAGCGGCAGTTAACCCTCGTTTCGTATCTCGCGATGCTGTTCCAACTGAAGAAGTTGAGCGTGAGCGCGAAGTTCTTAAACAACAGGCCCTTAACGAAGGTAAGCCTGAGAAAATTGTTGAGAAAATGGTAGAAGGCCGTATCAACAAATTCTTCGAAGAAATTTCTCTAGTTGATCAGCCGTTTGTTAAAGACACTGATCAAAAAGTAGGAAAGTACGTTGAATCTAAAGGCGCTACTGTAAAAGGCTTCATCCGCTACGAAGTTGGCGAAGGCATGGAGAAACGTGAAGATAACTTCGCTGAAGAAGTTATGTCTCAAGTGAAGAAGTAAAACAATGATAGGGAACACGCTGTGTTCCCTATTTTTCAAGAACAAATACTGATAAACATGCTGGAGGGTTAAAATGAGCGGAGCCAAGTATGAACGCGTTGTGTTAAAATTAAGCGGAGAAGCATTGTCCGGTGGAGAAGGTCAGGGAATATCACCTTCAATCGTTCAGTCTATCGCATCACAGGTGAAGGAAATTCATGAAATGGGTGTAGAAGTTGCTGTTGTTGTCGGCGGTGGAAACATCTGGCGTGGAAAAGTAGGCAGTGAAATGGGAATGGATCGTACGACTGCTGATTATATGGGGATGCTTGCTACTGTAATGAATTCACTTGCAATGCAGGATAGCCTTGAAAGCATTGGAGTTGAAACGCGTGTTCAAACTTCAATCGAAATGAGACAGGTAGCTGAACCGTACATCCGTCGTAAAGCCATTCGTCACCTTGAAAAAAAACGCGTTGTCATTTTTGCAGCAGGTACTGGTAACCCATACTTCTCGACAGATACAACTGCAGCATTGCGTGCGGCCGAAATTGAAGCAGATGTTATTTTGATGGCGAAAAACAACGTAGACGGCGTTTATACAGCCGATCCGACAGTTGACGCGACTGCGAAGAAGTATGACACTCTTTCTTACCTTGATGTACTCAAGGAAGGTTTAGCTGTAATGGACTCCACAGCTTCTTCACTTTGTATGGACAACGATATTCCACTAGTTGTCTTCTCTATCATGGAAGAAGGCAACATTAAGCGCGCCATTTGTGGCGAAGAAATTGGAACAGTAGTAAAGGGGAGAAATTAAGATGACGAAAGAAATCTTGAAAAACGCTGAAGAACGTATGCAAAATGGAATTTCAAGCTTAAAGCGTGAGCTAGCGACACTGCGAGCAGGAAGAGCAAATGCTTCTCTACTTGATAAAGTTCAAGTAGATTACTATGGTGCTCCAACACCTGTTAACCAACTTGCTGGTGTTTCAGTTCCAGAAGCGCGTATGTTATTGATCCAGCCTTACGATAAAACTGCGATTGGCGATATCGAAAAAGCCATTCTTAAATCTGACCTTGGCCTAACACCTTCTAATGATGGAAATGTCATTCGTCTTACAATCCCAGCTCTTACGGAAGAGCGTCGTAAAGATCTTGTTAAACTCGTTAAGAAATATGCTGAAGAAGGCAAAGTTGTGATTCGTAACATTCGCCGCGATGCAAATGATGAGTTAAAGAAACAAGAAAAAGATGGCGACATTACAGAAGATGAGCTTCGCCGCGGAAACGATGATGTGCAGAAGCTTACTGACAAATATGTAGCTGAAGCTGACAGCATTGCTGCTGATAAAGAAAAAGAAATCATGGAAGTCTAAATCAATAACATGTAAAATAAGATAATAAAAGGACCCTCTTTTCCCACAGGGGGTTTTTTTGTTAAGTAAGTGACACAATGGAGGATTTGCAATGCTTGGGAAGTTCTCGAACTGGATGAGAAAGAATGAAGATGAGGAACAATTAGAAATTAACACATCTGCTAATATCCCAGGACATATTGCGATCATTATGGATGGCAATGGACGCTGGGCCAAGAAGCGAGGTCTCCCACGTGTGGCTGGCCACCGTGAAGGTGTGAAGGTAGTGAAGAAGATCGTTCGGAAGGCAAATGATCTAGGAGTGCATTATTTAACGCTCTATGCCTTTTCAACTGAAAATTGGAAACGACCGAAAGAGGAAGTAGACTTTTTGATGAAGCTCCCAGAACAATTTCTACTTAGCCACCTGCCAGAGTTGATTGAGCAGAATGTTCAAGTACGAATAATGGGAGAACGAGAGCAGCTGCCCCCCCATACGTTCAAAGCCATTAGCAAGGCAGTAGAAGAAACGAAAGATAACACCGGACTTATTCTTAATTTCGCACTAAACTATGGCAGCCGTCATGAAATGAAGATGGCCATGCAGCGGTTATTAAGTGATGTGAAAAAGGGGATACTGACTGAAGAAGAGATTACGGAAGAGAGAATTTCTTCCTATTTACTCAGTAGTCAATATCCGGATCCGGATTTACTTATACGGACAAGCGGAGAAATACGCTTAAGTAACTTTATGCTCTGGCAGCTGGCTTACACAGAACTATGGTTTACAGAAGTTCTATGGCCTGATTTCACAGAGCACCATTTTGTTGAAGCCGTACAGGAATATCAGCGAAGAGGAAGACGTTACGGCGGGGTGTAAGTGTAGGAGGACATTAATGTAATGAAACAACGAGTTATAACGGGTGTGATTTTTGGCGCCCTCTTGTTAGGAATGATTGTAATTGGAGACTGGCCGTTCATTCTTTTGATGGCGTTAGTTGCCACAATTGGAATGGTTGAATTGTTACTGATGAAGAAAATCACATTGGTTTCACTTCCTGGCTTACTTGCTATCGTCGGAACGTGGATTCTTGTCATGCCTGATGACTGGATTGCTTCACTAACATCATCTGTTTTTACCAAAATTGATCTCTTGTTTTTCGGACTGCTCATTTTACTTGCAATGACGGTTCTGACGAAAAATAAGTATAGTTTTGATGAAAGTTCTTTTATTATGATGGCGTCGCTCTATGTTGGTTTAGGTTTTTATTACTTCACAGCAACTCGTTATCTTGGTGAAAGTAATTTAGACGGCATGATTCATTTGTTCTTTATTATCTTTCTCATATGGGCATCTGATTCTGGAGCCTATTTTGTGGGACGATCACTCGGTAAGAAAAAACTTTGGCCACATATATCTCCAAACAAAACCGTTGAAGGTGCAGTTGGAGGCGTTGTGATGGCCTTAATCGTAGGAATTGTTTTTCAAATGATTTATCCGGTATATGATTCCATGGTTGTTGTTCTAATCGTATCGGTGTTAACGTCTGTTTTTGGACAGATTGGTGATCTTGTTGAATCTGCGTTTAAGCGTCATTATGGAGTGAAAGATTCCGGCAGTATCTTACCAGGGCACGGAGGGATACTTGATCGATTTGATAGTCTTATATTCGTTCTCCCCCTTCTGCATTTACTTAACCTGGTATAGTCGAAACAGAGTGGATTGGAGGAACGAATTTTTTGAAGAAAATTAGTTTACTTGGAGCATCTGGCTCGATCGGTGTTCAGACTCTCGATATCATAAGAATGCATCCTGATATGTTTTCCCTTGTCGCATTTTCCGTTGGGAAAAATGTTGAAAAAGCGGTCGAAATAGCGGAAGAGTTTAAGCCAAAGTTATTGTCTGTCCAAAAGAAAGAAGATGCTGATTCACTCAGAAGAATGATTTCAAGGAAAACGAAAATTGTTTATGGAGATGAAGGGCTTTTAGAAGTTGCTTGCCATCATGAATCAACCGTTCTCGTTAACGCAATTCTTGGTAGTATCGGCCTTTCTCCAACCTTATCAGCGATTGAACAGGGAAAGACAATTGCAATAGCGAATAAAGAAACGCTCGTTACAGCAGGCCATCTAGTAACAGAAGCTGCAAAAAAACATGGGTCTGCCCTTTTACCAGTAGATAGTGAACATTCAGCACTGTTTCAGTGTTTGAATGGTGAAAAGCAGGAGCAAATGGAACGGCTTATTTTAACGGCTTCAGGAGGTAGTTTCCGAGATAAGAAACGAGAAGAGCTAACTGGAGTTAGCGTTCACGATGCCCTAAATCACCCAAATTGGTCGATGGGAGCTAAAATTACGATCGATTCAGCAACGATGATGAACAAAGGACTAGAAGTGATTGAAGCTCATTGGTTATTTGGAACACCCTATGATCAAATTGATGTCGTGCTTCATAAAGAAAGTATCATTCACTCAATGGTAGAGTACATAGACGGAAGCGTCATGGCGCATCTAGGTACTCCGGATATGCGAATTCCAATTCAATATGCACTTAGCTATCCTGATCGACTTGAAATCAGAAATGCAAAACGGTTAAACTTATGGGAAGTTGGTCAACTCCATTTTGAACAAGTGGATTACAACCGCTTCCGTGCATTAAAGCTAGCTTATGATGCTGGCCGTGCTGGTGGTTCACTTCCAGCCGTATTAAATGCAGCTAATGAAACGGCCGTTGCCGCATTTCTTGAGGGGAAAATCGATTTCTTAACGATCGAAGAGCTCGTAGAAAAAGCGATGGAGAAACATGAAGTAATTCAAAATGCGTCGCTTGAAGAAATACTTGAAATTGATTCTGAAACAAGATTACGAGTTCAGTCATTAATTAAATAAAGGTGGTAAGTGGATATGAACACTGTGATTTCGATCATTATCATATTCGGAGCACTCGTTTTTTTCCATGAATTGGGTCACTTGCTTCTCGCAAAGCGTGCGGGGATCTTGTGTCGAGAATTCGCAATAGGCTTCGGACCGAAAATCTTCACATTTAAAAAAGGGGAGACGGTTTACACAATCAGGCTCCTACCTCTTGGTGGATTTGTCCGAATGGCCGGAGAAGATCCTGAAATGATTGAGTTAAAACCAGGTCAGCGTGTTGGTCTTCTTTTCAATGATCAAAACAAAGTGTCTAAGATTGTGATAAACCAAAAGTCAGCTTATCCTAATTTAAAAGAAGTAACGGTGGAAGAAGCCGATCTAGAGCGTGGCCTTTTTATTAAAGGCTACGAAGGTGAAGATGAACCCGCCGTTGTCTATCCGATTGATGAGACGTCCCATTATGTGATGGACGGTTCAGAATTTCAAATTGCGCCATACGATCGTCAATTCGGATCAAAATCCCTTTGGGATCGTTTCCTGGCTATTTTTGCTGGGCCGGTAATGAATTTCTTGTTAGCAATCGTGATTTTTATTGCACTCGGTTTATTACAGGGAACGCCAACGAATCAAGTGAAAGAAGTTGTCGATGGAAGTCCTGCTGAACAAGCAGGTATGATGAACGGTGACGTGATTACTGAAATCAATGGAACAGAAATAACGGGATGGAATCAAATGACCTCGATTATTCAGGAAAATGCCAATAACCAACTTGGCTTTAATGTGGACCGTCAAGGAGAGAATGTTTCCCTATCGATTACTCCTGAAAAACAGGAGCTTTCAGAAAACCAATCGGTTGGTCGAATTGGTGTTGCACCTGAATATCAGGTGAATTTCTTGGATTCCATTGTATTTGGCTTTACTTCAACCTATGAATTTGGAAAAGCAATCTTTGTAGGGCTTGGACAACTTGTTACAGGCCAACTGTCGATCGATGCCTTCTCTGGACCAGTAGGTATTTATAGTTATACGGAAGAAGCAGCTTCAGGCGGCCTTTATGTCCTGATGAGATGGGCTGGCTTCTTAAGCATTAATCTAGGGATCTTTAATTTATTGCCGCTTCCGGCACTTGATGGAGGAAGACTTCTCTTTATTGGTGTTGAAGCATTGCGCGGAAAACCAATCGATCCCCAAAAGGAAAGCCTTGTTCACTTTATTGGCTTTTCGTTCCTTATGTTGCTGATGTTAGTTGTAACATGGAATGATATCCAGCGCTTCTTCTTATAAGAGCGACAGGACCCGTTTTAAGAATGAAATGAGGTGCAGGAGATGAAACAATCAAAATACTTTAATCCAACTCTTCGTGACAATCCAGCTGATGCAGAAATTAAAAGTCATCAGCTCCTTGTCCGAGCTGGTTTTATGCGTCAAAATGCGTCAGGTATTTATTCATACCTTCCATTAGGCAAAAAAGTATTAATGAAAATCGAAGAAGTCATTCGGAAAGAGCTCGATGGAGTTGGGGCACAGGAGCTCTTAATGCCAGCGATTCAGCCAGCTGAATTGTGGCAGGAAACAGGTCGTTGGGATGTTTATGGACCTGAGTTAATGCGATTAAAAGATCGTCACGGACGACCTTTCGCACTTGGGGCTACGCATGAAGAATTAATTACGAGTCTTGTTCGAGATGAGCTAAAATCGTACAAGCAGTTGCCTGTTACGTTATATCAAATTCAAACAAAGTATCGCGATGAGCGTCGTCCTCGCTTTGGCTTGCTGCGTGGCAGAGAATTTATTATGAAAGATGCTTACTCTTTCCATTCTTCTGATGAGCAGCTTGATGACGCCTATCAGACGATGCATAGCGCTTATAGCCGTATTTTCACAACACTCGGTTTAAACTTCCGTCCAGTTGTGGCTGATTCTGGAGCAATGGGCGGAAAAGATACAGAAGAATTTATGGCACTTTCTAGCGTTGGAGAAGATACGATTGCATACAGCGACTCTTCGGATTATGCTGCTAATATTGAGATGGCAGAGGTCCACGTTACTTATCAGAAACCAGATGAGGCAGAAGCTCCTTTAACTGAAGGAAAAGGTGAGGCTTCAGCAGATCGCCAAATTCATGCAACTCTACTTAAAGTACAAGAGGAAACCATTCTTGTCTTAGTAAGAGGCGATCATGAATTAAATGACATCAAGGTGAAAAACCTTTTTGGCACTGATTTGGTGGAAGTCATAAACGAAGAAGTAGATGTGAAAACATTTAGTGGAAAGATTATGGCCGATCATGCTGTTAGTTCGATTGTAAATGGTTCTTTAACAGGTAAGCATGCTTATCAAAATGTGAATCCGGATCGTGACTTTAACATCGAACGTTATGAAGACCTTCGCTTTATTCAAGAAGGAGATCCATCTCCTGATGGGAACGGTACGATTGTATTTGCAGAAGGCATTGAAATTGGACAGGTATTTAAACTTGGTACAAAATATAGTGAAACAATGGGCGCGTCTTACCTTGATGAGGGTGGAAAAGCGAAACCGATGATCATGGGCTGTTACGGCATCGGGGTCTCAAGAACGCTCGCAGCTATAGCTGAACAAAATGCAGATGACAATGGACTTAGATGGCCGCTAGCTGTGACTCCGTTCGATGTTCATTTGATTACGATTAACGTGAAAGATGATGAGCAGACAGCTTTATCTGATCGTCTTTATGATACGTTGCGCGAGCAGCGCTACGATGTTCTTTACGACGATCGCAAAGAGCGTGCGGGTGTTAAGTTTAAAGATGCCGACCTCATCGGACTTCCGATAAGAGTGATTGTAGGTAAGAAAGCTAATGAAGAAATAGTCGAAGTAAAGCGAAGAGATACAGGTGAGTCTATGGAAGTTCCAGTTAATGACTTGAACAAGACAATCCAGCAGCTTTTAACACAAATGAACTAAAACTGTGGATAGGTGCCATTGGTACCTTCCACCTTTTTTTTCGCTACCTCTTCGCATTTTAAGAAGGAGGAAGAATTGAATGGACCAGGATTTAAACATACGGAAAGAACGTCTCCAGCTGCTCCTTCAACAAATATCGGTTCCAGAAAAATTCGTTGACTACTTCAAGGATGGGTACATTTCAAAGTTAACGGTCTATAAAGAAACGAGGAAGTGGCATTTTGACTTTCACTTTCCAGACGTTCTTCCTTTTCATGTATACGAGCTATTTCGCAGTCGCTTGCAAGATGGATTAAAGCACATTGCCGAGGTGACCTATAGCATTGCTACGGACTCAGGAGGAAATGAAGAACTTGCCATGGCTTATTGGGAAAACGTTGCGGAACTAATGCAAGATCATTCTGCGTCTTTAACCAACGTTTTAAAAAAGCAGACTCCGAAAATTAGTGGCAATAAGCTAATCGTTACGGTACGTAATGAAACAGAAGCAGCGATTGCTAGAAGGAAATTAGCAGCACCGCTAGCTGACTGTTACACAAATGCCGGCTTTCCGAAATACATGCTTGAAGTAGAAGTGAAAGCTTCTGAGCAGGATTACCAGAAATTTGTTGAACAAAAGCAGCAAGAAGATCAATCCAAAATGATGGAAGCCTTGATTGAGAAAGAAAAAGCAGATAAATCTTCAAGCAAGAACGTGCCGGATTCACTCGTCATTGGGTACAAAATTAAAGAAGATCCCGTGCCAATCGAAACGATTCAGGATGAAGAACGTCGTATCGCTGTTCAAGGTTATGTTTTCCACGCCGAAACGAAGGAACTTAGAAGTGGTCGAACATTATTAACCTTTAAAATAACCGATTATACGGATTCAATTCTAGTTAAAATGTTCTCTCGTGATAAAGAAGATGTGCCGATTTTAGAAGCTGTTCGAAAAGGCATCTGGGTGAAAGTTCGCGGTGGCATTCAAAATGATACGTTCGTTCGTGATCTTGTCATGATTGGGAATGATTTAACGGAAATCAAACCTGACTTGCGACAGGACGAAGCACCTGAAGATGAGAAACGAATTGAACTGCATGCGCATACCCAAATGAGTCAAATGGATGCAGTTAGTACAGCTGGAGGATTGATCTCTCAGGCAGCTAAATGGGGACATCCAGCGATTGCAATCACAGACCATAATGTTGTTCAATCATTTCCTGATGCTTACGCTGCTGGGCAAAAGCATGGCGTTAAAGTGATTTATGGTCTTGAAGCTGATCTTGTCGATGATGGTGTACCGATGGCGTACAATGAAGCAGATCGAGATCTTGAAACAGGTACTTACATCGTTTTTGACGTTGAAACGACGGGACTGTCCGCTGTTTACAACAAAATCATCGAACTGGCAGCTGTAAAACTAAAAGATGGTGAAATTGTTGACAAATTTGAGCGTTTTGCAAATCCGCATCATCCGCTTTCTTCAACAACAATTGAACTAACGGGTATTACCGATGATATGGTGACGAATGCACCTGAGATTGAAGATGTAATTAAAGATTTTCATGAGTTTATGGGAGATGACATTCTCGTTGCCCATAATGCTAGCTTTGATATGGGGTTCTTAAATGTTGGATTACGTAATGCCGGTTTAGGCGAAGCGACGAACCCGGTTATTGATACGCTCGAATTGGCTCGTTTTCTTTATCCTGAAATGCGAAATCACCGATTAAATACGCTTTGTAAAAAGTTTGATATTGATCTTACACAGCATCACCGAGCGATTTATGATGCGGAAGCTACAGGATATTTATTATGGAAGCTAGTGAAGGATGCTCTCGAGCGAGAGATAACGAATCACAATATGCTAAATGACAATATGGGCCAAACGGGCTTTCAGCGTACCCGACCGTCTCATACCATTATTTTGGCGAAAAATGATGTTGGGTTAAAGAATTTATTTAAGCTTGTTTCGCTATCGCATATCGATTATTTTTATCGAAGCGCTCGGATACCACGTTCTAAGCTTGAGAAGTACCGAGAAGGCCTGCTTATTGGTTCTGGCTGTGATAAAGGGGAAGTATTCGAAGGGATGATGCAAAAGTCTCCTGAAGAAGTTGAGGACATAGCGAAGTTCTATGATTACCTCGAAGTTCAGCCTCCTCAAAATTACATGCATTTAATTGAGAAAGAACTTGTTCAAGATGAAATGGCTTTAAGAGAAATTATCGGTAAGATCGTGAAGCTTGGTGAGAAATTGAACAAACCCGTCGTAGCGACTGGGAATGTACACTATCTCGAGCCGGAAGATCATATCTACCGAAAGATTTTAATTAAAGCCCAAGCGGGTAACCCGTTAAATCGTCAAACGCTTCCGCAAGTTCACTTTAGAACGACGAATGAAATGCTCGATTGCTTTCATTTCCTTGGTGCAGAAAAAGCGAAGGAAATCGTCATTCAGAAGCCACGGGTAGTAACCGATTTAATCGACGACATTAAACCGATTAAAGACGACCTTTTCACACCTCGAATTGAAGGTGCCGATGAAGAAATGCGTCAAATGAGCTATGGGATGGCTAGAAGTATCTATGGCGATGAGCTTCCTACTATTGTTGAAGAAAGACTTGAAAAAGAGCTAAAGAGTATTATCGGTCACGGTTTTGCTGTTATCTATCTTATTTCTCATAAGCTTGTAAAAAAGTCGTTAAACGACGGCTATCTAGTAGGATCTCGTGGTTCAGTTGGGTCTTCTTTTGTGGCTACCATGACAGAAATTACGGAAGTTAACCCACTACCGCCGCATTACGTCTGTCCTTCTTGTAAGAAATCGCAGTTCTTTGACGATGGGTCAGTAGGATCAGGGTTCGATCTTCCTGATAAAAACTGTGAAGATTGTAATATCCCTCTGACAAAAGATGGGCACGACATTCCATTTGAAACGTTCCTAGGGTTTAAAGGAGATAAGGTACCCGATATTGATTTGAACTTCTCGGGTGAATATCAGCCTCGTGCTCACAACTATACGAAGGAACTGTTTGGGGAAGACAATGTGTTTCGTGCAGGAACAATTGGTACGGTTGCTGAGAAAACGGCGTATGGTTATGTAAAGGGATATATGGGGGATCATGATCTTCACTATCGAGGAGCTGAGATTGATCGCCTTGTGTCAGGGTGTACAGGCGTGAAACGGACTTCTGGCCAGCACCCAGGTGGAATTATCGTTGTCCCAGACTATATGGATATTTATGATTTTTCACCAATCCAATTCCCAGCAGATGATAAAACATCCGCATGGAAAACAACGCATTTTGATTTCCACTCCATTCATGATAATCTTCTGAAGCTTGATATCCTTGGACACGATGATCCGACTGTTATTCGTATGCTTCAAGATTTAAGTGGGATTGATCCGAAAACAATACCAACTGATGATGCAGAAGTTATGAAGCTCTTCAGCGGAACCGAGTCTCTTGGCGTTACCCAAGATCAGATTATGTGTAAAACAGGAACTTACGGTATTCCGGAATTTGGAACACGTTTTGTTCGTCAAATGCTTGAGGATACGAAACCAAGTACTTTCTCTGAACTTGTTCAGATCTCAGGGCTATCGCATGGTACCGATGTATGGTTAGGAAATGCGCAAGAGCTCATCCAGGCTGGGACATGTAACTTAAGTGAAGTAATTGGTTGTCGGGATGATATTATGGTTTACTTAATTTATAAAGGTCTCGATCCGTCTCTTGCGTTTAAAATCATGGAGTTCGTACGAAAAGGGAAAGGACTTCAGGAAGAATGGGTAGCGGAAATGAAGAAGCATGATGTTCCTGACTGGTACATTGATTCTTGTTTGAAAATCAAGTACATGTTCCCGAAAGCTCACGCAGCTGCGTATGTATTAATGGCTGTTCGGATTGCTTATTTCAAAGTGCATCATCCGATTCTTTTCTATGCTGCTTATCTAACAGTAAGGGCAGATGATTTTGATATCGATACAATGGCAAAAGGATCCAATGCGATTCGAGCGAAAATCGAAGAGATTAACGAAAAGGGACTTGATGCATCACCAAAAGAAAAAAACCTCTTAACGGTGATGGAGATTGCGCTCGAAATGTCAGAACGCGGTCTTCGTATGCAGAAGGTTGACCTTTATCGATCAAAAGCTGCTGAATTCGTCGTTGACGGGGATTCGCTCATCCCTCCGTTCAATTCTCTACCAGGGGTTGGAACGAATGCTGCAATTAACATTGAAAACGCCAAAGAAGCCGGAGAGTTTCTTTCGAAAGAAGATTTACAGCAGCGAAGCAAGATTTCAAAGACAGTACTAGAATACTTGGATGACCATGGATGTCTTGAAGGACTTCCAGATGCTAACCAGCTTAGCTTGTTCTAAAGAGGAGCCTTCGCTTCTCTGTTGAATTGGTTATATGAGTATGGTATAGTAATTGTGGAAATACTAGTGAATACACACGCGACGGAAGAGTGGGGCTATCCCACTCTTTCGTTTTCGATTGGGACCCTGCTGTACAGGATCAGAAAGGAGGACAACCAATGAATGAAAATGTGATTACGGTTACTGAAGAACTAGTAAAACCAATAGCAGATGAAATGAACCTGGAACTTGTAGACATAGAATTCACGCAGGAAGGCAAGAATTGGTTTCTCCGTGTCTATGTCGATTCTCCTCGAGGTGTTGATATTGAGGAGTGCGGGACAATTAGCGAAAAGCTAAGTGAACAGCTAGATAAACATGATCCAATTACTCAACCTTATTTCCTCGAAGTTTCTTCTCCAGGTGCAGAGCGCCCGCTGAAGAAAAAGACTGATTTCGAGAAAGCGGTTGGAAAACAAGTCTATATGACAACTTACGAACCAATAGATGGAGAGAAAAGCTTTGAAGGTAAGCTTTCTGATTTTGATGGTGAAACGGTTGTGATTGAACAGCGAGTGAAAACGAGAATTAAAAAGGTAGAATTACCTTATGAAAAAGTAGCAAGCGCAAGGCTTGCGGTTGTTTTTTAATTAAAGGGGAGAATGAAAATGAAGAGTAGTGAGTTATTAGATGCGCTAACCATTCTTGAAAAAGAAAAAGGCATCAGCAAGGATATTATCGTTGAGGCGATTGAAGCAGCGCTTATTTCGGCGTACAAGCGAAACTTCCATCAGGCACAAAATGTAAGAGTCGATTTTAATCAGGACACTGGTTCGATCCGCGTATTTGCTCGAAAAGATGTCGTGGAAGAAGTGGAAGATTCTCGTCTTGAGATCTCACTCGAAGATGCCAAAGACATTGATCGTCAATATGAATTAGAAGATATCGTGGAAATCGAAGTAACGCCTCGTAATTTCGGTCGTATCGCAGCTCAAACAGCGAAACAAGTTGTTACTCAACGTGTCCGTGAAGCAGAACGTGGGATCATATTTAGCGAATTTATTGAACGCGAAGACGATATCATGACCGGAATTGTTCAGCGTCAAGATCATCGTTTTATTTATGTTGACCTCGGTCGAATCGAAGCACTTCTCCCTGCAGGTGAACAAATGCCGAATGAAACGTATCATTCTCATGATCGTATTAAGGTATATGTAACGAAAGTTGAAAAAACAACCAAAGGGCCACAGGTGATGGTTTCAAGAACTCATCCTGGTCTTCTTAAGCGTTTATTTGAACTTGAAGTGCCAGAAATTTTTGACGGCACTGTAGAAGTGAAGTCAATTTCACGTGAAGCTGGCGATCGATCAAAAATTGCCGTTCATGCCGAAGATCCTGAAGTGGATCCAGTTGGCTCTTGTGTAGGGCAACGCGGTCAACGAGTTCAGGCAATCGTAAATGAGCTTAAAGGCGAGAAAATCGATATTGTCAGCTGGTCTGAGGATATTGTGGAATATGTAGCAAACGCTCTTAGTCCTTCAAAAGTACTTAAAGTAAATGTAGATGAAGAAAACAAAATGACTCAGGTTATCGTACCAGACTATCAGCTCTCGCTTGCGATCGGGAAGCGCGGTCAGAACGCTCGTCTCGCAGCAAAGCTTACAGGATGGAAAATTGATATTAAGAGTCAATCTGAAGCGGAAGAACTCGGCATCTATAGTGCTGATGAAGCTCCTCTTTTCGAGGGAAATGACGCTGAAGATTCAGAGCTAGATTAAGCAAGATCGGGAGAGGTGTCCATCGTGCAAAAACGTAAAATTCCGATGAGAAAATGTGTCGCCTGTCAAGAAATGAAGCCAAAAAAAGAGCTCGTTCGAATTGTTCGTTCGCCTGAAGGGGTTATATCGATCGACCAAACGGGTAAAAAGAATGGACGAGGCGCATACCTTTGCAACAAAGAAGAGTGCTTTGCTCTTGCTAAAAAGCGAAATTCTTTAGCGGCTCATCTAAAAGCAGAAGTGACGGAAGATATTTATGCTGACCTCGCAGAATCGCGGTCAAACTAAATGAACAACAAGAATTGGGAGTCACTTCTAGGACTTGCTCAGCGTGCTGGCAAAGTTGTGTCTGGAGAAGAACTTGTGGTGAAGGAAATTCAGCGCAAGAGCGCCAAACTCGTTTTAATAGCGAATGACGCATCAGACAACACGAGAAAGAAAATTACGGATAAAGCAACTACTTATAAAGTCCCAGTATGTTTTGTTACAGGGCGCTATGAACTTGGTCATGCAATTGGCAAAGTTCAACGAGTCACGATAGCCGTTACTGATGCAGGGTTTGCGAAGAAACTTCACGCGATGCTCGATCAATAACTCGGGGGTGATCGTATGAGTAAGATGCGAATTCATGAGTATGCAAAAGAACATAATACTACTAGTAAGGATGTTATCGAAAAGTTAACAAGCATGAATATTACGGTAAAAAATCATATGTCTGTGATTGATGATCAGGCGATGGCTAAGCTTAATAACGATTCGAAACAATCCAAAAAGGGAAGCGACAAAAACAGTATGGAAAATAAAAACAATCGAAACAACCCAAAAGCAAATGCAAATCAAAAGAATAGTAAAAGCGCGCCAAACAATCGCCGCGGTGGACGTCGTCCTAACCGTCGTGGGAAAGGACAACCTCCTAAAAACACGGCTGCTCCAAGAAGATTGCCTTCTAAGGTAACGTTTATTGGTTCACTTACAGTAGGCCAACTTGCTGAAAAGCTAGGTAAAGATGCTTCTGAACTTATTAAAAAGCTAATGGGTCTTGGTGTAATGGCTACAATTAACCAGGAACTAGACAAAGATACTATGGAGCTCATTTGTGATGATTACGGCGTAAAAGTTGAAGAAGAAGAGCTGTTCGAAGTAACAGATCTTGATAATTACACAAGTGAAGACGAAGAAGGTAAGCTTGTTGAGCGTCCTGCTGTTGTGACGATCATGGGTCACGTTGACCACGGTAAAACAACACTACTTGACGGAATTCGCGATACAAAAGTAACGCAGGGTGAAGCAGGCGGTATTACGCAGCACATTGGTGCTTACCAGATTGAAGAGAACAATAAGAAAATCACGTTCCTTGATACTCCTGGACACGCAGCATTTACAACAATGCGCGCACGTGGAGCAAAAGTAACGGATATTACGGTTCTTGTTGTTGCAGCGGATGACGGCGTTATGCCACAAACGGTTGAAGCCATTAACCACGCAAAAGCAGCAGAAGTTCCAATTATCGTTGCAGTTAATAAGATGGATAAAGAAGGAGCAAATCCTGATCGCGTAATGCAGGAACTAACTGAGTATGAACTCGTTTCTGAAGCATGGGGTGGCGATACAATTTTCGTTAACCTTTCTGCCATTAAGCGTGAAGGTATTGACAATCTTCTTGAGACGATCCTCTTGATCTCAGAAGTAGAAGAGTTTAAAGCAAACCCTAATAAGCTTGCTACAGGTACAGTGATTGAAGCGCAGCTAGATAAAGGGCGCGGGCCAGTTGCTACACTTCTTGTACAAGAAGGGACGCTAAAAGTTGGTGATCCTGTCGTAGTTGGTAACACGTTTGGTCGTGTTCGTGCGATGGTCAACGATCTTGGTAAGCGTGTTGAAACAGCTGCACCTTCTACGCCTGTAGAAGTGACTGGTTTGAGTGACGTTCCAAATGCTGGTGATCGTTTTGTGGCATTTGAAGATGAGAAAACAGCACGTCAAGTTGGGGAAGCGCGTAATCAGCAGCAAATTGAAGCTCAGCGTAAAGAATCTTCAAAAATGAATTTGGATGATTTATTTGAAAAGATTCAGCAAGGCGATGTGAAAGATATCAATGTTATCGTGAAAGCTGATGTACAGGGTTCTGTTGAAGCACTTGCTGGCTCACTTCAGAAGATTGAAGTAGAAGGTGTGAAGATCAACATTATTCATACAGCTGTTGGTGCGATTACAGAATCAGATATTATTCTTGCTTCTGCTTCTAATGCGATCATTATTGGATTTAACGTACGTCCTGATTCAAATGCGAAGAAAGTGGCTGATTCTGAGCAAGTAGAAATTCGCTTGCATCGTGTGATTTATACAGCGATTGAAGAAATCGAGTCGGCAATGAAAGGAATGCTTGATCCAGTTTATGAGGAAAAAGTAATTGGTCAAGCTGAAGTACGTGAAACGTTTAAAGTTTCTAAAGTAGGTACAATTGCAGGATCTTACGTAACAGAAGGTAAAATCACACGTAATTCTGGCGTTCGTGTTATCCGTGACGGAATTGTCGTATTCGAAGGTGAAGTAGATACATTGAAACGCTTCAAAGACGATGCGAAAGAAGTGGCAAAAGGATACGAATGTGGTATTACACTTGCAAAGTTCAATGATGTTAAAGAAGGCGACATTATTGAAGCCTATATCATGGAGGAAGTAAAGCCTAAGTGATTGGATACGTCGAATGTGAATGCATCATTTACGATGCGCAATCCTTGAAGGAAAAAAGAGCTGTGCTTCAGTCGGTGATAAGCCGACTGAAACACAATAATCTTGCAATTTCTGAGCTTGATAGCCAGGATCTCTGGCAACATACTGTGATTGGTATTGTCACGACGGCTTCAAGCAAAACGGCGTGTGAGCGTGAGCTACAGCGTGCCATTTCATTGATTGACTCACGTCCGGATATCGAACTCACTCGAGCAACTTATGAGTGGCTTTAGGAAAGAAACGAGGTGTAACGATGAGTAATGTTCGCGCAAATCGTGTTGGTGAACAGATGAAGAAAGAACTTGGTGATATAATCAGCAGGAAGATTAAAGACCCGCGCGTAGGTTTCGTTACAGTAACAGCAGTCGAAGTTACGAATGATCTACAGCAAGCAACGGTATTTATTACGGTCCTTGGTGACGAAGAGAAGAAAGAAGCAACCCTGAACGGCCTTGCAAAAGCAACAGGATTTATCCGTTCTGAGATAGGGAAACGCATCCGTCTTCGTAAAACACCGGAGATTTACTTTGAATTTGATGAATCAATCGATTATGGTAACAAAATCGAACGACTTCTTGCAGATTTAAATCAAGCGGATGAGTAGTGACGAAGGGATAGGCAGGAATGTCTATCCTTTCTCTATGTCATCAGATTGAAAGGAGGAAGAGCATGAACGGCGTATTACCTTTAAAAAAACCGGCTGGGATGACCTCTCATGACTGTGTTGCCATAACTAGAAAGTTATTACACACTAAAAAAGTGGGACATACGGGAACGTTAGATCCTGATGTGACGGGCGTATTGCCATTATGCATTGGAAGAGCAACAAAAGTTGCACAATATATGACGGATTTCTCGAAAACGTATGAAGCGGTTATTACACTTGGATTTTCAACGACGACAGAAGATGCATCTGGAGATAAGGTGGATGAAAAGAACGTAGAGAAAATCCCATCAACTCATGAAATCGAAGAAGCCCTTGCAACGTTTAGAGGGACAATTGAGCAAGTTCCTCCGATGTATTCTGCTGTTAAAATAAACGGAAAAAAATTATATGAGTATGCATTCAAGGGAGAGGTCGTTGAGCGTCCGTCTCGAAAAGTCACTATTCATGAGCTTGAACGAATTGGTGAGGTAACAAAAGACGATGGAACTATTTCAATCCCTGTTCGTGTTACATGCAGTAAGGGGACTTACATTCGAACACTTGCGGTCGATATAGGAGAGCATCTTGGGTATCCAGCTCATATGTCATTTTTAATTCGCACCGCTTCTGGCCCATTTAAACTAGAAGAATGTTTGACATTTGATGAAATTAAACAGATGATAGAAGATGAATCGCTCTCTCTTTTCCCGATGGAATATGCTCTTTCTGCCATGCCATCTTTAACAGTCGAACCTGAGCTTGAAGCAAAACTTCAAAATGGAGCTGTACTTCCTCAGGTGGAAGAGATGACAGAAGATCGACTCGTTATGTACAATAAGGACGGAGAAGCAATTGCAATCTATCAAAAACATCCTGATAAACCTGGCTTAATGAAGCCTGAGAAAGTGTTTTCGAGATGAAGTTAGAAGGTGAAACCGTTGAAGACAATTTATTTATCGCATCCACATCAATTGAAGGCGGAACATCCTGCGGTCATGGCGCTTGGATATTTTGATGGCATTCACCGTGGTCATCAGAAAGTGATTTCGACGGCAAAAAAGATCGCTGATGAGAAAGGTGTAGAGTCAGCAGTTATGACTTTCTATCCTCATCCATCAGTCGTTTTAGGGAAATCCACCCCGCAAACGAAAGCCATTACTCCCCTTGATGATAAAATTGATTTAATTGAAGGAATGGGGATTGACGTTCTTTATATCGTGAAGTTCGACCAAACGATTGCGGGCATAACCCCACAACAATTTGTAGACGACTATATTATTGCTTTATCTGTTGTACACGTTGTCGCAGGGTTTGATTATACATATGGAAGCAAAGGGAGAGGCACGATGGATTCGCTTCCTTTCCATGCGCGAAATCAGTTTGATCAAACCGTTATTGATAAAGTTTCACAGCAAGATGAAAAAGTTAGCTCAACCCTTATTCGGTCATATATACGTGATGGAGCGGTAGAGAACATTGAAGCGGTTCTTGGTCGCCGTTATGTGGTTAAAGGAACGGTTGTAAAGGGAGACCAGCGTGGTCGTACAATAGGTTTTCCAACAGCAAATGTTGACCTAAAGGACGATTATCTTGTTCCTGATACAGGCGTTTACGCTGTGCGGATGCGGGCGAAAGAAGAGTGGATGGACGGTGTATGCAACGTCGGGTATAAACCAACGTTTTATGAAGAAAAGCCAGATCAGCCGTCTCTAGAAGTGCACGTATTTGATTTTAGCGGTGACTTATATGGCCAGCAGGTAGAGGTGGAGTTTTACGAGAAGATTCGCGGAGAAGTGAAATTCTCGTCCGTAGATGACTTGATTGCTCAAATTGGTCAGGATGCGAAAGACGCAAAGAAAATCTTGAAATAGATTTCCCTTGCATTTTAGAACGAAAACCTGTAATCTATTATCTGTACGACAAGTACACAACCTATACTGGGCAATCGAGTCACCGACGTTTGCGCGGTATCAGGGGATTAGAAATTAAGGAGGTGAAACGGATGGCAATCACACAAGAGCGTAAGCAAGAGCTTATCACTAAGTTCAAAACTCACGAGAATGATACTGGTTCTCCAGAGGTTCAAATCGCTGTCCTTACTGAGGAAATCAACAATTTGAACGATCATCTACGTTTCCACAAGAAAGACCACCACTCTCGTCGCGGTCTTCTTAAGATGGTTGGTAAACGCCGTAATCTTTTAACGTATCTTCGTAACAAAGACGTTACTCGTTACCGCGAACTTATCAAAGAACTTGGTCTACGTCGATAATGATTCAGAAAAGCGGGATATTTCCCGCTTTTTTATTAGGTTAAAAATACATAGATTTCTTCCTTTCTTTTTAGAAGTAAAAAGGTTAGGGTATAATAAAAGAAATGATTTTATTGGATGAGAGGAGTTCTCACATTAATGGCACAAGAGAAGCAAGTGTTTTCAATTGATTGGGCTGGTCGCGAATTGTCAGTTGAGATTGGTCAGCTGGCGAAGCAGGCGAGCGGTGCAGCATTGATTCGCTACGGCGATACGGCTGTACTAGCAACGGTTACAGGTTCTAAGGAGCCGAAAGACCTTCCGTTTTTCCCACTAACGGTTAATTATGAAGAACGATTATATGCAGTAGGTAAAATTCCTGGAGGCTTCATCAAGCGTGAAGGCCGTCCAAGTGAAAAGGCAATTCTTGCGAGTCGTTTAATTGATCGCCCGATTCGTCCTTTATTCCCAGATGGTTTCCGTAATGAAGTTCAAGTAGTGAGCACAGTTATGAGCGTGGATCAGAACTGTTCTTCCGAGATGGCAGCAATGTTCGGCTCATCTCTAGCACTTGGAATTAGTGATCTTCCATTTGATGGTCCGATTGCGGGTGTTCTCGTTGGACGCATCGACGGTAAGTTCGTCGTAAATCCTAATGTTGATCAGCTTGAACAAAGTGACATTCATTTAACAGTTGCAGGTACGAAAGATGCAATCAATATGGTTGAAGCTGGCGCTGAAGAAGTACCAGAAGAAACGATGCTGGAAGGTATTCTATTCGGACATCAGGAAATTAAGCGTCTGATTTCTTTCCAAGAACAAATCATCGAAGCTGTAGGAAAAGAAAAACGTGAAGTCATTCTGAAAAAAGCAGACGAAACGCTTGAAGCTAAGCTTAGTGAGGAATACCTTACTGATATTCAAGAAGCTGTAAAAGTGATTGAAAAGCATGCAAGACAAGAAGCGATCGATGCTGTCATGACGCGTGCAACGGAAGCCTATGAAGAAAGTGAAGAATATAGCGCTGAAGAAGTGAAATCAATTTTAAATAGCTTTGTGAAGCAAGAAGTTCGTCGCTTAATTTTGAAGGATAAAGTAAGACCAGACGGACGTGGCGTTGATGAAATTCGCCCGCTTGATTCCGAAGTCGGTATCCTTTCAAGAACACACGGCTCAGGCTTGTTCACTCGTGGACAAACTCAAGCGCTTAGCATTTGTACCCTTGGCGCACTCGGAGACGTTCAAATTCTTGACGGTCTTGGTACAGAAGAATCGAAGCGATTCATGCACCACTATAACTTCCCTAAATTCAGCGTTGGTGAAACTGGCCCAATGCGTGGACCAGGTCGTCGTGAGATTGGTCACGGTGCTCTCGGTGAGCGTGCTCTTGAGCAAGTTATCCCAACAGAAAAAGATTTCCCTTACACAATTCGTCTTGTATCTGAAGTGCTTGAATCAAACGGCTCAACTTCACAGGCAAGCATCTGTGCAAGTACGCTTGCGATGATGGATGCTGGTGTCCCAATTAAAGCACCAGTTGCTGGTATTGCAATGGGACTTGTTAGTGATGGAGAAGATGTAACAGTACTTACAGACATCCAGGGCATGGAAGATGCACTTGGTGACATGGACTTTAAAGTTGCTGGAACAGAGCAAGGTGTAACGGCGCTTCAAATGGATATCAAAATTTCAGGAATCAATGAAGACATCCTTCGTCAAGCGCTTGAACAGGCTAAAAAAGGTCGTCTTGCAATTCTTGAAAACATGATGAGTGCAATCAACGAACCTCGTACAGAGCTTTCTGCGTATGCACCGAAGATCTTGACAATGTCAATTAAACCAGATAAGATCCGCGACGTAATTGGACCAAGCGGTAAAATCATCAATAAAATCATTGAAGAAACTGGCGTAAAAATTGATATTGAGCAGGACGGTTCAATCTTTATTTCTTCTACTGAGCAAGAGATGAACGCAAAAGCGAAGAAAATCATCGAAGATCTTGTGAGAGAAGTTGAAGTTGGCACAACTTACCTTGGTAAAGTGAAACGAGTAGAGAAATTTGGCGCATTCGTTGAGCTATTTGCTGGGAAAGAAGGCCTTGTTCATATTTCTGAACTGGCTGAAGAACGTACAAACAAAGTAGAAGATGTTGTCTCGATCGGTGATGAAATTATGGTTAAAGTAAAAGAAATCGATAAGCAGGGACGCGTCAACTTATCACGCAAAGAGATCTTAAAAGAACAGCGTGAACGTGAAGAACAAAGTCAAAAGAGTTAAGGAATTCGGCTGAGGCCGGATTCTTTTTTTATTTTCAGTGATTGATGCTGAATCGCTGACTAATTGCCTCCTTGTATAAACCCTAGTTCTAGAGCTTGCCCCATCAACATACTTTTTTACAAAAGGGGGCAGATGAATGAAGAAATCCTGGGTTCAATTCATTGTGTTTATTATGATCTTAGGCGTAGCAGCAGGTTCACTTCAGAACCCCTACACATCAATGTATTTAACTGATTTAAAAGAGCAAGCGACAATCAACGTTAACGGAAGTCCGTTATATAATGAAATTTTACAAGCGAAGGAACGAATGGATATTCCACCTGCGAATGCGGTAGTTGATCGTGTGTGGAAAGGCATTCCTGGATATAATGGAATCATGGTTGATGCAGAACAGTCTTACGCAAAAATGAAAGGAAAGGCCTTTGATGAAGAGATGCTTGTAAGAAAAGAAGTCAAGCCTGATATTCAGTTAGATGATCTCGAACCTACTGCCGTTTACAAAGGAAATCCAAATAAGCCAATGGTCGCCTTTATGATTAATGTGGCATGGGGGGAAGAGTATTTACCTGACATGCTACAACAATTTAAAAAATATAACGCGCACGCAACTTTTTTTCTCGATGGCTCCTGGGCAAAGAAAAACCCTGATATGGTACGCATGATTGATGAAGAAGGTCATGAAATTGGGAACCATGCTTATTCTCATCCTGACTTAAAACAGTTAAGCGATGCGGCCATTCGTAAAGAGCTTGAAGATACAAATCAAGTGATTGAAGCAACTCTTGATAAAAAGCCTGTTGTTTTTGCCCCTCCAAGTGGAAGTTATGCAAATAATGCTGTGAAAATTGCCGATGAACTTGGGATGCAAACGGTGTTATGGTCAGTTGATACAGTCGATTGGAAAAAACCTGCCCCACAAGCCTTAACAGCAAAGGTGTTACAAAATATACACGCAGGAGCACTTATTTTGATGCATCCAACTGAACCAACAGAGAAAAGTTTAGAAGCACTCATTCGGGGAGTTGAAAAAAGAGGCTATCAGTTAGGAACAGTCTCACAAGTGTTAGATTCGAAGCGGGTGGAGAAAAGGTGATGGAATTGTGTCAATTCTACATTAATGATATAGTGATTTTGGAGTGTTACGAAACATAATGGTTCGATACAGGAGGAACAAGCTTGATAAATAAAGTAACGTGCAAAAATGGTGTAAGAGTAGTGTTAGAAAATATTCCAACAGTTCGATCGGTTGCGATCGGGATATGGATTGGAACTGGATCTCGTTTTGAACCTAAAGAATTAAACGGCGTCTCGCATTTTCTTGAACATATGTTTTTTAAGGGGACAGAGAAGCGTAGCGCAAAAGAAATCGCTGAATCATTTGATAGCATTGGCGGTCAAGTTAATGCGTTTACATCCAAAGAGTATACGTGTTACTACGCAAAAGTTCTTGATGAGCATGCAGATTATGCACTTGACGTGTTAACGGATATGTTTTTCCAGTCAACGTTTGAAGCAGGTGAGCTTGCGAAAGAGAAGAACGTTGTGCATGAAGAAATCAAAATGTACGAAGATACGCCAGATGATATTGTTCATGATATGCTCAGTCAAGCAAGCTATGGTGACCATGAGCTTGCGATGCCAATTCTAGGGACAGAAGAAACGTTAAAAGATTTTTCTGGAGATACGCTTCGCGAGTACATGCAAACGCACTATACCCCTGACAACATCGTCGTCTCCATTGCTGGGAATATTGACGAATCCTTTATGCAAAAAGTTGAAGCGGCTTTTGAGCACTGGGAAACACCTGCAGGAAAACCTGAAGTACAGGCACCAGTCTTTCATTCTGGCCAAATCGCTCGCAAAAAAGAAACAGAGCAAGCTCACTTATGCTTAGGATATGCTGGGTTGCCGTTTGGCACAGATGATATTTATAGTTTAATCGTCATGAATAATGTGCTTGGTGGGAGCATGAGTAGTCGTCTCTTCCAGGATGTGCGGGAGGATCAAGGTCTTGCTTACTCGGTGTTCTCGTACCATTCTGCTTATCAAGATAGCGGCTTGTTAACGATTTATGCTGGAACGGCTCAAAACCAGCTTGATCGTCTATATGAAACGATTCAGAAAACACTTCAGGACTTTAAACGTGGTGGAATCACTTCAAAAGAGTTAAAGAACTGTAAAGAGCAGCTAAAAGGAAACTTAATGCTTAGTCTTGAAAGCACAAATAGCCGAATGAGTCGGAACGGTAAAAATGAATTGTTGTTAAACCAGCATCGCTCTCTCGATGATATTATTACAAATATCGAAAGCGTTAATCATGAAAAAGTAAACAATATGATTCAGTCCATGTTTACAGATGAATTTTCAAGTTCCCTCATTAGCCCTAATGGCAAATTGCCAAGCAGCATGAAATCATAAGAGAGATCCCGCCTAAATAAGGCGGGTTTTTTCATGTCTTCCATGAAAGACTCTTTCATAGACTAAGATTATCAACCAGTGTAGAAGGGGGACGGTATTATGAGATTAAGTCAACTTAGTGGGAAAGAGCTTATTGATATTGAAAAAGGACGAAAGCTCGGGGTGTTGGGACAGACGGATCTCCTATTTGATGAAAAAACAGGATTATTGAAAGAATTAATCATTCCAAAATCTTCATGGATGGGACTCAAACGAAAGGACCAGGAGATCTCAATACCGTGGGAACATATCGAAACAATTGGGAGAGATATGATTATTTTGCAAAACAATCAGAAGGAATAAAACTGGTACTCTTATCGATTCACCAAGCGGGCATACCCCACATAGAATGTTGAGAAATTACAATAATCCCCGTAGTAAGACGTGGAAAAGGAAAGGGGAGGAACGATGCTAACGAATCAACATATCGCTGTCATTGGCGGTGATGCCCGCCAGCTTGAAATTATTCGGAAGCTGACTGAATTAAATGCGGATTTGTATTTAATCGGCTTCGACCAGCTTGATCACGGATTTACCGGTGCAACCAAATGTACATTAGATGAAGTAAAGCTAAATACCCTTGATGCAATTGTCCTTCCAGTGAGTGGAACTACGATCGAAGGAGAAGTCGATACGATTTTCTCTAATGAAAAAGTTGTATTAACAGCTGATCAGTTAAAACAAACGCCAGAACACTGTACGATTTATAGCGGGATTAGCAACAGTTGTTTAGATAAAATGGTCACTGAAGCATCGAGAACGTTAATTCGCTTATTTGAACGAGACGATGTTGCCATTTATAATTCCATTCCAACAGTTGAAGGAACGGTCATGATGGTAATTCAACATACAGATATTACAATTCATCAATCCAACATCGCTGTACTTGGCCTTGGACGTGTAGGAATGTCTGTTGCGAGAACTTTCGATGCACTTGGAGCGAATGTTAGCGTAGGGGCAAGAAAGCCGGAGCATATTGCACGCATTACAGAGATGGGACTAAAGCCATTTCATTTATCAGATCTAGCGAACCAAGTATCAAATCTAGATGTGTGCATCAACACCATTCCGGTTCAAATCGTCACGTCACAAGTAATCGCCAAAATGCCAGGTCATACGCTCGTCATCGATCTTGCTTCAAAACCAGGTGGTACAGATTTTCGCTATGCTGAAAAGCGAGGAATTAAAGCACTTCTTGCGCCAGGACTTCCTGGTATCGTGGCCCCGAAAACCGCAGGGAAAATTATCGCAAATGTTCTGACGCAGTTATTAATTGAGCGGTCTCAGAATGGAAAGGAGAACACGCCATGAGTTTGAAAGGAAAACACATTGGGTTTGGTTTAACAGGTTCACATTGTACGTATGATGCGGTTGTTCCTCAAATCGAAGAACTTGTTCAATTAGGTGCGAAGGTCACTCCATTTGTCTCCCACACGGTTATGAATACAAACACACGCTTTGGGGAAGGGGAAAACTGGATCGCTCGTATTGAAGAAATAACAGGTAATGAAGCAGTTAATTCAATCGTAAAGGCCGAGCCGTTTGGTCCCAAAACACCACTAGACTGCATGGTGATCGCTCCAATAACAGGGAACTCCATTAGTAAATTTGCGAATGCGATGACTGAGTCTCCGGTATTGATGGGGGCAAAAGCAACTTTACGTAATGAAAAACCAGTTGTGTTAGGTATTTCCACCAACGACGGACTTGGACTAAACGGTACGAATATTTTAAGGTTGATGTCCACAAAGAACATTTATTTTATCCCATTTGGCCAGGACGATCCGGTGAAAAAACCAAACTCGTTGGTCGCTCGTATGCCTTCATTAAGAGAAACGGTGGAAAAAGCCATTCTCGGCAGACAGCTTCAGCCAGTTCTAATCGAAAGGTATTTGGATTAACCAATTGATTTATCTTTCTTTAGAATAGGTTTATGATAGAATAGAGAATAAAATCACTAAGAATGGGGAGAAACCTCGGTTTCTCCTTCTGTTGTGATGGATTTTGAATGGAATATGGGAGGAGAATAAGTCATGAGCGGGAAAAAATATCATGTAGCAGTAGTTGGAGCAACAGGGGCAGTCGGACAACAAATGATCAAAACACTAGAGGAACGAGACTTTCCGATATCGACCTTAACGCTCCTTTCATCATCGCGTTCAGCTGGTAAGAAAGTTACCTTCAAAGGGCAAGAGCTAACCGTAAAGGAAGCAACACCTGAAGCGTTTGAAGGGGTTCAGCTCGCCTTATTTAGTGCTGGTGGCAGTGTATCAAAAGCACTTGCACCAGAAGCTGTTAAACACGGAGCAATCGTTGTGGATAATACAAGCGCATTTCGCATGGACCCGGAAGTCCCTCTTGTTGTACCCGAGGTAAACGAAGGGGACTTAAATGATCATAAGGGAATTATCGCAAATCCCAACTGCTCTACTATTCAGATGGTCGCAGCACTTGAACCACTGAAACAAGCATATGGCCTTACTAAAATTATTGTTTCTACTTATCAAGCCGTTTCAGGTGCAGGTGCAAATGCCGTAACTGAAATGAAAGAGCAGTCTCAAGCGGTGCTAAATGGTGAAAACTATGAACCACAAATATTGCCAGTTAAAGGCGATAAGAAGCACTATCCGATCGCTTTCAATGCCATCCCACAAATCGATGTATTTGAAGAAAACGGATTTACTTATGAAGAAATGAAAATGATAAATGAAACAAAGAAAATCATGCATGATGCTGAGCTTCATGTTGCAGCGACTTGCGTTCGTCTTCCAATTGAAACGGGCCACGCTGAATCGGTTTATGTTGAAATTGGAAAGGAAGATGTGAGCGTAGAAGATGTAAAAGAGCTCATGAAAAATGCGCCTGGTGTTACGCTGAAAGATGACCCTGCAAACCAGGTTTACCCAATGCCAGTTGATGCGGTAGGCAAATCAGACGTTTTTGTCGGTCGCATCCGAAAAGATTTAAATCAAAAAAATGGCTTCCATATGTGGATTGTCTCTGATAATCTACTGAAGGGGGCGGCATGGAATTCCGTGCAAATTGCTGAAAGCCTATCCGACCTAAATATTTTGAAATAGACATAAGAAGGTGTTCTGAATGAAAGTCATCGTGCAGAAGTTTGGCGGTACTTCATTAAAAAGTGAAGACGGCAGACTGAGAGCTGTTAACCATATTAAAGACGCAGTGAACGATGGATATAAAGTTGTTGTCGTTGTTTCTGCAATGGGACGTAAAGGCGATCCCTATGCAACCGACACGCTTCTAGGCCTCATTGGCGACCGAGATCGAAAAGTAACTTCTAGAGAGTATGATTTGCTTGTATCATGTGGCGAAAGCATCTCCTCTGTTGTTTTTTCCAATCTCCTTTTAAATGAAGGTTTGAAAGCAACAGCCTATACTGGTGGTCAGGCTGGATTCATGACAACAGCTGAGCATAGCAAAGCTAGAATTTTGGAAATGAAGTCTGAACGTTTGATGGAAGAGTTAAAGCTCATGGATGTTGTTGTCGTAACAGGCTTTCAGGGTGTTACAAAAGATGGTGATGTAACGACGCTTGGCCGTGGCGGTAGTGACACGTCAGCAGCCGCACTTGGTGCTGCTCTTTCGGCTGAATGGGTTGATATCTTTACCGATGTGGAAGGCATTATGACGGCTGATCCAAGAATTGTGGAAAAAGCCAGACCGCTTTCGATCGTAACCTATAATGAAGTATGCAACATGGCGTATCAAGGAGCGAAGGTTATTCATCCGCGCGCCGTTGAAATTGCGATGCAGGCAAAAATCCCGCTAAGAATTCGTTCAACGTATTCCTCGTCGACTGGAACCTTGGTCACATCTGCGACTGGAAAACCCACGGGTGAACAAGTTATAGACCGGCTCATTACGGGTATTGCTCATGTGAGTGGCGTTACACAAATTAAAGTGTATGCGAAAGAAGGACAATACGACCTTCAATCGCGTGTATTTAAAGCGATGGCACTTGAAGGGATTAGCGTGGACTTTATTAATATTAGCTTAACGGGTGTTGTGTACACCGTCATGGAAGAAATGACGGAGCGCGCCGTGGTCACGCTAAATAACATGGGTTATGAGCCAGAAGTCATCGAAAATTGTGCAAAGGTTTCAGCAGTTGGTGCTGGCATGAGCGGTGTGCCGGGCGTAACGGCAAAGATTGTCGAGTCATTAGCGGTAGAAAACATTGATATTTTGCAATCAGCTGATTCTCATACAACAATCTGGGTGCTCGTGAGACAGCGTGATCTTTCAGCAGCTGTGAACGCCCTCCATGAAACATTTAACCTTCATCTGGATCCAGCGCAAGAAGTGGAACAGATGATGGATCAGCTTTAAGTGAAAGGCAAGGAGTGAACGAGATGAATTTTGGAAAAGTACTTACGGCAATGGTGACCCCATTTGATCGTAAAGGATACGTTGATTTTGCTAAAACAGAGCAACTTATCAACTATTTAATCAATAATGGAACAGATGGACTTGTTGTAGCAGGTACCACTGGTGAATCACCAACGCTTTCTTCGGAAGAGAAAGTAGCGCTCTTTAAGCATTCGGTGAAAGTGGCGGACGGAAGAGTACCAATTATTGCAGGAACAGGCAGTAATAATACGCATGCGTCGATCGAATTAACGAAAAAAGCAGAAGCTGTAGGTGTCGATGCGATTATGATCGTAGCGCCTTACTATAGCAAACCTGGCCAAAAAGGTCTTTATGAGCATTTTAAAGCGATCGCTGAGTCAACGAAGCTTCCCGTTATGATCTATAACATTCCAGGTCGCTCTGTTGTGAACATGACTGCAGACACGATTGTTGAGCTATCAAAAATTAGCAACATTGTCTCAGTAAAAGAAGCGAGCGGTGATCTTGATCAAATTACTGACATCATTACCCGTACAGAAGCGTCTTTCTCTGTTTATAGCGGAGACGATGGCTTAACGTTACCGATCTTATCAGTAGGTGGGGATGGCGTCATTTCAGTAGCTTCACACGTTCTTGGCAATGAAATGCAACAAATGGTTTCTGCTTATGAATCTGGTGAGGTGAAAGAAGCAGCATCGATCCATCAACGAATTTTACCAATTATGAATGAACTCTTTAAGGCACCAAGCCCATCTCCTGTGAAAACAGCCCTTCAATTAAAAGGAATGGATGTTGGGAGTGTTCGTTTGCCGATGGTTCCTCTAACAGCAGAAGAACGCTCATCGCTTGCGGCAGCGCTAAATAAATAAGGAAATGAAACGGACGCAGCTGCGTCCGTTTTTTTCGTTATAAAACAGTAAATCGAATTACTCATTGTTTCGCTTTTTCGGATGAATGGTAAAATCACCTCTCGTTCATACTACTAGTACCAGAGTAAGGAAGGGGTACCAGTATGAACAGTGAGTATCGTAATGAAAACCCGGGGCAGGAGCCCGATCCAAAAAAAGATGATCAATCAAAATCAACGTTAGTGGATAAAATCCAGCAGCTAGGACAAACGAACGTCCCTAGTATGGATCAGTCCAATATTCATTGTTTAACGATCATTGGTCAAATAGAAGGGCATGTGCAGCTCCCACCACAGAATAAAACAACGAAGTATGAGCACCTTATTCCACAAATTGTCGCGATCGAGCAAAACCCAAAAATCGAAGGCGTGTTAATTCTTCTAAATACAGTAGGGGGCGATGTGGAAGCAGGACTCGCCATATCTGAGATGATCGCATCTCTCTCAAAACCGTCGGTATCGATCGTTCTCGGAGGCGGACATTCTATTGGTGTTCCAATCGCGGTTGCGGCGAACCATTCTTTTGTTGCTGAAACGGCAACGATGACGATTCACCCTGTGCGTTTGACCGGCTTAGTGATCGGTGTCCCGCAAACATTTGAGTATTTAGATAAGATGCAAGAGCGTGTGGTAAGTTTTGTTACGAGGCATTCGAATATTACTGAAGAGAAATTTAAAGAACTAATGTTTTCACGAGGAAATTTGACGAGGGATATTGGAACAAACGTTGTCGGAGATGATGCGGTAAGCTACGGTTTAATTGATGAGGTTGGTGCCGTAGGACCAGCGATGAAAAAGCTAAATGAGTTAATTGAAGAATACAAAGGCAAACAAGAGGGTGACATTGTCCAATGATTCTTTACACCATTCTCCCGAATGAAGCGGTTTTCCCACCGGACCAGAGCGTGTATGAGCAACAAAAGATCATCGAATGGAATGGCGTACAGTTACTCGTTGAGAGAACATCGCTTACCGAGTGTCGCGTCGTTCAGGTGCTGAGCACAGATCCACAAGACTATTTAAATGACGCTACACAGCCAGGGCAAATGTTAACGTTATCGACCTCTCCGCTGAAATAGAGCCTATAGGAACACGGGAAGATGTGGTATACTAGGAATAGATTGGTGAACAAAAAGCAGCCGGAAATGGCTGCTTTTTTCACCAGCTATGGCTTGTATAGAGGTGAGAAAATGGCAAAACGTAAAAGAAAAAAAGCAACGAAGAAACAGGCCGCCTGGCAGTCACAGGTCAAAATTGAATTTATCGGTTTAACCGTTCTGGCGTTTACCGTTTTAGGTGTTTTGAAAATGGGAGTTGTCGGACGAGCCATTTACCATATGTTTCGTTTTTTTGCAGGAGAATGGTATGGCCTTATTATTGCAGGTCTCGTTCTGTTCGCAGGTTATTTAATTGTGAAGAGGAAGCTCCCGTCGTTCTGGTCAAGGAGATTGGCTGGATTTTATTTGCTTGGAACGTCCTTTTTATTGTTAAGTCACGTTGGCTTATTTGAAACGCTGTCTCGTGAAGGACAGTGGGATAGTCCATCGGTTATCGCCAATACATATGAACTCTTCAGAATGGATGTTAGCGATCCATCAGAATCTAGTCCGCTCGGCGGTGGCATGATCGGTGCGCTTCTCTTTGCTTTTTGCTACAGACTATTTGACGCAACAGGAACGCAGCTGATGGCGTTTCTAATGATTTTACTTTCTTTCGTTCTCATTACAGGGAAGTCTTTCAGCGATGTGCTAGGAAAAGCGCTCGACTGGGTAAAGAACTTTGTCCTAAACACATATGATGAAGCGAAATCTCTTCTATCTGAAAGCAAGAATGCAAGGAGAGAAAAGAAAGAACAGCGTGCTGCTTTAAGAGAGCAAGAATCGTCGATTGAGCCAGAAGAAACGTATGATGTTTCTGAAGCACCAAAGAATGCTCAAGAAGAAGAAGCACCATTTGAACCTGAAATACGAACCTTTACAGAAAGTGCTTATCCAACGCAGGCCGAACCACCTGTTGAGAAAGAAGCGACAGAAGGAAGCGAGTCGAATAAGGAAACAGCAGATGGTACGCCAATTCAATCATTAACGGTGGGAGAATTGGAAAACAAGGATTATCTTCTTCCATCCCTTTCATTACTTCAGCCGCCAAAGAAGGTGTCACAGGACAATGAACGTCAGCAAATTTCTGCGAACGCACGTAAATTAGAAAAGACGTTTGAGAGTTTTGGTGTAAAAGCAAAAGTGATGAAAGTTCATTTAGGACCAGCTGTTACCAAATATGAAGTTTACCCCGATACGGGTGTGAAGGTAAGTAAAATTGTGAATTTAACGGATGACCTTGCCCTTGCGCTTGCCGCAAGAGACCTTCGAATTGAAGCACCGATTCCAGGTAAATCGGCAATCGGAATTGAAGTGCCGAATTCCGAAGTGGCAATGGTGACATTAAGGGAAGTACTTGAATCAAAGGAATACCAGTCTCATGCTTCAAAAGTTGCGATTGGATTTGGTCGCGATATTTCTGGTGAAGCCGTCGTCTCCGATTTATCAAAAATGCCTCACTTACTTGTAGCGGGCGCAACTGGTAGTGGTAAAAGTGTTTGTATTAATGGCATTATTGCAAGCATAATGATGAAAGCGAAGCCGCATGAAGTGAAGATGATGATGATTGACCCTAAGATGGTAGAACTAAATGTCTATAATGGAATCCCCCATCTTTTAGCACCGGTTGTAACGGATCCGAAAAAAGCTTCACAGGCGTTGAAGAAAGTAGTAAGTGAAATGGAGCGCCGTTATGAGCTGTTTTCCCATACTGGTACTAGGAATATTGAAGGCTACAACAATCATATTAAACGCCATAATGAAACGTCAGAAGCGAAGCAACCTTCTTTACCTTATATCGTTGTGATCGTCGATGAGCTAGCAGATTTAATGATGGTAGCTTCTAGTGACGTAGAGGATGCAATTACAAGACTTGCTCAAATGGCGCGTGCAGCGGGCATCCATTTAATTATTGCAACACAGCGACCGTCTGTTGACGTCATCACCGGAGTCATTAAAGCAAATATCCCGTCACGTATTGCGTTTAGCGTTTCTTCAATGACGGATTCTCGAACAATTCTCGATATGGGTGGTGCTGAGAAGCTGCTAGGAAAAGGAGATATGCTCTTCCTTCCTGTTGGAGCAAATAAACCTAAGCGTGTGCAGGGTGCCTTTTTATCAGATGAAGAAGTAGAAGAGCTTGTTGACTTTGTCATCGCCCAGCAAAAAGCGCAGTATCAGGAAGAAATGATTCCGACGGATAAACCGGAAGAAGCACAGCCTGAAGTGGACGATGATTTATATGATGATGCGGTTCAGCTCATTACAGAAATGCAAACGGCATCGGTTTCAATGCTACAAAGAAGATTTCGAATTGGCTATACCCGAGCAGCTAGACTGATTGATGCGATGGAAGCTCGTGGAATCGTTGGACCATATGAAGGCAGTAAGCCTCGTGAAGTACTCATAAGTAAGGAAGAAGAAGCGCAATCTAGCTGATTGCGCTTCTTTTTTTACGTAAGTACAAATAGCTGGTCTAATGTAAAGTGAAAAGCCTTACAACGTTAGAAGTCCTATCATTTAAAATATTGGTAATCGAGCTTTTTTTCAAAAAACTATTTCCTTATCTCCTTGAAAATGGTATAGTTATTGTCGAAATATGACTATTTTTTCAAAAATATTTCAAGCGTGTTTCAAGCCCAATTTTCATTTATATTATTTTTTTGGGCGCCTTGAAAACGCAACCAAACAAAGCATAGCTCGATAGAGAGAAGAGAGAGCGGGCGGCGTTTAAAAAACATGAGGGGGATTAAGATGAAGAAGAAGTACGGTTTTATGTTGTCAGCTGTTTTAGCTGCTGGAACGCTTTTATCTGCTTGTGGGACAAACGATGCGAACAATGAAAGTTCAGGCGGCGGGAGTAGTGAAGGTGAAAGCAACAACTTTAAAGTGGCTATGGTAACAGATACTGGCGGTGTAGATGATAAATCATTTAACCAATCTGCTTGGGAAGGTCTTCAGCAGTTTGGTAAAGATAATGGCCTTGAGGAAGATAAAGGCTACAAATATGTGCAATCCACTGCAGCAAGTGATTACCAACCAAACCTATCAGGTTTGATTCGTGAAGATTATAACTTGATCTTTGGTATTGGATTCCTTATGCAGCAAGACATTCAAACGATTGCGACGCAAAAGCCTGAAGCGCAGCTAGCACTTGTTGATAGTGTTGCGGTTAATGAGAATGATGAGCCGATGGAAAACGTTGCGAGCATTACATTTAAAGAGCATCAAGGATCTTTCCTAGTGGGTGTTATTGCAGGGATGCAGTCTGAATCAAATAAAGTTGGCTTCGTTGGTGGAGTTGACTCTGAATTAATTAAAAAGTTTGAAAGTGGATTTAAAGCAGGAGTGAAATCAGTTAATCCGGATGCTGAGATTTTCACACAGTATGCAGATGATTTCAACGCAGCTGAAAAAGGCCAGCAAATTGCGGCAACGCTTTATGATAAAGGCGCAGATATCATTTATCACGCTGCTGGCGGAACAGGGAATGGCGTGTTCACAGAAGCGAAGAACCGTGCGAAAAATGGAGAGAAAGTTTGGGTAATCGGTGTAGACCGTGATCAGCACGAAGAAGGTATGCCTGAGAACGTAACGCTTACTTCTATGGTAAAGCGTGTTGATACAGCGGTTATTGAAGTTTCCAAGCAGACAATGGATGGTAATTTCCCAGGAGGACAAGTAACGGAATTCGGTCTTGAAGAAGACGGTGTAGGTATTGCTGAAACACAGGAGAACGTTTCTGAAGAAGCACTACAAAAAGTAGAAGAGTATAAAGAGCAAATCCAGAGCGGCGAATTGGAAGTGCCAAGCACTGACGAAGACTACGAAGAATTCGAGAGCTCTCTATAAGGGATCGTCGAACACATTTCCTCTAGTAGGAAAGGCGATCAACTGGAAATCTCACCTACATTATAGCCAAATATGGGACGAAGGCTAGTATTTTCATAGACTAGCCTTTGTTTCATGTTTTGGATAAGGGAGTGGCATCTACATGGAATACGTCATTGAAATGAGGAATATCCGTAAAGAATTTCCTGGTATTGTTGCAAACGACAATATTACGCTTCAGCTAAGAAAAGGAGAAATCCATGCCCTTCTTGGAGAAAACGGCGCTGGGAAATCAACTTTAATGAACGTGCTATTTGGTCTCTATCAACCTGAAAAAGGTGAAATCCACGTTCGAGGTAAAAAGGTAAATATCACAGATCCCAATGTGGCAAATGAGCTTGGGATTGGGATGGTTCACCAGCACTTTATGCTTGTTGAAAAATTCACAGTTACTGAGAACATTATCTTAGGGAATGAACCGACTGCTAAAGGTCAGGTTGACGTTAAGAAAGCCGCAAAAGATGTTGAGGCGATATCGAAGCAATATGGCTTGTCGGTAGATCCGAATGCAAAAATTGAAGATATCTCCGTAGGGATGCAGCAGCGTGTGGAAATTTTAAAAACGCTTTATCGCGGTGCAGATATTTTGATTTTTGATGAACCAACTGCTGTACTAACTCCACAGGAAATCAAAGAGCTTATAGCGATCATGAAAAAGCTGATTTCAGAAGGGAAATCAATTATTCTGATCACTCATAAATTAAAAGAAATTATGGAAGTAAGCGATCGATGTACCGTTATTCGTCGAGGTGTAGGTATCGGAACAGTGGATGTTGCGGACACGAATCAGGATGAACTAGCATCCATGATGGTCGGACGTGAAGTGAACTTTTCAATTCAGAAAAAACCTTCAGAGCCTTCTAATGAAACGCTTGAAATTAGTAGTCTAGTCGTAGAAGATGCTCGAAAAGTTCCTGCTGTGAACGGTATGAATTTATCGGTGCGTGCAGGTGAGATTGTTGGCATAGCAGGTGTCGATGGAAACGGACAATCTGAGTTAATTGAGGCTATTACAGGGTTACGTAAAGCGAAGTCAGGGAGCATTAAACTGAATGGAAAAGACGTAACAAACTGGAAACCGCGACGTGTCACTGAAAGCGGTATAGGACATATTCCCCAGGATAGGCATAAGCACGGGCTTGTTTTAGATTTTTCGATTGGCGAAAATATGGTTCTTCAGACCTATTATAAAAGACCTTTTTCAAGGAATGGCATTTTAAACTTTTCTACTATTATGGATAAAGCAAAATCATTAATTAAAGAGTATGATGTGCGTACCCCAAGTGAGATGACACCTGCAAGGGCCCTTTCTGGTGGTAATCAGCAGAAGGCGATTATTGCGCGTGAAATCGATCGGAGTCCGAATCTATTGATTGCAGCTCAACCAACACGCGGGCTTGATGTTGGGGCGATTGAGTTCATTCACTCGAAACTAGTTGAAGAGCGTGACAAAGGAAAAGCGGTTCTTCTAATTTCCTTTGAACTGGAAGAGATTATGAATGTAAGTGATCGCATCGCCGTGATTTATGAAGGGAAAATTGTTGCCATTGTAAAGCCGGAAGAAACGACAGAGCAAGAGCTTGGTCTCTTAATGGCTGGCGCAAAGCGCAAAAAGGCTGGTGAGACAACATGAAGTTATTAAAAGGGAAATGGGCGAGCATTACTGTACCGCTGCTTTCGGTAGCTCTTGGATTACTCGTCGGTGGGATCATCATGCTTGTGAGTGGCTACAATCCCATTGTAGCGTATGCAGCACTGTTTAACGGGATTTTCTCAAACACGTATGTGTTAGGTGAAACTGTTCGGCAGATGACTCCGCTCATTTTGTCGGGGTTAGCCGTGGCTTTTGCTTTTCGTACAGGGCTTTTTAATATTGGAGTAGAAGGGCAGCTGCTTGTCGGCTGGCTAGCATCTGTTTATATCGGGCTTCAATTTGAAGGGTTAAGTCCTGTAGTTCATATTCCTCTTGCAATTATTGCAGCAGCATTGGCTGGAGCGATTTGGGCCTTTGTACCTGGATTCTTGAAAGCAAAGTATCAAGTTCATGAGGTTATTACAACGATTATGATGAACTACGTTGCTCTTCATGTCGTTAACGCAATTATTCGGACGTATTTACTCGCTCCTGGTGAGCGTACGGATCAAATTAATGCTTCAGCATCGCTTCAATCGCCGTTCTTAGAAGCCATTACTGATTTCTCACGTCTTCACTACGGTTTTGTTGTGGCGATTATTGGAGCGATTATTATGTGGTTCCTTCTATGGAAAACGACGACAGGGTATGAACTACGCTCTGTTGGATTTAACAAATATGCGTCAGAATATGCTGGAATCAATGTGCAACGAAACATCGTTCTTTCTATGGTCATTTCGGGTGCATTTGCTGGAGCAGCAGGAGCGATGGAAGGGCTTGGAACATACGGTTATATGACCGTTATGGCTGACTTTACTGGCGTTGGATTTGACGGAATCGCAGTTGCGCTTTTAGGTGCAAATGGGGCGCTTGGTGTTGTCCTTGCTTCTGCACTGTTTGGTGGGCTTAAAATTGGTGCGCTTAATATGCAGTCAGTTGCTCAGGTGCCAACACAGCTTGTTGAAATCGTGATTGCGATGATTATTTTCTTTGTCGCATCCAGTTACTTGATTCACTGGATCAGCAACAGGGTGAGCAAAAGGGGGAAAATTTAATGGATTTCATGCAGATTCTTCAGCTCATTATTCCTGCCGCTATCTTTTCAGCAGCTCCCCTGATTTTCACGGCTCTTGGAGGAGTATTCAGTGAAAGGTCAGGCGTTGTAAACATCGGACTTGAAGGGTTAATGTTAATGGGTGCTTTCACAGGCGCGCTGTTTACAATCCTTGGCGAGCAATGGGGAATGGGAGCCGCTTCTCCCTGGTTTTCACTAGTCGTTGCGATCATTATCGGCATGCTGTTCTCTTTGCTTCATGCAGTGGCAAGTATTTCGTTTCGAGCCGATCAGGTTGTTAGTGGCGTGGCCCTTAACTTCCTTGCGGCTGGACTTGCCATCTTCCTTGTGAAGAAAATCTTTGATGCAGGGCAAACGCCGATTATTCAAGAACGTATTTATAAAACGGATGTTCCATTTTTAAGCGATATCCCATTTATTGGACCTTTGTTTTTTTCGAGCGCGTATTATACATCTTACATTGCGGTTGCGCTTGCCTTCCTCGTATGGTGGGTTCTCTATAAAACCCCATTCGGTTTACGACTCCGTTCAGTAGGAGAGCACCCTATGGCGGCAGATACGATGGGGATTAATGTGACGAAAATGCGCTATGTAGCGGTTATGCTAAGTGGTGGATTTGCCGGTCTCGGGGGTGCGGTTTACGCGACGTCGATCGCAGGGAACTTTAGCCATGCAACGATTTCTGGACAGGGCTTTATGGCACTAGCCGCGATGATCTTTGGTAAATGGCATCCGCTTGGTGCGATGGGAGCAGCGCTATTCTTTGGTCTTGCTCAATCGCTAAGTATAACCGGCCAACAAATTCCGGGATTAAAAGAAATTCCAGAAGTATATCTTCTTATTTCCCCTTACGTGTTAACGATTCTTGCTCTTGCAGGACTTGTTGGACGAGCGGATGCGCCAAAAGCCATTGGTCAGCCGTATGAAAAAGGGAAGCGATAACGTTTAGAGAAAAGCTCTTCGTGAAAACGGAGGGCTTTTTGTTTTTAGGTAGTGTTTTGTGGTGGGGGAAGGAGCGGTACCAAGAGTATAAAGAACGTGTTCAAATGAAATGCCTCCAGCGCTTGTCGAGGCTAAGCGGGCGCTTCCGCTTTTCTTGATCCAGCTGCAGCCTCCAGACCCTCGGTCACTTCACCTTTCAACCTGAACACAAAGGGCGTGTTCAGGTTGAAAGGCTCCAGTGCCTGCCGGGTCTAACCGGAGGCTTCCGCTTTTCTTGTCCAGCTGCGACTCGCAGAAACTACGATATTTCGCTCTTTCACCAGAACGCAAAAAGCGCGTTCTAGTTCAAGAGCTCCAATATCTCCGTTTCTAACCGCTCGTCTCCGCTTTTCGTTAGATCCAGCTGCAGTGGGCAGACACTCGGTCACTTCACCCTATAACTCGAACACAAAGGGCGTGTTCAATTTATAGGGCTCCAGTGCCTACCGTGTCTAACCGCCCACTTTCGCTTTTCATGATCCAGCTGCAGTGGGCAGGGTCTCGATCGCTTCACCATTTCAAATGAACACAAAGACCGTGTTCTCTTGAAATGCCTCCAGCGCTTGTCGACCCTAACCGCCAACTTTCGCTTTTCTTTTAAAAAGTACTAATTGCTTACACTATGACACATACTATGGTATAAAGGGGGTAAGTTTTACTTTCCTCTAATGGTAAGTAATGGATTTAAAAAAGGAGTGAGGTCAATGGCGATTATCCCTCATGAGAAAACCTCGTGCGGCGGTTTGACGCTACATAGGATCCAGACGGATAAATATAAAACAACGACGGTTGTGGTTCAATTTAAAGCGCGTTTGACGAAGGAGACTGTGACGGAGAGGGCTCTTTTGCCATATGTGTTGCAAAGCGGTACGGAAAACTATTCTTCTTCGAAAGCGGTTCGTACGGAACTTGAGAAGCTTTACGGGGCGACGCTAGGTGTGGATCTTGCCAAGAAGGGTGATTTTCATGTGATGACGTTCCGGATGGACTTCGCGAATGAAAAGTTCCTTTCTGAAGATGAGCCTTTGTTTAAGAAAGCCCTTTCTTTACTTTCAGAAGTGATCATGAATCCTAAGACGGATGGATCTGGCTTCGATTCTTCGATTGTTGATAAAGAAAAGCGGACGATGAAACAGCGTATTCAATCGATTTATGATGATAAAATGCGCTATTCGAACATGAGACTAACGCAAGAAATGTTCCCGAATGAGGCTTTTGGATTGCATATTTACGGAGAAAAAGAAGAAGTGGATCGCGTGACAGCGCAGTCTCTTTATGATTACTATAAAAAAGTTTGTGCAGAAGATGAAATTGACTTTTATTTAGTTGGTGACTTAGAAGGCGTTAATGCTGAAGAAGTTGTAAAAGAGCTTTTCCCGTTTCAAGAACGTAGCGATCGAAAGTCTGAAACAACTGAAAAAGCCTCTCTTGATGTGGAAGAAAAAGAGATCCTTGAAACACAGGAAATCAAGCAAGGGAAGCTTCATATGGGCTTTCGCTCTGGCGTTGGTTATGCGGATGATGAATACTTCGCCCTTCAAGTATTTAATGGCATGTTTGGAGGTTTCTCACACTCCAAGCTTTTTCGGAACGTACGGGAAAAAGAAAGCCTTGCTTATTACGCCGCGTCCCGCTATGAAAGTCATAAAGGCTTAATCATTGTGATGTCTGGCATTGAGTTTAAAAACTTTAAAAAGACTGTTGATATTATTCAAGAGCAGCTTACGGCTATGAGAGAAGGCGACTTCAACGAGGAAGAAATGAAGCAAACAAAAACCATGATTCGCAATCAGCTCCTTGAGACGGTCGATGACGCAAAAGGAATGGTCGAGCTGCTTTATCACGGTGTTGTCTCTCAAAAGCTACGTACAATTGAAGAGTGGCTTGATGGTGTGGAAGCTGTGACAAAAGAAGATATTTTAGCGGTTGCGGATAAGGTTAAGCTTGATACCGTTTATTTCTTAAAAGGCGAGGAGGCTTAATCATGAAAACTATTCCATTTAATCAGTTGCAGGAAACGCTGTATCACCAAACGATGGATAACGGACTTGACGTGTATGTTCTCCCTAAAAAGGGTTTCAATAAAACGTACGCAACGTTTACAACAAAGTACGGATCAGTAGACAATCACTTTGTCCCTTTAAACGGTTCAGAGAATGTGCAAGTGCCAGATGGCATTGCTCACTTTCTTGAGCATAAAATGTTTGAAAAAGAAGACCGTGATGTATTTCAAGATTTTAGTAAGCAGGGTGCGTCTTCGAATGCATTTACATCGTTTACAAGAACCGCTTACTTGTTTTCAACAACTCAGAACGTGATGCAGAACCTTGAAACGCTTGTGAACTTTGTTCAAGATCCGTACTTTAGTGACCAAAGTGTTGAAAAGGAAAAGGGTATTATCGGTCAAGAAATTGAAATGTATAATGATAATTCTGATTGGCGTGCGTATTTTGGTGTCATTGAAAATATGTTCCACCACCATCCGGTTAAAATAGATATTGCTGGAACAATTGAATCTATCGCAAAAATCACGAAAGAATCACTCTATACGTGTTATGAAACGTTCTACCATCCTTCGAACATGGTGTTATTTGTAGTAGGTGCTGTGGAGCCGAATGAAATTATGTCATTTGTGGAGAAAAACCAGGCAGCGAAATCGTATAAAGACCAGCCACCAATTGAACGTTTCTTTGATTCAGAACCAAAGACAGTAGCAGAGAAGAAGAAAGTGTTGCCGATGTCTGTTCAAGTGGCAAAATGCCTCGTTGGATTTAAAGAACCAAATCCAGGACGCCAGGGAAAGGATCTTCTTAAACATGAGCTATCCATCAATCTTGCGCTCGATTTAATGTTTGGTCAGAGTTCAGAGAACTATGAGAAGCTTTACAATGAAGGGCTCATCGATCAAAGTTTTTCATATGATTTTACTGAAGAAGAGAAGTTCGGTTTTTCGATCGTCGGAAGTAACACAAGCTCACCTGATGAGCTTGCGAATCGATTATATGAGATGATTCAATCATTTAAAAATGAATCAGTGGATACCGATCAGCTTGAGCGTATACGCAAGAAAAAAATCGGTAGTTTCTTAAGAGCGTTAAATTCACCAGAGTTTATTGCAAACCAATTTACTCGCTATCGTTTTAACGATATGGATTTATTTGAAGTTGTCCCAATGCTTGAGTCCATTACGGCAAAAGATATTGAAGAGACAATGAAAGGGCACTTTGCAGAAGATTCATTTACTGTCTGTCAAGTCGTTCCAAAAGGTTAAAAAGCACCCAATCGGGTGCTTTTTCATTGAAAGATTTAACGGGAGAGGAAGAGAAGTTATGAAAGAAATATTAATCACTGGAGCGAGTGGGGGTATAGGAAGAGCGATAGTAAAGGATTATGTAAAAAACGGTAACCGTGTTTATGCTCATTACAATACGAATGCTGCCTCTATACAAGAGCTACAAAAGGATGATCCAGAAGCAGATATTTTCCCGGTTCAAGCTAACTTAGCGGAAAAAGATGGCGTAGAAGGTTTAACCGAGAAGGTTGTGAAAGTTGATACGCTTATTCTTAATGCTGGAAATAGCTACTTTGGTTTATTAACCGATATGGCAGGGGAAGAAATTGATGCAATGATTCAACTCCACCTCACATCGTCCATTAAACTTGCGAAGCACTACATTTCCTCGATGGTGCAAAAAAAACAAGGGTCCATTATTGTTGTCTCTTCTGTCTTCGGTGTAACAGGAGCTTCTTGTGAAGTCGTTTATTCTTCCGTAAAAGGTGGTTTAAATGCCTTTGTGAAGGGATTAGCGAAGGAATTAGGGCCAAGCGGTATTCGGGTGAATGCCGTAGCACCAGGTTATATTTCGACGGAGATGAACGCACGGATGACAGAGGACGATGAACACGATTTAATGAACGAAATTCCGATGGGACGATCGGGTGTGCCTGAAGAGGTAGCTTCTTTGATTTCTTTTTTAGATTCGAATCAAGCTTCTTACATAAGCGGTCAAATTATTTCCATTGATGGGGCCTGGCAATAAAAAACGATGCATAATGTCCACTCCTTCGAGACAACATATAGGTGATGACTTGATAAAGGAGGGACATAGATGTCTGTACTAGATAATTTTGAATCATGGAAAGGGTTCTTGCATGACCGCTTAAGTCAAGGCGAACAGCAAGGGCTTTCTCAAGAAGTTGTCTCAGATGTTGCTTATCAGATCGGCGGATACCTTGCTGATGGCGTGAAAGCGAAGAATGAGCAAGAACAGCTTCTTGCCGACCTATGGCATGTAGCAAGTCAAGAAGAACAGCACGCGATCGCAAATATGATGGTTAAGCTTGTTCAAAACGAAAGATAAATGTCGCTTCTAAAGAAGAAGGGTGAACCAACACCCTTCTTTTTCTATGAAAATGTTCAAAAGTTGTAAGAAAAGTAAACAAAATCCCTATTCATCTCTTTTAACCTTTATGAAAATCATTTATGATTAAAGGAACATAGGAAATTTGTGGCTAAAGGAGTTGGCGTATGGAGAAGAAGGAATGGTATCTGGAGTATGAAATACATAAAAATAGGCCGGGTCTTTTAGGCGACGTCGCTTCCCTACTAGGGATGCTCGGTATTAATATCATTACGATCAATGGTGTTGACGATATGCGAAGAGGCCTGCTTCTCCTCGTTGATGAAATTGAGCAAATCGAGCGACTTGAGTCCATTTTAAATACAATGGATAACATTACAGTGACAAAAATGAGAGAACCAAAGTTACGCGATCGTCTTGCAGTACGACACGGAAGATATATCCAGCGTGATGCGGACGATAAAAAAACGTTTCGATTTATTCGAGATGAGCTTGGTTTGCTTGTTGATTTTCTAGCTGAAATCTTTAAACAGGATGGCCACAAACTCGTTGGAATTCGTGGAATGCCGCGAGTTGGAAAAACAGAATCAATTGTTGCTTCTAGCGTTTGTGCAAACAAACGATGGGTATTTTTATCTTCTACGATGTTAAAACAAACAGTTCGCACGCAAATTGCCGACGATGAATTTAATAGCGATCATATTTTTTTAATTGATGGTATCGTGTCTGCCAGAAGAGCTTCAGAGCGGCACTGGCAGGTGCTTCGTGATATTATGAGATTACCGGCAACGAAGGTTGTCGAGCATCCTGATATATTTGTTCAAGAAACAGAGTATACGATGAACGATTTTGATTATATAATTGAATTGCGAGACGATCCGGAACAAGAAATTACATATCAGGTAATTGAGAATCGATCTTCTGGATTTTCAAACTTAGACTTTAACTAATTGGTAGGTGTTTTTCATTGACAGAGCTAGGTCAACGTCTGAAGGACGCTCGAAATGATAAGGGATTATCGCTCGAGGAAATTCAGTCCATCACTAAGATTCAAAAACGCTATCTTCATGCCATTGAAGAAGGAAATTACGAACTGCTTCCAGGTAATTTTTATACGCGTGCATTCATTAAAAACTATGCGGAAGCAGTTGGCCTTCACGGAGATGAATTGCTTGAGGAGTACGCTTCTGAAATTCCAAAAGCAAACGCAGATGTGCCTGAAAGTTTACCACCAAGGAAAATGAGAAGGCCTCAAGCGCCGAGTAAGTCATCTTCTGTATCATCAAAATGGTCTTCCGTGTTTCCATCTGTTCTTGTCGTGTTACTCATTGTAGGTGTCGCAGCGTTAATCTGGTATGTTGTTCAAAGTGGTGACCAGAAGACGAATCAGAACGCAACGACGAATCAGGCGGAGGAGCAAGTGACAAGCGATGAAAACAGCGGCAGTGCTCCAGACTCAGATGAAGTAAGTAACGAAGGTGATGCTTCAAAAGAAGCAACGACTTCTGAAGAAGAGGCAACATCAAAAGAAGATGAAAAAGCAGAGGAAGAAAAAGCTGCTGAAGAAGAAAAAGAGCCAGAAGAAGAAGAAGCCCCTAAGATGGAAATTAAGAAAGTAAAGAGTGATACTGATAATTCTACGTTTGAAATCACAAACGCAGATAAATTTGAAGTAAAGTTAGAAGCATCTGGATCTAGCTGGGTAGGTTTAACGGGGGCGAGTGACAAAAAGTATGTATACGAAAGTCTTGCTAAAGGGAAAAGCGTGACGCAAGATTTATCAAAAGAGTCTTCTGCTACGCTTCGACTCGGAAGTTCTCCTAGCATTGAAGTGTTTGTGAATGGCGAAAAAATTGACATACCAAAAGAACCAGTTGTTCAAAATGTAACCTTTACTTTTGAAAAAGCAGAATAAATCCACAAGGAGTCATCTTTTCAGATGGCTCTTTTCTTTCAATTTTCATTGGTGAAGTTTTCCTTTCTGCATGAAGGAAACAGTGATAGAATAGAATACGATTTAGTGGGGTTGTGACGATCAGCGCACGATCAATAGGTTACATAACATTTAGGAGGAAGACACGTGAATTTGCCTAATAAAATTACCGTTTCACGCATTTTTTTAATTCCTGTTTTTCTAATTTTTCTCCTCGCGCCACTGCCGCTTGGTGAAACTGAAATTGCAGGCACCGTCTTATTGAATTCCCAATTAATTGCAACAGCGATTTTTATTTTCGCATCGGTAACCGATTGGATTGACGGTTACATAGCTAGAAAACATAACCTAGTTACGAATCTTGGGAAATTCCTCGATCCGCTTGCCGATAAACTACTCGTTACTTCAGCGTTTGTTTCACTCGTTGAGCTTGGGGCTGCGCCTGCTTGGATTGTTGTGGTTATTCTTAGCCGTGAATTTGCTGTTACAGGGCTAAGATTAGTTGCTTCTTCTGAAGGAGAAGTACTTGCAGCAAGCAACCTTGGGAAATTGAAAACCTGGATTCAAATCATCGCGATCATTATGCTATTGATTGAGAATGTTCCATTTGAAGCCATTGGCTTTCCTTTTGCAACGATTTCCCTGTGGGCAGCGCTCATTATTACCGTCTATTCGGGATGGGATTACTTCTCGAAGAATAAAGAGGTCCTACTTAAATCACGTTAACACCTTTAGGGAACAGATTATTCTGTTCCCTTTTGAGCCCTCATAAGGCAATTAAATTTAAGCGTATCTTTGTTTCTTCAGTGCGCATTCTTATACGTAAAGGCAAAACCATTGTATAATGGAAGTGGAAGAATTATGAGCTATTGAATCAGAATCTTGATTCAAATAGAGGGGATGGTTACAAATGAATGCTGAAATCATTGGAATCGGTTCAGAGTTATTACTCGGACAAATCGCAAACACGAACGCACAGTTCATCTCACAACGCCTAGCTGATCTTGGAATTAATGTTTTCTATCACACGGTAGTTGGCGATAATAATGAGCGTTTAAAACAGGCGATTGAAGTCGCTCAGACGCGCTCAGACCTACTCGTTTTCACAGGTGGACTTGGTCCGACGAAAGATGATCTTACGAAAGAAACGATCGCAGAAACTCTTAATAAACAGCTTGTTTATAACGAAGAGGCGATGAAAACGATTCAAGCTTATTATGACAAAACAGGTGCTCCTATGTCGGAAAATAACCGTAAACAGGCACTAGTCCTAGAAGGTGCTGCCGTTCTTCGAAATGATAATGGCATGGCTCCCGGTATGGCGCTTACGGAGAACAACCACACGTACATGCTTTTCCCAGGTCCTCCGAAAGAACTTTACCCGATGTTTACAAACTATGCAGAGCCCTATTTACTTGGCCAGCTGAAGCAAGGAGATACGATTGTCTCACGTGTTCTTCGGTTTTTTGGTATTGGAGAATCGAGGCTTGAAACAGAACTTGAAGACTTAATTGATCAGCAAACGAACCCTACAATTGCGCCGCTTGCAGGAGAGTGGGAAGTGACGCTTCGTTTAACCGCAAAAGCTGACTCAAAAGAAGAAGCAAACAAGTTGATTGATGAAACTGAAAAGAAAATTCATGCACGCGTTGGAACTTTTTTGTATGGGTATGGAGAGACATCACTTCCAAAAGAAGTCTTTTTAATGCTAAAGGATCGGAACTGGTCGATCTCAACAGCAGAGAGTCTAACAGGCGGGATGTTTAGTCAGGAGTTAACAGATCTCCCTGGAGTATCATCACTTTTCTACGGTGGGGTTGTGTGTTACTCTAACGAAGTAAAGCGAGAGATCGGCGTATCAAAAGAGACACTGGAAGCATACGGTGCCGTAAGTGAAGAATGTGCGATTGAACTCGCTAGAAGCGTAAAAGCGAAATATAAAACAGACGTCGGCATCAGTTTTACAGGGGTTGCAGGCCCTGATCCTAGTGAAGGGAAAGACGCTGGCACTGTTTATATCGGTGTCGCCGCACCATCTGGTGAAAAAGTGGTTGCCCTGAATCTTGCTGGGAACCGCAATGCGATTCGCAAACGTACTGTGAAACATGGATTTAATACATTATTGAAGTTAGAAAGGTGAATGTCCTAAGTTATGAAGAATTTTGAAGACTTTGCACTATCAAACGAAGTGAAAAAAGCTGTGCTCGAGCTTGGCTTTAAAGAAGCCACTCCCATCCAGGAAAAAGCTCTTGAACCAATTTTAGAAGGAAGAGATATGATTGGTCAGGCACAGACGGGTACAGGGAAAACAGCCGCTTTTGGTATTCCTGTGATTGAGAAAGTAAAGAAAATTGGTGGTCCTGAAGCGATCATCTTAACTCCAACACGTGAGCTTGCGATGCAGGTAGCGATTGAACTGCAGAAGCTTTCAAAATACAAAGGCTTAAATGTTCTCGCGGTATATGGCGGAGAACCAATCTATCATCAAATTCGCGCTTTAAAAAGAGGCGTTAACATTGTGGTTGGAACACCGGGACGTATGCTTGACCATCTGAAGCGCAAGACGCTTCGCACGGATAATATTCATACAGCGATTCTTGATGAAGCAGATGAAATGCTTGATATGGGCTTTATTGATGATATTGAACTGATTTTTAAGCAGCTTCCTGTTAAGCGTCAGTCACTTTTATTTTCCGCTACTATTCCTGCACCAATTCGTAAGCTTTCAAGTAAGTATTTGAAAGATCCGATTACCATTTCCGTTTCTAAAGGGGATGTCACCGCTGATACAGTGGAGCAAGTGTATTACCGCACGTTCGAAAGTGACAAATTTGATACGCTCTGTCGCGTGATTGAAAGCGAAGATATTCGCCTTGGTATTATTTTCACTAAGACGAAAAAAGGAGCTGCGCAAGTTACGGAATCATTGAAAAAGCGTGGGTACCGAGCAGAAGAGCTTCATGGTGACTTGACACAGCAACAGCGATCTAAAGTCATGAATCTCTTTAGACGATCACAAGTGAACTTCCTTGTCGCCACAGATATCGCTGCAAGGGGCATCGATGTGGCACATGTAAGCCACGTCATTAACTATGATATCCCTGAGGATCCAGAACGCTATGTCCATCGTATTGGACGCACGGGTCGCGCTGGAAACAAAGGGATTGCGCTAACGCTTGTAACGCCAAAGGATATGCGCTTCCTTCAGTCAATTGAATCAAAGATCAAGTTAAATCTTTCAGCTGAGCCTCTCCAAGATGAGACGGTAGATCTTGATAACATCGTCAAATCTGTTGAAAAGCAGCTGAAAAAACAGAAAACTGATTCAACGGCCAGAGAAACGGCTGATCTTCTACTTGCAAAATACAACGCTGAAGATCTTGTTCAAGCATTCCTTGAAAATGCCATACAAGAGAAGCAAAACACGACGCCTTCTGAATATAACTTCGGTGAAACTGGAGGACAGAACGGAATGGTTCGTTTCTTCTTGAATGTGGGTCGTAACATTGATCTTCATCCTAAAAAACTGCTAAGTGAGCTTTCAGCTATGGCTGGTGTTGAGACAGAATCAGTAGGCCGCATTGATATCTTTGAGAAATTCTCATTCTTTGAAGTGCATGAAGACGTGGCACCGTTCGTCTATGAAGCGCTTCGAGCTGGTGGTGTTGATGGTAAATCAATCCACTTAGAACCTGCAAAACCACAAAAAAGCAGAGTGTAAAAAATGTGACGATCAGCTCCAATAGGGGGCTGGTCGTTCTTCTTTCATCGTTCATTCATAGAGCGAAAGAAAAAGTCAATAGACTCTTGAAATAAAAAAAGACGAATAAATGTTCGGTTTTCTATTGGCAAATGACCTAAAAAGAGATATGATAGTGATAGCTTAATAACGAGGAGGAATTCATTCGTGAGTGATCGTAAAGCTGCCTTAGATATGGCACTTAGACAAATAGAAAAACAATTCGGTAAAGGTTCAATCATGAAACTCGGCGAACAAGCTGAGCAAAGAGTCTCTACGGTATCCACTGGTTCACTGGCTCTTGATATTGCTCTTGGTGTAGGAGGGTATCCAAGAGGCCGTGTCATCGAAGTTTACGGCCCGGAATCTTCTGGTAAAACTACCGTTGCTCTTCATGCCATTGCAGAAGTTCAGCGTAACGGCGGTCAGGCCGCATTTATCGATGCTGAGCACGCACTTGATCCGGTTTATGCAGAAAAGCTTGGTGTTAACATTGATGAGCTATTGCTTTCTCAACCTGACACAGGAGAGCAAGCCCTAGAAATCGCTGAAGCGCTCGTACGAAGTGGAGCAGTTGATATGGTCGTTGTTGACTCCGTTGCTGCCCTTGTACCAAAGGCTGAAATCGAAGGTGAAATGGGAGATGCACACGTTGGTTTGCAGGCGCGTTTAATGTCTCAAGCGCTTCGTAAGCTTTCTGGTGCGATTAATAAATCCAAAACAACCGCGGTCTTTATTAACCAAATTCGTGAAAAAGTTGGGGTTATGTTCGGAAATCCAGAAACAACTCCAGGCGGACGTGCACTGAAATTCTATTCATCTGTTCGATTAGAAGTTCGTCGTGCTGAGACGCTGAAACAGGGTAATGATATGGTCGGTAACAAAACGCGTATTAAAGTTGTAAAGAACAAGGTGGCTCCGCCGTTTAAACAGGCAGAAGTCGACATCATGTACGGGGAAGGTATTTCCAAGCAGGGTGAGATCCTTGATATTGGTTCTAACCTTGAAATCGTTCAGAAGAGCGGCGCATGGTTCTCATTCGAAGGCGAACGCCTTGGACAGGGTCGCGAAAATGCGAAACAATTCTTGAAAGAAAACCCGGCAATGGAAGCTGAGATTGAAGGGCGTATTCGCGCTCATCATAATCTTGATGCCGATAAGCAAGTGGATGAAGCGGCTGCAGGTAAAGAAACGCTTCTTCCTGACGAAGAATAAAAGCTTTGAAAAAGCCGGTCACTAAGACCGGCTTTTTCTCTAACTACATAGTCTTTGTATACTAGTCTTTTCACCATAAAACTTACTGGATTTCCATGATCAGGCAGTGAATGACCATTCAATTACAAAGTTATCACGAGAAGTTTAAGGCGTAAAAATGAGCTAGAAAGAGATATTTAAAGGGATTTTGCCTCTATGTGCTCTCTTGACAACCTTTACGCTGAAAGATACAATATTAATTGTATAATTATAATTTTCTAGTAAAATTATACTTTACTCTTAAAAGATGACATGTGCTGGATTGAAATCTTGCAAGTGGTACTAAGAATTAACATGACAGCAAACCAACAAGTTGATAGCAGGAGGAGGTGAGTTCGATGGATATAGTGATCATCATCTCCACTATGCTGGTCTCTGCAGTAGTCGGAGCAGTTGTTGGATTTCTTGTTCGCAAAACGATTGCTGAAGCGAAAATCTCCAGTGCAGAAATGGAAGCGCAACGGATTATCAAAGAGGGTAAAAACGACGCTGAAGCTTTGAAAAAGGAAGCTATGCTTGAAGCGAAGGACGAGAATCATAATCTTCGTGTTGAAGCTGAGCGTGAAATTCGTGAACGCAGAAATGAGTTACAAAAACAAGAGAATCGTTTGGTACAAAAAGAAGAGGTCCTTGATCGTAAAAGTGAGACTCTTGACAAAAAAGAGGATTCCCTCGAAAGAAGAGAGGACTCTCTCACCAAAAAACAACGACAAATTGAAGAGATGGAAGGCAAAGTGGAGGAGTTGCTTCAAGAGCAACAACACGAGCTTCAGCGAATTTCCGGTTTAACGAGGGAAGAAGCGAAGCAAATCATCTTCCGTGAAAGCGAGCAGGAACTTGAGCATGAATTAGCGCAGATGGTGAAAGAGCGCGAGAACTTTGCGAAAGAAGAAGCTGATAAGAAAGCGAGAGAAGTCCTATCGCTTGCGATTCAGCGCTGTGCTGCGGATCATGTTGCAGAAACAACGGTTTCCGTTGTTAACCTGCCTAATGATGAGATGAAAGGTCGGATCATTGGTCGTGAAGGCCGAAACATTCGAACTCTTGAAACGCTAACGGGGATTGACCTAATTATCGATGATACACCTGAGGCAGTTATTTTGTCCGGTTTTGATCCGATTCGAAGAGAAATTGCTCGTAATGCCCTGGATAAACTCGTACAGGATGGTAGAATTCACCCTGCACGAATTGAAGAAATGGTTGAGAAATCACGCAGGGAAGTGGATGAATACATTCGCGAAGTGGGAGAACAATCCACATTTGAAATTGGAGTTCACGGACTCCACCCAGATCTTATTAAGATTCTGGGCCGATTGAAGTTCCGTACAAGTTATGGACAGAATGTCTTGAAGCATTCTATGGAAGTAGCTTATTTAACCGGTCTAATGGCCGCAGAGCTTGGAGAAGATGTACAGCTTGCACGTCGCGCTGGTCTCCTTCACGATCTCGGTAAAGCGATTGACCACGAAGTTGAAGGTAGCCACGTTGAAATTGGCGTCGAGCTTGCAACGAAGTATAAAGAGCATCCGGTTGTTATTAATGCAATCGCATCTCACCATGGTGATACGGAAGCAACATCAGTAATCTCCACGCTTGTGGCAGCAGCCGACGCTCTATCAGCTGCACGTCCAGGAGCGCGTCGTGAAACGCTTGAGACGTACATTCGTCGTCTTGAGAAGCTTGAAGAAATTTCTGAGTCGTTTGAAGGCGTTGAGAAATCATTCGCTATTCAAGCAGGTCGAGAAATTCGGATTATGGTAAAACCTGATCTAGTCGATGACGTTTCATCGTATCGTCTTGCACGAGAGATTACAAAGAAAATCGAAAATGAACTGGACTACCCTGGGCACATTAAGGTCACGGTCATCCGTGAAACAAGGGCAGTTGAGTATGCAAAATAAAGCGATGCCGCGCGCATCGCTTTATTTAATTTCACCAAAAACTTACGAATGATACTTTCTTTTGATAAACTGATAAAGAATGAAAACAGAGATTGGAGCATTAATATGAAGATTTTATTTATTGGAGACGTTGTCGGTTCTCCTGGACGCAATATGGTTTCAACCTATTTACCTCGCTTAAAGAAAAAATATAAACCTACCTTTACAATTGTAAATGGAGAAAATGCTGCAAGTGGGCGTGGCATTACAGAAAAAATTTATCGTGGCTTTCTTGAGTCAGGTGCTCAAGTCATTACAATGGGGAACCATACGTGGGATAACCGAGAGATTTTTGAATTTATTGATCGTGCTCCGAAGCTCGTCAGACCTGCAAATTATCCAGAAGGAACACCTGGAAATGGATCAACGATTGTAAACATAAATGGCATTGAAGTTGGCGTCATTAACCTGCAAGGTCGAACGTTTCTTCCTGCAATGGATGATCCCTTCCGTAAAGCGGATGAACTGATTGAAGAAATGAGAGAAAGGACACCAGTTATTTTTGTTGATTTTCATGCAGAAACAACAAGTGAAAAACAAGCGATGGGCTGGTACCTTGATGGAAGAGTAACCGCGGTTGTTGGAACGCACACTCATGTGCAAACGGCTGATGAGCGTATTTTGCCTGGCGGGACAGCTTACTTAACAGATGCTGGGATGACAGGACCTTACGATGGCATTCTAGGTATGGAGCGAGAAGCTGTTATCAATAAGTTCCTGACAACGATGCCTGTGAGGTTTGAAGTAACGAAAGGGCGGGAACAACTTAGTGGGGTCTTTTTAACACTAGATCCAAAAACTGGTAAGGCCACCAAGATTGAACGGATTGCCATTAACGACGACCATCCATTCTATGATTAAAGAACGTTTGGAAAAAATGGCGGAAACAGCAGGAATACAAGCTTCTTACAAGGAATATAGTCTAGAGTGGTAATGGATGATCAAATTAAGGAGGGGCTATAATGGATATATTAAAAGTTTCAGCAAAATCCAATCCTAATTCTGTAGCTGGTGCACTTGCGGGCGTCCTTCGGGAACGCGGAAATGCCGAGATTCAAGCGATTGGAGCAGGTGCACTAAATCAGGCTGTGAAGGCAGTAGCCATCGCAAGAGGGTTTGTAGCACCTAGTGGCGTTGACCTCATTTGTATCCCTGCTTTCACTGATATATTAATTGATGGTGAAGAGCGTACCGCAATTAAGCTTATTGTAGAGCCTCGCTAAATAGTTCCGTCAGAAAAACCTGTTTGTTTTTACAAACAGGTTTTTTATACTTTTATTTGAACCATAGGAAGCATGAAGGAGGATCATCATGAATATAGTAGATGCACATTGTGACGTGCTATGTAAAATGTGGCTTAACCCGTCTCTCTCATTTGAGAATGGTCAAAGCCTTCATACGAATCTTGAACAAATGAGGAAAGCGGGAGCAAAGCTACAGCTCTTTGCGATTTACGTTCCAGAAAACGTGCCAGATTCCGCTAAATTTGATTGTGCGCTAGAGATGGTGGATATTTTCCATGAGAAAATTGTAAAACCTTATGATGACGTCGTAGCAGTCTATTCAAAAAAAGAAGCAGAACAGCTTCCTAAAGGGAAAATAGGTGTGATGCTAACACTAGAGGGTGTTGATGCGATTGGGCGCGAAGCAACAAGGTTAAAAACATTGATCAGACTCGGCGTGCGATCAGTTGGTTTAACATGGAACTATGGGAATGCAACGGCTGACGGTATCCTTGAATCGCGAGGCGCAGGATTAACCGATTTTGGTAGAAGCGTTGTTGATTTACATAACCAGCATCGGATTTGGACAGATGTTTCCCATCTTTCTGTACGGGCCTTCTGGGATGTCGTCGAACATGGACGATATGTACTCGCAAGTCATTCCAATGCAAAAGCGATTTGCACGCACCCAAGGAACCTTGATAACCAGCAGTTAACGTCTTTAATCGAAAAGGATGCCTTAATCGGTGTTACTTTTGTACCAAAGTTTTTGCGTAATGACCGCAATGCTAGTGTTTCGGATATTATCCATCATATTGAACACATTTGTAGCCTCGGGGGTGCGGAAAATATAGGACTTGGCTCTGATTTTGATGGTATTGATCAAGTTCCGAAAGATCTAACATGTTACAGCGACTATCCTCGACTTATTGAGGAGCTACATCGCTATTACAATGACGACCAGGTAAAGGGCTTTTTAGGTGAAAATTTGATTGCTAGAGTCCCTAGCTAAGTAAGAATTTAGGAATTGTCAGTTTTAAGAGCAGGGAATTATCATCCTATTTCGAACTAGTAATATAAGCAAGCGGTTTCAGGTACTAGATTAGAAAGGGTGGGACGTTATGATCGAACAACTTTCGTGGAAAGTTGGAGGACAGCAGGGTGAAGGAATAGACAGTACAGGAGAAATATTTGCAATTGCATTAAATCGACTTGGCTACTATTTATACGGTTACCGGCATTTCTCGTCCCGTATTAAAGGCGGGCATACGAATAATAAAATTCGCGTTAGCACGAAAGAAGTTCGAGCGGTTTCAGATGACCTCGACATGCTGATTGCGTTTGATCAAGAAACGATCGACGTCAATGCACATGAACTTCATAGTAGAGGAATCATTATAGCCGATGCCAAATTTAAACCAGTAAAGCCTGATCATTGTCAGGCGACACTTGTTATCATTCCCTTTACTGAAATCGCGACTGAACTTGGCACTTCTTTAATGAAAAACATGGTAGCAATCGGGGCTACGAGTGCTGCTCTAGGTATAGAGACTGCGACGTATCAAGCCGTAGTAGAAGAAATTTTTGGGCGAAAAGGCGAAAAAGTCGTCAACAATAACATGGAGGCTATTCAGCGTGGTGCCGATGCTTATACAGCTTCTGCTGGGGAAAGTGTCCAAACACTTTCTCTTAAAAAAGCAGATGGGAAAAATCGCCTGTTCATGATTGGCAATGACGCGATTGCACTAGGGGCGCTTGCAGGTGGAGCAAGGTTAATGGCAGCTTACCCAATCACCCCAGCATCAGAAATCATGGAATACTTAATTAAGAAGCTTCCGGAATTTGGTGGCACCGTTGTGCAAACAGAGGATGAAATCGCGGCGGCAACGATGGCTATAGGTTCAAACTATGCGGGGGTTAGAACGTTAACGGCATCTGCCGGACCGGGGTTATCGCTCATGATGGAAGCCATCGGGTTATCTGGTATTACCGAAACGCCGCTCGTCATCGTCGACACCCAGCGCGGTGGGCCAAGTACTGGACTTCCAACGAAGCAGGAGCAGTCGGATTTGCTGGCGATGATTTATGGCACGCATGGGGAGATTCCTAAGATTGTCATTGCGCCGAGTACGGTTGAGGAAGCATTCTATGATGCGATTGAAGCGTTTAATCTCGCAGAGGAATATCAGTGTCCCGTTATTTTACTCTCAGATCTTCAATTATCTCTTGGCAAGCAATCCGTTGAGCCGCTTGATTACAATAAAATCAACATTCGAAGGGGTAAGCTGAACGATCAAGAAATCGCTGAAAGAGAAGATAAGTCGTACTATAAACGTTTTGAAATTACGGATGATGGCGTTTCAAATCGTGTCATTCCAGGAACGAAAAATGGTATTTTTCACGTAACCGGTGTTGAGCACGATGAAACAGGTAAACCGTCAGAAGTTCCGCAAAATCGAAAAAATCAGATGGAGAAAAGACTTCGTAAAATTCAAAACATCTCCTTTCAAAATCCGATTTACACAGTAGCGCCGCATGAAGCGCCTGATTTGCTGCTAATTGGTTTTAACTCGACGAGAGGAAGTATCGAGGAAGTTATCCCAAGACTTGAAGCAGATGGCTTAAAAGTCAATCATGCTCAAATTCGTCTTGTACATCCATTTCCAGCAGATGAGCTTAAGCCATTGTTACAAGCGGCGAAGAAAGTGATTGTGATTGAACACAATGCAACCGGCCAGCTGGCAAGTCTCGTAAAAATGAACGCGGGGTACGGTGAAAAGATTGAAAGTATATTAAAATACGACGGCAATCCATTCTTACCAGGTGATATCCATCAACAATGTAAGGAGATGTTCGCGAATGGCCACATTTAAAGATTTTCGTAATCAGGTAAAGCCAAACTGGTGCCCTGGCTGTGGAGATTTCTCCGTACAAGCAGCCATTCAACGAGCGGCTGCGAATGTGGGACTAGAACCAGACGATCTTGCCGTCATTTCTGGAATTGGCTGCTCGGGTCGTATTAGTGGCTACATCAATGCGTATGGTTTCCATGGGATTCATGGGCGTTCGCTACCAATTGCACAGGGCGTGAAAATGGCAAATCGCGATTTAACCGTGATTGCGTCCGGGGGAGATGGCGATGGCTTTGCGATCGGAATGGGGCACACGATCCATGCGATGAGGCGAAATATAGACATCACGTATATCGTGATGGACAATCAAATCTATGGTTTAACGAAAGGGCAGACCTCTCCAACGAGTGCAGAAGGGTTTAAAACGAAAAGTACGCCTTCTGGATCAATTGAATCTTCTCTCTCCATCATGGAACTCGCGCTCTCAAGCGGCTGTGGTTTTGTAGCACAAAGCTTTTCAACCGATTTAAAGGACCTCGTAGCGATCATTGAACAAGGAATTCAACATAAAGGCTTTTCATTGATTAATGTGTTTAGCCCGTGCGTGACGTTCAATAAAGTGAATACGTATGACTGGTTTAAACAAAATCTTATTAGTTTAAATGATATTGAAGGCTATGATCCACACAATCGGATGATGGCGATGCAAACATTAATGGAGCACAATGGACTTGTAAAAGGATTAATTTACGAGAATCCAACTCGTCCATCGTACCAAGAATCAGTTCGAGGATATAGTTCTAGTGCGTTATCAAAACAAGACTTAAATCTTCCTGAAGAAAAATTTACAGAGTTAATGGCTGAGTTTATGTAAGGCGACGAACCCTTCAAGTAATGAAGGGTTTTTTTATGCTGAAAAGGATGAACGAATCTTTTCCATAAATAAAACTATAAGTGTCCTTGTATGGAGGACATATCACCTTTACGTTATAAGTGATAAATGATACGATGTTTGTGATAACAGTGTTTGAAGAACGTTTTGAAAAAGTGAGGTGTACGCTGTGGAAGGAAAAATGAAGGCGATTGTGAAACACGAACGTAGCAAAGGTGCTCAGCTGCAAACCGTCGATATTCCACAAATTAATGATAATGAAGTATTAATTCAAGTAAAGGCAACTTCGATTTGCGGTACGGATGTACATATTTATACGTGGGATGAATGGTCCCAGAGTCGCGTCAATCCTCCTTATGTTTTTGGACATGAGTTTGCGGGAGTTGTCGTAGAAAAAGGAAAGAACGTAACGAACCTGGAGGTTGGAGACCATGTTTCAGCAGAAACACATATTGTTTGCAACCAATGTCCACAATGTTTAACAGGGAAGTTTCATATTTGCGAAAATACTAAAATTATTGGTGTCGACACGGATGGCTGCTTTGCAGAATACGTCGCGCTCCCATCTCAAAACATCTGGAAAAATCCTGAGTCACTATCATTTGATGTGGCTTCTGTACAAGAGCCGATGGGTAACGCCGTTCATACAGTACTCGCTGGAGACGTAGCTGGAAAGACAGTAGCGATTATCGGTTGTGGCCCGATTGGGATTATGGCTGTAGGGGTTGCGAAGGCAGCTGGTGCTTCACAGGTTATCGCACTTGATTTAAATGATTATCGTCTGAACCTTGCGAAAGAAATGGGCGCAACGACTGTCATTAATTCTCGAAACGAAGATCCACTTCACGTTGTGAAAGAGCTGACTAACGGGCACGGTGTTGACGTTGTTTGTGAAATGTCAGGACATCCAATCGCGATGAACCAGGGCTTTAAAATGGTAACAAACGGTGGACGTGTTTCCATCCTTAGTTTGCCAGTCCGTCCTGTTGAAATTGATGTTACGAATGACATTGTTTTTAAAGGCATAACCGTTCAAGGCATTACAGGAAGAAAAATGTTCGAAACTTGGCGCCAGGTGTCCGGGCTTTTGCAGTCAGGACAGGTAGATGTGGAGCCGATGATTACGCATCACTTCCCGCTTGAAGACTTTGAAAAAGGCTTCGAATTAATGATTGAAGGTAAATGTGGTAAGGTAGTATTACATCCATAAGGCTCACACGTGAGCCATTACATACTAATGAGGAGGCCGATCAATGAAAGGTTTTGAATATCTCCAAGAAGAGCTTGATCAAATGCAGGAGGAAGGTGTTTTTCGTAACTTGATTCCACTTGAGTCTGCTCAAGGGTCACGCGTTACGATTAAAGGAAAAAACGTTATTCAGCTATCTTCAAACAACTATCTCGGACTGACGGACCATCCGAAAATGAAGCAAGCAGCGATTGAAGCCGTTGAAAAATACGGTGCAGGAACAGGCTCTGTTCGAACCATTGCTGGAACGCTCTCCATGCACGAACAGTTTGAAGAAAAGCTTGCTGAATTTAAACATACGGAAGCGGCACTCGTTCTTCAATCAGGATTTGCTACAAATCAGGCGGTCCTTTCAGCGATCCTAACAAAAGAAGATGTCGTTATTTCTGATGAACTAAACCACGCTTCGATTATCGATGGCATTCGCTTAACAAAAGCGGGACGTCGTATTTACAAGCATACGGATATGGAAGATCTCGAGAGCGCATTGAAAGAAACGCAAGATTATCGCACGCGTCTTGTTGTCACAGACGGGGTCTTCTCAATGGACGGAAACATTGCGCCGCTAACTGAAATTGTCGAGCTATGTGAAAAGTATGATGCACTTGTCATGGTTGATGACGCTCATGCAAGTGGCGTACTTGGTGAGAACGGCCGTGGAACGGTTGACCACTTTGGCTTAAACGGACGCGTTCACATTCAGGTTGGGACACTTAGTAAGGCGATTGGCGTTCTTGGTGGTTACATTGCAAGTACGAAAACACTTCGCGATTACTTGATTCATAAAGGTCGTCCGTTCTTATTTAGTACATCTCATCCTCCTGCAGTAACAGCAGCTTGCTCAGCAGCAATTGATGTTCTTGTAGAAGAGCCTGAATTGATTGAGAAGCTTTGGGACAACACAAAATTCTTTAAAGCTGGGTTAAAAGAGCTTGGTTTTGATACAGGGATTAGTGAAACACCAGTAACACCTGTCATCATTGGTGATGAGGCACTTACGCATAAGTTTTCCGATAAGCTATTTGAAAACGGCGTGTTTGCGCAGGGGATTGCTTTTCCAACTGTTGCAAAAGGAAAAGGCCGCGTGCGTACGATCGTAACGGCTCAGCATTCAAAAGAAGACCTTCAAGAAGCATTAGACGCATTTGAGAAGTCTGCAAAAGAGCTTGGAATACTATAAAAGAAAGAGAGAGGGGGCTGATCCTCCTCTTTTTTTTCGGCTAATGGGGTCATTCTTTATTTGTTCACCTAATCGTGCTCTGAGGCTTTTCCAGGTTTTATTGATTAAATACTCTGAACCCCTTATAATAAAGGAATGTCCATTAGTTACACATTTCTTAATTGACAATAAAGGATAACGAATAAAACGGAAGCTTTTATAGAATTTATTTCTATTAGCGAGGTTTTTCTAAGTTTAGGAGCATTGAGCTCTTTTTCATAGCAGGGTCATCCTTTTTAATTAGAAAGGAGTCGAACGACATGAACGAACAGCAGCGCCTGGATTCGCAAATCAATGTAAAGAAAACAGAGAAAACGACCGAAGATTACGCGAAGTATTTCCAGACAACGTACCAGGCACCTAACTTAAAAGATGCCAAGCGCAGAGGAAAAGAAAATGTAAACGTTCATTACGATTTTGAAATTCCAGAGAATATTAAAAACCTTGGGAAAGATAAGAAGTTTTTGATTCGCACGTACGGATGTCAAATGAATGAACACGATACAGAAGTAATGGCAGGGATTTTTGAAGAAATGGGTTTTGAAGCTACAACGGAGGTCACAGAGGCGGATGTTGTTCTCCTCAATACGTGTGCGATTCGTGAAAATGCGGAGAACAAAGTATTTGGTGAGCTTGGCCATTTAAAACCATTAAAGATGGAAAATCCGGATTTGATCATTGGTGTATGTGGCTGTATGTCACAGGAAGAATCTGTGGTCAATCGCATCATGCAAAAGCATCAGTTCGTTGATTTAATCTTTGGTACACATAACATTCACCGCCTTCCAGAACTGATGGAGCAAGCAGTCTTTGGTAAAGAAATGGTGATGGAAGTATGGTCAAAAGAAGGTGACATTATTGAAAACCTTCCGCGGACAAGAAAAGGCGAAATCAAAGCATGGGTTAACATCATGTACGGCTGTGATAAATTCTGTACATATTGCATCGTGCCTTATACGCGAGGTAAAGAAAGAAGCCGTCGCCCTGAAGATATTATTCAGGAAGTACGCCACTTAGCAGCAAAAGGCTATAAAGAAGTGACGCTCCTTGGACAGAATGTAAACGCCTACGGGAAAGATTTAGAAGATATTGAGTACGGCCTCGGTGATCTTATGAACGAGATTCATAAGATTGATATTCCTAGAGTTCGTTTCACGACGAGTCATCCACGTGACTTTGATGATCGTCTTGTGGAAGTACTTGGCCAGGGAGGCAATCTTGTCGATCATATCCATCTTCCTGTTCAAAGTGGAAGCAATGAGGTTCTGAAGTTGATGAACCGTCGCTATACGCGCGAGACGTATTTAGAGCTAGTTCGTAAGATTAAAAAGGTTATGCCAAACGCAACCTTTACAACAGATATTATCGTTGGTTTCCCGAATGAAACGGACGAACAGTTCGAAGAAACGATGCAACTTGTAAAAGAAGTAGAGTATGACAGTGCGTATACCTTTATTTACTCCCAACGTGATGGCACGCCAGCAGCTAAAATGACAGATAACGTACCAATGGAAGTGAAGAAAGAACGCCTTCAGCGCTTGAATGCCCTTGTGAATGAAATGGCTGCGAAAAACAACGCTGTTTTTGAAGGGCAAATCGTGGAAGTTCTTGTAGAAGGTGAAAGTAAGAAAAATGCGGATGTTCTTTCTGGCTATACGAGCAAGAACAAAGTGGTTAACTTTAGAGGTCCTAAATCATTAGTTGGTCAAATTGTCCAGGTGAAAATCACAAAAGCAAAAACGTGGTCACTTGATGGCGAATATATTGAAAAAACGGCTGAGGTGAATGCATAATGATATCAAGAATGGAAGTTATTGCAAAAGCAAAAGATCTTGCGAAACTCGTTTCAGAAACAGAAGAAGTCGATTTCTTCAAACGGGCAGAAGAAAAGATCAATGAAAATAAAAAAGTGCAAAGCTTAATTGCGCGAATTAAGTTAGAGCAAAAAGAAGCGGTAAATCTTCAGCACTACAGCAAGCATGAAGCGTTGAAAGAGAAAGATGAGCGGATTGATAAGCTCATGCAGCAGCTGGATGAAATTCCTGTCGTGCAGGAATTCAAACGCTCGCAGTCTGATGTAAATGACCTTCTTCAGCTAGTAGCTAACACGATTTCGAATACAGTGACAGATGAAATTATTGAATCAACTGGTGGGAACGTCCTTGAAGGAACAACAGGCTCAACCCAGCAGGGACCTGGTTGTAAGTAACGGCATAATATGAATACGAAAGCCTTCCAATCGTGAATTGGAAGGTTTTTTTAATGCCATGGGACCTCTTCTTTCGAAATATTCTCTTAATTATCTGGGGTATTATGCTAATATAAGCAGAGAGACGATATAATTTCTAACACGATAGGTGAAAAAGTTGCTTATCTTGCGAGTAGAGAGGTTCGGGGAGTTGACAGATGAAAAGGTATTTTCTAAAGGATGAAACAATTCACGTTCATCTTACTGAATGGGGAGAAAAAGAGCTTCCAGTTATTTTTTGTTTGCACGGTTTAGGGAGCACAAGCTTATCCTTTGTCGAAATAGGGGAGAAGCTTAAAAATCGCTATCGAGTTATTGCAATAGATGCGCCTGGTCATGGGAGAACGCCTCCTTTTAAGCGTGCAGAACAATATGAAATGCCTCAAATGGCTCGGTGGCTGAACGAGATCATCGATCATCTCCAAATCGATCGTTTTTACTTTCTATCACATTCTTGGGGAAGTTTTGTTGCTTTATTTTATCTTCATGATTATGGAGACCGCGTTTTAGGAAGTATTCTAATCGATGGAGGTTACCAAACAAAGCGTTTGGGAAATCAGTCGATGGAAGAAGAAATTGCTTTTTATGAAAAGGATTTTGAAGAGTATGTGGAAACGTGGGATTCTTTTTTAGAAGAAGCGGTATATGGAGGCGTATCTCGCCGTTCATCGTTATTGGATTTAGCTGCTAACGATCTCGCTTTAGAGAAGGACGGTAAATTCTACTGGCATGCGAGAGGCAAGACCGCCGGGTACATCATTCAAGCGATGCACAAACATGAGACGATTGATATCTACGAAGCGTTACCTTCAACGATCATTCTATTAAGAGCAACATTGCCTGAAAGTATGCAAGTTCAGCGGAACCGAATCTCAACCATTTTCAAAGAGAAAACAGGCAGTACGGTTAAATGCATCTCAAACACCACCCACATGCTGCACTGGGATAACCCTGAGATCGTTGTAAATGAAATAAAAACAAGCTGGGAGTAGGTGAATGATACCCCACAGGATGAGAAGGTTCGAGGGGTCATTGAGGCAGGAGAATATTCGAATAATCCTGGCTGGATCGAAACGCAGGAATCGGATCTTGATTGATTAAATCGAGAACATTGACGTTAGCAGTTTAGTACTTTATCGATAGAAGCCATTCTATCAGAGCATGTCTATGAGCACTTTACTTATGAGGAAGGAAAAGAAGCGGCTCTAAATTGCTATTTGTACTCGATTTGATCAAAGTAATGCGCGAGGAAAGTTGGGGTTTGTTTCGCTGATTGTTGATGCCGTTAAATCGGAATAGAACAAATAACCACCTCTATGATTGGAGCGTGAACTTATCATGTCTAACTGGCATACTTGCTCTGCTGAAGTAGCTGAATTTGTTAAGAAATTGATGGTAGAGACGAAAAGGATACTTGGTAGTCATTATGTAGGTTTTTATTTACACGGTTCGTTAGCGATGGGTGGATTTAATCCAAAACGAAGCGATATTGATGTTTTGGTCATTACCAAAAAGGGAGTTACCGTTCAAACGAAAAAACAGTTAGCACAATTGTATTTATCAACTTCAAGAAAGCCATTTCCATTCGAAATGAGTATGCTTCGTGAAAAACACCTGAGGATTAGGGAACACCCGAGTTCCTATGATTTTCATTTTAGCGAATTTTGGAGAGAGCGGTATGAACGTGATTTAGAAACAAATTCCAGTGAATATATAAATGCAGAAGTCCACAAAGACCCAGATCTTGCTGCTCATATTACGATTACGACAGAGCGAGGAATTTGTATCGATGGGCGACCGATTAATCAAACGTTTCCGGGAATCCCAAGGGAACATTATTTATCTTCTATTTTAGTGGATTTCAAAGAATGTGTGGAAGGAATGACCAGGAAGCCTGTTTATAGTATTTTAAACACGATAAGGGTTTATAGGTATGTGAAAGATGGAGTGATTTCATCAAAGAAAGAAGCGGGGATTTGGGGATTAGACTCTTTGCCAAGAGAGATTAAATTAACTGTTCAAAAAGCACTTCATTGTTATGTCGATGGAGAGAGCCCCTATGAATTTAAGCGAGAAGAGTTAATCGTGTTTACTCATTACATAACGAAAGAAGTTCAAGCCTACTTGGTATGACAACTTATTCGTGGAGGGGGTGATCGTTTGCGCATTTTTCATGTCAGTGAAGAAGACGATATTCATGAATTTCAGCCAAGAATTCCTACGCGTCAAGATCTTGACCAATCAAAAGGGCTTGTATGGGCGGTTAATGAAACCTGTTTACCGAACTTTTTAACACCACGAAATTGTCCGCGCGTTTGCTTTCATGTTGGGCCAAATACGTCAGATGCAGATAAGCAAACGTATTTATCTTCGAGTTGTCAACATGCTGTTGTTATTGAAAATAGATGGTTTGAAACGATAACGAAAACAAAACTTTATTTAAATGAGTTCGATCCGATCCATTTTAAACTACAAGACGACAATGCCGGCTACTATGTGAGTGATACAGCCCAAGTTCCAATAAAAAAGATTAAGATTGATCATCCCATTCAGGAGTTATTCCGTCGTCAGGTAGAAGTGAGATTTGTTGATCAGCTGTGGGATATACATGATGAGATCCAACATACAACATTTCATTGGTCAATGTGTCGGATGAAGTTTGCCGTTTCGAAGAGGTAAAAAAGGTAAGAGGAGAGAAGAAGATGAAGCTAGGAAATCCAATTGCTTCTGGAAATACTGCGGAAATCTACTCTGTTCAAAATCAAATTGTGAAGGTATTCCGGAAAGACCTTCCAGATGGAACCTCTTTCTATGAAGCTGAGAAACAACGTTACGCTTTATCAAAAGGTCTTCCGGTCCCAAAAATTATGGATGTAACGAAAATAGACGGTAGACAGGCGATCATCATGGAAAAAATTAGCGGACGCACATTAGGTGAGCGTCTTTTAGAGAATAAGAATCTAGCAAATTATTATATGGAAATGTCAGTTAACATTCAACAAAACATTCATCAGATCAACGCCGATGCGTTTGAACCGATGACTAAAAAGCTAACACGCCAAATAGGTACAGCGGATCGATTAAGCCAATCTCAAAAAACAGCATTACTCTTTAAGTTAAGTGAAATGCCAGTCAAGAAGCAGCTTTGCCATGGGGATTTTCATCTATTTAATCTGATAATGGGCGATCATGTGACGATTATTGATTGGGTTGATGCAAGTGCGGGGGATAGCCGAGCAGACGTTTACAGAACGTATCTATTATATACTCAATTTTCAAGTGAGTTAGCGGATCTGTATTTAAAGCTCTATTGCATGAAAACCGGCGTATCAAAAGAAGAGATCATGGAGTGGGCACCGATTATTGCTGGTGCAGGCTTATCCGAAGGAGTATTAACAGAAGACAGTGGTCGCTTGTTAGAAATTGTTGATGAAGGCTAAGAGGATAAAGCGTTTAGGCTTAACTTATTTTAATATATAATTTTCACGTACCATACTTTTTTAAAAAAATCACAAAAGGTTGTAAAGCATTGGACATTCGAGACATAGACTGATAGTGGAACAGCCTTTATATATAAAAAAACTTTTATTCTATGGTGTTGGTTATGTTCTTTTGCTGTGAAGAAAAAAAGAGGAACACTGGTCGTTTGTCTTGCATAGGATGAGAATGAAGATTGGAAGAGGAGGTATGATCGATGTCAGAGGAATATAATTACAGAGAGATATTCGCCAAAGCTGTTTGCGGAAAAGGGCGTAAATTTACACAGGATACAAACACAGTAACACCAACTCATAAGCCTTCTAGTATTCTGGGTTGCTGGATTATTAACAATCAATTCACTGCCAAGAAGCGTGGTGACGTTGTCCAAGTGGAAGGCTCTTACGACATTAATATCTGGTATTCTTACAGCCATAATACCAAAACAGAAGTTGTAACAGAAACAGTTAAATACCATGAAGAAATTCCTCTTCGCTACAAAGACAAAGACTGTGTTGCTGATGAAGTGGTCGCAAAAGCAATTCAGGAGCCTAACTGTCTCGAAGCGACCATTGCGCCGAGCGGTCATAAGGTGATTGTACAAGTGGAAAGAGAGTTTCTTGTAGAAGTTATCGGTGAAACGAAGATTTGCGTATACGTCAATCCTGACGGCTGTGGAGATGACGACGATGATGATTGGGATTATGATGTAGATGATGAAGAGTTTGAGGATTTAGATCCGAACTTCTTAATTGGTGATCTTGAAGAATAGTGCGTCCAGGGAGAAGCAATCCTTCTTCCTGGTTTTTATTTTGTTATTATGCGCTTGTTCTGTTCAAACAAAGGCTAACGCTTTACAGATCAAGCTCCAACCCCCAGACACTCGGTCACTTCACCTTTTCCTCTGAATACAAAGAGCGTATTCAAATGAAAAGGTTCCAGTGCCATGCCTAAACGGAGGCTTCCGCTTTACTGATATGCTATACTGTTAGGTGACTAGATTTAAGATTGGTGGAGAAGAAACATGGCTCGATATACCCCGATGATGGAACAATATTTGCGAATTAAGGCAGAGTATCAGGATGCCTTTTTATTTTTTCGTTTAGGCGATTTTTATGAAATGTTCTTCGATGATGCGATGCGCGCATCGAAGGAATTGGAAATTACATTAACGAGCAGAGATGGTGGGGGAGAAGACCGCATTCCGATGTGTGGTGTGCCTTATCATGCTGCTGAAAATTATATATCACAGCTCGTAACAAAAGGTTACAAAATAGCGATTTGTGAGCAAACGGAAGATCCGAAACAGGCGAAAGGCGTTGTTCGAAGAGAAGTTGTTCAGCTCATTACACCAGGAACGGTTATGTCAGACCATTTAATTAAAGAAAAAGAAAACAACTACATCGTTGCGATCTCATCGTTTGATGATGAGACATTTGCGCTTGCAGCAAATGATTTAACGACTGGAGAATCGATGGCAACGATTTTAGCTGGTGATCATCATGAAGTGATCGGTGAGCTTTCAAATCTTGCCCCACGTGAAGTGATTCTTGCGAACGACAGCGAAGCGCTATCGAACGCCATTCAAGAACGCATGACTGTGACCGTATCCATTGAAGATGATGTGACGATTCCGGACGCATTAAAGACGTTAAGTGACCATATTGACCAGCCGAAGCTCCTGCAAGTGTTTGGCAGATTGCTTCAATATTTAATTCGTACACAAAAGCGATCGATGGATCACCTCCAGCCGCTTCGTCACTACCACGTTTCTCAATACATGAAGCTAGATGTGAACTCAAAACGAAACCTAGAGCTCGTTGAAACGATTCGCGATAAAAAGCGGACAGGCTCTCTCGTCTGGTTCTTAGATAGTTCCGTAACGGCAATGGGTGGGCGTTTGTTAAAGCAATGGGTCGAGCGACCACTCTTACAGCAGCGAGAAATCGAGAAGCGTCAGGAGCTTGTTGAGACGCTTATGAAACAGTTTTTTGAACGTGAGACAATTCGCGAACAGCTTCAAGGCGTCTATGATTTGGAGCGACTTGCAGGGAAAGTAGCGTTTGGTAACCTAAATGCGCGTGACCTCGTGCAGCTACGCAAATCGCTAGAGAAAATTCCAGAGATTAAGCAAGCGGTGGGATCTCTTGATAATCCGTATGCGAATGAGCTTGCAGAAGAAATCCTTCCATGTGATGATCTTGTTCAGCTTCTCCAAGAAGCGATAGAAGACAACCCACCGCTTTCTGTGAAAGATGGGCAAATGATCCGAGACGGCTATCATGCCGATCTTGATAAATACCGAGATGCAAGCCGGAACGGGAAAGACTGGATCGCGGCACTTCAAATGCAGGAACGTGAGCGAACGGGTATCAAATCACTTAAAATTGGCTACAACAAAGTGTTCGGCTATTATATCGAAATAACGCGATCAAACCTTGCAAACCTCCCAGAAGGTCGCTATGAGCGGAAACAGACGCTTTCCAATGCGGAGCGTTTTATTACCCCTGAATTAAAAGAAAAAGAAACGCTTATTTTGGAAGCTGAAGAAAAAATTGTTGATTTGGAGTATAGCTTGTTTACTAAACTGCGTGAAGAAGTAAAGGCCTACATCCCTGAGCTTCAGCAGCTTGCCAGAAAAATTAGTGAGCTTGATGTTCTTCAGTCATTTGCGGTTGTTAGTGAAGAGAATCGCTTCACAAAACCCATTTTTTCAAAAGAGCGTAAAGTGGCTGTCGAAGGTGGCCGTCACCCGGTTGTTGAGAAAATGTTAAAAGGCAGAGAGTATGTCGCGAACGACGTGATGATGGATCGCGACCGTGAAATTCTCTTAATTACTGGGCCAAACATGAGTGGTAAGAGTACGTACATGCGCCAGCTTGCGCTCATTTCCATTCTTGGGCAAATCGGCTGCTTCGTTCCGGCAGAATCGGCGGTGCTTCCTGTGTTTGACCAAATCTTTACGCGAATTGGGGCGGCGGATGACCTCGCGGCAGGGCAAAGTACGTTTATGGTTGAAATGCTTGAAGCGAACTACGCGATAACGCGTGCTACGCAAGATAGCTTGATCTTATTAGATGAAATTGGTCGCGGCACCTCAACGTATGACGGTATGGCGCTTGCACAGTCAATCATTGAATATGTGCATAGCGAAGTACGAGCGAAAACGCTGTTTTCCACGCACTACCATGAGCTGACAACGCTTGAGGAAGATCTTGATCGCTTAAAGAATGTACACGTTAAAGCGGTAGAAGAAAAGGGAAGAGTTGTTTTCCTACACCGCGTGCATGATGGATCTGCTGATAAAAGTTACGGCATTCACGTGGCGCAGCTTGCGAACTTACCTGATGCGCTCATTCAGCGTGCGGAAGCGATATTAGCTGAATTTGAAGCAGAGCCAGATGTTGCGAAAGCGCCAAAAGCACCTGTGGAGAAGAAAGAAACGGTGGAAGAAGACGAAGCGCAGCTTGCCTTCTTCGATCAAGCGGAAGATAAGAAAAAGCCTGCCCGTACGTCATGTGAAAAAGCGATTCTCGATCGCTTGAAGTCAGTAGATATTATGGAAATGACGCCGATGGATGCGATCAATACGCTTTATGAATTAAAGAAGCACTTAAAGTCTTAGAGAAAGGGTGAGGAAGATGGGAAAGATCGTACAGCTTGATGATCAGCTTTCAAACAAAATAGCTGCCGGTGAAGTGGTGGAAAGGCCGGCCTCTGTTGTGAAGGAACTCGTGGAGAATGCGATTGATGCAGAAAGCAGTGAAATCACAATTGAAATTGAAGAGGGCGGTCTTTCCAAAATTCGCATCGTAGATAATGGAAGTGGCATGGATGAGGAAGACTGCAAACTTGCTTTCTTTCGTCATGCGACGAGTAAAATCAAGAATGAGCGTGACTTGTTTCAAATTGAAACGCTCGGTTTCCGTGGAGAAGCTCTTCCTAGTATCGCAGCGGTTTCTCACTTAGAATTGAAAACTTCCACGGGAGATGCGGCCGGAACGTACGTTAAAATTGAAGCAGGAAAAGTAGCTGAATTTAAAGCAACGGACAGTCGAAAAGGAACGGAAATGACGATTACGGGTTTGTTTTACAACACCCCAGCTCGCTTGAAACACATGAAAACCGTTCATACCGAGCTTGCGAACGTCGCGGACGTCATAAACCGTCAGGCAATGGCTCATCCTGAGATCGCTTTTCGCTTCTTTCATAATGGGAAGAAGCTGTTATCAACGACAGGAAACGGCGATCTTCTGCAAGTGATTGCAGCAATCTATGGCTATAACACGGCGCGTAAAATGCTCCCGTTAAAGGCAGAGACAATTGATTTTTCTGTTAGTGGCTATGCGGCAAAGCCAGAGTTAACGCGCGCTTCTCGTCAATACATTTCACTCATTATTAACGGGCGATACATTAAGAACTTTCCGATATCAAAAGGAATACAGCAGGGCTACCATACGCTGCTTCCAATCGGACGCTATCCGATCGTTGTACTTCATATTAAAATGAATCCAACGCTCATTGATGTGAACGTACATCCGTCAAAGTTGGAAGCGCGGATCAGTAAAGAACAGGACCTTGCGCTCGCCATTGAAAATGCGATTAAAGGGATATTCAAACAAATTGAACTGATTCCTGAGCAAGCTCCTCCAAAGAAAAAAGAGGAGGAAAGCGAGCAGCCGGCATTCCAGTTTCAACACAATGTTCAGGAGAAAGGGCCGGAAGAAATACCGATTCGGCGGGAATGGACGACAGAGAAGGTGGAACATTCGGAAGAGCAGTCGAAGCCACAGAAAGATTTTCTTCAACCTTTTAGCGTAAAGGAAGAAATTCAAACAGAGCAATACGAGTCGATGGCTCCTACAAAACATTCCCCGCCACCCGAAACCCGAGACGAGCTTGAGATGGCCATGGACTATGTAAAGGAGACCAATAGTGATTCACGTATTCCGCCGCTTTATCCGATCGGTCAAATGCACGGAACGTATATCCTAGCTCAGAATGAGAATGGGCTCTACATTATTGATCAGCACGCCGCGCAGGAGCGGATAAAGTACGAGTTCTATCGGGAAAAAGTTGGCGAGATCGACCCGGTTGTACAGGAGCTTCTCGTTCCGATTACGCTCGAATACAACACATCAGAGTCTGCGATCATTGATAGTCGGATGGATGATCTTGCGAAGGTGGGCGTTTTCTTAGAATCATTTGGACCGAATAGCTATATGGTGAGCGCTCATCCAGTTTGGTTCCCTAAAGGGGCTGAACAAAATACGATTGAGGAATTGATTCAGGAAGTCGTTGATAACCGTCGAATTGACGTGAAGAAGCTACGTGAGGAAGCGGCGATCATGATGTCCTGTAAAAAGTCGATTAAAGCCAATCGTCATTTACGTGATGACGAAGTGTTTACGTTATTAGAGACGCTTAGACAATCCATTGATCCGTATACCTGTCCACACGGACGGCCGATCATTATTCATTACTCCACCTATGAGATGGAAAAAATGTTTAAGCGGGTTATGTAACGAGCACAATGAAATGAGAAAAGAATGCAGGAAAGTACGTGAGAGTGATGACTAAACAAAAACTAGTAACGGTTTTAGGTCCTACAGCGGTTGGGAAAACAAAAACAAGCATTGAACTTGCGAAGGCGCTTGACGGTGAAATTATTAGCGGCGACTCGATGCAAATTTACCGTGGCATGGACATTGGGACAGCGAAAGTAACAGAAGAAGAGATGGAAGGCATTCCTCATTATTTAATTGATATTAAGGAGCCAACGGAAAGTTTTTCAGCTGCTGAATTTCAAAAGCTTGCCACCGAGCTTGTTACGGATATTAATCGCCGCGGAAAAGTGCCGATTATTGCTGGGGGTACGGGTCTTTACGTGAAATCCGTTACCCATCAGTACGCTTTTTCAGAAGCAAAGGAAGATCCGGCATACCGCCAGCAGCTTGAGCAACAAGCGGAAGAAGAAGGGCCGGTCATGTTTCACGCGCGCCTAAAAGACGTTGATCCTGTGAGTTACGAAGCGATTCATCCAAACAATGTGCGAAGAGTGATTCGAGCATTAGAAGTGTATCACGTAACGGGTGAACCGGTCTCTGCTTCAAAAGATGCATTACCTGAGGAGTCTCCTTACAATCTTGTCAATGTCGGTCTTACGATGGATCGCGATGTGCTTTATGAGCGCATTAACAAGCGTGTCGATCTGATGATGGAGGCTGGACTACTTGAAGAAGCCCAGCAACTTTATCATGATGGCGTTCGTCACTGTCAATCGGTACAGGCAATTGGCTACAAGGAAATCTACAATTATCTTGAAGAGCGTGTTTCATTAGAAGATGCGGTCCTCGAGTTAAAGCAGAACTCAAGGCGATATGCAAAGCGGCAATTAACGTGGTTTCGTCATCAGATGGGCATGGACTGGTACAACATGACCGCGCATCCTGAAGAAAAAATTCAAGAAATCTTGAAAGTTGTTGCAGGAAAGTTAGCAGAAAGATAGAAATGTAGTTAAGGAATGCCTTTAGAGAAAAAGAGGAGGACTGACAATGAAGCAGCAAATTAACATCCAGGATCAATTCCTGAACCAATTAAGAAAAGACAACGTTTTTGTAACGGTGTACCTGCTTAACGGATTTCAGCTAAAAGGGACAATTAAAGGATTTGATAATTTCACGATTATCCTTGAGTCCGATGGAAAACAGCAGTTGATTTACAAACACGCCATTTCTACGTTCGCTCCACAGCGATCCGTTGAAATAAATTTTGAATCTGACAAGTAAACACATAGTCCCTCGTTCTGGTAAAAGCAGGATGAGGGACTTTTTCATATTACTATGATGAGATTTGTTGTTTTTCCATGTAATCGAAGTAGCGTTTCAGTGTGAGATCGGCTTTTAATCCAAACTGCGTGCGCAGCTGGTCGACGGAAAGATCATTTTCAATGGCTTTAATGACGCATGTTCGTCTCATATGCTGAGCAGATACGCCTTTTCGCAAGCCAGCACGCTGAACTTCAAGGCGAATCATTTTTTGAATCGCGATTTCGGTTAGCCGCTTCGGACGATCCACTTCATAACTCCACCGATACGTTTGGCGCTGAAAATCAAATGAAACAAACAGCGGATCATCGCTATGCAGCCTTGGTCTAACGGGTGCGGGAATCGTATGATAATAATCGAACAAGATTTTTTTGTGCTCAGGATTTAGATGAACGGTGCGTTTTCCGGAAGCCGAAGTGACGATTAGTTCATTTTGTTCGAAAGAAAGATCTTTCATAGAAAGAGCAGATAGCTCTTGTAACGTTAAACCATAATTGAGGAAAAGCCTGGCGATGATCAAATTCCGATCAATCAGAAATTCTCGTGCTCTTAGCTGGTTGTCCGTTAAATCTTCAAGTGACACGATCGTCTCAAGAAGTTTTTGCGCTTCTTCTTCTTTGAGAAAATCGGTCTCGATATAACCGGCATCTTCATTGGTAGGTAGGACGACTTCTTTCATTGGATTGGTCTTTGTTCGATTTAACGACATATAATAACGATATACTTGATTTAGTACAGTCATAATTCTCTTTAATGTTCGTTCTGAATAGTGACGCTCAAGGTGCAAATAGCGAATATACTCCTGTAGCTGCTCCGTTGTGAGATTACGAAAATTCTCGAAATCGACCTTTCGATGGAGAGTACGATGCCAGACGGTAAAATCAACGAGGTCATAGCGATAGCGGCGGAGTGTAGATGCCTTGCGTCCTTTTCGTTCGAGCGACTGCAGGTACGCTTCTAGAAAGTCTGGAAGCGGCTGATTAAAAAGCTCCATTCGATGACCACCTCTCATTTTGTTCCATTATAACAAAATCAGTGCACGTGTTGTTTTACATTGGGTTACATGTTTTTGGGATAATTGGAAATACTATTGATAACCAAATCGTAAAGGAGCGGTTAGACATGGCCTTTTTTTCAAAACAGCAGCAGGAACCTATTCCAGAAGTAGATACGGACGTCTGGTCTTGTGCGAGTGGAGATTGTGCTGGCTGGATGCGAGCCGATTACTCGTTTTCTGATACACCAGCTTGCCCTTTGTGTGGCGCTGAGATGATGAGTGAAGTTCGAAACCTACCAGAAATTAAATAATCATGGGGGAACACATGAATAAAATTGTTGAGAAAATTAGGGATAAAGCTGAACAAATTGTTAGCGTGACGAAAGCAGCGGGAAAAGGGAAGCACGTTGCCTCCATGCAGCACTTTTATGACGTTTTTACCGAACTTCCTGAAGTGCAAAAGAAAGAGGTTTCTTATTTAAGAAGTCGTTTTGTTTTATATACGCTCCACGAAGACGATATATTCATGAAGATGCTCGAACGTTCAGATGGGCATGTGCTTGAGATTGACGTCGTTGAAAAGGGTGATGTGCTCACTCGGTACAGATCGTATGAAGCGAAGAGAGGCGAACAGAAAATTCATATTCCTGAATCCTTTGTTGATCGGATCGGAACAAGTTAAACACTCTTAAGGAGTGTTTTTCTTTTGGGCGTTTGTCACGGATTCTGGGCAGGTGCGTATACTATCGTGTCAGATTAAAGCGAGGTGAGCATCGTGCAGCAAACCGTAACGCAGCGAAAAGGTCAAATTAATATCGTCCTTCGTCAGACGGAAGGACTACAAGAGACGGCGGATGGCGCACTAAGTCAAGCAACGAAAAAGCATATGCCGCTTGAGCGAATTCAGCAGGAAATGGAACAGCTAATCGGGTTAAAAGAAATGAAATACTTACTAAAAGAAGTGTATGCATGGCTTTATGTGAACAAGTGCAGAGAGGAAAATGGCTTAAAACAAAATACGCAGGCGCTTCATATGATGTTCAAAGGAAATCCCGGCACAGGGAAAACAACGGTAGCCCGCCTGTTAGGAACGCTTTTTCTTGAGATGAACGTTCTTTCTAAGGGACATCTGATTGAAGTGGAGCGGGCCGATCTTGTTGGGGAATACATTGGTCATACCGCTCAAAAAACGAGAGAGCTTGTTAAGAAAGCAAAAGGCGGCATTCTATTTATTGATGAAGCGTATTCACTTGCGCGTGGTGGCGAGAAAGATTTTGGAAAAGAAGCGATCGATACGCTTGTAAAGGCGATGGAAGATCACCACAAAGACTTTATCCTGATTCTAGCGGGCTATTCAGATGAAATGGAGCACTTTCTCTCGCTAAATCCTGGCTTGCCGTCGCGGTTTCCACTTGTGATTGATTTTCCGGATTATTCAAATGAGCAGCTGCTTGAGATCGCAAAAAAGATGGCGGCAGAGAGACAGTACCGGTTTTCAAGAGAGACGGAGTGGAAGCTAAAGCAAAGCTTTGTGAAAAAGCGTGAGCGAGAAACAAGTGCATTTAGCAACGGTCGCTTTGTTCGGAACATTATTGAAAAAGCAATCCGAAAGCAAGCGGTCCGCTTGCTTCAGGCAGACGTCATTGATCGCTCAGCGCTCGAGCTGCTCTTACCAGAAGACATCCCTATAGAAGATTAAATGCGCATCTGGTATGATGGGAACAGACTGATTGATAAAGGCAGGGAACGTACATTTGAATAAAGAACGAATTGAAGCAGCTGAACCGGCGATTTTGATCGGCATTCAGCTTCAAAATCAAACAGATGAACAGTTTGCATATACGATGGATGAACTTGCGGCTTTAACAGAGACGGCAGGTGGCGTCGTGGAAGGAACGCTCTCACAAAAGCGGGAGCGTATTCATTCGGCAACGTTTATAGGAAAAGGGAAAGTGGAAGAGCTGGCGTCGTTCATTGAAGAAAAAGAAGCAACGATCGTGATCTTCAATAGTGAGCTCTCTCCAAGTCAGCTTCGAAACTTATCAGAAGCGTTAGACGCAAGAGTCATTGACCGTACACAGCTCATTTTAGATATTTTCGCACAGCGAGCGAGATCACGAGAAGGCATGCTTCAGGTTGAGCTCGCTCAGCTTCAATACATGCTGCCGCGCCTTGCAGGACAGGGTACGTCCTTATCAAGGCTTGGAGGCGGTATTGGTACAAGAGGCCCAGGTGAAACGAAGCTTGAAACGGATCGTCGTTACATCAGGAACCGCATCACAGATCTGAAGCGTCAACTTGACAATACGGTGAAACACCGTGATCAGTACCGCGCGCGACGAAAGCGGAACGAAACGCTTCAAGTGGCGTTGGTCGGGTATACGAACGCAGGGAAATCAACGATTTTTAATCGACTCACGAAAGCCGATTCCTATGAAGAGGACAAGCTATTTGCGACACTTGATCCGATGACAAGACAGCTGAAGCTTCCGAATGGTTACAATGTGTTGTTAACAGACACGGTAGGGTTCATTCAGGACCTCCCAACAACGCTTGTCGCTTCGTTTAAATCAACGCTTGAAGAAGCAACAGAAGCGGATTTAATTCTGCATGTCATTGATGCGTCCCATCCCGATCGGGAACGTCATGAAGAAATCGTGCTAAAGCTATTAAAGGATTTAAAAGCGTCGCACATTCCCGTCCTTACCGTCTTTAATAAAATCGATCGAGCGGATCCGTCTGTGCAAAGTAGCGTGAATGAACAGATTCTCATCTCAGCTCTAAAGCAAGCTGATTTAAAGCGATTAAACGACCGTCTACAAAGCGAAGTGTTAAAGCAGATGGAGTATTTCTCGATTTCGATTAATGCGGACCAGGGCGACAAGCTCGCTTACTTGCAGCGTAATACTGTTTTGATTGAGCGGAAGTGGGATGAAGAAAAAGATCACTACAGATGTAAGGGATACGCTCCGGAACATTTATACAAGAGGATCATTAACGAGTGGAACAACGACTAGGAGTAGAAAACTATGTTTATGAATTTTACACATCAAGAAGAACTAAAAACACTATCACATCAGGCTGAAGAAAAAATTCAGCCGGTTTTAAGAGAAATCGATGCGCGAGTTGAAGCAAATCAATACCGCGTTCTTGAGGCATTTCACAAAAATCGCATTAGCGACTTTCATTTCACACCATCTACAGGCTACGGCTATGACGATACAGGAAGAGATACGCTTGAACAGCTTTATGCGGACGTATTCGGCGGCGAAGCAGGACTCGTAAGACCTCAAATCGTCTCTGGTACGCATGCGATCTCAACCGCGCTATTCGGCGTACTGCGTCCAAACGATGAGCTTCTCTATATCACCGGTGCACCGTACGATACGTTAGAAGAAATCGTTGGCACTCGTGGAGAAGGTAATGGTTCATTGAAGGACTTTCACATTGGCTATCAAGCGATTCCTTTATTGGATGAAGCAGTGGATTTTGATGCTGTTCGAAACGCGATCACAGCCCAAACAAAAATGATTGGCATTCAGCGTTCGAAAGGCTATGCGAACCGTCCATCGTTTACGATCTCTGAAATCGAAGAGATGATTGCTTTTGTAAAATCAATCAAAGAAGATGTGATCGTTTTCGTTGATAACTGTTACGGTGAGTTTGTGGAAGAGCAGGAGCCATGTCATGTTGGGGCCGATCTTATTGCAGGATCACTAATTAAAAACCCTGGCGCAGGTATCGTCAAAACGGGCGGTTACCTTGTAGGGAGAGAAGATTTAATTGAGCTTTGCGGTTATCGCTTAACGTCTCCTGGAATCGGGAGAGAAGTAGGGGCATCGCTTTATTCCCTGCAGGAAATGTATCAAGGCATCTTCCTCGCACCACACACGGTTGGTCAAGCGGTCAAAGGCGCTGTGTATAGCTCAGCCCTACTTGAAGAAGCTGGATTTAATACAACGCCACATTGGAACAGCAAGCGAACCGACCTCATTCAATCGGTTCAGTTCGATGACAGAGAGCGAATGGTTGCGTTTTGTCAGGCGATCCAGGCGGCATCTCCGGTCAATGCACATGTTCGTCCTGAACCTGCCTATATGCCAGGGTACGAGGATGATGTCATCATGGCAGCGGGAACATTTATTCAAGGAGCGAGCCTTGAATTATCAGCTGACGGACCGTTAAGACCACCTTACGTTGCGTACGTTCAAGGCGGCCTAACGTTTGAACACGTGAAAATCAGCGTGCTTCGTGCCGTTGATGATTTGTTGAAAAAAGGTTTGATTACTGTTTCATAAGGGTAAAAGGTAGGGATTTCATTCCCTATCTTTTTTTGCGCGAAAAAGCATGTGAGATTATCTCACGTACGTTAACACGATAACGTAAACATTCGTGTATGATGAGAGTAAGTGAAGAAGGGAGCGGCAATTTCGAATGTTAATGCGATTCTGAATTTTAGAATTGCTTGAAACTGTCCTCAAGTGGAGAGAGCAAAAGAGCGTTAAGACGTGAAGCACTCGGTTATCCAAAGCATTCACTAAATCTTTTTATTTCTTAAGGAGGATTCATTTTACATGGCGAACAAATTCACAACAGACGATATTAAGAAAATGGCGCAGGACGAGAACGTTAAGTTCATTCGCTTGCAGTTTACTGACCTACTAGGGATTATTAAGAACGTTGAAATTCCAGTTGATCAGCTTGAGAAAGCTCTTGATAATAAAATGATGTTTGACGGTTCTTCGATCGAAGGTTTCGTACGCATCGAGGAATCCGATATGTATCTTTACCCGGATCTTGATTCATGGGTAGTCTTCCCATGGTCATCTGAAAAAGGAAGAGTCGCTCGTCTAATTTGTGACATCTACAGCCCGGATGGCACGCCATTCGAAGGGGATCCTCGTTCAGTTCTAAAACGCGTTCTTAAAGAAATGGAAGACCTTGGATTCTCTGACTTCAACATTGGACCTGAGCCAGAATTCTTCTTATTCAAAATGGACGAAAACGGTGAACCAACGCTTGAACTTAACGACAAAGGCGGATACTTCGACCTCGCACCAACAGACCTTGGTGAAAACTGCCGTCGTGATATCGTTCTTGAGCTTGAAGACATGGGCTTTGAAATCGAAGCATCTCACCATGAAGTAGCGCCAGGACAGCACGAAATTGACTTTAAATACGCTGATGCTCTTACAACATGTGACAACATCCAGACGTTTAAGCTAGCAGTTAAAACAATTGCTCGTCAGCACGGCCTGCACGCAACGTTCATGCCGAAGCCACTATTCGGTGTTAACGGATCTGGGATGCATGCAAACATGTCCCTCTTTAAAGACGGCGAAAATGCATTCTACGAGCCGAAAGATGAGATTGGTCTAAGCGAAACAGCACGTCAATTCATTGCTGGAACAATGAAGCATGCTGAAGCATTCACAGCGATCACAAACCCAACAATTAACTCTTACAAGCGTCTAGTACCTGGTTACGAAGCTCCATGCTACGTAGCATGGTCTCTTCGTAACCGTAGCCCGCTTATCCGTGTTCCTGCTTCCCGCGGAATCAGCACACGTATCGAAGTGCGTAGCGTAGATCCATCTGCGAACCCGTACCTTGCAATGGCAGCCCTACTTGCAGCTGGACTTGACGGCATCAAGAACAAAATGACGCCACCAGCTCCAACAGAGCGCAACATCTACGTGATGGATAAGCAAGAACGCGTTGAAGAAGGCATCACAGACCTTCCAGCAACACTACACGATGCGCTTGAACTTCTTAAGAAAGACGAAGTCATGATGAAAGCACTAGGCGAGCACGCAGCTGAGCACTTCATCGAAGCAAAAGAGATCGAATGGGATATGTTCCGTACGCAAGTACACCCTTGGGAACGCGAACAGTATATGACGACTTACTAAGAGCCAAACCCCTTGATACGACTAGTATTAAGGGGTTTTTCTTATTTTGGTCAAAACCACTTTTTCTTGAAAGTGGTTGTTTTGACCAAAAAATGACCAAAAAAAGTTCAAAAAAAAGATTTTGACCAAAAGATTGGCCAAAATCATTTCAATATATTCTTCATGTATTCCTCATATCTCTCCAGTGTATCTGTCTCGATTTTTTTACTAACGTGTGCATAAACGTTTGATGTAATTTCCATACTTCCATGACCCAAACGATTCTGGACATATTTCATATCTGCACCAGCTTCTAAAAGTAATACAGCATGTGTATGGCGGAGAGAGTGGATAGGCAACTTCGTTTTGTTCGTTCTTTTTAGTATCCGATTAAATGCATTAAACAAACTAGACTTCGGCATAATGTTCCCGTTATTACGACAGAGGACCAGGTTCAAATCGTGGTGATAAATTTCATTAAGTGCTAATTTATTTTGATTTTGTTGTTTCTTATGAAAGTGGAGATCATTGATTAAACTCTTACTTATTGTAATAGTTCTCTTTGAATTAAAGGTTTTAGTGTCTCCAAACAATTCTTCTTTTGAACGTGCTTTGAAATCTAGTGTCTTATTAATAGTAATAGTTCCTACTTTTAAGTCGAGATCTGTCCACTGGAGAGCAGCAGCTTCACCTTTTCGCATCCCAGTCTCTATGAGTACCTTAAAGAAGATCCAATACTCATAGCCATACTTATAAGCTTCTTGTAAAAAATCATGAATATCTTCAGAATCCATATATTTTAATTCAGATCTCTCTTTTTCCTTCCCTTTGATATCAACTCCTTCGCAAGGACTTCTCTCAATCTTACCTAGCGTTACTGCTTTCTTCATCGCATTTGCCATTGTTGTATGGATAATTTCAATCGTACGCTTACTATATCCGTAGTTTGTAAGACTGTTTAAGAATTTTTGATACATTACCGGCTTCAAATCTACTAAATTAATCTTTTTAAAATAAGGTAATATGTGCTTATTTATATTTCTTTCATGAATATCATAAGTATTTTTCCTCACCACTCCAGATTTGTAATTAACCAGCCAGTCGTTAAGATAATGCTCTAGAAGAAGAGAAGTGTTGTCTACTTCAAATCCAGCATTAAGTTTGGCTTTTTCTTGTGAGGCAGCATGCTGTGCTTCCCGTTTTGTTTTAAAGCCTCCTTTAGATTTTAATTTATGTTTTTGTGTAAAGGGGTCTTTGTATGAAATTCTGTACTCCCATTTTTCTCCTCGTTTACGATATGTAGCCATGACAACCCCTCCTTGAATGAAACGTTTTCTTTTTTATTTGTAATAACCGTTCTACACATAGTTCTTGTGAAACCTTAAATGTAGAAGACATTTGCTCAATAATATTAGGACTATCGAGATCAAGATCTGAGATCATATGATGTGGAATAGAAGCGTATTTCGTAAAATGCCTGGCATCTCGTTCTTGAAGCTCTCTAAAAGCTTCAGGCATCATTCCTTGCATTCCTGCATGGCGAAGGATATGACAGAGCTCATGAAATGCTACTTCATGCTGCTTTTCAATGGATAATCGACTATCAACAGAAATGATTTTAAAGTTTCCATTCTGTTTTGAGTATGAGGGTAGAGGCTTCTCAGAATAAAAAATTCTGTGAATCTTACAAATATTATGGATACTAATGTCTGATGGTTTGTAAATGTTCATTTTTAGATACCAGTTGGAAACCCATGACTCGAGTGGGGAGGATGTATACGATATAGACATTTTAACACTCCTACAATTAAGCGAATATATGTTCGCTTTAAGATTAAAAATAAATTATACATACGAACGCTTAAAAACGAGTTATATGTATAATTTATTTTTAACTTTTCTTATTTGAAGAATCGTCATCAGAATTAGATCGCATTTTCTTTGCTTCAAAAGCTTTATACTCTAGAAAAGATTCAAAATCCTTTCTAAGTTCTTCTACCTGTACAGGTGTTAGGTTCTTCCAATCATCAATATTGTGCATAAAAAAATCTGTAACGCCCAAATCAGTTAGTATCTTATTAATTTCACTAAGTGAATCAAAGTTTGGCTTATTTGAAGCAGTTGATTTATAATCATCTGTTCTTCCCAAAAGATAATCTGTCGTTACTTCAAAGTACTCAGCGATTTTTTGAAGAGTTTCATAATCAGCTTGGCGCTTTCCTGCTTCATAGTTTGAATATGTACTTCGAGGAATGCCAAGTTTCTTAGCCAAATCAACTTGTGTTATTTTATTTAATTTACGTAAAGAAGCTAGTCTTTCACCAAACATTGTACACCTCCTACATAAAGTATTATAACGCTTCAAATTGAAACACTGAACAATTGCTTCAAAACGGGACAAAAAGTGTTGACTTCTTCATAAAGAAGCATTATATTGTACTTAAGATGCTTCATTATGAAGCGTAGGAGGTGAGCAAATGAGAAATTGGTTAATTAATAAAAGAAAAAAATTAAAAATGACTCAAGAAGAAGTGTCAACTTTATCTGGCGTAAGTCGCAGCGCTTATTCTAATATTGAAGTAGGGACAAGAGATCCGAGCGTTGAGACTGCAAAGAAAATTGCTTTCGTATTAAAGTTTAAATGGACTATTTTTTTTGATCTGTATTGTCCCGAAATGAAGCATAAACAAACTAAATTAAAAGAGGTGAACTAAGTGCTAAACATCCAAATAGATGATCAGGAAGCAAAACAGCTTTATCTTCAAAAAGTTGAAGAAAAGATAAAACAAATTGATGCTGAGCGAGTTTTCTGGGATGCAAAAGAGCTTCAAAAGCGAACTTGTATGTCCTGGGGATCGATCCAGGAGAAGTTCTTCTTTGACCCACGCTTTAAGAAATACAAAGTAGGGCAAAAGTGGTACTTTCCATCTGGAGATACAAAAGATTTCTTGCTCATGTGGTTGAGTGAACAAAACACTCGTTAAATACTTTCTAAGTTTATTTTATCCATTAACAACATAAATATTGGGAGAAAGGTGGTCAATTTTAATGTCAAATGGTAGGTCAGCTTCTGAAGTGCGATCTGCAAGAAAAGAAACCGGTATGACGCAATTGGCATTATCCATGGATTTGCATACTTCTCGTGAAGCAGTTTCTAAACAAGAGAATGGAGAATATCGTGTACAGCCTGATTTGGTGAAATATTTTGCTGAAAGTCATAACAACCCATTTGTGGGGATGACTGCTGCAGCAGAATATACAGGCTGGGGAAGCGGAAGGCTTGATGGTGAGGATATTGATCTTCATCGATCAAGTGTTAAATGTAAGGCCCAGGAAGAGTTACAAGAGGCTCTAATTGCGATTAATAAAACAAATCTAGTAAACCATCCGAGAAAAGTAGAGCCATTTCAATTTAATGATGTGAAGGAATCAGTCATTCAAGCGATGGATGCCATTATCGCATTGAATCACTATATTGCTGTTATTTGTAAGGAATATTCTATTTCATGGGCTGAAATGTGGCTAACTCATAAAAAGAAACTCATTTCTCGTGGATATATGAAAGGTTAGAAGAATTAGGGGGCGTACTGATTGAAGGCATTTTCTGAAAGCATTTTTTATTACACAAAAAAAGTAGCTGAATATACAGCAATTCATCCAACGCGTTATCAAAATCCATACAGATATAACCGATTGCTTAGTTATAAAAAAGAGCTAAATCATCGAATTAAGGAGGTTAAATAATGGAGACTAAAGCTAGTTTTAGATTATTGCCAGTAGAGAGAAACATGGCTGTTGAAGCTATGTGTGAGTATAGAGATAAGTTAAAGGGATGGGCTCTGAAACAGTTTGACATTGCATACAACAAAATGAAAGAAAGCTCTAATGGAGTCATAAAGTTTGATGGGATGGAATTAGAGTATCTAAAAAGAGCATTAAACTTTCGAGGATGGCAGTTTTACCAGGAACGAAGAAAGATCAAGGCGGATACTTATTTTACCCTAGCTTTTTGGATAAAAGAGCAAAAGCGAATATTTCAATACAATAACAATCCATTGAAACAAAAAAATACAGCAAGCTAAAAGCTCACTGTCAATCTTTGACGTAATTAATTATCAATAAAATACCACTAATTGAATTTATTGTAAATACAAAAATTTGAAAGGTGTTGAAATGATGTTAGGACAAGCTGAGTTGTCAGGATGTATACAGCTAAAAACGTTCTGTAATGAAACAAGAGCGAATTGCTGGCTAAAAGAAAATCCTGATCTTGAAATCGTAGATATAAAGTTTTCTACGACAGAAGCGGATGACTGTATTTTGCTAATTTATCGTATAGATGAGCTAGATTTACCTGCAAACAAAAAATGACCGCGCTGCAACGCGATCATTCAGGGTCTTGTGATTAATCATCTTATTTTAATTTTACTCCAAGACCCTATCAAAATCAAATACACTCTGGGAGGCATATATGTGAAGTCTGGAAAAACAGAGATTGCCATTCCTATACCCCTTCATTATTTATCAGTTGTTAGACGTATCCATAAAAAGCAAACTCAAAGGCAATATTTTAAGTCCTATGTATCAAATTACATTAAGAAAAACTACCCTGAGCTTACCTTTGTACGAATTAAAGGTATGTATGCTTCGTGTTATATCAAATCAGGAACAAAAACTAAATAATCGTCAGTCCATGTAAGGAGGAGGAAAATGTCTGAGAGTTATCCGTTTTCTACTTATTCTGGCATATTGGATCCGACACATTATCAAAACATCGGCTCAAGCTTGTGGCTCTTTCTTTGGGCTGTGAGCTCAACCACAGATGAAATAGATAGAGAAGGAACTGTGTGGGGTGTTGTTTTAGGAAATAAGCCTATGAAGCTAGGAGAACTTTCAATTGTGTTTGGAGTTAGTGATAAGACGATACGTCGATGGTTAGACGTACTGGAAAAGCACGAATATATAAAAGTAACTAGAGCCCCATATGGGTTAATTTTAACAGTTAAAAATTCAAAAAGAGGATTTATTCAAAAGAAAAAGAGGTTGGACAAAAATGTCCAATCTGAAAATAGTGATAAGACAAAAGTGTCTCCTCTTAATAAGAGAGAGGACATAAATGACCACTCTGGAATGGACAAAAGTGTCCAATCTAATAAAGATATTAGTAATGTTGTTGTAGTTAATAATAAACCTCAAAAAAACGAATCACAGTCCAATGCTGATTACTTGCTAGATTATTACATGGTAGTACGAGGGAAACCGGGCATGCCTCCCAAGGTCTCCGATTACCAACACGTTCAAGCAGTATTAAAAGCAGGTGTTTCGATCGAAGAAGCAGTACAGGGAATTGACCAAGCTTTTAGGGATTTTACAGCTGCCTATCATGGTGATGAGATAAATTCGTTCGCTTATTGCAAGAAGGTTATCCTTGCCCATCATTATCGATTGCAACAATCTGAAAAAGTGAGTAATGTTCGCCCGTTTCGAAAGCCAGAACAGCAAGATGAGCAAAAATATGATTATGGATTTTGATTGGAGGGAGAGTTATGAAAGAAACATCATCTTTGTTAAAAACAAAAATAGCCCCGATGAAGGTGCTTCGCCAAATTAAATGTTCAGGTTGTGGTGAGATAGTTAACGAAGTGGAAGGAACCGTTGCACTTGGACCTGAAGCAGGAAAGCTTTTCAGAGCTTTCAAAGGGTGCAAATGTGAAGAAAAGCGATTGGCTAAAGAAAGCAGAAAAGTCCAGTCAGCTATGCTTGAACGGAAAACAAAAGCAATTTTCAATCAAAACTCTCTAGTAAACCGTAGTTTACAAAGAGCTACTTTTGAAAACTATGAACCTACTAACAAACAGCTTATAGATGCAAAGGAAACCGTAGAAGAATTTGTTAAGGAATTCAAAAGTTCCAATCCTGAAAACCTTCTTCTTGCAGGTTCATATGGAACGGGGAAAAGTCACTTATCATATGCAGCAGTTCGAGCGCTATTAGATAAAGGCTATTCAGGACTTTTTCTCTCAGTTCCAAAGCTTCTTACAAAAATTAAGGACACATATAACAGTCACAGTGAATTTTCAGAAGCAGAACTGTTAGAAGCTGTTGAAAAGGTAGATTTACTGGTACTAGATGATATTGGTACAGAATATACGAACGCCAAGAATAAGAATGACAACTGGACTCAAACCAAGTTATTTGAGGTCATGGATAGTCGAGCAGGTAAGCATACGATATTTACGACCAATTTATCTAGTGATGAACTTTCTAAAAAGGTAAATGAACGGAACTTTTCCCGCATGATGGATGGCACGACCGTACTTAAAATGACTGGTAAAGATTATCGAAGAAAATCATTTTGAAAGGGGTATTTTCAATGGTATGTTCCTACTGTTTCAATCGAGGCGTCACTTATAAAAAAAGCTTTGCTGGTACCGAGGTTAATCCTTGTAAGAAATGTGACTCTGCAAGTCACTCTAAACAAGAATTTGAAGAGTGGAAGAAACGGTTCTCTCAAAAGCACTTTAACCAGGAGGCAAGTTAATGAGTCAACTGAGGAATGCAGTAACAAAACGAAAAGAATTTTTAGTAAACAAGCTGAAGAAAAGTGGGCATAATTCTAACTGGTTGCTGAAGCAAACACTTACAACACTTGAGAACTTATGGGCCAATGAAAAATAGATTAATAATTTCTATGATTAATTAAGGTGGTGTTTTCATGAGTTCAGCTCATGGAGAAGTTATAACTTACTATTTATCAGATAGTGGACTCGAGTACTATCGCAATCTTCCAAGTAAATATGATCCTGAAGATCGACCAAAGATAAATTGGAAATGGGAAAGAGGAAATTCAAGACAGAGAGAAGAACAGAATACAAAGTAACTTTGAAAAATTTCATAAAAAAACCACCTGAGCGTCCAGGCGGTAAAAGTTCCCTTACTTCTTATTTTACCACAAAAGGGGCGCTTAGGATGGACAGAAACCATAAACAAATTAGTGATATTGAGAATCTATCAAAGGTTCTTGAAGAAGATCATTGTTATATCGTTAAAGATGGTAACTTAATTTCAAAACAATTGCCATCACATGGAAAAACAACGATTTTCACATATCAAGGAAAGATAGATCGGTTCGAATTCCAAACGTCTGAGAAGGTTTGAGAAAGGAGCTATAGGAGTGATTGAATACTACTGTCCTGATTGCAAAGTTTCTGAGGTTTTACCTAATATTATTCCTCAAAAGAAATGCAGCAAATGTTCTTTTATTATGGATGCTCATGAGTGGGAAGGAGAATGAAAAGCGCTTTTCATTTCGTTCTTTACCACTTTCATCATTTTCTATATGAATACCAGGTAAACGGCAAATGTATTGACTACCATTATGTACGGATGCAAAAGCATTACGTAAAAATCAAGGATCGTCACAAATAATATAAGTCCTGAGCCATAACGCAGGGGCACCAACTACACAGAAGTTTTTTCTGTTTGGTTGGTGTTCCTTTTTTATATAAATCAACGGAGGTGGCATATGGCAAAACAAATTGATTTTAATCTACCAGAAATTAATCGTGAGCAAACTAAAGCAGCTGTTGAAGGAGCTCTTGAAAAATACACCATTTACTTACTTATGGAACCAGATGAACATTTGCCTAAAGTGACTCAAACCTTCTCTATCGTGCCTCCAACTCATACAAATGAATTTCATTCATCTACAGAAAATGTAGCAATCAAAAATATAGACCAGGTAGTTGCTCGTAGGAAGTATCTTAGTAAAATTAGAAAGGCTGTCAATCGCCTCTCCTATCAAGAAAGGTCGATCATTATTCAACGCTATATGAACGAAGAAGATGTATTTGATTACGAAGTTTATAATGAGCTGGGCATGAGTGAAAGGAAGTACTATAGAGTAAAGGCAAGAGCCTTTTATAAGTTGGCATTTATTTTGCACATTGAAGTGACAAAAGAGAAGGTGTTCGTTGGATGAATTTTGTACAGCCCATTCGAGATCCTGAAGTGATCAGAGCTATTAAACGTTATCTTAAAGAAAAAAATGAAAGGGACTATATGATGTTTATTCTAGGAATCAATAGCGGGCTTCGCATTTCTGATATTTTACCTCTTCGTGTAAGTGATGCAAAAAGACCTTATTTTAGTATGAGAGAAAAGAAAACCGGGAAGCAGAAGCGATTGGATATGACACCGGTTCTAAAAAAGGAGTTAAAGATATATGTAGAAGATAAGAAAGACCATGAGTTCCTATTTAAAAGTAGAGAGGGAATTAATAAGCCAATTGGTAGAAGTATGGCTTACAAAATTCTAAGGGATGCAGCAGAACACGTTCGTATAACTGAAATAGGAACTCATACTCTTAGAAAAACCTTTGGCTACCATTTTTACCAACAAACGAAAGATGTAGCAATACTTCAAAAAATATTTAACCATACTAGCCCTTCTTTGACCTTAAGGTACATTGGAATTGAGCAAGATGGAATTGACAAAGCAATAAAAGAATTTAAAATTTAGAGAGAAACATTTATGAGTTTCATGTTGCATCAATGTTTAAATAGACTTCACTCATAACAACTCATGCTAATTCAAAATAATAGTTAAGCTGAAATAAATATTTCAGCTTAAAATAAGATGTGATTTCGTTTGTGAATTCAAACGACTCTCCAGTGGTTATTATGTTAAAATATAAAAGATATTCATAAAGTTAATTTTAATATAAGCGGTTAGAAGTTATATGATAGACATAGGTTCCATAAAGTAATTTGAAATATTTTAAACTTCTAGAAATAAATAGAAAGAGGGTATTATGTGGTCAATTTGAATCGTAAATATTCTTGGAATGGTAATGAAGCATTGATTAATGCTGCTCATATGGTACATGAATTACAAGGTGTAAATGATTTACAAGTAGAAAAATGGTTAGAATATGATGATGTTGACTTGTTAACTAAAATTTCAAAGCCTCACAAAGAAACTTTGTTACATGACTACATTGACTTTATTAATTTCACAATGTATGAATATTTACTAGACAAACATTTACCTATGTCTGTGATTAATCCTATAGTGGAGATCATGAATATATACGATGTGGATTATTCTCATTTAGGTATACCTCCTTTTATTGGTTTGGACGAAGAAGAGGTATATGAGTATGATCATAATGATGTAGAGCAATATGCACACCAGATTTTAAACCTCTATATAGAAAAATTAGCACCTACTTTCAACAGTGATATATTTACAGTGATTTTTTCCAATAAGCAATTTCTATTTGAATTTAACAAGCAGCTCCAAGAAGTGATTGAAGATCTAAAATTGAAAGACTATCCAGACTATTTAAAAAAAGACGGGGTTTTAAAAAGGTCTAAGTACTTGCCTAAGTGGCTACAACGTGGTGTTTTCATGAGAGATAAAGGTAGATGTCAAATTTGTGGAACAGACTTGAGTAAGGTGTTACATTTAGACAATAAAGAGAATTATGATCATATTATCCCATTGGAATCTGGCGGGACTAATGATCCTACTAACTTCCAATTAACTTGCGAACATTGCAACAAGTCTAAAGGGCATAGAAGCACAATTTATAACAGTTTTGGAGCTAGATTCTGGGAAATCGAAAGTCTTCTTCCAAAGTAATATTTGAATGAAAAAAAGCTTGGAATGCATTACGCCTCCAAGCTTTTAGTGTATGATTTTAGATGTGAAATTCTTTAATAATTGGTTTACGATTTTGCATTTAGCAGCCATAAAGTAAACCAGTAAAAAAATTATAGATATTTCATATTATACTGCTGAAGTTTTATTTGATTTACTTGACGAGTATTTATTAAGGTGTTTAGATAGTTCATCTTCTCTTTCAAACAATTGTTCTTGTTTCCCGTCACTTGTTTTCATTAGCACTTTAAAGAGGTGGTCTTGTTTGTCAAATAAGTAGTAATAAATTACTTCCCCTTCAATATCAACACACTTCATTTCAGAAATAACACCTGACTCACCCATGTAATAATTTACATACTTGTAATTATCCAATTTAACGTTTTCAAGTAAATTATAGGGGGTTAAAACTGGGGAGTGTAATAATTCGAAAATGTTTTTTATATCACTCTTCACCAAAATACCCTCCTTTTCATTATATTATTTATTTCTTATAATACATTATTAATTTACTGGTTTAAATAGTCATCAAGAATTTTTTCTACATAATCAACCATTGGAGGGAGTTTTTCATATGCAATATCGTAGTCATCTATTGTCCATTTGTCCTTACTAGCACCTATCTCATTCTTTAAGTAGGTCATGAAATATACAGCTAACATACCACCGTTGTCACGTATCCGAGTCTTAATCCAGGAATATTTGTTTTTGAATAAACCACAATCCTGAATTGTAGCGGTTGTTTTATCAATATCAAATTTCATTAAAATATTTGGTACAATATTTTCCTTAATACTTACATCGATATCTTTTCTTTTACTTGCAAAATATAAATCTGGACGTTTAATATTTGATTGTGAACTAGCAGTAGTATCTACAATACTTTCAGCTTCTTCTCTATTAATTTCCAATACGCTCTGTAGTTCTATTATTTTCTTTTCACGAGCTCTATCCTCTGATTTTTTTTGTTTTATTAATTCAGTAGTTAAATATACGTCCCCAATGATTTTACCTTCACCTATTTCTGTAGCCGTTCCCAAATCTAATTCTCTAGTACCCGAACTTCCGGGAACATCTGAGATTATAGGTTTGAGAATGTCAAAATCTTTTAGATGCTTAATTATTTCACTTTCTTGAATTTCTACTTTATAAAAATCCCAAAGTTGTTCTATTGCTAAGTGCTTATGCGAAATGATTTGTCCTATGTTATCATCTGCTTTTTTTACTTCATCATCAGGAATAGATCTTAAAATTCGGCCAACGAATTGAGCATAAGGTAGGGGATTTCTAAAAGCACGGAAAACTGCAGCAATTGATAAATATGGATGATCATATCCTTCACCTAACATAGAGACATTGATTACTACTTTAGTTCTATGATTTTTAATATCTGAAAATGCTTTCTCCCTTTCTTGTTCATTTAAATCACTATGCACAATAGTTGTAGGAAGGTCATACTCATTGTATAATCCTTGGATTATTTTTGCTTGTTTAATATCTGAAGCCACTGCAATGATTTTATGAGGGACTGTAGTTCCTCTTAATTTAGTTTCGAGCATTTTTACGCTCATATTGACTACGCTTCTAGCGCATTCTTCTGAATACGCGACTGATCTACTTACCCAATCCTCGTCTTTAATACCCATCTGGTATATTTCGTCTATAGAGTACTTTTTGGATGAATCATCGTCAATAGTTAGCATTAGTTTTTCTGGGATGTATGTTAGGTTTTCCAACGATTTCACATATTTATTTGCCATAGCTTGACTTAATTTGTATTTATATGCTAGGTCACCAGTAATTTTTTCTTTGTCAGTTCTAAAAGGAGTACCTGTTACTTTAATAACTTTTGCTTGAGAAAAATGTTGTATTGTTTCTACCCAAGTCCTTGCAGTAGAATGATGAGCTTCATCAATAATAATCATATCGAAAAAGTCCTCTGGCAAATGGTTAAGAGGTGAAGAGTCTAATCGTCCCTGTAACTTCTGAATATTGACTACAACAACATTAGCAGCTTCTAAAACTTCTTTACTAGTTTTTGAACCTTCAAATTCAATTAGGGCAGGTAATTGTTGAGGTCTGTCAAATACATGTCTTTTAATCCAAAAGTTTTCTGGTTTATCAGGGTTAAGAGCATCTATAACAGTTTCCTTAATTACAATTTGAGGAGCAATTATTAATACTCTACCTTGACTGATACTGTACGGAAGAATTGACATAAGCCCGGTTTTTCCTACGCCGGTAGGTAAAACAATAACTGCATGAGATTTCTTTTGTTTTACAACAAAATGGTCGTATACATGATAGTAACCTTGTACCTGAGGTTCTCTTAAGTTTTCATTTCCATAAATAAATGGTACCGTTTTCATGAAGTAATCTTCATCGTAACTAAAAGCCATATTAGTACCCCCTAAAAATATTGTCACAAAGATTATACCTCAAAAACAAGAAATATTGTTAAAAATTTCAAAATGTTAACTCTAATTCTTTATATTAATACATTGTGTAATTAGTAATCATTAATCATTTAGCTGAAGGTATACCGTGTGTTTAAAGGATTAGATGAGTTAAACACAATATAAGATATGGGTAATTAGTATGTAAAAAAATAGAATTTTAGATTATAATTGGTATGAATGGTTAGGAGGCATGATTATGTTCATTGACAAGCACATTGATGAATTTTTAAGTAAAGCACCTGATGGATATTCTACTCACCTTTATAGATTTAAAGAATTCTTAATTAATCAATGGAACTTAAATCCGCAAAACGAAAGAGAGCTGCTACAAGGCCTTAGTACTTCCACAGTAATTAAAAGTATTAGTTATTTAGTAAGTGAATATAAAATCAGTTCAGCAAGTAGGGTAACCCATTACTCAACAGCCTTAAAAGAATTTATTTATTATTTGTTTAGTTACGGGGAATTTAAAAACCGAGAAATTTTAGATGAAATAGGAAAATCAGCATTTGATGAAAAATCTTATAGAAATCAGATAAATACTCACATTAAAAAGCTTGAATTAAATAGTGTACATAGTGATTTTGAGGCGTTTACAGATGAAGAAGTATTAATCGTTGTAGAAGAATGTAATAATACTCTACAGTCAGCTGAAATGAGAGTAAGTTCTTTAGAAAATAAAAGTGCCTATGAAAAAATCAGATCAAGTTTAATATTCAAATTTATAATTCAATATGGATTTAGATACAACACTATGACTGACATTCTGGAAACGGATGTAAATATTGAAAAAAGAGAAATTACTGTTAACGGATTTATTGTTGATATACCTTATGATTTAATTTTAAACATTAATAATTACCTAATATTAAAACGAGACTTAAACATTTCAAATATATCCAACTTTTTGTTTGCAGAGTATAATGGCGATCAATTGAGAAAGACGACCACTTCAACTGCATCTTATTTGAAAACTCTTGTCGGTAGGAATGACTTAACTGGGTTAATAAAATATTCAATTTGTAAGATGATTACCAATGAAGTTCAAAAGGACGTAATTATGAAATTTACTAATATAGGTTTGAGGATATATGATGATTGTTATGAAATTTGTTTTCCGAATCAAGAGTTACTTAACAGAAATCTAAACTCTAAATTAAAATTTATACAGTTATCGTCATTATAGCCGTCAATTAATAAGCTAAGGCTTAAGAATACTGAGAAAAGGTGATATTAAATGTCTAAAGTATTAGATAGTATTCAACTAGAATACGAGACAGAAAAAGATAAATATGAATCATTTTGCAGAGTAATTACTGAACAATTGAATGAGTTGCTAAGAAATTTCCATTTACCTTTACCTATTGAATCTAGAGTTAAGGAATGGAAATCTATTAAAGACAAAATTGAAAGAAATAAGCTTAGGATCAATAGAGTTGAAGAAATAAACGATTTAGCAGGAATAAGAATCATAGTATTATTTAGAAGAGACTTAGAACTAGTTAGTAAAATCATTGAAGAAAACTTTGTTGTCTTCAGAAAAGAGAATACAGAAGAAAGATTAACAGAGAATCAATTTGGATACGGCTCATATCATTTTGAAATTTCAGCAAATGATTCCTGGTCATTAATACCTACTCTTAGTAAATATCAAAATTGTAAAGCTGAGATACAATTGAGAACGGTGTCTCAGCATAATTGGGCAGCTACATCACATGTACTACAATACAAAAACGAACATGATGTACCACTTCCGTTAAGAAGGTCTATAAATAGAATAGCAGCATTATTAGAAACGGTTGATTTAGAGTACGAAAGATTATTAACTGAGAGAGAAATATATAATAACAACTTAGATGAACCAACTGATGAGTTAAATGTTGAATTAGTGAGAAAACTATTAATGAGAACTTTTCCTGATAATGAAATTGAAGATGAACCTTATTCAGTTATTTTAGACACCTTAAAAAACTTTAATATCAATACTATTAAAGATTTAAATCAACTAATACAGAATAATAAAGAAATGGTTTTAACTGATGAATCTGCACAATTAGAAAATTCTAAAAGAGATGTGCGCTTAGGATTGAGTCCTAGTGGTACAACTATAGAACGATTAGAAAATGGCGTATATTATAGCTACTTAGGATTAGTTAGAGTATTATTAAGATGTGAAATTGGTGATGAAAAAATAAATGATTATTTAAAAAGAACCAATGCTTAGATAGCAAAACGACATGGCAGAATTATTACAGATATTATGCAATCTGATACTGTATTGATAAAGTATTATAGTAATAGGTAGAAAACAAAATAACAACACATATTTAAGTATCCTTTAGGATGCTTTTTTATTTTGGAGTGATAAGATTGGATCTAAAAAATCTTAAAGATCTAATAGAGAAAAATAATTTGGTAAAGTTCTATCAATGTACAGAGTGGCGTACTTTAAGAAAAAAAATACTCTCCAGAGACGACTTTGAATGTCAAACGTGTAAAAGAAAAGGCAAGGTAGGTAATGCGGAGAACGTTCACCACATAAAAGAAGTGAAAAAATACCCAGAGCTTGCACTTGTTTTTAGTAACTGTGAAAGCATCTGTATTCCATGTCACAATGAAGAGCATGACCGGTTGAAGAAATACATTCGAAAGAAGAAATTATTCGATGATGAGAGATGGTGATACAAGGGATTAGTAAACAAATTAAGGATGCATTCAAAGCTCTTGAGATGTTCCATAAGAAGTGATTTATAAGAGAAGGCACTAAGTGGATTCTTCCTTCAAGAAGATATGACAGTTGTAGTGAAAGGAATGATAGTCTACGCATATGAAATTGGGGGAAATAATTTCACTAGTCCCCCCCTAAAAATTTTTAAGAATTTTTAGGGGACCCGTGAAACGGGGAGGGGGCTCGACTTTCCAAATTTTTTATCAAAATCTCACGATAGGGGGGGGGCCATGATTGAAAGCGGCCTTAAGAACTGACGTAAGTATAGATAAAATAAAGGATTATTTGATGTCCAGGGTTGATACAACTAGTCCTGTTGAAGTGGAAAAAGTCGGTAGGTACTTGAAGCATATTGAAATTTATAGACGAATGGAACGCACAGTTAAAAAAGAGGGCGTTTCGATCATGGTAAAGAATGCTACCCAAACATTTGTGAAGTCCCACCCTCTGTTGAATGAAATGAGCAAAGTAAATACATCCATCATGAATATAGAACGAACTTTTCATTTTATAGACGATGAAAACAAGGGAAATCCAAAGTACTCAGCAGACGATTTGATGTAAATGAAAATAAATAAGCATGTAACCTTTTATATGGACCAATACGAAGCTGACAAAATTAAAGTCAGCAAGTATGTGGTCCTTTTATTTTCATATTTGAAAAACCATGTTCTTAATCGGGATGATATCTACTTTGATGAAACAACACATAAGCGTTATATCGCTTTTACAGAAAAGAATTATTTTACCTTAATGCCTTTTCAAAAATTTATTACTGCCTTTGTTTTTCTCTATTACAAAGAAGGCAACTATCCATTTTTCGAACAGTTCTTTTTATACAAAGCCCGTGGAGCCGGTAAGAACGGATTGATTTCATCGCTAACAAATTTCTTTATCAGTGATCTGCATGGAGTTGAAAATTATAATGTATCGATCGTAGCGAATAGCGAAGAACAGGCTAAGACTTCTTTTAACGAAATTTACAGCACTATTAAAAACTCAGATAATCACAAAGTGTTGGAATCATTGTTTTATGCGACGAAATCTGAAGTCATTAGTCGAACGAACAATAGCAAACTCAAGTTCCACACATCGAATCCGAAGACAAAAGATAGTTTACGTGACGGTTGTGTCGTATATGATGAAGTTCATGAATATGAAGATTCAGCAATCATTGATGTCTTTTCATCTGGTCTGGGGAAGGTCAAACACTCCAGAGAATTCTTTATCACTACAGATGGGTTTGTTCGTGGTGGTTATTTGGATGATCTGAAAGAACGGGCAACCAGGGTTCTAAATGGAGAATCGTTAGAGGATCCGTTATTTGTCTTTATGGCTACACTGGACAGTGAATCGGAAATGGAAGACTCTTCAAACTGGCAAAAGGCAAATCCGATGTTCCATGAACCATTGGGTGAGTATGCCAAAGAGTTATTCCGTAAAGTGAGAACGCAGTACATCTCATTAGGAAATTCTAAGCCATCTGCACGCATTCGATTTATGACAAAGCGTATGAATTTACCAGCCACCGATTTAACTGCATCTGTTGCGACTTGGGAAGAAATCAAAGCGACTAACAGACCTTTTCCGGAATTAAAACACAGGGAAGCAGTTGGCGGTTTGGACTTCGCTTCTATACGTGACTTTGCTGCTGTCGGATTATTATTTAAAGTTGGTGAAGATTATATTTGGAAATCACATTCTTTCGTTAGAAGAGGTTTTCTAAAGGATGCAAATTTACAAGCGCCAATCCATGACTGGGAAGAGGAAGGTTTACTTACCATTTTAGATGGTCCGGTTATTGATATAAAACAAATCGTAAATTGGTTTGTAAGAATGAGAGAGTTGTACGGGGTTAACACCATAGTTGCGGATACCTTTCGTCTTGATCTTGTTAAATCAGCACTTGAAGCAGAAGGTTTTCTTTTAATTTATATACGAAATCCAAAAGCAATCCATTCACAACTTGCACCGCGAGTTGAAACGGTATTTGCAAATAAGCAGATTATATTTGGCGACAATCCATTAATGCGATGGTACACAAATAATGTGTATGTGAAAATCAAAAAGGATGGCAATAAAGAATACTTAAAGAAAGATGAAATCAAACGTAAAACCGATGGATTTCAGGCATTTATCCATGCCTTATGGCAAGCGGATAATGTCCTGGTAGAGGAAGAAGAATTTTACCTTGACGATATTTCATTTTAGGAGGTGAGTGACAATAGGATTATTAGACATATTCAAACGTAATACTGAGCTGGAGTGGATGTATGATGTCGATTTATTAGAAGGTACTTCTGAACGGATTAAAATGAAACAATTGGCGATTCAAACTTGCGTAAATATGATCGGTCGTATTATCAGTCAGTCTGAATATCGAGTAAAGAAGAATAAAGAAACGATAAAAGATGAACTGTACTACCGGTTAAATGTTCGACCAAATAAAAACATGTCAGCAAGTTATTTTTGGCAAACGGTCGTATATAAACTCATTCATGACAATGAATGCTTGATTATCAAGTCTGATTCAGATGATTTATTAATTGCTGATGATTTTGATCGCGTGGTATATGGACTAGTCGAGGATACGTTCAAAAATGTTACTGTCAAAAACTTTACCTTCCAACGAACCTTTACGATGAGTGATGTGTTTTATTTAGAATTCGATAATGAAAATCTATCCAAATTGATTGATAGTCTTTTTGTGGATTATGGGTCCTTGTTTGGAAGAATGGTAGAATTCCAGAAATATAAAAATCAGATTCGTTCGACGGTTGATCTTGAGACCACGGGTGCGAAGGATCCAGAAACCCAACGAAAATTACAGAGCTTCATTGACCGTATGTACCAAGCGATAAAAGAAAAGACGTTTGCCATCATCCCACAACAAAAAGGATTCACTTATACCGAACAGGCAGCTTCCTCTGGTGCAAGTGTAGATGAAATCAATAAAGTCAGTAACGGCTTTTTAGATCATGTTGCAAAGGCATTAGGTATTCCGGTCGCTTTAATTCATGGTGAAATGGCAGATGTAGAAAAAGCGACTCGTAACATGATGACCTTTTGTATTGATCCATTACTTAAAAAAATTAAAGACGAGTCAGATGCCAAATTTATCGATAAGAAAGAGTACCTTGCTGGTAGGCGAATCGATATTAAGCGAGTCTCTTACAGTAATATGTTTGATGTGGCAACTTCAGTTGATAAATTAAGGTCATCCGGGGTGGCTAATGGTCATGAGTTAAGAGATGCGATCGGTCTCGAACAAATGGATGATCCGATTCTAGATAAATTTGTAATTACGAAAAACTACCAAGAGACAAATGAACTTGAAGGGGGTGATAAATAATGTCAAAAGAATACAAAGATCAAATTAAGAACATGATGAACAAAAAAACCGACGTGCGTTTTGAAGCGGATGAAAAAGACAAGGAATATTCCCTGTACATCTATGGACCCATTGGTGGTTTTTGCTTTAGCGACAATAGTGCACAGAGCATTCGAAGAAAGTTGCAAAATGTTGATGCTGAAAAAATTCATGTCCACATCAATTCTCCAGGCGGTTCTGCATTTGATGGTGTAGCCATTGGCAATATTCTTAAAAACCATAAAGCAGAGATTATTGTTCATGTAGATGGTATGGCTGCAAGTGCTGCTTCTGTAATAGCAGTTGCTGGCGATAAAGTCATCATGCCTGAAAACACTATGATGATGATCCACAGAGCTTCAACATTCGAATATGGTAATGCTGCAGTTTTTGAAAAGACGGCTTCAGATTTAAGAAAAATTGATGCCTCACTTGCTGCATCGTATAAAAAGCGCTTCGTTGGTGAGCAGTCTGAATTGGAACAACTTCTTGATGAAGAAACCTTTCTTACCGCAGAGGAAGCCGTTGCTTTTGGACTTGCTGATATCGTTGGGGAAGAGATTGAAATTCAAGAACTTGAAGATCTAGACGATGGTGAAGAAGAAGAGGAAGAATACGATAATTTAAAAGACAAGTTGGTTGCCAAGTATTCAGCAAAGAAAAACGCACATAAAAATGAATCTCCAGAACCAAAGCCTACTCCTGCTAATAAGCAGAATATGAGTAAGCTTTTTTTAAATTTAAAATAAGGGAGCTAAAGACATGACCATTAAATTTAACAATTTCGAAGAAAAGAAACAGGCCTTTGCTCAGGTTACATTAAACGGAACAGAGGCAGAACAATCTGAGGCCCTATCAAATATGCTTGAAGCCCTAGCAAACGACGTTCAGGGTGATATTCTGAATCAAGTAAATACTCAAATGGCTGATAATGCAGTCATGCAGGCTCGGGGTCAAAATGTATTGACTTCAGAAGAACTCAAATTTTTTAATGCTGTTGTCGAAGATGGTGGTTTCAAAGATACAGAGACATTACCTAAAACAACACAAGAGCGCGTCTTTCAGGACCTAGTTGAAGACCATCCTCTCTTACAAGAAATCGGGATTCAAAATCTAGGAGCCGTAACCGAGTTTATTTATTCTGATCCTGAAGGGGCAGCTGTATGGGGACCTTTATTTGGGGATATCAAAGGCCAATTAAATGCTGCCTTCCGTAAAGAAACTATTAGTCAGTTAAAATTAACAGCATTTATCCCCCTTGCCAATGATATGTTGAAATTGGGTCCAGTATGGATTGAACGTTACGTACGTACCATGATCAAAGAAGCCATGTCTGTTGGGCTTGAAAAAGGATACGTTACTGGCACGGGGATCAATCAACCTATTGGCCTTCTGAAAAGTGTGGATGCTAGCACTGGAGCCATTTCAGATAAAACGTCATCTGGCACTCTAACTTTTGAACCAGGTAAAACAACGATTCAAGAATTAAAAGGCGTCGTTGAAAAATTATCGATTCGTAATGTAAATGGAAAAGATAAAGTTCGAAACGTCGCTGGAAAAGTTGTGATGGTTGTGAATCCCTTTGATAACTTTGGCATCCAAGCGAACGCCACGATTCAAAATGCGAATGGTGCCTATGTAACGAGCTTGCCTTTTAATCCGAAGATTACTGAATCACAATTTGTTCCACAAGGCAAAGTACTTTTCTTTGTTCGAGGAGAATACATTGCTGCTATTGGTGGAACGGAACCGATCAAAAAGTACACGGAGACGATGGCATTAGAAGATGCGACGTTGTATATCGCTAAACAATTTGCTACCGGTAAGCCAGTAGACAATTATGCTGCTCAAGTCTATGACCTACAGTTAACGGAAGAACCAGCAGTATAAACAATTTGAAGGGAGCATAAGGACTTATGATTTATAAAGTAATGAATGGATTTAAAGATACCGATGATCATGGGACAATCTATAAACCTGGGGAAGAATATCCAAAGGGAGATTACAAACCTAGCCAGAAAAGAATTGCAGAACTATCGACAGAACATCCGAAATATAAGCGTGTCTTCATCAAAGAAGTGGAAGAAGAGTCCAATGAATCTATCGAACGTTTAACTGCAACAGATATTAAGAAGTTAAACAAAACGCCTCAAGAAGATTTAATCAAAAAGCTAAATGGAAATCCAAGCGGGGCTAGTAACGAGGAAGAACGAATTTCTCTTATTTTAGATCTGCAAAAACAGCTAGAAGAAAATGAAAAGCCATCTCCAGAGAAATAGGGGGCGGCTTTCTTGGGTGAAGAACAATTGGAAGGTTTAAGAGATCAATTGAAAAGCTATCTGCACATTACGTGGAATGAAGAGGATACCACCCTGCTAGATAAGGTGAAAGAAGGGGTAGCTTATCTTAATGAAATTGCTGGTAATGAAATTGATTATAGCTCCGATTTGAAGGTGAGACCTTTATTAATAGATTACGGACGTTACGCTTATAATCATTCCTTGGAATTGTTTGAGATTAACTTTGAAAGAGAACTCTTCAAGCTATCTCTCAGAGAGGGGATTAACGCATATGAAGCGACGAATACAGAGACCAGTTCATGAAATATTTAATGATGGGTACTTGTCTTACGGTTTTCGCTCAATTGAACGATCCTCTCAGGGGAAAAGGATAGGGGAAACGTTTTTCCAAAGAGGAAAGCTTGCCTTTAAATTAATGAGTGCTCGTGATCAGGACTATCAGTTGGTTGGGACGATGGGAAGTAGCTTGGATCTAAAGGTTAAAACAATGTTACCACCTACGATCCCCACTTTATTTTCGGAGAATTACACGGACTTAAGAAAATCGAACATAAAAGTACGTGTTGGGTCAATTGAATATGATGTGATCACCGTGGACTTTGATAACAGTCGACGGTATTTGTTTTTCTATCTCCAAGAAGTTGGAGGGTTTAACGATGAATGATAAAGCCAAAGCGTTAATTAATAAACAAAACGAAAAAATTTATCAAAATCTCGTAGATACCTTCCAGCTTCCTGTTTTCCAAGATGACGTCGCAGAAAGTGAGCGTCCTAATGAATTGAATCTCTTTTTGATTATATATGGAGAGTTACAAGAAGGCGAAAATCAAGGGAATATCAATCAGGAGATTTATATTACGTATCTGGCTGAAAATAGCAATACGGTTGAAACAGATCAATTGGATATCATTTCGTCAATTACGAAAATTAATGCGATTCGTTTTGTGCGCACCGAACGAGACAGGGTACAGAAATTAGAAACAGATGAATTTGTTGACCGAGTAAACTTTATTTTTAGAAGAGGAATTCGTTATGAGTGTTCGCTTTGAAATAGATTATGAAGAAATTAGGAAACTTCAAGAAAAGTTTGCTCGAATCCCAGATAAAGTTGAAGCGAGAGTTAACGCTATCTTGCATTCATTTGGGACGAAGACTGTTGAAGACAAGATCATTTCAAGGATTCCTGTTTCTAGAAAATCTAAGAAAAAGAAACATGCCAGAGATGCTAAGCCTCTTAAGAGCACAACATTTAACTTAGGATTTGAAACGAAACCAAAAAAGACTTACAACTATCTGGTTTTCCCTGATAAGGGGTTAGGAACGTCTATCGGAAGAGCACCAGACGAATTCATGACTGAGGGAATGAATGAAGGGACGCCACGTATCCTGCAAGAAATCAATGACCAATTAGATCAATTAATCGAGGAGGAATTTTAATGGCCACTGTTGTCGAATCATTTGATTCAACGAAAATCACGAATGCGAGCACGCAATTTTTCGCAGAGGATGGGACTCAGCAAGATGGGGTGAAATTTCCCTGCATTGGCTCTGTGGAAGGCGAAACGACCTTAAAGGAGTTAATTAAGAAGTGTGAAGGCGTGGAAGTCGCCAAGAAGACCAAACCAGAAAAACATGACCTTACCATATCGGCTCATGTTCCAGTCGCAATTGTTCGTGAACTATTTGGTATTACGAATGAGGATTTAAAACCAGGTGTTTATAAATACTCTCAAAATTCGAAAGGAAAACGTTTTGTATTCACGGCTGATGTGATTGATGAATTTGAAGAAATCACAAAATTAATCGCTTTTCCTAATGTGGTATCAACCACTGGATTTAAATTTGCGATTGAAAATGGCGCTGATGAAGTGGCTGAAATGGAAGTGGAAGTAACAGCTTATCCTGATGCCAAAACTAACCTCTATTACGAGGCATACATTTCAGAACTTGAAGATCCATCCATTGCGGATACCTGGCATACAGCATTTGATTATTCGTTAGTGGAGGCAATCCCTTCACCATAAAGACTGACATATTGTCGGTCTTTTTTATTTGGTAAGAAAAAGGAGGAAGTCAGTTGGGAACAAAAATAAGTACGATTGAACTTAAAGAGGTCGAAGTAATTGAGCTCGAAAACAATGAATTTGAAACGCGATTTGTGAATCCAAAGAAATACCCTGCATTCTTAACGAATCGTTCTCTTGCAACAGGGAAACGTCTCGGGATTACAAAAACCTCGTTAATCACGAACTTGGTTCAGATGCAGGGGTTAGTTGGAGAAGATGGAAAAATTGATCCAGAACATATTTCAGAGGAACAAGCTGAATTTATCGATGCGGATCGCTACTTGCCTGTGATTTACCTCGGGATTATGGGAGCCAATAAAAGTCTAGACCTTACGTTTGAAGAATTTCTTGATCTCTACCATGCGGATCTTGAAAAACTACTGAATGATTATCTCGATCTTGTCATGGTCTACTTGAATCAAAACCCGAACGAGTTCAGGAAGGGGTTAGAAGAGAGCACCTCAAAAAAGTAGAGAAAGGCGAGAAAGTAAAAGCGCCTCAACTTAACATTGAATGCGTTGAAGATTTGTACGTGCTTTATGTTCTTGTCTATGGGATTGATCCTGAGGTGTTCTGGGATTTTCCAATCGTGGAAGTCGATCGGATATTCGAAAATAAACAGGCTTATGATACTTGGTCCAATAATCCGAAAAAGCAGTAGAAAGGGGGTGGATGAATGGCAGGAAACCCCGAAACGAAAATCAAGTTTAGTGTATTTAATAAAGAGTTTAATTCAGCAATGCGTGATATGAAAAATGAAAGTTCTAAGCTGAGACAAGAATATCAACTACAAGCTGAACAACTGAAATTAAACGGAAGTGAAACTGAAAAGCTTCAGGCTAAAATGAATTATCTTCAACAGGCTCAACAGTTAGCATCAAGAAAAACACAAGAAACTGCTACACAATTAACGCGAGCTAGAGAAATGTATGGAGACAATTCTAGGGAAGTTGAAGCTCTCTCTCGAAGGTTATTAAGCGCACAAACGGCTGAACAGCGTCTATCAAATGAGTTAGCCGAAACGACGGATCGATTCCAAGAACAAACGGACGTTGTTCGCCAGACTTCAGAGGCCATATCAGAACAAGGGGATAAACTGAAAAATATTGGCGGCGCGATGACCGCAACCGTAACCCCTGCTTTAACAGGTTTAGGTGCTGTGGCAATGAAGGCTGCAGATAACTTCGACCAGGCACAAGGCAAAATGCAGGCTTCATTGGGATTAACAGAATCAGAAGCTGAAGAGTTTGCAGAAATTGCAGAGAATCTTTGGGCAGATGCTTTTGGTGAAAATATTGACGAGGCAGCAGCTGCTGTCACAACAGTTTCGCAAAATATGCGAGAAATACCAACAGATCAATTACAAGCAGCAACTGAAAAAGCATTTATTCTAGCAGATACTTTTGACGCTGATATTGTAGATAGTACGAAAACGGCGAATACTCTCATGAAGAACTTTGGTATCGAATCAGGACAGGCATTTGATTTAATGACCGTTGCTTTCCAAAAAGGCGGGAATTTTTCCGATGAGTTGCTGGATACGCTAAATGAATACGCTCCTCAATTTAAAGCTATGGGATATGATGCAGAAGGGTTTACTGCGACGCTTATTGCCGGTGCAGAAAGTGGAGCATTTAGTCTTGATAAACTTGCGGATTCTGCTAAAGAAGGATTCTTATTAATGGGCGAAGGCTCTGATGATACGAAGGACGCTTTAAATGCAATGGGTTTAGATGCTGATAAAGTAATTACTGATATCAATGCAGGGGGAAAAGACGCACAGAGTGCTTTTATGGCCGTATCATCTGCCATTTCAACGATTGAAGATCCTGCTAAACGTAATCAAGCTGCGATTGCAGCTTTCGGTACGCCATTAGAAGACCTTGGACCTGAGTTCCAAACGTTTTTTGGTAGTGTGAATCAGGATCTTGAGGGTGTTGAAGGAGCAACCGATAAGGCTGGTGAGGCATTATACGATAATTTCGGTACAGACCTTCAGGCTGTCATGAACCAATTGCAATTAGCCTTAGTGCCACTCGGGGAAGTGTTACTAGGTTTTGTGAGAGATATCTTACCCAGGTTAACAGCTGGGATTCAAAGTGTTGCAAACTGGTTTGGTAGTTTATCACCCTTAGGTCAAAAATTAACCGTCATTTTTGGAATGATCGGTGCAGCACTGGGTCCATTTCTTGTTGTTCTGGGGTACGTAGTAGGAGCAGTTTCAAATTTAATACCGATATTCGCAAAAATATGGAGCTGGTTATCAAAACTGGGTCCTCTTTTTAATGTTTTACGTACAGCATTGTTGTTTTTAACTGGTCCAGTGGGCATTGTCATTGGAATTATTGTAGCCCTTGTAGCTGCATTTGTTCTTCTCTGGAATAAAAGTGATGCGTTTCGAAACTTCTTCATCAATTTATGGACACAAATCAAAGCAGCTCTTGCGGTCGCTTTACCTGCCATTAGAGATTTTTTGATCATGGTTTGGAATGGCATTTTAATAGCCATTAAAGTCACCTTAGCCTTTATGAAAAGCGCGATTCTAAATACTTGGAATGCGATTAAGGGCTTTACCCTCATGGTCTTTAATGGTTTGAAAACAGCCCTTATTGCGATATGGACCGCAATCAAAACCGCGGTGATCACGATCGTGACAACTTATGTCGCGATTGTCAAAGCCATCTTTAATGCATACGTAACGGCTGTGAAATTCATTTTTAATGCTTTAAAAATCTTTTTTACGACGGTTTGGAATGCGATAAAAACAGCTGTTGTGGCTATCGTTACGGCTTATGTGAATGTTGTGAGAGCTTTGTTCCAGGTCTTTGTGAGTGGTATTAAAGCGATCTTTTATGGGGTTAAAGTCTTTTTCTCAACCGTCTGGAACGCTATAAAAAACACTGTGACATCCATCGTTACAGCTTTAAAAAGTACGGCTATTTCAATCTTTAATGCGTTAAAATCCAGTGTAAATGCTATCTTCAACTCAGTGAAGTCAACGATCAAGAGTATTTGGAATGGTATTAAATCAATCATCATTCGTGTCGTGAATGAGGCGAAAAGTCGTGTGACATCGACGTTTGACTCGATGAGTAGTAGAATCAGCTCCATTTTTTCATCGATCAAATCTACAGCAACGAGCATCTTTAATAGTGTCAAATCTGCTATTACGAGGCCGATTGAGTCAGCGAAGGATACAGTGATCGGCATTATTGATTCCATTAAGGGTGCTTTCAGTCGGATGAAAATTACCATCCCAAAACCAAAGATTCCTAAAATCAATGTCAGTATGGGATCAAAGAAGGTCGGACTAGTCAGTGTTCCTTACCCGAAATTCAATGTTAACTGGCACAAAACAGGTGGTGTTATGACTAAGCCTTTCACCGCGGGTAATGCTGGATTTGGAGATGTAGAAGAAGGCATTGTCCCATTTGAAGGACCACACGCAATGAAAATTGCCAAACTGATTGCCAGTGCTCAATCCAGGCTATCAAACGTTTCAACAGGGCTAGTTAATCGTGTAATGGACAAGTTAGTGGAAGTGAATATCGCCTCTTCTGATGTGGTAATGGATGGACAAACCGTAGGAAGAATTACGTGGGATACCGTCCGAGATGAAATTGAACGAGAAGAAGAAATGAACAGTCGGGCTCTGGGGGAGTGAGAAGATGAAGAGTAAATTGAATTTCAAAATCGAATATACGAACAATCAAATCATCGATATGGATGAGATGGGGCTCTGGGTCGATTCTTTTCACATCTTCTCTCCTGACGTTGAGCGAAATACCATTAACATACCGTATCGACATGGGGCTTCGCTGGCTTCTTCTCGTATCAAAACCCGGAAAGTCAAACTCTCTTTTACCGTGGATACTGATAGTATCGAAGACCTGGATTATTATCGGCACGTGATTTTCCAAACCTTTTACTCAGAAGAACCGTATAAAATCATCCGAGATGTCAATCCGAATCGTGAGCTCTATGCTATTCAAGATGGGGAGTATGATATCGAGAATGTGACTTTTTCAGATGGGGCATGTTCGATTGAATTGATGATGTTGGATCCTATTCTTTATTCCCTTGAACGTAACCAGGTGATCAATGATCCAGACGGACCATTTGATCCGATTATCACCAACCATGGCACGGAAAAAGCTTTTCCAATCTTTATGATCGATATCTTAAAGCCAACGACGTTCCTTTCGATTATTACTCCAGAGGATTACATTCAAATGGGGCAACCAACGGAAGTAAAAGAACGATCAGTAGAAAAAGAACAGCTGTTGTTGCGTCATGGTTGTAGCGATATGACCGGTTTTATGCCTGGGACACTGGTAGAAGGTGGCACAGTTTCTGGATCGATGTATTCAAATGGAAAAGGACTACTTGCAGGTTCTTATGGATCGGGGACCTATTGGCATGGCCCGGCGCAAAAATTGGAATTGGGTGAAACACTTCAAGATTTTCGAGTCGAGGCTACGATTACAAATGAAAGTATCTCTCCCCTTAATGTAGGACGTGTGGAAATCTCTTTATTAGATGATCGAGATCAAGTGATTGGCAAAATGGCAATGAAAGATAGTAACAATCAAGTGACCTCGAATCATGGTGAGATGCGAGTAGGAAATTTAACAAATGGCCATTACCTGATTAGTGAACGAAGAAGGACCTGGAACTATATGAAAGGAGGGCTTCTCAGTTTACAACGGATCGGCACACGTTTTCGAGCTTATATTGCTCAACAAGACCCGAATGATTCGAACCATCATTATGCCAGAGAAACAGAATTTTATACGGATTTGGATGAGGCATATTTGGACAAGTTGGCTCAAATACAAGTTCATTTAGGGGCTTATGGGACCTATTCAACGCCGAAGCTATCCGTCCAACATTTGCAAGTGTTCAAGATTAACAGCAATACAGAGGAAGAGATTCCTTACATTGCGATCCCAGGCGACCAAATCCTTTTAAATCATAAACGGGCACGCATTGAAAAGAATGGCGCCCTAATAAATAAAGAAAAGGATATCGCTTCCAACTTCTTTGGAATAGGGAAAGGGGAAACGGAGTTGAAGGTTTATCCATCAGATGCAGCTAGAGTAGTAGCCAAGTGGAAGGAGGGATCGATTTAATTGATTCATATCCTCAATCGTTTTGATGAAATCATCGGATTCTTATCGAATGATAATCCTGAAACCCCCGTTTACTGGGGAGGAAAGCATACAGAGAAATTAAATAGTGCAGCCAATTATTACGAGTTTTCGACTGTGACGGACCATGAATACGTTAAGGAACTGACCAATATGAATAAGGTGGTAGCCAGACATCCAGATGGTTACTTTATTCCGTTTCGCATTCACCGCGTGACACAACGAAACAAAGACGGTATCCGTGAAAAGTTCGTGGAAGTAGAAGGAGAGCACATGCGCCTTCGTACGGCGAAGGTGTTAAGTCCAATTACGCTCACAAGTGCGACGTTGAAGACAGCTGCCCGTTTTATTTTGTCAGGGACAGGGTGGCAAGTGGGGCTCATTGAGTTTGCCGGGGCAAAAACTATTGAATTCAAAGATTTTACGAATGCATTGAAAGCCTTACATCAAATAAATGAGCTTTTTGGCATGGAAATTCGTTTTCGTATCGTGGTTCAACGAAATAGGGTTGTGGGCAGATACGTCGATTTCCTTGAACGAGTTGGGAAAGATAACGGCAAAGAAATTGTTCTTGGAAAAGACCTGATAAGTGTTGAACGGATAGAAGACTCTAATGATGTTTATACGGCTTTAATTGGAATTGGAAAAGCCAATGAAGAAGGGGAAGTCATCACCTTTGAAGGCATTAATGGTGGGAAGAATTACGTGGAAGACCAAGAAGCCTTTCAACGATGGGGCGATGAAAGTGGTCATCATATTGGTGTGTATTATGTCGAACCTAAAGAAGGTGAAGAGCTTACACCTGAAATCGTGAGGGAGCGAACAAGAGAGGCATTAAAACACCACATTGAAAGTGTGGTCCAATATAAAGTGACGGGAGCTTCCTTAGAGAAGGTGTTCGATCTTGACCATGAAAAGGTGCGTAAAGGAGACACTGTTCGCATTAAAGATACAGGATTTACACCACCTCTCTATTTGGAAGCGCGGGTTCTCGAAACCTTCCGGTATGATGATCCGGGGAAAGATGATGAATTTCTTTTAGGAAACTATCAGGAATTGAAGATCAAGCCTAACCAGATTCTGCTGGACTTACAAAAGCAGCTGTTTCGAAATGAACGTAAATGGAGCAGTGCGGTTCGAAAAGTGCGAAGTACGTTACCTCCAGAGGATCGGACCGTGATCTGGATTGATACAACCGAGGTACCGAACATTGTAAAAACCTATAATGAATCAGAAAGTACCTGGGAGAAGGCAAGTCCTACAGTAGCAGCTGAAGTAGGAGCTGAAACGCCTGAGGGTGCTGAAGCAAAAGCCAATACGGCAAAAACAGAAGCTATCGACTATATGAATACACAACTGACGAATTATGTGAATGCGACGCTTTATAGTGATGATATCTCTGAGCTTCAGGCTCAAATTGATAATCAAATTCAATCGCATTTTAAACCATATGAACCCTCTTTATCCAATGAACCAGCAAGTGGTTGGCGTACTGATGAAGAGAAAAGGAATCATGTTGGAGATTTATTTTACAATACCGAAACGGGTCATTCTTATCGCTTTGCATTAGATGGCACTACCTTTACATGGCTAATGGTTCGAGATGAGGGCATCGCTAAAGCGTTAGCTGATGCTGCTCAAGCACAAGATACAGCAGATAGCAAAAGAAGAACGTTCGTTTCACAACCGAATACTCCTTATGATGAAGGCGACTTATGGGATAAGGACGGAGCTGTTTTCCGTTCCACTGTGACCAAAACAAAGTCGGCTTCTTTTTCATTGTCTGATTGGGTGAAAATTGGGGACGTGACGAGTGAAAATAAAGCGAAAGATACAGACTCTGTAGGTGGCGTTCCAGCAGAGGATATCGAAACAAAAGAGGGTGCTTCTGGGAAAGCCACTCAAGCCAAATCCGATGCCCAAACTTTTACAGAGACCTATGCCAATAAAAAGGTGACACAAAGCAAATCCCCACCTGAGAGCCCCTCCCATGACGATCTGTGGATTGACATTTCAGTCAGTCCCTATGTGTGGAAACGATGGGATGGGGAGACATGGAAGAAAGCGACTCCGACTACAGCTGATGAGGTGGGAGCAGAAACGCCGAATGGTGCTCAATATAAGGCTAACCAAGCGAAAGAGGATGGTGTTTCTATCGCTCAGCAAGATGCAGCCAAAAAGGCTGCGAGTGCTGTAAGTGAATCCCGAACCTTTACGGAAGAATTTGCGAATAAGAAAATATCTCAAGGAACATCAGCTCCATCAGCTGCTTCTGCTGACGATTTATGGATCGATACTTCCCAAACACCTTACGTTTGGAAACGGTACACCGGATCATCGTGGGTGAAAGCAACACCTACAACAGCAAGCGAAGTTGGTGCAGAAACGCCGGGCGGTGCCCAAGCGAAAGCAAATGCTGCTAGAGACGCTGCGATTAGTACTGCTGCTAGTGATGCTGAATCGAAAGCTACAGCTGCGGAAACTGCTGCGAAATCATACGCTGAAGCTCAGGCAATTGCAGCCCAAACAGCAGCCCAAACACATGCTGACGGTAAAGTAACGGCAGAAGAAGAAGCGCGTATTCAACAAGCCCATGCGAATCTAGCTGATGCGAAGAAACATGCTGATGATGCTGCTGAAGCAGCGAAGTCTGCGGCTAAAAATTATGCTGATATTGTTGCTGAATCAGCTGGGGCAAGTTCGAAAGCATTCACGCAAGATTATGCACAAAAGCAAGTCACACAACAGGCTTCTGCGCCATCTAATCCAGAAACGAATGACCTATGGATCGACACATCGAAAAATCCACATATCTGGAAGAAGTGGAACGGATCGTACTGGATCAAGCTAACACCAACCACGGCTGCTGAAGTTGGTGCTGAAACCCCAGCAGGCGCACAAGCAAAAGCGAATGCTGCAAAGGCGAATGCTGAATCAGCAGCTAAATCTTATACCGAAGAATATGCAGAAAAGAAAGTTACGAAATCATCGACTGCTCCTTCTAATCCGAGTAATGGCGACATGTGGATCGACAGTATTGAAAACGTCTGGAAACGTTGGAATGGAAGCTCCTGGGTGAAGTTAACAAGAACAGCTCTTCCTGAACTAACTGGAAAAATAAGTGCCGGACAATTGTCGGCAAATATCATCACCAGTGATCATATTACGACTGCTGGATTGGATGCAGGTGTGATCACAACGGGAGTATTGGATGCAGGTCGGGTTAGAATAGGCAATGGCACCACCTTCGACTCATCAATGAAAACAGTCGGCAATAACCTTAATGAGTACAGAACGTTAGACACAACAGAAACAGGAAAGTGGAGAAGAATCGCCATGAACTCTGGAAGCAGAGCACACGGTCGATTCATATTGAAAAATACGTCTAGTGGAAAGCACGCCACAGTTACTTTAGAAGCAGGCATTAATTACGGTAACCACCCTTACATTAACCTTTTATCTTACAGCCATTATTCTGGAGTAGTATTCTCAAAAGCACGAATAGTAAGGAAAAGCACCTACGACGATGTATGGCTTGAAATTTTTATTCCTAGTCAAGATACGGTTGGTGTTGAATACTGGTGTACTGACAATATCCAAGATTCAGGTTGGTCAGAAGGCGGTTGGGACGATGGAGACATAATACCTGATGGTTATTCAACCCTTGTAAAGAATCTAAATGAAGGTGAAACAATAACGGCCATCGCGGATAATGCCAATAGTATGGTTGAAGGTTGGAAGTACAGCAATACTACGTATATCGACGGCGGAAATATTTACACAAATAGCCTAACTGCGAATGCCATAGCTTCAAAAACAATTACAGCAAACGAACTGAAGGCAGGAATCATTGATTCCGATCTGATTGTGACTGCCGGGCTTGATGCTGGTGTTATTAAGTTTGGTGTGATGTCCGGATCCCGCATCCAGGTGGGAACTTTAAATGCTGACAGAATTGGTGCTGGAGTGATCGATGCGAGAAGAATCTCCATTGGAAGTGAAACTTCTTTTGAAAGTGGATTTGATCCTTCAGAAAAGGAAACACCGAGTGGTGCTCAGTCAAAAGCAAATGCAGCTAAATCTTCAGCTATAAGTACTGCTGCAAGCGATGCGACTTCAAAAGCGAATGCTGCAGAGTCTGCTGCGAAGAAACATGCTGACGACACGTATTCCAGTACAAAATCACTTGTCGATGGTTGGAAGTACGGATCAACCACGTATATTAATGGTGGTGACATCTATACAAACACGATCACGGCAAATCAGATCGCTTCAAAAACAATTACAGCTAATCAATTGAAAGCTGGAATCATTGATTCTGATCTGATTGTGACTGCGGGTCTTGACGCAGGTTTGATCAAATTCGGCACAATGGACGGAAAGCGTATTACAGCCAAAACCATCACAACCGATGAATTGAATGTTCTGGCACGTAACTTGGTTAATAACTTCAGTGTCACGGGCGATCTAGCAGGATGGTCAAGTTCGAGTTCAAAAGGAGCTTCTTCATCCGTGTCAGTATATGGCGGGTCTATTGTCAAAGACGTAGATCGAGGAAATGTACTGAAAATAGCACGATCGTCTAAAACGTACTATTTTTCAGAGTGGTTTGAAGTCGATCCGACACAAGATTACAAGGTCTCGCTGGGTGTAAAGGTTCCGAACAATATTGAACGGGTTTACTTCGGGGTTGAGACATACGATGAAGACGGTAGTCAGGTAGGCACTCAGACATATAACGGAAATACTTGGACCACCGAATACAATTCTAATGCGTATTTCTGGAATTCAGGCGACCAACAAGACCTTTCTGAGTGGCGCGATATGTATGGTCACGTCATGGGTATGAATGCTGATCCTGAAGATACACCAGAAGGAAAAAATGTATCTAGCCAGTTCAGGTTCCATCCAAAGACGAAGTATCTGCAAATCAGGTTCCTTCATTACATGGATGGGTCAGAATCATTCTGGTACAGCCCTTCGGTGGCGGCGATATCTGGCGGTCAAATCACTACAAATCAGATTACAGCTGGAGGGTTGAATGCAAATGTTATTACATTCGGAACCATGCATGGAGATAGAATTGATGTAAGGACATTAAACGGAAATCGTATTGAAACAAATACCATAGATTCAAACCATATTGTCACAGGAGGTTTAAATGCAAATGTGATTAAGTTCGGATCGATGGATGGTGAGAGAATCGCTACCAACAGCCTCCATGCGAATCGCATCCAGTCGCAAACCATTGATTCAGATCTAATCGTCACGGCTGGACTTGATGCAGGTGTGATCAAATTCGGAACGATGCACGGAAATCGTATTATTTCGAACTCCTTACACGGTGACAAAATCACAGCTGGAACATTGAATGCTGACCGTCTGGAAGCCAACAGTATTATTGCAGATGATATTAAGTTCACTGGAACGCTCGATGGGGCAACAGGTAATTTCGCGGGTGAGTTAACAGCTTACTCATTGAAAGTGGATACACAAATGGGTGGTGAAATCCTTATCGGTACCGGAAGTTATGGATCTGGTGGTGCCGTTTGGAATGATGGTGGAGATGTACGGATCGGGAACGATTCCCTAAACGGAACCGGAAGAGCTATTAATATTGAATCCAGTTCTGGGGATGTGGAAGTTGACATTAGAGGTACACTTCATGCGAAGCATATCAATTTCGTCGAATCTATCAGCGCTGACGAAGTCTATGGAACAGAAGTACGTGGCACCAACATCTATGGCACTACTTACCGTGGCAATAACGTCATTTCGGATAAAGTCACCACAAGTGTAGTTGAGTTAGCATCTGGTGACGCCAATATTGTTTTGTCTGACGATAACCCAAATTTCAGGGGATACAGTATGGGCGCTGTTATTCAGTTTAACGGTGATGGACGCGCTGATGGTGCTTTAATTAAAGCAGCTGGTATTCATGCGACGAGTGTTCTGGACTTAGGAACGGGACGTATGTATGGCGATAATGGCACTTTGTTCAGGTTTGGTGACGATGGATCCAGTTATCAGCACCACACATTCAAGTTTGGAAATGCGATGTTAAAATCATTAAATAGTTCAATGTCGTCAATTCAAGCGCGGAACCTAACCGATTCAGACTATATTCAACTAGCTGCATCTGATTTCCGAGTTGGATCTTTACGGGCTTATAAGAAGAATATTGAACCTTATACAGGTGAAGCTCTTCAAAAAGTATTAAGCACTCAAGTTTACCATTACCATTTGAACTCTGATGATGATCGAGAACTAAAGCGTGTAGGTTTGATTTATGAAGAATCTGATGCCGATGTCGTTGATCCAGCTGGTGATGGAATGTCCTCTTATTCCATGACAGCAGTATTATGGAAAGCACTTCAAGATTTAAACAATAAAGTCGTGAATTTAGAAAATAAAATTGGATAAGGAGAGATTTTTATGAGTAATGTTTCAGCAGATGCGAATCGAGTCATTCATATTTTAAAACAAAAGCTAGGGGATGCCCATCAAGAGCATGCCATCTTGATGGCCGTACTTGAGCAAAAAGAAGAAGAACTGCGATTGGAGAGACAAGAGAAAGAGCAGAGTGAGTCAGGAAGTGGAAAAGATAAATAATCAGTGAAGAGCATGAATCGATCATGCTCTTTTCTATTGCTTGAAAGGGGAATTCCATGGGAGGTAGCGTCAAAACAGCAGAACAAATCGTGTCATCTGATCAAACCTTTGGAGTGTTGTTTATTCTAGTTTTGATCATTGTTTTCTATTACATTAGGCAGCTGATTAATGACGCGAAAGAAGAACGGATGCAAAACAGAGAGGACAGCCGTGAGAGAGAAGCTGCCTTAATGACTCAGTTAGGTCGTTCGAACGATACTTTAGAAGAAATCAGTCGAACACAGGCCAATATCCATACTAGCTTGTCAGATATTCAAAAAGATGTTGGGAAGCTAGAAGATCGATTTGATAATCAGTTTGATGATATTTGGGATTATGTGAAGCACAAGAATTTTCGTGAACTTAATTTAACTGATAGGAGAGAGTAAAATTATGAGCAATTTTGAGATTATTACTGCTGATCAAGTTATTGAAATGCTAAAAGGTCGGAAATATTCTAGAGCACAGGTTCACCATACATGGAAACCGAATCACAGTGATTTTAATGGGAAAAATCATATTGCCTTACAGGAAAGTATGTATCGGTACCATGTGAATGTGAGAGGCTGGGATAATATTGGGCAACATTTAACTTTAATGCCTGACGGGCTGTTTGTGACCGGGCGTCCTTTCTGGAGCATGCCAGCAGGAATTAAGGGATATAACACGGGAGCCTTTATGATCGAGCACCTGGCTAATTTTGATAATGGGCATGACAAGTTAAATGGAGCCCAGTTAAATAGTAGTTTGAAAGTTTATCAATATCTTGTTAAAGAATGTGGTGCTGAAATCATGTTTCATAATGAGCACGCTGCGAAGAGCTGCCCAGGAACTGGGGTTAACAGACACGACTTCATTTATTCAGTTCTTTCGTATACTCCTAACCAAGTTGAGCCTAAAGTGATTCTCCATCCTACTCAGGAGAAAGTAAAATCAGGAGTTATTGAGTTTGTTCTTGGAGTGGGTGACGCTGGTAAGCAGGTTAGGGATCTCCAAAATAAATTAAAATCATTAAAGTATGATATTGGAAAATATGGTGCTGACGGCAAATTTGGAAGAGATACCAAAGCGGCAGTTGAGAAATTCCAACAAGATCACGGTTTGGTGAAAGATGGACTAGCTGGTCCAAATACTTTCGCAGAACTTAAAGAAGCTATTGCAGCAGAAAAATACACCAAAGCAAAAACGGTTCCTAGTTCGGCTGTTGTTCCCTATCCTGGTCATTTAATTAAAATTGGCTCCAGAGGTAAGGATGTTGAACGAATTCAGAGAGCAGTTGGGGTTAAAGTAGATGGAATTTACGGGCCAAACACTGCCTCTGAGGTGAGGAATTATCAGGAGCGTCATGGTTTATCAGTTGATGGTATTGTCGGTCCAAATACTTGGAATACATTATTTTAGGAGGAATGTGAAATGGATTTACAACAATTTATTCAGGAAAATTATTTGTTTTTAGTACCTGCTCTCTGGGTGATTGGAACAGCGTTAAAAAAGACTCCGAAAGTACCCGATTGGTCTATCATCTGGGTGCTTATTTTTATTTCAATTTTTATAGCTACTTTATCATTTGGCTTTAATACTGAAGCTCTTGTGAACGCTATAGTAGCTTCAGGTATTTCAGTAATGGGGCATCAACTATACAAACAAACAAAAAATATTTGAGTTTATAGTTTATATAGATAGGGGCTATTAACAGGCGTGTGTTTAAGCATACGCCTGTTATTTTTATTATTTTAGTTCTCACTAAAAGTCAACTATGTTAAACTAAATTTATCAAAATTTGGTAAAATATTGACTTGAACTGAGGTATGAATATGAAAACAAATGACATTTTAGAGATATCCACTTCACTAGCTGCAGGATCATTAACACTATTCTTAGGAACTGGGTTTAGTAAACATATGACTAATGGTGAAGCACCAAGTTGGTTGGAGCTCTTATATGATTGTGCTATACACATCGATGAAACTAATGAAATAGTAAATGATCTTTTTATAAAAGATCAAGGTAAATTAGAAAGTTGCAAATTTAATTTAACTGTATGCGCGCAAATACTAGAAGAGGAATATTTAAAACAAGGTAAAAACATTAGAGAAAAAATTTCTGAAATAATCAAAGAAAAAATTAATATTGATACAATTGATAAGGAAAAAGTAAAGCAATTTAAAGAACTACTAGAGAAACATAACGAGATAAATATAATCACCACAAACTATGATTCTATTATTACGGACTTTATACTTCCATTAAGTAGTAAGGTAGTTGTTGAAGGAAGTTTGATTCCTAAGCTGTTTGACGTAAAACCTGTTTTTCATATTCATGGTTCTATTATTAACCCGGAATCCATTGTTTTAACTGAAGCTGATTACTTCAACTTTTTACATAAAGAAAGTTACATGTCTAGAAAACTATTCACAATAATCCAAGAAACCACCATAGTAATAATGGGTTATTCATTAGGAGATTTTAACCTAAATCGCATTTTGAATGAAGCTAAAGGATTCAAAACTAATACAATACGTAAAAGTGATATTTACTATCTGAATAGGGACGTAGTAAATGATTTTTATCAGAGTTATTTTTATACTACTTTTGGTGTCAGTGTCATAGATGAAACCACGATTAATGGGTTTGTTAAGTTGGTAAGTAGGAAGTTTAGTTCGGCTAAAGCGCTTGTGAAGAAAGCAAAAAGATTTCCTATGATAATGGAAGGTCAAAAAAGGTATACGGATAACTTCTTGAAATTAAATCAGTCATTTTCCAATATTTTATTATTAGCTGATGCACAAGGATATTCTTTTGAAGATGATTTATTCAAAGAACTAATAATTGATATTTTAAATAGAAAAAGAAAATTTACTATGGAAGATGGTGCTTGGAATCAGTATGAGCATTTAGCTAATTGGTTGGTACAGTTGGGGAGGTTATACGATGTAGAAAACACCAAAATAGAAAGGGAGTTTCTAAATTTAGTAGAATATTCATTTGATCATATGAGCGAAAAACTCTATTTTGGATTCTCATGGAAAGCCCATTCGATTTGGCAATCCAATTGGAATTCTTTAACATCACGAAATAAAGATTTAATTAAAAAGTTGGTTGAAGAAGTTCACTTTGATAGTAAAAATGCTGTAGAAAAAATATTTCAGTAATAAATCTAAAAAAAGATTTTAGATTTATTTTGGCTGGACACGCTCGTTAGTTATATGATAATAAGCAGAAAAAAATTTCTCTTCAATGTAATCTAATGAAGCTGACCTGTTTTCTATTTCCTTTTCGGAAAACATCATCACGGTTCTTAATAAGAAATCAATTGCTAATGATGAATTTTTGCTTGATAATTTTTCAAGCTCCAATTCTATGGGAGTATCATTTTCAAGAAGTGATCTACACATCTCAGAAATATTTTTGTATTTTTCATTATCGGTCATAATACACCTCAAGTTTTTGACTTATTATAAATGTTATTCAAATAATAATTAACTTATAACAACAATACCTCTTTTGATTTAATTGGTTTTACGAGTAGGTGACTATTATTGACCAAAATTCCGACCAAAAAATGACCAAAATGTATTAAAAAAACATACATTAGTTTGTTGTCTATTATATAACAAAACCCTTGTGTATCAATGGTTTTCCATGTTGTTAACGTATGAAATAAGGTGTAAAATCTGTTCCGTACGCAAGTACACCCTTGGGAACGCGAGCAGTATATGACGACTTACTAAGAGAATCGCTGGGACGGTTCTCGCGATTCATAGTAGAATTTAAAAACAGAATGGGCTTTATATTAAAATTAAAAGCGGCATATCCTCTCAAAATAGAGTAGGATATGCCGCTTTTTATAAGCTCTATATTTGTGTAAGAAAGGTGATTAAGGAGACTGAATTAGTAGAACAGTCGAGTTGCGTATGCAATAGTAGCTTCGTTGTTTTAGTATCAAGAAAATTTCTGAATTACTACTCTGTAATCATTTTCTCCATCATAACCTGTTCATAAGTCCGATACCCCCCATCAAGATTAACCGCCTCAAACCCATTCTCCTGAAGTATACGTGTCGCAATATACCCCCGTAACCCAACCTGACAGTGCACATAAATCGTCTCACCCTGCGGTAGCTCAAGAAGCTTACTCCGTAATTCATCAACTGGAAGATTAATAGCTCCTTTTATAAATCCATTCTTAAATTCTCCAGGGCTTCGCACATCAATAAGCGTACCGCCGTTTTCCACGATCGCATCAATCTCATGCCACTGAACGGTTTCCAGCATCCCTTCAACCATGTTACTTGCTACATATCCCGCCATATTCACCGGATCTTTCGCTGAAGAGTAAGGAGGAGCGTATGCCAGTTCTAAGTCAGGGAGGTCGAGAACGGTTAAGCCCCCTTTAATCGCGGTTGCGATGACATCGATTCGCTTATCCACGCCATCCTTACCGACTGCTTGCGCACCGAAGATCTTTCCGGTTTCTTTATCGAAAACAAGCTTTAAGGCAATAGGGGAGGCGTTTGGATAATATCCAGCGTGTGAACCTGGATGAACGTGTACGACTTCATAAGCAATACCAAGGCTTTTTAAGGTTTTTTCATTATTACCTGTCGTAGCAACAGCATAGTCAAACACCTTGGCAATCGATGTTCCAAGTGTCCCTTTATACGGCGTTTTTTTGCCGTAAATGTTATCAGCAACGAGTCGTCCCTGTCTATTTGCCGGCCATGCTAAAGGAATCATGGTTGTTTGCTTGTTAATGAAACATTTTACTTCAATGGCATCGCCAATTGCATAAATGGAAGGATCACTCGTTTGGAGGTATTCGTCTACTTGAATGCCGCCTCGTGCTCCTACAGATAACCCGGCATGGACAGCGAGTTCATTTTCAGGGCGGACACCGATAGACAATATGATCAGATCCGTTGCGATTTCTTTTCCGCTTATGGTGAGTAATTTCGTTCCATTGTTTTCGAATGCTTTTACCCCGTCATTTAAAATCAGGTGAATGCCTTTATCTCTAAGGTGCTGGTGAACGATTGCGGCCATTTCATAATCGAGCGGTGGCATGATTTGATTTGCCATTTCAATCAGTGTGACGTTCATGCCAAGGTCGCTCAAGTTTTCAGCCATTTCAACTCCGATAAAACCACCGCCTACGACAACAGCTTGGGACGGGTTCTCTTCATCAACATAAGCCTTGATCCGATCGGTATCAGGAATATTGCGAAGCGTAAAAAGCGCCTCTGCTTCATTAAGACCAGGGATTGGTGGCACAATCGGACGCGCTCCTGGTGAAAGAATTAGTTGATCATACGTTTCTTCGTAAGTTTGACCGGATTTTAAATCGTGCACAAAGATGGATTTTTTTGCACGATCAATTCGTGTAACTTCGCTCAATGTACGAATATCAAAGTTATACCTTGCGGCCATGCTTTCTGGTGTTTGGACGAGTAGTTTCTTGCGGTCTTCAATCGTTCCACCTATATAGTAAGGGAGCCCACAGTTGGCATAAGAAATATACTCCCCTTTATCAAACATGACAATCTCTGCCGTTTCATCTAATCTTCTTAAACGAGCAGCTGCTGTTGAGCCACCAGCTACGCCACCAACAATGACTATTTTTTTACTCATATGATCGTCTCCTTTTTAATTACCCTGTGGGGTATTTACATTTTTATTATAGATCATTGAATCAAAAAGAAATGTGACATACCTCACTATTTTAATAGATTGGTGGAGAAATGAAACGAAGGTATTGTCACTACTAATAGAGCTTCTAAATGTTAATTAGAGAGAAGCATAGAGGGGGGAGTGATAAGGTATTACAAAGATATTCCTTTATGTAAAAAGCGATCATCCAGGCTTAATGACAGTGAAACCTCATTACAGAACTTTTCTGTTAGACTAAGTGAATCGGCTCGAAGGCGTGTGGAAATCACACGGCAACATCTGCCAGTCGTTACATATCCTAAATTTTCATCTGACTATTAAGTTGCAAACTTCAGCTAGAATCAGTTACAGGAGGAATTTACATGAACAAATCTAGATTAACCGCACGAATTGCTTCATCTACTTTGGTGGCCGCGATGGTCTTTTCTCCGGTCTTAAGTGAAGGGGCTTTTGCTAAGGTCGATTCAAATGACGTGAAGCAAAGTGATACAGTTAGTTCATCAATCAACGTTCTGGGTAGTGGAGATCGTGGCGAGGCTGTTACGGCACTGCAATCAGAACTGGAATCTCTCGGTTATTATACCTATCACGTCGATGGTATCTTTGGTCAGATCACAGAAGATGCTGTTGAAGATTTTCAAGAAGATAAGGGACTTACTGTTGACGGTATAGCTGGACCTGAGGTTATGGGTGCACTATCTGCTACGGATTCCCGAGCTACTGAACCGAATTCCGATGACACACCTACTGAGTCCGTCTCGCAATCTGAAGTTGTTTCCACTGCGAAAAGCTTAATTGGAACGCCATATGTTTGGGGTGGTACAACACCAGACGGGTTTGACAGCAGTGGCTTCATCCAATATGTGTTTAACGAAGCTGGAGTCGACATATCACGAACGGAACGTGATATGTGGAAATATGATGGAACAGAAGTAGAGTCTCCGGCGATCGGAGATGTTGTCTTTTTTGAAGGCACGTATGATGTAGAAGGAGCTTCACATAGCGGAATCTATATCGGCGACAACAAAATCATCCACGCTGGTAGCGGCGGTGTAGAAGTCACTGATCTTAGCTACGACTTTTGGAAAGACCATTATTTAGGCGTGAAATCATTCAAATAAATCCAAAGCCAGTGCCCGGCGCACTGGCTTTTTTCTATGGAATAGAAGTACCACAATTCTTTTATGCTCATTTACAGCCGCTTCAAATATGAATATAGTTGTAAGTACATAGGTATGGAATGGAGGTTATTCATGGATTACATACAGCACCTACGTTCCATGGTAGGTCACGAGAAAGTGATTATGGTCGTCGCGGGAGCAATGGTTTTTGATGATGAGAATCGCCTTTTGCTGCAGCTTCGTACTGATAATGAGTCATGAGGATTGCCTGGTGGGTTTATGGACTTTAACGAATCAGTACAGGAAACGGCAAGAAGAGAAGTGTTGGAAGAGACTGGACTTGTGCTAAAAGAGATGTCACTCTTTGGTATCTACTCAGGTCCCGATAAAGAGAAAACGTTTGATAATGGCGATCAGGTTTCACCTGTTCAAATCCTCTTTCGCTGTCACGATTTTGATGGAGAACTGCGCGGAAGTGAAGAATCGTTCGAGACAGCATTTTTTTCACTAGATGCGCTTCCGGATCAACTTTTTACCGAGCACAAACTGATGATAAGTGATTTAATAAATGGTAAAGAACAGCCTATAATAGGGTAGTGGAAAAAATTTAAGAAGGAGTAATTCAATGTCAAAAAGGAAAGTATCTGTTTACATCGCGACAAGCGTTGACGGCTACGTTGCAACGGAAGATGACTCACTCGACTGGCTTTTTAAAGTTGAACCAGAAGGTGACGCGGGTTATGAGGAGTTCATGAAAGATGTGGACACCATGATTATGGGTCGTCGTACGTATGACTGGGTGATGGAACAGGAGAACGGAGTAAATCCGTATCAAGGGAAAATATCCTACGTGTATACAACTCAATCAAGAGAAAACACAGAAGATGTGACCTATACATCGGAAGATCCGACGTCACTCATTGAACGATTAAACGAGCAGGGTGGTGGAACGATCTGGCTCATCGGTGGTGGTGTACTCGTTCATGAATTTCTTGAGAAAAATTTGATTGATGAATTTATTATCTCGCTTGCTCCGGCACTAATCGGAAAAGGGATTCCACTGTTTCAGAAAAGCGACGTTAAACACGATCTTGAATTAACCGATGTGCGCCAGTATGGACAGTTTGCCCAGCTACATTATCGCGTTAAGAAAGTTTAATCCAACTTATCAATAGAGAAAAGCCATTCTATAAATGCGCATGTTGCATCTTAGATGGCTTTTTGTTTAAGGTAAAAACGTTTCTAAATAAATGGTAAAAATATGGTATCGTATATTAGTACAATCATTTTTCTTAGAAAAGTGGAAAAACGAGTCTTTGGAGTGGTTATTTGTATTTACTGTTAGCGATTGTATTAGCGATGATTTTAGGATTTATTTTAATCATGCTAGGTCCACTTGTAGGAGGAATTGTGGCGTTTGGATTAGTAGCGGGATGTTTGTTTAGAGGGGTGTATTTACTTCATGACATGCATCGAAGAATCTCACGGATTACTCCTAAACCAGATCGAGCAAAAGAAGCGTATCAAAATTACATAAAAGAACGTGAAAATGTCTCTTCTTAAATGCTATATTATCTGGAGGTGCCGTTGAATGAAGAGGAAGTCGTTTTTCTATGCGGTTTTGGCTGGAATACTGGCTGTTTTAATTGTTTTTCTTCTAAATGGTTTCGTATTCGAATGGGCACCGTCGATAGGTATTTTTCTTGGGATCGCACTGAGTCAATATTATGGACAGCAGATTTTAAATAAAAAATGATATAGGTTGTGCCCACTTGTTAGAAGAGGTCATGATTACTATGACACCCATAGTTGGTTTTCCGTTTAAGCGCTCACTTTCTAATGTGAGCGCTTATTTGAGTAGTCAAAATATTTTTAAATCACTTGCGTAAACTGCTTCTGTTTTTGTCTGTTTTGGAGGTAAAGCTCTCACTATTTTAAAAATATTTCGCTTTTTATTACTATTTTAGTTGTAATGAAACTTATAATTATGTAATAATAGAAAATAATTAATGAAAGCCCTTACTTATGAGGGTGCATTAGAGGAGGAAGGCGGCATGGCGATCAAGACCACATATGTTTTACAAAAACGTGCGAGTACGGAAGAAGAGTATCCTCGACCTCAGTTTAAGCGAACGGCATGGTACGACTTAAATGGAGAATGGCAGTTTGAATTTGATGATGAAGATCGTGGAGAACCCGAAAAATTGTTTAATCAAAAGAAAGATTTAACGCAAACGATTCAAATACCTTACGCTTACCAGAGTAAAAAATCCGGCATTGAGGTAGATGAAAACCATGAAGTGGTTTGGTACAAGCGTGAATTTCATTGGGAGAAAGACACTAATAAAAAACTTTTGCTGCATTTTGAAGCCGTTGATTATCACACCAAAGTTTGGGTGAATGGAGAATTTATTGGTGAGCATGAGGGTGGCCATACCCCATTTAGCTTTTCCATCTCGAATGCCATCTGTAACGGTGAGAACACGATCGTCGTTCGGGTGGAAGATCGCAATAGTGTGGAGCAGCCGGTTGGGAAACAGTCGTGGAAAGGTGACAACTTTTTATGCTGGTATTCAAGAACGACAGGTATTTGGCAATCCGTTTGGCTTGAGGAAGTGCCTTTTCAGTATATTGAGGATGTTAAGATGACGCCTCGAGTAGAAGAAGGGAGACTTTCGATTGAAGCGAGTCTACCACGTCAAAAGAAAAAAGCTTACTTCGAGGCAAACGTTTATTTTAAAGGGGAGTGGATCGATACCGTAGGCGTATGGGTGAAAGAAAATCAAACGAGTGTAGAGCTCACCGCCAACGTTGAATCGGACCAAGCTGATTTTCGCGTCTTTTATTGGACGCCAGATACACCGAATCTGTATGATGTTACGTTTCAACTATTTGTCGATCAAGAGATTGTGGATACGGTCGAAAGTTATTTTGGGATGAGGAGTATTGAAGTTCAGGAAGGTCGGATTCTACTTAACAGAGATACTTTTTACCAAAAACTAATTCTCGATCAGGGCTATTATAACGATTCGTTGATGACCGGGAATTATGAACAGATGGAGTCTGACCTTCTTAAAGTGAAGGAGATGGGGTTCAACGGTGTTCGACGCCATCAAACAATTGCGGACAGACGGTACTTAGCTCTTTGTGACGAATTAGGTTTAGTCGTGTGGGCTGAGATGCCAAGTAGTTTTAAGTTTAGTAGCACGTCGATGTTTCGCATGATGAATGAAACGAGAGAGATGGTGCAAAAACATTATAACCATCCGTCGGTTATTATTTATACCCTTATGAATGAATCTTGGGGCGTGAATGAAATCTACCACCGAGAAGATCAGCAGGCATTTGTAAACGCTCTCTATTATCAGACAAAGGCTCAGGATCCGAGTCGCCTTGTAGTAGGAAATGATGGATGGGAACATACGCTAACCGATATCTTGACGATACATGATTACAATTCTGATGCGGAATCTTTAAGAAATAGCTATGAAAAGATGGATTTTGTAAATGGTAGTCCTTCGAAAACAAGCCGGAAGCAAAATTATGCGAAAGGCTATGCATACCGAGGGGAACCGATCATGATCAGTGAATATGGCGGTATAGCTTATGGTAATGAACAGAGCGATGTTGAGTGGGGCTATGGTAGTCGCCCTCAAACGGAGGAAGAGGTACTCCATCGTTTGGAAGAACTAACAAAAGTGATTATGGAGAATGACAGCATTCAAGGTTTTTGCTATACCCAGCTGACAGATGTAGAGCAGGAAGTGAATGGACTTCTTGATCATCATCATGACTATAAATTTGATCCAAAAAAAATTAAGAAGATCTTATTATCCAGGCAGTCCAACGGTTTTATCTTTGAATAATAGAGGGGGAATAAACGATGGAAACAGCGAGAAAGTATGCTTCACCTAATATCGAAACGAAAGAGGATATCCGACCGAAAGAATTTGCTTCTTATTTTGGATATGGGTTTGGGCAGTGTATTAGCTTTGGATTGGTAGGATCTTATATTCTCTTTTTCTATACCGACATTTTAGGAATATCCGCTGCAGCAGCAAGTATAATTTTCCTTATTGCCAGAACGTGGGATGCAATTAATGATCCGATGATGGCTTCTGTGATGGACACGCTTCATTCAAGACACGGAAAGTTTCGACCTTATTTAAAGGTCATGCCGTTTTTCGTTGCGATCATCACGATTGTCTGTTTTCTCCCCTTAGATGGACTAAGTCCAACTGCCAAGTTAATTTATGCGGGTGGCACGTATATCCTTTGGGGTATGATTTATACCGTTTCGGATGTACCGTACTGGTCGCTCTCCTCTGTGATGAGTCAGGATGCACAGCAGCGCACGAAATTAATTACGTTTGCGAATATGGGCGTTTTCGCCGGTATTGCTTTATCGCCAGTCTTATTTGTCCCCCTTGCTGAGTGGCTGGGTGGAGACGATATGGGGCAGGGGTACTTCCTTGCAACAGTGGTGCTCATGGTTTTTGCGCTACCGATCATGCTGAATGGATTTAAAAATACGAAGGAACGAGTCAAAGCTCCTAAGACAAAAGTAAAGCTCTCTGATGCAGCACGTGCCATCAAAGCAAACAAACCAATGTTCGCCGTATTAGTCGTTTTCTTTTGCAACGTTTTTATGAATATTACTCAAGCCTTAAACGTTTTCTTTTTCACATACAATCTTGGAAGCGCTTCACTCATGTCCATTTTCGGTATTATTAGTTTAGCTAGCTGTATCGGGTTTTTCATTATCCCAACGCTAGCAAAGCGATTCAAGAAGAAGCATATGCTCATGACGATTGTTGCCCTTGATATTGTCATCCGTGTCATCTGGTTTACTGTTGGTTACTCCAGTGTATTTGTTTCCTTTGTATTTATCGCGATCACCATGCTCCTTTACACGGCAACGGGGCCATTAATTTCCTCGATGCTAGCAGAAACAATCGAATATACCGAATTGAAAACTGGGAAACGAAATGAAGCAATCATCTTCTCTGGACAAACCTTTACAGGGAAACTATCTGTAGCGATTGCGGGTGGTGCGACTGGGCTGATCTTAACATGGATTAACTATCGTCCTAATGAGGCTCAAACTGATTTTACACTTGATATGATGTTTTTCGTTATCGCGCTATTACCTGCACTAGGTTCACTTATAAGATTAATTGTGATGTATTTTTACTCTTATACAGAAGACGAGTACAATGTAATTGTTGAAAAACTGCACGAAAGAAAATTGAGAGAGCAATAGAATAAGTTCCATAACAGTAGTAGCTCCCTTAGTAGGGGGCTACTACTGTTATGTCGATAGTTTGTTATAATTGGTCCTAGGAATAAAAGAGGGAGGTCTGAGTCATTTGAAAAAGTTACAGCTATCTTTTGATAACATGGTGCCAATTAATAAAGCTCTTGCAAATCAAACAAGAGTGCAAATTCTTAAGTTGCTAAGTGACAAACCATATAATGTGAACGATTTAGCAGAAAAGCTTGGATTGCCTTTTTCGACAACTGCTTCACATGTTAGTAAATTAGAAGATGTTGCTCTCATTGCCACCGAGCTAGTACCGGGAAGAGGAACCCAAAAAGTGAGTGCGATGAATTATGATCGCATTGTCGTTGATTTATATAGTTCGGATGAAAAAAAGGAAGAGCAACAAGTCACCTACGAAATGCCAATAGGGGATTATCTCGACTGCCATGTGGTACCGAATTGTGGAATTGTAGATGAGAAGGGTTTTATCGGAATGCAGGATGATCCTCGTTCCTTTTATGAACCAGATCGAAAGCAGGCACAGCTCCTGTATTTTAAAGATGGGTATGTGGAGTATCGCTTTCCAAACCGCATTCCTTATGGCTTTAGAGCAAGTGAGTTAGAAATAAGTGCTGAAATTTGTTCAGAAGCGCCCAATCACAAACTAGATTGGCCATCTGATATAACGGCATGGGTGAATCATGAAGAAGTTGGAACGTGGACCTCACCAGGTGACTTTGGTGGAGAGAGAGGTCAGTTAACACCTGAATGGTGGCGAACCAATTTAACGCAGTATGGGTTGCTAAAGCATTGGAAACTGAATAAGAGTGGTTGTTATATAGATGGTGAGAAAATATCTGATCAAAC